>NZ_SNVJ01000001.1 GCF_009829925.1 Teichococcus coralli
GAAAACCCGATGCAATTTTCAATCAACATCAAACTTAAGCTTGTCCGCCTGTAGTGGACATCCTTAAGCTTGTCACCGCCCACTCGTTGGCGGGGCGCCGTATCTAGCGACCGTCAGGTCGCTTGTCAACGCCCCGCCGCACTTTTCTGCGGCGCCTCTCGCTGCGGTCCGTCCGTTCGTCCGTCCCTCAGCGTCGGGAGCCGGCTTTTAGGCCCGGCCCCCGCCCCTGTCAAACAGCTTTCACAAAAATTCCGCAGCCGGTCCGCTTCAGCCGGCGACGTCCAGTTCCAGCCCGTCGGTCCCCAGCGAGACCTTCACCTTGCTGCCGTCGGCCACGCGGCCTTCCAGCAGCAACTCGGCGAGCTTGTCCTGCAGGTTCCGCTGAATCACGCGCTTCAGCGGACGCGCCCCATAGACCGGGTCGTATCCCGCTTCCGCCAGCCAGTCCCGCGCGAACTGATCAAGCTCGAGCGTGATCTTCCGCTCCTCGAGCAGATTCCGCAGCCGGCCAAGCTGGATCTCGACGATCGAGCCCATGTCCTTCCGCGCGAGGCGGCGGAACAGCACGATCTCGTCCAGCCGGTTCAGGAACTCCGGCCGGAACCGGCCGCGCACGATGTTCATCACCTGCCCGCGCACCAGGTCAACGTCCTCACCATCCGGCTGCGCCGCCAGGATTTCGGAACCCAGGTTGCTGGTCAGCACGATCAGGGTGTTGCGGAAGTCCACGGTCCGCCCCTGCCCGTCCGTCAGCCGCCCATCGTCGAGCACCTGCAGCAGGACGTTGAACACGTCCTCATGCGCCTTCTCGACCTCGTCGAAGAGGATCACCTGGTAGGGCCGCCGCCGGACCGCCTCGGTCAGCGAGCCACCCTCCTCGTAGCCGACATAGCCCGGAGGGGCACCGATCAGGCGCGACACCGCATGCTTCTCCATGTACTCGGACATGTCGATCCGAAGCAGCGCCTTCTCGTCGTCGAACAGGAAGGCGGCGAGCGCCTTGGTCAGCTCGGTCTTGCCGACGCCGGTCGGGCCGAGGAACAGGAAGCTGCCCATCGGCCGGTTCGGGTCCTGCAGGCCCGCGCGGGCACGCCGCACCGCCTTCGAGACCGCCTCCAGCGCCTCCTCCTGCCCGACCACGCGGGCGCGGAGCGAATCCTCCATGTGCAGCAGCTTGGCCCGCTCGCCCTCGAGCATCTTCTCGACGGGAATGCCGGTCCAGCGGCTCACCACCGCGGCGATGCCTTCCTCGGTCACCGCCTGATTGACCAGCCGGCCGCCGTCGCCCGCCTCGGCGATCTTCTTCTCCAATGCGGGAATCACGCCATAGGTCAGCTCGCCGGCCCGGGCATAGTCCCCCTTCCGCTGCGCCAGTTCCACCTCCGTGCGGGCACGGTCCAGCTCCTCCTTGGCCTTCTGAGCCTCAGAGAGCTTGCCCTTCTCCTCCTGCCAGGCAGTGGTCAGCGTATCCGACCGCTCCTCCAACTCGGAGAGCTCGCGCTCCAGCCGCTCCAGCCGGTCGCGGCTGGCGGCGTCGTCCTCCTTCTTCAGCGCCTCGCGCTCGATCTTGAGCATCATCAGGCGCCGGTCCACCTCGTCCAGCTCCTCCGGCTTGCTGTCCACCTGCATGCGCAGGCGGGAGGCGGCCTCGTCCACCAGGTCGATGGCCTTGTCGGGCAGGAAGCGGTCGGTGATGTAGCGGTTGGAGAGGGTCGCCGCCGCCACCAGGGCGCTGTCCGCGATGCGGACGCCGTGGTGCAGCTCGTACTTCTCCTTGATGCCGCGCAGGATGGAGACGGTGTCCTCCACCGTCGGCTCGCCGACGAAGACGGGCTGGAAGCGCCGCGCCAGCGCCGCGTCCTTCTCCACGTGCTTGCGGTACTCGTCCAGCGTGGTGGCGCCGATGCAGTGCAGCTCGCCGCGCGCCAGCGCCGGCTTCAGCAGGTTGGAGGCGTCCATCGCGCCATCCGCCTTGCCGGCGCCGACCAGCGTGTGCATCTCGTCGATGAACAGGACGACCTCGCCGGCCGCCTGCTCGATTTCCGACAACACGCCCTTCAGCCGCTCCTCGAACTCGCCGCGATACTTGGCGCCGGCCACCATGGCGCCGAGATCGAGCGCCAGGACGCGCTTGTCCTTCAGCGCCTCCGGCACGTCGCCGTTGACGATGCGCAGCGAGAGCCCCTCGACGATGGCGGTCTTGCCCACACCGGGCTCGCCGATCAGCACCGGGTTGTTCTTGGTGCGCCGGGCGAGGACCTGGATGGCGCGGCGGATCTCCTCGTCACGGCCGATCACCGGGTCGAGCTTGCCCTCGCGCGCCGCGGCGGTCAGGTCGCGGGCGTATTTCTTCAGCGCGTCGAAGCTCTGCTCGGCATTGGCGCTATCCACCTTCCGCCCCTTGCGGATGGTGGCGACGGCGGCTTCCAGCTTCTTGGCGGTCGCGCCGGCGGCGACCAGCGCGCGGCCGGACGGCGTGTCGCTGGCCGCCAGCGCGGTCAGCAGCCGGTCCTGCGCCACGTAGCTGTCGCCGGCCTTGCCGGCCTGCTGCTGGGCGGCATCCAGGACACGCACGATGTCGGGCATGAACTGCGGCTGCCCGGCCCCGCCGCCCTGCACGCGCGGCAGCTTGGCCAACTCGGCCTCAACGGCGCTCAGCACAGGCTTCGGGTCGGCGCCGGCGGCACGGATCAGGCCGGCGGCCGCGCCCTGCTCGTCATCGAGCAGCGCCTTCATCAGGTGCTCGGCGGTGACACGCTGGTGGTATTCGCGGATGGCGATGGTCTGCGCCGCCTGCAGGAAGCCGCGGGCTCGCTCGGTGAACTTCTCGATGTCCATTCTGGTCCCTCCGGTGAGGCAACCGGAGCGCGAGGTCCCTTGAAGGCGACAACGGCTCCGCTGATGCGGGGGATGTGGTAAGGAGACGAAGGCTCCTTCAAGAGGGGCGTCGAAAAATTGGGAGCTGAACCGATGCGCGTCGAGCACCTCTACCGCTATCCCGTGAAGGGCCTGACGGCGGAGGCGCTGGAATCGGTCGAGCTACACGCCGGCGAGTGCTTTCCGCATGACCGACGCTTCGCGCTGGTCCAGGGCGACGCGCCGTTTGACGAGGCGGCGCCCCGCTTCCTGCCCAAGCAGAACTTCGCCTGCCTGATGGCCAATGCGCGCCTCGCCCTGGTCGCCTCGGCCTACGAGCCGCGCAGCGGCAAGCTATCCTTGCGCGTGCCCGGCGCCGAGCCGCTGGTGGCGGACACCCGCACGGAAGCCGGGCGCGCGCGAATCGCGGAGGTGCTGACGGCCTATCTGGGAGCGGAAGCGCGCGGGGCGCCCCGCTTCCTGGAAGCGCCGGGCCACGCCTTCACGGACCAGAAGAAGAAGGGCGTTTCCCTCATCAACCTGGCCAGCCTTGAGGCGCTCGAGAAGGCGATCGGCCGCCGCCTGGAACCGCTGCGCTTCCGCGCCAACGTCTACTTCACCGGCCTGCCGGCCTGGGCGGAGTTCGCCTGGGTCGGGCACGAGGTGATGCTGGGCGGGGCGCGCCTGGCAGTGTTCAAGCGCACTGTTCGCTGCCCGGCCACCCAGGTGAACCTGCAGACCGGCGAGCGCGACGCCGACGTGCCGCGCCTGTTGCGCGAGCATTTCGGCCATGCCGATCTCGGGGTGCATGCCACCGTGGAGGAAGGCGGCCAGGTTGCCCTAGGCGACGCGCTGGAGGCGCTCGAACCGGCCTGAGCCGGCCCCCGGCCGGGGCGGGCCCGCACGGCCCTGCCCCGCCATGCGGGAGGTTACTGCACCGTCTCGCGCTGGTCGGGCACGTCGGCATTCTCGCCGTCGAAGGACGGCTGGGCATGGCCGTTCACCTCGCCCCCTTCCCCCTGCTGCTCGCCTCCCTCGGCACCATCCGGGCCAGACTGCGGGCGGCGCGGCTGCTGCTGGGCCTGGGCGGCCTGGGCCATGGCGTTCAGGATCCGGAAGTAGTGCTCGGCGTGCTGGAAATAGCTCTCGGCCATCACCCGGTCGCCAGCGCTGGTCGCGTCGCGGCCAAGCTGCAGGTACTTCTCGAAGAGCTGCTGGGCGGTGCCCCGCAGCCGCATGTCCGGCCCGTTGGAGTCGAACACATGGTTGCGGTTCATGGGCTGGTGGCCGCTCTGGCGGAACTGCCCGCCGCCGCCGCCGCCCCCGCCGCCGCCATGGCGATGGCCGCCGCGTCCGCGCATGCGCTTCATGTTCATCGGTGTTGCGTTCGCCGTCTCACGCTCGCGCCGTCCGGCATTCAGGGGTCCGGCATGGACCCCGGCGCACCGGGGAGCTTGCTGATGGTGTTGCGTTGCTGCGGCGCCGGAAGCCACTGGTGATCTTTCACCAGAAAAACCTTTCCGGCGGATCCGGCCGGGTGAACTCGTCCGCCCGGGGCCGCGAAGTCACCCTAACCGCGCAGCCCCCCGCCGCCAAACGGTTTTTTTCACTGACGGCCTAGGATCAGGGCTCTTTCAATGCCGTTCAGATCGGCCCGGCAACCCCGGATTGCAAGCTGTGCTGAGCCTGCAAGCAGGGAAACCGCCTCCCGCTGCCCCTGCCCCAGTTCCAGCACGGCACAGCCATGCGGCGTGAGCAGGTCGGGCAGCGCCGCGACAATGCGCCGATACGCCTCCAGCCCGTCCTCACCGCCGTCGAGCGCACGGTGTGGCTCGTGCAATGCCACCTCCGGCATCAGTCCTGGGACCGACTCCCGGAGGATATAGGGCGGATTGGAGAGCACCAGGTCGAAGCGTCCCGCCAACGCGCCTGCCCAGTCGCCGGCCAGGAAGGCCGCACGCCCGCCAAGCCCGTTCCTCCGCGCGTTCCGGCCAGCGAGGGCCGCCGCGGCCGGCGACAGGTCCACCCCCACCCCGAACGCGTCGGGCCGCTCGGAAAGCACCGCCAGCAGCAGGCAGCCGGTGCCGGTGCCGAGATCCAGCACACGCGCCGCGGGCACCGGCAGGCTTGCGAGCGCCGCCTCCACCACCGTCTCCGAATCGGCGCGGGGGATCAGCGTGTCGGGCGAGACCTCCAGGTCCAGCGTCCAGAAGCCCTGGTGGCCCAGGATGAAGGCCATCGGCTCATGCGCGAGGCGGCGGCGCAGCATGGCGGCGAAGCGGGCGGCCGGCTCCGGCGGCACGGGCCGGCGTGGCGAGCCGAGCAGTGCCCCCTGCTCCACACCCATGGCCTCGGCCAGCAGCAGCCGGGCCTCCAGGCGCGGGTTCTCGATGGCGGCGGCGCGCAGGTGCTGTCCGGCGCGGCAGAGGAAGGCGCCGACGGTGCCGGCCGGGTCGGGGCAGGCGCCTCCAGGCGGGCTCTCAGACACCCTCGGCCGCCATCCGCGCCGCCTCGTCCTCGGCGGTCAGCGCGTCGATGATCTCGTCCAGCTCGCCCTGCATCACGCGGTCGATCTTGTGCAGGGTCAGGCCGATGCGGTGGTCGGTCACGCGACCCTGGGGGAAGTTGTAGGTGCGGATGCGCTCGGAGCGGTCGCCGGTGCCGACCTGCGCCCGGCGGTCGGCCGAGCGGCTGGCGCTGGCCTGGCTGCGCTGCATCTCGTAGAGCCGCGCCCGCAGCACCTTCATCGCCTTGGCGCGGTTCTTGTGCTGGCTGCGCTCCTCCTGCATCGCCACCACCATGCCGGTGGGCAGGTGGGTGATGCGGACGGCGCTGTCGGTCTTGTTGACGTGCTGCCCGCCGGCGCCGGAGGCGCGGTAGGTGTCGATGCGCAGGTCGCCCTCGTTGATCTGCACGTCCACCTCCTCGGCCTGCGGCAGCACCGCGACGGTGACGGTGGAGGTGTGGATGCGCCCCTGCGTCTCGGTGGCCGGCACGCGCTGCACGCGGTGCACGCCGCTCTCGAACTTCAAGCGGGCGAAGACCCCCTGCCCCTCGATCTCGGCCACGGCGCCCTTGATGCCGCCCAGCTCCGACTCGTCGTACTCCAGGATGCCGAAGCGCCAGCCGCGCAGCGCGGCGTAGCGCTGGTAGGCGGCGAACAGCTCGGCGGCGAAGAGTCCCGCCTCGTCCCCACCGGCGGCGGGGCGGATCTCCAGGATGGCGCTGCCGGCGTCCGCTGCGTCCTTCGGCAGCAGCATCAGCCGCACCTCGTGCTCCAGCCGGGGCACGGCGTCGCGCTGGGCGTAGAACTCGGGCTCGGCCAGCTCGCGCATCTCGGGGTCGGCCAGCAGGGCCTCCGCCTCGTCGCGGGCGCGCTCGGCGGCGCGCAGCGCCTGCACCTTCTCGACCAGCGGCTCCAGCTCGGAGAGTTCCTTGGAGAGGGCGCCGATCTGCCCGCCCTCCGCCGTTTCCAGCAGCGCCCGCACCTCGTCGGCGCGATAGAGCAGGCGATCCAGCTTCTCGGGCAGGCTCATTCCTCGTCCGACTCGTCCTCGTCGAACTCGTCGCCCTCGGCGGCCAGCTCCATCTCCTCGACCATCTGCTCCAGCATGGCGTCCACCACGCCGGCGGCGGCGAGCGCCGGCAGCAGGCCGGGCATGCCGACGCGCTCCTGCGTGCCGTCCGAAAGGTTGCGGACCACCACCACGCCTTCGGCCACCTCGCTCTCGCCGATGATGATGGCGGCCTGGCTGCCGACGCGGTTGGCGCGTTCCATCCGCTTCTTGAGGTTGCCCTTGTAGGCGATCTCGGCCGGCACGCCCGCCGCGCGCAGCATCTGCAGCAGCTCGACGGCCGGGCCTTCCTCCGCCTCGCTGACCGGCACCACCGCCACCGGACGCACCGGGTCCGGGGTTTCCTCCAGCAGCTCGGCCAGGCGATCGACGCCCGCCGCCCAGCCGACGCAGGGGGTGGCGGGGCCGCCCATCTCCTGCACCAGCCCGTCATAGCGGCCGCCGGCCATCACCGTGCCCTGCGCGCCCAGCCGGTCGGTGACGAACTCGAAGGCGGTATGGCTGTAGTAGTCCAGGCCGCGGACGATGCGCGGGTTGTCCCGGTAGGGCACGCCGAAGCGGTCCAGGTGGCGCTTCACCGCCGTGTGGAACTCCGCCGCCTGCGGGGTGAGGTGCTGGTGGATGGTCGGCGCCTCGGCGACCAGCGCCTTGTCGCCCGCATCCTTGCTGTCGAGGATGCGCAGCGGGTTCTTCTCCAGCCGCTTCTGGCTGTCCTCGGAAAGCTGGTCGCGATGGGCGGTGAAATACTCCACCAGCGCGGCGCGGTAGGCATCGCGGCTCGGCGTGTCGCCCAGCGTGTTCAGCTCCAGCACCACGCCGTCATCGATGCCGAGCTGCTGCAGGATCTGCCAGCCGCAGGCGATCACCTCGGCATCGGCCAGCGGCTCGGCGGCGCCCAGGATCTCGGCGCCGATCTGGTGGAACTGCCGGTAGCGGCCCTTCTGCGGCCGCTCGTAGCGGAACATCGGCCCGGCATAGAAGACCTTGCGGGGCAGCGCCTGCTGCGCCAGCCCGTTGGAGACCAGCGCGCGCACGATGCCGGCCGTGTTCTCCGGCCGCAGGGTGACGGAATCGCCGCCGCGGTCCTCGAAGGTGTACATCTCCTTGGTCACCACGTCGGAGGTGTCGCCCAGGGTGCGGGCGAAGACGCTGGTGGCCTCGAAGATGGGCGTCGCCCATTCCTCCAGCCCGTAAAGTCCGGTGACGTGCCGCGCCGTCTCGATCACGTGGTGATGGCGGCGGAAGGCATCCCCGATCAGATCCCGGGTGCCACGAACCGGCTGCATTCCGCTCAACGCCTTACTCCGCTGCCTGCTGGGCCTGGGAGGCGGCGATCTCCGCCGCCTTCCGCTCGACCTGTTCCACGATGTGATCGACCATGCCCGCGCCATCCACGGTGTGGTCGGTGCGGCCGGCGTGATAGACCATGTGGCGCCCGGCGCCACCGCCCGTCACGCCGATATCCGTCATCAGCGCCTCGCCCGGCCCGTTCACCACGCAGCCGATGATGGAGAGGGTGAGCGGCGTCTCGATATGCGCCAGCCGCTCCTCCAGCGCCGCCACTGTCTCGATGACGTTGAAGCCCTGCCGGGCGCAGGAGGGGCAGGAGATGATCTTCACCCCCCGGTGCCGGATGCCGAGCGACTTCAGGATGTCCCAGCCGACATGCACCTCCTCCTCCGGCTCGGCGGAGAGCGAGACGCGCAAGGTGTCGCCGATGCCGGCCCAGAGCAGCGAGCCCAGGCCGATCGAGGACTTCACCGTGCCGGTGCGCTTGCCGCCCGCCTCGGTGATGCCGATGTGCAGCGGGTGGTCGCAGGCCTCGGCGAGCTGCTGGTAGGCGGCGACGGCGAGGAACACGTCGCTGGCCTTCACGCTGATCTTGAACTCGTGGAAATCGAGTTCCTGCAGGTGGGCGGCGTGCCAGAGGGCGGATTCGACCAGTGCCTCCGGGTTGGGCTCGCCGTACTTCTCCAGCAGGTGCCGCTCCAGGCTGCCAGCATTGACGCCGATGCGGATGGAGCAGCCATGGTCGCGGGCGGCCTTCACGACCTCCTTCACCCGCTCCTTGCTGCCGATGTTGCCGGGGTTGATACGCAGGCAGGCCGCCCCCGCCTCCGCCGCCTCGATGGCGCGGCGGTAGTGGAAGTGGATGTCGGCGACGATGGGGACGTTCACCTCGCGCACGATCTCATGCAGCGCGGCGGTGCTTTCCTCGGTGGGACAGGAGACGCGGACGATGTCCACCCCCGCCAGCTCCGCCCGGCGGATCTGCGCGATGGTGGCCGCCGCATCCTCGGTGGGCGTGTTGGTCATGGTCTGGACGGAGATCGGTGCGTCTCCGCCGACCAGCACCTTGCCAACCCCGATCTGCCGCGACTTCCGGCGCAGGATCTGCTGGTAGGGACGATAGGACATGGCGGTCAGGCCTCCCGCTTCGGCATGCCGCCGATATGGCAGCAGACGGGCTGCCGGCCAAGCCTAACGGGTGGGAAGCTGGCCCGGGCGCGCCTCACGCAGCTGTGCGGGGTCGAGCAGGATGTCCCGCCGCACCCCCACCTGCGTGGCCAGGGCCTGGCTCGCAACGCCGCCCACCTCAATGGCGAGGCCTTCGGCGCGCCCGGTGGTGAGCAGCAATCCGGGCTCCTGCGGCACCTCGTAGGCTTCGCCGGGCTGCAGCACGCGGCTGACCAGCACCCGGCCGGAGCGGGCCTCGCGCACCTGCACCCAGCATTCCTGCGTGGCCCGCAGCACAATCGCGTTCCCGGTCGGTGCGGGGGGCTGGCTTGAAGGAGAGGCGACCGGTGGCGTGGCGGGCGCCTGGGGGCCGGCGCCCTGCGTCCGGCCCGATTCGGCAGCCGCCGCGGAAGCACGCGCCTCCGCGAGCGGCGGCGGCGGCGCCTGGCCCGGGGAGCCCGAGCCGGCGCGCACGCCCGTTCCGGGCGCGGCCTCGCCGCCTGTGGCGGGCGGCGGGAGAAGCGCCGGCGGCGAGCCGGAGCGCGAGGCGCCGGTGGCAGGCGCTGGCGGCTCCGGCAGCGGAGGCTGGCCAGCCTCGCGGGCTGCCTCCTCCATCCGGGGCGGAAGGGCGGGCACCGCGTCCACCGTGCGCTCGGAAGGACCGCTCCAGCGGTACCAGGCGGCATAGGCCCCGACCGCCAGCACCGCGCCCAGCATGATGATGGCTCCCGCAGGGACGCCCCGCTCGGGCACCGGCTCGGGAAAGACGAGGTCCCTGCCCCGGCTTTGCCCACCGGCGGCCTGGCGGAAGCGACGGACCAGGTCGGCGGCGTCCAGCCGCATGGCCTGGGCATAGCTGCGCACGAAGCCGGTGCCGTAGGCGAGGCCGGGAAGGTCATTCACCCGCCCGTCCTCAAGGGCGTCCAGATAGCGGCGGCTGATGCGGAGCTGCTCCGCCATCTCCTCCAGGCTGATGCCCAGGGCAAGGCGGGCCTGGCGGAGCTCGTCGCCGACACGGACCGCCTCGGCGAGCTGGAGATCGCTGCGAGCAGTGCGTTTCAGGTCGTACGCCACCCGGGGAACACCTATCGCGCCAGGGAAGGCGCGGCCAAACGCGCTGCGAACCGCAAAGAGGAGAGCTGCCGCAGGCGCACGCGCTCAGCTTCGGGCGCGGCGCGCCGCCAGCGCGGCGCGGGCCTGCGCGAGCAGCTCGGCGATGATCTCGGCCACGGGCTGCTCCCGCGTCACCATGCCGACGCTCTGCCCGGCCATCACGCTGCCATTCTCGATGTCGCCCTCGACCACGGCGCGCCGCAGGGCGCCTGCCCAGAAGTGCTCGATCTCGAGCTGCGCGGCCTCCTTGCTCAGCTCGCCGGCCTGAAAGCGGCGGATGACCTTCACCTGATGCTCGACGAAGCGGCGGGTGCCGGCATTCTGCAGGGCGCGCACGGGGATCACCGGGAAACTGGCATCCACCTGCGCGCTGGGCATCGCGTCGCGCGCCGCGCCGCGGATGAAGGCGCGCTTGAAGTCCGGATGCGCCACGCATTCGGTGGCGCAGACAAAGCGCGTGCCGAGCTGCACGCCCGCCGCGCCCATCTCCAGGTAGGAGAGGATCGCCTCGCCCCGCCCGATGCCGCCGGCGACGAAAACAGGCACGTCGCGCACCTGCGGCAGGATCTCCTGCGCCAGCACGTTCAGGCTGACAGGGCCGATATGGCCGCCCGCCTCGGAGCCCTCGATCACCAGCGCGTCGGCGCCGGAGCGCACCAGCTTCTTCGCCAGCGCCACGGCCGGGGCAAAGCAGATGACCTGCGCGCCGCCCTCCTTGGCCTGGCGGATCGCCGGCGTGGGCGGAATGCCGCCGGCGAAGACAATGTGCCCGACCCGCGCGGCCAGGCAGACATCCACCAGCGCCGCGAGCTGCGGGTGCATGGTGATGAGGTTCACCCCGAAGGGCTTATCGGTCAGCGCCTGGGTGGCGGCGATCTCCTCCGCCAGCCGTTCCGGCGTCATCGCTCCGCAGGCGATGACGCCGAAGGCGCCGGCGTTGGAGAGCGCGGCGACCAGGTTGCGCTCGCTGACCCAGCTCATGGCGCCGCCGAGGATCGCATGGCGCGTGCCGAGGAAAGCGGCACCGCGCGTCATCAGCGCGTCCAGCGTGTCGGCTCCACCAGGGGCGGCGAGCGCATCCATGGGCTCAGCCCTCCGCGTCCAGCCCGTAGGCGCTGTGCAGGGCGCGGACGGCGAGCTCGGTGTACTCGGCGCCCACCAGCACGCTCGTCTTGATCTCGGAGGTGGAGATCACCTGGATGTTGATCCCCTTCTCCGCCAGCGCCTTGAACATGGTGGCGGCGACGCCGGCATGGCTGCGCATGCCGATCCCGACGATGGAGATCTTGGCGACCTCCGGGTCGGTCACCATGGCCTCGAAGTTGATCTCCGGGCGGAACTTCTCCAGCACATCCCTGGCGCGCGGCAGGTCGGCCTTGCCCACGGTGAAGGTCATGTCCGTGGTGCCGTCGGCGCCCAGGTTCTGCACGATCATGTCCACGTTGACGTTGGCGGCCGAAAGCGGCCCGAACACCAGCGCCGCGATGCCCGGCTTGTCCGGCACCCGGCGCAGCGTCACCTTGGCCTCGTCGCGGGAATAGGCGACGCCCGTCACCAGCGGCTGTTCCACGATCTCATCCTCATCCACGACCAATGAACCAGGCAGGGGCTCGCCCGGCTTGTCCTCGAAGGAGGACAGCACCTGAATCCGGACCCGCTGCTTCATCGCCAGCTCGACCGAGCGGGTCTGCAGCACCTTGGCGCCGACCGAGGCCAGCTCCAGCATCTCCTCATAGGCCACCGCCGGCAGCTTGCGGGCGCGCGGCACGATGCGGGGATCGGTGGTGTAGATCCCGTCCACATCCGTGTAGATGTCGCAGCGGTCCGCCTTCACCGCCGCGGCGATGGCGACCGCGGAAAGGTCCGAGCCCCCCCGGCCTAGCGTGGTCACGCGGTTGTCCGGGCCGACGCCCTGGAAGCCCGCGACCACCGGCACCTGGCCCATGGCCATCCGGCCGATCAGCACCTGCCCGTCGATCTCCTCGACGCGCGCCTTGCCATGCGCGTCGTCGGTGCGGATCGGGATCTGCCAGCCCTGCCAGGAGCGCGCGTCCACGCCGATGGTCTGCAGCGCGATGGCCAGCAGGCCGATCGTCACCTGCTCGCCGGTGGCCACCACGGTGTCATACTCGCGCGCGTCGTGCAGCAGCGAAAGCTCCTGGCACCACTTCACCAGCTGGTTGGTGGTGCCGGCCATGGCGGAAACCACCACCGCCACCTCGTTCCCGGCGTCGACCTCACGCTTCACCCGGGCGGCGACGTTGCGGATACGGTCCAGGTCGGCGACGGAGGTGCCGCCGAACTTCATCACGATGCGTGCCATGCGGGTCTGGGAGGCTGTGTCCAATGGGTCCGGAAACCGGGCGCGGTTGCGGCCGGCCAAGCCGTGGGACAGATAACGAGACGCGCGCCTTGCCGCAACCGGCATGGCGCGCGCCCCAGCCCGGAGACCCCGCCATGACCGCTGCCACCGCCCTGCCGGACGAGATCGCCAAGTTCGACGCCCTGGCCGCGCGCTGGTGGGACCCGAACGGCCCGATGGCCCCGCTGCACCGGATGAATCCGCTGCGTTGCCGGTGGGTGGCCAGCCGCCTCGCCGCGGCGCATGGCCGCGCCGGCACCGACCTGGGGGGGCTTTCGATCCTGGATGTGGGCTGTGGCGCCGGGCTCGCCAGCGAAGGCCTCGCCCGCTGCGGCGCCCAGGTCACCGGGCTGGATGCCGCCGGCGGCGCCCTCGCCGTGGCCCGCGCCCATGCCGAGGCCGAGGGCCTCAGCATCGGCTATCGGGAGGGCCGGCCGGAGGACCTCGCGGCCGAGGGGGCGCGGTTCGACGCCGTGGTGGCGCTGGAGGTGATCGAGCACGTCGCCGACCGCGCGGCCTTTCTGGCCGCCCTGGCCGCGCTGCTGAAGCCCGGCGGGATGCTGTTCCTGTCCACCCTGAACCGCACCCCGCGCGCCTTTCTCCTCGCCAAGGTCGGGGCGGAGTACCTGCTGCGCCTGCTGCCGCGCGGCACACATGACTGGCGGATGTTCGTCACGCCCGCAGAGCTCGGGACGGAGGCGCGCCGCGCCGGGCTGCGGGTCTGCGACATCGCCGGCATGGTGCCGGTGCTCGGCGGCAGGGAGTGGCGGGAAAGCCGCGACGTGGCGGTCAACTACATCGCGGCGGCGCGGAAGGACTGACCTCAGCTGTCGGCGCGGGGCACCCAGGGGAGCTGCGCGATGTCGACGCCTTCCTTGCGCAGCGCCTCGGCCTCGGTGTCGCTCGTTTCGCCGTAGATGCCACGGCGCTCGCTTTCCCCGCGATGGATGCGCCGCGCCTCGTCGGCGAACTCATGGCCGACATAGTCGCAGCTCTTCTCCACTTCGGCCCGCATGCGCTGCAGCAGCGCCAGCACCTGGGCCGGCATCGGCCCGGCGGCGGCCTGGGTGGTCTTGCCGGCATCCGCGGGCGGCACCGCCGCGGGCGGCGGCGCCTCCGCCGCCCGCCCCTTGCCGAGGGCGGGCGCCATCAGGGCGCGCTCCACCTTGGTGCCGCCGCAGACGGGGCAGTCGATCAGCCCCGCGCGGGCCAGCTTCTCGAAGGCCACGCTGTCCTTGTACCATCCATCGAAGCCGTGGTTCTGGTCACAGCGGAGCTGGTAGTGGATCATGCCGGTTCCGGGTGCATGGGACGGAACGCCCATTCTCTCATCTGGTTTGGCCCGGCGCAAAGCGCCGATCTGGTTTATCTCAGCGCAAAGCGCCGATCTGGTTTATCTCAGCGCAAAGCGCCGATCTGGTTTATCTCAGCGCAAAGCGCCGATCTGGTTTATCTCAGCGCAAAGCGCCGATCTGGTTTATCTCAGCGCAAAGCGCCGATCTGGTTTATCTCAGCGCAAAGCGCCGATCTGGTTTATCTCAGCGCAAAGCGCCGATCTGGTTTATCTCAGCGCAAAGCGCCGATCTGGTTTATCTCAGCGCAAAGCGCCGATCTGGTTTATCTCAGCGCAAAGCGCCGATCTGGTTTATCTCAGCGCAAAGCGCCGATCTGGTTTATCTCAGCGCAAAGCGCCGATCTGGTTTATCTCAGCGCAAAGCGCCGATCTGGTTTATCTCAGCGCAAAGCGCCGATCTGGTTTATCTCAGCGCAAAGCGCCGATCTGGTTTATCTCAGCGCAAAGCGCCGATCTGGTTTATCTCAGCGCAAAGCGCCGATCTGGTTTATCTCAGCGCAAAGCGCCGATCTGGTTTATCTCAGCGCAAAGCGCCGATCTGGTTTATCTCAGCGCAAAGCGCCGATCTGGTTTATCTCAGCGCAAAGCGCCGATCTGGTTTATCTCAGCGCAAAGCGCCGATCTGGTTTAACGCGGCGTAAAGCGCCGGTCTGGCTCGGCTCCGCGCAAGGCGCCTGGTCCAAGCCTCAGCCGGCCTGGAGAATGGGATCGAGCTTGCCAGAACGGTCCAGCGCGAACAGGTCGTCGCAGCCGCCGATCGCCTCATCATTGATGAAGATCTGCGGCACCGTGGTGCGCCCCCCGGAGCGCCGGATCGCGTCCTTGCGCTCCTGGGAGCCGTGCGGCGCGTCGTACTCGGTGAAGCCGATGCCCTTGCGGCCGAGCAGCAGCTTGGCACGCGAGCAGTAGGGGCAGAACGCGGTGGTGTAGATTTCGACCTTGGCCATGACGCACAGATCGGCGCGCACCGGCGGCCGGTCAAGAGCGTTTCACCGGTGCGGCGGGTTCAGCCCATCTCGACCAGTTCAGGGCCCGGCGTCCGCGCCACGGCCACAACATCCACCTGCGTCGCGCCAGCGGCCAGGAGCACCGCCGCGCAGGCCGAAACCGTGGCGCCCGAGGTCAGCACGTCGTCCACCAGCAGCACCTGGCGGCCCGCGACCCGCGACCCGCCGTGCCGCGCCAGGCAAAAGGCCCCATCCAGCACCGCGAGGCGCTGCGCGGCGCCGAGGCCCGCCAGCTTCGGCGTATGGCGGGCGCGGCGCAGCAGGTTCGGTGCCCAGGGCGTGCCTGAAAGCCGCGACAGCCGTGCCGCCAGCAGCCCCGCCTGGTTGTAGCGGCGGGCAAGCAGCCGGCCGCGATGCAACGGCACCGGCAGCAGCAGGTCGGCTTCCGCCAGCAGCGCGCGGCCAGCCTGCGCCATCTGCCGTGACAGCAGGCCGGCGAGTTCCGTACGGTCGCCGTACTTGAAGGGCAGGATCAGCCGCTTGGAGCCGGCATCGTAAAGCCAGGCGGCGCGCGCCCGGCCGTAGAGGGGACGACGCTCCGCGCACCGCGCGCAATGCAGCTCGCCGCCCGGCGCCGCCGCCAGCGCCTCGCCCTGCCCCGCATGGAGGAACGGCAGGCCGCAGCAATGGCAGAGAGGTTCACCGACCGGCGTCACGGCCCGGAAGCAGTCCGGGCAAAGGGTTCCCTCCGTCAGCACCAAGGCGGCGCAGGCCGGGCAGCGTGGTGGCAGCAGCGCATCCAGCGCTGCCGAGCCCAGGCGCCGCCAACGGGCCCGCAGGGCCTGCCCCGCGGCCGGCAGATCAAGAATCACCATTTCGTGACAATACAGGGCTGCCGCACCGCGCCGCAATGGCCGCTTGCGCGCCGCGGGCGCGGGGCGCATCTGCTGCCGCATGGCGGATGCAATGCAGGTTTTCGATCGCGCCCTGGTCCGGTGCCGGCGTGACCGCGCGGCGGCCGGAATCGGGCGCGTGGCGCCGGTTCTGGAGGCCGGCGCGGCCCTTCTGCTGGACCGGCTCGACGACATCAGCCGCCGCTTTCACCGGGCGCTGGATATCGGCGGCCGTGGTGCCGTGGCGCCTGCCTTGCGCGCCCGCGGCGTGGAGACGGTGGTCTCCATGGACCTCTCCGCGCCCATGGCGCGGGGCGCGGGCGGCCTGCCGCTGGCCGCCGACGAGGAGTGGCTGCCCTTCGCCACCGGCAGCTTCGACCTCGTGGTTGCCAGCCTTTCGCTGCACTGGGTGAACGATCTTCCCGGCGCCCTGCTGCAGATCCGGCGTGCCATGGCTCCGGACGGGCTGTTCCTCGCCACGCTGCCGGCGCTTGGCACGCTGCAGCCGCTGCGCGAGGCGCTCGGCCGGGCCGAGACGGCGCTGCGCGACGGGCTCAGCCCGCGCGTCTCGCCCTTCCCGGAACTGCGTGACGGAGCCGCCCTGCTGCAGCGCGCCGGCTTCGCCATGCCGGTGGCCGACCGCGACCGGCTCGACCTTCGCTACCGCTCGCCCATGGCACTGATCGCCGACCTGCGCGCGGCCGGCGAGAGCAACGCCGTACAGGCGCGCGACCCGCGCGTGCCGCCGCGCGCCATGTTCCCGCTGGCGCTCGGCGCGCTGCCGCTGGAGGAAGGGGTGCTGGCCATGCCGCTGGAACTGCTGACGCTCACCGGCTGGGCGCCCGCCCCGGACCAGCCGAAGCCCGCCCGCCGCGGCAGCGCCGACGCGCGGCTGGCGGATGCCCTGGGCACGGTGGAGCGCAAGGCCGGCGAGCGGGCCGGAGGATGATGGCGGCCGCACCCCTGCCCTGCGGTTGCGATGCTTGCAACCGAAGGGAGGGGCGCGCATCTTGCCTGGCACCATGGAAAACTCTGCTGCCGAGGCGCGGCGCATAGCCCTGCACCCGCCTGAAGATTTCGAGGGAATGCGCCGTGCGGGGCAACTGGCCGCCGCGACGCTCGACATGATCGCGCCGCATGTCCGCCCGGGCGTGACAACCGGCGAGCTGGACCGCCTCTGCGACGACTTCATCCGCGCCAACGGCGCCGTCTCCGCCTGCCTCGGCTACCGGGGCTACCCGAAGTCGGTCTGCATCTCGATCAACCACGTCGTCTGCCACGGCATTCCCGGCAACAAGGCGCTGCAGGATGGCGACATCCTGAACATCGACGTCACCGTCATCCTGGATGGCTGGTACGGCGATACCAGCCGGATGTACGTGGCCGGCACGCCCAGCACCAAGGCCCGCCTGCTGCTGGACGTGACGCATGAGAGCATGATGCGCGGCATCGCCGCCGTCCGCCCCGGCGCGCGGCTCGGCGACATCGGCCATGCCATCCAGAGCTATGTCGAGAAGCAGCGCTTCAGCGTGGTGCGCGACTTCTGCGGGCATGGCATCGGCCGCAGCTTCCACGCGCCGCCGAACATCCTGCATTTCGGCCGCCCCGGCGAGGGGCCGGCGCTGAAGCCCGGCATGTTCTTCACCATCGAGCCGATGGTGAATGCCGGCCGGCCCGAGGTGAAGGTGCTGGACGATGGCTGGACCGCCGTGACGCGCGACCGCAGCCTTTCTGCGCAGTTCGAGCACATGGTGGGCGTGACCGAGACGGGATGCGAGGTCTTCACCTTCTCCCCCGCCGGGCTGCACAAGCCGCCTTACGCCGCCTAGGCCGGGACCGGGAGTGCTGGACAGCCTCCCGGCTTTGCCCCAACCTCCGCGCGACCAGTGGAGGCTCCAATGCGCAAGTTGCGCGGCATGGCGGCGACGGAAGCAGGCCTTGACGTGCTTCTGCTCGGCCTTGCCACGCCGGAGAGTGAGCTTAGCTCCATCGACGCTGGCTCCGTTGACCCTGGCTCCGTTGACTCTGGCTCCATCGACCCGCGCGCCGTGCCCGCCGGTGCGGAGGGGCACCGTGCGCGGATGCGGGCACGGCTCCTCTCCGCCGGCCCTGACGCCCTGCTGGACCATGAGCTGATCGAGATGCTGCTGTTCCTGGCGCTGCCGCGTCGGGACACGCGCGCCATCGCACGCCGGCTGCTGGCCCGTTTCGGCAGCTTCGGCAACGCGCTCTCCGCTTCCGTGGCGGAGCTCCGCCAGGTCGAGGGGATCGGCGAGGCCGGTATCGCCGCGCTCAAGACCGTGCAGGCCGCGGCGCTGCGCCTGATGCGGCACGAGGTGCTGGAACGCCCCGTCCTGGGAAACTGGGAGAGCCTGCTCGGCTACCTCAGCGCCGCGCTGGCGCGGGAGCGCGTCGAACACTTCCGCGTCCTGTTCCTCGATAGCCGCAACCGCCTCATCGCCGACGAGGCCCAGGGCAAGGGCACGGTGAACCACACGCCGGTCTATCCGCGCGAGGTGATCCGGCGGGCGCTGGAGCTGCATGCCACGGCGCTGATCCTGGTGCACAACCACCCCAGCGGCGACCCCACGCCCAGCGAGGGCGACCGGGCCATGACCGCCCAGGTCCAGGCGGCGGCCACGGCCCTCGGCATCACGCTGCACGACCACCTCATCATCGGCAGCGGCCGCCACCTGTCCTTCCGCCAGGAAGGGCTGCTCTAGGCGGCGGTGGGGGGCACCGCCGCCTCGCGCAGCGCCTCGGCCTGCCGCGCGGCCAGCTCCTGCTCGTTGAAGCCCGCGATCAGCTCCTGGAACATGCGGTGCCAGTTCAGCTCGGCGCCGAGCCGCATGAAGGCGCTGCCCAGGCCAACCGCGCCGCGGTCCACCAGCACGAACTCGCGCGGCGGCTTCACGCCGCCGGTGCGTTTGAGGCCGGCATGCACCTCGGCCGCCACCTTGCGGCCGAAATCCGGGTCACCGCCGGTCTGGATAGGCCGCACGCGATCGTCCAGCAGCGGTTCGTGCAGGAACTTCGCCCAGAGGCCGAGCACCGCCATCTTCTCCTTCGAGAGGTCGGTGAAGCCCCAGATGCGGTACGCCTCCGCCGCCTTCTCGTCGTCGCTGTCGCGGATCGCCTCGTAGAGCATGATCACGCCGCGCAGGAACTGCGGCGGGAAGACGCGGATGGCACCGTAGTCAAGCAGGTTGATGCCGGCTGGCTCGCCCTCGGTCGGCTGCCGCACCTGGTAATTGCCGAGATGCGGGTCGCCGTGGATCACGCCGTAGCGATAGAAGGGCGTGTACCAGGCGTGGAACAGCGCGCGGGCATAGGCGTTGCGCTCCTCCAGCGGCGGGTCCTCCGCCAGGCGGTCCATGATCGGGCGGCCGTCCAGCCAGGTCATGGTCAGCAGGCGGCGGGTGCAGAGGCCCTCGATCGGCTGCGGCGTGCGCACATCCGGCACATCGGCCAGCATGCGGTTGTAGAGCCGCATGTGCGAGGCCTCGCGGGCATAGTCGAGTTCCTCCCGCAGGCGGTCGCACAGCTCCACATAGACGTCGTCATGCTGGATGGCGTCGTCCATGCGGGCGAAGATGCCCATGGCGATCTTGAGCTGGCGGAGGTCGGCCTCCACCACGCTCGGCATATCCGGATACTGCAGCTTGCAGGCGACCAGTCGGCCGTCCGGCAGGGTGGCGCGGTGCACCTGGCCGAGGCTGGCCGCGGCGGCCGCCTCCTGGCTGAAGCTGGTGAAGCGGGATTGCCAGCCGGCGCCCAGCTCCGAGGCCATGCGCCGGCGCACGAAGGCCCAGCCCATGGGCGGCGCGTTGGCCTGCAGCCCCGCCAGCTCCTGCGCATATTCCGGCGGCAGGGCGTTGGGAACCGTGGAGAGGAACTGCGCCACCTTCATCAGCGGGCCCTTCAGCCCGCCGAGCAGCGCCTTCAGGTCGTTGGCATGGGCCGCCTTGTCGGTGCGGAAGCCAAGATAGCGCTCGCCGGCCATGCGCGCGGCGATGCCGCCGACCGCGCCGGAGGTGCGGGCCATGCGGCGGATCTCACCGAAAAGGGTGCGGCCCTCCTCGTCACGGGGCTCAGCCATCGGCACGCTCAAGCTCGTCGATGAAGCCGGAAATCACGTTCAATCCCTTGTGCCAGAAGGCGGGGTCGGAGGCGTCGAGCCCGAAGGGCGCGAGCAGCTCCTTGTGCCGCAGGGTGCCGCCGGCGCGCAGCATCTCCAGGTACTTCTCCTGGAAGCCGGGCACGCCGCCCTCCTGGAACACGCCGTAGAGCGCGTTCACCAGGCAGTCGCCGAAGGCATAGGCATAGACGTAGAAGGGCGTGTGGACGAAGTGCGGGATGTAGGACCAGTAGATCTCGTAGTCCGGCGTGAACTCGAAGGCCGGGCCGAGGCTCTCCACCTGCACCTGCATCCAGAGCGCGCCGATCTCCTCGCGCGAGAGCTCGCCCTTGCGGCGGGCGTCGTGCAGCAGCGTCTCGAAGCGGTAGAAGGCGATCTGCCGCACCACCGTGTTCAGCATGTCCTCCACCTTGCCGGCCAGCAGCGCGCGGCGGCGGCGCGGGTCGGTCTCGGCGTCGAGCACGGCGCGGAAGGTCAGCATCTCCCCGAACACGGAGGCGGTCTCGGCGAGCGTCAGCGGCGTGCCGGACATCAGGTAGCCCTGACCGGCCGCCAGCACCTGGTGCACGCCATGGCCAAGCTCGTGCGCCAGCGTCATCACGTCGCGCGACTTGCCGTGGTAGTTCAGCAGCAGATAGGGGTGCGCCGAAGGCACGGTCGGATGCGCGAAGGCACCGGAGGCCTTGCCGGGGCGCAGCACCGCGTCGATCCAGGGCTTGTCGAAGAACTCGCGGCCGATGCGTCCCAGCTCCGGGTCAAAGGCGCTGTAGGCCTTCAGCACCCGCTCCCGCGCGGCCTCCCAGGGAATGCTGCTGTCGTCCTCGTCGGGCAGCGGCGCGTTGCGGTCCCAGTGCTGCAGCTTGGGCAGCCCGAGCCACCTGGCCTTCATCGCGTAGTAGCGGTGCGAGAGGCTCGGGAAGCTCTCGACCACGGCGGTGACCAGCGCGTCCACCACCTCGTCCTCGACCATGTTGGCGCGGTTGCGGCTGCTGCCGGGGCGCGGGTAGTGGCGCCAGCCGTCAACGATCTCCTTGTCCTTGGCCAGGGTGTTGGTGATCAGCGTGAACAGCCGCGCCTTCTCGCCGAAGGCCGCCGAGACCCCCTTGGCGGCGGCGGCGCGCACCGCCCGGTCGCGGTCGGACAACTTGTTCAGCGCGCCGGAGACGTTCAGCGTCTCCTCGCCCACCTTCACCTCCATCGCGGCGATGGTTTCGTCAAAGAGGCGGTTCCAGGCGGCGCGGCCGGTCACCTCCTTCTCGTGCAGCAGGCGCTCGGCTTCGTCGGAAAGCTGGTGCGGGCGGAAGACGCGGAGGTCGCGCAGGAACGGCTGGTAGTGGCGCAGCGCGGCGGAGACGGCGAACTTCTTCTCCAGCACCGCGTCCTCCAGCCGGTTCAGCTCCAGCGTGAAGAACAGGAGGTGGGTGGAGATGGCCGTCACCCGCTCCTGCATGTCCTGGTAGAAGCGGCCGTTGGCAGGGTCCTGCGCGTCGCCGGAGAAGACCAGCGAGGCAAAGGACATCACCCGCCCCAGCACCTCCTCGATCCGCTCGTAAGTCGCGATGGCCTCCGCCAGCCGGTCCCCGGAATGGGCGGCGAGCCTGCCGGCATGCGCTTCGGCGAAGGCACGGGCCTCCACCTCGGCCCGGGCGAGGTCAGCCTCCAGCTTCGGGTCGGCGGTGGTGGCGTAGAGGTCGGAAAGATCCCAGGCCGGCAGGGCCGCGCCACCTTCGCCCCCTTGCGGGCGGCCGGCGGTGTCGCGGGGAAGGAGACGAAGGTTGTTCAGCGTCACGACGGGCCTTGCGGTTGTGGGTTCGCTGCTCTCGATATAATCCCCTCGCGGGGCAGGCCAAGCGCCCCCCGCCCGGTCTTCGCGCCACAGCCGCGGAAGCCGGCCGCAAAACGCGGTTATGCGACCGACGTTCCCCCTCCCTCCATAGGACGCCGCCCCGCCCCATGCCTGCCGAGGACAAATGGAACAGCCTGCCCGCCCTGATGCTCGGGCTGGCCCGCTCCTGGCCCGATCGGCCCATGCTGCGCTTCTGGCGCAATGGAGGGTGGCGCAGCCTGACCTGGGCCGAGTTCGCCCTTCAGGTGACCGACATCGCCGCCGGGCTGCGGGCGCGCGGCATCTGCCCTGGTGACAGGGTTCTGATCGTGGCGGAGAACCGGCCTGAATTCCTGATCGCCGACACCGCCATCATGGCCATCGGCGCCGTTTCCGTGCCGGCCTACACCACCAACACGGTGGCGGACCATGCGCACCTGCTGCGCGATTCAGGCGCCCGCTGCGCCATCACCTCCACCGCGAAGCTGGCCTCGGCGGTGGCGGAGGCCGCGGGCCTCGGCGGGCTCGACCTGGTGGTCTGCATGGAGGACACGCCCGGCACGGTGCCCTGGGGCACACTGGGCGCCACCCGCGGCGACCTGCCCATGCTGGCCGCCGAGGCGGACCAGATCCCCTCCGGCCGGCTCGCCTGCCTGATCTACACCTCCGGCACCGGTGGCGCGCCCAAGGGGGTGATGCTGCCCCACCGGGCCATGCTGGCGAACCGGCGGGGCATCGCGAGCTTCATTCGCCGCCTCGCCCTGCCGCGCGACGCCTGCTACCTCTCCTTCCTGCCGCTGTCCCATGCCTATGAGCATACGGTGGCCTACCTGCTCACCTCCTTCGGCATCGAGATCGTCTTCAGCCGGGGGGCCGAGCGGCTCTCGGCGGAACTGGCGGAAGTCCGGCCGCAGGTGGTCACCGCCGTGCCGCGCCTCTTCGAGGTGCTGCGCGCGCGCATCCTGGCCGGGTTGGAGAAGCAATCCGCCCTGCAGCAGCGCCTGTTCGAGGCGACGCTGCGCCTGGGCCTGCGGCGGATGGATGGCCCTCCCCTCAACGCGCTGGAGCGGGCGGAGGACGCGGTGCTGGACCGGCTGGTGAGGCGCAAGGTCCGGCAGCGCTTCGGCGGCCGGCTGATGGCGCTGGTCTCGGGCGGGGCGCGGCTCGACCCCGACCTGTCCGGCTTCTTCCTGGCGCTCGGCCTGCCCGTGCTGCAGGGCTACGGGCAGACGGAGGCCGGACCGGTGGTCAGCGTCAACACCCCTTGGGAAAACGACCGCCGCAGCGTCGGCAGGCCCTTGCCGGGCGTCACCGTGCGGATCGCCGGGGATGGCGAGGTGCTGATTCGCGGCGCGCTGACGATGGATGGATACTGGAACAACCCGGAGGCGACCGCGGCCGCGCTGCGGCCGGAGCTGCCGGACAGCGAGCCCTGGCTGCATACCGGCGATGTGGGGGAGATCGTGAATGGCGCGCTGCGCATCACCGATCGCAAGCGCGACTTCATCAAGACGCTGAGCGGGGAAATGGTGAGCCCGGCACGCATCGAGAGCCTGCTGATGGCTGAACCGGAAATCGCCCAGGCCGTGGTGGCCGGTGAAGGGCGCCCTGCCATCAGCGCCCTGCTGGTGCCTGCCGAGGGGCAGGACGCAGCGGCGCTGGAGGGTGCGGTCAGACGGGTGAACGGCCGGCTCACGACCGTCGAGCGGATCCGCCGCTTCGCCGCCGTGGAACCTTTCACGGTGGAGAATGGCCTGCTGACGCCCACCATGAAGGTGAAGCGCCGCATGGTGCTGCAGGTCCACGCGGCCAGGGTGGACCAGTTCTACAGCTGAGGCAAAGGCGCCTGAGCCGGGGTCAGCCCATGGTCTCAAGGATGAGAAGGCGGATCTCGGCCTGGGAAAGGCCGGACTTATCGGCTCCCTGCTGGCTTGCGGGGAGCGGACGCGGCGCCACGATGGGCTGCCGGAGAGCGGAAATCGAAGACATTTCTAGTCGTATCCTTCTGGCTGGCGCGCAGTCTGGCACCATCCATTCACTTCAAGGTTAATGAGGTCACGCCGCCAAAGAGCGCCCATCACGCGGCACATCAACACGCCGCGCGGCACGAAGTTGCCGAGCTGACGGTTGGCCGAATTGTCTGGGACGGCGCCTTGCCATCGCACCCCGGCAAACCGCGGGCGCGGAAGCAGCCTGGACTGGCTGACGGAAGCGGATATGTGGTGGAAGGAGGCCGGGTTCAAGCCCCGGCTTCGCGCTCCACCGCGGCTTCCTCGGCCACCGCCACCAGCTCCGTGCCCACCGGCTGCACCGGCATGACCAGGAAGTCCTCCTTGGTTTCCGGCGCGGCGCGCTGGCTGATGCGGTAGATGCCCCAGAGGGCGATCAGCGCCTGCGCGCAGAGGATCTGCCACCCCAGGCCACGGCTGCCGAGCGTGGCCATGGCCACGCCGCCCAGCAGCGGCCCCAGCGCCGAGCCCGCGCCCCAGAGGATCAGCAACCCGCCCGAGGCCGCGGCGAACTGGCCAGGCGGAACGTGGTCGTTCACATGCGCCAGCACCAGGCTGTAGGCCGGGATGACCAGCATGCCGAACACGCCCACCAGCAGATAGAGCACGACATGCGGCGGGTGCTCTGGCACGGCGAGCGTCATCCAGAGCAGCGCGCCCGCGGCCACCATGGCGAGGCCGACGCTGAGCTGCCGGCGGTCCATCCGGTCGGACAGCCAGCCCATGGGCCAGGTGGCGAGAAACCCGCCCAGCGAGCCGCAGGCCATGAACACCGCCACCGCGCCGGCATCCAGCCCGGCACGCTGCGCGAACAGCGGCCCCAGCGAGTAGTAGGAACTGGTGCTGATGCCGACCAGGAAGGCGGCCACCACGCCGAAGGGGGACTGCCCGTAGAGCCGCCGCAGGTCCAGCGTCGCGTCGCCCTCGCCTTGCGCCGGCGCCTGGGCGCGGGACAGCACCACCGGCACCAGGGCGAAGGAGATGATCATGGAAACGAGGCAGAACAGCACGAAGCCGGTGGGCGCGGCGGTGGTCAGCAGCAGCTGGCCGACGACGCCCGACAGCATTCCGGTCATGCCGTAGATGCTGAGGATCTGGCCGCGCACCGCGCTGGAGGCGGCGCCGTTCAGCCAGCTTTCCACCACGATGAACAGGCCGGCGAAGCAGAAGCCGGTGATCGCCCGCCCCAGGGGCCAGAGCCAGGGGCTGACCAGCATCAGGTGCAGCAGCGGCACCGAGGAGGCCACCGCCGCGAGTGCCGCGAAGGCGCGGGTGTGGCCGACGCCGCGCACCAGGCGCCCGGCATAAAGCGAGCCGAAGATCAGCCCGACATAGAAGCCCGAGCCTACCAGGCCGATGGCGGTGGCGGAAAAGCCTTCCCGTCCGCCCCGCAGCGTCAACAGGGAGCCCTGCAGCGTGTTGCCCATCTGCAGCAGCGCATAGCCGAACAGCAGGGTGACAACGGTGGCGAGGGTGGTGGCAAGCGGCGATCGCACGGCGCGGCTCCGGATCGAGGGGCCCCGCAGTCGGCCCGCGCCGGTCACCGCCGGCCGCGCGAGGAAGGGGCGGCGCAGAAGGGGGTGGGCGGTCGGCCCGGCCCGGGGCGAGGGCGCCGCCGCCCCGCCCCGGCGCGGCTCACATGCCGAGCGCGCGCCGGTAAAGGTCGAGCAGCGTCTCCTGCTCCTCAACCTCGGCCGGCTCCTGCTTGCGGAGGCGGATGATCTGCCGGATCACCTTGACGTCGAAGCCGGCGGACTTGGCCTCGGCGAAGATGTCCTTGATGTCGTCGGCAAGGGCCTTCCGCTCCTCCTCCAGCCGCTCGACCCGCTCGATGATCGAGCGCAGCCGGTCGGCGGCGATGCCGCCGACTTCGGTGTCCTGGTCCTGGGTTTCCGCCGCGTCGGACATCGCGATACTCCAATCATCCATTCCTGCCGGCGGACACGCTCCACCGGCACAGGGCGCGCGGTATAGCCCGGCCAGGACTCCGGGCAAAGCCGATCCGCGGCTCAGTGGCCCGGATTGCTGGCGGCGAGCTTCGCCTTCTGCTCGGCGGTGGCCTCCTTCTGGTGCTTCGCCTGCCAATCCTTGTAGGGCATGCCGTAGACGATCTCCCGCGCCTCGGGGTCCGGCAGGGCGATGCCCTTCGCCTCGGCAGCTTCGCGGAACCAGCGGCTGAGGCAGTTCCGGCAGAATCCCGCCAGGTTCATCATGTCGATGTTCTGCACGTCGCCGCGCTCGCGCAGGTGCTCCACCAGGCGGCGGAAGGCGGCGGCCTCCAGCTCGGTGCGGGTGGCGGCGTCAATCTCGGTGGTCATGGGTCTGGCCCTCCTTCAGCCCGGCAAGGTGGGGTCTCGCCCGCCCTCCTGCCAAGCACCCCCCCTGCCCGGCCGCCACGCGGCGCCCCATATCGGCGGGAACCTCCCCCGCCCCGCGGGGCTGCCTACCTTCATTTCCCTCCATTCCGGGAGATTCCTCGCGCATGTTCCGCTACTCCGTCCTCGACCTCGCCCCCATTCCCGAGGGCGCCGGGCCCGCCACCGCGTTCCACAACGCGCGCGACCTGGCGCAGCACGCCGAGGCCTGGGGCTATCATCGCTTCTGGCTGGCCGAGCACCACAACATGCCCGGCATCGCCAGCGCCGCCACGGCGGTGGTGATCGGCCATGTGGCGGCGGGGACGCGCACCATTCGGGTCGGCGCCGGTGGAATCATGCTGCCCAACCACGCGCCGCTGATGGTGGCGGAGCAGTTCGGCACCCTGAACGCCCTTTATCCCGGCCGGATCGACCTCGGCCTCGGCCGCGCCCTGGGGACGGACATGCGCACCGCCCGCGCCCTGCGCCGCAACCTGCAGGGCGATGCCGACCGCTTTCCGCATGACGTCGTGGAACTGCAGGGCTGGCTCGCGCCGGTGCAGCCCGGCCAGGCCGTGCAGGCCGTGCCCGGCGGCGGCATGGAGATCCCGATCTGGCTGCTGGGCTCCAGCCTTTTCAGCGCGCAGCTCGCGGCCATGCTGGGCCTGCCCTTCGCCTTCGCCTCGCACTTCGCGCCTGCCATGATGATGCAGGCGCTGGAGATCTACCGCGAAGGCTTCCGCCCCTCCGCCACCCTGGAGAAGCCTTACGCGATGGCCGGGCTGAACGTCTTCGCCGCCGCCACCGATGCCGAGGCGCAGCGCCTGTTCACCTCGCTCCAGCGGCAGTTCCTCAACCTGCGGCGCGGCACGCCGGGGAAACTGCCGCCGCCGGCGGAGGATGTCGGCGCGCTCCAGCAGGAGGCGCGGCTTGCGGGGGTGGAGCAGAGCCTGGCCTGCTCGGCGGTCGGCTCGCCGGAAGCGGTCCGCCAGGGGATCGCCCGCTTCGTGGAGCAGACAGGGGTGGACGAGGTGATGATCACCGGGCAGATCTTTGACCATCCGGCCCGGCTGCGCAGCTTCGAACTGGCCGCCGAGGCCTGCCGCGCGCTGGCCGCCCGCCCCGCGGCGGCCTGAGCGCCCCCCGCCCATCCAACGCGACGAGTTCCGCATGACACAGCCTGACGACCTCCTCAACTTCTGGTTCGCCGAGGGGCGGACGGTCGCGCGCCCCGTCTGGTTCCAGCGGGACGAGCACTTCGACGCCGCCATCCGAACGCGATTCGGGGCGCTGCTGGCACCAGCGCGGGATGGCGAACTGGATGCCTGGGCCTCGCGCCCGGAAGGCACGCTGGCGCTGCTGCTGCTGCTCGACCAGTTTCCGCGTAACCTGTGCCGCGGCCGCAGCGACGCCTTTGCCAGCGACCCGCATGCCCGCGCCGTCGCGCGGCGGGCGGTGCTGGAGCAGCGGCAGGACCTCGCCCTGCCGCCCGTCGCACGGACGTTTCTCTACCTGCCTTTCGAGCATTCCGAGGCGATGGCCGACCAGGACCTTTCGGTCGCGCTTTTCGAAGGGCTGCGGGACGATCCGGCGCATCGGGCGCCCGGCGGCACCATCGACTACGCCTGGCGGCACCGGCGGGTGATCCGCCGCTTCGGCCGCTTTCCGCACCGGAACGCGGTGCTGGGCCGCACCAGCACACCCGAGGAATCGGTCTACCTCACGCTTCCCGGCGCTGGTTTCTGAGCGAGCTGCCCGGGCAAGGCGGCGGCGGTTGCGCGCCGAGGCGGCTTTCCCGATCACATGCGTGTGCAGCTTGAGGGTTGGAATAAGCCCAATTCACGGTGAGGCCGCGGAAAATGGTTTCTTTTCTTCTTGTGGGTTGATTCGCAGCAACGCTCCGGATCGGCTTCCCGACCCTGGGTGGGAGGAATTTATTTGTGAAATCAGGGCACTAAAAGCATAAAGCGAAATTCTGTCTCAGCTTGTTCGGTACTCTGTGGCCGATGTGCCACAGGGACGAAAGAGCGAAAAGCGGCATCGAAACTTGGGTATAAAAGCCAATGTTGTGCCCGTACCCGATCAAATGGGTTGCTAAGGAACACGCAGATGTCGCTTCGTCGTTACCTCCTCGCCGCCACTATCCTCGCCGCCCCGGGTGCCGCCTTCGCGCAGAGCTCCCCGTGGTACTCGCCGATGAGCTGGATGCCGACAGCCGCCCCGCAGGCGGTTGAGGGGCTTTATCTCGGCGCCGGCGTCGGCTGGAACCACTCCGATGCACGCGGCCTGACCTCCCAGGGCGCCGCTGCGAACTACTTCAACAACCGTGGCCGCAACAACCAGGGTAACCTCGGCTTCGAGGAAGGCGGCATCGGCGTTCTCTCGCTCGGCTACGGCTTCGGCAACGGCTTCCGGACCGAGATCGAGGGCAACTACCGCTACAACGACGTGGACCGCCTCGGCGGGTTCCAGGGGCCGGGCGCTGGCGTCGGCTTCAGCAGCATCGCCGGGTCGCTGCAGCAGTACGGCGTGATGGCCAACCTGTTCTACGACTTCCAGCTGCCGCAGTGGTTCCCGCAGATGCCGTTCTACTTCGTGCCGTATGTCGGCGGCGGCGTGGGCTACATGTGGACCAACCTGAACGCCAAGGGCCGCCAGAACGACACCCGTGACTACGTCTATGTGGACGATGGCACGGGCCAGTTCGCCTGGCAGGGCATCGCCGGCATGTCCTTCCCGATCACCTCGGTGCCGGGCCTCGCCATCACCGCCGAGTATCGTTACACCGGCGTGCTGCAGAGCAAGTTCGACGGCACCGTGACCAGCGGCGCCACCGGCGCCGTGGCGCCCGGCAAGTTCGAGGTGGACCAGGGCAACAACCACTCCGCCCTGATCGGCATCCGCTACGCCTTCAACCAGCCGGTGCCGCCGGCTCCCACGCCGGTTGTCGCGCCCGCCCCGGCGGCCGCTCCGGCCCCGGCCCGCACCTACCTGGTGTTCTTCGACTTCGACCGCGCCGACCTGACGGACCGTGCCCGCCAGATCATCGCCGAGGCCGCGCAGAACGCCGGGCGCGTGCAGACCACCCGCATCGAGGTGGCCGGCCACGCCGACCGCGCCGGCACGCCGCAGTACAACCAGCGCCTGTCCCAGCGCCGCGCCGACGCGGTTGCCGCCGAGCTGGTCCGTCTGGGTGTGAACCGCTCGGAGATCACCGTGCAGGCCTTCGGCGAGAGCCGCCCGCTGGTGCCGACGGCCGATGGCGTGCGCGAGCCGCAGAACCGCCGCGTGGAGATCGTGCTGCGCTGAGCAGCACGGCTCACCGGCCGGAAACGGGAAGGGGCGCCGCAAGGCGCCCCTTCTGCGTTCGGGCCCGCCTGAGGCGGACCGCTCTCCGGGCCATGGCGGCAGCCCTCGTGGCCTTGCTGGCGACGGGTTGCGATGTGCAGCCGGGCGCGGTGGAATATCTGACGCAGGCGCCGGGCGCGCGGCCCGCCGAGGTCATGACAGCCGCCGGCCCGGTGCGGGGAGTGGCCGCGCCCGAGGGGCAGGCCTTTCTCGGCATCCCGTTCGCCGCAGCGCCCACCGGGCCGCTGCGCTGGCGGCCTCCCCAGCCTCCCGCCCCATGGCCGGCGCCGCGCGATGCGACCCGGCTTGGCAATGGCTGCATGCAGAACTTCGGCCTCGACTACGTGCTGGGCAGCCGCTCCGCCTGGTGGATCAAGGGGGACGAGGATTGCCTGAACCTGAATGTCTATGCGCCCGCCGGCGCAAGCCCGGGTGCCCGGCTGCCGGTGATGGTCTGGCTCTACGGCGGCACCTTCGTGCTGGGAAGCAACCGCCAATATGATCCGAGCCGCCTGGCCCAGGCGCAGGGAGTTATCGTTGTTGTGCCGAACTACCGGCTCGGCACGCTCGGCTTCCTCTCGCATCCCGCGCTGCGCGCCGAGGCGGACGGCGCGGCCAATCTTGGCCTTCTCGACCAGCAGGCGGCGCTACGCTGGGTGCGCGACAACATCGCCGGCTTCGGCGGCGACCCGGCGAACGTCACCCTGTTCGGGGAGTCGGCGGGAAGCTGGAGCGCCTGCTTCCTGCTCGCGGCGCCAGGTGCGGCCGGATTGTTTCAGCGAGTCATTTTGCAAAGCGGCGTCTGCATCCTTCCGGCCTCCGCGACGCCCGTGGCGGAAGCCGATGCGGCCGGTCGCGAACTGGCGGCCGCGCTGGGTTGCGCTGACCTGAAGACGGCGGCAGCCTGCCTGCGCAGCCTGTCCGCCCATGAGCTGACCGCCACGCCCGCCCGCACCAGCAGCCCGGTGGGCCCGCGCGGCTGGAGCCCCGTCACGGGCGACACGGTGCTGCCGCTTTCCCCGCGCGAGGCCTTCTCCACCGGCCGCTTCAACCGCGTTCCCGTGTTGAACGGCACCAACCGCGACGAAGGCCGCCTGTTCAGTCTGCTCCTGCGGCTGATCGGCGAGCTTTACACCGAGGAGAGCTACCGGGCGCAGGTAGCGCGCCTGATGGGTTCCCGAACCGCCGCCGTGCTGCGGGCTTATGGCGCGGACATGGCGGCCCCGCAGCGCTTCGCCGCCATCGCCACCGACGGTGCATTCGCCTGCCCGGCGCTGCAACTCAACCGCCTGCTCGCCGAACACGTGCCGGTGCATGCCTACGAGTTCGCCGACGAGCAGGCGGCCTCGCGCATTCCGTCCCTGCCCTTCCTGCCACCGCTCGGCGCCTATCATGCCGGCGAGGTGGCCTATGTCTTCGGGACGCCGTGGATCCTGGCCGATCCCGCCGAGTTCACCCCCGCGCAACGCCAGCTCTCCCATGCCATGCAGGATGCCTGGGGCAGCTTCGCTCGGGGCGGCCCTCCAGGCGCGGCCAGCCTGCCGGACTGGCGCCGGTTCGGGGCGGCGGCAGAGCAGGTTCTCGCGCTGCGGCCGGAGGGAAGCCGGATGCGCGACGACCTTGCTGCCGCGCACCGCTGCCGCTTCTGGGACAGCCTCGCCTACTGAAGCGCCCGCCGCATCCGCCGGGGGGGCGTGCCGGGCGGGTCGCCGATCGGCGGGATGTCCGGCGAGTCCGGCGGCGGCTCATCCGGATCGGGCGGCTCGTCGATGGGAGGCTCGGGGATGTCCGGGCGCGGCGGCTCCTCCTCCGGCGGCATCGGCGGCGGCCGCGGCGGATCTCCAGGCGGGATCGGAAGTTGCGCGATCCATGGCGGAGCCTGCGGGTTGAAGGGCGTGCCGGTGGGCTGCATCGGAAATCCTCCTGATTGGTTCTCTTCGGTAAAACGGGCCTTCCGCCGGGGTTGCGCGCCGACCTGCACTGGCGAAGCCGCGATCCGCACCAGCTTTTGTTGCACTGCACAATCGCCTTGGCCTATGGTGGCGACAGGAAACCCCGGTGCATGGCCCAGCGAGCGAGGGCTCCGATGCGACGACGAGAACTTCTCCGACATGCCTCGGCGGGCTTGCTGGCCGCGCCGGCGCTGTTGGCAGGCCGCCCGGCACGCGCGGGCGAGAACGAACCGGTGGACGTGGAACTCGTGCTGGCCGTGGATGTCAGCCGCTCCGTGGATGCGGAGGAGCAGGAGCTGCAGTTCCGCGGCTATGCGGCGGCCTTCCGCGACCAGCGCCTCGCCGAGGGCATCCAGGGTGGTCCGCTGGGCGCCATCGCGGTCACCCTCTTCACCTGGTCCGACTGGAACATCCAGGATCTCGTGGTGCCCTGGACGCGCATCGACGGCCCGGCGAGCGCCGCCCGCTTCGCCGACCGGCTCGACGCCGCGCCGAGGCAGACGTATCTCTACACCTCCATCTCCGGTGCCATCGACTACGCGGCGCGGCTGTTCGGCCAGGGCTACGAAGGCACGCGGCGGGTGGTGGACATCTCCGGCGACGGCGTGAACAACTCCGGCCGGCCGCTGGCGCAGGCACGAACCGAGGCGCTGGCGCAGGGCATCGTGCTCAACGGCCTCGCCGTGGTGGACCACACCCCGGCCCCGAGCCAGGTCGCCCTGTTGCAGCCGCCACTCGACGACTACTACCGCCACGAGGTGATCGGCGGCCCCGGCGCCTTTCTGATGGTGGCCGAGGGCTTCCGTTCCTTCGAGGGCGCGGTGCGGCGCAAGATCATCCGCGAGATCGCCAGCAACCCGCCGCCCGGACCACTGGTGGAGCGCGCCTACGCCTGAGCCGCCCCCTTCCGGCCCCGCGTTTTCCGCACCCCCTTCCTGCAGGCACTCCCCCTGGCGCCCTGGTCGCACCGGGCGCAAGGTCGGAGCCCTGGCAAAATCGGAGGACGCGCCGCCGGATGCAGCAAGAGGATAGGGATGGCCTGCCCCAGCCACAGCGGCGGGGTGCGGTGCTGGCCATCGCCGTCGCCATCGCCCTGGCGGTAATCGACAGTTCCATTGCCAATGTCGCGCTTCCGGCCATCGCCGCCGATCTGCGCGTCTCGTCCGCGGACGTGATCCTGGTGGTCAACGCCTACCAGATCGCCGTCGTCGTTTCGCTGCTGCCGTTGGCCTCGCTCGGCGAGAAGCTCGGCTACGAGCGGATCTACCGCGCCGGGCTGACGCTTTTCATCCTGGCCTCCTTTTTCTGCGCCATGGCCGACTCGCTCACCGGCCTCACCATCGCCCGCATCGCGCAGGGGCTCGGCGCCGCCGGGCTGATGAGCGTCAACACCGCCCTGGTGCGCTTCATCTATCCGAACCGGCTGCTCGGCCGCGGCATGGGCATCAACGCGCTGGTGGTGGCCAGTTCATCGGTGCTCGGCCCGGGCGTCGCCTCCGCGGTGCTGAGCGTGGCGCACTGGCCCTGGATCTTCGCCATCAACATCCCGATCGGGCTGGCCGCCCTGGTGCTGGCGCTGCGCTACCTGCCTGCCACCCCGCGGGCGCGCCGCCGCTTCGACGTGGCGAGCGCCCTGTTCAGCGCCGCGACCTTTGGCCTGCTGATGACCGGGGTGGAGCAGTTCGCGCGGGGTGGGTCGCCGCTGGTGGCGGGGCCGCTGGTGCTGGCCGGCCTGCTCGCCGGCTTTCTGCTGGTACGGCGCCAGGCCGGCCGCACCGCGCCGCTGCTGCCGGTGGACCTGTTGCGCATCCCGATCTTCGCGCTCTCCATCGCCACCTCGATCTGCTCCTTCGCGGCGCAGATGCTCACCTTTGTCGCCCTGCCCTTCTTCCTGCAGCACGATCTCGGCCGCACCCAGGTCGAGACCGGGTTGCTGATGATGCCCTGGCCGCTGGTACTGATCGTGGTCTCGCCGCTGGCCGGGCGGGCTTCGGACAAGCTGCCGGCCGGCCTGCTCGGCGGCGTTGGGCTCGGCCTGATGGCCACCGGCCTGTGCCTGCTCTCGCTGCTGCCGGACGCGCCCGGCGCCTTCGACATCGGCTGGCGGATGGCGCTTTGCGGCCTCGGCTTCGGCCTCTTCCAGACGCCCAACAACCGCACCATTCTCTCTTCCGCCCCACGCGAGCGCAGCGGCGGCGCCAGCGGCATGCTTTCCACCGCCCGCCTGCTCGGGCAGACCACGGGCGCGGCGCTGGCGGCGCTGTGCCTCCGCCTGATCGGTGCGGGCGGCGCGGACACGGCCCTGCTCGTGGCGGCCGCCATTGCCGCCTGCGCCGCGGTCATCAGCTTCACCCGTCTGCGCGCCACCCCGCGCTGACGGACCTCACGAGTTCAGGACCGCGCATGAGCCATCCCTTCGAACGCCCCTCCCTGGAGGTGCTGAGCGCCGAGATCCTTCGCCAGACCGCGGCCTGCGCGCCCGGGCGGTCCATCGCCCCGAGCGAGGTCGCGCAGGCCCTGGCGCCGGAAGAGCATTGGCGCGGCCTGCTCGGGGCGGTGCGCGAGGCCGCCGTCGCCCTGCAGCGCGAGGGGCGGCTGGAGGTGCTGCGCAAGGGAAAGCCGGTGCCTCCCGAGGAAGTACGCGGGGTGATCCGCCTGCGGGCACCTGCGGCATGAGGCACAGCGTTCCCTTCCGCGCGCTGCTCGGCCGCGGCGCGCACCGCCTGCCCGCGCCGCAGCCGATCGCCTTCGACGCGACCTTCCGCCTACCGCCTTCGCCGAACGCCGCGTTGGCGGCACCGGCCGGCAGCGCCCTGCCGGCTCACCGGCGGCTGGAGCCCTATCGGCTGGCGCCCACCGCGCTGATGGCGGCCTTGCGGCGCGTCGCCACAAAGCGCGCACGCTGTTCCCTGCTGGCCGAGTGGCCCGAACGCGAGCAGGTGCAATGGGTGGAGCGCACCCGCTGGACCAACTTCCCGGACATCATCGCCGCCCAGGTGCTGCCCGATCCGGCCGGCGCCGCGCTGGTGCTCTATTCGCGCAGCCTGTTCGGCTGGTCCGACCTCGGCGTGAACGGCCGGCGCGTTGCGGCATGGCTGGCCGCGCTGGATGCCGAGCTGCGCGCCGGCTAAGCGGTCGGCGCAACGGCTGAGCGACCCTGCTTCCCCTTCCGCGAGGACACCCTCCTTCCATGCGTCGCATCCCGCTTTTCCTGCGTGACGCCTGGGCGCTCGCCCGCCCCTACTGGAACAGCGGGGAGCGCTGGCGCGCGCGGGGGCTGCTCGCCGTCGTCATCCTGCTCAACCTGGCGCTGGTCGGCATGGGCGTGCTGCTGACCTACTGGCAGCGCGCCTTCTACAATGCGCTGGAGGCCAAGGATTTCGGCGCCTTCACCGGCCTCATCCTCTGGGGGCAGACCACCGAGGGAGGCTTCTTCATGCCAGGCTTCACGCTGGTCGCGGCGGTGTACATCCTGGTCGGCGTCTACGCGCTCTACCTGCAGCAGGCGCTGCAGATCCGCTGGCGCCGCTGGCTGACCGAGCGCTTCCTGTCCGGCTGGCTGGAGAAGCGCGCCTACTACCGCATCGCCCTCACCGACCAGGGCACCGACAACCCGGACCAGCGCATCTCGGACGACATGCGGCTCTTCGTGGACGACACGCTGAGCCTCGGCCTCGGGCTGATGAACGCGGTGGTGACGCTGGTCTCCTTCGTTGTGGTGCTGTGGGGATTGTCGGGGCCGATGGTGATCTTCGGCGTCTCGGTTCCCGGCTACATGGTCTGGGCGGCGCTGCTCTACTCGATGCTTGGCACCTGGCTGGCGCATCTGATCGGCCGCAAGCTGATCGGGCTGAACTTCCTGCAGCAGCGGGTGGAGGCGGATTTCCGCTACGCCCTGGTGCGGTTCCGCGAGAACATGGAAGGCGTCGCGCTGCATGGCGGCGAGGCGCAGGAGCAGCGCAACCTGCTGCACCGCTTCGGCGCCGTGATCCAGAACTGGTGGGGCATCATGCGCGCCACCAAGCAGCTCACCTTCTTCACCTCGGGATACGGGCAGGTGGCGGTGATCTTTCCGATCGTCGTCGCGGCGCCGGCCTTCTTCGCCGGGCGCATCCAGCTCGGCGGACTGATCCAGACCTCCTCGGCCTTCGGCGAGGTGCAGGGCGCGCTGTCCTGGGTGGTCAGCAACTACGCGCGGCTGACCGAGTGGGGCGCCACGGTGGAGCGCCTGGCCGGCTTCCAGCGGGCGCTGAAGGCGGCCCAGCTCGCCGCCGGCGACGGGCCGGACCGGGTGCCGACCGACGGGACCGCGCTGCGGGCCGAGGCGCTCACCATCCGCCTGCCCAGTGGCCGCGCGCTGACGCATGACGCCGCGCTGACGCTGGAGCCGGGCGAGGCGGTGGTGATCACCGGCGCCTCCGGCAGTGGCAAGTCCACATTGTTCCGCGCGCTTTCCGGCATCTGGCCCTTCGGCAGCGGGCGCATCAGCATTCCGGCGGGCGAGGCGCTGTTCCTGCCGCAGCGGCCCTATCTTCCGCTCGGCACGCTGCGCGAGGTGGTGGCCTATCCGCGCGATCCCGCCAACTTCAGCGAGGGAAGCGTCGCCGCCGCGCTGGAGAAGGCGGGACTGGGCGCGCTGCTGCCGCGGCTGGACGAGGCGGAGGCCTGGGAGCGGCGCCTCTCGGGCGGCGAGCAGCAGCGGGTGGCCCTGGCCCGCGCCCTGCTGCTGAAGCCGCGCTGGCTGTTCCTGGACGAGGCCACCGCCAGCCTCGACCCGGAGGCCGAGGACCGTCTCTACACCCTGCTGCGGCAGGAACTTCCGGAAACCGCCATTCTCTCCATCGCCCACCGCCCCGCCGTGGTGAAGCACCACGACCGCACGCTGCGGATGCAGGAAGGCCGCCTGGTGGCGGTCGGCGCCCCCGAGGAGGCGGCCCCCGAGGAGGAGGCCCCCGGGGGGGCGGCTACGCGCTCCCGATGAAGATGCCGGCGAGCAGCACGAGCACGCCGCCCAGCACCACCTGCACCGTTGCCGAGGCGAAGGGCGTCTCCATGTAGCGCCAGCGGATCCACGCGATGGCGAACAGCTCGATGAGCACGATGATCCCCGCCACGGCGGTCGCCAGCCAGAAATCGGGGATGAGGTATGGCAGCGTATGGCCGAGGCCGCCGAGCGCCGTCATCAGTCCACAGGCGGTGCCGCGCACCCAGGGATGGCCGCGCCCGGTGATGGCGCCGTCGTCGGAGAGCGCCTCGGTGAGGCCCATGCTGATCCCTGCGCCAACCGAGGCGGCCAGGCCCACGAGCAGGGCGTCGCCCGAATCCTGGGTGGCGAAGGCGGCGGCGAAGATCGGCGCAAGGGTCGAGATGGAGCCGTCGATCAGCCCGGCGAGCCCGGGCTGCACGATCTGCAGCAGCAGCAGGCGACGTGATTCCGTATCCTCCGCGCTGCGGGCTGACTCGGTGAGATAGGCGGTCTCCAGCTCGCCGGCGCGCTCCTCGTGGTGGCGCTCCGTGGCGGCGAGGTCGCCAAGCAGGCGGCGCACCTCGGTATCGCGGCTGCGCGCCGCGGCGGCGGTGTAGAAGTTGGCGGCCTGCCGTTCCATCAACTCGGCCTGGGCACGCACCGTCTCGATGCGCAGGTCGTCCATCAGCCAGACCGGACGGCGTCTGAGGAAGCCGCGCACATCCTCGCGCGTGATGTAGGGCAGCTCGGAGCCGAACTTGGCTTCGTAGAGCGTCAGGAGCCGGTCGCGATGCTCCTGCTCCTCGGTGGCCATCGCATCGAACACCGCGGCGGAGGCCGGGTAGCTGCCGCGCAGCCGCAGGGCGAAGTGGCCGTAGATGCGAGAATCCTCCTCCTCGCTGGCGATGGCCAGAGCCAGGATCTCGGCTTCGGTCAGGTCCTCGAGGCGCTTCATGTGACGGTTCTCCTGCCTGCCTTTTCGCCTCGATGGACCATGCGGGCAAGAGGGCGTGCGGAGAAATACCGTTACTTTTCAGGGACTTGGCGAGAATGCGCCGCGTTCGCAACAGGAACTCCCGCAGGCAGATCAGCCGGCGGCGAAGTAGCCGGGATGCGCGGCGCGGATTTCTTCCAGCCGCCCGAAGGTGTCGGAGAGATGCCGGCGCAGAGCCACCTCGGCGGCCACGGCGTCCCCGGCCAGTATGGCGTCCGCCAGCGCGCCGTGCTCCTGCAGCACCGTGCGCGCCTTCCCCGGGGCCGGCAGATGCAGCCGCCGCAACCGCGCCAGATGGCCGCTGCGCCTCTGCACCATGTCCCACAAACCGCTGATCCCGGCCGCCTCGTAGAGCATGGCGTGGAAGGCGTCGTCGACCGCCGAGAAGGCGGCGTGGTCGCCGCGCTCCAGCAGGTCGCCCTGCGCGGCAAGCTGCGCCTGGATCCGCTCCGTCAATCCGGGCGGCGGCGCTTCGGCCAGTTGCCGCACCATCTCGCGTTCCAGCGCGCGGCGCAGGAACAGCGTCTCGCGCGCCGAAGCGAGGTTGATGCGCGCCACATGGGTGGAGGCGCTCGGCACCACCTCCACAAGGCCTTCCGCCTGCAGCCGCACCAGCGCCTCCCGTACCGGGGTCTGGCTGAGGCCGAGGCTTTCCGCGAGGGTGGCACGCGAAAGGGGCGCTCCGGGCGGCAAAGCGAGGGTCAGAATGGTTTCCCGCAAGCTTCCATAGGCGAACTCCCCCGCGGAGGGGCGACGCTCAAAGGGCTGCAGCGGCGCGGCGGAAAGCTTGGACATGATGAGGCGAGCCTAGCACCAAAGTCCAAAATCCGAAATATCGGTGGCTTGTCAGACAAGCCGATCCCCTTTATGCCGGTCGCAAAGGCCCCATGGAACACCGGCCGAGGAGGAAGCATGACCCTGTCCCGTCTGGCATGTCCCCGTCTGGCAGGTCCCCGTCTGGCATGTCCCCGCCCGCCAGGTCTCCATCCGGCCCAACGCCGCTGCGGCTCTGGAGATCGCGCATGACCCCTGCCCTTCCCCGCATCGTCGTCTGCCGCCGGCTCACCCCGCTGGCGACGGAGCGCGCGCGCCGCGAGTTCGACGCCGTGCTGGCCGAGGAGGACATGACCGCGGAGGAGGCGATCGCCGCCGCCGCCGCGCATCGCGCGGAGGCGCTGCTGATCGGCGGCACGGCGAAGCTCGATGCCGCCGCCATCGCGCGCCTGCCCGGGCATGTGCGGCTGATCGCCAACTCCAGCGTCGGCTACGACCACATGGACGCCGCCGCCGCCAAGGCGCGCGGCATCCTGGTGACCAACACGCCGGACGTGCTGACCGACTGCACCGCCGACCTCGCCTTCATGCTGCTGCTGGCCGCCTGCCGCCGCGCGCATGAGTACGACGCGCTGATGCGCGAGGGCTGGCGCAAGCCGCTCGGCCTGCCGGACATGCTGGGCATCCAGCCCAGCAATAAGGTGCTGGGCATCGTCGGCATGGGGCGCATCGGCCGCGCCATGGCGCAGCGGGCCCGCGGCTTTGGCATGCGCATCCTCTACAACAACCGCAACCGCCTGGCGCCGGAGCTGGAACAGGGGGCCGAGTTCTGCCCCAGCCTCGACGCCATGCTGCCGCGCTGCCAGATCCTCTCGCTGCACCTGCCGGGCGGCGTGGAGACCGGCACGCTGATGACGGCGGCGCGCTTCGCACTGCTGCCCAAGGGCGCGGTGTTCGTGAACACCGCGCGCGGCTCGGTGGTGGACGAGGAGGCGCTGCTCGACGCGCTGAAGTCCGGCCATCTCTTCGCCGCCGGGCTCGACGTGTTCCGCAAGGAGCCGGACTACGACACGCGCTTCGCCGCGCTGCCGAACGTCTTCCTCACCCCGCATGTCGCCAGCGCCACGCGCGAGACGCGCGACGCCATGGGAATGCGCGCCCTCGACAACATCGCCGCGGTCGCATCCGGCCGCGGGCCGATCGACCCGGTCTGAACGGAGGTCCGGCTTCCCATGTCCCAGTCTCCCCTGCCCCACGTCAAGAAGGTCGAGGATCTCCGCAGCCGCCGCTGGTTCGGCCCGGCCGACCTGCGCAGCTTCGGCCATCGCTCGCGCGCCATGCAGATGGGCTACGCGCCCGAGGAATGGACGGGCAAGCCGGTCATCGCGATCCTCAACACCTGGTCCGACCTGCAGCCCTGCCACGCGCACTTCAAGCAGCGCGTCGATGACGTGAAGCGCGGCATCCTGATGGCGGGCGGCTTTCCGGTGGAGTTGCCGGCGATCTCGGTCTCGGAGAGCTTCGTCAAGCCGACCACCATGATGTACCGCAACATGCTGGCGATGGAGGCGGAGGAGCTGCTGCGCTCCCACCCCGTGGACGGCGCGGTGCTGATGGGCGGTTGCGACAAGACCACGCCGGGTCTGCTGCTCGGCGCCACCAGCATGAACATTCCGGCCATCTACCTGCCCGCCGGACCGATGCTGCGCGGCAACTGGCAGGGCAAGATCCTCGGCTCCGGCTCGGATTCCTGGAAGTACTGGGACGAGCTGCGCGCCGGCAAGATCACCGACCAGGACTGGCTGGGCGTCGAGGGCGGCATTGCCCGCTCCTACGGCACCTGCATGACCATGGGCACGGCGAGCACCATGACCGCGATCGCCGAGGCGGTCGGGCTGGTGCTGCCGGGCGGCTCTTCGGTGCCGGCCGCCGATGCGGGGCATATCCGCCTCGCCTCCGAATCCGGCCGCCGCATCGTGGACATGGTGTGGGAGGACCTGACGCCGCAGCGCATCCAGACGCGCGAGGCCTTTGAGAACGCCATCGCCGTTGCCATGGCCATGGGCTGCTCGACCAACGCCATCATCCACCTGATCGCCATGGCGCGGCGCGCCAACTGCGACATCGGGCTGGAAGATTTCGAGCGCTTCAGCCGCAAGGTGCCGGTGATCGGCAACGTGCGCCCCTCCGGCAATGCCTACCTGATGGAGGACTTCTTCTACGCGGGCGGCATCAAGGCGCTGATGAACCAGATCCGCGAGCACCTGCACCTGGATTGCCTGACCGTCACCGGCCGCACGCTCGGCGAGAACATCGAGGGCGCGAAGGTCTTCAACGACGACGTCATCCGCACCACCAGCAACCCGATCTACGGCGAGGGCTCGCTGGCGGTGCTGAAGGGCAACCTGGCGCCGGATGGCTGCGTCATCAAGCCGGCCGCCATGGACCAGCGCTTCCTGAAGCATTCCGGCCCCGCCGTGGTGTTCGACGACTACGACGCCATGAAGAAGGCGGTGGACGACGAGAACTACCCCTTCACGCCGGACACGGTGATGGTGCTGCGCAATGCCGGCCCGCAGGGCGGCCCGGGCATGCCGGAATGGGGAATGCTGCCGATGCCGAAGAAGCTGCTGAAGGAAGGCCACCGCGACATGCTGCGCATCTCCGACGCGCGCATGAGCGGCACCTCCTACGGCGCCTGCGTGCTGCATGTGGCGCCCGAATCCTACATCGGCGGCCCGCTGGCGCTGCTGCGCACCGGCGACGTCGTCGAGCTGGACGTGGACGCGCGCAGCATCAACATGCGCGTCTCCGAGGAGGAGCTGGCGAAGCGGCGCGCCGAATGGAAGGAGCCGGAACCGCGCTACGGCCGCGGCTACGGCCACATGTTCCTCAAGCACATCCAGCAGGCCAATGAAGGCTGCGACTTCGACTTCCTGAAGACCGAGTTCGGCCCCCCGGTGGGCGAGCCGGTCATTCATTGAGCGTCCAGGCATTGATCGCGCAGGAGCACGAACCCCGATGAGCAAGCTGAAGCCCGAAACGCGGGACAAGCTGAAGAAGGTGAGCACCGCCACGCTGGCCACGGCGCTCTACAAGCGCGGCCTCCGCAGCCAGTTCATCCAGGACGTCAAGCCGCTCGCCCCGCGCGAGGAGAGCATGGTCGGCGAGGCCTTCACGCTGCGCTACATGCCGGCGCGCGAGGACCTCAACCAGCTCACCGTCTTCCGCAACCCGGACCACCCGCAGCGCAAGGCGGTGGAAGAGTGCCCGCCAGGCGCCGTGATGGTGATGGACAGCCGCAAGGACGCCCGCGCGGCCTCGGCCGGTGGCATCCTGGTGACGCGGCTGATGAAGCGCGGCGTGGCCGGCGTCGTCACCGATGGCGGCTTCCGGGACTCGGCCGAGATCGCCACGCTGGAGATGCCGGCCTACCATTCCCGCCCCTCGGCGCCGACCAACCTGACGCTGCACCAGGCGATCGACATCAACGTGCCGATCGGCTGCGGTGATGCGCCGGTTTTCCCGGGCGACGTGGTGGTGGGCGACAATGACGGCGTCATCATCATCCCCGCGCACCTGGCCGACGAAATCGCCGAGGAGGCGACCGAGATGACGGCCTACGAGGACTTCGTCACCGAGAAAGTGCGCGAGGGCCGCACGATCCGCGGCCTCTACCCGGCGACGGACGAGCGCAACCTCGAAGAGTTCGCCGCCTGGCGCGAGCAGAACGGGCGCTGAGCCGCACAACGCATATTCCTTGAAGGCCCGGCGGGCGTCCGCCGGGCAGGTCCATCCGGCCAGGCAGGTGCCCGGCCGGCGCGATGAGTCGCGGCCGCGCCGCAGTGACGGCGGGCCCGGAGGAGCGGATCAACCATGAAGATCATCCCGAAGCTGGCGGCCGCCTGCGCCCTCGCGCTGGCCTCCGCGCCCGCCTTCGCCCAGCAGGCCAGCTATCCCACGCAGCCGATCCGGCTGATCGTGCCCTTCAGCGCCGGTACCTCGGACACCATCGCACGCCTCGTCGGCACCGAGATGAGCAAGGCGCTCGGGCAGCCGATCGTGGTGGAGAACCGGCCGGGCGCCGGCGGCAATGTCGGCAGCGAGGCCTGCGCCCGCGCGACGCCGGATGGCTACACCATCTGCCTCGGTACCATCAGCAGCCACGCCATCAACCCGGCGATCTATCCGAAGATCCCGTACAACAACCTGAAGGACTTCGCACCGATCACCCAGCTCGCGGCGCAGCCCAACGCGCTGGCGGTGACGCAGGACTTCCCGGCGAAGACCGTGGCCGAACTGGTCGCCCTGCTGCGCGCCAAGCCGGGCGAGTACAATTTCGGCTCCTCCGGCGTCGGCACCTCCGTGCATCTCGCGGGCGCGCTGTTCTCGCAGCTCACCGGCACGCAGATGGAGCATGTGCCCTATCGCGGCAGCGGCCAGTTGATGACGGCGCTGCTGACCGGCGAACTGCCGATCGCCTTCGACAACTTCTCCTCGGCCTGGCCCTTCGCGCGGGATGGCAAGCTGCGCATCCTGGGCGTGACCTCGTTGCAGCGCGTGCCGGCGGCACCGGACATTCCCACCGTGGCCGAGACGGTGCCGGGCTTCGAGAGCCTCTCCTGGCATGGGCTTTTCGCGCCGGCCGGCGTTCCGAAGCCGATCGTCGAGCGGCTGCACAAGGAGGCGGTCGCGGCGCTGAACCAGCCGAACGTGCAGGCGCGGTTCAAGGACCTCGGCATCACGCCGGTCGGCAACAGCCCGCAGGAGTTCGGCGCCTTCGTCGCCAGCGAGACGCAGCGCTGGGGCAAGGTGGCGCAGCAGGCGAAGATCAGCCTGGATTGAGGGAGGCCGGGGGGAAAGACTCCCCCCCCCCCCCCAAGCCCCCCTTTCTTTTTCTTCGAGTTCCCGCGCGGGCAGGACGCGCAGCGCCAAACTGATAGAAAAAAGATGGGGGTCCGGGGGAATTCCTTCCCCCGGCCTTTTTGCTGCTCTCAGTCGAAGCTGAGGAAGCCCGGCATCTCGCTGATCGGCCGCGCCGCGCGCAGCCTGGCGAGATCCGGCACCGGCCGGGCGAGCGTTGCATCGCCTTCCACCGCCGCCTCGATCGCCGCCGCCACCGCGAGCACCTTCGCGTCCCCGCCGCGCGGTCCGACGATCTGCAGGCCGAAGGGCATGCCGGCATGATCCACGCCCAGCGGCAGGCTGATGGCCGGATGGCCGGGCAGCGTCACCGCATAGGCCAGCGCCAGCCAGTGGAAGTAGTTCTTGGTCGGCTTGCCGTCGATCTCGGCCGGGTACAGCTCGCTCCAGGGGCGCGGCGAGAGGGTGATGGCGGGCGCGATGATGACGTCCACGCCGCCGGCGAAGAAGCTCTGCCAGGCGCGGTAGATCCTGGTCTGGATCACCGAGGCGCGCGCCACGTCCTTGGCGCTGTAGCCCAGCCCCTCCTCGACGTTGGCGCGCACATTGGGGCCGACATCCTGCGGGCGGACCCGCACCTTCTCCTCATGCGCCGCCAGGAAGTTCAGCGCGCGCAGGATGGCAAAGGATTCATCGGCATCCGTGCAATCCGGGTGGCCGTCCTCGACGCTGCCGAAGAGCGGCGTCAGCGCCGCGACGCGCTCGGCGAAGACGTCGCGGATGTGCTTCTCGGTCGGCGCGAAGCCGAAATCCGGCGTGGCGGCGACGCGCAGGGCGGAAAGGTCCACCGCCTCGTTCAGCGGCATGCCGCGGCGCACGTCCTTGCCCGGCAGCGTGTAGGCCAGCGGGTCCACGCCGTGGTCGGCCGCCATGGCGGAGAAGAGCAGCGCCAGGTCGGCCATGTTGCGCGCCATCGGGCCGAGCACCGGCAGGCCGGACCAGCCGAGCAGCCGCCGCTCCTGCGGCACCACGCCGGGGCTTGGGCGGAAGCCGACGATGCCGTTGAAGGCCGCCGGGTTGCGCAACGAGCCGCCGGTGTCGGAGCCGCTGGCCAGCGGCACCATGCTGCAGGCCAGCGCCACGCCGGAACCGCCGGAGGAGCCGGCGGCCGACTTGCTCGGGTCGAAGGGGTTGCCCGTCGCGCCATAGACGGCGTTGCGGGTGTTGGCGCCGGCGCCGAATTCCGGCGTGTTGGTCTTGCCCAGAACGATGCCGCCCGCCGCGCGCAGGTCGGCCACCATGGTGGAGTCCTTGGCCGGCACGTTGTCCTTGAAGATCGGGCTGCCGAAGGTGGTGACCAGCCCCTCGGTGTCGTCCAGGTCCTTGATGCCGAGCGGCAGGCCGTGCAGCGGGCCGAGCTTGTCGCCGCGCATCACCGCAGTCTCGGCGGCCTTGGCCGCGCCGCGCGCCCGCTCCTCGTCCAGCGCCACCATCGCGTTGACGGCGTGGTTCACCGCGCCGATGCGCTTCAGGCAGGAGTCCAGCAGCTCGACGGGGGATAGTTTTTTCTGGCCGATCATCCGACGGAGGGCGACGGCGGAGAGGTCGCAGGCTTCGGTCACGCGTCCAGTTCCTTCTGGTAGAGCGCCAGCATGGCGGCGTCGAAACAGGCGAAAGTGACGTCGAGGTCGCCCTCCGCCGCGAGCTCCTCGCGCAGCGTGGCCACCGCGACGCGGGTGGCCTCCTCGCGCGGGTAGCCGTAGATGCCGGTGGAGATGGCGGGAAAGGCGATGGAACGGCCACCCGCCTCGCGCAGGCGCGACAGGGAGGCGCGGTAGCAGCCGGCGAGCTGCTCCGCCTCTCCCTGCCTGCCGCCATGCCAGACCGGCCCGACGGCATGGATGACGTGGCGCGCCTTCAGGCGAAAGCCGGGGGTGATCCGCGCCTCGCCCGTGGGGCAGCCGCCGAGCCGCGCGCAGGCGGCGGCCAGTTCCGGCCCCGCCGCGGCGTGGATCGCGCCACAGACCCCGCCGCCCGGCGCCAGGGCCGCGTTGGCGGCGTTGACGATGGCGTCCACGTCCAGCCGGGTGATGTCGGCCTGGATGGCGCGGATCATGGCCTCAATACCCCAGCGCGCAGCCGTCCTTGCGCGGGTCGGAGCCGCCCATCAGCACGCCGCGCTGGTGGTCGATCAGGATGGCTTGGCCGCCGCCATGCGGCTTGTCGATCATCTCGCAGGCATGGCCCATGCGGTTGAGGCGGTCGATCACCTCGGTCGGGATGCCGCGCTCGATCTGCACCTTGCCCGCGTAGGGGAAGAGGCGCGGGAAATCGAGCGAGGCCTGCACGTCCATGCCGAACTCGAAGTGGTTGGTCAGGAACAGCGTCTGGCCCATCGGCTGGAAGTGCCCGCCCATCACGCCATAGGGCATGATGGCGCGGCCATCCTTCATCACCATGCCGGGGATGATGGTGTGCATCGGCCGCTTGCCCGGCGCGATGCAGTTCGGGTGGCCTTCCTGCAGGCGGAAGCCGAAGCCGCGGTTGTGCAGCATCACGCCGCTCTTCTCGGCCAGGATGCCGGAGCCGAAGCCCTCGAAAAGCGAGTTGATGAAGGAGCAGGCGTTGCCGTCGGCGTCCACGACGCAGAGATAGACCGTGTCCTTGTGCTTCGGCAGCATCTCCGCCATCCCGGCGGGTGGCAGCTCGCGCATCGCGGCCTCGTCGCTGATCAGCGCGCGCAACTGCTTCGCGTAATCCGGGCTGGTCAGCTTCGCCACCGGCACGTCCACCTGCGCCGGGTCGGCCACGAAGGCGTCGCGATCGCGGTAGGCGAGGCGTGCCGCCTCGACATGGCGGTGCAGGCGCTCGGTGGAGAGCGGCCCCTGCTCGGGCGTCGCGCATTCACCGAGCACGCCCAGCATCTGCAGCACCAGCAGGCCGGAGCCGTTCGGCGGGCACTGGAAGATGTCGAGGCCGCGCCACTTGGACTGGATCGGCGTGACGAACTCGGCGCCGTCCAGGCCGGCGGCGAAATCCTCCTCCGTGTGGGTGCCGCCGGCGGCACGCAGCGTCGCCGCCATGTCGGCCGCGATCTCGCCTTCGTAGAAGGCGCGGGCGCCACGTTCGCCGATGGCGCGCAGCGTACGGCCAAGGGCGGGCTGCCTGAACACCTCGCCAACAGCGTAGGGCTTGCCATCCTTCAGGAAGTGGCGCGCGGTAGCCTCGTGCCTGGCGAGCTTGCCGGCCCCGGCCTCCCAGTCATGCGCCACGCGGGCATGCACGGGGTGGCCCTCCTCGGCGATCTTCGCCGCGGGCGCCAGGATCTGCGCCAGGGAGAGCTTGCCGTGCGCCTTGTTGAGCTTCTCCCAGGCGGAGACAGCGCCGGGCACGGTGACGGAATGGGCCGAGGTGTTGACCATGGCGGTCAGCCCGTCGGCGCGCAGCTTCTCCGGCGTGGCACCGGCGGGGGCGCGGCCGGAGCCGTTCATGGCGACCACCTGGCCCGTGCCGGCGGGCGCGTAAAGGCAGAAGCAGTCGCCGCCGATTCCGGTGGACTGCGGCTCCACCACGGCCAGCACGGCGCAGGCGGCGATGGCGGCGTCCATGGCGTTGCCGCCCTGGCGCAGGATGTCGAGCGCCGTCAGCGTGGCGATCGGCATCGAGGTCGCGGCCATGGCGTGGGTGGAGAGAACCGCACTGCGGCCGGGGATATGGAAGTCGCGCATCGAAGTCTTTCCGGGTGAAGAGGTCACAGCGTGCAGAAGCCGCCGTCGATCAGCAAGGAGGCGCCGCTGATCATGGCAGAGGCGGGCGAGGCGAAGAAGACGATGGCGCCCATCACGTCCTCCACCGTCATGATCTTGCCGAGCGGGGTGCGGCGCAGATGGGCGGCGCGGAACTTCTCGTCGGCCAGCAGCCCCTCGGTAAGCGGGGTCTGGACGAAGCCGGGGCAGATGGCGTTGACGCGGACCCCGTGCGGCCCCAGCTCGGCCGACATGGCCTTGGTCAGCCCCTCGATGGCGTGCTTGGTGGCCGTGTAGACGCTTCGGTTCAGCCCGCCGACATGCCCGTTCACCGAGGACAGGTTGATGATGCTGCCGCCCTTGCCGGCCGCCACCATGCCGGCCGCCACCGCCTGGGCCACGGCGAAGGCGCCGCGCAGGTTGAGGGCCACCAGCCGGTCGAAGCTCTCGTCGCGAACCTCCAGGAAGGGCTCGCGGATATTGGTGCCGGCATTGTTGACCAGGATGTCGAAGGGTCCCTCCCCCTCAACCAGATGGCGCACGGCGGCGCGGTCGGTCACGTCCAGCGCGCGGGCGCTCGCCCGCGCCTCGGGGCCGAGAGCGGCGATGGTTTCCTCCATCTCCGGCAGGGCACGGGCCGCCAGCACCACCTCCGCCCCGGCCCCGGCCAGCGCCACCGCCGCCGCCCGGCCGATGCCGCGGGAGGCCCCCGTCACCAGCGCACGCAGCCCGTCGCAGCGCAGCGGGGGCGTTTGGGGCAAGGCCTCGGCCATGGGCGGCATCCTCCATTCCGTTTTCCAGGCGCCGACGCTGGCACGGTCCGGCCCCGGCATCAATCCGCCCACTTCCGCCGGCCGCCCGGCTGCGCTATCCGAAGCGGATGGAAACCACCGCCACGATCGACGACTTCAACCGGATCGACATCCGTGTCGGGACGGTGCTGGATGCCGTTCCGCTGGAGGGGGCCCGCAAGCCGGCCCTGCGGCTGGAGATCGACCTTGGGCCGGAGATCGGCGTCAAGCGCTCCTCCGCGCAGCTCACGGTGCACTACCCGGCCGACAGGCTGATCGGCCGCCAGGTGCTGTGCGTGGTGAACTTTCCGCCCCGCCGCATCGCCGGCGTCGAGAGCGAGGTCCTGACCCTGGGCCTGCCGGACGCCAATGGCGACGTGGTGCTGATCCGACCCGATTTCGCCGTCCCCAACGGCGGCAGGATGTTCTGAGCATGGCGCCTCGTTATTACACCGTCAGCTGGGACCAGCTTCACCGCGACAGCAAGGCGCTCGCCTGGCGGCTGGTGGAGCGCGGCCCGTGGAAGGGCATTGTCGCGATCACCCGCGGAGGCCTGATCCCCGCCGCCATCGTGGCGCGCGAGTTGGATTGCCGGATGATCGAAAGCGTCTCCGTCATCACCTATGACGAGGAGAAGCTGGGCACGCCGGAAGTGGCCAAGCCGCCGGTGGCCGCCGGCGATGGCGAGGGCTGGCTGGTGCTGGACGACCTGGTGGACACCGGCACCACCGCCAAGGTGGTGCGGGCCATACTTCCCAAGGCGCATTTCGCCACCGTCTATGCGAAGCCGGCCGGCAAGCCGCTGGTGGACACCTTCATCACGGAGGTGAGCCAGGACACCTGGATCCTGTTCCCCTGGGACACCGAGCCGCAGTTCGTCGCGCCCATCGCGCGCTCCGGCCTGGTGAAGTAGGGCCTCCCGGCCTAGCCGGGTGCGGCGCGAGCCGCGCGCCCACCTTCTCCCTCGCGCCTGAGGACGGGCCGGGCGCATCCACCGGCACGATCCGGCGTCATACGGCCGCCGCCCCTCCGCCTTCCCGTGGCGCGGGCGGCCGCAGCGACGGCTGCTTGGGCGCCCGCACCCCCTTTCCTGTCAGGCCCTGAGGCGGCGAGACGCCGGCACGCTGCTCCTGGCGGCATGCCAGGCCACCTGCCCTCCGTAGCAGGCGAAGCCGAGGCCGATGAACAGCTCCTTGTACTCCGTCGGGTCCCACAGGCGGACCAGGTGGTCGCCAAAGGCGATCAGCAGCAGCTGCGAGAGCGCCAGCATGGCGGCAATGGCGGAGAAGAGCGTCGCCTCGCCCCGGTTCGGCGCGGTCCTGGCGGCTTGAACCACGATGACCAGGCTCAGGATCAACACCATCTGGATCGGCAGCAGATGCCACATGTCGAAGTTGAAGGTCGCGATCGGCGCGCTGACCGCCAGCACGGCGCGGCCGGGGATGAGAGGTCCGACGGCTCGCAGCACCGCCGGCACCGGCGCCATCTCCTTCAGAAAGGGCAGCAGCATCAGGAACACGAAGCTTCCGCCGTAGTACAGCAGTTCGGAGCCGTTGGTGAAAAGGTTATGGAAGTTCAGCTCCTCCTGCATGTTCGTCCCGATCAGTGCCTCGGGCGTATGGATGTCGAAGACCCGCTGCATCCAGGAGATTTCCTCCATGCCGACCACAAAGAGGCAGGCGGCCAGAAGCAGCGCGCCAAGGCCGCAGAGGGAGGCTGAATAGCCGCCGGAGTTCCGCCGGCCGGCGATGAAGCGCACCGCGCTCCAGAGCAGCAGGCCGCAACCCAGGAAGAGCGCGAGCGCCGAGCCCCATTCCACGCTGTGGTCCTCACGCGCCAGCGCGCTGAACAGCTCCGGACTGGCCAGAAAGACGGCGAGGAACGCCACGGCCAGCGCGAGTGACGCCCAGGCCAGTCCCTTCTCCGCCACGCCCATGGCAAGCAGCGCGCGAGCCGGCGGGCTCCGCAGGAAGGGAAGGATGAACAAGGCCGAAAGCAGCAGCGCCAGGGCGGATTTTGCGAGCGATGCGGCGTCGAAGGCGGGCGGCTCGTCCGCGAACCCCCAGGAGCCGTACGCGCGCTTCTCAAGGACGGCGAGGACCACCATCACCACGGCGGACAGCAGCGCCACGATGCCGGCGCGGATGTAAGGTTGTTCCGGTTTGTCGCGCACACCGCGGTGTCTGTCGATGATTTCCGCCGCGTGTGTGTTCCGCATGAGATTCCTGTCCGAAAATGAGGCATTCGCTCATTCTCAGTAGTCCGGATTGCGCGCGGGGGTTCGTCACAAAGTGGTCATATTAACGTAGGGCGCGGGTACTCAAGACCTGCGCCGCGGCCGTTCCGCCACGAGTGGCCGCCACGTAAAAAGCGATCGGAGCCGCAAGGAATGCGCTGCCGGCACGGATCGCGGCAGCGCTCCGGCGTCAGTAGCCGCGGCCCGGCTCGACACGGTTTGGGCAAGGCTGCCCGCTGCGCAGCGCGCGGATGTTCTCGAACAGGATATCCAGGCTGCGATCGTTGTAGGTGCCGGGATCGTCGGAGGACATGTGCGGCGTGACGAAGAGCCCGGGCGTGCGCCAGGCGCGGTGCTCCGGCGGCAGCGGCTCCGGCACGGCCACGTCCGTCACCGCGCCGTTCAGATGCCCGGCATCGAGCAGATCGCAGACGGCCTCCTGGTCCCACAACGCGCCACGACCGATGTTCACCAGCTTGGCGCCGCGCGGCAGCAGTTCCATGCGGCGACGGTCGAGCAGGCCCTGTGTCTGCGGCGTCAGCGGGCAGGCAAGCACGAGGAACTCGGCCTCCGGCAGCACGCTGTCGAGCGCATCCTGCGCCACCACGCGTTCACACGCCTCATGCGGCCGGGCGCTGCTGCGCACGCCGATGACGCGCATGCCGAACTGCTTGGCGCGTTGCGCCACCGCGCCGCCAAGCGAGCCGAGCCCCACCACGCACACCGTCCGTCCCGCCAGCACCGAGGCGAAGCGCGGCTGCCACTGCCCCTCCCGCTGCCGGTCGGCGAAGAAGGGAATGTTGTTGGCCAGCATCAGCAGCGCCATGATGCCGTATTCGCCGGCCTTGGCCGCGTGGGTGCCACGGTTGTTCAGCAGCAGCACGTCATCCGGCAGCCAGTCGAAGGGCGCCAGGCGGTCGAGCCCCGCCGAGGTGCAGAAGATCATCCGCAGCTTCGGCGCGACGCCGGGAAGCGCGCCTTTGGGAAAGCGCTCGTGCACGATGCGGGTCCAGGTGACCAGCACCTCCGCCTCGCGCATGGCCTGGGCGTAGCCGGTGTCATCGCTGGCGAAGCTGGCCTGCAGGCCCGCCATGTCGGGCGCCCGCGCGATGGCGTCGGACCATTGCCGGGGCGTGATGGGGAAGATGGCCTCGTCGGCCGGGTTCTGAACATGGATGCGCATGTTGCGGAGCCTCGCACGGCCGCGATCCGCGTCAAGTCCGCGAGGCACGGGCTGGATGACGGAGCGCCATCGCTCCACACTCGGCACCTCACCGCAGGAGTCCCGCAGCATGAGCACCGCCGTCGCCGATCACCTCCTTGCCCGCAAGGACGCGGTGCTGGAACGCCTGATGGCGCTGCTGCGCCTGCCGAGCGTCAGCACCGATCCCGCCTATGCCGAGGGCATGGCCGCGACCCGGAACTTCTTGACGGCACGGCTGCGCGAGCTTGGGCTGCAGAAGGTTCAGCTGCTGGATGGCGGCGGGCAGCCGGCGGTGTACGGCGAATGGCTCGGCGCACCTGGCCAGCCCACCATCATCATCTACGGCCATTACGACGTGCAGCCGCCTGATCCGCTCGACCGCTGGGTGACGCCGCCCTTCGAGCCCGCCATCCGCGACGGCCGCCTCTACGCGCGCGGCGCCTCGGACGTGAAGGGCTCGACGCTGATCGCCGTGGAGACGGTCGGCGCCTTCCTGGCCGCCGAGGGCAAGTGCCCGGTCAACGTGAAGCTGTTCCTGGAGGGCGAGGAGGAGACCGGCAGCCCCAGCATCCGCCGCATCATCGAGCGGCACCGGGACCTGCTGGCCGCGGACGCCATGCTCTCCGCCGATGGCGGACGCGCCAGCACCTCCCTGCCCACGCTGAACACCGGCTCGCGCGGGCTGTGCAAGCTGGAGGTGACGCTGCGCAGCGCCGGCAAGGACATGCATTCCGGCCGCTATGGCGGCGCCGTGCGCAACGCGCTGCATGAGATGGCCCGCCTCGTCGCCTCGCAGCACGACGCGCAGGGGCGCATCCAGGTCGCCGGCTTCGACGAGGACGCCGCGCCGCTCACCGAGCGCGACCGCGCCGATGCCGCCGCGCTGGCCGGCGACGAGGCCGCCTTCTACGCCAGTACCGGCGCCCTGCCGCATGGCGACCCGGCCTATGGCGTGCGCGAGCGCGTCACCCTGCGCCCCACCATCGACGTGAACGGGCTGTGGGGCGGCTATACCGGTGCCGGCAGCAAGACGGTCATTCCCGCCGAGGCGCAGGCCAAGATCACCGCGCGGCTGGTGCCCGGCCAGGACCCGGACCGCGCGCGCGATTGCATTGTCGCGCACCTGCGAAGCCATTGCCCCGAGGGGGTGGAGCTGTTCTTCTCCCCGCCGGGCGGCAACTCGCCCTCCGCCACCCTTCCGGAAGGGCATCCCTTGCTTGTTGCCGCCGAGGCGGTGGTGCGCGAGACCCAGGGCCGCGACCCCGTGCGCGCCCGCATCGGCGGCACCCTGCCGATCACCGGCATCTTCCGGGAGATGCTGGGCATCGACACGCTGATGTTCGGCTTCGCCATGCCGGACGAGGACGTGCACGCGCCCAACGAGTTTTTCCGCCTTTCCTCGCTGGAGGAGGGGCTGCGCGCCTGGCCGCTGCTGCTTTCCCGCATCGGCCAGAGCAGCGCGGCGGATTTCGCACCGTGGCGGCACGCGACGCAGGCTTGACGCGACGGGCGGCGGCGCGTTTCATGAGGGTATGAACACGGCCGCGCCCTTCCTGCGCTCCTATTACCGTCGCTCGGCATAACGCGCGGCGCGGTCGTCCCTTCCAAATGACCTCATGCCGCCCCCGGGCGGCATTTCCATTTGCGGACAGGCCTTCTCCCGGCGGCGGCAGCCAAGCCCGAGGATGCCATGTCTCCGTCTTCCCGACCTTCGCTGGGCCTGATCGGCCTGGGTGCCTTCGGCGGCTTCTGCCGGCCACACCTGGAGCGGATCTTCACCGTCCGCGGCCATGACCCGGCGCTGCCCTGCGATGCGACGCTCGCCGAGGCCGCCAGCAAGCCCGTGGTGGTGCTGGCCGTGCCCGTCGCGCGGCTGGCCGAGGTGGCGCAGGCCATCGCGCCGCATCTGCGGCCTGGCGCCCTCGTGGTGGAGGTCTGCTCGCTGAAGCTGCACCCGCTGGCAGTGCTGCGCGCCGCCCTGCCCGACCATGTGGAGTTGCTCGGCACCCATCCGCTCTTCGGCCCCCAGAGCGGGCGGGACGGCATTGCCGGCCTGCGTCTGGCGCTCTGCCCGCCCGCCGACGCCCGGCCCAGCGCACGGGCACGGCTGGCAGGGCGGATGCTGCGGGGCCTTGGGCTGGAGGTGGTGCGGATGTCGCCGGAGGAGCACGACCGGCAGATGGCCTGGGTGCAGGGGCTGACGCACCTGCTGGGGCGGATCGTCGCATCGCTGGAGATGCCGGAGCTGCCGCACACCACCAGCAGCTTCGATCAGCTGCTGCGGGCCGTCGGCATGGTGTCGCAGGATTCCGAGGCGCTGTTCCGCACCATCACGGAGGACAACCCCTTCGTGAGCGAGGTGAAGGCACGCCTGCTGGCCGAGGCGGAGACGGTTCTGCGGCCCGCCCGTCCGGCGCTGGCGGCCTGAGGCTGGCAAAACCGGCCGGGGCGCGGCGGCCCCGGCACGGCGTTTCAGGCGGCGCTCACCTTCTTGCGGGCGCCATTCTTGTGCAGCAGGAACTCGCGGCCGACCTTCACCCGCGCGACGCCGTCATAGGCCACGATGTCGGCGGTGGCGTAGGTCTCGCTCCAGCTGTCCGGGATGAAGCTGCCGGTGCCGACCACATCGATCGGTGCGCGCGCCTCGCGCATGACGCGGCACTTGGAGACACCGAAGCCGGAGGAGGCGATGATCCGCACCTTTGGGAAGCCGGCCTCGTCCAGTGCCTCCCGCATCCGCCAGATGGCGGCGGCGGAGACGCCGGTGCCGACGAGGTGGCGCAGCTCGGTCTCCGAGCGGTAGCGGCGGATGGCGCCCGGCGCGTGCCGCTCCAGCGCGCCATAGGAGGCGGCCGGGTCCAGGCCTTCGAGGAAGCGGCCGCCATGCGTGTCCAGCCGCACCGAGAGCCGCCCGCTGGCCGCCAGCTCCGGGAAGCGTTGGCAGACGGCCAGGCTGTCGGTGACCTCGCGGCCGAAATAGTCCACCAGGACGGTCAGCGGCTCGTCCGGATAGGTCTCGTGGAACATCTCGGCGGCGCGCACGGTGCTGCGGGCATAGCCGATCAGGGCATGCGGCATGGTGCCGAAGCCATGCCGGTTGCCGAACCAGTGCGCCGTGGCATCGGTGGCGTTGCCGATGAAGCCCTTGGCCCCCTCGCGCCTGGCGGCGGCGCTGCCGACCGCGGCGGCATAGGCCATCATCTCCTCCATCTCGGCGCCGGCGCAGTGCCGCGCCTCCATGGCCAGGAAGGCGGCCTCCGGCAGCTCCACGCACATCTGGTAGGCGTTGTGCGCGGCGACGCAGGCGGGACCGAGCTTCTGGAGGTAGATCGTCTCCAGGTTGACGAGCTGCTCCATGGAGCCGGAAAGATAAAGGATCGGGTCGCCGGCGCCGATCCACTCGCCCTCGGGGTGCATCAGCTCGACCTCGAAGCGGGTGCCGCGCTCGGCCGCCACCCGCTCCAGCCAATCCGTGACCAGCCGCGGCGCCGAGACGACCGGGCGGCGCATGAACACCGCATAGGTGACGCGGGCATCGCCGTAGCGGCCGACGATCTCCCGGGTGCGGTTGAAATAGGCGTCGGTCAGCCGCGCGATGCCGGCGTCGTCCACGCCGGCACCGCGCTCCGTCAAGCTCATTGTGCCGCCACCAGGGGGACGGGAACGCCGTCCGGCCGGCGGGCCTTCAGCTCCTCGGCCACCAGGAAGGCCAGCTCCAGCGCCTGCTCGGCGTTCAGCCGGGGGTCGCAGAAGGTGGCATAGTTGGCGGAAAGGTCGGCCTCGGTGAGGCGATGGGCGCCGCCGACACACTCCGTCACCTCGGAGCCGGTCATCTCGACATGCACGCCGCCAGCCCAGGTGCCCTCGGCCTCGTGGCAGTCGAAGAAGCCGCGCAGCTCGGCCAGGATGGCGTCGAAGGAGCGGGTCTTGTAGCCGCCGGCGGTGTGGGTGTTGCCGTGCATGGGGTCGCAGATCCAGACCACCTCGCGCCCGGCCTGCTTCACCGCGCGCAGCAGCGGCGGCAGCTTCTCCATCACCTTCTGGGCGCCCATGCGGCTGATCAGGGTCAGCCGGCCGGGGGTGTTGCCGGGGTTCAGCAGCTCGGTGAGGCGCACCAGTTCGGCCGGGTCGCTGGTCGGACCGACCTTCAGCCCGATCGGGTTCTTCACCCCGCGCAGGAACTCGACATGCGCGCCCTCGGGCTGCCGCGTGCGGTCGCCGATCCAGAGGAAGTGCGCCGAGCAGGCGTACCAGTCGCCGGTGGTGGAATCCACGCGGGTCAGCGCTTCCTCATAGGGCAGCAGCAGCGCCTCGTGGCTGGTGTAGAACTCCGTCTCGCGCACCTGCGGCGCCTCGGACATGCCGCAGGCGGCCATGAAGCGCAGCGTCTCGTCGATGCGGGCGGCCAGGTCGCGGTAGCGGTCGGCCAGCGGCGAGCGGGCGACGAAGCCGAGGTTCCAGCGGTGCACCTCGTGCAGGTCGGCATAGCCGCCGGTGGCGAAGGCGCGCAGCAGGTTCAGCGTGCCGGCCGACTGCATGTAGGCGAACTCCATCCGGCCGGGATCGGGGATGCGCGCCCCGGCGGTGAAGTCCGGCCCGTTGATGATGTCGCCGCGGTAGGAGGGCAGCGTCTCGCCCTCCTGCGTCTCGGTGTCCGAGGAGCGTGGCTTGGCGAACTGCCCGGCCATGCGCCCCAGCTTCACCACCGGCAGCGAGCCGCCGAAGGTCAGCACCACGGCCATCTGCAGCAGCACGCGGAAGGTGTCGCGAATGGGGTTGGCGCGGAAATCGGCGAAGCTCTCGGCGCAATCGCCGCCCTGGAGAACAAAGGCCTGCCCCTGCCCGGCACGCGCGAGGGCCTGCTGCAGCCGCCGCGCCTCGCCGGCAAACACCAGCGGGGGAAAGCTCGCGAGCCGGCTTTCCATTGCCTTGAGCCTGGCCTGGTCCGGATAGTCCGGAACCTGCCGGATCGGCATTTCCCGCCAACTACCGGGCTGCCACCCGCGCACCGTCATGACACTCAGTTTCCTCAGCAGAAGTTTTTGGTCTCGCAGGATAGCAACAGCCGGGCACGGAGGGCTACGCCCGATGCGCGCCCGCGCCACATGGCAGCGTCCCGCCAGGAGTCCGGCGCGGCTCAGCCGGCCGCGGCGGCGGCTTGCGGAAAGGGCCGGGGGCGCAGCAGCACCGCCAGATCCGGGCGGATCGCCAGCAGGGCCACCTCCTCCGCCGCTCGCGCCGGCGGGTCGGAAACCCAGCGCCCGGTCGCATCCCGCTGCGAGGCCATCACACACCCCGGCCCGAGCTCCGGCTCCGCCGGCTGCTCCAGCTCGGCCAGGAACCGGGCCCGGCGCCGGGGATCCTCGATCTCCCCCGCCACAAGGCGGCAGAGGTCCTCCAGCCCGGCCGCCTCAGCCGCCGTGCGCCGGACCGCGTGCTCGGCGTAGGGGCCGATATGCCGTGCCAGGGTGTCGGCCACCTTTCGCAGCGCGGCGGCGCGCCCGAGCCGCTGGATGCGCAGCAGCGGCGGCGCCGTGGCGTCGGCCAGCACACCGCTGCCGCCAAGTTCCTCATGCGCCCAGCCGGAGATGATCAGCAGCGCCCGCCCGGCGCAGCGGGCCGGCAGGACCAGGCGCTCGTCCGGGGCGTAGAGCAACAGTTCGCCCTCCCCCGCCAGCCGCCGCGCATCCACGGCGCGGTCCGGCCCGGGCAGCAGCGTCGCCACCGCCTCCGCCAGCGGCTGCCCGCCAGGCGCCAGCGCAGCGGCGCCCAGGGCGCGCTGCTCCTCGGCGTAGAGCCGCGACACCGGCCAGGGGATGCCCTCTCGCTGAAAGGCGTACCAGATCCGGCGCAGCACCTCGCTCTCCACCTCCGGCATGTCCCAGAGGTTGCGCACCCAGTAGCGCGCCAGGTAACGGGTGACGGCGTGCTCCGGCTCGTAGGCCGCGACCATCACCATGGCGGGGTGGGAAACGTCGATCTGCGGAAAATCCACCAGCAGCGCGGTGACGAGGTCGGTGACACGCTGCGGCGGCACCGCGGCGGGGGCGGGAAAGGCGGTGTCCCGCCGGGAGGGTTCGCCGGCCGTGTTGACCATCAGCATCTCGTTGCTGATGCGCGCGTTCGGCACCACGACCAGCATGCCGTCCTTCCGCCGGCCCACGGCGGTGCGCCAGTCCAGCCGGATGATCTCAACGCGCTGGCCGTCCAGCATGACGGCGTCGCCGACATGGAGCACGCGGTCCATGTGCAGCGCCACGCCGGAGACCAGGCTGCCCAGCGTCGGCTGCAGCGCCAGGCCGACGGCGGCGGTCAGGATGGCCGAGGTGGTGAGCACGGCGCTGATGTCGAAGCCGAAGGAGGCCAGCACCACGGCCGAGGCGGCGAAGGTGAGCAGCCCATAGGCGATGGCGCGCTGCAGGCCGGTCGGCTCCACCCCCAGCCCGGCGGCGAGGCCGAGGCCCAGCACCGCCCGGCCGCCGGAAAGCACCACCAGCAGCGCCGTCAGCAGCGTCGCGGCGATCCGCACCCCGCCATGCACCGGGCCACTGCCGAGCAGCAGATTGTCCGCGCTGGCCCAGTAGAGAGCCCAGAGAGCCGCCGCCAGCAACGCCAGCAGCGACAGCGACCAGAGCGCGCCGGGGCCACGCCGCACCCCGCCCGTGCTCATGCGCCCTCCTCATCGCGTTGCGGCGCGGGCCGCTCGCCGCGCCCGAGTTGGCCGAGCGCCTTGCCCAGCGAGGTGCGCAGCCGCTCGATGGCCTCGGCCAGGCTGCGGATCTCGCCGGCGCCGGCGCGTGGCAGGCGCAGCCGCGTGTCATGGCTCTGGCTGGCTGCCTCCGCCGCGCGGGAAAGCGCGCCCAGCGGCCGGATCACCATGGTGTCCAGCGCCAGCACCAGCGCCACATAGGCGACGCCGAAGATCACGGCGAGGCCGAGCCCCAGCATCCCCACCAGTTCGAGCGAGCCCTTCAGCCCCTCGGTGACGGGCACCGTCAGGACCTGCGCGCCCACCACCTCGTTCATCTGCCAGCCGAAGCCGTTGCTGCCGCCGTACTTGGCGAGCATGGCGGGCGGGGCGCGGTCGGGCGTGCTGTGGCAGGTCAGGCACCCCTCCTGGGTCACCCGGATCGGCCGCGCGAGGTAGAAGAGCCGGTCCGTCTCGGTTGGGCGCACGCCGCTCAGCTCATGCAGCGCGGCGTCGGCGCGGAAGCGCTGGATCAGCTCCACCTCGAAGGGGGTGGCGAGGTCGGCGCGGGAGGTCGGGTTCAGCGCCGGCTCGCGGTAGGTGTAGGCGCCGTAGTCGCTCGCCACCATCCGGAAGACGGTCTGCGCCCCGAAGGAGGGCACCGTTTCCTCGTGGAACTCGTCCAGCGGCAGGCGGGAGAGCTTGGGGAAGATGTTCTTGGCGGTGTAGCCGCGGATGGCGAGGGCGGAGGTGAGCAGGATGCGCGCCTCCGAAGCGGCCTGCCGCAGCGCACGCTCCTGCAGGAGGAAGTAGAACCCCCCGAGTCCCGCCAGGAGCCCGACAAGGAAGACGGAAATGAGGATGCGGGAGACCGTCCTCCTGACACCGGGAACCTGCAAGGCGACCATTCCGCAATTGCAACCCCGCGACTTTCCGCGAAGTGGCCGGGGGTTGCAAGGCAGGCTTCAGCGCGGCGGCCGTGGCGATGGCCGGGGCGGCGGCCCGGTGCCGCCGCCCGCGCCGGGTGCTTCAGCGCCCGCGCGTCACCAGCCGGCCCGGCTTCTCGCCCGTCTGCTTGCCGCCGGCGAAGGTCGGCACGCCGTTGGCCCAGACCTGCTCGATGCCGACGCTCATCTGGATCGGGTCCTCGAAGGTTGCGTTGTCCATCACCGTGTTGGGGTCGAACAGCACCAGGTCGGCATAGGCGCCCTCGCGGATGACGCCGCGGTCCACCATGCCGAAAACGCCCGCGGCGCGGCCGGTCATCTTGTGGATGGCGGTTTCCATGTCGAACAGGCCGAGCTGGCGGGTGTAGAGGCCGAGCACGCGGGGGAAGGTGCCCCAGAGGCGCGGATGCGGCTTCTCGTCATGCGGCAGCCCGTCCGAGCCGATCATGGAGAGGGGGTGGCGCATGATGCGGCGCACATCCTCCTCGTCCATCTGGAAGGTGACGGCGCCGGCCGGGGTCAGCCGCTCGGCGGCGGCCCTCAGGTCGGTGTTCCAGCCGCGCGCGATCTCGGAAAGGTCCTTGCCCGCCATTTCCGGATAGGGGACGGACCAGGTGATGATGACGCGGGTGTCGTCGCGCAGCTTCTCCGGCATCAGCACGGTGGAACCGGCGGGATAGGGATAGACGTCAAAGGCCACCTCCTGCATCGAGGCGGCGGCGTTGATCAGCGCCAGCGTCTGCACGGAGCGGCCGTAGTTCTCCGGCATGGAGCACTTGTGGTGGCTGATATGCACGGGCACGCCGATGCGGCGGCCGATCTTCAGCGTCTCCTCGATCGAGGCGCAGACGCGGTCGGCCTCGTCGCGCATGTGGGTGACGTAGATGCCGGCCGAGCCGCGCAGCGCCTCGCCCACCGCGATCACCTCCTCGGTCGGCGCCTGGGCGTTGGGCGGGTAGTAGAGGCCGGTGGAGAAGCCGGAGCCGCCCTCCGCCAGCGACTGCTTCAGCCGCGCCTGCATGCGGGCGATCTCGACATCCTTCGCCGGGCGGTACACGTCGCCCTGCATGGCCTCCACGCGCAGCGTCTGGTGGCCGATCAGCGCGTAGGTGTTCACCTCGCTGCCCTTGGTCTTGAGGGCATGGGCGTAGTCGCCGAAGCTGTCATAGGTCCACCAGGCCTCGTCGCCCAGCAGGTCGAGCGGCGCCGGCGGGCGCTTGGCGGTGTGCCGCATCGGCGAAAGGCTGATGCCGCAGTTGCCCACCACCACCGTCGTGACGCCCTGGCTGATCTTGCAGAGCGTGCATTGCGGGCCGCAAAGCACGGCGCGGTCGTCATGTGTGTGGGCGTCGATGAAGCCGGGGGCCAGCGCCTTGCCGGTGCCGATCACCTCGCGGTCGGCGCTGGCGCCGCCGAGGTCGCCGACGCCCACGATGCGGTCGCCGGCGACGCCGACATCGCCGAGCTGGCGCGGGGCGCCGGTGCCGTCGAAGATGGTCGCGTCACGGATGATGAGGTCGCAGCGGAGCGCCATGGGCCGGCATGTCCTTCGGAAAGCGAGGCGAACAGGCCGGGGATCATGCGCCGAAGCCGCGGCGCGATAAAGCCACGGCCCGCGATTTCCCCAGCCGGACTTGCGCCGGCCCCGCCGCCACCGCAAACCGGAGCCGGACATGGAGGCGATGGATGCCGGGGGACCGACTGTTCGTGCAATCCCTGCAGAAGGGGCTGGCCTTGCTGGAAGCCTTCGGCAAGCGCCCGGGCGAGCTGAGCCTGAACGAGCTGGCCACCCTCGCCGGCATGGACCGCAGCGCGGCGCAGCGGATGGCGCACACCCTGCTGAAGCTCGGCTACCTGGAGCGCGGCGCGCAGGGCCGCGGCTATACGCCGGGCCGCCGCATCCTCGACCGCAGCTTCGACTTCCTGCGCAGCCGGCCGCTGATCGAGCGCGCCACGCCCCTCGTGATCGAACTGCAGCGCAGCACGGGCGAGCGCGTGGACTTCAGCCTCTTCGACGGGCATAGCATCGTCTATGCCGTGCGCCGGCAGAGCAAGCGCGAGACCTTCTACGCCACCCTGGCCGGCCGCCGCCTGCCCAGCTTCAACACCGCCGGCGGCCGCGCCTGCCTGGCCCATCTGCCGCGCCCGGAGGTCGAGGCCATGCTCGCCCGCGCCGACCTGCTTCCCGCCACGCCCAAGACGATCCTCGACCCCGACGCCCTCCTGGCCCGCATCGAGACCGCCCGGCGCGACGGCTTCGCGCTGGCGCAGGAGGAGATGCTGCTGGGCGAGGTCGTGGTCGGCGCGGCCGTGGTGGACCAGGAAGGCCGCCCCGTCGCGGCGATGCACATCTCCGGCTCGCTTGCCGAATGGCCGGCCACGCGCTTCGCGGCGCGGTTCGCGCCCCTGGCGCTGGAGGCGGCACGCGCGCTCGCGGGCGGACGAGGAGCAGGCTGAGCGCGGCACCGGGCGGCGAGCCCGCGGTCTCCCCGCCGCGAAACATGGCCGGCCGGATTGCGCCACAAAGGCGCGGCTTCTAGCCTCGCCAGCCTGCGCCACCAGGAAGAGCCCTGCCCGATGACCGAGCCTGCCCCCCTCGAAGAGACCATCGCGCTGGAGGGGCTGCAGCAGGCGGCCTCGATCCATGTGGACCGCTGGGGCATCCCGCACCTGCGCGCCGAGAACGAGCACGACCTCTTCTTCCTGCAGGGCTTCAACGCCGCGCGGGACCGGCTCTGGCAAATCGACCTGTGGCGCAAGCGCGGCCTCGGCCTGCTCGCCGCAGATTTCGGGCCAGGCTACCTGGCGCAGGACCGCGCCTCCCGCCTCTTCCTCTACCGCGGCGAGATGCAGGCCGAGTTCGACGCCTACGCGCCCGACGCCCGCGCCATCTGCGAGGCCTTCGCCGCCGGGATCAACGCCTATGTCGCGCTGACCGAGGCCGAGCCGCAGCGCCTGCCCGCCGAGTTCCGCGCCCTCGGCACCCGCCCGTCACGCTGGGTGGCGGAGGACGTGGTGCGCATCCGCAGCCATTCGCTGACGCGCAACGCCCTCTCGGAAGTGCTGCGCGCGGTGGTGCTCTCCCGCGCCGACCTCGCCACCGACCTGCTGCGCAAGAACCTGGAGCCGATGAAGGAGCCGGTGCGGGCGGAAAGGCTCGACCTCTCCACCCTTGGCATCGAGTGCCTCGCCACCTTCAAGCTGGCCACCGCCGGCGTCACCTTCTCGCCCGAGCGCCTCGACGCGCCACTGGGGGACTGGCGCCGCTGGAGCACGCTGACCGACCTCGGCGAGGTGGTGCAGGGCGCCGAGATGGAGGGCTCGAACAACTGGGCCATCCATGGCAGCCGCACCGAGACCGGGCGCCCCATCCTGGCCAGCGACCCGCACCGCGCTCATGCCGCGCCCTCGCTGCGCTACATCGTCCATCTCGACAGCCCCGGCTTCAACGCCATCGGGGCCGGCGAGCCGGCGGTGCCCGGCATCTCCATCGGCCACAACGGCACCGCCGCCTTCGCGCTGACCATCCACGGTGCCGACCAGGAGGACGTCTACGTCTACGAGACCGAGGGTGACCGCTACCGCTACGGCGGCGACTGGGCGGCGATGGAGGTCGTCACCGAGCGCTTCGCGGTGAAGGGCCATCCGGACCAGGAACTGGAACTGCGCTTCACCCGGCATGGCCCGGTCATCGCGCGGGACACGGCGGCGGGGCGGGCGGTGGCCATCCGCACGGTCTGGTCGCTGCCGGGCTCGGCGCCCTATCTCGCCAGCTTCTCCACCATGCGCTCGCGCTCGCTGGAGGAGTTCCGCGCGGCCGTGGCGCGCTGGGGCACCCCCTCGGTGAACAAGGTTTATGCCGACACCAGCGGCACCGTCGCCTGGACTCCGGCCGGCTATGCCCCGCAGCGGCCGAACTGGGACGGGCTGCTGCCAGTGCCGGGCGACGGCCGCTACGAGTGGTCCGGCCTGCTGAACCCGGCCGAGCACCCCTGGCGCGTGGACCCGCTGGAAGGCTTCGTCCACAGCGCCAACGAGATGAACCTGCCGCCGGACTGGCCGCATGCCGAGAAGACCTACGGCTACGAGTGGACCGAGGCCTCCCGCGCCCGCCGCATCCGCGAGGCGCTGACGCGGGGGCCGCTGCTGACGCTGGCCGACAGCACGGCGCTGCAGACCGACGTGACCTCCCTGCCCGCCCGCCGCCTCTGCACGTTGCTGGGCGCGCTGCCGCGCGGCAGCGCGCCGGAACTCTGGGCGGCCCAGCTGCTGCTGGAGGATTGGGACCATCGCCTGGAGGCCGACAGCCCGGCCGCCGCGCTGTTCGAGGTCTTCATGACCAAGCACCTGAAGCCGCGCCTGCTGGCGGCGCTGGTGCCGGATGCCGCGCTGCGCCCGCTGCTGGTGCCGCAGGACACCGAAAGCCTGCTGCGCGTGCTGGAGGAGCCGGATGCCCGTTTCGGCACCGATCCCGCCGCGGCACGCGATGCGCTGCTGGCCGAGTGCCTGGTCGCCGCCGTCCGCGACTGCGGCGAGCGGATGGGGCTGTCGCCGTCGGAATGGTCCTGGGGCCGGCTGCACAAGGGCTATTTCAGCCATGCCCTCGCCGACCTGGCGCCGGAGACGGCGAGTTTCGACGTCGGCTCCTTCCCGGTCGGCGGCAGCGCCAGCACGCCGATGCACACCGGCTATCGCCCGAGCGACTTCCGCTGCAACTATGGCGCATCGGTGCGGCTGGTGATGGATGTCGGGGCCTGGGACAACAGCCTCTGCATCAACGCGCCCGGCCAGTCAGGCGACCCGGCCTCGCCACATTACGCCGACCTGGCGCCGCACTGGGCGCGAGGAGAATACGTGCCGCTGCTCTACACGCGGGAGGCCGTGGACGCGAAGGTCATGCGGCGCATCCACCTGCAGCCCGCGACGTGAACTGACGGGAAGAAGATGGGGGTCCGGGAGAATTCCTTTCCCCGGACCCTTCCTTTCAGACCTTGCGGTTGACGATGCAGAGCTTGTTCCCGTCCGGATCGCGCAGATAGGCGCCGTAGTACTCGGCGCTGTAGAGCGGCCGCAGCCCCGGCGCCCCCTCGTCCATCCCGCCGGCGGCGAGACCGGCGGCATGGGCGGCCTCCACCGCCGCGCGGTCCGGCGCGAAGAAGGCGTTCATCGCGCCGTTGCCCCAGGTGGCGGGGCGGCCATCAAAGGGGCGGCAGACGTAGAACTCGGCGGGATCCCCCGGCTTCTGCCATGAGGCCCAGCCGATCTTCGGCTCATAGGTCATCCGCCTGAGGCCGAGCGGGACAAGCACGGCGTCATAGAAGCGGACGGCCGCATCCAGGTCCCGCGCGCCGACGGTGACATGACTGAACACGGCGCCACCTCAGCCCGCGCGCGGCCTGGTCCGCAACCCCTCGCGGAGATGCTGGAAGGGCAGCGAGGAGGGATCGGCCAGGACCGGCCCCGGCGCGGCCACCACCAGCACCTTCTCGGCCATCGGCTGGAAGTCGGCGCGGAAATGGACGCTGCTCTTCACCACGACGATCTTCTCCGCCGCCGGATCGACGCCGATATGGCGGAACAGCGCCTGGTCGTGCGCCTGCATCTTGCGGCTGACGATGATCACCTTCACCGGCCCGACGCCGATCAGCGCCGAGGGGCCGAGATCGGCCGGGTTGCCCGCGGCCATCGGCCCGGTGCAGGTGAACCGGCCATCGGAGAGGCGCAGCACCTTGGCTGTCACCTCCAGCGGCGCGCCGTCCGACTTGCCGCCGAGGCGGAGCGTGACCTCCGCCCCCTCGCCCGCCGCGTGGCAGGCGGCGGCGCTCTCGGCGTCGTTGATCATGCCGAGGGTGGCGGGCGCCTGCTGCTTCACCAGCTCGGCGAGCAGGCCGGTGGTGTCGCCATGGCCGCCGCCGCCGGGATTGTCCTGCGTATCGGCGATCACGATGGGGCGGCTGGCCGACTGCGCGAGGCGGATCGCCTCGGCGACGCCCTCGGCGGCCGGCAGAACGCCGCCGGCGAAGTCCTGCTCGCTTTGCTGGAGATACTGCAGCAGCGCCTCGGCGGCACGCTCGGCGGCGGCCGGGTCCTCGCCGAAAGCGGCCAGGGCGACGCCGCAGTCCGGAAAGTCCGCGTAGGGGAAGCCGAAACAGAACGCGAGCTCCGCCAGGCCCTCGCGCTCGGCGAGGCGGGCGCGCGCCTCCATCACGCCCGCCATCGGCTGCACCAGGGTGCATTGCGCGGTCAGCGGCATCCAGTAGTCGAGCTGGCGGAAGGCGCGGGCCCAGGGCGCCTTGCGCGCGATGCGCTCGGCCAGCAGTGCCATGGCGCGGGCGCCGGCCTGCTTCATGTCCACATGCGGATAGGTGCGGAAAGGCACCAGCGCGTCGGCCATGCGCACCATCTGCGCCGTCAGGTTGCAGTGCGGGTCGAGGCTGGCCGTCACGGGCATGTCCGGCCCGACCACGGCGCGGACGCGGCGCAGCAGCTCCCCCTCGGCATCCGGGTGGCCCTCCGCCACCATGGCGCCGTGCAGGTCAAGGTAGACGCCGTCCAGCGGCCCGGCATCCAGCGCATCGGCGAGGTCGGCGACGATGCAGGCGCTGATCCGCTCGAAGGCCTGCTCGGTGACCGGACCGGCGGGATTGGCGAAGCACCAGGCGAGCGGCACCAGCGCGAAGCCGCGCTTCTCCGCCTCGGCGATGGCGCCGGCGGCGGGCACCGAGGTCGGGCGCAGCGCGTCGAGCAGGCCCGCGCCGCGCTGGAAGGGCGGAAAGCCGCCGGGGTGCTGGAACTCGGCCCAGGTGGTCGGGCGCGGGGCGAAGGAATGGCTTTCGTGCAGGAAGCCGCCCAGGGCGATGCGCATCGGTCCTTATTCTCCCCTTGCCCGGCCGGCGGTGGCCAGCACGGCGTCGGCCAGCACCACCAGCCCGGCCTCGGCCCATTCGGGGGTGATGGATTCGGCCTCGTTGTGGCTGATGCCCCCCTCGCAGGGGCAGAAGATCATCGCGGTGGGCACCCGCCGCGCCAGGTAGACGGCGTCATGCCCGATGCCGGTCGGCATCACGCGGTAGGGCAGGCCGCGGCCCTGCGCCGCCTGCTGCAACGCCTCCACCAGCTTGTGGTCGAAGGGGATCAACGGCGATTCCCAGAAGCGCTCGACGACGATGTCGAGGTCGCGCTCGGCGGCCAGGGACTCGGCGCGGGCCTCCAGCGCCTCGCCCATGCGGGCGAGCGCCTTGGGGTCGCCATGCCGCAGGTCCACGCTGAACCAGACGCGCGAGGGCACCACGTTGCGGCTGTCCGGCGCCACGGTGAGCCGCCCGACCGTGGCCCGCCCGTCGCCGCCGGCGGCGAGGGCAATCTCCTCCACCACCTGCACCAGCATGGCGGCGGCCACCATGGCATCCCGGCGCGGCCCCATGGCGGAGCCGGCATGCGCCTCCTCGCCCGTCACCGTCACGTCGAGCCAGAGCTGGCCGAGCGCCTTGTCCACGATGCCGACAGGGATGCCGTCGGTCTCCAGCAGCGGTCCCTGCTCGATATGCAGCTCGAAATAGGCGCCGAGCGATTGCAGCGCCGCGGGATCGGCCTCGCCCTGCCAGCCGATGCGCCGCAGCTCCTCGCCGAAAACCGCGCCGGCCGGGTCGGCCTTGGCCAGCACCTCGGCCTCGTCCAGCAGGCCCATGGCGACGCCGCTGCCCATCATCGGCGGCGCGAAGCGGGCGCCCTCCTCGTTGGTCCAGTTGACCAGGACGACCGGCGCCTCCGTCTCGGTGCCGGATTCATGCAGGGCGCGCAGCACCTCCAGCCCGGCCAGCACGCCCAGCACCCCGTCGAACCGGCCGCCGGTGGGTTGGGTGTCGAGATGGCTGCCGATGGCGACCGCCGGGCGCGAGGGGTCCCGCCCCTCCCGCCGCAGCACCATGTTGCCGACGCGGTCCACCGTGACGGTGCAGCCCAGCGCCTCGCCCCATTGCCGCAGCAGGGCGCGTGCCTCGCCGTCGAGGTCGGTGAGCGTCTGCCGGTTGCAGCCGCCCTTCGGCGTGGCGCCGATCCGCGCCATCTCCATCAGGCTGTCCCACAGCCGGGCGCCGGAGACGGGCAGGTTGCCGCCGCTCATGCCTTTTCCACCCCGCACCACTCGGCCATGGTCAGCGCGATCGTGCGCGTCGTGGCGTGGAAGCTCTCCAGGCTGACGCTCTCGTCGATGCCGTGGATGGAATCCGCGTCCGGCCCGAAGCAGGCCACCGGCGTGTCCTGGTAGAGGGTGAAGAACCGTCCGTCGGTGAGGCCGGAAGCCGGGTAGTCGCGCAGCTCGCGGCCATTGGCCTCGGCGAAGTGGCGCTGCACCATCCGCACGATCGGCGCTTCCTTGTCGAAGACGCAGGGGTCGGCCATGAAGCCGGCGAATTCGAGCTGCAGCTTGGCGCCACGCATCCGCTCATCCGCGCCGGCCTCGGCGACGATGCGCTCGATGTCGGCCTTCACCCGCTTCGCCGTGTTGCCGACCATGATGCCGACGCGCAGGCCGATCTTGGCGCGGGTGGGCACCGAGCTGTTCCACTCGCCGCCCTGCACCGTGCCGAAATTGACGTTCACCGGGTGGTTCACGCCGAAAAAGGAGGAGTGGATGTTCTCCGCCCGGTTCATCTCCGCCTCGTACTCCTTGAAGCGCTGGGAGATGACGTAGGCGGCCTCGATGGCATTCACGCCGGCCTGCATGTCCCGCACATGGGCGGGGCGGCCCGTCACCGTCACCCAGGCCCAGATGACGCCGACCTCGGCGGTGTAGAGCCCTTCCACCCCCGGGCCGGGCTCGGGAATGATGACGGCGTCGCATTTCGGCAGCGCCAGCATGCAGGCCAGCGCGCCATTGCCGGTGCATTCCTCCTCGATGACAGACTGGAACTGCACCTCGGCCGCGGGCTGCAGCCCGGCCGTCCGCAGCGCGCGGAAGGCCATGACGTTGGAAATGTCGCCCGCCTTCATGTCGCCGGCGCCGCGGCCATACATGCGGCCATCACGGATGGAAGGCTCGTAGGGCGGCGTCTGCCAGATATCGGCGGCGCCCTCCGGCACCACGTCCACATGGCCCTGCAGCACCAGGGAGCGGCCCCGCTTCTCGCGTGGGGTAAAGACGGCGGCGACGTTGTCCCGCCCCTCGTAGGAGATCAGCGGCGGGGAAAAGCCGGGATGCTCGGCCAGCTTCTCCGGCACGGTCGGGATGCGGACCGGCTCGAGGCCGAGCGCCCCGTAGTTGCGCGCCATCTCCTCCAGCGCCGAGGCCTCGTTGCCCAGGGTGGAGGGGCAGCGCACCAGCCGCTCCAGGGCCGCGACGGCCTCCCCTTCCAGCGCCGCGACGGCATCGAGGATGGCGCGGCGGACGCCGGGGTCGAGTTGAGGCATGGATCGCTCCTTCAGGCGGATTCGGTGAGCACGGGCGGAGTCCAGCCCCGTCCGGGAATGCTGTCCAGCAGGGCTCGGGTATAAGGATGCTTCGGTGCGCCGAAGACCTCCGCCGTGGGCCCCTGCTCGACGATGGCGCCGTGCTGCATCACGGCGATTCGATCACAGATCTGCGCGGCCACCCGCAGGTCATGCGTGATGAACAACATGGTGAGGCCGAGCCGCTGGCGGATCTCGGCCAGCAGGTCCAGCACCTGGGCCTGCACCGAGACATCCAATGCCGAGACCGGCTCGTCGGCGATCAGCAGCTCGGGCTGCATGGCCAGCGCCCGCGCCAGGCCGATGCGCTGCCGCTGCCCGCCGCTGAACTCGTGCGGGAAGCGCTCCATGGCGGATTCATCGAGCCGCACCAGCCGCAGCAGCTCCAGCGCCCGGGCGCGTGCCTCGGCGGGCGGCACGCCATGGGTGACAGGCCCCTCGGTGATCGCCCGGCCCACGCTGCGGCGCGGGTTGAGCGAGGCATAGGGGTCCTGGAACACCATCTGGATGCGCTTGCGGTAGGGCAGCCAGCCCTGGCGCGAGAGCGGCCGCAGGTCGGCGCCGTGGAACAGGATCTCTCCCCGCTCAGGCTCCACCAGCCGCACCACGCAGCGGGCCAGCGTGGACTTGCCCGAGCCGCTCTCGCCGACCAGCCCCAGCGTCTCGCCCTTGTTGAGCGTGAAGTCGGCGGCGTGCACCGCCTTCACCACGGCCCTGGCGCCGAACCAGCCGCCGCGCTGGTAGGTCTTGGTGACACCCTTCATCTCCAGCACCGGCGCGGGCAGGATGGCCTGCCGCTCCGGCGCCGCGCCATGCGGCACCGCGGCGATCAGCGCGCGGGTATAGGGGTGCTGCGGCGCGTTCAGGATTTCCGCAGCCGTCCCCTGCTCGACGATGCGGCCATGCTGCATGACGGCCACGCGGTCGGCGATCTCGGCCACCACGCCGAAGTCATGGGTGATGAACATCACCCCCATGCCCTTGCGCTCCTGGATCTCGCGGATCAGGCGCAGGATCTGCATCTGCGTGGTGACGTCGAGCGCGGTGGTCGGCTCGTCGGCGATCAGCAGCGCCGGCTCCAGCGCCAGCGCCATCGCGATCATCACGCGCTGGCGCTGCCCGCCCGAGAGGCGGAAGGGGTGCATGCGCGCGATGGCCGCGGGGTCCGGCAGGTTCACCGCCGACAGCAGCTCCGGCACCCGAGCCTTGGCCTCGCTCCCTTTGCCATGCACGGCCAGCGCCTCGGCGATCTGGTCGCCCACCCGCATCAGCGGGTTGAGCGCCGTCATCGGCTCCTGGAACACCATGGCCATGCGGGAGCCGCGCCGCTCGCGCAGCGCCTCGGCCGAGAGGTCGAGCAGCGAATCGCCCTCGAAGGTGATGCGGCCGCTCCGCACCGGCAGGCCTTTCGGCAGCAGGCCCATCACCGTGTTGGCGGTGATGGACTTGCCGGAGCCGCTTTCGCCGACGACGCAGAGGATTTCGCCCGCATCGAGATGCAGGGAAAGTTCCTCCACCGCGTTCGGCCGGTCGGCACCGCGCGGCAGGCCCACGGTGAGGTTCTCGACGGTCAGCAGCCGGGTCATGCCGCGCCTCCGCGGTTGCGCGCCAGGCGCGGGTTCAGCGCGTCCGACAGCCCCTCGCCCACCAGGTTCAGCGACAGCACGGTGAGGAAGATGGCGATGCCGGGAAACACGCTCATCCACCAGGCGATGCGGATGACGCTGCGGCCGGAGCCGATCAGGAAGCCCCAGGACATCATGTTCGGGTCGCCCAGGCCGAGAAAGGAGAGCGCGCTTTCCAGCAGGATGGCGGTCGCCACCATCAGCGAGGAGAGCACGACGATGGGCGAGAGCGCGTTGGGCAGGATATCGCCCAGCACGATGGCGAGGCGGGACTTGCCCAGCACCTCCGCCGCCTGCACGAACTCGCGCGAGCGCAGCGACAGGAACTCCGCCCGCACCACGCGCGCCACCGGCGGCCAGGAGACCACCGCGATGGCGAGCACGATGGACTGGATGGTGGGCGTGAAGATCGCCACCAGCAGGATGGCCAGCACGAAGCTCGGGATGGTCTGGAAGAACTCGGTGAAGCGCATCACCACCTCATCCGCCATGCCGCCGAGATAGCCGGCTACGGCGCCGAGGGTGACGCCGATGGCCAGCGCCGCCACGGTCGAGACGGCGCCCACCAGCAGCGAGACGCGCGCGCCATGCGCGATGCCGGCGGCCACGTCGCGGCCCAGGCTGTCGGAGCCGAGCAGCATTCCCATCTCGCCCGGCGGCGCGAAGGGCGCGGCCACCATGTCCCAGGGGCTGCCGGGGTAGAGCACCGGCGCCAGGATGGCGAGCGCGATGACCAGCAGCAGGATGACGAGGCCGACCACCGCGCCGTGGTTGCGCGCGAAGTTGCGCCAGAAGCTGTTCATCGCGACACCTCCACGCGTGGATCAACGATGGCGTAGAGCAGGTCGGTGATCAGGTTGAACAGAACGACCATCACGCTGGTCAGGAAGAAGACTCCCATCAGCACCTGGTAGTCGCGCGCCAGCAGCGCCTCGAAGGCGAGCCGCCCGATGCCCGGCCAGGCGAACACCGTCTCCACCAGGATCGAGCCGCCGATGAGCTGCCCGGCCTGGATCCCTGCGAAGGTGATCACCGGCAGCAGCGCGTTGCGCAGCACGTGCCGCCGCAGGATGCGCCCCTCCGGCACGCCCTTGGCGCGCGCCGTCTTGACGAAGTCCTGGTCGGCCACTTCCAGCATGGTGGCGCGGGTGAGCCGGGCATAGACCGCGACATAGAACAGCCCCAGCGTGAGGCCCGGCAGGATCAGGTGCTGGGCAAGGTCGAGCACCGCGGCGAAGCCGGAGAGCTCGACGCCCACCGAGGCCATGCCGAAGGAGGGCAGCCATTCCAGTGTCACGCTGAACAGCAGCACCAGCATCAGGCCCACCCAGAACAGTGGCGTGGCGTAGAAGGCCAGCGCCAGCACGGTGATCAGCGAATCCCACCAGGTGCCGACCCGCCGCGCCGCCAGCGCGCCCATGCTGACGCCGACACCGATGGCGAAGACAAAGGCCACGCCGGTGAGCAGCAGCGTCGCCGGCAGCCGGTCCCACAGCAGCGCCGCGACCGGCATCTGCTGGCGGTGGCTGAAGCCGAGATCGAGCGTCAGTACGCCCTTCAGGTAGAGCCAGAGTTGTACGTAGAGCGGCTGGTCCAGCCCGAACTGCGCGCGAAGCTGCGCCAGGAAGCGGGCATCGGCGGCACCGGACTGGCCGGCGATGATGCTCGCCGGATCACCGGGCGCGGCATGGATCAGCAGAAAGTTGCAGACGACGATCGCGAGGATCACGATCGCCGCCTTCACGACACGGCCCAGCAGGAATGCGGGCAGTCGAGACAGCTCCATGCCTGATCAGGCCAGGAACACGTCGTCGAAGCAGGCGTGCACGCCGGTGCCGGAGGTGATCACGTTGCGCAGCTTCTTGTCGTGGATGGTGGGGAAGGCCATCTCCAGCAGCCAGACCAGCGGGACGTCGTCCACCAGGATCTTCTGCACCGTGCTGAAGGCCTCCTGGCGCTGCTTCGGGTCCGCGGCGTCGCGCGCCTGGCCGAAAAGCTCGTCCACCTTCGGGTTGGCGTAGCCGGAAACGTTGGAGAACAGGATCTTCTTGATGTTGGTGGAGACGTAGCTGCGCTCCACGCCCAGCGTCGGGTCGCCATACTGGTAGAGATAGTTGATGGTGGTGTCGAAGTCCCAGTTGGCGGTGCGCTGCGCCCAGGTGCCGACATCCACGCTCTCGAGTTGCAGGTCCACGCCAATCTGGCGAAGCGACTGCCGCAGGAACTCGCCAAGCCGGGTGAACACCTCGCCGTAGGGCAGGCTCATGTGCTTGATGGTGAAGCGCACCCCCTGCCCGTTCGGCTTCAGCCCGGCCTCGTCCAGCAGCTTCTTGGCCGCCTCGACGTCATGCCCCGGCATCCTGGCGCTGCCGTCGTAGAAGCGCGTGGTGCTGGCCACCGGTCCGGTCGCCGGCTTGCCGATACCGAACCAAAGCCGCTGGGCGATGAAGTCGCGGTTCACCGCATGGGCGAGCGCCTTGCGCACCCGCACGTCATCCAGCGGCTTCACCCGGTGGTTCAGCTCCAGCCACATCAACGGGCCGAAATACTCCCAGCCCTTGGTCTGCACCTCCAGGTTCGGCAGCGCGCGCAACTGCGGCACGTCGAAGGGTTCGATGTCGTTCGCCTGGGTCAGGATCACCTGCCCGGTCTCCAGCGCCAGGCGGCGCGACTGGCTGTCGGGGATGACGCGGTAGATGATGGCGTCGAGGTAGGGCTGGTTCGGCTTCCAGTACTCGTCGAAGCGTTCCAGACGGACGAAGTTGCCGCGCTGCCATTCCGCGAACCGGAACGGCCCGGTGCCGACCGGCTTCTGCACCGCCGGCGCCTGCCGGTAGTCCTGCCCCTCGAACAGGTGCTTCGGCACAATGGCCGAGGCAGTGACGTCGAACATCAGCAGGAAGGGCTCGAAAGGCGCCGAGAGGGTGAACTTCACCGTCTGCGGGTCCACCGCCACCCCTTCCTTGATGCGCGCGAAGACCCCGCGGGCACGCGGCGAAAGCTCCATGTGGAACTTCATGATGGAAAAGACGACGTCATCCGCCGTCATGGGCTTGCCGTCGTGGAACTTGACGTTTTCCTGCAGGCGGAAGGTGTATTCCAGGCCGTCCGAGCTGACCTCCCAGCTCTTGGCCAGCTCCGGCATCGGCTCCAGCTTCGGGCCGTAGCGCAGAAGTCCCTGAAAGATCTTGCTGCTGACGATCAGCGTCGGCCCCTGGTTGTTGACGCCGACATGCAGAATCGGCGGCTCCGGATTGACGATGGTGTTGAGGGTGCCGCCGCGCTTGGGCTGGATGCCCTGCGCCAGCGCGTCCTCGACGCGCATCAGGAAAGGCGTTGCGGCCGCTGCGGCCATCAGGCCACGACGTGAAAGACTCATTCTTCTGGCTCCCAGTGAAGCTTCCCTGGGATGGACGCTAGCCTTGCTTCCGGCGGATCGACAAGGCCGCGCCGCGGGCTTAGCCTCATCTCCCATGCGCGCCTTCGCTCACCCCGACCAGTCGCGGCATACGCCGCAGTTCTTTCTCCAGCGCGGCCAGGTCCGCCGGAACTTCGAGGTGCCGGAGCGCGCCGAGGCGCTGCTTGCCGCCCTGCGCCGCATGGGCGCCGGCGTCGAAGCACCGCCCCTGGTGGCGCCCGAGGCGCTGACAACGGTGCATGACGCCGGCTACGTCGCCTTCCTGGCCGAGGCGGCGGAAGCCTGGGCCGCCCTGCCCGAGAAGGGGGCGGAGGTGGTGGCCAACATGCATCCCTCACCCGAGATGCTGGCGCAGGGCGCGACGCCCACGAAGGCGATCGTCGGCCGCACCGGCTGGTACACGGCAGACACCGCCTGCCCGATCGGTCCCGGCAGCTGGGAGTCGATCCACGCAGCCGCGAGTTGCGCGCTGGCCGCTGCGGATGTGGTGGCGCAGGGCGGCTGCGCCTATGCGCTGAGCCGGCCGCCCGGGCACCACGCCTATGCCGCCCGGGCCGGCGGCCACTGCTATGTCAACAACAGTGCCCTCGCCGCCGAGGCGCTGCGCCGGGCCGGCGCCTCGCGGGTCGCGGTGATCGATATCGACGCGCACCACGGCAACGGCACCCAGGGCATCTTCTGGGAGCGCGACGACGTATTGACGGCCTCCGTCCATGGCGACCCTTCCGGCTATTATCCCTGGTATGTCGGTCATGCCAGCGAGCAGGGCGGCGGCGCAGGAGCGGGCTATAACCTCAACCTGCCCCTGCCGCAGGGCAGCAGCGATGCCGCTTGGCTGGAGGCGATCGACGCCGCCGTCACCCGCGCGCGTGGCTTCGGGGCGGAAGCCCTGGTGGTGCCCCTCGGCTTCGACCCTTCGGAGCACGAGCCGCTGAGCTTCCTGCGCGTCACCGCCGAGGGCTTCGCCCGTGCCGCCGAGCGGCTTTCCGCCCTTGGGCTGCCGACCGTGGTCGTTCAGGAAGGCGGCTACAATGTCGGGGTGATCGGCAGCCTGCTGGAGCGCTTCCTGACCGCGTGGGGGCGCTGACGGTTTTCTCAACTATTCGTTGAAAAGCCGCACGGGACTCATTACGCCGCTGCGATATGCGGATCGCGCGCCTTGCCAGCTTCGTCTTCTCGGGAATCGAAACCCTGCCGGTGGAGGTGCAGGTGCAGATCGCCAACGGTCTGCCCGCCTTCACCGTGGTCGGCCTGCCGGACAAGGCGGTGGCCGAAAGCCGCGAGCGGGTGCGCGCGGCGCTCAACGGGCTCGGCCTCAGCCTGCCCCCGAAGCGGGTGCTGGTGAATTTGGCGCCGGCCGACCGCGCCAAGGAGGGCTCGCATTTCGACCTTCCGATCGCGCTCGCCGTGCTGGCCGCCATGGAGGTCGTTCCGGCCGAGGAGCTGACCGGCTTCGCCGCCCTGGGCGAGCTGGCGCTGGACGGCGCCATCGGCCCGGTGGCCGGCATCCTGCCCGCGGCACTCGGGGCGGCGGCGCGCGGACTCGGCCTGATCTGCCCCGGCGCGCAGGGCGGCGAGGCGGCCTGGGCAGGCTCGGTGGAGATCCTGGCCGCCACCGACCTGCGGCAGTTGATCGCCCATCTCACCGGGCGACAGGTGATGGGCGCGCCGTTGCCGCCCCGGCTGCAACCCGAGGCGGCGACCGGCCCCTGCCTCGCGGAGGTGAAGGGCCAGGAAAGCGCGAAGCGCGCCCTGGAGATCGCCGCTGCGGGCGGACACAACCTCCTGCTGAGCGGGCCTCCGGGAGCGGGCAAGTCCATGCTCGCCGCCCGCCTGCCGGGCCTGCTGCCGGACCTCACGCCCGCCGAGGCGCTGGAGGTGAGCCTGGTGCGAAGCGTGGCCGGGCTGATCGAAGGTGGCCGCATCTCCACCCGGCCGCCCTTCCGGAATCCGCACCATTCAGCCAGCCAGGCCGCGCTGATCGGCGGGGGCCCCCGCGCCAGGCCGGGCGAGGTCAGCCTCGCGCATCGCGGCGTGCTGTTCCTGGACGAACTGCCGGAGTTCCAGCGCCCGGCGCTGGAAGCGCTGCGGCAGCCGCTGGAAAGCGGTGAATGCGTCATCAGCCGTGCCAGCGCGCACGTCACCTATCCCGCCCGCGTCCAGCTTGTGGCGGCGATGAACCCCTGCCGCTGCGGCCATCTCGGGAATGCCGCGCGCGAATGCGGCTCGGCGCCCCGCTGCGGGGAAAGCTACCAGGCGCGCATCTCCGGCCCGCTGCTGGACCGGATGGACCTGTGCATCGGCATGGCGCCCATCGCTCCGGGCGAGATGGCGCGTGCGCCGCGCGGGGAACCCAGCGCCGTGGTGGCGCGCCGGGTTGCCACGGCACGGGCAAGGCAGGCGGAGCGCGCAGGAGCCCAGGCGCCACGCAGCAATGCCGAGGCGCCGCTCGACCTTCTGACGGCCACCGCCGCGCCGGAGGCGCTGGCGCTCGCCGAACGCGCCGCCGAACAACTGGGGCTATCGAATCGCGGTTTCACCCGGTGCTTCCGCGTGGCCCGCAGCATCGCCGACCTTGCGGGCGAAGTGCAGATCCTGCGCGTCCACATGGCGGAGGCGCTGACCTACCGGCAGCGCGGAACTCAACTCAACAACGGCTAGGCCGCGCCCGCGCTAGCGGCGCATGACGAAGCTGAAGGTCCTTCCCCGCGTGCCGCCACGGCGCGCATGCCACCAAAGGCTGCCGAAGGCGATCAGCCCGGCGACCACCGCCACAGGCAGCGCCAGCGCCAGGAAGGCCACCGCCACGCCCGCCACAACCACCCCGGCCGCAATCAGCGCCACCAAGGCGGCCATGCCGCCAAGCCGCGCCAGGATACGGTCCAGCCAGGTGACTTGCCGCGGCGCAGGGTCGCGGAACTCGCCTTCGGGCGTCATGTCCAGAACGGGGCGTTGGTCGGCTCGGGGGTCCATGGCCTCCATGTTGCGGCATCCAGGCAGGACTTCAAGGGGCGTGTCCCGCGGGCGACGCGGAAGCGCAATGATGCTACGGACCTGTCCATGAGGCTATGTCGCATCGCCGCGGCCGCGCTGGCCCTGCTGGTCCTGGGCACCGCTCCCGCCCTGGCCGACCCGCCGCGCCGGCCCAGCGCGGCGCAGCTTGAGGCGATCCGGCGCTGGCTCTGCCCGAATGGCGGCGCCCCGGTGCGCGGGGTGCCCGGCCGCTGCGACCGTGGCCTGGATCGCACGCCCTGGGATAACGGCCTGCCCGCCGCTCAGCGGGAAGCCGTGGCTGCCTGCCCCGCCGGCACCCGGCCGGTCCTGGCGCGTGGCCATCGCGACATCATTCGCTGCCTGCCGGAGTGACGGCGCCACCCTGCCCGAGAAGCGCCTCGGCGCGGCGCACCCCGTCCATGGGCAGCTTCGTCCGGCCCACCACCCGCTCCCGCACCACCACCAGCCACCGACTCGCGGGCACCGCGGGCCGCAGTTGCAGCACGCGCCCTCCGGCGTCCAGGGCAACCGCATGGCGCAGCCGCCAGCGGAACCAGACAGGCCCCTGAACGCGAACGACGCGGGCGATGGGATCGCCCGCGTCGTCACAACCAATCCATTCCAGGGCCCGGCTGGCCTCGGCGCCGGGCTCCGGGTCTCCGATGCGGCCACGCTGCCAGCGGAGCCGCATCCGATGTCTCAGGCGCTCTTCGCCATGATCTCTTCCGCGACGTTGCGCGGCACCGGATCATAGTGGTGGAACTGCATGGAGAAGGACGCACGGCCCTTTGTCATGCCGCGCAGGTTGGAGATGTAGCCGAACATCTCCTTCAGCGGCACATGGGCGCGGACGATGACGGAGGTGCCCGCCATGTCCTGGCTCTGGATGATGCCGCGGCGGCGGTTGAGGTCGCCCACCACGTCACCGACATGGTCCTGCGGGGTGGTCACCTCGACGTCCATGATCGGCTCCAGGATCACCGGGCCGGCCTTCTTCATGCCCTCGCGGAAGCAGGCCTTGGCGGCGATCTCGAAGGCCAGGGCCGAGGAGTCGACGTCGTGGTACTTGCCGTCCGTCAGGGTGTACTTGAAGTCCACCGTCGGGAAGCCGGCCAGCACGCCGGTGTCGGCCTGCACCTTGATGCCCTTCTCGACGGCCGGGATGTACTCCTTCGGCACCGAGCCGCCGACGACGGCGTTGACGAACTCGACACCCTCGTTCCGCTCCTTCGGCTCGAAGGTGATCTTCACCTCGGCGTACTGGCCCGAGCCACCCGACTGCTTCTTGTGGGTGTAGATCTCGGTGTGCGGCTTGGTGATCGTCTCGCGATAGGCCACCTGCGGGGCGCCGATATTGGCGTCCACGCCGTATTCGCGGCGGAGGCGGTCGATGATGATCTCGAGGTGCAGCTCGCCCATGCCGGACAGAATGGTCTGGCCGGTCTCCTGGTCGGTCTTCAGGCGCAGCGAGGGGTCCTCGCCGGCCAGCTTCTGCAGGCCGAGCGTCATCTTCTCGACGCCTTCCTTGGTCTTCGGCTCGACGGAGATGTCGATGACCGGCACCGGGAAGGCCATGCGCTCCAGCACGACAGGGTCGGCGGGGTCGGCCAGGGTGTCGCCCGTGCCGGTGTCCTTCATGCCCACCACCGCGACGATGTCGCCGGCAGCGACCTCCTTGACCTCCTCACGCTTGTCGGCGTGCATCTGGAACATGCGGCCGATGCGCTCCTTGTGGCCCTTGGTCGTGTTCAGCATGGTGTCACCCTGCTTGATCACGCCCGAGTACACGCGGATGAAGGTGAGGTTGCCGTACTTGTCGTTGATGATCTTGAAGGCCAGCGCCGAGAAGGGCGCGGTCTCCGAGACCTCGATCACGCGGCGGTCGGCGTTCGGATCGTCCTCCTCTCCCTCCTCGGGGGCAACCTTGATGCCCTCGACGTCCACCGGGCTCGGCAGGTAGTCGATCACGGCGTCCAGCAGCGGCTGCACGCCCTTGTTCTTGAAGGAGGAGCCGCACAGCACCGGACGGAACGCGCCGGAGATGGTGCCCTTCTTGATGCACTTCTTCAGGGTCTCGATGGAGACGTCGCCCTTGTCGAAGTACTCTTCCATCGCCGCGTCATCCATGGAGAGCGCGGTGTCGAGCAGGATCTGGCGGTATTCGGCGGCCTTGTCGGCCAGGTCGGCCGGGATCTCGGTCTCGTGGTACTTGGCGCCGAGCTCGTCGCCTTCCCAGATCAGCGCCTTCATCGTGACGAGATCGACGATGCCCTTGAGGTTGTCCTCGATGCCGATCGGCAGCTGCAGCGTCACCCAGGGGATGCCGAGCTTCTCGGTCAGGGTGGCGGCGGCGCGGTAGAAGTCGGCGCCGGTGCGGTCCAGCTTGTTGACGTAGATGATGCGCGGGACGTTGTAGCGGTCGGCCAGGCGCCAGTTGGTCTCGGACTGCGGCTGCACGCCGGCCACGCCCTCGATCACGAACACCGCGCCGTCAAGCACGCGCAGCGAGCGGTTCACCTCGATGTTGAAGTCGATGTGGCCCGGGGTGTCGATGATGTTGATCCGGTGGCCGTTCCACTCGGCCGTCACGGCGGCGGAGGTGATCGTGATGCCACGCTCACGCTCCTGCTCCATGTAGTCGGTCGTGGTGTTGCCCTCGTGGACCTCACCGATCTTGTGGGACTTGCCGGTGTAATACAGGATCCGCTCGGTCGTCGTCGTCTTGCCGGCGTCGATATGCGCCGTGATGCCGATGTTGCGGATCTTTTCGAGCGGGGTGCGCGCCACGGGGGGCCTCCATACGCGTCGCGGCGCGAGCCGCGCGGGAACAAAGCGATGCGAGTGAAGCGCGGCGTCCCGTCCCGCGTGCTCGCCAGAACCTTGACTGGGCCGTTCCGGGAGAGCCTTCACGCCGCTCGCGGCCCAAATCCGAAGTGCGGGGAGGAGCTAACCCCTTCCCGCCTCGTTGCCGCCGAATGGCCGAACAGCTCCCGGAACGCAGCGGGCCGGCGGCAATCGCCGGAGCGATTCACCGCACCCACCGTTGGGCGGCAGATGCACCGGATGCGCCCTGAATGCAAGCGCTAAGACGAAATTAGGCGGGAGGGCACCCGGCTCAAACCCGTCTCTCCACCGGCCGGCCAGGATGCCGGCGGCGCCCGCCGCTCCGTCCCGGCGGAGGCCGGGGTGGAAGCGCCGCCCGGGCGCTCTCAGTCGTCGCGGTGGACGCGCTCCATCCGCTCGTGGCGCTCCTGTGCCTCGATGGAGAGGGTGGCGATGGGCCTGGCTTCGAGGCGCCGCAGGCCGATCGGCTCGCCGCTCTCCTCGCAATAGCCGTAGGTGCCGTTCTCCAGCCGCTCCAGCGCCTGATCGATCTTGGCGATCAGCTTGCGAGCCCGGTCACGGGTGCGCAGCTCAAGCGCCCGGTCCGTCTCGACGCTGGCGCGGTCAGTCAGGTCCGCCTCGGCAATTCCGCCCTCGCTGAGGCTGGCCAACGTATCGCCCGCTTCCCGCAGCAAGTCGTGCCGCCACCGCAGAAGCTTCTGGCGGAAGTACTCCTGCTGCAGGGGATTCATGAACTCTTCGTTTTCGGACGGCCGATAGTCGGGCGGCAAAGTTACCAGCATTGGTTCGATCCCCCAACCGAGGGGGCGCAGCGGAACGCTGCGCCCCCAAGGGCGGCCGGACCATACAGGGACGCCCCGTCTCACGCCAAGAGGCGCATAGGGAGCACCTTACATGAATTTTTAGATTAGCGTCCGCCAGTGCCGCAAACTCCGGCAGAGTGGCGACGGCCAGGGCAGCGCCGCTGGCCGTCCACCGGCTTCAGTGGCTCAGCAGAAGCGCAATCACCGCCACCGGCAGCAGGATGATCAGGACGGCGGCCTTAACCAGGCTCGTCCATTCCGAGCGGTCGGCACCGCCCTCCTCGGGGTGGTAAGCCGGACGCTGGCGCTTGCGCCAGGCCTGGCCGGAGGAGGCAACCGGAGTCGCCGGCGGCTCCGAAAGAGGATGCATGTTTGCCTTCAAGGCCCGAACCCTTCCCGCTGGCGCAACGGCAACGCCTTCGCTGCCCTTCATGCCATACGCTGCGGAGCGGGCCGCCGTTGCACAATCCACAAGGAAGTGACCAGTTTCTGAACCTTAGCGGCAGCCAAGCAGAAAGAAGTAAGCCTTTTGGACAGCAACGCTCCCGCTCCGCGGCAAGGCGCCGCAACCATTCCGTCCGGAACCACGCCGGGGCGACTGGGTCGGGCCAGGACTGGAAACATTCACGGTAGAACAACCCCATGATGCCACACAGCCGTTCCTTGAAGATGGCTGCAGAACACATCCTGGAGCGGGTACGCCGCCATCAGGCCATGCTGCTGGACCTCACCCCTCTCGCTACAGAATCGACTGCAGCCAAGCGCCTGCTGGACCTGGCCTCCCGGCCTGCTGTCCCCGACACGGGGGATCTGCTGAGGGTGGCAGGATAAGGTGGAAGCCTGGTCCGGCCGGCCATGCCAGGCTGGGCGCCGACAGGATGTCTTCGCCCGAACAGAGCCGCCAGACGCGCTAATCCCTTCTCTGCGGCAGCACCGGCGCTGAGCCGGCCTTCCGCTCTTCCGCCCTGCTGAGGGATCACGGCGTTGCCGCCGTGCTGAAGGCGCCCATCGCCAACAACGGTGCGGTCCGGGGCGTGCTGGAAGTGGACGGCACCACCCCCGATGCCTTCGAGGAGGATGATGAACGTTCCTGCTCCGGCTGGCCGTCACGCTGGCGCTCGCTCTCTGGCATCGCCAGGGCCAGGCCGGCGGCGAGCGCAAGGCGGAAGAGGCGCCTCATCCAGGCCGGCGCCTCCATGCATGCGCAGAACCGCCGGGTGCGGAACCCCTTCCAGATGATCCCAGCGGTCCTGGCGCGCCGCAGCCGGAAGGGGGCCAGCGAACAGGTCCGGGGAGACTACGCCGAAGTAAGGGAGCGGGTCGCGGCGACGGGCCTGGCCCAGGACCTCCTGAGCACCGAGCGTAAGCAGAGCGTCCTCGGAGCCGCGACTTATCCTGATGCGCTCTGCCCGGGCCTCCTGCCGAGGCCGACCCTGCCTATCCCATCAGGCGACCTCATCTGGCCGCGCGTCGCGAAGCCTCCGGCGCCCCTGCACGACCGGGCAGAGGCTACCGCTCTCCCACGCCGGCCCGATGCGAATCGGCTTAGAAGCGGGCGAGCGCCGCGCCCCAGGTCAGGCCGCCGCCAATGGCCTCCATCAGCACCAGGTCACCTCGCTGGACGCGCCCGTCACGCGTAGCCTCGGCCAGCGCCAGCGGGATCGAGGCGGCCGAGGTGTTGGCGTGGCGGTCCACGGTGACCACCACCCGCTCGGGCGGCAGGCCCAGCTTGCGGCCCATTGCCTCGATGATCCGCAGGTTCGCCTGGTGGGGCACCAGCCAGGAGACGGCCGACTTGTCCAGCCCGTTATGCGCCAGCGCCTCGTCCACCACGGCGGCAAGCTTGCTGACGGCGTGCCGGAACACCTCGCGCCCCGCCATGCGCACCAGGCCCGGAGCGCCCTCCACCTGCAGGATATCGCCATGCCGGCCATCGGCATGCAGGTGACAGGAAAGAAGGCCCCTCCCCTCCGCCTCGGCCTCGTCGCTGGCGCGCAGCACCACGGCGCCGGCACCATCGCCGAACAGCACGCAGGTGGCGCGGTCGGTCCAGTCCAGGATGCGCGAGAAGACCTCGGCGCCGATCACGAGCACGCAGCGCGCCTGCCCCGTCCGGATCATCGCGTCAGCAACGGAGAGGGCATAGACGAAGCCGCTGCAGGCCGCGGCGACGTCGAAGGCGAAGCCGGTGCTGATGCCGAGCTTGGCCTGCAAGCGGGCGGCCGTGGAGGGGAACACGGCATCGGGCGTCGCGGTGGCGACAATGACGCCATCCACCGCCGTGGCCGGCAATCCGGCCTGCTCCAGCGCCGCGCGCGCCGCGGCGGCGCCCATGTCGCTGGCCTGCTCGCCAGGGGCAGCCAGGTGCCGCTGGCGGATGCCGGTGCGCTCCTGGATCCAGGCGTCCGAGGTGTCCAGCCCATGCCGCGCGGCCAGCGCGTCGTTATCCAGCACCAGTTCCGGGAGGTAGCCGCCGGAACCGGCGATCAAGGCGCGAAGGGTCATGCGGCAGATGTCCAGAAGCGGCCGTCAGCGGGCGTTCACGCCGGGCTCGGCGGCGGCCACGCGCCCGCGCGGCGGCAGGGTCGCGGCGCTCTCGCGGATCCGCTCGTTGAAGCGATGGGTCACCATGTCCATCGCGGTGTCGACGGCATGGGCGAAGCCTTGCGCATCCGTGCCGCCATGGCTCTTCACGACGACGCCGTTGAGGCCGACCAGCACCGCGCCGTTGTAGCGGCGGGGGTCCATGAACTCGCGCAGCCGCTCCAGCGCGGGACGCGCGAGCAGGTATCCGAGCTTGGCCGTCAATGAGGAGGTGAAAACCTGCTTCAGCAGGCTGCCGAACAGCTTGAAGGCGCCTTCGCCCGTCTTGAGCGCGACGTTGCCGGTGAAGCCGTCGGTGACAATGATGTCCACCGTGCCGGCGGTGATGTCGTGTCCTTCCACGAAGCCGCGGAAGTTGGCACCCAGCACGGATTCGCGCAGCATCTCCGCGGCCTGGCGGACGCGGTCGTCGCCCTTCAGCTCCTCGCTGCCGACATTCAGCAGCCCAATGCTGGGATCGGTCAGGCCAAGCACGGCACGGGCGAAGGAGTCGCCCATGATCGCGAATTCGACCAGGTTGCGCGCGTCGCAGGCGACGTTCGCGCCGAGGTCGAGCAGCACCACGTCGCCACGCGCGGAGGGTCCGAGGGCGGCCAGCGCCGGCCGGTCGATCTCCGGCAACGTCTTCAGCACCACCTTGCCGAGCGCCAGCAGCGCCCCGGTGTTGCCGGCCGAGACCACGCCCGCCGCCTCGCCCGCCGCCACCGCGTCAATGGCGACGCGCATGGAGGAATGGCGGACGCGCAGCGCGGCGGTCGGCTTCATGTCGCCAGGAATGGCGTCGGGGGCGTGGCGAATGGCGCAGATGCGCGCGGCACGGGACCGGCGGGAGAGCAGCGCGCCCAGCCGGACCTCGTCGCCCACCAGCAGCAGGCGCGCCTTTGGATGGCGCTCCGCCGCGATCTCGATACCGTCGAGGATGGACTCAGGGGCGTGGTCCCCGCCCATCGCGTCGATGGCAAGGGCGAAGCCCCCTGACAGCGATGACTGCGGGGCGCCGTCCTGCGGCAGCGTGACCTGCGGCAAGGTGTCCATTTCCCTCGGCGGTGCCGGAAGGCTCAGACGCGGACCGCGGACTTCAGGGGCTTGCCCGCCGCCACGACCTCACGGCCGTCGTAATGGCCGCAGGAGGCGCAGACATGGTGCGGACGCTTCAGCTCGCCGCAGTTGGGGCACTCGTGGTGCGCCTGGGCGGACAGAGCCTCGTGGCTGCGACGCATCCCGCGGCGGGAGGGCGAAACCTTCTTCTTCGGAACGGCCATGGCGCCGGGCCTCTCTTTTCGTCGTGCTGTATAGAGTCAGCGGTCAATCAGGAAGGCGCGGCCATTACCACCGCCCCCCCCTGCATGCAAGCGTCACGCGCCCCGGGACCCGTCTCAGTCGAGCTTCACCGCGTAGCGGTGGCGCTCGGTGTCGATCATGGAAAGCCGCACCTCGACCGCGCGGTCGGCGACGTCATAGGCGATTCGCTGCACCCGCAGCAACGGCACGCCGGCGGGCTTGCCCAGGGCGGCGGCCGTCTCAGCATCGGCGGCGCCGGCGGAAAGCTCCTCCTCCGCCCGCCCGATCGTCACGCCATGCGCCTGCTGGAGGTGCACGTAGAGCTCCTGATGCAGCTCTCCTGGCTCCAGTCGGAAGCCCGGCAGCAATGGACCGGAGAGGGTGCAGCGCTCGAAGATGCGCGGACTGCCGTCGAGCTGCCGGACGCGGCGCAGATGGTGGACCGGCACGCCTTCGGCGAGCCCGAGCGCGGCGGCCTCCCAGGGCTCCGCCGGCCGCGTGGCGCAGGAGACGACCATGATGCGCGACACGACCGAGCGGCCGCTGAGGTCACGCACGCGGAAGAAATGGTGGCGCGCCGTCTCGCTGTTGTGCCGTGTGACGGTGGTGCCGCGGCCTTGCCGGCGATCGATCAGGTGTCGCCGTTCCAGCACAGTCAGCGCCTTGCGGACCGTGCCCTGCGAAACCCCAAGTTCCGCCGCGAGTTCCGGCTCGGAAGGCAACGCATGACCCGGCGGCCAATCGCCGCCCACGATTCGCCCCAGCAGGATCTCCTCCACCTGCCGGTACAACGGGCGGGCGTCCAGCCGGGCAGGTGGCGATGAGAGCGGGGTGGACATGACGGGGGGAACGGCTCCTGGAGGGGGGTCGGACAACACGCGGGCGTGTTCCCTTATCCTGGGTACGGGATCAAGATCCTGCAAAGGGAGACTTGTGTCTTATACAAGACCTGCTAGGGTGCGGGCTCTCGGGATTGCTCTGCAGGCCGAGTTTGGGGAGGAACAGTTCCGAAAAGGAACCCAGCGTATTGACGGCGTCTGGCCAAGTCCAGGCGCCGTCCGCTGACTCTGGCCTTCCACAACCGCGTCCAAGCCCTCCGCACGACCGCCTTGGCCTTGCTTCTATTGGAAGCGATGCGGCTACCGCAGCATGCCAGGCGATCTTCGTGCTTGTCACCCGCTGTGGCGGCGGGTTAGAGGAGGTGCTGTCAATTTTGCGCTGCGGCATAAGCCCTCGCCACGCCTCCCCCGCCAGGAAGCCGAACGGTCCGATGTAGGCCTGCGCCAGACCCAACGATTCACTGCGTTGCAGCCGCGCCGGCCTCCGGCGTGCTGACGCCGTGCGTGGCTGGCGCTCCCCTCCGTCCCTCCTGCCGAAAGCGAAACTCCCTGTCATGTCCTCACCATCCCGGCTGCGCGCCGAATGGTTCGGCAATATCCGTGCCGACCTGCTGTCCGGCCTTGTGGTCGCGCTCGCGCTGATCCCCGAGGCCATTGCCTTCTCCATCATCGCGGGCGTCGATCCGAAGGTCGGCCTTTACGCCTCCTTCTCGATGGCGGTCATCACCGCCATCGCCGGCGGCCGCCCGGCGATGATCTCGGCCGCGACCGGCGCCATGGCGGTGGTGCTGGTGGACCTCGTGAAGGACCACGGCCTGCAATACATGCTCGCCGCCACAATCCTGACCGGCGTGCTGCAGATGCTGGCCGGCTTCGCCAGGCTGGGCCGGGTGATGCGCTTCGTCTCGCGCTCGGTGCTGACGGGCTTCGTCAACGCGCTGGCCATCCTGATCTTCTCGGCGCAGTTGCCGGAGCTGATCGGCGTGCCGATGCTGACCTACCCAATGGTCGCGCTGGGGCTCGCCATCATCTACATCCTGCCGCGCTTCACCAAGGCGGTGCCCTCGCCGCTGGTCTGCATCGTGGTGCTGACAGCGATCTCGGCCGGCTTCGGCTTCGGCCAGCTGCACACGGTGGGCGACATGGGCGCGCTGCCGGACGCGCTGCCTAGCTTCTTCATCCCCGAGGTGCCGCTGAACTGGGAAACGTTGCGGATCATCCTGCCCTACTCGGCGACTCTGGCGGCGGTTGGCCTGCTGGAATCGCTGATGACGGCGGCGGTGGTGGACGAGATGACCGACACGGCGAGCCACCGCTCGCGGGAATGCGTCGGCCAGGGGCTGGGCAACTTCTTCACCGGCCTTCTCGGCGGCATGGCGGGCTGCGCGATGATCGGCCAGTCCGTGATCAACGTCCGCTCGGGCGGGCGCGGGCGGCTTTCCACCTTCACCGCCGGCGTGGTGCTGCTGTTCCTGATCCTGGTGCTGGGCGACCTGGTGCGCCGCATCCCCATGGCGGCCCTGGTGGCGGTGATGATCATGGTCTCGATCGGCACCTTCAGCTGGGCCTCGCTGCGGACGCTGGTGACGCACCCGCGCTCTTCCTCGGTGGTGATGCTGGCAACGGTGGCCGTGGTGCTGCTGACCCACGACCTGGCCAAGGGCGTGCTGGTCGGCGTGCTGCTGAGCGGCATCTTCTTCGCCGGCAAGGTCCGGCGGATGTTCAGCGTGCGATCCGAGCTTTCGGAGGATGGCCGCCAGCGCACCTATACGGTGCAGGGCCAGGTCTTCTTCGCCTCCGCCGAGGATTTCCTGGCAGCCTTCGACCTGAAGGAGGAGGTGGAGCGCGTGGTGATCGACGTCTCCGGCGCGCATCTCTGGGACATCAGCGGCATCGGCGCGCTGGACCGGGTGGTGCTGGGCTTGCGCGCCCGCGGTATCGCGGCCGAGGTGGTGGGCCTGAATGCGGCCAGCGCCACGCTGGTGGAGCGCCTTGGCGTGCATGACAAGCCGGACGCGGCGCTGGCCGCCGGGCACTGAAGCGGAAGGCGGGGTCCGGGGTGACACTGCCACCCCAGCGGGCACCCCAGCGGGCACCCCAGCGGGACCCCAGCGGGCACCCCGGCGGGGATCCAGGGGGCGGCGCCCCCTGTCCAAGTTCAGGCCGCGCGCGCCTTCAGCCGGTCGTTGAAGCGCTTGCGGAACTTCGCCACCTTCGGCGCGATCACCGCGCGGCAATAGCCAGACCACGGGTTGCGCTTGAAGTAGTCCTGGTGTTCCGCCTCTGCCGGCCAGAAGGCGCCGGCGGGCTCCACCTCCGTCACCAGCGGCGCGCCCCAGATCCCCTCCGCCTCGATCTCCGCCATCACCGCCCGCGCCGTTTCCGCCTGGGCGTCCGAGGTGGTCAGGACGATGCTGCGATACTGCGGGCCGATATCGGCGCCCTGGCGGTCCTTGGTGGTAGGGTCGTGCAGGGTGAAGAAGATGCGCAGCAGGTCGGCATAAGAGAGCACGGCGGGGTCGAAGACCACCTTCACCACCTCGGCATGGCCGGTCTTCTTGCCGCAGACCTGCTCGTAGGTCGGGTTCTCGACATGGCCGCCGGCATAGCCGGAGACCACCTCCTCGACGCCCTGCAGGTCGCGATAGGCCGCGTCGATGCACCAGAAGCAGCCGCCCCCCAGGATGGCGGTTTCGCGGTTCGCGGGTTCAGGCATGCGAGCCTCCTCTGTTCGGACGCAGAGATGGGGTGGGCGCGGCGGTTCCGCATCCCTCCCCCTCGCCGCGCCCTTGGGCCTTCCCCGGCTTGCGTGGCGCGGGCGGCGCGGGCACCGTCCTGCGCATGGAATCGCCATCCTCCTTTCCGCCTATCGCCCCGGCCGAGGCCGGCTTCGACCCCGACCGGCTCGCCGCGGCAGTCGCCTTCGCCGAGGCGAGCGACAGCCCCTTCCCACGTGACCTGCTGGCGCATCTGGAGAGTGGCTTCTTCGAGCCGCCGCCGGACAACGAGGTGCTCGGCAACACCGCCGCGCGGGGCGCTCCGAACGGGCTGATCCTGCGCGAGGGCCGCCTCGTCGCGCGCTGGGGCGACACGCGCCGGGTGGACATGACCTTCAGCGTGGCCAAGAGCTACCTTGCCTTGCTCGCCGGCCTGGCGCTGGGGGACGGTCTGATCGCCGACCTCGACGCCCCTGTCTCGGCCAGCGTGCGGGACCCTGCCTTCGAGGGGCCGCAGAACGGCGCCATCACCTGGCGGATGCTGCTGCAGCAGACCAGCGAGTGGGAGGGCACCCTGTTCGGCAAGGCCGACCGGATCGATCGCGGCCGCGACCTGAAGCGCGAAGGCGCCGGGCCCAAGGGCATCGACCGGCCACTGAAGGCGCCCGGCACCTACTGGGAATACAACGACGTCCGGGTGAACGCGCTGTCGCTCGCGCTGCTGCACCGCTTCCGCCGCCCGCTGCCCGAGGTTTTCGCCGAGCGCGTCATGCACCCCATCGGCGCCAGCGCGGACTGGCGCTGGGAGGGCTACCGCACCAGCTTCGTGGAGATTGATGGCCAGCGCATCCAGTCCGTCTCCGGCGGCGGGCACTGGGGCGGCGGCGTCTTCACCCATGCCGAGGACCAGGCGCGCATCGGCCAGCTCATGCTGCAGGACGGCGTCTGGGAGGGCCGGCGCGTGCTGCCGGAGGGCTGGGTCGCCGCCTGCACCGCCCCCTGCGCGCTGAACGCCGATTACGGCCTGCTCTGGTGGCTGAACGGCCAGGGGCGCTACCCCGCCGCCAGCCGCGAAAGCTTCTTCGCCCAGGGCGCGGGCGGCAACGTGATCTGGGTGGACCCGCGCAACCGCATCGTCGGCGCCTTCCGCTGGCTGGCGCCGACAGCGTTGCCGGAGCTGCTGGCGATGGTGATGGCGGCGAAGGCCTGACAGAGGCCGTTCCCTCTCCGGAGCGGCGCCGCCGGCGGGGTCCGGCGCCTCGCGGCGGGGGCGCGGTCCGGTCCGGTCAGGTCCGGGCTTGCCACCCCGGCCGGGGCGCCGCACCCTGCCCGCGGGACGCCGCCGGAGAGAATGGCATGACCGCATCCGCCCTCCCCCGCCGCGCCGCACTGCTTCTGCGCCGCCCCGTTGACGCGGTGCACAAGGGAGCGGACCCTGAGGCCTCCACTGTATCCCGGTGAGCAATGAACGACAGCCTTTCCCCTGCCTCCGTCCATGCGGCCACCCTCACCCTGGACACGCATGTGGACATCCCCTGGCCGCACACCCCGGACCCCCGCGGCGCCACCGAGCGCTGCGTGGACTTCCCGAAGATGGAGGCCGGCGGGCTGCGGGCGGTGGTCTTCGCCGCCTATCTGCCGCAGGGCCCGCGCACGCCGGAGGCCCATGGGGATGCCGCGCGCCGCGCCGAGGCCATGCTGCGCGTCATCCGCCGCAGCGCCGGAGGCGGCAACCGCCGCATCATCGCCCGCGCGGCGGAGCTGGATGCGTTGCGCGGCACCGATGCTCTGGGCGTGCTGCTGGCGGTGGAGAATGGCTACGGCATGGGCGAGGACCTTTCCCGCCTCGCGCTCTGGCGCGGCCTCGGCGCCTGCTACGTCACCATCACGCATAATGGCCACAACCTGCTGGCCGACGCCGCCATTCCCCGCCCCGACCTGGGTGACGGCCCGGCGCTGCATGGCGGCCTCTCCTCCCTCGGCCGCGCCGCCATCGTGGAGATGAACGCGCTGGGCCTGCTGGTGGATGTCTCGCATGCCGCCAAGACCAGCATGATGCAGGCGGTGGAACTGTCGGGTGCCCCGGTGGTCGCCACGCATACCTGCTGCCGCACCTTGCGCGACCATCCGCGCAACCTCGACGACGAACAGATGGACGCCCTGCGCGCCACCGGCGGGCTGATGCAGATCACGGCCGTCCCTGGCTTCCTGCGCGGGCCGGGAGCGGACGGCAAGGTCCGCGCCACCGTCGCCGACATGGCCGACCATGTGGACTATGCCGTGCAGCGCATCGGCATCGCCCATGTCGGCCTTTCCTCCGACTTCGATGGCGGCGGCGGCGTGCAGGGCTGGATGAACGCGGCCGAAAGCGCCGGCCTCACCGCGGAACTGCAGCGCCGCGGCTACGACGCCGAGGCCATCGGCCTGCTGTGGTCCGGAAACTTCCTGCGGGTGATGCGCGCGGCGGAGGCGGTGGCGGCGGCGGGCTGAATCAGCCCAGCTCGAAGCTCGCCACGCCGAAGATCCGCTCCTGCCGCAGCGTGGGGGCGGGTCCGGCATACATCCGGGCGGTTTCGAAGGCGGACGCCATGCCGGCTTCCCGGGCCAGCGCCACCGCCGCCGGGTTGCTCTCCGGCAGGTCGAGGAAAACCGGGCCAGGCGCGCCCGCCACCAGCGCGTTGAACAGGGCACGGGCGGCGGCGGGGTCGGTGGCGGTCAGCGGGCCGAGCTTGGTGCCCTCCCGGCAGGGCCGCGCCACACCGAAGCCGCGCAACCCGCCCGCCCCGCGCACCGCCAGCGCGCAATGGCCCGGCGCCGCCATCCAGGCGCGCAGGAAGGCCTCGCGTTCGGCCGGGAAGACGCCGGCGTCCAGTGCCGCGACGTCCTGGAAGGGCACGTTCCCGGCGGGGAGCACCTCGCCCTCGCCGCCGCCGAGCCGCACAGGCGCGGCGGCGGCGAAGCGGAGGTTGCGCCAGGCGAGCACGAAGCCGGACCGAGCATAGCTCGCCTGCTGCGCGACGACGCCGTCCAGCCCCACCACGCGCCCGGCGAGCCGCGCCATGCCCGCGCGCCACAGCGCGAGGCCGACGCCCTTCCCGCGCCAGTCCGGACGCACGATGTAGAAGCCGATGAAGCCGTGCCCGCTGCCCTGCCGCACGGCGGAGATGCAGCCGGCCGCTTCGCCGCCGGCTTCGGCCAGCAGGAAGCCCTCCGGATCGGCGGCGAAGAAGGTGTCGGCGTCGTGCAGGCCGGGGTTCCAGCCCTCGTTGGCCGCCCAATCGGCCAGCAGGCCCATCTCGGCGCGACGGGCGGGACGGATGGTCGGGGTCATCGGGCAAGCCTCCTCATCGCGGCCCGAAAGCCTGCCGCGATCTTCGCCGCATGGATATGGCGCCCCTCGCGCACCACCGTCCGGCCGCCCACAACCACCTGCCACACCGGATTGCCCTGGCCGCTGAACACCCAGGCATCCAGCAGCTCATCCCTTTCCCGGCCGCAGAGCGTGGGGTGTTCCGGGTCCAGCACCACCAGGTCGCAGCGCTGCCCGGCGGCGATGCCGGCGGCCGCCCGTCCGGTGGCCTGCGCGCCGCCCGCCACCGCCGCCTCCAGCAGGTTCCGCGCGGGATGCGGGTGCGCCGCGTCGGTGGCCACGGAGCGGTGGCGCTGCGCCAGGCGCTGGCTGGTCTCGAGCTGGCGCATCTCGTCGCGCGGCGAGGTGCCCACATGGCTGTCCGTACCGAAGCCCAGCTGCCCGCCCGCCGCGCGATAGGGCGGCAGGCTGAAGATGCCGTCACCCAGCGACGCCTCAGTGCTCGGGCAGAGCCCCGCCACGGCGCCGGTCCGGGCGAGGCGCACGGCCTCGTCCTCCGTCATGTGGGTGCAGTGGATCAGGCACCAGCGCGCGTCCACGGGCGCGTTCTCCAGCAGCCATTGCACGGGCCGCGCGCCGGTGGCGGCGAGGCATTCCTCCACCTCGCGGACCTGCTCGGCGGCATGGATGTGGATGGGGCCGCCGAAGCGCGCCACCTCAGCCAGCATGGCGGGCGTCACCGCGCGCAGGGAATGCGGGGCGAGGCCCAGCCCGGCCTGCGGATCGCCGGCGATGGCGGCCCGAATGTCCTCGACGATGCGCCAGAAGCCGTCGAGGTCGTTCAGGAAGCGGCGCTGCCCCGCTGCCGGCTCCTTCCCGAAGATTCCGCCATGCCGGTAGAGGCTCGGCAGCAGGGTGAGGCCGATGCCCGCGCGGCGCGCCGCCGCCAGGTGCCGCAGCGCCATTTCCGCCGGCTCGGCATAGGGCGTGCCGTCGGGCTGGTGGTGCAGGTAGTGGAACTCGGCGACGCCGGTGAAGCCCCATTCCAGGCATTCGGCGTAAAGCTGGGCAGCGACGGCCTCCGCATCCTCCGGCGTGAAGCGGTGGACGAAGCGGTACATCGTGTTGCGCCAGGTCCAGAAGGAATCCGTCCCCCCTTCGGCGGTGCGTGCCTCGGGCGGCGAGCGGCGCTCGGCATGGCCGGCCATGGCGCGCTGGAAGGCGTGCGAATGCAGGTTCGGCACGCCGGGGACGACAACGCCTGGCAGCCGCTCGGCGGCGCCGGGGGCAGCGCCGGGCGTGACGGCGCGGATGGTGCCCACCGCATCGGCCTCGATCAGCACATCCCTCGCCCAGCCTCCGGGCAGCAGGGCTTCGGCGGTGAAGAAAAGGGTCATGGCCGGGATCGTCCTTCCGGTCTGGATGCGGGATCGTGATTCCGGTTGACGAGACTTGTCAAGACAACCACCATCCCGCCCATGCCCGACGCCGCTCCCGGCCTGCTGCCCTCGCCCAGCCCGGCCACGCCCCGCTACCAGCAGATCAAGGCCTTCATCCTCAGCCGCGTCTCCAGCGGCGAATGGTCGGCGGAGGACCGCGTGCCCTCGGAAAACGAGCTGGTGCGGATGACCGGCGTCTCCCGCGTCACCGTCAACCGTGCGCTGCGCGAGCTGGCCGATGCGGGGCTGCTGGTGCGGGTGCAGGGCGTCGGCACCTTCGTCGCGGGCGCCAAGCCGCAGTCCAGCATGCTGGAGCTGCGCGACATCGCCGAGGAGATGCAGGAGCGCGGCGGGAGGCACGAGGCGCGCGTGCTTTCCCTCGGCCGCTGCCGCGCGGACGCGGCCCTGGCCGCCGCCTTCGGCCTGCCGGAAGGGGCCGAGCTGTTCCGCTGCCGGCTGGTGCACCGGGAGAACGGCGCCCCCGTCCAGTTCGAGGACCGCGTCGTCAACCCGGTGATCGCGCCGCGCTTCCTGGAGCAGGACTTCACCCGCATCACGCCCTTCCGCTACCTGACCTCCTGCGCCCCGCCCGAGCGGGTGGAGCATGTGGTGGAGGCGATCCGCGCCGAGCCCGAGATGGCCGCGGCGCTCGACATCCCCGCCGAGGAGCCTTGCCTGCTGATCCATCGCCGGACCTGGTCCTGGCAGGTGGTGGCGACGCGCGCCTGGCTGACCCATCCCGGCACGCGCTACCGGCTCGGCGGCGCGCTGGACTGAACCGATTATCGGAAGAGACAGACCCATGTCGCAGACCCGCTTCCGCAACGCCCCCGCCATCCGCGCGCCGCGCGGCAGCACCCTGCACGCCAAGTCCTGGACCACCGAGGCGGCGATGCGGATGCTGATGAACAACCTGGACGACGAGGTCGCCGAGCGTCCGGGCGAGCTGGTCGTCTATGGCGGCATCGGCCGCGCCGCGCGCGACTGGCAATGCTACGAGACGATTCTTTCAGTGCTGCAGCGGCTGGAGGAGAACCAGACCCTCCTGGTGCAGTCCGGCAAGCCGGTCGGCGTCTTCGAGACGCACGGGGACGCGCCGCGCGTGCTCATCGCCAACTCCAACCTGGTGCCGGCCTGGGCGAACTGGGAGCACTTCAACGCGCTCGATCGCGCCGGGCTGATGATGTACGGCCAGATGACCGCGGGCTCGTGGATCTATATCGGCAGCCAGGGCATCGTGCAGGGCACCTTTGAGACCTTCGCCGAGGCCGGGCGGCAGCATTTCGGCGGCGACCTCGCCGGGCGCTGGATCCTCACCGCCGGGTTGGGCGGCATGGGCGGCGCGCAGCCGCTGGCGGGCGTCTTCGCCGGGGCGTCGGTGCTGGCGGTGGAGTGCCAGCCCTCGCGCATCGAGAAGCGGCTGGAAACCGGCTATCTCGACCACCGCGCGGAAACGCTGGACGCGGCGCTGGCGATGATCCGCACCGCCTGCGCGGAGCGGAAGGCGATCAGCGTCGGCCTGCTCGGCAATGCCGCGGAAGTCTTCCCCGAGCTGGTGCGGCGTGGCGTGGTGCCCGACATCGTCACCGACCAGACCAGCGCGCATGATCCCTCCAACGGCTATCTCCCCGCCGGCTGGACGCTGGAGGAATGGGCGGCGAAGCGCGAGAGCGACCCGAAGGCCGTTGCCGCCGCCGCCAGGAGGTCGATGGTCGCGCATGTGCAGGCCATGCTGGACTTCCAGCGCATGGGTTCCGCCGTGCTCGACTACGGCAACAACATCCGTCAGATGGCGAAGGATGAAGGGCTGGACGGCGCTTTCGGCTTCCCGGGCTTCGTGCCGGCCTATATCCGCCCGCTCTTCTGCCGCGGCATCGGCCCCTTCCGCTGGGCCGCGCTTTCCGGCGACCCAGAGGACATCCGCAAGACCGACGACAAGGTGCGGGAACTCATCCCCGACGATCCGCACCTGCATCGCTGGCTCGACATGGCGCGCGAGCGCATCCGCTTCCAGGGCCTGCCCGCGCGCATCTGCTGGGTGGGGCTCGGGCAGCGGCACCGGCTCGGCCTCGCCTTCAACGAGATGGTGGCTAGGGGCGAGTTGTCCGCGCCGGTCGTCATCGGCCGCGACCATCTGGATTCCGGCTCCGTCGCCTCGCCCAACCGCGAGACGGAGGCGATGCGGGACGGATCGGATGCCGTCAGCGACTGGCCTCTGCTCAACGCGCTGCTGAACACCGCCTCCGGCGCCACCTGGGTTTCGCTGCACCATGGCGGCGGTGTCGGCATGGGCTATTCGCAGCATGCCGGCATGGTGATCGTGGCCGACGGCACCGAGGATGCGGCGCGGCGCCTGAGGCGCGTGCTGTGGAACGACCCTGCCACCGGCGTGATGCGCCATGCCGACGCGGGCTACGATATCGCCATCGACTGCGCCCGGGAGCAGGGGCTCGACCTGCCGATGCTGGCCCAGGACAGGAGGCGCGCCCGATGATCGTCACCCCTGGCAGCGCCACGCTGCACGAGTTGCGCGCCGTGATGGAGGGCGAGGCGCTGGCGCTGCCCATGGGCTGGGAGGCGCCGGTCGAGGCGTCCGTCAACGCCCTCGCAGCCCGCATCGCCGAAGGCGAGGCGCTCTATGGCGTCAACACCGGCTTCGGCAAGCTGGCCAGCCAGCGCATTGCCGGGGCGGACCTGGCGAAGCTTCAGCGCAACCTGCTGCGCAGCCATGCCGCCGGCACCGGGCCATGCCTGCCCGCACCCGTGGTGCGGCTGATCCTGGCGATGAAGGCGCTTTCCCTGGCGCGCGGCGCCTCGGCGGTGCGGCCGCAGGTCATTGCGCAACTGCTGGCGCTGCTGGAGGGCGGCATCCTGCCCGCCATTCCGGCCAAGGGCTCCGTGGGCGCCTCGGGCGACCTGGCGCCGCTGGCGCACATGGCGCTTGTGCTGATCGGCGAGGGCGAGGCCATCATCGGCGAGGAGGTGGTGCCCGGCGCCGAGGCGCTGCGCCGCGCCGGCCTCGCACCGTTGGAACTCGGCCCGAAGGAAGGGTTGGCGCTGCTGAACGGCACGCAGGTCTCCACCGCCCTCGCCCTGGCTGGGCTCTTCACCGCCGAGGCGCTGTGGCTGACCGCGCTGGTGGCCGGCGCCCTCTCGGTGGACGCCGCGCGCGGTTCCGACACGCCCTTCGACCCCCGCATCCATGCGCTGCGCGGCCAGCCCGGACAGATCCGCACCGCCGCCGCGCTGCGCGCCCTGCTGGAGGGCAGCGCCATCCGCGAGAGCCACCGCACCGGCGACGCCCGCGTGCAGGACCCCTACTGCCTGCGCTGCCAGCCGCAGGTCATGGGCGCCTGCCTGGACCTGATGAACCACGCCGCCGCCGTGCTGACGCGCGAGGCCAATGCCGTCACCGACAACCCGCTCGTCACCGCCGAGGGCGAGGTGCTCTCGGGTGGCAACTTCCACGCCGAGCCGGTGGCCTTCGCCGCCGACAACCTCGCCCTGGTGCTGGCCGAGATCGGTGCCCTGGCCGAGCGCCGCGTCGCCCTGCTGACCGACCCCGTGCTCTCCGGCCTGCCGGCCTTCCTGGTGCGCGAGGGCGGGCTGAACTCCGGCTTCATGATCGCCCAGGTCACCGCCGCCGCCCTGGCCAGCGAGAACAAGGCGCTCGCCACCCCGCGCAGCGTGGACAGCCTGCCCACCAGCGCCAACCAGGAGGACCATGTGAGCATGGCCACCGGTGCCGCCCTGCGCCTCGCCGAGATGGCCGACAACACCGCCGCCATCCTCGCCATCGAGCTGCTGGCGGCGGCGCAGGGGGTGGGCTTCCACCGCCCCCTCGCCTCTTCGACCCCCCTGGAGGGGGCGATCGCGCGCGTCCGCGAGGTCGCCGCGCCCTGGGACGAGGACCGGCACATGGCGCCCGACATCGCCGCGGTGAAGCGGCTCGTCGAGCGCGGCGCCTTCACCGGCTTCGTCGAAGGGGGCTGAGCGGTGTTCGACCAGGTCTGGCTGAACGCCCATCTCGCGACCATGGACGGGCCGGCGGATGCGCCGCTCGGGATCATCGAGGACGGCGCGCTCGCGGTGCGGGATGGCCGCATCGCCTGGATCGGCCGCCGCGCCGAGCTGCCCGGCCCCGCCGCTGCCACCACGGACTGCGACGGCGCCTGGCTCCTGCCCGGCCTGATCGACTGCCACACGCACCTGGTCTTCGGCGGCGACCGCGCGGCGGAATTCGAGCAGCGGCTGGCCGGCGCCACCTATGAGGAGATCGCCCGCGCCGGTGGCGGCATCTTTTCCAGCGTGCGCGCCACCCGTGAGGCCAGCGAGGCGGCGCTGCTGGCCGCCGCCACACCCCGGCTGCGGGGGCTGATGGCCGAAGGCGTCACCACGGTCGAGATCAAGTCCGGCTATGGGCTGGAGCTCGAAAGCGAGCTGAAGATGCTGCGCGTCGCCCGCCGGCTGGCCGCCGCGCATCCGGTGGAGGTCGCCACCACCCTGCTCGCCGCCCATGCGGTGCCGCCGGACTTCCCCGGCGGCGCGAATGCCTACACCAATTTCGTGGCGACCGAAATCATTCCAGCCGCCGCCACCTCCGGGCTGGCCGATGCGGTGGATGCCTTCTGTGAGCGCATCGCCTTCTCGCCCGAGCAGACCGCCCGCGTCTTCGAGGCCGCTGAGGCCGCGGGCCTGCCGGTCAAGCTGCACGCCGACCAGCTCTCCGACCTCGGCGGTGCCGCCCTGGCCGCGCGGCATGGCGCGCTCTCCGCCGACCACCTGGAGCATGCCAGCGCGGAAGGGCTGCGCGCGATGGCCGAGGCGGGCAGCGTCGCGGTGCTGCTGCCCGGCGCCACCTATTTCCTGCGCGACGCGAAGCACCCGGACATCGGCGCCATGCGCGCCGCCGGGGTCCGCATGGCGCTCTCCACGGACCTCAACCCCGGCTCGTCCCCCGCGCGTTCGCTGCTGCTGATGCTGAACATGGGCTGCACGCTGTTCCGGCTGACGGTCGCCGAGGCGCTGCTCGGCGTCACCCGCCATGCCGCCGCCGCGCTGGGCCTGGGCGACCGTGGTGTGCTGCGGGCGGGAATGCGGGCCGACCTCGCGCTCTACCGCATCGGGCGGCCGGCCGAGTTGTGCTACTGGCTCGGCGGCAATCCCTGCGTCGGCCGGGTGGTGGGGGGCCGGAGCGCCTGAGCCTCACGCCGGCGCCGGCATCGCACGCAGCCGCCGCAGCGGCGAGGCGGCAACCACCACCAGCGACAGCGTGAAGCCGAGCGCCACCAGCCAGAGCGTGGCGCCGAAGCCCATCTGCGCCGCCAGCGCGCCGCCCGCCAGCGCGCCGAGCGGCCGCACGCCGAACACCGCCACCTGCATGGTCGCCCCTACCCGGCCGAGCAACGCCGGTGGCGTCACCACCTGCCGCAGGCTGGTCTGCACCACCTGCCAAAGCATCGGCCCAAAGCCGAGCAGGAACTGCGCCATCGCCACCAGCCCCAGCCGGGCGCCGGGCGTCCCGGCCCGCAAGGCCGCGCCCCAGGCCAGCATGGCCAGCACCGAAAGCGCCGGCCCGGCCAGCAGCATCCGGCCTGGCGCCTGCCGTGGCGCCAGGCGCCCCGCCAGCAGTGCGCCGGCCATCAGCCCCGCGCCGTAGCCGCCGATCGCCAGGCCGGCGAGGCGTGGCGAGAGCTGCAGCACCTCCAGCGCCAGCGGCATGGCAACGGCGGCGAGCGCGAAAAAGGCGAAGTTCCAGGCCACCGCCGCGGTGGCCACCGCGCGCAGCAGGGGCTGATCCCAGACGAAGCGGGCGCCAGCCGAGAGAAGGTGCAGCATCGGACGAGGTTCGGCGGAGGGCGGCACACCCGGTGTGGGTAATCCGCCTGCTCCCAGTGCCGCGAGGGCGGCCAGCCCAGCCGCCAGCAGCAAAGCCCCCTCCGGCCGCCCGAGCGCCGCCAGCGTCCCGGCCAGGGGCGCGGCTAACAGCGTCGCCGCGGCGCGGGCCAGTTCCAGCCGCGCATTGGCGAGCGGCAGGCCGTCCCGCCCGACCAGTTCGGGCAGGATGGCGAAGCTGGCCAGCACCGTCACCACCGTTCCGGCGGCCGCCAGCATCACCAGCATCGCCAGCACGGGCGCCGCGGCGACGGAAAGGCTGGCCGGCACCAACGCCAGCGCGGCAATGGCTGAGGCCGCCACCATGAGCCGGCGCCGTGGAAAGCGGTCCACCCAGGCGCCGGCGGGCAGCGACAGCAGAAGCCACGCCGCACCCTGAGCGGCCACCAGCATCCCGGCCAGCGCAGGGCCGCCCGGCATCAGCAGCGTGGCAATCAGCGGCAGCGCCGCCAAGGCGAGTTGATCGGCGGCATGGATGCCGAAGTTCGTCAGGAGCAAACGACGCATGGATTTCGCCTCGGAGGAGTGAGGCGAAAGATTCGACCAGAACAACGGCGCAGAACCATCCGCCCATTGCGCCCGTTCATATGCTTTCCGTGGTTAAACTTGATCCTGGTTAATCTACATATTGCGGTGCAGCATCAGAGGGTTAGCCCTTGCGCGAAGCTTGCAGACTGGGCGGGAGCCACGTATCTCCGGCCTTGCAACGCCGCCAATTCCTGCGCGGCGGCCAACGAATCATGGAGCAGCCGGATGGTTAAAGGCGCCGAAGCGGGCACCACCAAGCGTCGCGGCAGGGCAAAGGCGCCGCCAGCCGATTCCTCCGCGCTCCCTCAGGAGCGTCTGCTTCAGGCCTACCGGGACATGCTGCTGATCCGCCGCTTTGAGGAGAAGGCGGGCCAGCTCTACGGGATGGGCCTGATCGGAGGCTTCTGCCACCTCTATATCGGCCAGGAAGCGGTTGTCGTCGGCATGCAGATGTGCCTGCAGCCGGGTGACCAGGTGATCACCTCCTACCGCGACCATGGCCATATGCTCGCCACCGGCATGGAGGCGCGCGGCGTGATGGCCGAGCTCACCGGGCGCGAGGGCGGCTATTCCAAGGGCAAGGGCGGCTCCATGCACATGTTCAGCCGCGAGAAGGGCTTCTTCGGCGGCCATGGCATCGTCGGCGCGCAGGTCTCGCTCGGTACCGGCCTCGCCTTCGCCAACATGTACCGCGACAACGGCAATGTCTGCCTGACCTATTACGGCGAGGGCGCGGCGAACCAGGGCCAGGTGTACGAGAGCTACAACCTCGCCGCCCTGTTCAAGCTGCCGGTCGTCTATATCATCGAGAACAACCGCTACGGCATGGGCACCTCCATGGAGCGCGCCTCGGCCTCCAAGGACCGGTCCAAGGACGGCGCGCCCTGGAACATCCCTGGCGAGCAGGTGGACGGCATGGACGTCGAGGCGGTCCGCCTCGCCGGTGAGCGCGCCGTGGCCCACTGCCGCGAAGGCAAGGGCCCCTACATCCTGGAGATGCTGACCTACCGCTACCGCGGCCACTCGATGTCCGATCCGGCGAAATACCGCACGCGCGAGGAAGTGCAGAAGATGCGCGAGCAGCACGACCCGATCGAGACCGCGCGCAAGCGCCTGCTGGAGCGCGGCCAGGACGAGGCCGGGCTGAAGACGGTGGACGACGACGTGAAGCGCATCGTCGCCGAGGCGGCGGACTTCGCCCAGAGCTCGCCGGAGCCGGACGAGAGCGAGCTGTGGACCGATATTCTGGTGGAGGCTCGCTGACCGATGGGTGCGACGATCCTGATGCCCGCCCTCTCGCCCACCATGACCGAGGGGAAGCTGGCGCGCTGGCTGAAGAAGGAAGGCGACAGCGTCGCCGCCGGCGACGTGATCGCCGAGATCGAGACCGACAAGGCCACGATGGAGGTCGAGGCGGTCGATGAGGGCACGCTGACCAAGCTCCTCGTCGCCGAGGGCACCGAGAACGTGGCGGTGAACTCGCCGATCGCCGAGATCGACGGCGGGGATGGCGGCAACGCCTCCGCCGGACCCCAGCAGCCGGTCTCCAACGCCACCATGCAGGGCGGCGAGACGGGGGCGATCGCCGAGCAGGCCGAGGACCATGGCGCCGTGGCCGCGCGCGGCGCGCAGGAGCGCCCCGAGGCCAAGGCCGAGCCCAAGATGCCCGCCGCTGAGCCCGAGAAGGACTGGGGCGAGACCAAAAGCATCACCGTGCGCGAGGCGCTGCGCGATGCCATGGCCGCCGAGATGCGGGCCGACGACAAGGTGTTCCTGATGGGCGAGGAAGTCGCCCAATACCAGGGCGCCTACAAGATCTCCCAGGGTTTGCTGGACGAGTTCGGCCCGAAGCGGGTGGTGGACACGCCCATCACCGAGCACGGTTTCACCGGCATGGCGGTGGGCGCTGCCTTCACCGGGCTGAAGCCGATCGTCGAGTTCATGACCTTCAACTTCTCCATGCAGGCGATCGACCAGATCGTGAACAGCGCCGCCAAGACGCTGTACATGTCCGGCGGCCAGCTCGGCTGCCCGATCGTCTTCCGCGGCCCGAACGGCGCGGCCGCCCGCGTGGCGGCGCAGCACAGCCAGGACTACGCCTCCTGGTTCGCGCATGTGCCCGGGCTGAAGGTGGTCGCCCCCTGGTCCGCGGCCGACGCGAAGGGCCTGCTGCGCGCCGCCATCCGCGACCCGAACCCGGTGATCGTGCTGGAGAACGAGATCCTCTACGGCCAGAGCTTCGAGTGCCCGACCGCCGAGGACTTCATCCTGCCGATCGGCAAGGCCAAGGTGGAGCGCCAGGGCAAGGACGTCACCATCGTCGCCTACAGCATCGAGGTGGGCCTGGCGATGCAGGCGGCCGAGAAGCTGGCCGAGGAGGGCATCGAGGCCGAGGTGGTCAACCTCCGCACCATCCGCCCGCTGGACATCGACACGGTCGTCGCCTCGGTGAAGAAGACCAACCGCCTCGTCACCGTCGAGGAGGGCTGGGCCTTCTCCGGCATCGGCGGCGAGGTGGCGATGCAGGTGATCGAGCACGCCTTCGACCACCTGGACGCCCCGCCGGTGCGCGTCGCCGGCAAGGACGTGCCGATGCCCTATGCGGCCAACCTCGAGAAGCTGGCCCTGCCGACCATCGCGGACGTCATCGACGCCGTGAAGCAAGCCACCTACCGGAAGTAAGGGGAACGCGGGACGATGGCCACCAACATCCTGATGCCCGCGCTTTCCCCCACCATGACGGAGGGGACGCTCGCGCGCTGGCTGAAAAAGGAAGGCGAGCCGGTCAAGGCCGGCGACATCATCGCCGAAATCGAGACCGACAAGGCCACCATGGAGTTCGAGGCCGTGGATGAGGGCATCCTCGGCAAGATCCTGGTGCAGGACGGCACCGAGGGCGTGAAGGTCAACGCCCCGATCGGCATCCTGGTCGAGGAAGGCGAGGCGGTGCCCGAAGGCGCCGGCGCCGCGCCGAAGGCGGTCCCGAAGCCGGAGGCGCCGCCGAAGCAGGAGACCACCCCGGCGAGCAAGCCGGCCTCCGGTCCCGGCGAGCAGCAGCCCAAGGCCGCCACGGCCAACGAGAACAAGCCGGCGCCGAAGCCAGCCGCCGGCGCGGCCGAGGCGGGCGACCGCGTCTTCGCCTCCCCCCTCGCCCGCCGCATGGCGAAGCAGGCGGGGCTGGAGCTTTCCGGCATCCAGGGCTCCGGCCCGAACGGCCGCATCGTGAAGGCCGACATCGAGGCGGCCGCGGCGCAGCCGAAGACCGCGCCGGCCGCCAGGGCCGAGCCGGCGGCTGCGGCACCGACCACCGCCAGCCCCGCCGCCGCCGCGGCGCAGGCCCCGAAGGCGCCCGCGGCGCCGATCACGGCGCCGCACACCGCCGTGCCCAACTCCTCCATGCGCAAGGTGATCGCCAAGCGCCTGGCGGAGAGCAAGGCGACGGTGCCGCATTTCTACGTCACCATGGACATCGAGCTCGACGCGCTGCTGAAGCTGCGCGCCGACCTCAATGGCCGCGCGCCGAAGGAGGGCCCCGGCGCCTTCAAGCTCTCGGTGAACGACCTGATCATCAAGGCGGCCGCCCGGGTGCTGCGCCAGTTCCCGAGCGTCAACGCCTCCTGGACCGACGACGCCATCATCCAGTACCACGACGTGGACATCTCGGTGGCCGTCTCGATCCCCGAGGGGCTGATCACGCCGATCGTGCGCAAGGCCGACCAGAAGGGCCTCGCCGCCATCAGCAACGAGATGAAGGACCTGGCCGCCCGCGCCAAGTCCGGCAAGCTCAAGCTGGAGGAATTCCAGGGCGGCGGCTTCAGCATCTCCAACATGGGGATGTTCGGGGTGTCGGACTTCGCGGCGATCATCAACCCGCCGCAGGCCGGCATCCTGGCGGTCAGCGCCGGGCAGCAGCGCCCGGTGGTGAAGGACGGCGCGCTGGCCATCGCCACGGTGATGACCTGCACCCTCTCGGTCGATCACCGCGTGGTGGACGGTGCGCTGGCCGCCGAATGGATCGCCGCCTTCAAGAAGGTGGTCGAGGACCCGCTGAGCCTGATGCTGTGAGCGGCGCGCCCGGCTTCACCCTGCGCGAGATCCGCCCGCGCGACGCGGAGGAGGTTCTCCGCCTCGTGCAGGCGCTCGCCGACTACGAGAAGCTGGGGCACGAGGTGGTGGCCACCGCGCAGGATTATTACGGCGCGCTGGCCACCCGCCGCATCCAGGGGCTGCTGGCGGAGGTGGAGGGCGAGGCCGTCGGCGTCTGCCTGTGGTACGAGACCTTCAGCACCTTCGCCGGCCGCTCCGGCCTCTGGATCGAGGATGTCTTCGTCGATCCGGCGCATCGCCGGCACGGCATCGGCCTCGCCTTCTTCCGCGCCGCGGCGCGTAAGGCCCTGGAAAGCGGCCATGCCTGGGTGGAATGGAACGTGCTCGACTGGAACGAGCCCGCCATCGCCTTCTACAGGCGGATCGGCGCGGTCGGGCGCGAGGAATGGACCGATCAACGCCTCTCCGGTGAAGCGCTGCGCGCGCTGGCCGGCTGAGACACCGCCTCAAGGGAGCCGGAGAGCATGGCCGAGCAGTTCGATCTGGTGGTGGTGGGCGGCGGGCCCGGCGGCTATGTCGCCGCCATCCGCGCCGCCCAGCTCAAGATGAAGACCGCCGTGGTGGAGCGCGAGCACCTGGGCGGCATCTGCCTCAACTGGGGCTGCATCCCCACCAAGGCGCTGCTGCGCGCCTCCGAGATCAACCACCTGCTGCACAATCTCGGCCCCTATGGCTTCGCGGCCGACAACGTGCGCTTCGACTTCAGCGCGGTGGTGAAGCGCTCCCGCCAGGTTTCCGGGCAGCTCTCCTCGGGCGTGCGCGGGCTGATGAAGAAGCACAAGGTCACCGTGTTCGACGGCAGCGGCAAGCTGGCCGGTCCCGGCAAGCTCACCGTGAGCAAGGAGGGGCAGCCCGCCGCCGAGTTGCAGGCCAAGAACATCATCCTGGCCACCGGCGCCCGCGCCCGCGTCATTCCCGGCTTGGAGCCGGACGGCAAGCTGATCTGGAGCTACCGCGAGGCGCTGGTGCCGAACATCATGCCGAAGAAGCTGATCGTGGTCGGCTCCGGCGCGATCGGCAGCGAGTTCGCCTCCTTCTTCCTGAACATGGGCGCCGAGGTCACGCTGATCGAGGTGATGGACCGCATCCTGCCGGTTGAGGACGCCGAGGTCTCCGCCTTCGTGCAGAAATCCTTCACCAAGCAGGGCATGAAGGTGCTGACCGGCGCCCGCGTGCAGGGCGTCCGCAAGTCGGGCGACGGGCTGACCGCCATTGTCGAGGCGAACGGCAAGGTGCAGGAGATCCAGGCGGACCGGCTGATCTCCGCGGTCGGCATCGTCGGCAATGTGGAGAATATCGGCCTGGAAGGCACCAGGATTAAGGTCGAGAAGACGCATGTCGTCACCGACCCGCTCGGCCGCACCGGCGAGGAAGGCGTCTGGGCCATCGGCGACCTGACCGGCGCCCCCTGGCTGGCCCACAAGGCCATGCATGAGGGCGTGGTCACCGTCGAGGCCATCGCGGGAATGCACCCGCACCCGACCGACATCAGCAACATCCCGGGCTGCACCTATTGCCGGCCGCAGGTCGCCTCCGTCGGTCTCACCGAGGCCCGCGCGAAGGAGATGGGCTACGAGGTCCGGGTGGGCCGCTTCCCCTTTATCGGCAATGGCAAGGCCATCGCGCTGGGCGAGCCGGAGGGCTTCGCCAAGACGGTGTTCGACGCCAAGACCGGCGCCATGCTCGGCGCCCACATGGTCGGGCCGGAGGTCACCGAGATGATCCAGGGCTACACCATCGCGCGCACCCTGGAGACCACCGAGGCGGAGCTGATGCACACCGTCTTCCCGCACCCCACCGTCTCCGAAGCCATGCACGAGGCGGTGCTTGATGCCTATGGCCAGGTGCTCCACATCTGAGCGGAGCGTGGCGCGGGGGCGTTCTCTCGCCTTCGCGCCCGGAATGCCTTTATAGAGCACGGCCAGCGGCCCGCTCCGGAACCGACCGGCGCGAGCCGACCGGCAAGGAGCCAGAATTCCGAATGGCCACCCGTATCCTGATCGATCACCGGGCCGGCGGCGCCGTCGCCGGCGCCGAGGGCAACGCCCCCAGGCCGCTGCGCCACCCCGAGAAGGCGCACCGCCCGGACAACCCGATCAAACGCAAGCCGGACTGGATCCGGGTCAAGGCGCCGACCCACCCGATCTACCACGAGACGCGCAACCTGATGCGCGACAACAAGCTGGTGACGGTGTGCGAGGAGGCGGCCTGCCCGAACATCGGGGAGTGCTGGTCGCAGCGCCACGCCACCATGATGATCATGGGCGAGATCTGCACCCGCGCCTGCTCCTTCTGCAACATCACGACAGGCATGCCCAAGACGCTGGATGCGGATGAGCCGCGCCGCGTGGCCGATGCCGTGGCCAAGCTCGGGCTGCGGCATGTGGTGATCACCAGCGTGGACCGGGACGACCTGGCCGACGGGGGCGCCGCGCATTTCGCCGCCGTGATCGCCGCCATCCGCATTGCCGCGCCCGAGACCACCATCGAGATCCTGACCCCTGACTTCCTGCGCAAGGACGGCGCGCTGGAGGTGGTGGTGGCCGCGAGGCCGGACGTCTTCAACCACAACCTGGAAACGGTGCCGAAGCTCTACCCCAGCATCCGCCCGGGCGCGCGCTACTTCCACTCCCTGCGCCTGCTGGATCGGGTCAAGGAGCTGGACCCCTCGATCTTCACCAAGTCCGGCGTGATGGTGGGCCTGGGCGAGACGCGGACCGAGGTGCTGCAGGTGATGGACGACATGCGCAGCGCGGAGGTCGACTTCCTGACCATCGGCCAGTACCTCCAGCCCACGGTGAAGCATGCGGCGGTGGACCGCTTCGTGGAGCCGGCCGAGTTCGAGGACTACGCCCGCATGGCGCGCAGCAAGGGCTTCCTGCTGGTTTCCGCCACGCCGCTGACCCGCTCCTCCTACCACGCCGACCGTGATTTCGCCGCGTTGCGGGACGCACGCAACGCCCGGCTCCGCGGCGGCGTTGCTGCCTGATGCCGACCCATGCCGAGAAGCGCCTCCTGCGCTATACGCCCGAGCAGATGTTCAATCTGGTGGCGGATGTCCGCCGCTACCCGGAGTTCCTGCCCTGGTGCGTGGGGGCGCGGATCGTCTCGCATACCGATCAGGAGCTGGTGGCCGACCTGACCATCGGCTTCAAGATGTTCCGGGAAACCTTCCGCTCCCGGGTGCTGCTGGAGCGGCCGCACAGCGTCCGCGTGCGCTACGAGAACGGCCCCTTCCGCTACCTCAACAACAACTGGACCTTCACGGCGGCCGAGGGCGGGACCGAGGTCGATTTCTTCGTTGATTTCGAGTTCCGGTCACGGCTGCTGCAGGCCGTCATCGGCACGGTCTTCAATGAGGCGGTGCGGCTGATGGTGCGCGCCTTCGAGCGCCGGGCGATGGTGCTCTACGGGCGCAACGGGGCGGCCCAGGCCGCGAGCGGCGCACCGGTTCCGGGCAACTCGCCCGCCGCGCAATAAAACGCGCCAGGCACCGGCCGCGAGGGGCTGACGGCACCGGTTCCGCCTGCCATGCTGCCGGCACCGATGCCGATCGCCCTGATCCTGCTCGCCGCCCTGGCGGCCCTCATCTACTGGCAGTCCACGGGCCAGGCCCTGTTGCAGGGCCTGCCCGGCTGGCTCTTCCCCGCCCTTGCCGGGTTGCTGGTGCTGTTCGTGGTCTATCGCCTCGCCCGGTGGCTCTACGTCTCGATCACCGACCTCTCCGACTGAGCCCGTCTCCCAGCAAAGGTCCGCCCTGATGGTGCATGCCCCGTCCCGCCCCCCTGTCGGCGCCCCGCCGGTCCGCATCAACCTCTACTCGGACACCCAGACCCGCCCGAGCCTGGCCATGAAGGAGGCCATGATGGCCGCCGAGGTCGGCGACGAGCAGTTCGGCGACGACCCGACGGTGAACGCCCTCTGCGACCGCATGGCGGCGCTGATGGGCAAGGAGGCGGCGGTCTTCCTGCCCTCCGGCACCATGTGCAACGTCATTGCCATCCGCACCCATTGCCGCGCCGGCGACGAGGTGTTGGCGCATGAGACGGCGCATATCCTGTCCAGCGAGGGTGGCACGCATGCCGCCACCACCGGCGTGCAGATCCACCCGTTGAAGGGTGCGCGCGGCATGTTCGATGCCGACACCCTGCGCGCCGCCATCCGCCCGGGCGGCCGCTACAGCCCGCCGCAGCGCCTGCTGGAGGTGGAGCAGACCGCCAATATCGGCGGTGGCGGCATCTGGCCGCAGGACCAGCTCGATGCCGTTGTCGCCGTGGCGCGCGAGCAGGGCTGGGCCACCCATATGGACGGCGCCCGGCTGATGAACGCCGTGGTCGGCGCCGGCATCCCCGCCGCCGAGATGGTGGCCGGCTTCGACTCCGTCTGGCTGGACTTCACCAAGGGGCTGGGCGCACCGCTCGGCGCGGTGCTCTGCGGCTCCGCCGAGTTCATCGGCCACGCCTGGCGCTGGAAGCAGCGGCTGGGCGGCTCGATGCGGCAGGCCGGCATCTGCGCCGCCGCCTGCCTCTACGCGCTGGACCACAACATCGACCGTCTCGCCGAAGACCATGCCAACGCCAGGACCCTGGCGCGCGGCCTGCGGCAGATCGCGGGCATGGATGTCGAGGAGCCGGACACCAACCTGGTGTTCTTCAACCCCGCCGGCACCGGCCTCACCGCCGCGGATCTGGTGGGTGCGCTGCGGCTGCAGGGCATCCACCTCTCCATGCTGGGCGGCCGCATCCGCGCCTGCACGCATCTCGACGTGACGGCGGGGATGATCGAGGAAACCCTCGGCGCCATTCGCGCGGCGGTGGCCAAGGGCTGAAGCAAGGCTGGGGGAAGGAATTCCCCCAAGCTTCCCTTTACTTCGCGAGCTTCCCGAGCAGCCGGACATGGCTGCGCGCACCGGCATGCAGGCAGCTCAACTCAAACTTCTCGTTCGGGCTGTGCACCTGGTCGTCGTCCAGGCCGAAGCCCATCAGCAGGCTGTCCAGCCCCAGGATGCCCTTCAGGCTGGAGGCCACCGGGATCGAGCCACCGCCGCCGGCACGCACCGCCGGCTTGCCGAATTCCTCCTGCAGAACAACCTCGGCCGCCTTCAGCCAGGGCGAATCCAGGGGCACGGAAACGGCCGGCGCCGTGCCGAAGACCTGCAATTCGAATCTGGCATCGGCCGGAAGGCGGGCCTTCACGAAGGCACGGATGCCCTCGACGATCTTCTCCGGGTCCTGCCCCGGCACCAGCCGGCAGGACAGCTTGGCGTGCCCCTCGCAGGCAATGACGGTCTTGGACCCCTCGCCCATGTAGCCGCCCCAGACGCCGTTGACGTCGGCGGTCGGGCGCGCCCAGAGGCGCTCCGGCGCGCTCCGCCCCTTCTCGCCGCCGGGCACGGAAAGGCCCTGCGCGCCGAGGAAGGCGGCCTCGTCGAAGCCCAGCGCCTCCCAGGCGGCACGCTGCTCGGCGCCAGGCTCGGCCACGCCATCATAGAAGCCGGGGATCTGGATGCGGCCATCGGCATCCTTGAGGTCGCCGAGGATGCGGGTCAGCAGGTTCAGCACGTTGCCGGCCGAGCCCCCGAACAGGCCGGAATGCAGGTCCCGGTCGCCGAGCTTGAGGTCGATCTGCACATAGACCATGCCGCGCAGGCTGATGGTCAGCGCAGGGGTCTGCGGGTCCCACATGTTGGTGTCGCTGATCAGCGCGACGTCGGCGGCCAGCGTGGCCTTCTCCGCCTCCAGCACGGCATCGAGGTTGGGGCTGCCGACCTCCTCCTCGCCCTCCACCAGCACCGTGACGCGCACCGGCGGCGCGCCCGCCGCGGTGTTCCAGGCGCGCAGCGCCGCCAGCCAGGTCATCACCTGGCCTTTGTCGTCCACCGCGCCGCGGGCAACGATGCGCGGCCCGCGCGGCCCGTCGGTGACCACCGGCGCGAAGGGGGGGCTTTTCCAGAGTTCCAGCGGCTCCGGCGGCTGCACGTCGTAGTGGCCGTAGATCAGCACATGCGGCACGTCGCCGCCGGGGCCGGGATGCGTGGCGATCACCACCGGATGGCCGGGCGTGTCGCGCAGCCGCGCCTGGAAGCCCAGCGCCACCAGCTCGCGGGACAGCCACTCGGCGGCGGCGCGGCAGTCGGGCGCATGAGCGGGCTGCGCGCTGACGCTGGGGATGCGCAGCCATTCGAGCAGGCTGGCCTCGGTATCGGCACGGGCGGAGTCGAGCGCGGCAAGAGCCTGCGTGGTCTTTTCATTCGGCATGGCGGCGAAGTCTCGCGCCAAGCCGCCGGCAAGGAAAGACCGCTTGCCCCTGCACCATTTCGTGATCACGCCCCCCGGCCTGCCCGGGCGGCCGCCCGGAGGCAGCTTGTCACATCGGCAGAAAGCATCCGTTAGTCCCGCACGGTCACCATGGCGGGCGAGCGGCGCACCGCGCCGCGGGCAAAACTGGAGGTGACCCTCGTGCATCTGCTTCATCGCCTGCGAATCCGGGCGAAGTTCGGACTCCTGCTGGGCCTGGCGGCGATAACCGTCCTGCTGCTCTTTGGCGCCTCCGCCGAGGTGATCCGGAGCCGCATGCGTGAGGACCGGGTGGACAAGCTGCGCGCCGCCGTGGAGATCGTGCGCAGCGTCGCCGAGGCGCTGGAGAAGCAGGTGGCGGCGGGCAGCCTCACGCGGGAGCAGGCCGTCGCCCGGTTCCACGACGACGCCCGGACCTTCCGTTTCGACGGCGGCACCGGCTACGTCCTCGCCTATGGGATGGACGGGTTCACCTATCTCTCCCCCGCGACGCCGGCCGCGGAAGGCAAGGTGAGCACCACGCGGGACCACAACGGCAACCTGATCCCGGAAGTTCTGCGAAACGCCGCGCTGAGCAGCCCCGCCGGCGGCACGGGCTCCTACTGGTACCCGAAGCCCGGCCAGCAGGGGCCGCTGGAGAAGCTCGTCTTCGCCAGGGAGTTCAAGCCCTGGAACATGCTGTTCGCCTCCGGCGCCTATGTTGACGACCTGGATGCGGAGTTCGGCAGGCTCATCCTGCAGTTCGGCCTCGCCGCGGCCGGCCTTCTGGCCCTGATGGGCCTCGGCGCATGGCTGATCGCACGCGACATCGCCGGCGCGCTGCACCGGCTTGCCGGCGGCATGGCGCGCGTCTCCGGTGGCGAGCTGGAGGGGACGGTGCCGGAGACCGGCCGGGGCGACGAAATCGGCGAAATGGCCGCCGCGCTCGCCGTGCTGCGCGAGAACGCCCTCGCGAAGCGCCGGCTGGAGGAGGAGAGCGCCCTTCGCGAGCACCAGGCCGCTGCCGAGAAGCGCGCGGCGCTGGAGGCGCTGGCGACGCGTCTCGACAGTTCCGTGGGCCAGATCGTCGGCCGCCTCGGGGAAGCCGGCGAGGGCCTGCGCGGCGTGGCCAGCACCATGGTTCAGGCTGCCGAAAGCGCCCGCGCCGGCACCGAGGGCGCGCGGCGCAGCGCGGGCAGCGCCGCCACCAACGTCAATGGCGTGGCTGCCGCGGTGGAGGAGATGACCAGCACCAGCGCCGAGATCGGGCGCCAGGTCGGCGAGGCCTCGGGCGTGATCCGCGCGGCGGTGGAGGACGCCCAGCGCACCGACGCCTCCGTGCAGGGGCTCGCCGACGCCGCCCGCCAGGTGGGGGACGTGGTTCAGCTGATCGAGCAGATCGCCGGGCAGACCAACCTGCTGGCGCTGAACGCCACCATCGAGGCGGCGCGCGCCGGCGAATCCGGCAAGGGCTTCGCCGTGGTGGCCTCCGAGGTGAAGTCGCTCGCCGCGCAGACCGCCAAGGCGACCGAGGAGATCCGCAGCCAGATCGCCACCATCCAGGAAGAGACGGCGCTGGCGGTGGAGCGGGTGCGCGGCATCGCTGGCACCGTCTCCTCGGTGGACACCATCGCCAGCGCCATCGCCGCCGCGGTGGAGGAGCAGACGGCCGCCATGCGCGAGATCGCCCAGAACATCACCGAGGCGGCGGCCCGCACGGGCGAGGTCTCGCAGGAGCTGGAGCGGGTTTCCGGCGCCGCCGGCACCACCGGCAGCGCCGCTCAGCAGGTGCAGGAGGCGGCGGCCGGCGTCACCGGCCAGCTCGGCACCCTGCGCCAGGAGGTCAGCGGCTTCCTCGGCAGCCTGCGAGCCGCCTGAGCGGCCTCGCCGCCGCAGTCAGGCGACCGCGGCGGCGATCGCCAGGAAGTCGGCCGCCACCAGGCTGGCGCCGCCGACCAGCGCGCCGTCCACATGCGGCAGCGCCAGGATCGCCTTGGCGTTGCCCGGCTTCACCGAGCCGCCGTAGAGGATGCGCAGCCCCTCCCCCGCCGGGCCGAAGGCGCGCACCAGCTCGGCGCGGATGCGGGCATGCATCGCGGCGACATCCTCCTCCGTCGGCGTGCGGCCGGTGCCGATGGCCCAGACCGGCTCGTAGGCGACCACGCCGCCCGCCCTGGCGAAGCCCTCCGGCAGGCTGCCGCCGAGCTGTCCGGCCACCACCGCCTCGGCCTCGCCGGCCAGCCGCTGCGCCTCGCTCTCGCCGACGCAGACCACGGGCGTCAGGCCTTCGGCCAGGGCAGCCTCGGTCTTGGCCTTGACCTCGGCGTCGCTCTCCCCGTGGTCGGCGCGGCGTTCGGAATGGCCGAGGATGACGTGGCTCGCGCCCACATCCTTCAGCATGGCGGCGGAGACGTCGCCGGTATGGGCGCCCTTCGGCTTGGCGTGGCAGTCCTGCGCGCCGAGGCCGATCGCGCTGCCCGCCATCGCCATCTTCACCGCCGACAGGTGCGGAAAAGACGGGCAGACCAGCAGTTCCGCCGCACCCCCGGCCCCGGCAGCCACACCCTGCGCCAGGGCCGTCGCCTCCGCGAGGGTGCCGTGCATCTTCCAGTTCCCGGCGATCAGCGGGCGCACACCAGGGGTCATGCTCGGCTCCTTGCTTCCTGATTCGAACGAAAATCCTTCCCCGCCGCGCTACAGGGGGCGGCCATGTTTGGCAACCGGGCGCGTTTTCCCTATGGTCCGCCCGCCTCCATCCAGACGGATTACGATGCTCACTGCGCTGCGACGCCTTGCCGGCACCTGGTTTGCCAAGGCCCTGTTCCTTCTCCTGATCCTTTCCTTCGGCATCTGGGGGATCGAGGACGTTGTCCGCCGGATCGGCACCGACACCGCCGTCGCGCGGGTGGGCGGCGCGCCCATCGAGCTGACCGAGGCCCAGCAGGCGGCACGCCGGGACATGCTGCGGATGCAGCGCCAGCTGGGCGCCGGTTTCGAGATGAACCCGGCCATGGCGCAGGCGATCGGCCGCCAGGCGGTGGAGCAGCTCATCTTGGACCGGGTGCAGCGCAAGGAAGCGGCGCAGCTGCATATCGCCGTGCCGGAGATGGCGCTGCGCGACTACGTCTTCGGCATCCCCGCCTTCCGCGGCGCGGACGGCCGGTTCAGCCGCACCCTGTTCGACGGCTTCCTGCGCAACAACGGGCTGAGCGAGGGCGAGTTCCTCAACCTGCTGCGGGCCGACCTGCAGCGGCAGCAGCTTGTCGGTGCCGTGCGCGCCGGCGCCGCCGGGCCGGACGCGCTGACCAAGCCGCTGCTGGCCTGGGAGCGCGAGCAGCGCGTGGCCGACCTGGTCCGCCTGCCCTTCGCCGCCGCACCCGAGCCGGCGACACCCGCCGAGGAGCAGCTCCGCCGCTTCCACGAGAACAATCCGGACCGCTTCTCCTCACCGGAATACCGCCACTACGCCCTGGCGGTGCTTTCCCCGGAGACGGTCGCGGCCGAGATCAAGCCGTCCGACGAGGATCTGCACGCCGCCTACGAGGCCCATCGCGGCGAGTTCGAGACGCCGGAGCGCCGCAGCATCGAGCAGGCCCTGCTGCCCAGCCGCGAGCAGGCGGCGGCGATCGCCGAGCAGTGGCGCGGCGGGGCCGGCTTCGCGGCCATCGAGGCGGCGGCGCAGCAGGCCGGCGGCCAGGCCGTCTCGCTCGGCACCACCGATCGCAACGGGCTGCCGGTGCAGGAGCTTGCCCAGGCGGCCTTCGCCCTGCCGGAGAACGGCATCAGCGCGCCGGTGCAGACCAGCTTCGGCTGGCACGTGCTGAAGGTGACCGACATCCAGCCCGAGCAGGTGCGCGGCTTCGACGCGGTGCGCGACGAGCTGAGCGCCATGGTCCGCCGCGAGCGCGCGGCCGACCTCGCCTACGAGCGCGCCAACCAGGTGGAGGATGCCCTGGCGGGCGGCGCCACCCTCGCCGAGGCGGCCCAGCGCTTCGGCCTCGCCCTCGTGGACGTCACCACCGATGCCTCCGGCCGGACCCAGGCCGGCGCGCGCGCGGAGCTGCCGCTGAACGGGGCGGCTGAGGACATCGCGCTGCGCGCCGTCTTCGCCGCCCGCCAGGGCGACTCCCCGCGCCTCGCCGAGGCCGGGCAGACGGCTCTTTTCTCCTTTGACCTGAAGGAGGTCGTTCCGACCGCGCTGCGTCCCTTCGAGCAGGTCGAGGCGCAGGTGCGCGAGGCCTGGACGGCCGATGCCCGCCGCCGTGTCCAGGAGGAGCAGGCGGCGGCGCTGCTGACCGCGGTGAAGGGCGGCAAGCCGCTGGCCGAGGCGGCGCGCGAGGCTGGCTTCCCCGTGCAGCGCATCGGGCCCTTCGGACGCCAGCCGCAGCCCAGCACGCCCCTGCCCGCCGAGCTGCTGCGCCCGGTCTTCGACACGCCGCCGGACCAGGCCACCATGGCCGGGACGCCGGAAGGCTTCGCCGTGGCGCAGCCGGTGCAGGTGGTGCCCTTCAACCCGGACAGCGATCCGCTGGCCCTCGGCCGGGTGCGGGATGCCGTGGAGCAGGCGATGCTGAACGACCTGGAGGGGCAGTACCTCGATGCGCTGCGCGCGCAGGCGGAGATCAGCTACAATGAGGCCCTCCTGGGCCAGGTCACCCCGCGATGAAGGGCGCCTGCCGGCCCCGTCGGCATGCCTCCCGCAGGCACGGCGCTGACTGATCGGATCAGCGTCGTGCCTCAAAACACTGCTTCCAGAGCATTTTCTTCTAAAGGACGGACGGGGCGCCGGGCAGCAGAGGGGGTCCATTCCTGCCCTTGTTGTGCGATGAGCGGACAGGCTAGCCTCCCGCTACGGCCGGCCTCGCCGACGCTGGCGCATGGCGCCCCGAAGGAGGATCGCAGCATCATGTTCCGGCAGAGCGAGCCGACGCACCTGTTGTTCCGCATCGCCAGCCCCGGGGGAACGGCGTTCCGCGAGGTGGCCGCGGCATGATGACGCTGAAGCCCGTGCTGGCCCGCCTCGCGGCGGGCGAGACCCTCTCCGAGGCCGAGGCCGAGCACGCCTTCGGGCAGATCATGGAGGGCGAGGCCACGCCCGCGCAGATCGCCGGTATGCTGATGGCCATGCGGGTGCGGGGCGAGACGGTGGCGGAGATGACCGGCGCCGTGCGCGCCATGATCGCCCGCATGACGGCGGTCGAGGCGCCCCTGGGCACCATCGACATTGTCGGCACCGGCGGCGACGGGGTGGGCACGCTGAACATCTCCACCGCCGCCGCCATGGTGGTGGCCGGCGCCGGGGTGAAGGTGGCCAAGCACGGCAACCGTGCGCTTTCCTCGAAGTCCGGCGCCTCGGACGCGCTGGCGGCCCTCGGCATCAACCTCGACGTGCCGCTGCCCCAGTTGCCGGATGTGCTGCATCAGGCGGGCATGGTCTTTCTGGCGGCGCCGCGGCACCACGCCGCCCTGCGCCATGCCGCCGGGCCACGGGTGGAACTGGGCACCCGCACCATCTTCAACCTGCTGGGGCCGCTGACCAATCCGGCCCGCGTGAAGCGGCAGATGACCGGCGCCTTCGCACCGCAATGGTTGCGCCCCATGGCCGAGACGCTGGCGCGCATCGGCAGCGAGCGTGCCTGGCTGGTGCATGGCGACGGGCTGGACGAGCTGACCCTTTCAGGACCCAGCCAGGTGGTCGAGCTGCATCACGGCACCATCCGCGAATTCGCCGTCAGCCCCGCCGATGCCGGCCTTCCCGAGGCCCCCGTCGAGGCGCTGAAGGGCGGCGACCCGGCGGAGAATGCCGCCGCGCTGGAAGCCCTCCTGCGCGGCATGCATGGCCCCTATCGCGATTGCGTCGTGCTGAACGCGGCGGCCGCCCTTGTCGTCGCGGGCGAAACGACCGATCTCCGTGCCGCTGCCGCACGCGCCGCCCGCTCCATTGATGAGGGCGCGGCGCTTGCGGTGCTGGAACAGTTGCGCCGCGCCACGCGCCCGCCCGCCGAGATGGCGCCGGGCTGAAACCCGGCCCCCTCCCCCTCTTTGTTGCCCAGGCGCGCCTGCGCCGAGAGATGGTCATGAACGCCGATACCCTGCCCGACACCCTGCTGCGCATCCTGGCCGACAAGGAAGTGGAAGTGCGTGAGCGGGCCGCCGCCACCCCCCTCTCCGAGATGGAGCACCGCGCCCGTGACGAGGAGCCGCCGCGCGACTTCACCGGCGCGCTCTGCTCGGCCGTGGCGGAGGGGCGCATCGGGCTCATCGCCGAGATCAAGAAGGCCTCGCCCTCCGGCGGCCTGATCCGCGATCCCTTCGAGCCGGCGGCTCTGGCGCGCGCCTATGAGGAAGCGGGCGCGGCCTGTCTCTCCGTGCTGACCGACGGGCCGCACTTCCAGGGCAGCCCCGCCGACCTCGTGGTGGCCCGCGGCGCCTGCAAGCTGCCGGTCCTGCGCAAGGACTTCATGATCGATCCCTACCAGGTGTTCGAGGCCCGGGCGATGGGCGCGGACTGCATCCTGCTGATCATGGCCGCCCTTTCCGATGCGCAGGCCCGAGAGCTGGAGGAGGCTGCCCGCAGCCTCGACATGTCGGTGCTGGCGGAGGTGCACGACCAGCGCGAGCTGGACCGTGCGCTCGGCCTGAACACGCGCCTGATCGGCATCAACAACCGCAATCTCCGCACGCTGAAGACCGAGCTCACCACCGCCGAGGCGCTGGCCCCGCTGGTGCCTGCCGACCGCATCCCGGTGGCTGAGAGCGGGCTGCGCAACGCCGAGGACGTGCACCGCATGGCCGCCGCCGGCGCCCGCTGCATCCTGGTGGGCGAGCACCTGCTGCGCCAGGAGGACGTCACCGCTGCCGCCCGCGCCATGGTGGAGGCCGGATGAGCGAGGGCGGCGAAGGCTTCGACCCGCCGCGCGCGCCAGCCCCACGGCGCGAAGGCGGATTCACGCATTTCGATGCCGAGGGAAAGGCGGTCATGGTGGACGTTTCCGCCAAGCCCGCCACCGAGCGGCTCGCCATCGCGCGCGGTCGGGTGCGGATGGCGCCGGAGACGCTGGCCGCCATCCGGGCGGGCGGCCTGGGCAAGGGCGACGTGCTCGGCGTGGCGCGCATCGCCGGCATCATGGCGGCCAAGCGCACCGCCGACCTCATTCCCCTCTGCCACCCGCTGGCGCTCACCTCGGTGAAGCTGGAGCTGCTGCCCGAGGCGCCGGACGCCGTCGCCATCGAGGCGCGGGTGAAGACCACCGGCCCCACCGGGGTCGAGATGGAGGCGCTCACCGCCGTCACCGTCGCCGCGCTGACGGTCTATGACATGTGCAAGGCCATTGACCGCGGCATGCAGATCACCGAAGTGCATCTGGCGCGCAAGGAAGGTGGAAAATCAGGACTTTGGGAGGCGGCGCGATGATTTCGGTCGAGGAGGCCCGCGGTCGCATCCTGGCCGGCCTGCGCTCCTCCGGCACCGAGACCGTTGGCCTGTCCGATGCCTGGAACCGCGTGCTGGCCGCACCCGTCGCCGCCCGGCTGACGCAGCCGCCGGCCGACGTCTCGGCCATGGACGGCTATGCCGTGCGCGCCGCCGACGCGACGGAAGGCGCCTGGCTGCGGGTGACGGGCTCCGCTCCGGCCGGGCATCCCTTCGCCGGCGGCGTGGGCGCGGGCGAGGCGGTACGGATCTTCACCGGCGGGCTGGTTCCCGAAGGCGCCGACGGCATCCTGCTGCAGGAAGACGCCGAGGCCGCCGAGGGCCGCGTTCTGGTGCGGGAGACCGTGCAGCCCGGCCGCTGGATCCGCCGCGCCGGGCTCGACTTCAAGGCCGGCGAGACGCTGGTCGCCCCGGGCCGCCGGCTGACGGCGCGCGACATCGGCCTGGCCGCCGCCGGCAACCATCCCTGGCTCGCCGTGCATCGCCGCCCCCGCATCGGCATCCTGGCCACCGGCGACGAGATCGTGCTGCCCGGCGAGCCGCTGCCGCCGGGGGGCATCGTGTCCTCCAACGCGCATGCCCTGGCGGCGCTGGTGCGCGCGGCGGGCGCCGAGCCGCTGGTGCTGCCGATCGCCCGCGACGACCTCGCCGCCATCGGCGCCGCCGCCGAGGCGGCCCGCTTCTGCGACCTGCTGGTGACCACCGGAGGCGCCAGCGTCGGCGAACACGATCTGGTGCAGCAGGCTCTCGGCCCGCATGGTTTCACGCTGGACTTCTGGAAGATCGCCATGCGGCCGGGCAAGCCGCTGATCTGGGGCCGCCTGGGCGAGACGCCGCTGCTCGGCCTGCCCGGCAATCCCGTCTCGGCGCTGGTCTGCGGCGTCATTTTTCTGTGGCCGGCGCTGGCGGTGCTTTCCGGCCTGCCGCCCGCGCCACCGCCGTTGCGCCGCGCCGTGGCGGGGGCGAACCTGCCGGAGAACGACCGCCGCGAGGACTACCTGCGCGCCCGGCTGCGCCAGGAACCGGACGGCCAGTGGGTCGCCACCGCCGCCAACCGGCAGGACAGTTCCATGCTGCGCGTTCTCGCGGAGAACGGAGCGCTGCTGCGAAGGGCGCCCCATGCGCCGCCGCTCGCCGCCGGAGAGCCGGTCGAGGTGGTGGTTCTCGCCGATCTGGGGCTCTGACGCGTTTTCCACATCCCAAGTCGCGGAAATCAGGGCGATTGCCGGTTGACCGCCCTGCGGGAACTTTCGTAGAACACTGTGACGGTTGCCGCTTTGTTCGCGGTCATCCGCCGCAGGCAGGGAGCCCCGCATGCTCACGCGAAAGCAACACGAGTTGCTGATGTTCATCGACCGGCACCTGCGGGACACCGGCTTCTCCCCCTCCTTCGAGGAGATGAAGGAGGCGCTGAAGCTCCGCTCGAAGTCCGGCATCCACCGCCTGATCAGTGCCCTGGAGGAACGTGGCTTTCTCCGCCGCCGCGCCCATCGCGCGCGCGCGCTGGAGGTCATCCGACTGCCGGAGAGCACCGCGCCGGCGCCGCTGGCCCGCGCCGAGGCCACGCCGCCGCCGCGGGCCGCCTTCGCGCCCAACGTCATCCGCGGCACCTTCGCTTCCAACCTTCCCGGCGTGACGCGCGGCGCCAATGACGCGGCGGCGGTGCACCTGCCGCTTTATGGCCGCATCGCCGCCGGTCAGCCGATCGAGGCGCTGCGCGACCAGGGCACCAGCGTCGAGGTGCCGGCTGCCCTGCTTGGCGGCGGCGAACACTATGCGCTGGAGGTCTCGGGGGACTCGATGGAAGGCGCCGGCATCCTCGACGGCGACACCGTCATCATCCGCCGCGACGACATGGCGGACAACGGCGCCATCGTGGTCGCCCTGGTGGACGAGGCCGAGGTGACGCTGAAGCGGCTGCGCCGCAAGGGCAACTCCGTCGCGCTGGAGGCCGCCAACCCGCGCTACGAGACGCGCATCTTCGGCCCGGACAGGGTGAAGGTGCAGGGCCGCCTCGTCGGGTTGCTGCGGCGCTACTGATCCTTCTCCCAGGCGGGCCGGGGCGGCGGCGGCACCCAGGGCCGCGCGCCGCGCCAGTCCCGGTCGGAGACCACCCGCACCCCGTCATGGCCGAGCCAGACCGCGTGCGGGCCGTTCCGCCAGACGCTGAAGCGGTCCACCACCGCCGTCCCCGGGCAGCGGCCGCGGACCGGCTCGGCGGAAACCAGCACCGCCGCCTGCCCGCAGGCCCGCGCCGCCTGCACGGGTGCCGCCTTCTCTCCCCGGCGCGGCTTGGGCGTCCGCATCAGCATCGCCGCCGGGCCGTCCGGGCGCGGCTGAAAGCGGCAGTCGAGGCCGGGGCAGTCCAGCCCGGCCTCCTCGTGCTCGCCTGAGGCAGGCAGCAGGTCGGCCTCCTCCTCGCCCCAGCCGCGCAGCCAGTTGTCGCGCAGGAAGTTCGAGGCGCCGCTGGCGCGCTGCAGCACCACCCCCTGCGGTGTGCGGAGCGCGATCAGCCGCGCGTCCGCCGAGACGAGGATATCGGGCGGCGTCACGGTCAGGGCGCTGAACACTCCGGCGGCCGCCAGCGGCAGGCCGAGCAGCCGCCAGCGCGCCTGCCACAGGCAGAGCCAGAGCAAGCCGAAGCTGGTCAGCAGCAGCCCCCAGGCCGGGATCGGCATGGCGGTCAGCGCGGCACCGGGCCAGGACGCCACCGTGTGCGCCACCCGCAGAACACCCTCGACCCCCCAGCCCATGACGGTGAGTGGCCAGGCCTCCAGTCCGAACGGCATCAGCGCCACGGCAAGCATCCCCGCCGGCATCACCAGCATGGAGGTCAGCGGCACCGCCACCATGTTGGCTGCCAGGCCGTAGAGCTGCAGCCGGCCGAAATGGTGCAGGCCATAGGGCAGCGTCGCCAGACCGGCGAGCAGCGAGGTCAGCACCATGCCCAGCAGCACCAGGGCGGGCCGTCGCCACCACTCCGTGCCCTGCCGCCAGCGCGCCAGCAAGGGGCCGGTCGCCTCCGCCCCGGCGATCAGCACCAGCACGGCGGCGAAGCTCATCTGGAAGGAGGGACCGAGCAGCGCGGCCGGCTGCGCCAGCATCACCGCCGCCGCCGCCAGCGCCAGGGCGCGCAGCGAGAGCGCCCGGCGGCCGATCAGGATGCCGAAGGTGACCAGCGCCGCCATCGCGAAGGAGCGCTGCATCGGCACCTGCGCACCCGTCAGCAGCATGTAGGCGCCCCCCAGCAGCAGGGCGCCGGGCGCGGCGATGCGCTTGCTGTCCCAGCGCAGGGCGAGCGCCGGCACCAGCGCCACGCCGAAGCGGAGGATGCCGAAGCCGAGCCCCATGACGATGGCGATATGCAACCCGGAGACGGAAAGCAGGTGCGCCAGGCCGGAGTCGCGCATGGCCTGGATGTCGGGGGCGGGAATGGCGCTCTGGCCGCCCGTCAGCAGCGCCGCCGCCACCGCACCGGGGCCGCCCGGCAAGGCCGCGAGCACGCGCCGCTGCAGCCACGCTCGCGCGGCGGCGAAGACCGGCGGCCGGGCCGCCTCGCCGAGCCGTTCGGAAGGGCCAAGGGCGAAGCCGGAACCGCCGAGGCCGCTGAAGAAGGCGTCCCGCTGGAAGTCCCATCCGCCTGGCGCGGGCGGGGCGGAGGGTTCGCGTACCAGCGCCCGCATGCGGAGGCTCTCGCCGGGTGCCGGGTGCAGCGGATCGTTCGGCCGCAGGCGAATGCGGATCCGCCGCGCCAGGGGTGGCTCGCCGGGGCCGAGGCGCACCTCGCCCAGGGTGACGCGCAGGCCTTTGGGGAGCGTGTCCACCGCTTCCACCCGCCCTTCAAGCACAACGGCGCGCCGGGGCAGGTCCAGCGGGGCCGGCATGCGCGACGCCTGCCACCCCGCCACGCCGAAGCCCAGGAAGCCCATGCCCGCCAGGGCCAGCAGCCAGGCAGGCAGCGGCCGTCCCCGCAGCCCGAGGCTGCCCAGCAGCAACGGTACGGAAACCATCCCCCAGAGCGCGCCAGGCTCCTGCCGCTGGGCGAAGTAGGCGATGATGCCCGCGCCCAGCGCGACGGGCAGCCAAAGCGGCAGCCGGCTCCACTCCCCTTCCAGCAGGCCTTGCAGGCGCTGCATGAAGGCGGCGGGCTGCCAGAAGGCCCGGGAGGCATCCAGCACCAGGGGGGCAGAGTCGATGTCTGTGTCGCTCATGGTTTCTCAACCTACGCGCGCACTCTACAGGCGAGGCGGGGAGTGTTAAAAGCGTCTGCTCGAAGGAACTGCCGAGCAATGACCGTACGCACCCGCTTCGCCCCATCCCCGACCGGGTATCTGCACATCGGGGGCGCGCGCACCGCGCTCTTCAACTTCCTCTTCGCGCGCCATCATGGCGGGCAGTACCTGCTGCGCATCGAGGATACCGACCGCCAGCGCTCGACCCCCGAGGCGGTGCGGCAGATCATCGACAGCCTGGAATGGCTGGGCCTCTCGCCGGACGAGCCGCCGGTCATGCAGACCGCGCAGGAGGCCCGGCATGCCGAGGTGGCGCGGGAGCTGCTGGCGCAGGGGAAGGCCTATCAATGCTACGCCACGCCGGAAGAGCTGGCGGAGATGCGCGAGACGGCCATGAAGGAAGGCCGCCCGCCGCGCTACGACGGCCGCTGGCGCGACCGCGACCCCGCCGAGGCGCCGGCGGGGGCGAAGCCGGTCATCCGCATCAAGGCCCCGCGCGAGGGCGAGACGGTGATCCACGACCTCGTGCAGGGCGAGGTGCGCGTGCGCAACAGCGAGCTGGACGACATGGTCATCCTGCGCTCCGACGGCACGCCGACCTACCTGCACGCCGTCGTGGTGGACGACCACGACATGGCGATCACCCATGTCATCCGCGGCGACGACCACCTGACCAACACCTTCCGCCAGGTCATGGTCTATGACGCCATGGGCTGGGCGCGGCCGCACTTCGCGCATATCCCGCTGATCCACGGCGCGGATGGCGCCAAGCTCTCCAAGCGGCACGGCGCGGTGGGCGCGCTGGAGTTCCGCGACCAGGGCTTCCTTCCCGAAGCTGTCTGCAACTACCTCCTGCGCCTCGGCTGGGGCCATGGCGACGAGGAGTTCGTCCCGCGCGAGCGCGCCATCGAGCTTTTCGAGCTGAAGGATGTCGGCCGCGCCGCCAGCCGGATGGACTATGCCAAGCTCACCCACCTGAACGCGCAGTACATGCGCCAGATGGACCCGGACGCGCTGGCGCACCGCGTGCTGGAGATCCTGGCCAGGCGCCCCTCGATCGGCTTCGGCAGCGAGGGCGCGGAGCGCGTGCGGCTGCTGATGCCCGACATCATGCCCCGCGCCCGCACGCTGAACGAGGCCGCCGACATGGCCGCCTTCGCCCTGGCCAGCACGCCCCTGCCCATGGAGCCGAAGGCCGAGGCGCTGCTGACGCCGGAAGCCCGCGAGCGGCTGAAGGACCTCGCCATCTTCCTGACCGACGCGCCCTGGGAGCGCGCCGACCTCGACAAGTGGCTGCGCGACTACGCCGACGTGAAGGGGCTGAAGCTCGGCGCCATCGCCCAGCCGCTGCGCGCGGCGCTGACCGGCAGCACCCAGTCGCCGCCGATCGATGCCGTGCTGGTCGCGCTCGGGCGGCGCGAGGCCGTTTCGCGGATGCTGGCGGCCGCCGGCGAGTGAGCGGAAGGCGGCGGCGGGCCTCCGCCCGCCGCCGCCTCAGCCGCCGAACCTGGCGAAGACCATCCGGTCGCGATTGTCCTGCATCAGCTTGGTGATGCTGGGCACCTTCTCGAAGCCGAGGCCGCGCGGCAGGCCGTCCTCCTCGTCCGGCACGATGCCGGCATAGCTCTCGCCGCCGACCTTCTCCCACTTCCCGGCCGGCTTCTTGACCTCCAGGTTGGCCACCGTGGCCTTCAGCACCAGCCGCACGATCGCCTCCTTCGGCGCCGTGGGCTTGGTCAGGCTGGGATGCCCGCCGAGCATCTGCCAGCCATTCGCCAGCGCCCAGGCGGTCAGTTCGTCCTTGGTCATCGTTCCGCTCCCTTGCCGGTTGCCGCACGCGGCGTCACAGCCGCACCGTCCCCTCGATGCAGGTGGCCACCGCGCCACCCACCCAGATCCCGGTGCCGTCCCGCTCCACCCGCACCCGCCCGGCGCGGCCGAGCACCGTTCCCTGGCTGGCGACATACTGCGCCGGAGCGATTCCACTGCCGATCAGCCATTGCCCGAGGCTGGCGTTCAGGCTGCCGGTCACCGGGTCCTCGAAGCCGCCCGCCGTGAAGGCCCGCACCTCGAACTGCGCCTCGGTGCCGTCGGCCGCGCGGTCCCACGGACCAACCACGCCGACCCGGAGCCCGGCCAGCGCCACGTAGTCCGGCCGCAGCGCCAGCACCTCGGCCCGCGAGCGCAGCAGCACCGCCAGCCAGCCCGGCCCGTTGTCCACCCAGTTCGACGCCTGAATGGCATCGGGGGCCAGGCCGAGGCCGCTGGTGACCTGCTCCAGGATTTCGGGCTCCACCGCTCCGCTGCGGCGAAGCGGTGGCGCGGCGAAGGAAAGCCGGCCGCCCTCACCCCGCCGGATATGGATCAACCCGGCTTCGCACTCCTGCACGATGTCGGCGCCCTGCGGCTGCCCGCCGGAGGCGAGCCAGACATGACAGGTGCCGAGCGTCGGGTGCCCGGCGAAGGGCAGTTCGCCGGAGGGCGTGAAGATGCGCACGCGGTAGTCAGCTCCAGCGTGGCGGGGCTGGAGCAGGAAGGTCGTCTCGCTCAGGTTGGTCCAGTTGGCGAAGGCGGCCATCCGTGCCTCGTCCAGCCGGTCCGCGCCGATCACCACCGCCAGCGGATTGCCGCGCAGGGGCTGCGACGCGAAGACGTCCACCTGCTGAAAGGAAAAAGGGGTTCCGGTTGGGTCGGCCACGGTTGTCCTCGGCGTGATGCGCGGCGCCCGGGCCGCCGGCGGAAGGCTAAGCGCTGCCTCCGGCCGCGGTCAACGCAGGGGGAGCGCCGGGTTTTCGCCCCATGCCCCCTTTCCAACCAGAGGTTCGGGCGGCATGTAAACTTCCCTGCGCAGGCGCGGACGGGCCAAGCCCGCCGCGCGCCGGGCAACCGGGAGATCATCACGTGAACCATACGCTTCTCGCCGCGCTGCGTGCCATGCAGCCGGAACTGGCCGCCATTCGCCAGGACATCCACGCCCATCCCGAGATCGGCATGGAGGAGGCGCGCACCTCCGCGTTGGTGGCGGCCAGGCTGAAGGAATGGGGGCTGGAGGTCACCGAGGGTGTTGGCCGCTACGGCGTGGTCGGCACGCTGAAGGGGAGGCAGCCTGGGCAGCGCGCCATCGGCCTGCGCGCCGACATGGACGCGCTGCTGATCAACGAGGCCACCGGCCTGCCCTACGCCTCCACCAACCCCGGCACCATGCATGCCTGCGGCCATGATGGCCACACCACCATGCTGCTCGGCGCCGCGAAGTATCTCTCGCAGCACCGGGACTTCGGCGGCACCGTGCAGTTCATCTTCCAGCCCGCCGAGGAAGGCCGCGGCGGCGCCCTCGCGATGCTGGCGGACGGCCTGTTCGAGCGCTTCCCGGTGGATGCCGTCTATGGCCTGCACAACGAGCCGGGCATTCCGCTCGGCCAGTTCGCCATCCGCCCCGGCCCCTTCATGGCGGCGCCGGACCGCTGGCTGGTCACCTTCAAGGGCACCGGCGGCCACGGCGGCGCCACGCCGCACCTTTCCACCGACGTGACCGTGCTTCAGGCGCAGTTCATCCTGGCGCTGCAGACAATCGTCAGCCGCAACATCGCGGCGGTGGATTCCGCGGTGATCAGCGTCGGCGCCATTGCCGGCGGCGCCTTCGGCTCGACCAATGTCATGCCGGCCGAGATCCGCGTCGGCGGCACGGCGCGCTCCTACCTGCCCGCGGTGCGGGACACCATGGAGCGGCGGATGCGCGAGCTTGCCCAAGGCCTGGCCGCGACCTTCGGCTGCAGGGCGGAGGTGGAATACAGCCGCAAGGGCACGCCGCTGGTGAATCATGCCGAGCAGACCGCCATCGCCGCGAGGGCGGCCGAGGCGCTGGCCGGCGCCGGCAAGCTGGACGACAACGCCCAGCCCGTGACCGGCGGCGAGGACTTCGCCTTCATGCTGGAGAAGAAGGCCGGCGCCTTCATGTTCCTCGGCCAGGGCGCCGGTGGCGCGACCTCCGAGGGCCTGCACACGCCGACCTACAACTTCAACGACGATGCCATTCCCTACGGCGTCGGCTACTGGGTCAGCCTGGTGCAGGAAGAGCTGAAGCTCGCCTGAGGAAGCAGGCCGGGCGGATCGCGCCGCCCGGCCCCTGTCGCGTCACTTCGCGGGCTTGATGTCCAGCGCGCGGGTCTGCTCGTCGGCACGCGCCTCGTGCCGCAGCGTGTCGCGCATCGCCCACAGGTTCACCTGGTGGTGCAGCGGGATATAGGCGAAGTCCTTCGCGAGGATCGCCGCGAGGTCCTGGAACATCGCGTCGCGCTTCTCGTCGTCCACGGTCTGCAGGGCTTCGGTCAGCAACGCGTCATACTCCTTGTTGGAGTAGAGCGTGTGGTTCACCGCGCCCCAGCCCTTGGTGCGGTCGCGCGTGCCGAACTGGCTCTTCAGGCCCGGCGAGGGTTCGCCCACCGAGTTCGCCCAGCCGCTCAGCGAGACCGAGTTGTCCTGCTGCGCGGTGCGCTGGAAGAAGACGGAGGAAGGCATCGCGTCCACGGTCGCCCTGACGCCGATGCGCGCCCACATCTGGCCGACCGCCTGCGCGATCAGGGAGTCGTTGACGTAGCGGTTGTTCGGCGCCAGCAGCGTGAGGGTCAGCCCGTCCGGGAAGCCCGCCTCGGCCAGCAGCTTCTTGGCGCGCGCCGGATCGTAGGGCGGCGGCTCGACCTTCGGATTGTAGCCGAACGTGCCCTCCGGCATCATCTGCCCGGCCGGGCTGGCGGCGCCCGACATGATGCGGTCCACGATGGCCTTGCGGTTGATGGCGACGGAAAGCGCCTCGCGCACGCGCCGGTCGAGCAGCGGGTTCTTGTCCAGCTTCTCGCCGTTGGGACCGGAGACGTAGGGCGTCTGCTCGCGGAAGTCGACGCGCATCAGGATGCTGCGCAGGCTGTCGGCGCGGGAGATGTGGATCCCCTTCTCCTTCGACAGCTTGCCGACATCCTGCGTCGGCACGCTGTCGATGAACGCGACATCGCCGGCCTGCAGCGCCGCGACGCGCGCGCCGTCGTTGGCGATCATGCGGTAGTCCACGCGCCCCCAGGTCGGCTTTTCGCCCCAGTAGGCGTCGTTGCGGACAAAGATGGCGCGGGTGCCGTGCTCGTAGCTCTCCAGCTTGTAGCGGCCGGTGCCGATCGCCGCCTTGCCGCTGTTGAAGTCGGCTGTCGGCACCTCGTCGCCCAGGCCGCGCCAGATGATCGCGACCTGCGTGAGGTCGGTCGGCAGCAGCGGGTAGACCGTCTTGGTGTGGAAGCGGATGGTGTGCGGGTCCACCACCTCCATGCGGTCGATCGAGCGGGTGTAGACCGCGTAGGAGCCTGGGCTGTTCAGCACCTTGGGCACGCGGTTGATGGTGTTGACCACGTCCTCCGCGGTGAAGTCCTGGCCGTTCTGCCACTTCACGCCTTCACGCAGCTTGAATTCCCAGGTCTGGTCGTCGATCGTTTTCCAGCTCACCGCCAGGCCGGGGATCGGGCGCCCCTCGGCCGTGCGCTCCACCAGCGCCTCGAAAACATGGTCGGTGAGCGACGCGTTCGGCGTCAGCGTGTGGTAGTGCGGGTCGAAGGACGTGGCAGGCGCGGCGACCGCGAGCGTCAGATCCTGCGCCTTCGCCGGCGCGACCGCCCCGAGGCAAAGCGTGGCAAGGAGGGCGGCAGCCGCCCGTTCGGTTCGTCGCATCCCTAAAACTCCTCCACCGGCGCAGGAAGGCGGCGCCGGCCCTTTATCGGCCCCGTGAGCCGTTCTCGTTGCAGGCCTTCCACCAGAACAGCCCCAGGCGCAGCGTGTCAACGCCATCCGGGATATCCCCTATCGCCCGCATGCGGCGAAGCGCCCCGGCCACGGCGCTACCTGAGGTGGAGACGCATGGCGATGCCGGATCTTCCCTGTTGAAAGCCGTGCAGCACGGCCAAGGCATGGAACCCGGAGCGCCAAAGCCCGTTGCGACCCCATGCTGAACGCGATCCGGCCCGTGCGGAGCCTGTTGATCTCCATTTTCATCCTGATGGCCGGCGGCGGCTTCATGCCGACGCTGGTGAGCGTGCGGCTGGAGGCTGCCGGCACCGGCGCCGCCGTGATAGGGCTCGTCGCCTCGGCCTATTTCGCCGGGCTGACGCTCGGTTCGCTGCGCGCCGCCACGGTGATCCGCCGCGTCGGGCATATCCGTGCCTTCGCCTTTTTCGTGTCGCTGCTTTCCGCCAGCACCCTCGCCTATGCCCTCTATCAGTCGGCGGGGCTGTGGGGCGCGCTGCGTCTCGTGGACGGCTTCTGCATCGCAGGGGTCTATATCTGCCTGGAAAGCTGGCTGAACGACCGCGCCACGCCCGAGCAGCGTGGCTCGGTCCTCGCCGCCTACATGGTCGCGCTCTATGCCGGCCAGGGCATCGGCCAGTTCCTGCTGAACCTCAGCGGAGACAGCCCCGGCCGTCCCTTCCTGCTGGCCTCCATTCTGCTTTCCCTGGCCGTGTTGCCGGTGACGATGACCCGCGCCAGCAGCCCGGTGCTCGGCGACTACCAGGCGCTCTCCATCCGCAGCCTCTACGTCGCCTCGCCGCTCGGCATGGTCGGGGCGGCGCTTGCCGGCGTGGTGCTCGGCGCCTTCTACGGCCTCGGCGCGGTGCTCGCGCAGCGCATCGGGCTTGACCTCGCCGCCACCGCGGCGTTTATGAGCGCCGTGATCCTGGGCGGCGTGACGCTGCAATGGCCCCTCGGCTGGCTCTCCGATCACTTCGACCGTCGCGCGGTGATCCTTGGCGTCTTCGCCGGGACAGCGGGTGTCGCCCTCGGCATCGTGCTGATGGGCGCGCCCGGGGCGCCCCTGCTGCTTCTGGGCGGCGCCTTCGGCGGGTTGAGCTTCGCGCTCTATCCGCTCTGCGTGGCACACACCAACGACCGCCTCACGGCACAGGAGCGGGTCGGCGCCAGCGCCGGCCTGGTGCTGGTCTATTCGGCGGGTGCCGCGGCAGGGCCGCTGCTCGGCGCGGCAAGCATGTCGGCGCTGGGCTCCGCCGGGCTCTTCCTTTTCATCGCCGTCTGCGCCGCGCTGGCCGTCGCTTTTGGCCTCTGGCGCCTGACGGCGCGCCCATCCCCGCCCGGCGAACTGCAGCAGGCCTACCAGCCGCTGCCGCATACCACCCCAATGTCGGCCGGACTCGACCCGCTGTCATCGGACAACCCTTGAAGCCGCGAGCCGCGCCCCGGCTGGCGGCAGGCACTGTCAGGAGAACACGCCATGGAGGATCAGCACAGCACAGCGCACGGCACCGACGCGCAGCCGTCGCCCGGCGTGCTGCGAAGAGCGATCGCCGCCTCGGCGGTCGGCAACGCGACGGAGTGGTTCGACTACGGCATCTATGCCTATGGCGTGACCTACATCTCCGCCGCCCTTTTCCCGGGCGAGGCGGCGGAGGCGACGCTCTTCGCCCTGGCCACCTTCGCCATCTCCTTCCTGGTGCGTCCGCTGGGTGGGTTCTTCTGGGGGCCGCTGGGCGACCGGATGGGCCGCAAGGCGGTGCTGGCCCTCACCATCCTGCTGATGGCGGGCGCGACCTTCTGCGTCGGCCTGATCCCGGCCTATGAGAGCATCGGCATCTGGTCCACGGTCATCCTGATCGTGCTGCGGATGGTGCAGGGCTTCTCGACCGGCGGCGAGTATGGCGGCGCCGCCACCTTCATGGCCGAATACGCCCCGGACGACCGACGCGGCTTCTGCGGCAGCTTCCTGGAGGTGGGCACGCTGGCCGGCTTCTCCTTTGGCGCGCTGCTGATGCTGGCCTTCTCCCTGGCGCTGGGCGACGAGGCCATGCAGAGCTGGGGCTGGCGCCTGCCCTTCCTGGTCGCCGGGCCGATGGGCCTGGTCGGCATGTACCTGCGCTCCAAGATGGAGGACACGCCGGTCTTCCAGGAGATGGAGGCGAGCCACGCCACGGAGCCCGGCGCGAGCACCGAGCTGAAGCACCTGCTCGCCCGCTACTGGAAGCCGCTGCTGGTGATGGGTGGCCTGGTCATCGCCCTCAACGTGGTGAACTACACCCTGCTCAGCTACATGCCGACCTACCTGGAGCGGCGGCTCGGCCTCAGCACGCAGCAGGCGCTGTTCGTTCCCATCATCGGCATGCTGTTCATGATGATCCTGCTGCCCTTTGCAGGCGCCCTGTCCGACCGGGTGGGCCGCAAGCCGCTCTGGTGGTTCTCGCTGGTCGGACTGACCGTGCTGGTGATCCCGCTCTACCACCTGATGGAATCGAGCTTCGTCGGCGCCATCCTGGGCTTCGCGGCGCTGGGCTTCCTCTACGCGCCCCAGCTCGCCACCATCTCGGCCACCTTCCCGGCGATGTTCCCGACGCCGGTGCGCTTCGCCGGCTTCGCCATCGCCTACAATGTCTCCACCTCGCTGTTCGGCGGCACCGCCCCGGCGGTGAACTCCTGGCTGATCGGCCTGACCGGCGACGAGCTGACCCCGGCCTACGCCATGATGGCCGCCTGCCTGGTCGGCATGGTGGCGCTGGCCTTCATGATCGAGACGGCGGGCCAGTCGCTGCGCGGCGACCAGATCCCCGGCACCGAGGCCGCCCGCAATGCCCTGCTGCGGCGGCCGCAGACCCGGCCGGTGCCGGGCTGACGCCCCGGGCGGCGGTCCCGGCGGGCACCGCCGCCCCGTCTGGCCAGGGTTGGGGCGGCGGTGCCAAGCTGGGGCCCGCCACGAGGAGATTGCCGCCATGATGTCCCTTTCCCTGCCGCCCAGGTGCTGTTGACGCCATGCGGATCGCCCTGATCCACGCGCTGCGGCACTCCCCGCCTCCGATCGAGGCCGCGCTGGCCCGGCTGTGGCCGGACGCACGGCCGATGAACCTGCTGGACGACAGCCTTTCCGCCGACCTGGCGCGGGAGGGCCGCCTGACCCCCTCCATGACCGGGCGCTTCCTCGCCCTCGCCCGCTACGCGGCGGGCACCGGCGCGCGCGGCATCCTGTTCACCTGCTCCGCCTTCGGTCCCTGCATCGAGGCGGTGGCGCGGGAACTGGCGCCGATGCCGGTGCTGAAGCCCAACGAAGCGATGATCGAGGAGGCCGCGGCGGCGGGAAGACGTATCGGATTGCTGGCCAGCTTCGCGCCCACGCTCGACTCCATGCCGCCGGAGTTCCCGCCCGGCATCACCCTGGTGCCCTGCCACGCCGAGGGCGCCCTGGCCGCGCTCGACGCCGGGGACGGCGCCGCGCATGACCGGCTGGCGGCGGAGGCGGCCCGCCGCGCCTTCGCCGGCTGCGACGCGGTGGCGCTGGCGCAGTTCAGCCTGGCGCGCGCGGCGGAGGCGGTGGCGGCGGCGACCGGCCTGCCGGTGCTGTCCACGCCCGACAGCGCGGTGCGCAAGCTGCGCCGCCTGCTGGAGGGCTGAAACCCTCCGCTAACCCGCCCTGCCCTATCCTGCCGCCGTCAACGCATGGAGATGGGCATGGCGGAGAAGCCGCGACCCCGGCTGATCGCCTACGAGCTGGACCAGCCGCTGCCGCCGATCCGCCCCGCCGGCGTGCGGCGGGACTGGATGGACGCCACGCCCGGCGGCTTCGCCTATCGCTGCCTGCCGCTCACCATCGCCAATGGCCATGGCTGGGAGGTGCAGGGCCAGACCGGCTTCGAGGCCTGGTGGAACGGCGGCGACCGGCCGGAGGATGTGACCATCCGCGTGCTCAAGCCCGGCGGCCTGGCGCCAGCCAGCCATTTTGGCGCCGGCATCCTGACCTTTCCCATCCCCACGCTGCTGCGCACGGATCCGGGCATCGGCCTCTGGGTCTCCGGCCCACCCAACGCGGTGAAGGACGGCATCGCGCCGCTCGCCGGACTGGTGGAGAGCGACTGGTCGCCGATGACCTTCACCATGAACTGGCGCTTCACCCGGCCGGACCAGGTGGTCCGCTTCCTGCCGGGCGAGCCGGTCTGCTTCTTCTTTCCCCTGCAGCGCGGCCTGGCCGCCGACACCTGCCCGGAGGTGCGCCCGCTGGCCGAGGCCCCGGAGCTGGAGGCCGCGCACCGCGCGTGGCGCGAGGGGCGCAACCGCTTCAATGCCGCGCTGTGCCAGCCCGGCAGCGAGGCCCGCGCCCAGGGCTGGCAGCGCCACTACCACCGCGGCCTGAACCCGGACGGAACGCCCACCACGGCGGACCATCGGACGCGCGTGCAGGTCCGGCCCTTTCCCGGACCCTCGCGCCGGCCCGCCGAGCCGGCCTGACCGCCGGCGCCGCGCCGCAGGGTCACGGCAGCAGGGAAACGACCAGCAGCAGGGCCGCCACCCCCGCGACGATCCGGATCAGCACCACCACCCGTGCCGGATCGAGGCGCGTGCGCAGCCGGAACCCCAGGCCGGTGCCAAGAAGCGTCGCGGCGGCCAGGGTGGCGAGAACAGCGAGGCCCGGCGTGCCCGCCGCGGGCAGGCCCACCCAGGCCAGCGCCGCCCCGAAGCCCACGATGGAGATGGGCTGCATCGCCCGCCGGATCTCGGCGCCCGTTCGGCCCGCGCGTGCCAGCGCCACGGGGGTGATGGGGCCGGGCGTCGCCGTCCAGACCGTCAGCGCCCCGGTGGCCAGCGCGGCGAGCCCCACCCCGGCCCGCGCCGAGCCCGCGGAGGGCGGCGCCGCGCGCGCCGGCGGGCGCGGCAGCGCGATCGCCACCAGGACGCAGGCCGTCATGCCTTTCAGCACTGGCGGCGAAAGGTCCGGCAGCAGCGAGGCGGCGAGGCAGCCGGCCAGGATGGCGCCCGAGGCCAGCGCGACGTCGCCCCACCGCAGGCGCAGCCCGCCAAGGCCCGTCGCCACCACGGAGACCAGCAGGTTCAGGCACAGCAGGATCGGCACGCCGGCCGCCGGGCCGAGCCAGAGCATCAGCAGCGGGCCGCAGACCACGCTCAGCCCGGCCCCGACCGCCACCTGAACGGCCGCCCCCGCGAGCGCCAGCAGCAGGCAACCCAGCCAGGCCAGGTTGAGGGAGGAGAACGCCAGCGCGGTCAGCATGGGACCATGCGCTTACACGAACCTCGCGGCGGGCCACAGCCCCCGCCGCGCCGGCCGCTCAGACCGGCAGCGTCACCACCGCCGTGAGGCCGCCACCGGGACGGTTGCGCAGCACCACGTCGCCGCCATGGGCGCGCAGGATGTTGCGCGCGATGGGCAGGCCAAGCCCCGTGCCGCCGGTTTCGCGGTTGCGGCTGGTCTCCAGGCGGCGGAACGGCTGGAACACCGCTTCAAGCGAGTCCTCGGGAATGCCGGGCCCGTCGTCCTCGACCCGCATCCGCACCAGCGATGCCTCCGCGCCCCGCCCCGGCCCGTCCAGCAGGATGCGGGCCGAGCCGCCGTAGTTCAGCGCGTTGCCGACAAGGTTGGCCAGCGCCCGCTTCAGCGCGATCGGCCGGGCGCGGATGCGCAGCCGCTCCGGCCCGGCATAGCCGAGCGTCTCCGGCTCCACCTCCGGGCGCGCATCGGCGGCCTCGTCGAGCACGGTGCGGCAGAGCGCGGCGAGGTCCAGCGGCACCGAGGGCTCGGTGGCGGAATCATCCCGGGCGAAGGCCAGGGTGGCGTTCACCATCGCTTCCATCTCGTCGAGGTCGGCCAGCATCTTGCGGCGCTGCTCGTCGTCCTCCAGGAACTCGGCGCGCAGCCGCAGGCGGGTGATCGGCGTGCGAAGGTCGTGGCCGATGGCGGCCAGCATCTGCGTCCGGTCGCCGACAAAGCGGCGGATGCGCTCGGCCATGGTGTTGAAGGCGCGCGCGGCGGTGGCGACCTCCGAGGGGCCGCGCTCCGGCAGCGGCGGCGCATTCACGTCGCGGCCCAGCCGCTCGGCGGCGCGCGCCAGGGCGGAAACCGGGCGCGTCAGTCGCCGCGTCGCCCAGAGGATCAGCGCCAGCGCCGCACCGGTCATCAGGAAGAAGGCGATCAGGAAGGTCTCGGAGTGCCAGGGGCGCTGCGGCGGCAGGGCCATCTCCAGGTTCAGCCAGGGGCCGTCGGCGAGTTGCAGCGCCAGCACCAGCACGCCAGGGCGCGCGCCGTTCGCCACCAGGGCCTGGCGCGGGCGGAAGCGGGGCGGCCCGGCACCGACCAGCTCCACCTGGAACAGCCGCATCAGCGCCGGGGAGGCGTGTGGCATGCCCGGCCGCACCGCCGGCAGGTCGCTCACCTGGGCGAGGAGGCCCGGCGGCAGGTCGATGTCCTCCAGCATGGCCAGCCGCCGGTCGGGCGGCGCCAGCACGGCGGTGCGCCACAGGCCAAAGGCGCGCGCGGTGATCTCGCGCGAGAGGGCGAAGCGCTGCAGGTCCACGCGGTCGAGGGCGTGGATGGTCAGCCCCGCCGCCTGCACCAGCATCAGCGCGAGCGTCAGGAACAGCGCCGTGCGCCCGGCCAGGCTGCGCGGCAGCAGGCGGCGGATCATGCCCGGCTCAGGAGACCGGCGCGCCGGCCGGATGGTCGCCGTTCGCCGCCGCTGGCGGCCGGTCGTTCACCTTCTCCACCGTGGCGGCCAGCACGTAGCCGCCACCGCGAACCGTCTTGATCAGCGTGGGGTTCCGCCCGTCATCCTCCAGCTTCCGGCGCAGGCGGGAAACGGCGACGTCGATGGCGCGGTCGAAGGGTCCGGCCTGGCGGCCGCGCAGCAGGTCCATCAGCATGTCCCGCGTCAGCACGCGGTTGGAGCGATCCACCAGCACCATCAGCAATTCGTACTCGCCGCCGGTCAGCGGCACCTCGACGCCGTCGGGGTTCAGCAGGCGGCGGCGGGCGGGCTCCAGCGTCCAGCCGGCGAAGCGGATGGCCTTGGCCGGCGGCTGCTGCGGCGCGCTCCCCTCGCCGCCGGCCCGGCGCAGCACGGCGCGGATGCGCGCCAGCAGCTCGCGCGGGTTGAAGGGCTTGGCCACGTAGTCGTCCGCGCCCAGCTCCAGCCCGACGATGCGGTCGGTCTCCTCGCTCATGGCGGTCAGCATGACGATTGGCACGTCGGACTGGCCGCGCAGCCAGCGGGCGAAGTCGAGGCCGGACTCGCCCGGCAGCATCAGGTCCAGCACCACCAGGTGGTAGCGGCCGAGCGGCCAGAGCCGGCGCGCCTCGCGGGCGTCGCGCGCGGCGGTGACGCGGCAGGACTGGCGCTCCAGAAACTTTGAGAGCAGATCGCGGATTTCCCGGTCGTCGTCGACGACGAGGATGTGCGGCGGGGGTTCCATGTTCTCGACCATAGGGAAGATATGGCGACGTTGCCCTGCACCCATGTTACAGGCTTTTGCCGGCCCGCGCCCTGTTGCAATTCGTTGCGTGCGGAGCGCCAGGGACATGCCGCGCCGCCGGCGACTCCGAGCAACACCCGCCCCCGATGCTGACAGCCGACCCGCCTCCCCCACTCTGGGCCCGCGAGGGCATCATCCACCTTTGCGGGCAGGATCCCGATTTCGCGCGCATCGAGCCTGCGGCGGGGCCTCTGGTCTGGCGCACCCGGCCGCGCGGATTCGCCGGGCTGGCGCGCACCGTGACGGGACAGCAGATCAGCTTCGTCGCGGCGGACGCGATCTGGCGGCGCTTCGCCGCCCTGCCCGGGGCGCTGGAGCCGGCCGGCCTGCTGGCGCTGAACGACGAGCAGCTCCGCGCCGCCGGCCTCTCCCGGCCGAAGGTGGCGCATCTGCGCGGCCTGGCCGAGGCCGTTCTGGCCGGCATCCTGCGGCTGGACCGGCTGGAGGAGATGACGGACGAGGTGGCGCTCGCCCATCTCGCCGCGCAGCGAGGCCTCGGCCCCTGGACGGCGCAGGTGCACCTCCTCTTCGCCGAGCAGCGGGCGGACATCTTCCCCTTCGGCGACGTGGCGCTGGCGGGCGGCGCGGCGGCCCTGAAGGGGTTGCCCGCGCGGCCGGGGCCGAAGCAGCTCGTTGCCATGGCCGAGGCCTGGAAGCCCTGGCGCTCGCTGGCGGCCCGGCTGCTCTGGCACCACTGGCGGCACGTCACCGGGCGCGCGGCGGGCGAAAGCGGCTGAAACCGGATGCGGGACGGGTAGGCGGCGGGGCGGGAGCGTGACACTCTCCGCCGCCATGCCGAGCCTTCCCCTTTCGCCCCGCGTCCGCGCAACCGCCGCCCCGCCGATCCCCGCCGCCCGCGCCTGGGCGGCGCGTTATGACGGCGGCGCCGGGCCGATGCTCGACCTCACCCAGGCGGTACCGGGCTATCCGCCGCATCCGGCGCTGCTGGAGCGGCTGGCGGAGGCTTCCGGCAACCGCGCCGCCGCCGGCTATGGCGCCATCGAGGGCGACGCGGCGCTGCGCGAGGCGCTCGCCGCCGATCTGGCGGAGTTCTACCGCGCACCGCTGGCGGCGGAGGATGTCACCATCACCGCCGGCTGCAACCTGGCCTTCACCATGGCGATGACGGTGCTGGCCGGCAGCAGCGGCGCCGTGCTGCTGCCCACCCCCTGGTACTTCAACCACCGCATGGCGCTGGAACTGCTCGGCATCCCCGCCCTGCCCTTCGAGACCCGCGCCGAGGACGGCTTCGTGCCCGACCCTTCACGCCTCGCCGCCGCGCTGGTGCCCGGCGTGAGCGCCGTGGTGCTGGTCTCCCCCAACAACCCGACCGGCGCAATCTATCCGCCCGCGGTGATCGCCGAGATCGCCGCGCTCTGCCGCGCGCGCGGCGTCTGGCTGGTGCTGGACGAGACCTACCGCGACTTCCTGCCCGAACATGGCACGCCGCCGCACCACCTGTTCCGGGACCCGGACTGGCGGGAAGGCGTGGTGCAGCTCTACTCCTTCGCCAAGTCCTACTGCATTCCCGGCCACCGCGTCGGCGCCATCCTCGGCGGCGGCGCCTTCCGCGCCGAGCTGATGAAGGTGGTGGACACCATGCAGATCTGCCCGCCGCGCCCGGCCCAGGCGGCGCTGGCCTGGGCGGTGCCCGCTTTGGCCGAATGGCGCGCCGGCAACCGCGCCATCATGGCCGGGCGCGCCGGGGCGTTCCGCGCCAGCATGGCCGCCGCGCCGGAATGGCGGATCGACGCGCTGGGCACCTATTTCGCCTATCTTCGCCTGCCGGACGGCCAGCCCGGCGCGCTCGCCGCCGCCGAGGCGCTGGCCGCCCGCCATGGCCTGCTCACCCTGCCCGGACCCTTCTTCGGCCCGGGGCAGGAGCGCCACCTGCGGCTGGCCTTCGCCAATGCCGCGGAGGCCACGCTGGCGCAGGTGCCCGAGCGCCTGCGCGCCCGCACCGCCTGAGGACGCCGCCTTTTCCGTTGCAGCACCGGCCCGGGCCGTTACACCGGGCAAGAGGTTCGAGTGAGGCCCCCGCCGGGGCCGGCCGCCAGAAGGAATGCCGATAATGGACCGCCGCCTCACCACCCCGCATGTTCGCCGCCGCGACCTGCTGGCGGGCATCGCCATCGGCACGCTCGCCGCGCCCGCCGTGCTGCGTGCCCAGGGCGGAGCAGGAGCCGGCCCGATCCGCATCGGCGAGATCAACTCCTACACCGCGCAGCCCGCCTTCCTCGGCCCCTACCGCAACGGCTGGCTGCTGGCGCAGGAGCAGATCAACGCCGCCGGCGGCATCAACGGCCGCCCGCTGGAAACCGTCTTCCGCGACGACGCCGGCAAGCCCGAGGACGCGGTGCGAATGGCGAGCGAGCTGGTCAGCGCCGAGAAGGTGGCGCTGCTGGCCGGCGGCTACCTCTCCAATGTCGGGCTGGCGCTCGGCGACTTCGCCGCGCAGAACAAGGTTCTCTACGCCGCCAGCGAGCCGCTGACCGACGCGCTCGTCTGGTCCAAGGGCAACCGCTACACCTTCCGCCTGCGTCCCAGCACCTACATGCAGGCCGCCATGCTGGTGGAGGAGGCGGCCAAGCTGCCCGCCAGGCGCTGGGCCACGGTGGCGCCGAACTACGAATACGGCCAGTCCGCCGTGAAGTGGTTCCGCGAGCTGCTGAAGGCGAAGCGGCCGGATGCCGAGTTCGTCGGCGAGCAGTTCCCGGCGCTCGGCCGCATCGATGCCGGCGCCACCGTGCAGGCGCTGGAGCGGATGCGGCCCGAGGCCATCTTCAACGTGACCTTCGGCACCGACCTGCTGAACTTCGTCCGCCAGGGCAACACGCGCGGCCTGTTCGACGGCCGCAGCGTCGCCTCCATGCTGAGCGGCGAGCCGGAATACCTGGAGCCGCTCGGCGAGGAATGCCCGGAAGGCTGGATCGTCACCGGCTACCCGCGCGACGACCTGGAGAACCCCGTCCACACCGCATTCCGCGAGGCCTACCGCAAGCGGTACGAGGCGCCGCCGCGCTGCGGCTCGGTGGTGGGGCATGACATCGTGCAGGCCATCGCGGCGACGCTGCGCAAGGCTGGCGGCACCGACACGGAGGCCATGGTGGCGGCCTTCGAGGGCATCCGCTTCCAGACCGCCTATGGCACCGGCGAGGTTGAGTTCCGCGCCGCCGACCACCAGTCCACGCTTGGCGCCTTTGTCGGCCGCACCAGGCTGGAAGGCCGCACCGGCAAGATGGTGGATTGGCGCTATGCCGACGGCGCCAACTACCTGCCCTCCGACGCGCAGGTCCGGGAATGGCGGCCGCAGGGCTGACCGCGCCTTGGAGGACCTGGCTGTCCAGGCGCTGAACGGACTGGCCAGCGCCTCCTCGCTCTTTCTGGTGGCCTCGGGGCTGACGGTGATCTTCGGCGTCAGCCGGATCGTCAACTTCGCCCATGGCAGCCTCTTCATGCTCGGCGCCTACCTGGCCTGGACGCTCACCGGCCTCGGCCCGCTGGCCGGTCTGGGCGGGCTCTGGAGCTTCTGGGGCGCCATCCTGCTGGCCGCGCTGGCGGTGGGCGCGCTCGGCGCGCTGCTGGAGGTGACGGTGCTGCGCCGGATCTACGGCGCACCCGAGCTGTTCCAGCTGCTCGCCACCTTCGCGCTGGTGCTGATCGTGCAGGACGTGGCGCTGTTCCTCTGGGGGCCTGACGACAAGTTCGGCCCGCGCGCGCCGTTGCTGCGCGGCGCCGTGGAGATCCTCGGCCTGCGCTTCCCGCGCTACGAGCTGTTCCTGATCGCCGTCGGGCCGGTGGTGCTCGGCCTGCTCTGGCTGCTGTTCCACCGCACGCGCTTCGGCATCCTGCTGCGTGCCGCCACGCAGGACCGCGAAATGGTCGCCGCGCTCGGCGTGGACCAGCGGCTGCTGTTCACCGGCGTGTTCTTTCTCGGCGCCACGCTCGCGGGTCTTGGTGGCGCGCTCCAGTTGCCGCGCGAGGCGGTGACGCTGCACATGGACATGGCCGTCATCGTCGAGGCGTTTGTCGTGGTGGTGGTGGGCGGCCTCGGCAGCCTGCCCGGCGCCTTTCTCGCCGCGCTGCTGATCGGCGAGTTGCATGCCTTCGGCATCCTGGTCTTCCCGCGCATCACGCTGGTGCTGGTGTTCCTGGTGATGGCCGTCGTGCTGGTGCTGCGGCCCTACGGGCTGCTCGGCCGCGCGCCCTCCGGCGCGCCGCCGGCGAGCGAGGTGGCGGCTCCCCTCCCCGCCGCCATGCCGCCCGCGCTGCGCCGCGCCGCGCTGGCCGCCCTGGCGCTGCTCGTCGCGCTGCCGCCCTTCCTTGGCGACTACCCGCTGATCCTGCTGGCCGACTTCGCGACCTTCGTGCTCTTCGCCGCCAGCCTGCACTTCATCATGGGGCCAGGCGGGCTGGCGAGCTTCGGCCACGCCGCCTATTTCGGCGCCGGCGCCTATGGCGCCGCCCTGCTGTTCCGCCATTTCGCCGCGCCGATGGAACTCGGCCTACTCGCCGCGCCCTTCGCCGCCGGGCTGGCCGGGCTGCTCTTCGGCTGGTTCTGCGTGCGGCTCTCCGGCGTTTATTCCGCCATGCTGACCCTGGCCTTCGCGCAAATCGCCTGGAGCGTCGCCTTCCAGTGGATCGAGGTGACGGGCGGCGACAACGGCATCCTTGGCCTCTGGCCGAGCGAATGGGCGCGTGGGCGGCTGGCCTTCTTCTATCTCTCGCTGGCGCTGTGCGGCGCGGCGGTGCTGCTGCTGCGACGGGCCATCCACGCGCCCTTCGGCATGGCGCTCCGGGCGCAGCGGGATTCTGGCCTGCGCGCCGAGGCCATCGGCATCGACGCCTTCCGCATCCGCTGGCTGGGCTTCGCCTTCGCCGCCGCCATGGCAGGCCTTGCCGGCGCGCTCTTCGCCTACGGCAAGGGAAGCGTTTTCCCCTCCGTGCTCGGCATTTCCCGCAGCGTGGACGCGTTGCTGATGGTGCTGCTCGGCGGCGTGCAGACGCTGAACGGGCCCATTGTCGGCGCCATCGCCTATGCTGGGCTGCAGGAACAGCTCGCCCGCGTGACGGACTACTGGCGGCTGCTGCTCGGCCTCGTCATCCTGGCGCTGGTGCTGTTCTTCCCGCGTGGCCTGGCCGGCGCCATCCGTCGCGGGGGTTCGCCGTGACGCCGGCGCTCGCGGCGGAGGGGCTGGTCAAGGCCTGGGGCGGCCTGCGCGCGGTGGACGGCGTCTCCTTCACCCTGGCCCCGGGCGAGATGCTGGCGTTGATCGGCCCCAACGGCGCCGGCAAGAGCACCTGCTTCAACATGCTGAACGGCCAGATCCGCCCCGATGCCGGGCGGGTGCGGCTGGCGGGGCGCGACGTCACCGGCCTGCCGCCGCGCGCCATCTGGCGGCTGGGCGTCGGGCGCACCTTCCAGGTCACCGCCACCTTCGCCTCCATGACGGTGCTGGACAACGTGCGGATGGCGCTGCTCTCCCATGCCCGTCGGCTGCTCGGCCTCTGGCGCCCGGCGGCGCGTGAGTTCACGGCGGAGGCCGAGGCGCTGCTGACCCGTGTCGGCATGGCGGACCAGGCGGGGCGGCCCTGCGGCGTGCTCGCCTATGGCGATCTGAAGCGGCTGGAGCTGGCCATGGCGCTGGCCAACCAGCCGCACCTGCTGCTGATGGACGAGCCCACCGCCGGCATGGCCCCTGCCGAGCGCATGGCGCTGATGGCCGAGACGGCGGCCGTCGCCCGCGCGGGCGGCATCGCCGTGCTGTTCACCGAGCACGACATGGACGTCGTCTTCACCCACGCCGACCGGGTGCTGGTGCTGGACGGGGGCCGGCTGATCGCCGGCGGCGCGCCGGAGGCGGTGCGGGCCGACCCCAGGGTGCGGCAGGTCTATCTCGGCGGGGGCCCGGCCTGATGCTGGCGGTGGAAGGGCTGCACGCGCATTACGGGCGCGCGCATATCCTGCATGGGGTTTCGCTGACGGTCGGCAGGGGCGAGGTGGTCTGCCTGCTCGGACGCAATGGCGCCGGCAAGAGCACCACCATGAAGGCCATCATGGGGCTGGTGCCGCCCAGTGCGGGCTCGGTGCGTTTTGAAGGCGCTTCCCTGGCCGGGCGGCCGCCCCATGCCGTCGCCCGCGCCGGGATCGGCTATGTGCCGGAGGAGCGGCGCATCTTCGCCGACCTCACTGTGCTGGAGAACCTGGAGGTCGGGCGCCGCCCTGCCCGCCCGCAGTTGCGCCCCTGGACGCCGGAGCAGCTTTTCGCTCTTTTCCCCAGCCTCGGCGCGATGCGCCACCGCACCGGCGGCCGGATGAGCGGGGGCGAGCAGCAGATGCTCACCATCGCCCGCACCCTTATGGGCAATCCGCGCCTGCTGCTGCTGGACGAGCCTTCCGAGGGGCTGGCGCCAGTGGTGGTGGAGCGGATGGCTGCCGCCATCGCGGAGCTGAAGGCAGAGGGGCTTTCCATTCTGCTTTCCGAGCAGAACCTGACCTTCGCCGGCGCGGTGGCCGACCGCGCCTGTATCCTGGAGGTCGGGCAGGTCAGGCATGAGGGCCCGATGGATGCGCTGCTGGCCGATGCGCCGCTGCGCGCGCGCTACCTTTCCGTCTGAGCGGTCAGACCAGCAGCCAGGCGGCGATCCAGCCCGCCAGCCAGCCGCCCAGGATTCCGAGCACGGTTCCCAGCATGATTTCCCGCGCCAGGCGGGGGAGCGCGGGCAGGGAAACCCGCCCTGCCCGCGCTCTGCCGTGCCGTTGCGCTCCACCGGCCGGCACCCGCCTGGATGGGGGGTCCGCCGGGGAAAGCGGAGAGGTCCAGGCGACCGGGACGAAGGGGGCGGAGGACGGCATCGGCATGAGCCCGATGCGAACATAGAAAGAACATTGGCGCAAGAGGCCGCATCCCGCCCCTGGTCCGAAAAGAACGAAATGTGAACGCGAACTCCAATGCGGCTGCCGACGCGGAACAGCCAGGGATGGCGCGGGGCGGGCTCGGCGGGTCGGCGAACCAGGCATTTCCAGTGCCGCTTCCTTGCCAAGGAAAATGAGGTGTCAACTGAAACGACTTTCCGGCCTTCCCGTTGAGGGGCCTGCACGCTAAAATGACTAAATTTTAATGTACTCTCCTCCAGGAGCCGCGCCTTCTTCGGCAGGACCGGGTTCTGGCAGGAAACAGAACGGGGAATGGCGGATGGACGAAATGGCAAGGATCGTCGGCAAGGGCCGCATCCGCTCGATGCTGCGGGATTTCCTGGACAGCGAGGCCGCGGGCGGACTGGTGCTCATGGCCGTCGCGGCGCTTGCCATCCTGGTGGCCAACTCACCTTTGGCACCGACCTATTTCGGCGCCATGTCCAGCTACATTGGCCCCCTGAACCTTCAGCACTGGATCAACGACGCGCTGATGGCCGTCTTCTTCCTGATGGTCGGCCTTGAGATCAAGCGGGAGATGCTGGACGGGCAGCTCTCCAGCTGGAGCCGCCGCGTGCTGCCTGGCGTCGCGGCGGCGGGCGGCATGGTGGCGCCGGCGCTGATCTACGTCGCCTTCAACAGCGGCGATCCGCAGGCGCTGCGCGGCTGGGCCATTCCTTCGGCCACGGACATCGCCTTCGCGCTCGGCGTGCTGTCGCTGCTCGGCCCCCGCGTGCCCGTGTCGCTGAAGGTCTTTTTGGCGGCGCTGGCCATCATCGACGATCTCGGCGCGGTGGTGATCATCGCCCTGTTCTACACGGGCGACCTTTCCCTGATGGACCTCGGCGGCGCGGCCCTGGTGCTGGCGGCGCTTTATGGCCTCAACCGCGGCGGCGTCCGCTCCCTCCTGCCCTACCTTCTGCTCGGTCTGGTGCTCTGGGTGCTGGTGCTGCGCTCGGGCGTGCATGCCACGTTGGCCGGGGTGCTGCTGGCATTGACCATCCCGATCCGCCTGACCCCTGGCACACCCGAAGCCACGGATGCGGAATCGCCGCTGCACCGGCTGGAGCACATGCTGCACAAGCCGGTGGCCTTCCTGGTCGTGCCCATCTTCGGCTTCGCCAATGCCGGTGTTTCCTTTGAGGGGATCAGCGCCTCCGTTCTGATGGAGCCGCTGACCCTCGGCGTTGCGGGCGGGCTCGTCCTTGGCAAGGTCATCGGCGTCTTTGGCGCCTCGGCGGTGATGATCCGGCTCGGCGCGGCCGACCTTCCGGCCGGTGCCGGCTGGGGGCAGTTGCTCGGGGTTTCGCTGCTCTGCGGCATCGGCTTCACCATGAGCCTGTTCATCGGCCTGCTTGCCTTCGCCGACACGCCCGCCCTGCAGGATCGTGTGAAGTTCGGCATTCTCGCCGGCTCCCTGGTGGCGGGCCTGCTCGGCTACCTCGTTCTCCGCGTCGCGCGGCGGGAGGCAAGTCCGTCCCGCGGCTCCGCATCCTGAGGGCGGCCCATCCGGGGGGGGGGGGAGCCTCCGCCGGCGAAACCGGCGGAGCCGGCCAGGTGTTGGGCAAGCAGTGCCCGCAGGGGAACCAGGACGGAGCCGAAGCCATGCTGCCAGCAACGACCGAGCGCGTTTCACTCCACAGCGCCGCCTCCGCGAGCCGAAAGATCCGCAACGAGACGCAGGCACGGATCGCCTATCTCGCACGCCATCCCGGCGAGATCCCGACTCGCCTGGCGGAGCTGGACCGCGAATGGGACATCGAGCGCAGCCTGGAGGCGAACGCCTCCAGCCTCGCCTTCACCGGCATCGTTCTGGGCGCGACGCTGGACCGGCGCTGGCTGGTGCTGCCGGCGCTGGTCACGGCCTTTCTGTTCCAGCACGCCATCCAGGGCTGGTGTCCGCCGCTGCCCATCCTGCGGCGGCTCGGCTTCCGCACGGCCTCCGAGATCGAGCAGGAGCGGCATGCGCTGAAGGCCTTGCGCGGCGATTTCGCGCGCATCGGGCAGGCGGAGGACCGTGCCGCCGCCGCCTTCCAGGCCGCGCGCGTCTGACGCCTCGCCTCAGCCCCCCACCGGCGCGCCGCTGATGGTGCTGAAGGCGACCAGCGTGGTGCGCGGCGGCAGGCGGGCGTCGAAGGCGGGCCAGCGTGTACCGGGGCGGGCATAGCTCGCGCCTGGTTCGGCGCCCGGCGTGCGGACCACCGCGAAAAGGGTCATTCCGTCCGGGCTCATGGCCGCGCCGCCGACCGCCGCGCCGCGCGGCGCGCCATAGAGGGGCAGCGGCAGCCCCCGCCCCGGCCCGGCGGTGTCGCAGCCGAACAGGATGTCGGGCTGCGGGCCGAGCAGCCCGGCATGGTCGGTGCCGATCCAGAGCCTGCCGGCGCCGTCCACCGCGAGGGTGGCGGGCGCGTCGGGCCAGCTGCCGGCAAGGTTCGCCAGGCGCGGCGGCGGCGCGCCGCCAAGCAGCAGCACGCCGGCCGCTGCCTCCTCCGCGCCATGGTCCCCGCCCTCGGGGATGATCTCGACAACATGCCCGGAGCGGTTCCCGGCGCGCGGGTTGAGCCGGTCAAGCTGATCGGGACGGCGCGCGGCGTTGCCGTTGCAGGCGAGGTAGAGCCATCCCGTATGCGGGTCCACGGCCAGGCCGCTCGGCGTGTCGAAGCCGATGGCGCCGGCCTGGGCGGCGTAGGCGAGCGGGTTCACCAGCATGTCCACGTTGCGCGGCAGCGGCTCCCAGCGCAGGCGGCCGCCCTCGAGGCGCGCCACCGACAGGGTGCCGAGGTCGAGCGCGTTGGGCGTGGTCGCCGGCCCGTCGGAGACGAAGCGGAACAGATGGCCGAAGGCACGCCGGTCGGAAAGATAGACCACGGCGCGGCCGTCGCGGCTCAGCGCGGCCGCCGCATCACCGCGCGGGAAGCGGGCGAGCGCCGTGCGCTTGGCCGGCACGGCGCCAGGGTCCATCGGGTCCAGCTCCGCCACCCAGCCGAAATGCATGGCGTCGGTGAAGCGTTCATCGAGCGTGCCGAGGCGGGCCATCCACGGCGCAGGGTCGCCCTCGGCCAGCAGCTGCGTGCCCCAGGGCGTGGAGCAGCCGCCGGAAACCGCGAGCAGCCCCTGCACCATCCCGCCGACGACCTGCGCCGCCGGGCCATTGATGCGGCAGAGCGTCTCGGCCGTCAGCCGGCGGGCCTGATAGCCGCCGTCCACCACCACCCACCGGCCGCCCTGCCGCTCGATGTTCAGCAGCGAGGCGCCCTGCATCATCGCCGCGACGGCCGGGCGGTCCTGCCCGCCGGGAAACGCCATGGCCGGATCCACCGTGGGATGCGCCACGGCCAGCACCGCGCGGGCGACGCCATCGGCGCCCACCCGCGGAACCACCATGCCGCAGATCCGCGCGTCCCAGCCGAACTGGGTTGCCGCCGCGGCCGGCGTGGGTTGCTGCGGATCCCAGGGCGCCGCGTCATAGGTCACGCGGTCGCCCCAGCGCACCAGGACGTTGCGGCGGTAGCCCGGGGCAACCGTGTCGTCCAGCTTCAGCGGCATGCGCAGCGCCGGCATGTCCAGCGTGGAGATACGCGCCGCCTGCGCCAGGGCGGGGAGGCCGGGCAGCGCCGCACCGGCGGCGAGCAGCGCGCGGCGGCTGAGCGCCCTCACGACGCGACCTCCAGCCTGCGCGGCGCCGCATGCACCCTCACCGGCGGCGGCGGCCCCTCGAAGCGCGCCACCTCCACCAGGCAGGATTGCGCCGCGCTGCCCTGGCCGAGCCGCGAGGTGCCGACATCCTGGGTCAGCACGTTCGGGTTGCCGTGCACGTCGAGCGAACCCTCCTCCCGCGCCGGGTCCCACCAGGCGCCGGTGGCCATGGCCACCACGCCGCGCCGCAGCCCGTCGCTTACCCGCAGGCCGGCGAGGCAGGCGCCACGGTCGTTGAACACGCGGACGATGTCGCCTTCCGCGAGGCCGCGCGCGGCGGCGTCCCCGGGATGCATCAGCAGCGGCTCGCGGCCCTGGATCTTGCTCTCCGCCGCCACCCGGCCGGAGTCGAGCTGGCCATGCAGGCGGGTCGCCGGCTGGCAGGAGAGCAGGTGCAGCGGGAAGCGCGCGGCCAGCGGCGCGCCGAGATACTCCTTCGGCTCCTGCCAGCGCGGATGGCCGCCGATTTCCGCGTAGCCGAAGCCGGCGATGGTCTCGGAAAACAGCTCCACCCTGCCGGATGACGTGTTCAGCGGGTTCTCCGCCGGATCGGCGGCGAAGTCGGCGAAGAGCACGAAATCCTCCTCCGGCGGCGGCACCTCGACATGGCCCTCGGCCCAGAAGCGATCGAAATCCGGCGCTTCGAAGCCCATGCGGCCGCAGGCCTGCCGCCAGCGCTCGTAGAGGTGGTGCAGCCAGGCGCCCTCGTCGCGCTGCTCGGTGAAGCGGTCGCGGAAGCCGAGATGCTCGGCCATGTCGGCCAGCATGTCATGGTCGTTGCGTGCCTGGCCCTGCGGCGGGATGGCCTGGTGCATGGCGCGCAGGAAGCGGTCCGCGGAGGAGGAGGCGATGTCGTTGCGCTCCAGCGTGGTGGTGGCGGGCAGCACGATGTCGGCATGGCGCGCGGCGGCGGTCCACCAGGGCTCCTGCACGATGATGGTCTCGGCGCGGTTCCAGGCGCGCAGCAGGCGGTTGAGGTCCTGGTGGTGGTGGAAAGGGTTGCCGCCTGCCCACCAGATCAGCCGCGTGTCGGGCAGCACGATGTCGCGCCCGTTGTACTGCAGCACCTCGCCCGGTCGCTCCAGCAGTTCGGTGACGCGCGCGACGGGAATGGCGAGGCCCGCCGGGTTGCGGGTGGCCGGCAGCGAGACCGAGGGCAGCCCGCGGCGCGGCGTGCCCATGCCATTCATCGAGCCGTAGCCGAAGGCGACCCCCTGCCCCGGTTTGCCGATGCCGCCCAGCGTCGCGGCCAGCGCCACCAGCGCCCACCAGGGCTGCTCGCCATACTCGGCCCGCTGGATGGACCAGGTGGCGGTCAGCATGGTCGGCAGGCGCGCCGCCTCCCACGCCAGGGCGCGGATCTTCGCGGCGGGGATGTCCGTGATGGCGGCGGCCCATTCCGGCGTCTTCGGCGTGCCGTCGCTCTCGCCGAGGATGTAGGGCCGCAGCTTTTCCCAGCCGGTGCAGTGGGTGGCAAGGAAGCCGCGATCCTCCAGCCCCTCGGCGACCAGCGCCTGCATCATGCCCAGCAGCAGCGCGGTGTCGGTGTTGGGGCGGATCGGCACCCATTCGGCATTGAGGAAGTCGGGCGCGTCGCCGCGGAAGGGCGAGATGTTGACGAAGCGCACACCCGCCGCCGCCACCCGCCGCAGCCAGGGCAGGTATTCATGCGCGCCGGCGCCGCCAGCCGTGATCAGCGCGTTCTTCAGCGGCAGGCCGCCCAGGCAGAGCATCAGCCGCGTGTGCTTCTCGATGCTCGGCCAGCTCGTGACCGGCCCCTGAATGACGTCGTTGGTGCCGAGAATATGCGGCATCAGCGTCATGCCGGCGCCGTAGGAGTAGTTCGTCACCTGCGTGGTGTAGCCGCCACCGAGGCCGAGAAACCGCTGCAGCTGGCTCTTGGCGTGATGGAAGCGCCCGGCGGAGGACCAGCCATAGGAGCCGCCGAAGATGGCGGTGTGGCCGTGCTCGGCGCGCAGCCGCGCGCTCTCCTCCGCCGCCAGCCGGATGGCCTGGTCCCAGGAGACGGGCACGAAATCGCGGTCGCCGCGCTCGGCGCCACGCCGCTCGCCACGCAGCCAGCCCGCGCGCACATGGGGGTGGTCGATGCGGCTCGGCGCATGAACGGCATCCGGAACGGCCTCGATCAGCCGCCCGGGATTGGGGTCACGCGCGAAGGGCCGAACGCCCACCAGGCGGCCCTGCTCCACGACGGCATCGAAACTTCCCCAATGCGCGGCATGCGGCACGATCACGGCCATCAGCAACTCCTTCAGCCCCTCGGGCCGCCCCATGGATAGCCCTTGGGCAGCCCAGCAGGCGCGGAGAATGCTCCGGGCGCGCAGGAGGCGCAAATGGCGCGCGCGGGCGGGGGGGGGTTCACCCTCGGCGCGCCGCCCCCATGGAGGGGGATCGGCAGTCATGCCGTGCCGCCATGAGGCGGCGGCTGGAGCCTTAGCGGGCGGCGTCCAGGTTCAGGCTGCGGACGGCCTCAGCCATGTGCTCGGCATGCGCGCCGGCCTGGAGCGGAGCTTCCGCCACCTCGTCGAAGTCGCCGCCGGCGGAGACCATGCGCAGCGTGTTGGGCGCGCGGTTGAAGATGAAGCCATTGGTCGGATAGATCCGGCCATAGGCCTCGTCGCTGCGGCCGATCTGCACCCGAACCTCGGTCCAGTCGTTCCTCGGCGAGACGTCAATGACGGACACGCCGTGCATCACCGTGCCCTTGCGGATGCCGGGGCCTTCCCAGTTGGCGTGGTCCACCAGGATCTCGCGCGCGTCGACGATGCGCGACACGACGGCGACATGGCCGAGGCGCATGCCCCCCGAGGACTTGAAGCTCAGCACCGCGCCCCGCTCCGGCTTCGGGCCGCGGGCATAGACGCCGGCCGCGCTGGCCCACCAGGTATAGGCGTTGCCGGTGATGTCCATGCCGCTCACGGCGCGCGCGTAGGGCACGCAGGAGATCGGCGTGGCGAAGGACTGCTGGGCGGGCGCGAAGAAGGTGGCGTCGCGGCGGCCGGCATGCAGCTTCAGCGTCTGCGACTTCACGCTTCGCGCGGCCGTCTGCTGCAGCGTCACGCGGGGCTGCTTGAGCGTTTCCCGCGCCTTTCGGCTGGTCGTCGCGTCCGCAGCCGTCGAAACGGCGCAAAACGAACCGATCAGAAGCGCGAACGCCACCGCTGTGCTGCTGCCCCGCATGCGATCCCCACCGCTATGTCCCCCACCGCGCTCTCGTCGCGGCGCCTCCCCGGTAGCAAGGGCGTTGCGGGAGCGGCAATCCCACTGGGCTGATACACGGCGCAACGCGATGTGATTCGCAGTTTCGGGCGTCGTTAGCAGGCTGTTAATGAGAAGCTAATCCTAAACTCGCGAGATCGCGAGCAGGATGTCACAGTGTTGCGGCAGAACTGCAACAGCAGCCGCCAACCCTCTGGAAACGAAAAAAGATTCGGCGCCGCGGAAGCTTTCCGCGGCGCCGTCCGTTGCAAAGCCGGATTTTCTTTGGCCTGGCCTTGGCCGTTCAGCGGCAGGCCGTGACCATGATTTCGACGAGGTGGCGAGGGTCCGCCATGTTGGCCTGCACGCAGGCGCGCACCGGGGCGCCGCCCTCCGGCAGCCAGCCCGACCAGATCTCGTTCATCGCGCCGCGGTCGCGGATGTCCTTGAGCCAGATCTGCGCCTGCAGAAGGCGCGTCTTGTCCGTGCCGTGGCCTTCCAGGGCGGCGTCGATCTTGGCCAGCACCTGCTTGGTCTGGCCCACGACGTCCTGCGACAGGTCGTCGGCGGTCATGCCGGCGAGAAAGACGAAGTTGTGGTACTCGACGGCGCCGGACAGAACCTTGTTGCTGTCGTGGCGAGTGATCTTGGCCATGGGTTCAACGCGCTCCCTGTGGTGGGTCCGGCGCCACGGACCTGCCCCGGCGCCGGAATGAGGCTTGCCGCTTCTAGCCCGGCTTCGGCCCGGGTGGGAACCACCCCTGCCCGGGATTCACCGGCTGCTCCCCTCAGGCAACCGCGCGGGCGCCGCCCTCGGCAGCGGCGGAGGCAATCATCGTCTCGAAGACGGACACGCCATGGATCGCCTGTTCCGCCGGCAGCGGATAGGCCGGGCCGCCCGCCACCGCGGCGGCAAAGGCGGCAAGCTCGGCGCGCTCGATGTCGGTCTTCGGGTAGTCGCGCACGAAGCCCTCGCCCTCGCGCGGGCGGAAGACCATGTGCTCGTGGTCGGTCAGCTCCACCCAGCCTTCGGAGCCGTAGAGGGCAACGCGCCAGCAGCGCGGCGCATAGGCCAGGGTGGCGAAGGTGCCGGTGGCGCCACTGGCGAAGCGGCAGAGCATCGCGGTGGTGTCGTCCAGGCCGTTCTCCAGCACGCGGGCGGTGCTCTGCACGGTGACTTCCGCGATCGGACCGGCCAGGTTGATCATCATGTCGATCATGTGGATGCCCATCCCGCCCATGCCACCCAGCGGGCTTTCGGAGCGGTCGGCACGCCACATGCCGGGCTTGTAGCCGGCGGCGCCGGGGCCGCTGAAATGCCCCTCGACATGCAGCAGCGTGCCGATGCGGCCATCCGCCAGCATCGCCTTGATCTCCGCCACGGCCGGCAGGAAGCGCCGGTTGTGGCCGAGCGCCAGCACCACGCCCGCCTCGCGGCATGCCGCCACCGCCGCTTCGGCGCTGGCCTTGTCGAGCGTGAAGGGCTTCTCCACGAACACATGCTTGCCGGCGCGGGCGGCGGCGATCACCTGCTCGGCATGCAGCTTGTGCGGCGTGGCGAGCACCACCGCCTGCACCTCCGGGTCAGCCAGCACGGCGTCGTAGCTGTCGAGCAGGCGGATCTTCTTCTCCGCCGCCCAATCCCTCACCTTCTCCGGGCTGCGCGTCTGCCCCGCCACGAAGCGGATCCCCGCCTCGTTGCTCCCCTGCACGCTCTCCACCAGGGTGCGCCCCCAGCGGCCCATGCCGATGATCGCTGCCTGCAGCATCTCGATGTTCTCCAACTTCTTCCGGTGCGGCTTCCAGCGCCGCCTCGATGGTTCGATATCGCGTCCAGCCCCAGGCGAAGACCACAAGGGCAAGCCCGGCGCCCACCAGCGTCGGGATGCGCAGGCCAAAGGCTTCGCCGGAGGCGCCGAGCATCAGGGCGCCGAGCGCCGGGCAGGCGCGGGTGATCTGCCCCCAGAGCGCCAGCACCCGGCCGCGCATCTCCGGCGCCGCCGCCGTCTGCGCGAGCTGCTGCACGGAGATGCCGTGCAACGAGGCCGAAGCGCCGATCAGCGCCGCGCAGAGCAGGCCGAAGGGGAACCAGCCGGTGGCGACGAAGCCGATCACCGCCACCGCCTGCCAGAGCCCGGCCAGGATGGCGATGCGCGTGGCGCCGGCCACCCGCCCGCGCGCGGCCAACCAGAGGCCGGCGACCAGCGCGCCAACGCCGAAGCAGGCCGTGAGCATGGCCAGGGACTCGGCGCCCCGGCCGAAGTTGCGCTCGACGAAAGGCGGCAGCAGCTCCTGCACGCAGCGCAGCAGCACCCCGATCAGTGCGGCATAGCCGAGCAGCGGCCCGAGCCCCGGGTGACGCGCGACATAGGCGAAGCCTTCCTTCACCTCGCCCAGCAGACTGGCGGTGGCCGGGTGCCCGCGGCGATGCGCCGGGTCCACCTTCAGCAGCGGCATGGTCAGCACCGCGCTGCCATAGGCCACCGCGTTGCAGGCGATGGCCGGCGCCACGCCGAAGGCGGCGATCACCGGCCCGGCCAGCGCCGGGCCGATGAAGCGCGCCACGTTGAAGACAAGGGAGTTGCAGGCCACCGCCGCCGGCAGGTCGGCGGGGCCGACGATGCCGGGCATCAGCGTCTGGCGCGCCGGCTGGGCGAAGCTGGCGGCGGTGCCGGAACAGAGTTCCAGCCCCAGAAGGAACTCGATCCGCATGTGGCCGGTGGCGACCAGCGTCGCCACCGTCGCCGCCTCCAGGCCGATCAGCGCCTGCGCGACGGTGGCCAGGCGAAGCCGGTCGGCCCGGTCCGCGATGGCGCCGGCGAAGGGGCTGATCACCGCGGCCGGCGCCAGGTCGCAGAAGGCGACGAGGCCGACCCACAACGCGCTGTGGGTCAGCTCCCAGGTGAGCCAGGCGACGGCGATGCGGTGCATCCAGAGCCCCGTCCAGGAGGCGAGGCTGGCACCGAAGAAGATCCGGGCGTTGCGGGTCGCCAGCGCGCGCGTGAGCGCGCCGAAGGGCGACCGGAACGGCGGCAGCTCAGGAGCCTCGCCCGGCGCCTCCCGCCGGCGGCGGCGCGGTGCCCGGCGTCGTCCCCTCCTGCCGGCCGCGCAGGCAATCCTGGATCATCTGGTCCTGCTCGTAGCGGGCGCCGAGCCGCTCGGTGTTCATCGAACCCGCGAGGCTGGTGCCGGTGAACGGCCCCGCGCCAAGGCGGGATTCGGCCTCGTCCACCCGCATGGTCTGGCCCCGCTCGCGGGTGCGCATCACGCGCTCCGCCTCCTGCCGGCAGGCCGACAGCGCGGCGCCCTGCTGGCGCTCCTCGGTGGTGCGGGGCGCCATGCCGGCACAGGCGGCCGTCAGCAGCAGCAGAGGGAGAACGAGGCGTTTCATGGTGCGCTCCGGCAGGTCTTCAGGGGCAGGTGCCGCACAGGCGGCATGCCGGGACGCGGGAACGGTTTCCGCTCCTTTATTCCTCCGCCGCGCCGCCGGCACCGGCGATGCGCTGCGACAATAAACGCTTCATGCCGCGTTCGTCGAACCGGGCCGCGCCGTCGAGCGGCAGATTCGCCGCGGCGGCCAGCAGCGCGGGGTGCAGCTCTATGCCATCGGAGTCGATGGCGTAGAGGCCGGCCATCCACCGCGCCCGCCCCAGCAGCTCCACCAGCGCCAGCAGCCGCAGGCAAAGCGAAAGCCCGGCGAGATGCGTCAGCCCTACGCTGCGGTCCACCGCCTCGGCCCAGCACGCGGCGTCCGCATCGGCCAGCGCGAGCACCGGCCCATCCGTGAACTGCAGGCTCCGGCGCGGCCCCCAGGCCTCGGCCGTCGCCGCCGCGCGCGCCGCATCCCAGGCCAGGCTGAGGGCCTGCGGCGTGACGGCGGGAAGCGACTCGGGGCGGCAGGGAACGGCGTAGAGCAGCACGCCATCGGCCGACACGGCGACCGGAATGTCGTCGCGGGCGGCGGCATGGGATGACCTGAACATTGGCGGAAGATGGGGTGGCGCGCATTCCGCTGCCAGAGGGGGGGCGTGCCGGAGGGGGGCGTGCCGGAGGGGGGCGTGCCGGAGGGGCGCGAGCGGCTCAGCCGGGGCCGGCATGCAGGCGGTTGGGATGGCGCAGCAGCGCCGCCACGAGGGCCGAGGGCAGCCGGTGCTGCGGCCCGGGGCCGATCACCACGAACTCGATCTGCCCGAGCTCCGGCAGGTGGCGGGAGGGCGGCAGCGGTGCGAGCCCCGGCGGAAGCAGGCGGGTGGAGTGCGGCGCCACGCCGAGCCCCGCCATCGCCGCCGCGCGCAGCCCGCTGAGGCTTGGGCTGGTGCAGGCCACGCGCCAGGTGCGGCCGGCCAGTTCCAGCGCCTGCAGCGCCAATGCGCGGGTGATGCTGGGCGGCGGGAAGAGCACCAGTGGCAAGGGCTGCGCCGGGTCCGGACGCAGGCCGGGGCGCCCCACCCAGGCAAGCTGCTCGCGCCAGGCGAAGGCGCCGCGGGGATCGCCCGCCCTGCGCTTGACCACGATGACGTCCAGCTCGCCGGCGTCGTAGCGCTCATAGAGCGTGCCGCTGAGACCGACCGTCAGTTCCAGGTCCACGCCGCTGTGCGCCTGGGTGAATTCGGCCAGCACCTCGGCCAGCCGGGCCGAGACGAAATCCTCCGAGGCGCCGAGCCGGATGCGGCCACGCAGATGCGCCCCGGCGAGGAAACGCTCCATGCGCTCGTTCGCCTCCAGCACGCCGCGCGCGAAGTCCACCAGCGCATCGCCGTCCGGCGTCAGGGCGACGGCGTGGGTGTCGCGCGCGAAAAGGGCGCGGCCCACCGCCGTCTCCAGCTTGCGGACATGTTGACTGACGGTGGACTGCCGCAGGCCAAGGCGCTGCGCCGCGCGGGTGAAGGAGCGCGTCTCGGCGACGGCCAGAAAGGAGCGGAGCGGCAGCGGCGGCAACATGACGCCCTGTTATCATGATTCATGTTGGCTGTTATCCCTGGTCATTCTCTGGCGGAATAGCGCGGCGGGGCTTAACCCGGAGGGACCCGCAAGTCCGGAAAAACCGCCATGGCCCTCCGCCTTCCCAAGCCGCCGCTGGACCCTTTCCTGGTGATGCTGGCGGCGGCGGTGGCGCTGGCGGCGCTGCTGCCGGCGCGCGGCACCGGCGCGGCGGCGCTGGGGCACGCCACCTCGGCCGCCGTGGCGTTGCTGTTCTTCCTCTACGGCACCCGGCTGGCGCCACGGAACCTGCTGGAGGGGCTGCTGCACTGGCGCCTCCAGGCGCTGGTCTTCCTGGCGACCTACCTGCTCTTCCCGCTGCTCGGCCTGGCCATCACCGCCGTGGCGGCGGCCTTCATGCCGCCGGCCCTGGCGCTGGGGCTGATGTTCATCTGCGTGCTGCCCTCCACGGTGCAGTCCTCCATCGCCTTCACCTCCATCGCGCGTGGCAACGTGCCGGCGGCGCTCTGCGCGGCGACGCTCTCCAACCTCGCCGGCATGGTGCTGACGCCGCTGCTCACCGCCCTGCTGCTGCGCACGGGGCATGGCGGCTTCAGCGCCGGGGCGCTCCATGACATCGCGCTGCACCTGCTGCTGCCCTTCGCGGCTGGCCAGGCGGTGCGGCCCCTCGCCGGACGCTGGCTGCAGCGGCACAAGGCGCTGACCAGCCTGGTGGACCGCGGCTCGATCCTGCTGGTGATCTATGGCGCCTTCAGCGAGGGCATGGTGGCAGGCATCTGGGGGCAGATCACGCCCACCGCGCTGGCCGCCATCACGATCCTGGACTCGGTGCTGCTGGCGGCGGTGCTGGGCGCCACGCTGCTGGCCAGCCGCCGCCTCGGCCTGAGCCGGGCCGACGAGGTGGTGGCGGTGTTCTGCGGCTCCAAGAAGAGCATCGCCAGCGGCATCCCGATGGCCAACATCCTCTTTCCCGGCGACATGGTCGGCATGATCGTGCTGCCGGTCATGCTGTTCCACCAGATCCAGCTCTTCGTCTGCGCCACCCTCGCCCGGCGCTACGCGCGGCATGCCGGGCCGGCGGCCGCGCCGGTGCCGGCACCGGCCGAATAGCGGCTCAGCCGCCCTCCAGCAGGGCGCGGAGCGCGGCGAGGTCGCGCTCCATCCAGGCCGCATCCTCGGCGAACTTCTCCGCCGACATGCCGGGCTGCCGGAACAGGGTGAGCATGACCTCCGCGCCCTCGCCATTCGCCACGACGCGCAGGGGCACCGCGATCTCGGGGCCGGTGGCGGTGTCCACGAAGTGGTCCATCACGCCGAAGTCGTTGCGGGGCGTGAAGCGAATGCGCACCGGCCCTTCCGGACCTTCGGCGCGCCAGGTGTCGCCCTCCCGCCGCAGCCCGGCCTGGCTGAGCCCGGAAGCCCATCGGCGGAAATCCTCCGGCCGCCAGATGGCCTCGTAGACCGCGCGCCAGTTCCGCGCGATGGCGATGCTGATGGTTCGCGCCTCAAGCATGGGCCGCCCTCCTCTCCCGCTGCTTCGGCGGCCATTGTCGCCCATCCGCCGCCCAGGACAATGGCAGGTGCTCGCTGCGCGGCGCATGGTGGCGGGCCATGGGCACTGGACCGGCCGCGCAACCTCCGCGCATCCTTTCCGCATGACGAACCCCGCCGATCTTCCCGCCGCCGAGGCCGCCCGCCGCATCGCCGCCGGCCGCCTCGCTCCCGCCGAGCTGGTGGAGGCCTGCCTGGACCGCATCGCCACGCGCGAGCCGGTGGTCCGCGCCTTCAGCAGCCTCGACCCCGCCCTGCCCCGCCGCGCCGCCGCCCGCCCGCCAGGCGGTCCGCTGGGTGGTCCGCCGGGAGGTCCGCTTGGCGGGCTGCCGATCGGCGTGAAGGACGTGCTGGACACCGCCGACCTGCCCTCCGAATACGGTTCGCCGATCTGGGCCGGGCACCGGCCGCGCGCCGATGCCTCCGCCGTGGCGCTGACCCGCGCGGCCGGCGGCATCGTCATGGGCAAGACGGTGACGACCGAGTTCGCCACCCGCCACCCCGGCCCCACCAGCAACCCGCACGACCCCGCCCGCACGCCCGGCGGCTCCAGCCAGGGCTCGGCGGCCGGCGTGGCGGCGGGCTTCTTTCCGCTCGCCTTCGGCACCCAGACCGCCGGCTCCGTGCTGCGCCCGGCCGCCTATTGCGGCGTGACCGGCTTCAAGCCCTCCTTCGGCCTGATCCACCGCGCCGGCATGAAGGTGATGAGCGAAAGCCTCGACACCATCGGCATGTTCGGCCGCACCGTGGAGGATTGCGCGCTCTTCGCCGGCGCCCTGACGCGGCTCGACCTCGGCGCCCGCGCCGGGAGCGCGCCCCGCGTCGCCCTCTGCTTCGGCCCTGGCGAGGCGGAGCTCAGCCCGGACAGCCTCGCCCGCATCGAGGCGGTGGCGGAGCGCTGCGCCCGCGCCGGCGCGCAGGTGACGCGCATCCCCCTGCCCCCGGCCCTCCAGGCGGTGGCGCAGGCGCATCCGGTGGTGATGAACGGCGAGACGGTGCACGCCCTGGCCTGGGAACGCGCCACCGCCCGCGCGCTGATCTCCCCCGTGCTGAACGAGCGGCTGGACGAGGCGGCTGCCCGGCCCGCTTCCGCGCTGATCGCCGCCCGCGCCGCCTTCGCCGAGGGTCGGAAGGCCTTCCGCGCCCTGATGGACAGCTTCGACGTGCTGCTGACCGCCGCCGCGCCCTCCGAGGCGCCAATCGGGCTGGACGCCACCGGCGACCCGGCCTGCAACGCGCTCTGGACCGCCCTGCACGGCCCCTGCATCAGCCTGCCCGCGGGCACCGGCGCGGCGGGAATGCCGCTCGGCGTGCAGCTCGTGGCGCCCTTTGGGGAAGACGCGGCGCTGCTCGGATGGGCGCGTTGGGTGGAAGACGTCATCGCCGGCTGAAACGCATGAAAAGAGTCCGGGGGACGGAATTCCCCCGGACTTTCATCTTCTGTTTGTCGGTTTCAGGCGCGTGCGCGCCGCTGGCGCGGGGCTTCGAAAGAGAAATTTGGGGGGTCGAACGCACTGCGTTCGACGGGAATTCCTTCCCCCGACTTTTCTCAGGCCGCCGTCAGCACCACGCGCCCGCGCACCTTGCCGTCCTTCAGGCGGTTCAGCACGTTGTTGACCTCGCTCGCCGGCTCGGTGCTCACCGGCAGCGGCGAGAGCTTGCCCTTCTGGGCCAGCTCCACCACCTCGCGCAGCTCCTGCGGGTTGCCGACATAGCTGCCCTGGATGGTGATGGCCTTGGTGGGCATGATCGGCAGCGGGATGCTCAGCTCGCCGCCGAACAGCCCGACCTGGATCAGCTTGCCGCCCTTCACCAGCGCGTCGAAGGAGAAGCGCGCGGTGCTGGTGCCGTTGACGAGGTCGATGATCGCCTCGACCGGGCCGCCGCAGGCGCCGATGATGCGGGCGGCGGTGTCCTCGCTCTCGGCCAGCACGGTGTCGGTCGCGCCGGCCTGCTTCGCGGTTTCCAGCTTGTCGGCCGCGACGTCCACCACGCAGATGCGCTTGTGGCCGAGCGCCTTCAGGATCTCGATGGCGTTGAGGCCGAGCCCGCCGGCGCCGACGACGACGATCGGCTTGTCGGCCGGCAAGGGCATCACCTTGCGGATGGCGGAATAGACGGTGATGCCGGAACAGGCGTAGGTCGCCGCCACCTCGGGCCTGATGCCGTCGAAGGCCACCAGGTGGCGCGGGCTGCGGGCGATCACGTGCGAGGCGTAGCCGCCGTTCTGGAACACGCCGATGCTGCGCGCCGCCACGGCGCAGAGGTTGTCGTTGCCGGCCTGGCAGCGGTCGCACTTGCCGCAGCCGAGCCAGGGGAAGACGACGCGCATGTCGCCGGGGGAGACGCCCTTGGCCTCGGGGCCGAGCTTCACCACCTTTCCGACCACCTCGTGGCCCATGGCCAGCGGCAGCGTCACGCCGCGGTCGGCGAGCGACAGCTTGCCGCGGCTGCCCATGTCGTAGCTGCCTTCCCAGATATGCAGGTCCGAGTGGCAAACGCCGCAATGCGTCACCTCGACCAGCACCTCCTCGCCGGTCAGCTCCGGCAGCGGCAGCTCGATGTTCTGGAGCGGTGCTCCCGCTTCCACGACGGCCCAGCCACGCATGGCGTTCCTCCTTCCCTTTGATGCGGAAAGGGGAAACCCTGCGGCGGCCGCGGTCAAGACCACCGTGGCGAAAACCCGCGTCAGCGGCGCGTGACGTCGGCGCTGGGACGGGTGGCGGTCAGTGCCCGGCGGATCTCGGCCTCGGCCCTGGCCAGCTCCTTGGTGGCCTGCTGGCGGGTGGCGCGGCCCTCCTCGGCGATGCGCAGGCTGTCCTCCAGCGTGGACACCAGGGCGGCATTGGCCTGCTGCACGGCGGCCAGGTCGAAGACGCCGCGCTCCAGCTCGACCCGCGCCTCGGCATTCCCCTGGCGCAGCGTCTCGGCATTGGCGGTGAGCAGCCGGTTGGTCAAATCCGTCGCGGCGCGCACCGCCTCGCCGGCCTCGCGCATGGTCTGGATGGCCAGCGCCTGGGCGAGCTGGGTACGCCAGAGCGGCACGGTATTGGCCAGCACCGAGAGGATCTTGGCGGCCAGCGCCTTGTCGTTCTCCTGAATCAGCCGCAGGCCGGGCAGCGCCTGCATGGCCACCTGGCGCGTCAGCCGCAGGTCGTGCACGCGGCGGTCCAGCTCGTCGCGCGCGGCGCGCAGGTCGCGCAGCTTCTGCGGCGCCAGGGTGTCCTCCGGGTCGGTGGCGGCGCGCTCGGCGGCGGGGATCGCCTCGGCGTCGGTGCGCGCCAGCACCACCTCGCCGGCGGCGATGTGCTCGGCGAGGGCATGGAACCAGTCGAGCGTCGCCGCATAGAGGCGCTCCAGCCGCTCAACATCCTCCAGCAGGCGCGTGCGGTGGGTGTCGAGCTTGTCGCCCACCGTCTCGATCTGCCCGCGCACGCCCTCGTAGCGCTGGATGATGGCCATGGCCTCGGCCTTGCCGCGCCCGAGCAGGCGCGACAGGAAGCCGCGCTTCTCGCTGAGCTGCGTCACGTCGAAGCCGCGCAGCGTGGCGAGCAGGCCGGACAGCGCCTCGCCCGCCTCGCCGGTCGTCTGGTTGCGCGCGGCGCCGAGCATGGCGTCCGCCGCGGCGGCGGCGCGGTTCTGTGCGTCGGCGCCAAAGCGCAGGATGGTGGCGGGATCGGAGAGGTCGATGGAGGAGGCCAGCGAATCCACCTTCTCCGCCGGCACGCCGCGATCCGTCGCGCTGTCGGCCAGTTGGTCGGAACTCATGCGTAACCCTCCTCGCGCAGCCGGTCGGCCAGCACCTTCACCTGGATCTCCAGCGCCGCGCTCTCCTCGGCGCGAATGCGGTCGCGCAGCGCGGTGCTGCCGCGCGCCATGTCCTCCACCAGCCGGGACAGGCTTTCCGGCGGCTCGGCGCCAAGCCTGAGGCGTGCGTCGATGCGCTCCAGACCGTCAAGCTGGAGGTTGAGGAAGCGCCGCGCCTCGCTTCCCGCCTCCGGCCGCCGTGCCATCTCCAGGAGCAGCTCGTGCAGGGCGGCCAGCGCGGGACGCAGCCGGGCATCGGCGCTCGCCAGCGCGGCGAGACGCATCCGGGGCGTCGCCAGGAGGTCGGCAGGGGGTGCGGAAGCAGCCTTCGGCGGCGACTGTGGCATTGGCGGCTCCACTTCCGCCGGCTCGGCGTTGGCATAAAGCAGCCGGGTGCCGAAATAGGCCATGGCGCCAAACACCACGGCCGCAACCGGCGCGACATGCCCCGCCGTGCCGGCGATCATTCCGGTGGCCGCGCCCACCAGCAGCCCGGCAGAACGCGCGTGGCCGCGCCGGAGCTTGCGGATGGCGAGCGCGAGCAGGCCGAGCCCCAGCAACGTGCCCAGGATCGGCTTCGGCGCGCCGCCGATCAGGCTGAACAGCAGCGCCGGCACCAGCGGCAGGGCGGCGAGCACCAGCAGCGCCCCGCGAAGCTGGCGGAACTGCAGCCGGAGCTGCTCCAGGATGCCCGTCTCCATCACGAGAACATTCCGACAAGCGCCTGGAAGAAGGCGAGGATGGCGACGAGCCAGAGCGAACAGCCCAGCAGGGCGAACCCGCCGATCCGGCGCAGCGTCTCGCCCCGCCCGGGCCAGCCGGGGGCGGCATCCGGGCCGCCGGCAGGGCGCGGGCGGTGCCAGCCACGCGGCGCGGACATGCCCGCGTTCCGGCGCGGGTTCCATGGGCCGGGCTGCTCCGCCCAGGGGCCGCTGGCCGAATCATTGTTCCGGCCTTCCCTGCGGCCCCAGGGATCCAGCCGCGGATCCAGCCGCGGATCCGGCCGCTCGGGCCCGGCGGCACGCGGCGCGGCGCCCCCGTCCGGTGGCGACATGCCCGGGCCATCCGGCCGGCCCAACGGCGGGGAAGAGGCTTGTTCCATGCCCTCCAGATTGCCCCTTAGCCACCCGCAATCAAGCGGCGCGGAACCTGGGCGTTGCCCCAGCCGCCGCGCCGGCGGCTCAGGCCCCGATCTTGCCGCCGCCGCGCTTCACGATGGCGATGATGGAGGGACGCGGCGGCATGGCCGGGTCGAAATCCGGCCAGCGGGTCGATGGGTTGGCGAAGCTGCTGCCCTTGTCGTCGCCAGGATGCTGGATGGCCAGGAAAACCGTCTCGTCATCCGGCGTGAAGCAGGGGCCGCAGACCTCGGCGCCGGTGGGCGCCTGGTAGAACAGGCGCGTCAGCGCGCGGCCCTGCCCGTCCGTGTCGGCGGCGTAGAGCCCGTCCGCAACCTCGGAGGTGTTCTGCGCGCCGTCGGTCGCGATCCAGATGCGGCCCTTGCTGTCGAAGGTGCAGTTGTCCGGGCAGGAGAGCCAGCCCTCGGCGCTGGTGCCCTGGTGGTAGCTGGCGCCCGGGTCCACGCCGGGTCTGCCAGCCACCAGAAAGATCTCCCAGCGGCCCTCCGTGGCGGCATGGTCCACCTTGTCGGTGCCGGCGCCGGGTGGGATCATCTCGACGATATGGCCATGCTTGTTGGCCGGGCGCGGATTGGCCCTGTCCACCTGCTCGGGCTTGCGGCGCGAGTTGTTGGTCAGCATCGCATAGACATGGCCGTTGAGCGGGTTGGCCTGCACGTCCTCCGGCCGGTCCATCGGCGTGGCCTTCAGCAGGTCGGCGGCACGGCGCGTCTCGATCAGCACATCGGCCTGGCTGATGAAGCCGTTCGCGGCGGTCAGCGGTCCCTGGCCGTGCACCAGCGGCAGCCACTCCATCCGGCCGTCCTCGTGGAACCGGGCAACGTAGAGCGTGCCGTCGTCCAGCAGGTCACGGTTGGCGGCGGAGTCCTGCGGGTTCCAGGGGCGGGCGGTGACGAACTTGTAGACGTAGTCGAAGCGTTCGTCGTCGCCCATGTAGAAGACCACCCGGCCGTCGGCGGAGACGGCGTGGGTGCAGCCCTCGTGCTTGAAGCGGCCGAGCGCGGTGCGCTTCACCGGCTGGCTCTGCGGGTCGTAGGGGTCGAACTCCACCACCCAGCCAAAGCGGTTCGGCTCGTTCGGCTCCTTGTCCAGGTTGAAGCGGTCCACATGCCGCGGCCAGGAGTAGCTGGCCTGCTCGACAATGCCGTAGCGCTTGTACATGGCGGCCTGCGCGCCGCTCTTGGCCGCCGCGCCGCCGAAATACTGGTTGAAGTTCTCCTCGCAGGTGATGACCGTGCCCCAGGGCGTGTTGCCCCCGGCGCAGTTGTTCAGCGTGCCCAGCGCCAGGCGGCCGCTCGGGTCGGCGCCGGTCTTCAGCCGGTCGTGCCCGGCGGCGGGGCCGCTGATGCGGATCGGCGTCTCGGCGGTGATGCGGCGGTTCAGGCGGGCCGCCTTCACCGGCGCCCAGCGGCCATTCTCCCGGCGGATCTCGACGACGGACATGCCATGGGCGGCCATCTCGATCCGCGCCTGCTCCGGAGTGGATTTCAGGCGGGCGGTTTCGTCCTCGCCCATGTCGGGGAACATGAGCTGCGTGTCGGCGTATTCGTGGTTCACCGCCAGCAGGCCGTGGTCGGCGTTCCGGCTGCCGCGCGGCAATGGGAAGAAGTCCACGTAGTCGTTGTTGTAGCCGAACTGGGCGGCCTGCGCCGCGGCGGACTGGCTACGCGGCGCGAAGGCGGGCGCGTCCGGCAGCACCGGGTCGCCCCAACGGATCACCGTCTGGATCTCGTAGCCCTCCGGCACGGCGTCACGCTCGGCGAGCTGATGGGAAAGCTCCTTGAAGCCCAGGCTGGAGGAGCTGGCTTCGGCCGCCAGGGCACGGCCGCCGGAGGCGAGAAGCTGGTCGGCCAACGTCGCGGTGGCCGCCGCGCCGATCAGGCCGCGCAGCGCGGCGCGGCGCGAGAGGCGGCGCTCGATCATGGCGCCGATGGTGTTCTCCGGCCGTGGGTTGCTGCCGATGTCCTCGATTTCCAGCGGCTTGTGCCCGCCCGGTTCGCGGCGGCCCTTGGGCAGGTTGGTATCTGGCATGGTGTCACGTCCCGGTCAGCAGGCGGCGGCAACGGAAAGGCCGCCGCGCACGGCAGAGAACTTCAGGCAGGCGTCATGCAGATGACCGCCGCATGAAGGTTTTATTGCGGCGGCGGTCCGATCACGGGCGCCGAGCCGGGCGGGCCGAGAAAAACGCCGCGATGGCCGCGGCCGCATGGTCGATATGCCCCTCCAAGACCGCCGCCGCCGTGTCGGCGCGACCAGCCCCGGCCGCCTCCAGCATGGCGCGGTGATCCTCCTGCGCCATTCGCTCCCGGCCCTGCGCCGCGAGGTGGAAGCGAAGGTAGCGGTCAAAGGCCGCGAGGTGCTGCTCGACCAGCGCCAGCAGGCGCGGATGCCCTGCGGCGGCGTAGAGCGCCATGTGGAACTGCCGGTTCAGCAGGCCCATCCGTCCGGGATCGGGCTCGACATCCATGGCCGTGATCAACGCGGCGGCGCACTCGCGCTGCGCCGTCGTCAGGCGAGGAACCGACAGCCGGAGCGCCGCCGGCTCCAGCGCCCGGCGGATCGCGAAGAGATCGGCCGCGTCGGCGGCGGAGATTTCCGCCACCACGGCACCGCGATGCGGCGACATCTCCACCAATGCCTGGGCCTCAAGCTGCCGCAGCGCCTCGCGGACGGGCATGCGGCTGACGCCCAGCCGCTCGGCCAGTTCCTCCTGCCGCAGCGGGGTGCCGCCGGCCAGCCGCCCTTCCAGGATCGCAGCCTTCAGCCTCGCCTCCACGAACTCGGCGGCGGTTCGCCAACGCGGCGCGGTGGCATCGGCGAGGACATCAAGCGGGGAAGCAGGAGGAGGAAGAGCAGGATTCATCCGATATCCAGCCGTTGATTGGATCCAACATTACGCTACCCTCAGCCGCGGATCCAGCCGCGGGAGAGGGCAGCGCATGGTGGAGCGGAAGGCGGGGCTGGTGCAGCCGGTGATCGCGGGCGTCCTGGCGGCGGTGGTGGGCTTCGCCTCCTCCTTCACCGTGGTGCTGCAGGGCTTCCGCGCGATGGGCGCCAGCCCCGCCGAGGCGGCCTCCGGCCTGCTGGCGCTCTGCGTCGTGCAGGGCGCGCTCGGCCTCTGGCTCAGCCTCCGGCGCCGGATGCCGATCGTGCTGGCATGGTCCACCCCCGGCGCGGCGCTGCTGGTCTCCACCGGCGCGCCGGCCGGTGGTTTCCCGGTGGCCGTCGGCGCCTTTCTGCTGACTGGTCTGTTGATCCTGCTGGCGGGCCTCTGGCGTCCCTTCGGGCGTGCCGTCGCCGCCATTCCGGCCAGCCTCGCCAGCGCCATGCTGGCCGGGGTGCTGCTGGAGATCTGCCTGGCGCCGGTGCGCGCGGTGGAGGCCCTGCCCCTTCTAGCCCTGCCGGTGGTGCTGGCCTGGGCGCTCGCCTGGCGCTTCGCCCGGCTCTATGCCGTGCCGGTCGCCGTGGCGGTCGCGGCGGCGATGATCCTGCTCGCCACGCCGCTGCCTGCGGGCACGCTGGGTGACATCGTGCCGCGCCTGGAGTGGGTGACGCCACACCCCAGCCTCGGCGCGGCCATCGGCATCGCCCTGCCGCTGTTCCTGGTCACCATGGCCTCGCAGAACGTGCCCGGCCTCGCGGTGCTGCATTCCCAGGGCTTCCGGCCGGAGCCCGGCCCGATCTTCTCCGTCACCGGCATCGCCAGCGCGCTGATCGCCCCCTTCGGCGCGCATTCCATCAACCTGGCCGCCATCACCGCCGCGCTGTGCGCCGGGCCGGATGCGCATCCCGATCCGGCGCGGCGCTGGGTGGCCTCGGCGACGACGGGGATCAGCTACATGCTGCTCGGGCTCGGGGCGAGCTTCGCGGCGGCCTTCATCGCCGCCTCGCCGCCGCTGCTGATCGAGGCGGTGGCCGGGCTGGCGCTGCTCGGCAGCCTGGGTGGCGCGCTGACCGCCGCCATGGCGCATGAGCGGGATCGGCTGCCGGCGGTGCTCACCTTCGTCACCACCGCGTCGGGGCTTGCGCTGTTCGGCATCGGGGCGGCGTTCTGGGGCCTGATCGCCGGCGGCGTGCTGCTGCTGCTGGACCGGCTGCGGGGCTGAGCCGCAGAACAGGCTGGCCCGCAGCCCGTCGAGCGCGATCTGCACTGCCGACGCGGCAGGATCATGCCAAGGACCCGGCCGGCCACCTGACCGCCGGCCGCGCCGGGGACGCGCCCGACCGGCGCCGCCAGCAGCGCCACCAACCGGCCGCCGGCGAGCGCGAAGGCCACGAGCACATCGCAGCGATGCCGACGGCATGCCGCGCCTCGCGGCGGCGCGCCACCGGCGTCTCGTCCGGCGTGTTGCCGAGAGCAGGATGGCCGGTCCCGGCGGATCCAGGATCACCAGCAGCATGATGGAAGCATTGGGGCGACGCGCATCGCCTCGGGCACCGGCATCGAAGCTCCATGGCGGCCATGGAGGGCGATGTTCTGCGATGCTTCAAGGAGGGGTGAGGCTGGGGCGACCTACGGGACTCGAACCCGTGACATCCAAGACCACAACCTGGCGCTCTACCAACTGAGCTAAGGCCGCCACACCCACATGCCGGGCGCCGAGAGGCGCCGGGCGGGGCGGAAATAGTCCGCGCGCGCCCCGCCGTCAACAGGGCACGCGCGACGGACGATCAGGCGACGGCGGCGCCACCCACCAGCGCCAGGATCAGGAAGATGACGAACAGCACCAGGAAGATGCCGAACAGGATCTTGGCGATCGTCCCGGTGGCGGCGGAAACGCCGGTAAAGCCCAGCCCACCCGCGATCAGCGAGATGACCAGGAAAATCAGGGCCCATTTCAGCATGTTGGCATCCTCCTGCGATTCCCGCCCAAGGCGGCTCCGCGAAGGCAACGCGGCAGGCGCGGCACAGTTCCCGCTCAGCTCAGGTTATTCTCGCTGCTTTCGACCATGGCCATGAGCGTTTCCAGACGGTCGGCTTCCGCGGCGGGCTTGTCGGGGCGCAGGCGGGAAATGCGCGGGAAGCGCATGGCCACCCCGGACTTGTGCCGGGAGGAGAGCTGCGCGGCATCGAACACCACCTCCAGCACCAGCGCCTTCTCCACCTCCCGCACCGGGCCGAAGCGGGCCGTCGTGTGGTTGCGGATCCATCGGTCCAGCCAGACCAGCTCCTGGTCGGTATAGCCGGAATAGGCCTTGCCGACCGGCACCAGCTCCTGCCCTCCCTCCCTGTCAGCGCGCCAGAGGCCGAAGGTGTAGTCGCTGTAGGTACTGCTGCGCTTGCCGTGGCCGCGTTGGGCGTACATCAGCACCGCATCCACCGCGAGCGGCGCGCGCTTCCACTTCCACCACAGGCCCTTCGGGCGCCCGGCGAGGTACGGCGCATCGCCGCGCTTCAGCATCAGCCCCTCGATGCCGGCGGCCCGCGCGCCCTCGCGCAGGCCGGTGAGCTGCTCCACCGAGGCGAAGGCGACCTGCGGCGAAAGGTCCATCCGCGCCGGATGGGTGCGGGCGAACCAGGCTTCCAGCCGGTCGCGCCGGGCGTCGAAAGGCAGCGGGCGCAGGTCCTCGCCGGCCTCGAAGAGCAGGTCGTAGAGCCGCAGGCCCACGGGGTAGTCGCGCAGCATTTTGGGGCCGACCACCTTGCGGTTCAGCCGCTGCTGCAGGTCGGCGAAGGGGGCGACGACGCCGTCGCGGATCACCAGCAGCTCGCCATCCACCACGGCGTGGAAGTCCATCGCCTCCAGGACCTCCGGGAAGGCGCCCGACATGTCCTCGCCGGTGCGCGACCACAGGCGGCGCCCGCCCGGGCCGGCGGCGGCCTGCACGCGCACCCCGTCCCATTTCCATTCGGCGCGGAAGGCGGCGTGGTCCAGCGCGGCGAGATCCGGCGCCTCCAGCGGCTGGGCCAGCATGGGGGAGCGGAAAACCGGCGCGTCGCGCGGGTCGGGGCGCGGCCCCCGCCCCTCCAGCCAGGCGAAGAGCGGCAGGTAGGGCGGCGGCACGCCGTGCCACACCTCCTCGATCTCTTCCACCGGCTGGCCGGACCACTCCGCCAGCGCCTGCCGGGCCAGCCGCCCCGAGGCGCCGACGCGCAGCCCGCCGGTGACGAGCTTGATCAGTGCCAGTCGCCCGCCGGGGTCGAGAACGTCCAGCCACTCGGCGAGCCGCGCCGGGATCTCGCTCCTGGGCAGCAGTTCCAGCGTCTCCACCACCTCGGAGAGGTCGGGCGGCGCGCGGTTGGGGCGCGCCGGCGGCTCGGGCCAGATCAGCGCCACCGTCTCGGCGAGGTCGCCCACATAGTCGTGGCTCCAGGCCAGCAGCACCGGGTCAATCCGTGTCGCCACCAAATCCCGCACCAGGGATGGCTTGGCGGTGGAGAAGGCCAGGTCGCCGGCGATGGCGGCCAGCCCGACGCCGCGGTCCGGGTCGGGCTGGGTGGCGAACCAGCGGCGCAGCAGGGCGAGCTTGGCGTTGCGGCCGGGGGTGAAAAGCAGCCGTTCCAGCAGTTCGGCGAAGGCGGGCAGGCTCATGCCGCGGCCTCGGAATCCTCGGGCGTGGCAACGTCATCGGCCGTCTCGTCCTCGTCGCGGCCAAGCAGGTGCAGCGCCCGGCCGCGAACCCCGCGCGCGGCCAGCGCGTGGATCAGCGCCTCCTCCCGGCCATGCGTCACCCAGACCTCCGGTGCGCCGACCTCGGCGATGGTGGCCAGGAGGTGGTCCCAGTCCGCATGGTCGCTGACGATCAGCGGCAGTTCCACGCCGCGCGCCTTGGCCCGCTGCCGCACCCGCATCCAGCCTGAGGCCAGGGCGGTGACAGGGTCGGCCAGGCGCCGCGCCCACGGGCTGGCCTCGGCCGAGGGCGGGGCGAGGACGATCTCGCCGGGCAGCACGGTTTCGCCGCGTTTCTGCGGCCGCGGTACGGGGCGCAGATCGCCAAGGCCGATGCCGAAGCGTTCGTAGAGGGCGCACATGCTGGCCTGCGCGCCGTGGAGGTAGAGCGGCCGGTCCCAGCCGGCCTGCCGGAGGACGGCGATCAGCCGCTGGCACTTGCCGAGCGCGTAGCAGCCGACGAGGTGCGCCCGCTCCGGGAACAGCGCCACGCTTTCCAGCAGGCGGCGCATCTCCTGCTCCGCCGGCGGGTGGCGGAAGACCGGCAGGGCGAAGGTGGCCTCGGTGACGAAGACGTCGCAAGGCACCGGCTCGAAGGGTGCGCAGGTCGGGTCCGGCTGGCGCTTGTAGTCGCCGGAGACGACAAGGCGGCTGCCCTCCCATTCCAGCACCACCTGCGCCGAACCCAGCACGTGCCCGGCCGGCACCAGGGTGAGGCGGACGCCCTTCTGCACCAGCGGCTCGTGGTAGCGCAGCGGAAGCTGGCTTTCCCCCGCCCGGCCCTCGCCCAGCCGGGCGGTCATGATCGCCAGCGTTTCCGGGGTGGCCAGCACGGCGCCATGGCCTGGACGGGCGTGGTCGGAATGGCCGTGGCTGATGATGGCGCGCGGCACCGGCAGGGCCGGGTCGATGTGGAAGTCCCCGGGCTCGCAATAGAGCCCCTCGGGGGTGATGCGGATCCAGCTTTCCGGGTGTGGCGCGGCCATGTTGCTGAAAGGCGTGGGCGGGGCAAAAGGCTGCACAAGCCCTGACGGATTTTGCCGCCCCGCCGCGCCTCAGGGGCCGCGGGAAATGCCGGCCGGCCCGCCGGGAACCGGGCAGAAGGCTTCGCGGAACGCCGCCTCGCTGTCCGGCCAGCGGCCGCTGGAGAGCTGCCCCTGGTAGTCGGCGTCGTGGTTCCAGTAGTTGGTGTAGAGCACGTTGTGCCGGCCCACCCAGTCGCGGAAAAGCTGGATGAAGGGCCCCGCGTTGTCTCCCTGGATGCCCCATTCCGAATAGGCCGTGGGCTTGCCGCGCTGGGCGGCGAAATCCTCGATGAAGCGGAGGCCGTAGCGGTTGTCGCGGATCGCCTCGAAGGCCTTCACCGGGTCGTTCGGCAGGTACTGGTGCTTCCAGTAGAAATCCATGCCGATGACGTCCACGTAGCTGTCGCCCGGATAGGCCTTCAGCGGGTCCATCGCCTCGCCGTAGTTGATGTTCCACTCGAAGCGGAACTTGTCCGAGACGGAACGGAAGGCATCCACGATGTGACGGAAGGTGGCGACGAAATCCTTCTCCTTGCCGCGCGCGGCCCAGGGGAACCAGTCGCCGTTCATCTCCCAGCCCAGCCGCACCTTGATGGTCCCGTCCGGCCAGGGCTTGGTTTTCGCCAGCGCCTGGGCGGCCGTGACGTAGTAGCGGTTGTAGGCGCCGCTTGCCGCCGCCTTCAGGCTTGAATGGCGGGGGATCATCGCCACCGACCACAGCACGGGCTTGTTGAGGCCGCGGAACTGGTCGATGAACCATTGCGGCCAGCCGATGCCTTCCCAGCTCGCCTGGTCGGTGAACACCATCAGGTGCGGGACCGGGCAGCCCAGCCACTTCTCGAACTGGTGGATCAGCTTTGGGTCGTTGGCGGAATATGCGCTGAGGGTGGTGAAGGTCTCCTTGGCCGCGGCGGGCGGCGCCAAAAGCAGCGGCGCCGCCAGCAGCAGCGGCAGCAGCCGCGCGGCCCGGCGCGACGGCCGCCGGGGCGCGGGCGCCGGCACGGTGCCATGCGGGGCATGGCAGGCGGGCGGGGATGTCTGCGCTTCCTTCGGCATCTCGGCTCCAGCTTCTCCTGCATCCGGGCTGCCCCGCCGGACGGGGCCTTCCTGACCTAGCCGGTCTTGCCGCGGAATGTGAGATTTCGGCGCCTTTTGGAACGCCCAAGCACGCGGACGTGACGAGTGCATGCTCAAGGTCGCGAGAAGATCCGCAACCCGCCCGCGGCGGTTGCGCGGCGCCTAGAGCCAGTCCGGTGCCGGCATCTGCCGGTAGGCCTCGCGCAGCGCGGTGGACCAGCGCTCGCGCAGGTCATGGAAGTAGGGGTCCTCCTCGGTGATCCGCCGCTGCAGCCGGACCTGCAGGCTGTTGGCCTCATAGACGAGCAGGTCGAGCGGCAGGCCCACCGTCAGGTTGGAGCGCAGCGTGCTGTCCATGCTGACCAGGGTGAGCGTCACCCCGTCCTCCAGCCTGGTGGCGTGGCTCAGCGCGCGGTCGAGGATGGGCTTGCCATACTTGTGCTCGCCGATCTGCAGGAAGGGCGTGTCCGTGGTCGCCTCGATGAAGTTGCCGGCGGCGTAGAGGAGGTAGAGCCGCTGCGGCCCGCCGGCGATCTGCCCGCCCAGCATGATGGAGACGTCGAAGCGCACGTCCTGCGCCCGCAGCATCGGCCCGTCCACTTCATAGACCGCGCGGATGGCGGCGCCGACAAGCTGCGCCGCGCGGAACATGCTGCCGACCCCGTGCAGCGTCTGCTTCTCGCCGTCGAGCAGCACGCCTTCGGAAAGGCGGCTCCACACCGCCTGGGTGATGGCGAGGTTGCCGGCGGCCATCAGGCAGAGCACCCGCTCGCCCGGCACCACGGCGGTGTACATCTTCGAATAGGTGGAGATGTGGTCCACCCCCGCATTGGTGCGGGTATCGGCCAGCATCACCAGCCCCTGCTCCAGCCAAAGGCCGACGCAGTAGGTCATGCCGCACGCCCGCTCAGGTAGGAGGCGGCGATCTCCTGGCCGAGCCGGATGTTCTCGTCGATCACGCCGGTCAGGAAGCCATGCAGCCCGCTTTCCATGATCGGCTCGATGCGGCCGTAGCGCAGGCGGGCGTGCAAGGCGCCGGCCAGGCGGTGGCACTCGCCCTGCGCGCCGCCACTCGCCAGCGCGATGGCCTGAAGCGTCTGCTCGACCCGCCGGTAGCAGGCGAGCAGCGAGCGCGGCAGCTCCGGCCGCAGGATCAGCAGCTCCGCCACCCGCTGCGGGTCCAGCCGGGCGTGATAGACGTGCTGGAAAGCGCGCAGCGCCGCCACCGAGCGCAGCACCGCCTGCCATTGCGCGTAGCAGGCCGCGTCGGCCGCCGCGCCCTGGGCGAAGGCGGCGTGCCGCGCGTCGAGCAGCCGGGCGGTGTTGTCGGCGCGCTCCAGCATGGTGCCGAGATGGGTGAAGCGCCAGGCGTCGTCGCGCAGCATGGTGTCGGCGGCGGCGCCGTTGAACAGCAGCGTGCGCGAGGTCACCCAGTCCAGGAAGCCCGGCAGCCGGTCGCCGCGGATGGCGCTGCCGTCGAGCCGGCGGAACTCGATCCAGGTGTCGTTGATCGCCGCCCACATGTCCACCGTCAGCGCGGTGCGGACGATGCGGGCATTGCGCCGCGCCGCCTCGATGCAGGCGGCGATGCCGGCGGGGTTGGCCGGGTCCAGCGTCAGCCAGTGGACGGCGTCCTCCTGCAGCATGCCGCCGTAGCGGTCGCGGAAGCTGGGCTCGCAGCCGGCGGCGACCATCAGCGCGCGCCATTCCTTCTCGGCGCCACTCAGCGGCTGCGCCAGCAGCGCCATGCGCAGCGTGGCGGCGAGGCCGCGCGCGACGTTGCCGGCCCGCTCGGAGTAGCGGCCCAGCCAGAACAGGCTGTCGGCGGTGCGGGAGAGCATGGCCTCAGCCCTCCCCGCGGGCGGAATCGTTGGCGGGAGGCGGCCCGGCCATGCGCTGCTCCATGCCGCCCATCCGCTGCACCATGCCGCCGGGTCCCTGCGACTGCACCGGCCCTTCCGCCGGCGCCTCGTCGAGCACCCAGGTGTCCTTGGTGCCGCCGCCCTGGCTGGAATTGACCACCAGCGAGCCCTTGCGCAGCGCGACGCGGGTCAGCCCGCCCGGCACCATCCGCACGGTGCGGCCGAACAGCACGAAGGGCCGCAGGTCCACATGGCGCGGCTCCACCCCCTCCTCGCAGAGCGTCGGCACGGTGGAGAGCGCCAGGGTCGGCTGCGCGATGTAGTCGCCGGGGCGGGCGCGGATGCGGGCGGCGAAGTCGGCGCGCTGCTCCTCCGTCGCGTGCGGGCCGACCAGCATGCCGTAGCCGCCCGAGCCGCGCGCCAGCTTCACCACCAGCTTGTCCAGGTTGGCCAGCACATAGTCGCGGTCCGCCTCGCGCTCGCACATGAAGGTGGGGACGTTGGCCAGGATCGGCTCCTCCTTCAGGTAGAAGCGCACCATCTCCGGCACATAGGGATAGATCGCCTTGTCGTCGGCGATGCCGGCGCCCGGCGCGTTGGCCAGCGAAACGTTGCCGGCGCGGTAGGCGGCCATCAGTCCGGGAATGCCGAGCGCCGAATCCGGGCGGAACGCCTCGGGGTCCAGGAAGTCGTCGTCAATGCGGCGGTAGATGACGTCCACCCGCTGCGCGCCGGCGGTGGTGCGCATGTAGACCACGTCGTCGCGCACGAAGAGGTCGGCGCCCTCCACCAGTTCGACGCCCATCTCGTCGGCCAGGAAGGAGTGCTCGTAGTAGGCGCTGTTGTAGGAGCCGGGGGTCAGCACCACCACCTTGGGGTCACCGGGGCAGTTCGGCGGCGCGATGCCCTTCAGCGTCTCCAGCAGTTCCTCGGGATAATGGCTGACCGGGGCGATGCGGTGGCGGGAGAAGGCGCCGGGAAAGAGGCGCAGCATGGCCTCCCGGTTCTCCAGCATGTAGGAGACGCCCGAGGGCGTGCGGCAGTTGTCCTCCAGCACGTAGAACTGGTCCGGCCCGGTCCGCACCAGGTCGATGCCGGAGATCACGGTGTAGACGCCGCCGGGCGGGGTGAAGCCCACCATGGCGGGCAGGTAGCCCTCGTTCTCCAGCACCAGGCTGGCCGGGATCCGGCCGGCCTTGATGATCTCCTGCGCGCCGTAGGCGTCGGCGAGGAAGGCGTTGAGTGCCCGCACCCTTTGCTCCAGCCCCTGGGCCAGGCGCTCCCATTCATCGCGCGAGAGGATGCGGGGGATGACGTCGAAGGGGATCAGCCGCTCCGGGTCGCCCCCCTCGGTATAGACGGCGAAGGTCACGCCGATGCGGCGGAACAGCACTTCCGCCTCGCGGCGCTTCTGCTCAAGGGCGGCCTGACCGGTTGCCTCCAGGAAACGGGCCATCTCGGCATAGGGGGGACGGATGCCGCCATCGGCGTTCATCTCGTCAAAGGCGGAGGCGGAGCGATCGGCCACGTTCAGATCCGGCATCCTCGGCGGTTGCACGATGTGTCGCCCTGCGCGGGCGGGGCCTTGGTCCCGCAAGGGAGCCCGCCCAGGGAACAACGATACGGCAAGTTGAGCAAGGCGAGCAGGGGCGGCGCAAGCCGCCTGCAGCGGTTGAAAGCGCCGTGAGCCTGTCGGTTTCGCCGGCATCTGCCCAAGCGCGCGCCAGCCCTGCCCGCGTGCCGGGCGGTTCCGCGATCGTGCTTGACCCCTGCGGCCCCTGCGCCGGAGGCTGGCGCGGTTCGATGCAGGGAGTGCCCGCATGCGCCGTCGCCCGCTTCTCGCTGCCCCTTTCCTGGCTGCGCCGGCGCTGCTTGCCGCCCGCCCGTCCCGCGCTGCGGGCCCGCCGGTGGACGTGGCGCTGGTGCTTGCCGTGGATGCCTCGGGCAGCATCAGCCCGGAGGAGTTCCGCCTGCAGCGCGAAGGCTGCGCCGAGGCGGTGACGCACCCCGCGGTGCTCGCCGCCATCACCGGCGGGCTGGTTGGCGCGATCGGGATCACGCTGGTGGAATGGGGCGCACCCGGCGGGGCGGCGACCGTGGTGCCCTGGCACCGGGTGGCGGACGCCGCGAGCGCCGCCGCCCTTGCCGAGGCGCTGCGCGAGGCGCCGCGCTCCCGCCAGAGCTGGAACGCCATTGGCGACGCCATCACGCATGCGGCGGCGCTGCTGGAGGACGGGCCTTTCGAGGCAACCCGGCAGGTGATCGACGTCTCCGGCGACGCCCCGGACATGCGCAGCCACCGCCCCGCCCCGATGGCGCGGGACGCGGCGGTGGCGGCCGGCATCACCGTCAACGCGCTGGCCATCGCGGAGGCCCGCGCGGGCTTGGCGGAGCGCTACCGGGCCGAGGTGATCGGCGGCCCCGGCGCCTTCGTGATGGAGGCCACCGGGCGCGCCGACTTCGCCCGCGCCCTGCGCGCCAAGCTGGTGCGCGAGATCGCCTGAGCGGCCCCGGCGGTCAGCGCGGCAGCGCCGGGACCGGCCAGCGCCGGGCGAGCAGGTGGTCGAGCGAGACGGCGCCCGGCCCGCGCGCCACCGTCAGCAGGAACAGCGTCGCCCAGACGCCGTGCGTCGGCCAGGCGGCGGGATAGACGAAGATCTCGATCACCAGCGTCATGCCGAGCAGGGCGAGCGCAGCCGCCCGGCTGGCGAGTCCAAGCACCAGCAGCGCCGGGAAGAGGTGTTCGGCGATGGCGGCGAGCGTGGCGGCCAGAGTGGGGTCGAGCAGCGGCAGGCGGTACTCGTAGCGGAACAGCTCGACGGCGCTTTCGGCGAGGCGCCAGCCCTCCAGCTTGGTCTGGCCGGACTGCCAGAAAACCGCCGCCGGAAACAGGCGGGCGGCCAGCAGCAGCAGGTCGTCGGGAACGCGGCCGCCGAGCCGGGCCAGCACGTGGAAAGGCCGGGGCGGGTGGAGGCGGGAGAGGCTCATGCCGCGCCCCCCTCCACCAGCGCCCCGGTGCGCAGCAGGATGGCGAGCGTTCCCATCTGGCTGAAGCCGGGCGGGCAGTGCGCGGCGGCGTCCGCCAGGCCGGCGCCCGTGCCGAGCGCCATGGCGAAGCCGGCGCCCCCGGGGGGCAGGCGGTGCACCAGCACCTGCAGGTCCGGCCGCGTCACCAGCGCCTCCTCGCCCTCCCAGGATGCGACCGGGCCGAGCGGCATCTCGCCGGCATTCATCGCCCAGAGCGTGACGACCGGATGCGGCGAGCGCAGCAGGCGGGCGGCCGGGTGCAGCGCGAGGCGCAGCGGGGCGTCCTGCGCCGCGTCGGCGACCGCCTCCAGGCGCAGCGGCGGCACGTCCGCGGCGTGGTAGGCGCCTACCCGCGCCGCCTCCAGCCGGGCGACGTCCGCCAGGTAGGGCAGCCCCGCCGCGGGCGGGAAGCCGGCAACGAATTCGGGAAAGCCGTCGCCGTATTCGAGCAGCACCGGCGAGCGCGGCGGGTGGTGTTGCACGAAGGCGCGGGCCATGCCGGCGAAGAAGTCTTTCCCGACCAGGCGCTGCACGGCCGGATGGCGCAGCGCCAATGCGGCGATCAGACCGTGAGCGACGTTGTTGCGGTAGACCGCGAAACGCCGCGCCAGGTCGGCGCCCGGTGCCGCGCGGAGGCCGGTCGGCGGCGCCGCCTCCGGGTCAAGCAGCGCCCGCGCGAAGCCGGCCTGGAAGGCGGCGGCGTTCATGCGGCCACTCCCTGCGCCGCCTGGCGCAGCAGGGCGCCAGCGCGCGCGGCCTCGCGCCGCAGCACGGGCCAGGCGGGCACGTCGTTGTCCCACTCGATCAGCGTGGCGACCGGCCCGGTGCGCGCCAGCACCTCGGCGTAGAGTGCCCAGACCTGGTCATCCACCGGCGTGCCGTGCGCGTCGATCAGCAGGGTCGCCGCGCCGGCCGGCACGGCGGCATGGCCGGCGAGGTGGATCTCGCCCACCATCGCCAGCGGAAAGGCAGCGAGGTAGGCGCGCGGCGCGAAGCCCTGGTTGGCCGCCGCGACGACGACGTTGTTGACGTCGAGCAGCAGGCCGCAGCCGGTGCGGCGGGCGACCTCGGCGAGGAACTCGGTCTCGGGGATGCGGCTCTCCGCGAAACCCAGGTAGGTGGCCGGATTCTCCAGCAGCATCTGCCGGCCGAGGCAGTCCTGCACCTCGGCGACATGCGCCACCACCCGCGCCAGCGTCGCCTCGGTGTAGGGCAGCGGCAGCAGGTCGTTGAGAAAGGCCGGACCGTGGCTCGACCAGGCGAGGTGCTCGGAGAAGCTCGCCGGCGCGTAGCGGTCGCAGAGCGCGCGCAGCCGGCGCAGGTGGGCGGCGTCCAGCGGCTGGGCGCCGCCGATCGAGAGCCCGACGCCGTGCAGCGACAGCGCGTAGTCCTGCCGCAGCCTGGCAAGCTGGGCATGGGGCGGGCCGCCCTGGCCCATGTAGTTCTCGGCATGCACCTCGATGAAGCCGAGCGGCTGCGGCCCGGACAGGATGTGTTCGAAGTGCCGCGGCTTGAAGCCGACCCCGGCCGCGGGGGGAAGCAAGGAGGCGCGCATGGGCAGGGTGCCTTCGCTGGGGAGGGAAAGCGGGCGGCGGGGCGCGCCGCCGCCCGCGCGGCGTCAGTCCGGGCGCCGGAGCGGCATCAGCGAGCCATGCCCCTGCGGTGTCGAGATCGTGGTGCAGGTGCCGGCCGGGACCAGCTTCCAGGAATTGCCCTGGTAATCCACCTTCGAGGTGCCGGCGCAGGTGGTGCCGGGGCCCGCGGCGCAGTCGTTCTGCCCGGCGAGCGCGACGCCGTAGCACTTCTCCCGTGTCGGCTCCTGCGCGCCGGCGGGCGTGGCGAAGGCCATCGCCGCAGTGACCGAGCCGGCGAGCGCGAGGGCGAGCGTGCGTCGATCCATGAGGTCCATCTCCCTGGTGAGGCGGGCCGTGAGTGGCCTGCACGCAGTTCTTCGTGGCCAGCAGGCGGGCCGTTACGCTGGCCGCGGCGGAATTCGATGCCGGGCGGGCGGAATTATTTCGCTGGCCCGCCGTAACGGCGGCGCCTCGCCGTACGAAGAGCGTCACGCAACCGGAGGAGAGCGCGTGAACACCGCGGCACGCGAGATGCAATGGGCGATGTGGATGCGGGCCGCCTCGGGCGGCGATGCCGCGGCCTACCGCCGCTTCCTGGAGGACGTGGCGCCATACCTCCGCGCGATCGCGCGGCGCCGCTTCTTCCGGAGTGGCCGCCCGGAGGGCGAGGCGGAGGACGTGGTGCAGGAGATCCTGCTGGCGCTGCACCTGAAGCGCCATACCTGGGACCCCGACCGGCCGATCGGTCCCTGGCTGGCGGCGATCACGCGCAACAAGCTGGTGGACGCGCTGCGGCGGGGCGGCCATGCGCGGGCGCAGGTGCCCATCGAGGAGGTGATGGACAGCCTCGCCGCCCAGGACCGCACCGACCACGGCCCGGCGCAGGAACTCGACCGCCTGCTCGGGCGGCTGGCGGACCGGCAGCGCGCCGTGGTGCGCGCCGTCTCGCTGGAAGGCGCCTCGGCGCGCGAGGCGGCCGCGCAACTGAAGATGACCGAGGGCGCGGTGCGCGTCACGCTGCACCGGGCGCTGCGCACCCTCGCCGCACTCTATGGGAGAGATGCCGCGTGAAGACTTCCGACCTGATCAGCGCCCTGGTGCAGGACCCGGTGCCGGCGCCGCGGCTCGGGCGGGTGCTGCTGGCCGGGCTGGCCGGCGGCGTCCTGCTGGCGGCGCTGACCTTCGCGCTCGCCCTGCGACCGCGACCGGATCTCGGCGAGGCGCTGGAGCAGCTGAGGGTGCTGGCGAAATTCGCGCTCGGCCTTGGCCTCGCGACCGCCGCCACCGGGCTGCTCGGCCGGCTGGCCCGGCCCGGCGTGCCGGGCGGCGGCTGGCGCTGGAGCTTCCTGTTGCCGGGGCTCTGCGTTCTGGTCGCGGTGGCGGCGGAGCTGGTGGCGGTGCCGCCCGGCGCCTGGGAGGCCCGGCTGTTCGGGAAGAACGCCGCCGTCTGCGCGCCGCTGATCCTGCTGATCTCGGCCGGGCCGCTGCTCTGCCTGCTGGCCGCGCTCCGCCATGGCGCACCGACCCGGCCCGGCCTGGCGGGGGCTGTCGCCGGCGTGGCGGCGGGCGGCATCGCCGCCACGCTCTACGCCCTGCACTGCCCGGACGACAGCCCGCTGTTCGTCGCCGCCTGGTACTCGCTGGCCATCGGCGCGGACGCGCTGGCCGGCTTCCTGATCGGCCGGCGATGGCTGCGCTGGTGAGGCCGGCAGGGTGCGGCGCCCTCCCTCCTCCGGAGGGGCCCATGACATTTACGTTCCCAACGGCGGCGAGGCTGTGCTAGCGGAACCGCATGACGTCCGCGATCCGCAGGACGGCGCACCCGCGCCGCCCAAGCCCCGCGGCGTTCCAATGCCAAGAGGCAAGGAGCGCCTTCCCGCCTCGCCCGAGAGGCCACACGCCACGCCCCCGCAAGCAGATGCCGCCAGGACGGTGGCTGGGGCTTACCATTGGCGCCTTCCTGCTGGGAGCGCCGCTGCTGTTGAGCAGCCCTGCCTCGGCCGGGCCGCGTTCCGCATGTCTCGACGCCGCCCGCGCGGCCGAGGCGAGGTATGACCTGCCTGACGGGCTGCTGGTGGCGATCGCCCTGGCCGAGTCCGGGCTGCACGCGCACGCGCTGAACATCGACGGCCGTGCCTACTATCCCGATTCCCGCGCCGAGGCGCGACGGCTGCTGGCCGGCGCCTCGGCACGCCAATCGGTGATGGCCGGCTGCGTGCAGGTGAACGCGCAGGTGCATGCCGCGAACGGCAGCGACTGGCCGCTGGACCCGCAGAAGGCGGCGACTTGGGCGGCCCGCTACCTGCGCCAGCAATACGAGGCCAGCGGCAACTGGCCGGATGCCCTGCGTCGCTGGAACGGCGCCGGGCCGGCCGACAACCGGCTGGTCTGCCGCGTCGAGGCCAAGCTGCAGGTGGTGGCGCCGGGCAGCACGGTGCTGGGCGAGCCGTCCTGCGGCGGCACCCCGATGGCCCGCGCCCGGCGCGACGGGCGTGCCCTCCTGGAACTGGCGGAAGCGCCGGACTGAGGGCGGAGGCCCCTCGCCGCCCTCGGGCGGCAGGAGCGTGGACGGAAAGAAGCCCGGAGGAAGCACGTCCTCCGGGCTTTTTCGTGATCGCAGGACGCGCGGCGGCCTCAGCTTTCGAGGTAGAACCGCAGCGCCGAGGCGACGGCGATCAGCCAGACCGCGCCACCCACGTCGCGGCCGCGCCCGGCCACCAGCTTCACCAGCACGAAGGCGATGAAGCCCACCCCGATGCCGGTGGCGATGGAGAAGGTGAAGGGCGTGGCCAGTGCCGTGATGATGGCGGGCAGGTACTCGGTCACGTCATCCCATTCGATGTCCCGCAGGCCCTGCGCCATCAGGCAGGCCACCAGCACCAGCGCCGGAGCGGTGGCGAAGGCGGGGATCGAGGTCGCCAGCGGCGCGAGGAAAAGCGTCAGCAGGAACAGCACGGCGACAGTCAGCGCCGTCAGCCCGGTGCGGCCGCCGGCCTGCACGCCAGCGGCGCTTTCGATGTAGGAGACGGTGGTGGAGGTGCCGAGCGCGGCGCCGATCATCGCCCCGCCCGAATCCGCCATCAGGGCGCGGCCGAGATTTGGCACGGAACCGTCCTTCCGCATCAGCCCGGCGCGGTGCGTGGTGGCGATCAGCGTGCCGGCATTGTCCAGCAGGTCCACGATGAAGAAGGTGAAGACGATGCCGACAAGGCCGATGCCGAGGGCGCCGGCCAGGTCCATCTGCAGGAAGGTCGGCGCCAGCGAGGGCGGCAGGGAGAAGATGCCCTGGAACTCGGTCAGTCCCAGCGGAATGCCCAGCAGCGCGGTGACGAGGATGCCGACGACGATGCCGCCGGTGATGCCCCGCGCGACGAGCCCCGCGATCAGCACGAAGCCGAAGCAGGAGAGCAGCGTGGCCGGGTTGTGCAGCGAGCCCATGGCCACCAGCGTCGCCGGGTTGTCCACCACCAGCCCCATGCCGCGCAGGCCGATCAGGCCGAGGAAGAAGCCGATGCCGGCGGCGATGCCGAGCTTCAGGGAAAGCGGGATGGAGTTGATGAGCCACTCGCGGAAGCCGGTGATCGAGACGGCGAAGAAGATCATGCCTGAGATGAAGACCGCGCCGAGCGCCGCCTGCCAGGGAACGCCCATGCCGCCGACCACCGCGAAGGCGAAGTAGGCGTTCAGCCCCATGCCCGGCGCCAGGGCGATCGGGTAGTTGGCCAGCAGCCCCATCAGCGTCGAGCCGATCGCCGCGGCCAGGCAGGTGGCGACGAAGGCGGCGCCATGGTCAATGCCCGCCGCCGCCATCATCCCGGGGTTGACGACGACGATGTAGGCCATGGTGAGAAAGGTGGCGAGACCGGCCAGGACTTCCTGGCGCGGCGTGGTCCCGCGCTGGGCGAGGCCAAAGAAACGATCCAAAGCGGCTGCTCCCGCGATTCCTGTGATGCAGCAAGATTACCGGCGGCGGGAACCCTTTAACAGCGGGCACGCCTTGGCCGCACCCTCCCCCACGCGGCAGACTCGGTCTATGAAGCGGAAAAGCCGCGCAAGCGGCACCGCCAGAACAGCAGGGATGCCCCACGACCCGGCCGCGACACTCCGGCACAATGCCCGGCGCGCGCCCCAACAGGAGACAGGAACCATGGTGTCACGCCGCATGATCGGAACCGCCGCCGGCTTCGCCCTCGCCGCCGCGGCCTCCGCCGCCACAACGCCCGCCGCCGCCCAGGCCGCGGGCGGCGAATCCACCTTCGAGCGCATCCGCCGCACCAAGAAGCTGCGCACCGCCGCGGTCGCCGGCGCGGCACCCTACTACCACAAGGACCTGGCGAGCGGGAAATGGAGCGGCTTCTACATCGACCTCGTCACCGCCCTGGCCGAGGAGCTTGAGGCCGAGCTGGAGCTGAGCGAGACCACCTGGGGCAACGCCGTCCTCGACCTGCAGTCCAACAAGATCGACATCTTCTTCGGCCTGAACCCGACGCCGAAGCGGGCGCTGGTGATCGACTTCTCCGTGCCCTGCTTCAGCAACGCCTTCAGCTTCATCGCCAAGAAGGGCTTCGAGCCCAAGACCTGGGACGAGCTGAACAAGCCGGAGATTCGCATCTCCACCGATGTCGGCTCCTCGCAGGACCAGGTGGCGACGCGCCTGCTGCCGAAGGCGCAGATCAGCCGCTTCAAATCGGTGGACGAGGCGACCATGGCCGTGCAGGCCGGGCGTGTGGACGCGCAGTGCCTGGTGATGATGCTGGCGCTGACCGCGGTGAAGAAGAACCCGAATGTCGGCCATGTCGTGGTGCCGCAGCCGGTCTTCGCCACCACCTCCAACGCCGGGTTCCGCCGCGAGCAGGACAAGACCTGGCGCGACTTCGTCAACACCTGGATCGAGTTCAACAAGGGGCTGGGCTTCGTCCGCTCCGTGATCCTGAAGAACATGGAGCTGGTCGGCATCTCCGAGTCCGATTTCCCGCCGGGCATCACGCTTTAAGCCGAGGCCAGAAGGGGCGCGGCCCCTTCCGGACTTCCCCGCCGGGGAGGCTGGGCCTCCCCGGACCCCTGCATTCCCTGGCAGGGTTCCGGAGCCGCGTTCGCCGCTCCGGTGCCGCAAGCTGCCGGCAGTTCGACGGACGCCCATCCCGATGTACCAATGGGACTTCTCGATCCTCTGGAGCTATCGCTGGCTCTTCTGGAACGGCCTTCTCGTCACTCTCGGCTTCACCGTCGCCATCGTGGTACTCGGGCTGATCGTCGGGCTGGCCGCGGGCCTGCTGCGCCTCGCGCGCTTCGCGCCCATCCGCTGGGTGGCGCAGGCCTATGTGGAGGTGTTCCGCTGCACGCCGATCCTGGTGCAGCTCGTCTGGTTCTACTACGCCCTGCCCATCCTCGCCGGCATCGAGATGACGGCGACCACCGCGGCGGTGCTCGCCCTCTCCCTCTACGGCGGCGCCTTCTACGCCGAGATCGTGCGCGGCGGCATCGCCTCCATCGAGGCGGGACAGAGCGAGGCGGCCCTCGCCCTCGGCATGACGCCGGGGCAGGCCATGCGCCGCATCGTGCTGCCGCAGGCGCTCAAGCGCATGGTGCCGCCGCTGATGAACCAGTCCATCATCCAGCTCAAGAACACCTCGCTGGTCTCGGTGCTGGCGGTGCCCGACCTGCTCTACCAGGGCCAGGCCGCCGCTCATGACAGCTACCGGCCGCTGGAGATCTACACGCTGGTGGCCGTCCTGTATTTCGCCGTGCTGTTCCCGCTGACGCTGCTGGTCGGCCGCCTGGAGCGCCGTCTGGCGCGGGCCGACTGAGAAGGAGCCGCCCCGATGAGCACCGCTCCGATGATTGAGGTTTCGGCGCTGAAGAAGGTCTTCGGCGACCACACCGTGCTGCGCAGCGTGGACCTGAAGGTGGCGCCCGGCGAAGTGGTCGCGCTGATCGGCCCTTCCGGCTCCGGCAAGTCCACCCTGCTGCGCTGCCTGAACCTGCTGGTGGTGCCGGATGGCGGCGCCGTGCGGGTCGGCGGGCGGAGCTTCCGCTTCGGCGCCAGCGCCAGCCTGCCCGGCGCCGGCGAGCTGGCGAAGTTCCGCGCCGCCACCGGCATGGTGTTCCAGCAGTTCAACCTGTTTCCGCACATGTCGGCGCTGGCCAACGTCATGGAAGGCCCGGTGACCGTGCGGCGCATGGCCAGAGCGCAGGCCGAAACCCTGGCCCGCAGCCTGCTCGCCAAGGTCGGGCTGGCGGACAAGGCGGAGCAATACCCGAGCCGCCTTTCCGGCGGGCAGAAGCAGCGCGTCGCCATCGCCAGGGCCCTGGCCATGGAGCCGGCGGTGATGCTGTTCGACGAGGCCACCAGCGCGCTCGACCCCGAGCTGGTGGGCGAGGTGCTTGGCGTCATGCAGTCGCTCGCCGCCGAGGGCATGACCATGGTGATCGTCACGCACGAGATCGCCTTCGCGCGTGACGTGGCCGACCGCGTGGTCTTCCTGCGCGACGGCGTCATCCACGAGGACGGCCCGGCGCGGCAGGTGATCGACGCGCCGCGCGAGGAGGCGACGCGCGCCTTCCTTTCCCACTTCCACCGCCAGCGCGAGAGCTGAGATGAGCCAGGCACCGATCATCGACCGCATGCGGGTCTTCCTGGTGGAAAGCCCGATCAGGATGGCCCGCGCGCAGGGTGTCGGCGCGGTGAAGGGCAGCGTCCGCCGCGTGCTGCTGGAGCTGACCACGCGGGACGGCATCATCGGCTGGGGCGAGGCGGCGCCGTGGGAGGTCTTCACCGGCACGCCGGAGGGCGCCTTCGCGGCGCTCGACCGCTACCTGCGGCCGCTGATCCTCGGCGCCGACGCGCGGCGGCTGCGGAGCCTGACGGCGGCGATGGACCGCACCCTGGTCAGCCATCCCGAGAGCAAGGTGGCGGTGGAGATGGCGCTGCTCGACATCCTCGGAAAATCCACCGGACTGAGCGTGGCGGACCTGCTCGGCGGCCGCGTGCGCGACACCATCCCCCTCTCCTTCTCCATCGCCGATCCGGATTTCGCCGCTGACCTGGAGCGCATGCACGCGATGGTTGCCGCCGGGCAGCGGCTGTTCAAGGTCAAGACCGGCGTGAAGCCGCATGCGGAGGACATGGCGCATCTGGAGGCCATTCGCGGCGCCTTCGGCGACACGGTGGATCTGCGGCTGGACTACAACCAGGCGCTGGAGCCCTTCGGCGCCATGACCATCCTGCGCGACGTGGACCGCTTCCGCCCCACCTTCATCGAGCAGCCGGTGCCGCGCCGCCACCTGGACGCCATGGCCGGCTTCGCCCATGCGCTCGACACGCCGATCCTGGCCGACGAAAGCTGCTTCGACGCCACCGACCTGCTGGAGGTGGTGCGGCGGCAGGCGGCGGACGCCATCTCGGTGAAGCTGATGAAGTGCGGCGGGCTGCTGAAGGCGCAGGCGATGATGGCCATCGCCGACACCGCCGGCCTGCCGGGCTATGGCGGCACGCTGTGGGAAGGGGGCATCGCGCTCGCAGCCGGCACGCAGCTCATCGCCGCGACGCCCGGCATCTCGCTCGGCTGCGAGTTCTACATGCCGCACCACGTGCTGACCGAGGACGTGCTGGAGGAGCGCATTCCGAACAGGAACGGCGCGGTGGTGGTGCCGGACGCGCCGGGCCTCGGCATCCGCGTCACCGAGGCCTCGCTGCGGGCGGGCGCCAAGCACGTCGCGGAGGCCTGAGCCCTCCCGTTCCGCCGCCGCCCCATGGCCCCGGCTGCGCGGAACTTATCTGGCCGGGCCCGGTGTCTTTCGCGGCCCGCCGGCGTTGCACCGGAACGGCCGGGCGCGAGCGCCGGCCATCACGTCAGGGGAGATGCCCGCAATGTCCGAAACCATCCCGCACAATGCGCTGATCGTCGTTGCCGATGGCGCGAAGGCTGTTCTGCTGCGCAACACCGGGCGGAACGGCGAGATCGCGCTGCGCGAGGAGAGCCACCTGTCGCCAAGGAACCTGGCCGAGGAAGGTCCCTCCGGTTCGCGCCCCGAGGACCAGACGCCCCGCCAGACCGACGAGGCCACCTTCGCGAAGCAACTCGCGCAGCACCTCTTCACGATGCACGAGCGGCAGGCCTTCGAGGCTCTGGTGCTGGCGGCCGATCCGCAGACCCTGGGCCAGATGCGGTCGGTGATGCACAAGACCGTGGAGGCGAGCATCATCCGGACGCTTCCGAAGGACCTGACGAACCACTCCACGCAGGAGCTGGAGAAGGTGCTGGCGAAGTAGCGGGCACCGATACGGGCGGACCAAGCCGACGGAGCCGGGGGCGCCGTCCTGAACGGCGTCGCCCGCCCGGTGGAAGCCTGAGCGCTAGCGAAGGAAGCGGGCGATCAGCGCCACCGTCGCCTCCGGCTGCTCCTCCATCAGCCAGTGGCCGGAGGCGGGGACGATGGCGCCCTGAACGTTGGACGCTGCCGCCCGCGCCACGGTTTCCATCGTTGGCCCGAAGGAAGCCTCGCCGCCGATCGCCAGGACCGGCATGGCAAGCGGCCCCCTGGCCAGGAATTCCTGGTTGTCCGCCGCGTCCTGGTCGAAGGCGTGGAACTGCGCGAAGCCGGCCCGCATGGCGCCAGGCTGGGCATAGAGGAGGGCATAGTGCTCGCGCGAGGCCTCGGGGAAGCGGCGCGGGTCGGCCGAGAACTCGTTCCAGAAGCGGTCGAGATAGATGCGCTCGCGCCCCGCGACCAGCCGCTCCATGTCCGGGCCGCCGAAGCGGAAGTGCCAGAGGAGCGGGCTTTTCAGGATCTCCTCCCATGGGCCGATCCCTGGCAGCGGCGCATCCATCAGGACCAGGCGGGTGATCCGCTCCGGGTATTGGGCGGCGAGCGCATAGGCGACCATGTTGCCGATGTCATGGGCGACCACATCGGCCTTCCCGATCCGCAGCGCGTCCAGCAGCCGCGCCATGTCCTGCCCCTGGGTCTTCTTGTCGTAGCCCTCCTCCGGGCGGGAGGAGAGGCCCATGCCCCGAAGGTCGGGCGCCACCACGGTGTGGTCGCGGGCGAGTTCTGCCGCCAGCGGCGCCCACATGTCGCCCGTCTCGCCATAGCCGTGCAGTAGCAGCACCGCCGGCCCCTGCCCGCCGACCCTCGCATGCAGGGTCACATTCTCCACCTGGATCTCCTCGGTGCGGAAGGTGGCGGGAAAGCTCGGCGCCTGCGCCATCACGGGCATCGCCATGGCCAGGGCCGCCAGGGCCCCCGGGAGGAAGGGCTTCATGAATGCGTCTCCTTGCGGGAGGAGGCGCCGCCGGGCTCCCTCGCCCTCCCCAGGGAAGAGTGGCATTCGTTCCCGGATGGCATCAGACTGCCAATGCCGGAACCGGAAGCCGGGTTTGCCGAACGATGATGAAGCTCGATGGCATCGCCACCTTCGTGGCCGTCAGCCAGGCCGGTTCGATCAGCAAGGCGGCGCGGCGTCTGCGCCTGGCCAAATCGGTGGTCAGTGAGCGGCTGGCCGAGCTGGAGCATGGCATCGGCACCCCGCTCGTGCACCGCACGACGCGCGGGCTCTCGCTCACCGAGGACGGCGCGGCCTTCCTCGAACGCGCCATGCGCATCGCGCGGGAGGTCGAGGAGGCCGCCGCCGACATGGCGGAGCGCCGCGGCACATTGTCGGGGCCGCTGCGACTCTCCGTGCCGGTGACCTTCGGGCGCATGCATCTGGGCCCGGCGCTCTATCCGTTCCTGGCGGCGCACCGGCAGATCGAGCTCACGCTGGACCTGGACGACCGCAGGATCGACGCCGCCGCGCACGGCTACGATGCCGTGGTGCGGCACGGGCCGCTGGGCGATACGCGGCTCGTGGCCTGGAAGCTGGCGAACAGCCGGCGCGTGCTGGTCGCCTCGCCCGGCTATCTCGGCCAATACGGCGCTCCCGCCACGCTCGGCGAACTGGCGACGCACCGTGGCATCTTTTATCTCAACCGCGGCGTGGCCGACTGGCGGTTCCTGGCGCCGGGCGGCGTGCAGATCGTGCGGGGGCGCAGCGCCCTGCAGGTCAACAACGGCGACATGATGCGGGATGCGGCCGTGGCAGGGCTGGGCATCGCCCTGCTGCCGACCTTCATTGTCGGCGCCGAGGTCAGGGCCGGCCGGCTGAGCCTGGTCGAGGTCGGCGCCGAGGCGGAGGCGGAGTTCATCTATATCGCGCATGCCGAAGGGCGGCGCCCCTCGGCCAAGCTCCGCGCGCTGGCCGCCTGCCTGCGCGACGCCTTCGGCGACCCGCCCTATTGGGACATCCCCGGCCGGCGGCGGCCCGAGGACGAAAAACGCCCCGGGGGAGACCCCCGAGGCGCTTCCGTATCGCCTGACTCCCCTGGGGATCAGACGGAGTAGTACATCTCGAACTCGACCGGGTGCGGGGTGTGCTCGAACTTGTACACCTCGGACCACTTCAGCTCGATGTAGCTCTCGATCTGGTCCTGGGTGAACACGTCGCCCGCGAGCAGGAACTCGTGGTCGGCGGCGAGCGACTCCAGCGCCTCGCGCAGCGAGCCGCAGACCGTCGGGATGCCCTTCAGCTCCTCCGGCGGCAGGTCGTAGAGGTCCTTGTCCATCGCCTCGCCCGGATGGATCTTGTTCTTGATGCCATCGAGCCCCGCCATCAGCATCGCGGCGAAGGCCAGATAGGGGTTGGCGGTCGGATCGGGGAAGCGGACCTCGACGCGCTTCGCCTTCGGGCTCGTCGCGTAGGGGATGCGGCAGGAGGCGGAGCGGTTGCGGGCGGAGTAGGCCAGCAGCACCGGCGCCTCGAAGCCCGGGATCAGGCGCTTGTAGGAGTTGGTGGACGGGTTGGTGAAGGCGTTCAGCGCCTTGGCGTGCTTGATGATGCCGCCGATGTACCACAGCGCATGGTCGGACAGGTCGGCATAGCCGTTGCCGGCGAAGACCGGCTTGCCGCCCTTCCAGATCGACTGGTGCACGTGCATGCCCGAGCCGTTGTCGCCATAGACCGGCTTCGGCATGAAGGTCGCCGTCTTGCCGTAGCTGTGCGCGACGTTGTGGATGACGTACTTGTAGATCTGCATGTGGTCGGCCTGCTGCACCAGCGGGCCGAACTTGGTGCCGAGTTCATGCTGCGACTGCGCCACCTCGTGGTGGTGCTTCTCGCCGGCGACGCCCATCTCGATCATGGTCGAGAGCATCTCGGCGCGCAGGTCGCTTTCGCTGTCCACCGGCGGAACCGGGAAGTAGCCGCCCTTGACCACCGGGCGGTGGCCCATGTTGCCCTCGGGGAAGTCCTTCAGGCTGGCGCCCGGGCCCTCGACGCTGTCGAGCTGGTAGATGCCGTAGTTGCCGCCGGTGCCGAACTTCACGTTGTCGAAGATGAAGAACTCGGCCTCAGGGCCGAAGAAGGCGGTGTCGCCGATGCCGGTGGAGGCCAGGTAGGCCTCGGCCTTCTTGGCGGTCGAGCGCGGGTCGCGGCTGTAGGACTGGCCGGTGGAGGGCTCGATGATGTCGCAGAACAGGATCAGCTGCGGCTTCGCGGCGAAGGGGTCCATGCAGGCGGACGCGGCGTCCGGCATCAGGATCATGTCGGACTCGTTGATCGCCTTCCAGCCGGCGATCGAGGAGCCGTCGAACATGATGCCGTCGGTGAACATCTCCTCCTCCATGGTGGAGACGTGCTGGGCGGTGTGATGCCACTTGCCGCGCGGGTCCGTGAACCGGAAGTCCACGTACTCGACGCTGTTCTCCCTGATCATCTCCATGACCTTGGAGACGGCATTGCTGGAACCAGCGGTAGGCTTCTTCGCCATCGTGTGCGGTCCTGTTCCCCTAAGACACTTTCAACCAGTTCACGGGACCGGAGCCCTCCCCCGCCCCCGCTCCGGCATGGACAGGGGCTTCCCCTGCCAACGCCTCGGCCGGCCGCGCCCGCCCAGGCGGCGGCGACCGGAAAAACCTGCGCGCCGTCAGACGGCGTCTTCGCCCCGTTCGCCGGTGCGGATGCGGATCACCTCCTGCACGTCGGAGACGAAGATCTTGCCGTCGCCGATCCGGCCGGTGCGCGCCGCGGCCTGGATGGCCTCGATGGCGCGCTCGGCCACGTCGTCGGAGCAGACCACCTCGATCTTCACCTTGGGCAGGAAGTCGACGACGTATTCCGCGCCGCGGTACAGCTCGGTATGACCCTTCTGGCGGCCGAATCCCTTCGCCTCGAGCACCGTCAGGCCCTGCAGCCCGATCTCGTGCAGCGCGTCCTTCACCTCATCGAGCTTGAAGGGCTTGATGATCGCCTCGATCTTCTTCATCGGCTCCGTTCCGGCCCGTCCCTCCCGCCGCTGGTCGCGGCCGCGGGGTGCGTTCCGTCCTTTCCTCCTCCCGGGTTGCCGCCCCTTCCTTGACCGTCACGGGCGCCGGGGCGGTTCGAGTTGCTGTGTTGCATGAGGCAGGGCAGCGCGGCAATGGGATGGGAAGGGTTTTTGAGGAAGCTGAGACATGACTTCGCCTGCCTAAAAGGCAGGCTGCCTGCCGAAGTGGCAGCCATGCGCCGGGAATGGTTGCATGCCGCGGCTCAGCCACCCATTATCCGCCCCTCGCCCGAGGCCGGGGCGCGGGGCTTCGCCGCCCCGGAGCGTCGGGCCGCGCCAGCCCCGCCTCTCCGCCACGGGGCGCCTTGTGGGACAGTGCATCCTTCGATGAAGCCGCAGAACGACCTGCTTTCCGCCACCGGCACCACCGTCTTCACCGTGATGTCGGCCCTTGCCGTGCAGCACGGCGCGATCAACCTCGGCCAGGGCTTTCCCGACTATGACGGGCCGGAGGACGTGGTGCGCGCCGCCGCCGACGCGTTGCTGGACAACCGCAACCAGTACCCGCCGCTGACCGGCCTGCCGGAGCTGCGCCAGGCCGTGGCCGCCGCGAATCGGCGCTTCTACGGCCTGGAGATCGACCCGAACGCGGAGGTGGTGGTGACCTCCGGCGCCACCGAGGCGCTCACCGCCAGCCTGATGGCGGTGGTGAACCCGGGCGACGAGGTGGTGCTGCTGGAGCCGCTCTACGACACCTACCTGCCGGTGGTGAAGCTGCTGGGCGCGGTGCCGAGGCTGGTGCGCCTCTCGCCGCCCAGGTGGGAGCTGCCGCGCGCCGAGCTGGCCGCCGCCTTCGGGCCAAAGACCAAGGCCATCCTGCTCAACACGCCGATGAACCCGGCCAGCAAGGTGTTCACCGCCGCCGAGCTGGCCTTCATCGCCGAGCTTTGCCAGCGGCATGACGCTTATGCCGTGTGCGACGAGGTGTATGAGCACCTCACCTTCGACGGCTGGAAGCACATCCCGCTGATGACCCTGCCCGGCATGCGCGAGCGCTGCCTGCGCATCGGCTCCGCCGGCAAGACCTTCAACCTCACGGGCTGGAAGGTCGGCTACATCACCTGCGACCGCAGCCTGGCGCCCAACGTCGCCAAGGCGCACCAGAACCTCACCTTCACCACGGCGCCGAACCTGCAGCGCGCGGTGGCCGTGGGACTGGCCAAGGACGACGGCTATTTCGCCGATCTCGCCGCCGACCTGCAGGCGAAGCGCGACCGGCTCTCCGCCGGGCTGGCGGCGCTCGGCTTCGGTGTGCTGACCAGCCAGGGCAGCTACTTCGTCACCACCGACTTCACGCCACTCGGCTTCGCCGGCGACGACGTCGCCTTCTGCCGCCATATCACCGAGGCGGCGAAGGTGACGGCCATTCCGGTCTCCGCCTTTTATGCTGGAGCGGATGCGCCGCGCCACTTCGTGCGCTTCGCCTTCTGCAAGCGCATGGAAGTGCTCGACGAGGCGCTGGCGCGGCTCGGCGCCTGGAAGGCGGCGCGCGGCGCCGGCAGCCTGGCCGCCGCGAGCTGAGGCGGCGCGGGGGCCGGTGCGCCCCCGCCCCTACCCCGCCCTCGCCTCCGCTCCTGCCGTGGATTTGCGGCAGCGGCGGCGCGGGAATGCTGGCCAGCGGCTTCGACACTTGCTAAGCACCGCCGCCAACAATTCCAGCGGTCGAGAAAAATCCGCTGCCAGCAACGAGAGTTACGCGAACATGTCGAAGGCCTTCATTTCCCAGGTGATCCAGGATTCCGTCGGCTGCACCGGCGTTGCAGCGAACCGCGCGGCCGGCGACCTGATCACGGCGATCATCAAGGAGATGAAGAAGAGCGGCGGCTTCACGCTGCCGAGTTTCGGCACCTTTTCGGTTCGCAAGACCAAGGCGCGCAAGGCGGTCAACCCGCGCACCGGCGAGCCGGTGAAGGTGAAGGCCGGCAGGACCGTGCGCTTCAAGGCGTCGCCGAACCTCAAGAAGGCGGTCTGAACCCGCCTGCCGTGGCCGCGAGTGCGGCCACGGCGGTCGCGCGGGCCTACTGGTCGCGCCAGGGCTTACGCGCCCACATCTCCTTCAGCTTGCCGTCCAGGCCCAGCACCGCCTCGCGGTAGCGGGCGCCCACCGCTCCCTGCACCGGCAGTTGCGTCCGCTTCGCATCCGCCAGGAACTGCGGGTCCGCCAGCGCCGCGGAGAAGGCCTCCGTCAGCCTCTGCTGCACCTCCGCCGGCAGGCCCGGCGGCCCGACGATGCCCCGCTGCGCGCTGGCCACCACGTCGACTCCCTGCTCCTTCAGCGTCGGCACCTCCGGCATTGAGGGGTCACGCTCCGCACCGCCCTGGGCGAGACAGCGGAAGCGGCCGTCGCGGAAGCCGGGCAGCCCCTCACTGACGTTGAAGCAGCCGATGTCGAGATGCCCGCCCAGCACCGCCGTCTGCAGCGGCGCGGCGCCGTTGAACGGCACATGGCTGAAGCTGGCGCCGGGAACCGCCTCCTCCACGAGCAGCATCAGCAGGTGGTCGTCCGACCCGATGCCGGTGGTGCCGAGGCTCAGCGTGCCCGGCGCCTTCTTCGCACGCGCCAGCAGGTCGGCCAGGTCCTTGATGGGGGAATCCTTGTTCACCCAGAGGCCGCCGGGATCGTCCACCACGTTCGCGATGTAGGCGAGCTCGTCCACCTTGTAGCGCACGGGGCGCTCGAAGGGGATCGTCATCAGCGCAGGGGAGGAAACGGCACCCAGCGTGTAGCCGTCCGGCCGCGCATTGAAGGCGGCCTCCATGCCGATCTGGCTGCCGGCGCCCGGCCGGTTTTCCACCACGAAGGTGGCGCCCGGCAGGTGCCGCTGCACGGCGGGCAGGATCAGCCGTGTCATCTGGTCCACCCCACCGCCCGGCGGATAGGGCACGATCACCACGATGGGCCGGTCGCCGGGCCAGGCGGCGGCGGCGAGCGCCGGCCGGGCCAGCAGCGCGCCGGCGCCCAGCAGCCCGAGGCTGCGACGCGTCAGGTTCATCTCTCTTTTTCCTTTCCTCCGGCGCCAGGCGGCGCCCGCCCCCTCTCGCGGAGGGCGTGGCGCCGCCGTGCGGGTCAGCTCTTCTTGCGGCTGGCTTCGTAGCGCGCCTTGTTCTCGGCGTTCGGCGGATAAAGGCCCGGCAACGCCGCGCCGCCTTCCACCTCGCCCATGATCCAGCTCTCCTGCGCCTCCTGCTCGGCGGCGAGGTCGGTCACCTCGTCCACCAGCGCCTGGGGGATCAGCACGGCGCCGTCGTCATCCACAACGACTACGTCGTTCGGGAAGACGGCGACGCCGCCGCAGCCCACCGGCTCCTGCCAGTTGATGAAGGTGAGGCCCGCCACCGAGGGCGGCGCCGCGTTGCCCTGGCACCACACCGGCAGGCCGGTGCCGATGACGCCGGCGCCGTCGCGCACCACGCCGTCGGTGATCAGCGCCGCCACCTTCCGCTTCGCCATGCGCGCGCAAAGGATGTCGCCGAAGATGCCGGCATCGGTCACGCCCATGGCGTCGGCGATGGCGATGACGCCCTCCGGCATCGCCTCGATCGCCGAGCGGGTGGAGATCGGGTTGGACCAGGAGGCCGGGGTCGCCAGATCCTCGCGGGCGGGCACGAAGCGCAGCGTGAAGGCGCGGCCGACGAGGCGCGGCTGGCCCGGCTTCAGCGGGCGGGTGCCACGCATCCACACGTTGCGCAGGCCCTTCTTCAGCAGCACCGTCGTCAGCGTCGCGGTGGAGATGCCGGAAAGGATCTCGATGATCTTCGCGTCGAGCGGAAGGACGTCCACGGCCATTGTCGGAAGTTCCTGTTGCAGTCTCAGATGCTGGGGATCAGCCCGCCATCCACGCGGATGACCGAGCCGTTCACGTAGGATGCGCGCGCCGAGGCGAGGAAGGCCACCACGTCGCCATACTCCTCCGGCTTGCCGTAGCGGCCGGCGGGGATTGTGCCGGTGCTCTCGGCGGAGACCTCCTCCACCGCGCGGCCCTCGCGCTTCGCCTTCTGCTCGTCGAGGAACTTGATGCGGTCGGTCGCCACACGTCCGGGCAGCACGATGTTCACCGTGATGCCGTCCCGCGCCACCTCGCGCGAGAGCGTCTTGGACCAGCCCACCAGCGTCGAGCGCAGGGCATTGGAGATGCCGAGGTTGGGGATCGGCGCCACCACGCCCGAGGAGGTGCTGGTGACGATCCGGCCCCACTTCGCCGCCTTCATGCCCGGCAGCACGCGGTCGGTCAGCGCGATGACGGAGAGCACCATGGCGTTGAAGTGCTTGGCCCAGAGCGCCGGGTCCTGGCCGGAGGCGGGCGTCGGCGGCGGGCCGCCGGTGTTGTTCACCAGCACCTGCACCGGGCCGAGCTTCTCCTCGATCCGCTTCACGTGCCCGTCGATGGCGGCGAGGTCGGCGAGGTCCCATTCGATGGCCATCGCCTCCGCACCGAGCGCCTTCACCTCGCCCTCGATGCGCTTCAGCCCCTCGGCGCTGATGTCGGCCAGCGCCAGCTTCGCGCCCTCCGCCGCCAGCGCCTTCGCGATGGCGCCGCCCAGACCACCGCCGGCGCCCAGCACCAGCGCCGTCCGGCCCTTGAGGCCCAGATCCATGGCCATTCTCCCCAGTCGGTTCGGCGGCCAGTCTGAAGAGGGCCGAGGCAAAGAAAAACCCTTCCTTTCCCGCTTTCGGAAGATAGTTTTCCTCTACGATGGACACGCGCTTCCTGGAGAGCTTCGTGGCCGTGGTCGAGGAGGGTTCGATCGCCGCCGCGGCCCGCCGCCTGCACCTGACGCCCGCCGCCCTGGCCCAGCGCATCCGCACGCTGGAGGCCGAGCTGGAGGCTCCGCTGCTGCTACGCGCCGGCCGCAGCGTCGCCGCCTCCGAGGCCGGGCTCGCCATCCTGGATCGCGCCCGCACGCTGCTGCGGGAGGTGCGCGACCTGCGCGACAGCGCGACGGGCGGGGGCCTGGCCGGGGAGTTGCGCCTCGGCGCCATCGCGACCGCCCTGACCGGCATGCTGCCGGCCATGCTGGCGCGGATGGCGGCGCGCTACCCGCAGTTGGAAATGCACATCTCTCCAGGAATTTCCACCGAGCTTTACCGCCGCGTGCTGCTGGGCGAGCTGGACGCGGCGCTGATCGTGCAGCCCGAATTCGCCCCGCCGAAAAGCTGCGAATGGCGCCTGCTGCGCGAAGAGCCCCTGGTGGTGCTCGCCCCGGCCGCCCTGCCGCAGACCGACCCGCACGCGCTGCTCGGCAACGAGCCCTTCATCCGCTACGACCGCGCCCAGTGGGGCGGTCGCCTCGCCGACCGCTACCTGCGCGAGGCGCGCATCCGCCCGCGCGACCGCTTCGAGCTGGACGCGCTGGACGCCATCGCGGTGATGGTTGATCGCGGCCTGGGCGTCTCGCTGGTGCCGGACTGGGCGCCGCCCTGGCCCAGCGGACTGGTGCTGGCGAAGCACAGCCTGCCCCGCCCCTTCCCGCCCCGGCGCCTCGGGCTGATCTGGACGCGTAACGCCGCCCGGGCAAGGCTGGTGCGGGCATTTCTCGAACAGGGAAGTCCGGGGAACGACGTTCTCCCGCAAACCTGATCCTGCCTTTGGATCCATCGGAGGGCAGAACTGGGGGAGAATGAATTCTCCCCCAGGCCCCCTTTTCTTTTTTCATCAGTCTGTCCCGCGGGCTGCATGCGCCCATGCCGGGGCTGCGACAGCGCCGGCGCCTGCGATCGCCAGGACAGCCCTTGCAAGCAGCGGGACCGCGAACTGCCAGAAAAAAGATGGAGGGTCGGGGGAATTCCTTCCCCCGAGCTTCTCTACGCCGCCGCCCGCCTCGGCTCCATCGCAGCGGACGCCTCCCGTAAGCGCAGCAGCAGCGCCTGAACCGGATGCCTCAGCGCCACCCCTTCGAGGCGCTTCACCTGGCTGCGGCAGGAATAGCCGGTGACCAGCAGGCGCGCGCCCTCCGCCGCCACATGCTGTCGCCAGCCCATCTCATAGAGCTGGCGCGAGACCTCCTGGTGCTCCGCCTCATGGCCGTAAGTGCCGGCCATGCCGCAGCAACCGGAGGCCAGCACCTTCAGCGGCGCGCCCAGCCGGGCGAAGACCGCCTGCCAGTCCTTGATCGAGGCAGCGGCGTTGGTGCGCTCGGTGCAATGCGGCAGCAGCGCGAAGCCTTCGCCCGCCGGAAGCTGCGGCAGCTCGTCCAGGCGCTTCGCCAGGAATTCCTGCGGCAGCAGCACGCGGGGAACCTCCCGCACCATGCCGGGATACTCGCCGCGATAGGTCAGCGTCATCGAGGGATCGAGGCCGACCAGCGCCACGCCGCTCCGCGCCAGTTCGCGCAGCATGTCGGTATTCGCCTGCGCCTGCCGGCGGAAGGCGCCAAGGAAGCCGTGCACGTGCAGCGGCTTGCCGTTCGGGCGGAAGGGCGCCAGCCAGGGCGTGAAGCCCATGCGCCGCAGCGCCTCGGCGAAGTCGAGCACCAGGCCGGTTTCGAAGTGGCTGGTGAAGGCGTCCTGCACGAGAATGACGTGCGCCTCGCGCTCCCCCTCCGGCACCTTCGCCAGCGTCTCAGGCGTGGCGAGCGCGACGCCGCGCGCCGCCGCCTCGCGCATCAGGTCGATGCCGCTGAACAGCGGGGCATCCACCACGCCTAGCTTCGCGGACATCCACCGCCCGGGCGCGCTGCCGAGCACCGCGTTGGCGAGGCCGGGAATCCGCGCGCCGACCGGCAGCAGCCGCTCCAGCCCGCCGATGGCATGGTCCTTCAGCGGGCGCAGGTAGCGGCCGTAGTAGAGTTCCAGGAACTTCGCGCGGAAGCTCGGCACATCCACCTTGATCGGGCACTGGCCGGAGCAGGACTTGCAGGCGAGGCAGCCATCCATGGCCTCCTTCACCTCATTGGAGAAGTCCGTCTCACCCTTGTCCCGCGCCAGGGTGTTGCGCAGGCGGGCCCAAAAGCCACCCTCGGCGGTGCCGGCGCGCAGCCGCTCGGCCTCGGCCGCCGGGTCCACGCCAGCGTCGGAAAGCTGGCGCAGCCATTCGCGGAACAGGCTGGCGCGGCCCTTCGGCGAGTGCCGGCGGTCGCCGGTTGCCTTGAAGGAGGGGCACATCGCGTCCAGCGGGTCCCAGTTGAAGCAGGCCCCGTTGCCGTTGCAGTGCAGCGCCTCGTCATAGGCTGCGCGCACCTGGGCGGGAATGGTGCGGTCGAGCTGGCCGCGCATCGGCACCTTGTCGATGGCCAGCAGCGCCTCGCCATCTGGCGCCGCGATCTTGCCGGGGTTGAGCTGGTTGCGCGGGTCGAAGGCCGCCTTCAGCGCCTGCAGGCTCGGATAGAGCGGGCCGAACACCTCCGGCACGTATTCCGAGCGCACGCCCTTGCCGTGCTCGCCCCAGAGCAGGCCGCCATACTTGCGGGTCAGTGCGAAGACCTCGTCGGAGACCTCGCGGATCATCCGCTCGGCGCCCTCGGCCTTCATGTCGATGGCCGGGCGCACATGCAGCACGCCGGCATCCACATGGCCGAACATGCCGTATTCCAGCCCGCGCCGGTCCAGCGCGGCGCGGAACTCGGCGATGTAGTCCGCCAGGTTCTCCGGCGGCACGGCGGTGTCCTCGACGAAGGGGATCGGCCGCTTCTCGCCCTGCATGTTGCCGAGCAGGCCGACGCCCCGCTTGCGCATGGTCTGGATGCGCTCGCCCGCGGCGTCCCAGGCGATGGTGTAGCCGCGCCGGCCGGCGGCGCGCCCTTCGGCCTTCAGCAGCGCCTCGACCGGGTCGAGCTTCACGCGCACCTCGGCCTCGGTGTCGCCGACGAACTCGATCAGGTTGATTCCGGCGGCGGCGCCCTCGGGATCGTCCGGAAAGAACGCCTTGATGCCGTCCCAGACGATGTCCCCGCGTGCCAGGCCGAGCACCTTGCTGTCCACCGTCTCCACCGAGGCGGCGCCAAGCGCCATCAGCGTGCGCGCGTCGCGCAGGGCGGCGTCGAAGCCGTCGTAGCGCAGGTTGATCAGCGCGCTGCGCTTCGGGATGGGCAATACGCGGATCTTCGCCTCGGCGATCATCGCCAGCGTGCCCTCGGAGCCGCAGAGCACCGCGTTCAGGTTGAACCGGCCCTCGGCGTCGCGCAAATGGGCGAGGTCGTAGCCGGTCAGGCAGCGGTTCAGCGCCGGGAAGCGATCGGCGATGAGCTGCGCCTGCTCGCGCGCGATGCCGTCGGCGACGCGGTGGATGGCGCCTACCATGTCCTGCCGCCGCGCCGCCTCCGCCAGCGCCGCCTTGTCCAGCGGCGCAGAATCCCAGATCGTGCCGTCGAGCAGCACGACCTTCAGCGCCAGCACATGGTCGCGCGTCTTGCCGTAGAGGCAGGAGCCCTGGCCGCAGGCGTCGGTGGAAATCATGCCGCCGAGGGTCGCGCGGTTGCTGGTGGAGCATTCCGGCGCGAAGAACAGGCCGAGCGGCTTCAGCGCCGCGTTCAGCGCATCCTTCACCACGCCGGGCTGGACCCGCACCCAGCCCTCCTCCTGGTTGATCTCCAGGATGGCACTCATGTGGCGGGAGACGTCCACCACGATGCCATCGGTCAGCGACTGGCCGTTGGTGCCGGTGCCACCGCCGCGCGGGGCGAAGTGCACCCCGGCGAAGCGCGGGTCGGCCGAGACCTTCGCGATCCGCACCAGGTCCCCGGCGTCGCGCGGGAAGACCACGGCCTGCGGCTGCCGCTGATAGATGGAATTGTCCGTCGCCATGACGAGCCTGTCGTCGAAGCGTGCGGAGATGTCGCCGGCGAAGCCCCGCAGCCGCAGCTCGTCCAGGAAGGCCAGGGCGGGCGTGGCCGGGGCGGGCGATGCGGCGAGGCGCGGAATCATCGGGCAGGCGGCCTTCTCAGGGGCGGCCGGCCAGGGCGGCCGGCTGCCGGAAGCTGGATTGGAGCGGGCAGGCTGGGAAGACCCCCTCCCCGCCCCGCGTCACTCGCCCTTCCAGACGGGCGTGCGCTTGTTCAGGAAGGCATCCATGCCTTCGCGGAAGTCCTGGCTCATGTAGCACATCAGCACCAGGTCCCGGCCCTCCTCGGAGCTGATCTGCGGCCGCAGCCGGGCGATCGCCTCCTTGGTGGCGCGCAGCGTCAGCGGGGCGTTGTTGGCGATGGTGCGGGCCAGTTCCAGGGCGCGGGCCTGCAGGTCGCCGCCCTCCGGCACCACCTCGTGCAGCAGGCCCATCGACTTGGCCTCCTCCGCATCATAGAGGCGGGCGGTGAAGATCATCTCCTTGACGCGGGAGGGGCCGACCAGCGCCACCAGCCGCGAGAAGGCGCCCATGGAGAGGATGTTGCCCAGCGTCCGGGCGATCGGGAAGCCGAAGCGGGCGTTGGCCGCGCCGACACGGATGTCGGACGAGGCCGCGATGGCCCCGCCGCCGCCGGTGCAGGCGCCGTTGATGGCGGCGATGATCGGCTTTGGGCAGGACTCCAGCTTGGTGACGATGCGGCCGATCCGCTCCTCGTACTGGATAGCGTCTTCCGGCGTCTTGAAGGCGCGGAACTGGTTGATATCGGTGCCGGCGGCGAAGGCCTTGTCCCCGGCGCCGGTCAGGATGATGGCGCGCACCGACTTGTCGTCGGCCACCTGCTCGCAGAAGGCGCCCAGCCGCTCGTACATGGCGAAGGTGAAGGCGTTGCGCGCTTGCGGCCGGTTGAAGGTCACGCGGGCGATGCCGCCTTCCAGCGTCTCGAACAGGATATCATCGGCGTCGCTCATGGTCGGGCTTCCCTCGGTTCCGTTCCCTCGGGCGCACCGGCCAACGCCTTGGGCAGGCGAAGCCGCGCCCTCACCTTCGCTCTTACGGGCGACCCTGGCGGCTGTAAACCGGCCTCGACAGTAGGCCCTTCATCGAAACTTCATCGGTTTCCCCTGCCCGAACCACGCCAGGACGGCTAGGTGAAACGTCGCCTTCCCGGGTAAGGACACACCATGATGCGGCGTTCGAGCTTTCTGCTGCTGGGCTTCTCGGCCCTGGCGGTCCCCTTCATGCCCCTGACGGCCGCGATGGCCCAGGCGGAACCCTCCGGCCCGCTGGTGCTCTACACCAGCCAGCTTGAGCCGGACGCCGCCCGGACGGTGGAACTGTTCCAGAAGCGCCACCCGCAGGTGAAGGTCGAGTGGATCCGCGGCGGCACCAACCAGATCATGCCGCGCCTGCGGGCCGAGATCGCCGCCGGCGCGCCCAAGGCGGACGTGCTGCTGCTGGCCGACAGCCTGACCTTCGAGGGGCTGAAGCAGGAAGGCCTGCTGCGCCCGAGCCCGGAGGTGCAGACCGGCAACACCCCCGCCGGCATCCACGACCCGGACCGCACCTATTTCGGCACCAAGCTGCTGACCACCGGCATCGTGATGAACACCCGCGCTCCCTTCACGCCGAAGAGCTGGGCGGACCTGCTGCGGCCCGAGGCGCAGAACATGACCGCCATGCCCTCGCCCAGCGTCTCCGGCGCTGCGGCGATCCATGTCCAGGCGGTTGCCCAGACGCCCTCGCTCGGCTGGGAGTACTGGGAGAAGCTGGCCAAGGCAGGGGTGCAGCCGCGCGGCGGCAATGGCGCGGTGATGCAGGCCGTGGCGGGCGGCGAGCGCGCCTTCGGCATGGTGGTGGACTACATGCCGATCCGCGAGGCCGCAAAGGGCGCCCCGGTGCGCTTCATCTTTCCCGAGGGGGGCGTCAGTGCCATCACCGAGCCGGCGGCGGTGCTGAAGTCCAGCAAGAACCCCGAGGCGGCCGCGGCCTTCATCTCCTTCCTGCTCTCCAGGGAGGGCCAGGAACTGGCCTCCAGCCAGGGCTTCCTGCCGGCCGACCCGAACGTGGCGCCGCCGGAGGGCTTCCCCGATCCCAAGACCATCAAGCTGCTGCCCTTCGACGCGGCCAAGGCGACGGCGAACCGGGAGCAGGACCTGCGCCACTTCAACCAGATTGTCGGCCAGTAACCCCTCGGCGCCGTCCTCGCGGACGGCCCCGCATCCGCTGGCCCAGCCTGGCGCTGCCCAGCGCCGGCGCTGGCGGCTGCCGTTCTTCCCGACCCTTGCCCTGCTCTGGCTGGCGCTGGTGGGGTTGGCACCGGCGTTGCGCCTGCTGGCCGAGGCCGCCGGCCCCACCCTTCCACGCCTCGCAGGGGATGCGGGCGTCTGGCGTGCCGCCGGGCGCAGCCTGCTGGTCGCCGGCGGCGCCACCGCGCTGGCCACGCTGCTCGGCACCGCCCAGGCCGGGCTGCTCCTGCTGCGCGACCTGCCCGGGCGGCGCGGGCTGATCTTTCTGTGCATCCTGCCTCTGCTGGTGCCTGCGCAGATCCTGGCGCTGGCTTTCATCCAGATGGGCGGCCCCTCCTCGCCGCTGCTGCTGGCACTGGGTCTTGCGCCGCCGCTGGGCACCACAAACCCCTTCTACGGCGCGGGCGGCATGATGCTGTTGCTCGGCATCCAGGGCGCCCCGCTGGTGCTGCTGGCCATCGCGGCGCTGGTGCGGCGCGTGCCGGGCGAGTTGCTGCCCGCCGCCCGCGGCATGGGCGCCAGCCCCGGCGTCGCGTTGCGGCGGGTGGTCTGGCCGCTGCTGCTGCCAGGCGTGCTGGCGGGGTCGGGACTCGCCTTCGTCGCGGCCCTGGGCAATTTCGGCGTTGCCGCGCTGCTTGGCATCCCGGGCCGCTACACGTTGCTGACGGTGCTCATCTGGCAGCGGCTTTCCGCCACCGGCCCGGCGGCGCTCTCCCAGGTGGCGGTGCTTTCACTGCTGCTGGCGCTGCTCGCCCTCCCCGGCCTGCTGGCGCAGTTCGTCGCGGCGCGGCGCTCCGGCTGGGCGGCAGGCCGGCCCTTCGAGCCGATTCCAGCCTCCCCCCTGGCCCGTGCCGCGCTGGTGCCGCTCGGCCTCTACCTGGTGCTGGTGCTGCTGCTGCCGCTGGCTTCGCTGCTCACCTCCTCGCTCGTGCCGGCCATGGGCGTGCCGGTCTCGCCAGCGACGGTGACGCTGCGCCATTTCGCCGCCACGCTGGCGCCCGGGGCGCATACCCGGGCCGCCTTCGGCAACTCGCTGCTGCTCTCCGGCGGCGCGGCGCTGGTGCTCGCCGCCGCGGCACTGCCGGTTGCCCTTTCCCTGCGCCACCGCCCCGTGCGCTGGGCGACGCTGGGGGTGGACCTGCCCTATGCCTTGCCAGGCGCCTGCACCGCGGTCTCCGTCATCCTGCTGGTGCTGGGGCTGCCGGGCGGCGGGGCGATCTACGGCACGCTGGGGCTGATCCTCTTCGCCTATCTGGCGCGCTTCCAGGCCCTCGCCCTGCGGCCGGTGGCTGCCGCGGCGGCCCGGCTCGACCCGGCGCTGGAGCACGCCGCGCGTGGCATGGGCGCCGGGCCGCTGCTGCGCATGGCGGTGGTGCAACTGCCGCCGCTTGCCCCGGCCCTGGCCGCGGGTGCCATTCTCGTCGTGCTGCTGGCGGTGAACGAGGTGACGGTCAGCAGCCTGCTGCGCGGCCCCGGGACGGTGACGCTCGGCGTTCTGGTGTTCAACCTGCAGGACGGCGGACAGAGCCCCCAGGCGGCGGCGGTGTCCTGCCTCTCCCTGCTGCTGGTGGCGGGGCTCATGGGGGCGGCCACGCTGCTCGGCCGCCGCCTGCCGGCAGGCACCCTGCCCTGGCGACCCTGAGCGCCGCGAGGAACTCCATTGTGCTCCTCGCGGTCCAAGCCAATTCTTAGCCTGACCGCAAGCGTTTTCGAACCAAAGGAGCACCGCTTTGGCGAAGTTTCCCGTTCCACAGCGCCTGGCGCCCTATGCGCTGGCCGCGTTGCGCATCATCGCCGCCCTGCTGTTCCTGGAGCACGGCACGCAGAAGCTGCTCGGCTTCCCGGCCCCGCCGCCGGGCGGCAACCTGCCGGCTGCCTTCACCCTCGCCTGGACGGCGGGCGTACTCGAACTTGCCGGTGGAGCGCTTCTGGCGCTGGGCCTGTTCACGCGGCCAGTGGCCTTCGTGCTCTCGGGGCAAATGGCGGTCGCCTACTTCATGGCGCACGCGCCGCGCAGCTTCTTTCCCGTGCTGAACGGAGGCGATGCCGCCATCCTGTATTGCTTCATCTTTCTTTACCTGGTCTTCGCCGGGCCAGGCGCCCTGAGCCTGGACGGGCGCCGGCGCTGAGGCGCCGCCGGGCGGGGTTGCTCGCCCCGCCCAACCCCGCCGCCTTCAGCGGTCCTCCAGGTCGAGCGCGTAGCCGGCGCTGCGGACGGTGCGGATGATGTCCACGTCGCCCTCCCCGTTCACCGCCTTGCGCAGACGCCGGATGTGCACGTCCACCGTTCGTGGCTCCACATGGATGTCACGCCCCCAGACCGCGTCCAGCAACTGCTCGCGCGAGAAGACGCGGCCAGGATGCTGCAAGAAGAACTCCAGCAGCCGGTACTCGGTGGGACCGAGATGCAGTGCGCGCCCGTCGCGCGCAACGCGATGCGCGTCCTGGTCCATCGTCAGGTCGTGCCAGCTCAGCATGCCCTTGGCACCGACGCTGCCGGAACGGCGCAGCAGGGCGCGGATGCGCGCCAACAGCGCCTCCATGGCGAAGGGCTTGGCGATGTAGTCGTCGGCGCCGGTGTCGAGCGCGCGCACCGCATCCTGATCCTCCGTGCGGGCGGTGACCATGATGATCGGCATGCTGCGCGTGTCGGGCCGGCGGCGAAGCTGGCGGCAGACCTCCAGGCCGGAGAGCGCCGGCAGCATCCAGTCCAGCAGCACAAGGTCGGGCGGCGCCTCGGCCACGCGCATCAGCGCCTCCTGGCCGTCGGCGGCCTCGTCCACCTGGAAACCCTGCTTCTCCAGGTTGTAGCGCAGCAGGGTCAGCAGCGGTGCCTCATCCTCCACCACCAGGATGGTCGGGCGGGAGAGGCCGGTGTTCAGTTCAGCCATCGGGGCGGGCCTTTCTCGCGCGCTCAGGCCGGCGGCCGGACGACGGTGTAGGCGGAGGCGTCCGACTTCGGGCGGTCCTCCGGCAGGTTCCTGCCGAGCAGCGCGTAATGGACCGTCTCGGCGATGTTGGTCGCGTGGTCGCCGATGCGCTCCAGGTTCTTGGCGATGAACAGCAGATGGGTGGCCGCGGTGATGTTGCGCGGATCCTCCATCATGTGCGTCAGCATCTCGCGGAAGATGCCGTTGTAGATGTCGTCCACGGGCGCGTCGGCGCCCCAGACGCGCTCGGCGACGGCGGGGTCCTCCTTGACCAGCGCGTCCATCGCGTCCTTCAGGTTCTCCTGCACCAGCTTCGCCATCCACTGGAAGCCGTTGAGGCTGCCGAGCTGCGGCTGCTGCGCGACGACGATGGCGCGCTTGGCCGCGTTGCGGGCATAGTCGCCGATGCGCTCGATGTCGGTGGAGATCTTCATCGCGGCGACGATCAGCCGCAGGTCGGCGGCCATCGGCTGGCGGAGCGCCAGAAGGCGGACGCAGAAGTTCTCGATCTCGGCCTCCAGCGCGTCGATCTCGCCGTCGCGGCCGATCACCTCGCTGGCCAGCTCGACGTCGCGGCGGATGAGCGCGGTGACCGCATCGGCCACCTGGCGCTCGGCGAGGCCTCCCATGCGAGCCACCAGCTCGCGCAGGCGCTTCAGCTGTTCCTCATAGGATCGCACGATATGCTCGCTCTGCGGGTTTTCCATGGTGCTGCTCCGGTCAGCCGAACCGGCCGGTGATGTATTCCTGCGTGCGCTTCTGCGCCGGCGCCGTGAACATCTGCTCCGCCGGCGCCACCTCGATCAGCTCGCCCAGATAGAAGAAGGCCACCTGGTCGGCACAGCGCGCGGCCTGCTGCATGTTGTGCGTGACGATGACGATGCTGAAGTCGCGCTTCAGCTCGTCGATCAGCTCCTCGATCTTCAGCGTCGAGATCGGGTCGAGCGCCGAGGTCGGCTCGTCGAGCAGGATGACCTCCGGCCGCACCGCGATGGTGCGGGCGATGCAGAGGCGCTGCTGCTGGCCCCCCGAGAGGCCCATGGCGCTGGTGTTGAGCCGGTCCTTCACCTCGCCCCAGATGGCCGCCCGCGTCAGCGCCCATTCCACCCGCTCGTCCATCTGCGCCTTGGAAAGCCGCTCGTGCAGGCGGATGCCGAAGGCGATGTTCTCGTAGATGGTCATCGGGAAGGGCGTCGGCTTCTGGAACACCATGCCGATGCGGGAACGCAGCGCGTTCAGGTCCACGTCGGCGTCGAGGATGTTCTTGCCGTCCAGCAGCACCTGCCCGGTGGCCCGCTGGCCGGGATAGAGGCTGTACATGCGGTTGAGCACGCGCAGCAGCGTGGACTTGCCGCAGCCGGAGGGGCCGATCATGCCCGTCACCTGCCGGTCCGGCAGGTCGAGGTTGATGTTCTTCAGCGCCTTGTGGGCACCGTAGTAGAAGTCCAGCTCGCGCACGGAAAGGCGCGCATCGTTCAGTGCCACGCCGGAGCGGGCGCGCAGGCCACCGAGGCTGGCGGCGTCGGTGGGGGTGTTCCGGGTCATGGACTCGCCCATGGTGTCCTCACTTCCTGCCGCGCAGCGCGAGGCGCGCGATGATGTTGAGCCCGAGCACGCCGAGCGTGATGATCAGCGCGCCGGCCCAGGCCAGCGCGATCCAGTCCTCGTAGGGAGAGCCGGCATAGGAGAAGATGGTGATCGGCAGGCTCGACATCGGCGCGCTGAGGCTGAGCGACCAGTTCAGGTTGCCGAGCGAGGTGAACAGCAGCGGCGCCGTCTCGCCGGCCACGCGTGCGATCGCCAGCAGCACGCCGGTCATGATGCCGCTCGCCGCCGCCCGCCAGCAGACCAGGGTGATCATCTTCCATTTCGGCGCGCCAAGGGCGATCACAGCCTCGCGCAGCGTGTCCGGCAGCAGGCGGAGCATGTCTTCCGTGGTACGGACGACGATCGGGATGACGATCACCGCCAGCGCCGCCGCGCCCGCCCAGCCGGAGAAGCCGCCGAAGGGCACCACCAGAACCTGGTAGACGAAGAGGCCGATCAGGATCGAGGGAGCCGAAAGCAGGATGTCGGAGACGAAGCGCACGGCGTTCGCGAGCGGCGAGTTCTTGGCGTATTCGGCCAGGTAGGTGCCGACCAGCAGGCCGATCGGTGTGCCGATGGCGGTGCCGATGGCGGTCTGGATGAGGCTGCCGATGATCGGGTTCAGCAGGCCGCCGCCCGAGCCCGGCGGCTTGGTGACGGTGGTGAACACGTTCAGCGAGATCGCCGAGAAGCCATTCCAGAACAGCGTCACCAGGATCGAGAGCAGCAGCAGCAGGCCGGCTGCCGTGGCGGCGTAGCAGGCGGCCTTGACCGCCGCTGCCACGCGGCGGCGGCGGCGGCCCAGCGCGGCGGCCACCTTGGCGTCCTTGGTCGGGCCGCCGGTGGCGGGGGAGAAGGTGGTGGCGCTCATCGGCTCAGCCCCGCAGCCGCGTGCGCAGCAGGAAGCGCGAGGCGGCCAGAACGATGAAGGAGATGACGAAGAGGATGAAGCCCAGCCCGAGCAGCGCGGAAAGCTTCAGGCTGCCGAGCTGCGCCTCCCCGAACTCCAGCGCGACAACCGAGGCGATGGTGTTGCCGGGACCGAACAGGCTGGTGGAAATGCGGTTGGCGTTGCCGATGACGAAGGTGACCGCCATGGTTTCGCCAAGCGCTCGCCCCAGCCCGAGCATGATGCCGCCCACCACAGAGACGCGCGTGTAGGGAAGGACGACGTTGCGCACCACCTCCCACTGCGTGCAGCCGAGGCCGTAGGCGCTCTCCTTGTACACCGCGGGCACGGTCTCGAAGACGTCGCGCATCGTCGCGGCGATGAAGGGCAGCACCATGATCGCCAGGATCAGCGCGGCGGTGAAGATGCCGGTGCCGAAGGGCGGCCCGGCGAAAAGCTCGCCGATCAGCGGCAACTCGCCGAACTTGTCGATGAAGAAGGGCTGGATGTGCATCGACATCAGCGGCACGATCAGGAAGAAGCCCCACATGCCGTAGATGATCGAGGGAATGGCGGCCAGCAGCTCGATGGCCATGCCGACGGGCCGGCGGAGCCAGGCCGGAGCCAGCTCGGTCAGGTAGAAGGCGACGCCGAACGCCACCGGCACGGCGAAGATCAAGGCCAGCACGGCCGTGACCACGGTTCCATAGATCGAGACGCCGGCGCCGAACACTTCCGCCACCGGGTCCCACTCCGTCGAGGTGACGAAGCTGAGGCCGAAGGCGCGGAAGGCCTGCAGCCCGCCCAGGAACAGCTCGACGATGATGGCCCCGAGCAGCAGCAGCACAAAGATGCCCGCGCAGCGGCAGGCCAGGGCGAAGACGGCGTCGCCCGCCGCGCCGGAGCTTCGGCCGCCGAGGGCGGTGGGGCCGCGGGGGGCCTGGGCGGGAACAGGTACGGCCTGCTGCAATGTCCGAGCTCCGTGTGCCGGGATGGTCGAGCGCCGCCTCGGCGGCCTGGATGGGCGAAGCGGGCGGCACCGCGTGAGGTGCCGCCCGTCCGCCGCTCCGGTGTTTACCCGATCTTACTTAGCCGGCCACAGGGCCTTGCCGTCCACGGTGATCTGCGCCCACTTCGCGCGGACCTGGTCCTCCACCGCCTGCGGCAGCGGGATGTAGTCGAGCTGGGTGGCCAGGCTGTCGCCCTCGCGATAGGCCCAGTCGAAGAACTTCATCACGTTCTGCTCGCGGGCCGCGTCCTGCGGGTTCATCGGCAGCAGGATGAAGGTCGGGGAGACAATCGGCCAGGACTTTTCGCCCTGGGTGTCCACCAGGTTGGCGGCGAAGTTCTGCACCGACCAGTCCGCGTGGGAGGCGGCGGCCTCGAAGGCCTCTGTGGTCGGGCTGACGAACTGGCCGGCCTTGTTGCGCAGCTGGGTGGTGACCAGCTTGTTCTGGTGGGCGTAGGCGTATTCGACGTAGCCGATGGCGCCGCGCACGTTCCGCACCATGCCGGCCACGCCCTCGTTGCCGCGCGCCCCGGTGCCGGTGGCCCACTTCACGGAGGTGCCGACACCCACCTTGTCCTTGAACTCGGGCGCGACGGCCGAGAGGTAGGAAATCCAGACATAGGTCGTGCCGGAGCCGTCAGCCCGGTACACCGGGGCGATGGCCATGTTCGGCAGCTTCAGGTCCTTGTTCAGCTCGACCAGCTTGGGGTCGTTCCACTTGGTGATCTTGCCCAGGTAGATGTCGGCCAGCACCTCGCCGGTCAGGCGCATCTTGCCGTCCTCGACCCCCGGCACGTTCACCACCGCCACGAGGCTGCCCATGGTGGCGGGGAACTGGAGAAGCTTGTTCTCCTCGAGCTGCTCGTTGGTCATCGGGGCGTCCGAGGCGCCGAAATCCACCGTGCGGTTGCGGATCTGCGCCTGGCCGGCGCCCGAACCGACGGACTGGTAGTTCAGCTGGATACCCGTCGGCTCGCGGGCCGCCTCGCCCCACTTCTGGTAAAGCGGAGCCGGGAAGCTGGCACCCGCGCCGGTGATGCTCGCCTGCTGCGCGTGCCCGGCGGCCGAGAGGCCGATCGTCGCCACCACACCCGCAGCCAAAGCCATAAGCCGATTGCTCACCGTGTCTCTCCGTTTCTGCGCCCGGCAGCCGCTTGCTCACGGCCTCGCGGGCGAACTCGGTTGCGGCCTTCTAGGCGAGGGAGGCGACGCTTCTATTTCAGTTCGGTGAAGCTTCGATGACAGGGCCAAGGGTCCAATGCGGCGCGACCACCATTCGCCACAGGCTGCAACCGACAGGGGGCGGGTGGGGTTCTCGGAAACACCGGCCGCGACACCGCTCCTGGTCAGACCCGTCTTCCACGGCGCGACCGGTGCGTCGACGCTGGCTTGCCGGAAGGATACCCCATGACCCAGCCGCAGGATCCGCCCCCCGCCGTGCAGCCGCGGCAGCCCGGCCGCGAATGGGCGATGGATCCCGCCCCGCGCTCCGCGATGCAGGGCTACCGCGCCGCCGGCAAGCTGGAGGGCAAGGTGGCGCTTGTCACGGGTGGCGACAGCGGCATCGGTCGCGCGGTGGCGGTGGGCTTCGCGCGGGAAGGTGCAGAGGTGGTCATCGCCTATCTCGAGGAGCATGACGACGCGCGCGAGACGGGGCGGCTGATCGAGGCAGCCGGGCGTCAGGCCATGCTCTGCCATGGCGACCTTGGCGACGCCGGAGTGGCCGAGCGGCTGGTGCGGGAGACGGTGGCGCGCTTCGGCCGCATCGACATCCTGGTGAACAATGCAGGCGAGCAGCATGTCCATCTCGACTTCGCCACCATCCCCCTGGAGCAGGTGGAGCGCACCTTCCGCACCAACATCCTGGCGCAGTTCTGGCTGACCCGCGCGGCGCTGACGCATATCCCCGCGGGCGGGGCGATCATCAACTCGACCTCCGTGACCGCCTTCCAGGGCCATCCGAGGCTGATCGACTATGCCTCGACCAAGGCGGCCATTGTGGGCTTCACGCGCTCGCTCGCGCTGTCGCTGGCGCCGCGCGGCATCCGGGTGAACGCCGTTGCGCCCGGCCCGATCCGCACGCCTCTGATTCCGGCAAGCTATGACGAGGCGAAGCTGGCCCAGCACGGCGAGAACACGCCTCTCGGCCGCGCCGGCGAGCCGGACGAGGTCGCCCCCTGCTACATCTTTCTGGCTGGCCCTGACGCTTCCTACATGACCGGCCAGGTGCTGCATCCGAATGGCGGCATGGTTGTGAATGGGTAGGGGACAGGCAACCTTCACGGTCCCGCAAGCGTGATCCCTCGCCTCCCTGGGAGGCGAGCGCATTTTACGCCATAGGCTTAGGCCACCTGTCGGCCTCGCCGCCCCGGGTGGCTTCCCGCCATTCGGCGTTCGCTGCCCCGGTATCCTTCGTGAGCGCTGTGACCGTGAAGCACCCGTGATCCAGATCTTCGCTCGGCTTCCCAGAATGTCGACCATGTGCGGCGGCTTGGCCGTGGCCCTCGCCTGCGCCGGCGCGAGCCTGCTGGGCAGGGCCGCGCTGCTGGATGTCTGCCAGCCATCGCCCGGGCTCGTGCTGTTCTACCCGGCCGTCCTGGTGGCCGGCGTGCTTGCGGGCCGTCCGGCCGGCCTCGCGGTGGTGGGGGCGGAGGCACTCACCCAGGCCTGGCTCCTGCAGGCTACCGGCTCCGCTCCGGCCGAGGCCTGCGGCCTGCTGCTCTCGCTGGTGACCGGTGCGGCGGTCGCCTTCGCGGCCGGCGAGCTGCGGCACGCGCTGGACGAGGCTCATGCGCTGAGAAAGCGCCTGCAACGCATCCACGAGCTTGTGGATGTCGGCGAGTGGGAATGGCTGCCGGACGGCAGCGCGGTGCAGCTCTCGGAGCGTGCCTGGGCCATGCTGGGCCAGCCTGCGCAGGCACAGCCGGTGAGCGCCGGGCAGTTCTACACCATGCTCGATCCCGGCGACGTCGCGGCGCTGCGCGGGACCGTTGTCGCTGCCCTCGCCGGCCGTCGTTCCACGCTGGCGATGGAGTTCCGCGTGCCTGCCGCCGAGGGCGAAACCCAGTGGCGGCAGATGCGGGGGTTGCCGCAGAACGAGTCCGGCGGCCTCACCGGGGTGCTGACCGACACCACGCCGCAGCGTCGGATGGAACAAGCCTTTCGCCGCGCGGCGGCGCGCCAGGAGCTGATCTATCGCGAGCTCACCCACCGCGTGAGAAACAACTTCCAGCTTGTGGCGAGCCTGCTGCGCCTGCAGTCGCGCCGCGTCGATCCGGCGCTCCGCCCCGTGCTGGAGAGCGCCATCCATCGCATGGACGGGATGGCCGCGCTGCATGCGAGCCTCTCCCAGGCCGGCACCGAAGGCCAGATCGCCTTCGGCGGCTACCTGCGTGAGATCCGCGACCACCTCGCGCGTCTTCACGAGGGCGGACCGGCCATCACCTTGTTGGTCGAGGACGACAGCATCCTGCTGCCGGCCGACCGCGCGCTGCTACTGGGCCTGGCGGTCGTGGAACTGGTCGGCAACGCGGCACAACATGCTTTCCGCCCCGGAGAGGACGGCCATATCGCGCTGGGCTTCCAGGTGGTGCGAGAGGGCTTCCGCCTCTGGGTGGAGGATGACGGCAAGGGCTTCGAGGAACTGGAGCCGATGCGCGCGGCCGGCTTCGGCATGATGCTGGTGCAGTCCTGCGCGCATCAGCTGGACGGCGAGCTGGTCGTCGAGCGGGCGCCGGCGACGCGCTTCGAACTCCGCCTTCCTCCGCACGTGATCGAGCCGGAAGTCTAGAAGGCCGGCCTCGCGAGGCCGGCCACGGTTTCACTCTTTGCCGGAGCCTTCCGGCTTATCCCACCCGACCGAACTGCTCGGGTCGGAGGTGGCCGGCGGATCGCTTGCCGGAAAGGTATCCTCCAGCGCCTTCTCGTGCTCCTGCTCGGTCTTCTTCTTGTCCCGCGTCTTGTCAGCATCCGTCTCGCTGGGTGCGCGTTCGCCGTTGCGGGGCTCCATGGCCGACATTGGTCGTTCTCCTGTACCGGGCCCGGCGAAGGGAGGCGGGCCATGCAGGAGCAACCCCTGGAAGCCAAGCGGGTTGCAGCGGCGAATGGCTCAGTTCAGGCCGCCATTCCGCTGGCCGGCAGTGGCCAGGGCGTCGCATACCGCGAGGCTCAGGCGGAAGCTGCAGAACGGCTTGGGCACGACATAGACGGGGCGCCCGGGCTCCGCCCCCTCCAGCGCATCCTCCGGGCAGGCGGTGACATAGACGACCGGCACGCTGGTCTCGTCGCCCAGTGCGGCCACGATGCGCCGGCCTTCGTCCCGCAGCAGGCCGAGCCGCAGGTCGGAGAGGATCAGGTCCGGTACGCCCTGCTGCAGCAGCGCCTCCGCTTCCGCGCGGTCGGCGGCGATGCCGCGCACGCGGTGGCCCAGGTCGCGCATCAGCATCGAGAGATCGAGCGCGATCAGCGTCTCGTCCTCGATGATCAGGATCTCGGCCTGCCGCGGCGGTGCCAGTTCCCGCCAGGTCGCGCGCAGCATGGCCTCAACGGTGGCGACGTCCCGCCGCACGATGCAGGCAATCTCGGCCGCGCTGAACCTCATCATGTGATAGAGCAGGAGCACCGTCCGGCGCAGGGGAGAAAGCCTCTCCAGGCGGCGTGCGAGCCACGCATGGGCGAACCTGCCGGCCGCGTCGGGACTGCGGGGCGGCGCGGAGGCCTCGGCGAGAAGCCGCGCGGCCAGACCGGCGAAGGCGTCCCCCCCTCCCTTCTGCGACGGCAGCGCGGCGAGCTCATCCTGCACCGCCCGGAAAAGATGCAGTCTGGCCGCAGGGTCGCTGGCGCGCGGGCGATTCTCCAGAAGGGCGAGCAAGGCCGCCTCGACAACCCGGTTCGCCAGCGCCACGCAGCCCGTCGCGGCGCGGGCGAACCGGCATAGCTCGCCGAGCAGCCCTTCCGCCTCCTGCGGGCTTAGCGTCATGGCCACCCTTCCCTTCCGCATCGCGCCAACCGTTTCCCGGTCCTGAAGCAGGCCTGCAACAGTGCCTGCAAAACGGCAAGGACTACCCCGAAGACCACTTTTCACATCGTCATGAGGCTGCGTGTTCCAGTAAGCTGGTGGCCACGCTGGAAGATTGCGCCGATGGTCAAGCCTGCCTTTCCGCCCCCGTCGCCGGACGACAGCCCGCAGCGCCCCGGCACTGCCGCCTCCGTGCTGCGCGCCCCGGCGGCCTCGCCGGAGGAGGCAGCCGGCCATCAATGGCTTGATGAGCGCATCCGCGAGCAATACCAGGACGCGGCCAGTGAAGCCCTGCCAGAGCGCCTGGTCGCCTTGATCCGGCGCCTGTGCGACCAGCGCCGTTGAAGGCCGGCCGCCGCGTGCCCCGGCGGGACGGCGAGCCTTCCGCCGCAGGAGCGTCAGGCCGCCACCAGCGCCGCTGAGGTTCGAGCTTCCCCAGGCGGCTTCCGTCCTCGCCGGAACCCATCTCCCGCCGCGCCGCCGATGCGCCTTCGCCGTTTCGCGGGACCGTCACCGGCCCATCACGCGCCTGCCTCGGAACACCGGCTAACCAAGGCCTTCCGTGCCCGGGAGCCCTGCCATGCGCGATACCCTGCCCCGCCCTCTGGCGGAGATCCCTCGCCCAGGCGCCAATGCCGCCCTCTTCCTCCGGCGGTGGTTGGCCAACCCGCTGCAGATGGGCTCGGTTGTGCCTTCCTCGCCCGTGCTGTGCCAGCGCATCGCCGAACGAGTCACCCGGGGGCCGGACGAATACGTGCTCGAGCTCGGCGCCGGCACCGGCGTGCTGTCCCGTGCCCTGCTGCGGCACCACGTGCCACCGGAGCGGCTGATCGTGGTCGAGATCGAGCCCGCCATGGCAGCCTGGCTGCGTGAGACGCTGCCCGGCGTGCGGGTGGTCTGCGGCGATGCCTTCGACCTTGCCCGCAGCCTGCCGCCGGAGGCACGGCAGCGGATCGGCACGGTGATCTGCGGCATTCCCCTGGTGCTGCTGCCACTCGAGCGGCAGCGCCGGTTCCTGGCCAGCCTGCGGTCGGTGGCCGGCAGCCGCGGCTTCCTTCTCTACAGCTATTGCATCACCTCTCCCCTGCCCTGGCGCAAGCTGAACCTCCAGGCCAGGCGCGAGGCCTGGACGCCCTGGAACATCCCGCCCGCCAGCGTCTGGCGCTACACGCCCGCGGCTTGAGCGCCGCTCAGCCGCGCAGGGGAACGAGCTGGCTGCGGAACTGCGCCGCGCATGTCGCCCAGGAGAAGCGCTCCGCCTGGGCGCGACAGGCGGAGCGGGAGATCTCCAGCGCGCGCAGGCAGGCGGCGCGCAGATCCTCGTCCAGCGCACCGACCGGCTCGGCGGCGTCCGCCGTCACCGCCAGCGGCCCCGGCTGCGGGTGCGCGGCAAGCGGCGTGCCGCAGGCCAGCGCCTCCAGCAGGACCAGGCCGAAGGTGTCGGTGCGCGAGGGAAAGACGAAGACGTCGGCCGAGGCGTAGGCGGCCGCCAACGCCTCGCCGCGCAGGAAGCCGGTGAAATGCGCCTGCGGGAAGCGGCGCTGCAGGGCGGCACGGGCCGGCCCGTCGCCCACCACCACCTTGGAGCCGGGCAGGTCCAGCGCCAGGAAGCGCTCCACGCCCTTCTCTGCGGCCAGGCGCCCGGCCTGCAGGAAGATCGGGCGCGGCAGGCCGGGCAAGGCGTCCGGCAGGCCGGGCCGGAACAACGCCGTGTCTACCCCGCGCGACCAGCGGCGCAGGCGGCCGAAGCCCTGGGCCGCCAGCTCCTGCCGGAGCGCATCGGTGGCGACGAAGGTCCCGGCGGCGGGCGCGTGGAAGCGGCGCAGCGCCCGCCAGGAAAGCGCCACCGGCACGCCGAAGCGCAGCCGGAGGTATTCCGGAAAGCGGGTATGGAAGGCGGTGGTGAAGCGCCAGCCGCGCCTCCGGCAAAGTCCGCGCATGGCCCAGCCGAGCGGCCCCTCGGTGGCGATGTGGACCGCCTCCGGCGCGAACTCCGCCACCATGGCGGACAGCCGGCGGGGCGGGCAGAAGGCGAGCCGCAGGGCGGGCTCCCCTGGAGCCGGCATGCCGGGGAAGCGGTCGGGGCCGAGCACGAGCACCTCGTCGCCGGCCTGGCGCAGTGCCTGCGTGGTCATGGTCAGGGTGCGCACCACGCCGTTCACCTGTGGCGCCCAGGCGTCGGTGGCGAGCAGCAGCCGCATCAGCGCGCCGCGGCCAGGGCGGGGGCCGGCAGCGCCGGCGGCGCGGCATGGCCGCGGCGCTGCTCGGCGGCCCAGTCGATCAGCTCGAAGCGGCCATCGGCGTGTTCGACGAGGGCGCTGCAGCTTTCCACCCAGTCTCCGTCGTTCATGTAGGTGATGCCGTTCACCACCCGCATCTCCGCATGGTGGATATGGCCGCAGATCACGCCGTGGAAGCCGCGGCGGCGGGCCTCCTCCGCCAGCGCGACCTCGAAGCGATCGATCGCCTTCACCGCCTCCTTCACCTGGCGCTTCAGCCATTGGGACAGCGACCAGTAGGGGTAGCCCAGCCGGCGCCGAACCGCGTTGAACCATCGGTTGGCGGTGAGCGCGGCGTCATAGGCCCAGTCGCCGAGATGCGCGAGCAGCGTTGCGTAGCGCACCACGCTGTCGAACTCGTCGCCATGGATCAGCAGGAACCGGCGGCCATCGGCGGCGACATGCTCCGCCTCCCGCACCAGACTGACGCCCGCCACCGCGAATTCCGGCCCGGCCCAGTCACGGAACACCTCGTCATGATTGCCGGGGATGTAGGTGACACGGGTGCCGGCGCGGGCCATCTCCAGCACGCGGCGGATCACCCGGTCATGCAGCGGGTCCCAGTACCAGGAGCGGCGAAGGCGCCATCCGTCCACGATGTCGCCGACGAGGTAGAGCCGATCGCACTCCACCCGGCTGAGGAAGTCCAGCAGCAGGTCGGCCCGGCAGCCGCGCATGCCGAGATGCGTATCGGAGATGAAAACGGCGCGATAGCGGCGCTGGGCGAGGCTGGGCGTCATTCCGGCGTCCCTCGGCTGAACCCCCGCCTTTGGCGAATCTGCCGCCGGCAGGTTGGGTTGCGTCCGGACTGCCCCTTAGAAGAGGGATGCGACGCTGCCGTGACCGTCGGATGACAGCCGCTTGACGAATTTCGCCGGCCGGCCCTCGCGCGGCCCTTCCCCGCCGTGCCTCAGCGCCCAGCGGCGGCGGGTTCATTCGCCAGGCCCTCAGGCCTGCCCCGTGCCTCCAGGATGCCCGGCTGGTCCAGGCCGCGTCGCCGCCGTGGCCGCTCTGGCCGCCTGGCGGTTGTTGCCGCCGCTCCTGGCGCTCCTCGCAGGCGCGCCGCGCCGCTGAGCATGACCGGACGCGCGGCGTGGATCCCGGTTTCGCGTCCTCGCCTCCGGGCCGCCGCGGCATGGTTGCGATCCTCTGCCGCAGGCGTAGTCTGTTCATCTCTCGTCACTGCAGGATCTCCACCATGACGCCTCCGCCTCCCGCCTCCCCCGCTCACGGCGCCAACTCGCCGGCGGCACGGGACATCGCCCATGTCCTGCACCCCTATACGGACCAGAAGGCCCATCGCGAGAAGGGCCCGCTGATCATCACGGGCGGCAAGGGCGTGCGCGTCACTGACGAGGCGGGGCGCGAATACATCGAGACGGTGGCCGGGCTGTGGTGCGCCTCGCTCGGCTTCGAAAACGAGCGGCTGGTGCGCGCCGCCACCGAGCAGATGCGCAAGCTGCCCTTCTACCATGCCTTCACCGGCCGCTCGCACATGCCGATGATCGAGCTGGCGGAGATGCTGATCGAGCGCGCGCCGGTGCCGATGAGCAAGGTGTTCTTCGCGAACTCCGGCTCGGAGGCGAATGACAGCGCGCTGAAGATGATCTGGTACGTCAACAACGCGCGGGGGCGGCCGCAGAAGAAGAAGGTCATCGCCCGCAAGAAGGGCTACCACGGCGTGACCATCGCCTCGGCCAGCCTGACCGGCCTGCCGGCCAACCACAAGCTGTTCGACCTGCCGATCGCCGGCATCCTGCACACCGAGACGCCGCACTTCTACCACGAGGGACGCCCCGGCGAGTCCGAGGAGGATTTCGCCACCCGCCTGGCCGAGGAACTGGACGCGATGATCGTCGCGGAAGGTCCGGAAACGGTCGCCGCCTTCTTCGCCGAGCCGGTGATGGGCGCCGGCGGCGTGATCGTGCCGCCCGCCACCTATTTCGAGAAGATCCAGGCCGTGCTGCGCAAGCACGACGTGCTGCTGGTGGCCGACGAGGTGATCTGCGGCTTCGGCCGCACCGGCAACTACTGGGGCAGCCAGACCATGGGGATGCGGCCGGACATCCTGACCTGCGCCAAGGCCCTCTCCTCCTCCTTCCTGCCGATCTCGGCGGTGATGGTGAACGAGCGCGTCTTCGAGGCGCTGGCCGAGGGCAGCCACCAGATCGGCACCTGGGGCCATGGCTTCACCTATTCGGGCCACCCCGTTTCCGCCGCCGTCGCGGTCGAGACGCTGAAGATCTACGACGAGCAGGACCTGGTGGCGCATGCCGCCGAGGTGGGCGCGCTGATGCAGCGCCGCCTGCGCGAGCGCCTGAATGACCATCCGCTGGTCGGCGAGGTGCGCGGCGTCGGCCTGGTCGCCGCGGTGGAGCTCGTCGAGGACAAGGCGGCGCGCCGCAACTACGACGCCGGGCGGAAGGTCGCCGCGCGCCTGGTGGCGCTGGGCGAGGAGAACGGTCTGATCCTGCGCGCCCTGCCGGGCGACAGCATCGCCTTTTCCCCGCCGCTGGTGATCTCCCCGGCCGAGGTGGAGGAGATGGTGGAGAAGTTCGGCCGGGCCGTGGACGCGCTTTCCGCCCAGCTCCGCCGCGAGGGGCTGGCCGTCGTTTGACCCATCGCCTGCCGCGCGCGCCCCTCGCCTGGGGCGCGCCGACGACGCCGCTCGCCATCGCCGCCCTGCTGGCGCCGTTGGCGGCGGTCCTGCAATCCAGGGCGATGGCGCCGGTGGCGCTGGTCGCCCTGATGGCCACCGTGCTGCTGGCGCGGCGCAGGCAGGGAAGCTGGCCCTGGCCGCGGGGCGCCGCCCTCTGGGCAGGGCTGGCGCTGGGCGCCTGGGGGGCGCTCTCCGGCCTCTGGGCGCTGGAACCGTCCCGCGCCCTGACCTCCGGCCTTTCCCTGGCGGGCCTGGTGCTCCTGACGGGGGCCGCCGTGCGCGCCGTGGGCGCCGACCATCCCGGAAATCGCCACCGGCTTGGCCGGGCCTTGCTGGCCGGCCTCGCGCTCGGGCTTGTCGCGGCCGCGCTCGACCACGCCACGAATTCCGGTCTGCGCGCGGCCGTCCGTGGCCTGCGCGCCATCCCTCCCGAACTGGCCTTTGGCCTGAAGCCGGCCGTTTCCGTTCTGGCGCTGCTGCTGCCCCTGCTGGCCGGGACCCTCCTACCGGCCCGCCTCCGCGTGGCATTCCTGGTGCTGGGCGCCGCCGTCGTGCTCTGGTTGCCGGGCGACACGGCGGCCATCGCCCTGCTGGCAGGGCTCGCGGTGCTGGCCCTCGCCTCGCTCGAGGGCTGGCGCCATCGGCCGCGCATCCTGCCCGCAGCGCTCGGCGCGGCGATGGCGGTGACGATGCTGGCCACTCCGCTCGTCCTTCCCGCGGTGCTGGCACATCTGGCGCCGGTGGTGGAGCGCCTGCCGCCCTCCGCCATCCACCGCCTGGTGATCTGGGACTTCGGACTGGACGCCGCCGCGCAGAAACCCTTGCGGGGCTGGGGTATGGAGGCGGCCCGCGCCCTGCCCGGCGGCAGGGAACATCCGGAGCCGGAACGGCTGGCGCGGCTTGGGGTGCACCGGCCGGACCTTCAGGTCTGGTTCTCCGCCCCGCACCTGGAGCTGATGCCGCTGCACCCGCATAACGGGCCGCTGCAGATCCGCCTGGAGCTCGGCTGGGTGGGCAGCCTGCTGGCCGCCGCTGCCCTATGGCTCCTGGCCCTGTCGGCGCGCGGGCTGGCCGCTGCCGCGGCAGCCTGCGGAACCATTGCCTCGGCCTTCGTCACTTTCCTGGCGAGCTTCGGCGTCTGGCAGAGCTGGTGGCTTTGCTCAATGGCGCTGGCCGCGGCTTTCGCCGCCGGGCTGCTGCCTCCTGACCGTTCAGACGGGCGCGTCGATACAACGCTGGCTCTATGAGCCGACGGATCTCCGCAACTGTAAATTATCCGTTACTCAACTTGTGCGCGCATTATAGGCGAAGCTAAATCACTCCCATCGTGGCTGTGCATTCGAAGCCGGCCCGATCGGGAGTCTTCCATGTTGGCCACAACGAGGCGGCGAGGGCTGATGGCGCTGGGCGCGGCCCTCGTCGGCGGCTTCCCCTCTCCCGCACGCAACCTGGAGTTCTCGCCTTCGCCCTGCCTCAGCGGGGTGGAGGAATGGGAAGAGTTCAAGCGCCTCTACCTGCTGCCGGAAGGCCGCGTGGTGGACACCGGGAACCAGAACAACTCACATTCAGAAGGCCAGGGCTGGGGGCTGCTTCTGGCCGAGGCCTTTGGCGACGCCGCCTCGTTCAACCGCATCCTGGCCTGGACCAGGGGCGAGCTTGCCCGCCCCTACGACGCCCTGCACGCCTGGGCCTGGCGTCCTGACCGGCCCGTGCACGTCGAGGATCGGAACAACGCCACCGACGGTGACATCTTCATCGCCTGGGCCGCGGCCCGTGCCGCCCGGCGCTGGGGACGGCCGGAGCTGCGGGAGCTGAGCCTCCGAATCCTTCAGGACCTGCAGCAGGCCTGCCTGCGCGTTGTCGGCGGCCAGCGGCTCCTGCTGCCTGCGGCCTTCGGTTTCGAGCATCCGGGCTACCTGGTGGTGAACCCGTCCTACTACGTGTTTCCCGCCTTCGCCGAGTTCGCGAACCTGATGCCCGGCGGGGACTGGCTCGGCCTGCAGCGGGATGGGCTCGACCTGTTGCGCCAGGCACGGTTCGGACGCTGGGGCCTGCCGCCCGACTGGCTGCAGCTTGCCTCGAACGGCGTTGCCGAGGCTCCGCGGCCGGCCCAGGGCTGGCCGCCCCGCTTCTCCTACGACGCCGTGCGGGTGCCGCTCTACCTGGCCTGGGCAGGCCTTCCGCACGAGCCCGCGGTGCAGGCGGCGGCGGAGTTCTGGGCGAGCACGCAGCGGCAGGACATGCCGGCCTGGGCGGAGCTGGTTTCCAACGCCACCGCCCCCTATCCGGCGGCTTCCGGCACGCGGGCGATCGCGCAGCTCGTGCGGGATCCGGCCGCCCTGCCCACGGACCTGCCCAAGGTGCGGGACGCGCAGAACTACTACGACGCCGCGCTGATCCTGCTGGCGCGCCTCGCCACCTTCGAGCGCTCCCTGCAGGCCTGAGAACTCAGCGGCCGCCCAGCAGGCCGGAGAGCAGCGCCGGCGGGAGGTTCACCACCGGGACGCCCGCGGGAAGCTGGAACCGTGCCGGGTCCTGGCGCCCGTAGGTGACGCGGGTCGCCTCCAGCCGGCCGTGCTTCCCTCCCCGCGCTCCTTCCGCCCGCAGGATCACGCCATCCTCGGTCAGGCAGACGGTGCCAGCGGCATCCTGCCTTCGGACCTGCCAGACCTCGCAGCGATGCCCCGCGACAGTGCCGCTGCCCGCGGGGGAGAGACGCGTGTCCGGTGGAATGCCGCCCAGCAGCGGCAACAGGTTGCCCGCGGGCAGCCGCACCGCCATGCCCTGCGCCTCGATCACCAGCAGCGCCTCATTGCGTGGCAGGTCAACCAGCACCCAGCCAGGCAGGCCTGGCGGCTCGGCGCGGATGCGATCGGAGGCCGCAAGCCAGGCCACCGGCACCAGCCGCGGCGCTTCGTTGCCGCCCTGCACGCGATAGGTCACCGCCACATCCCGCACCGGCCTGAGATGGGCGGGGCCGGGTTCGGCCCGGGCGGGAGTGGCGGTCCAGAGCGCGCCCAGCGCCAGCAGTCCGGACAGCACGCGTGAAAGGCGTTTCATGCAAACTCCTTAGCCGGGGCGCCATGCGGCGATGCCTTGCGCTTCCGCCCGGGCGGAAGCAGGCTGCAATGGAGCAGATACTTGAGGAGGAGAGGTCCATGAACAAGGTCGCCGTGGTGACGGGCGCGGGCAGCGGCGTCGGCCGTGCCGCCGCGCTGGCGCTGCTGGGTGGGGGCTGGAAGGTGGCGCTGGCGGGCCGCCGCGCCGACGCGCTGGAGGCCACCATCGCCGCCGCCGGCGAGAACGGCGCGAACTGCCTGGCCGTGCCGGCCGATGTGAGCGATGCCGCCTCCGTCGCCGCCCTCTTCGCCGCCGTGAAGGAGAAATGGGGCCGCTGCGACCTGCTGTTCAACAACGCAGGGCGCGGCAGCCCTGCCGTGGATTTCGACGAGATCACGCATGAGGACTGGTTCGGCGTGGTCGCGGCCAACCTGAACGGCGCCTTCCTCTGCGCCCAGGAGGCCTACCGCATGATGAAGCGGCAGGACCCGCAGGGCGGCCGCATCATCAACAACGGCTCCATCAGCGCCTATGCGCCGCGCCCGGGCTCCGCACCCTACACCGCCACCAAGCACGCCATCTCCGGCCTGACCAAGTCGCTCAGCCTGGACGGGCGCAAGTGGAACATCGCCTGCGGACAGCTCGACATCGGCAATGCCGCCACCGAGATGACCCAGCGCATGACCCAGGGCGTGCCGCAGGCCAACGGCACCACCATGGTGGAGCCGCGGATGGACGCCCGGCATGTCGGCGAGGCGGTGCTGCACATGGCTTCCCTTCCGCTGGATGCCAACATCCAGTCCATGACCATCATGGCCACCAAGATGCCCTTCGTCGGTCGCGGCTGAGGCGGGCCGCGCCATGCGCATCACCGCCATCGAGCCCTTCGTGCTGCATGTGCCGGTCACGGGCGATGGCATCGCCGACAGCACGCACACCCTCAGCCACTGGGGTGTGCCGGGGGTGGTGGTGCGCACGGATGCCGGCCTCACCGGCTATGGCTACACGGGCACCCATGCCCACCTGCCGACCGACCGGCTGATCGCCTCCTGCATCGGCGAGACCTATGGTCCGCTGCTCCTCGGCGAGGATCCGCGCGAGGTGCGCGCCCTCTGGTGGAAGATGAGCCGCTTTCCTCCGGCCCAATGGGTCGGACGGGGCGGCATCACCCACCTCGCCATCGCCGCCCTGGACGTGGCGCTCTGGGACATCAAGGCGAAGGCCGCGGGGCAGCCGCTGTGGCAGTTGCTCGGCGGCTCCTCCAGCAAGCGCATCGCCGCCTACAACACGGACTACGGCTGGCTCTCCATCCCGGACGACCGGCTCGTCGCCGGGATGCGGGAGGCCGTGGCGCGCGGCTATCGTGGCGTGAAGATGAAGGTGGGCAGCGAGGACTGGCGCACCGACGCTCGCCGTGTCGCCGCCGTTCGCCGCGCCATCGGGCCGGAGATCGCCCTGATGGTGGACGGCAACGGCAAATGGGACCTGCCCACCGCCCTCCGCCTCGCCCCGGCGCTTGCCGAGCATGACGTGCGCTGGTTTGAGGAACCGATCTGGTACGACGACGTCGAGGGCCACCGCCGGCTGGCGGAGGCCATCGCAACCCCGATCGCGCTCGGCGAGCAGCTTTACCTGCTCGACCATTTCCGCGCCTTCATCGCCGCCGGCGCCGTCCACTACGTGCAGCCCGATGCCGTGCGGCTCTCCGGCATCACCGAGTGGTGGCAGGTGGCGGAGCTGGCGCTGGCGCACCGGCTTCCCGTGGTGTCGCATGCCGGCGACATGGTGCAGATCCACCTGCACACCGCCATCGCCCACCCGGCCTGCGACAGCATGGAATACATTCCCTGGCTGCGGCCGATCTTCACTGAGCCGGCCGAGGTGGAAGGCGGCTTCTACCGTCCGCCGCAGGAGCCCGGCGCGGGCACGACCCTGCGGGCGGATGCGCTGGAGCGCTTCGGGGTGCGGTAGTGTGCAACGGCACGGACTTCAGGTGGGGAGGCACGCCTCCCCGCCAATCCCGCCGCGCCTCAGGAAGGGCGGCAGCCCCCGCTCGGGCGATCAGTCCACCTGCGCGCCGGAGCGGCGGATCACCTCGGCCCAGCGGGCGATGTCGCGCTCCTGCACGGCGCGAAACTCGGCCGGCGTGCTGATGGCGCTGGGCGTGATGCCCTGCGTCTCGATCAGCCACTTCCGAAAGTCGGGTGCGGAGATGACGCGCTGGATCTCGGCGTTCATGCGCGCCTGAATCGCTTCCGGAAGGCCCGGCGGCGCGAAGATGCCGTACCAGGTACTGCTGTCGAAGCCCGGCAACCCACAGGCCTCGGCGACGGTGGGCACGTCGGGCAATGCCGGCAGGCGCTTGGCGGTGGTGACAGCCAGTCCCGTCACCTGCCCCTGGCCGATATAGCCGATCGCCGGGCCGGACTGGTTGAAGAACACGTCCACATCGCCCGAGAGCAGCGCCGTCTGCGCGCCGGGCTGCCCGCGATAAGGCACATGCACCATGTCGAGCCCGGCCGCCTGGATGAACTGCGCGCCGGCCAGGTGCGTGGAGGCGCCGTTGCCGGTCGAGGCATAGTTCAGCGCTCCCGGTCTGGCGCGGGCCGCCGCGACGACGTCGGCGCAGGTCTTGTACTGCGGGCGCTTCTCGGCACTGACGGTCAGCACGTTCGGCACGTCGCCCAGATGCGTGACGGGCGTGAAGTCCTTCACCGGGTCGAAGGGCAGGCTGCGGTAGAGGGTGGCGTTGATGGCATGCGTGCCGGCCGTGCCGAACAGGAGCAGGTAGCCATCCGCCGGCGCCTTGGCGGCGAACTCGCTGGCGATGTTGCCGCCGGCGCCGCTGCGGTTGTCCACCACCACGGGCACGCCCAGGGCGCGGGTCAGCGGCTCGGCAAGCTTGCGCTGGTAGATGTCCACGCCAGAGCCGTTGGGAAAGCCCCCCATCAGGGTGATCGGGCGGTTGGGCCAGGACTCCGCCTGGGCCATGGCGGCAGGCGTGAGCAGGCAGGTGGCGGCGAGGGTGAGCAGAAGGCGGCGCATGAGCATCGGCTGGTCTGTCCTCTGACGCGTTCGTGGCTAGGCTAGCTTTCCACAGACGCGCCGAGAACCCGCAACCGCAACGATGCCGCTTCAGGCCGCGCCCAGCTCCTGCAGGCAGCGCGGCATCAACGCGCCGAGGCCGATGGAGTGGCCCGCGAGCTGCTGCCGGACCTGAAGCGCCTGCAGCCGCACCGCCTCCTTCTGCAGGTCGGTGCCGCCGAGAAGCAGCGGCCCAGGCTCGATTTCGGCGCCCTCGTCGGCCCAGAGGGTCATCCGCGCCTCCACCCGCCGTTGGCCCGCGGCGAAGCGCGCCTGCGCCACGGCGATGGAGGCCACCATTTCGCCAAGCGCCTCCAGGCTGCCCTGTGCTGTGTCCGCATCGGCAGGAACAGGCGGCATTTGCGTGGCGATCTGCTCCAGCATGCTCAACGAATCGGCCAGGCCGAAGCCATCCTCCAGCCCCGCCTCCAGAAGGCTCAGGCCGATGTCATGCGTGGCGACGAGAGAGGCCTGGATGTCGGCGGCCACCTGCCGGTACCGCAGCAAGGCCTCGGCCCATGCCTCGGGCGCGGTGCCAGGGCGTGCCAGCGCCTCCATGTGGATCCGCGCTCCGCAGACCCGGCCAACGACCGTGCCGAGAAGGCGCTGCACCAGGTCGAAAAGGGCGGTCGCGCTGTCAAGCAGCCTGTCGGTGGCCAACAGGCCTGGAGGCGTCGCTGGCAGGGTGGAGGGCGGCAGGGTGGAGAGCGGCAGGGTGGAGAGCGGCAGGGCGGGCGAAAGTCCGCCCGTGGCAGCGGAGCCAAATGCCATGGAATTTTTCCCTTCAGCCGGTCCTGGCCGGCACCGGGAAGGAGTTTGAACGGGAGCGAGTAAAGATCTGACTAAAACAAATAAAAAACCCCCGGCGCCGCTGAGCGCCGGGGGCTTTCCTGGGGTCTGCTTCTCGCCAGGAGAAGCGCGGGGCTCAGCTGCCCTTCAGCACCACGGCCTGGCGGCCGCGCTGGCCGTCGCGCACCTCGAGGTTGACCTTCTCGCCCTGCTGCACCTCATGCTTGCCGGCGCGCTGCAACACGGAGGAGTGCAGGAACACGTCCTGGCCACCATCATCGGGCGTGACGAAGCCGAAGCCACGCACCTGGTCGAACCACTTCACCGTGCCGTTCACGGCGTAGGTGGGCCCGCCCTCGTCGCGGCCACCGCCGAAGTCACGGCGCGGCGGACGGTCGCCGAAGCCACCGGCGCCGAAGTCGCGGCGCGGCGGACGGTCGCCGAAGCCACCGGCGCCGAAGTCGCGGCGCGGCGGACGGTCGCCGAAGCCACCGGCGCCGAAGTCACGGCGCGGCGGGCGGTCGCCGAAGTCGCGGCGCGGCGGGCGGTCGCCAAAGCCACCGAACTCACGGCGCGGGCGGTCGCCACCGGCCGGAGCGCCGGGGCCAGGCTGCCGTTCATGGATCCGCGTCACCAGCCGGCGGCCCTGCCGATCGGTGCCGATCTCGCAAACCAGCTTGTCACCGGTCTCGGGCGGCTCAATCCTCGCATCCGCCAGGGCGGACGCGTGGAAGAACACGTCCTGGCCATCGGGTCCCAGCACGAAGCCGAACCCCTTGCGGGCGTTGTACCACTTGACTTCGGCCTCGATGGGCCCGGTGCCGCCCTGCGAATCGTTATCCGGAAACACTGCGTCTCGTATCCGTAAAAAACACACGGCCCGACGGGATGCAGGGCCGGCAGACTCCATCCTTGCATCCCCGCGTCCTGAAAGCTAGCCGAATCGGCAGGGGTCGTAAGGCTCTATCGGAATCTCCGGCCTGCGCCCTGCCAGGATCGCGCCGACCAATCGGGCGGTGCGTGGCGCCGCCACCATTCCCGTATGAGCGTGACCGAAGGCCAGCACCACGTCGGAGCAGCCGCGGGCGGGGCCGATGCAGGGCAGCGCATCGGGCAGGCTCGGCCGATTGCCCATCCAGAGCTTCACCCGCTCCGCCGGCAGGTCGCGCGGCAGGCCGGGAAAGGTGCGCAGCAGGTAGTCGCGCAGGATTTCGGCGCGCCTCCAGTTGGGCGCCGCCCCGAGCGCGGCGATTTCCACCTGCCCGGCCACCCTCAGGCCGGTGTTCGTCATGGTGACGGCCATTTTGCCGTCCGAGGGCATCAGGGGAATGCGGGGCCCCGCCTCCGGGCTCGCGATCACCGCGTGGTAGCCGCGCTCCGTCTGCAACGGCACCTTGTGCCCGACCATGGCGGCCAGCAGCTTCGAATGGGCACCGGCGGCGATCACCGCACGATCGGCCGCGACCTCGCCCTGGCTGGTGGTGACCGCGCGCAGCCTTCCGCCCTCGATGCGGAACCCGGTGGCGCCGGCGCGCAGGCGCTGCGCCCCTTCCCGCTCCGCCAGCGCCACCAGTGCGGACACATAGGCGCCGGGGTCGCGGACATGCCCCGCTTCCTCGAACAGCGCGCCAAAGGTGTATCGCCGGTCCAGTTCGGGCTCGCGCTGGCGCAGTTCCTCCGCCGCGATCTCCCGCCAGCTGAGGCCGACCGCCTTGCGGACGCGATAGCCCAGCGCCTCGGCCTCATACGCGGCGCGGTCGGGGTAGATGTACATCAGCCCCGTGCGGGCGATCAGCTCCGGCACGCCGGCCTGCTCGGCGAGTTCCTGGTGCAGCAGCGGAGCGTCACGCAGCAGCGGCCGCAGGCCACGGGCGATGCGCAGCACCTTCTCCTCCGTCCAGGAAGACCAGAGGAAGCGCAGCAGCCATGGCGCCACGCGCGGCAGATAGCCCCAGCGCACCGCAAGCGGCCCGAGCGGGTCGCGCAGGAAACCCGGCACCTTCCTCCAGGTGCCCGGCCCGGCCGTCGGCAGCACGGATTGCGGAGAGAGCCAGGCGCCGTTGCCGTAGCTGGCGGCCTGCTCGCCGCCCGGCTCGCCGGGATCGAGGATGGTGACGCGGAAGCCTTCGCGCAGCGCCTCAAGTGCGCTGGTGGCGCCGATGATTCCGGCGCCGATCACCACGACATGGCCGCGCGCCGCGGCGCCTGTGTTCGTGGCCTGGTCCATCGGCACGCTCTGCCCTCACCCATGCTTCAGAGGGCCACAGGGTGCCGCAAGCGGCGGGCCGGCGGAAGGGCCGGCCCGCCGGATTTCCGCCTAGCCGGCGTCCGCCACCGCGCGCCTGGCCATCACCGTCACCAGGCTGGCACGATACTCGGCGCTGCCATGGATGTCGCTGTTCAGCTCGTCCGGCGCCTGCTTCACCTTGGCCACGGCATCGGGCGACCAGTTGGCGGTGAGCGCCGCTTCCATCTCCTGCTGCCGGAAGGCGCAGGGCCCGGCGCCGTTGACGCCCACGCGCACGCCGCTCGGTCCCTTGGCGACAAACACGCCGGTCATGGAGTAGCGGCTGGCCGGGTTGCGCATTTTGGCGTAGCCGGCCTTCTCCGGAACCGGGAAGGAGACGGCGGTGACCAGCTCGTCCGGCTCCAGGGCGGTGGTGAACATGCCCAGGAAGAACGCGTCGGCCGGGATGGAGCGACGGTCGGTGATGATGGTGGCGCCGAGCGCCAGGGCGGCGGCGGGATAGTCGGCCGCAGGGTCGTTGTTGGCCATGCTGCCGCCGAGGGTGCCGCGGTTGCGCACCTGCGTGTCGCCGATGGTGGAGGCCATGCGCGCCAGGGCCGGGATCGCCGCCAGGATCTGCGGATGGGTGGCGATCTCGTAGTGCCTGGTCAGCGCGCCGATGACGATGTTGCCGCCTTCCTTGCGCACGCCCTGCAGCTCGGCGATGCCGGAGAGGTCCACCACATAGCTCGGCTTGTTGAGCCGGTGCTTCAGCGCCGGCAGCAGCGTCATGCCACCGGAGATGGCCTTGGCCTCCGGGTCGGCCGCCAGCAGCTTCACCGCATCCGCGATGCTGGACGGCTTGTGGTACTCGAAATCATACATCGCGCTGGGCTCCCTACTCGGCCGCCGCCGGCAGGTCTGCCCCGCCGCGGCCCTGATGAATGATGGACCAGATCTTCGCTGGTGTCGCCGGCATCTCGACATGGGTCACGCCATGGTCACGCAGCGCGTCCACCACGGCGTTGATGACGGCGGGCGGCGAGCCGATGGCGCCCACCTCGCCGCAGCCCTTCACGCCGAGCGGGTTGTGCGTGCAGAGCGTGGTGCTGGTCGAGACCTGGAAGGACGGCAGGTCCTTCGCCCGCGGCATGGCGTAGTCGTTGAAGCTGGCGGAGAGGAGCTGGCCGTCCCCGTCATAGACGGTGTGCTCGATCAGCGCCTGCCCGATGCCCTGCGCCAGCCCGCCCTGGATCTGCCCCTCGACGATCATCGGGTTGATGACCCGGCCGACGTCGTCGCAAGCGGTGAAGTTCACCACCGCCACCTCGCCGGTGTCGGGGTCGATCTCCACCTCGCAGATGTGGCAGCCACCGGGGAAGGTGAAGTTCTTCGGGTCGTAGAAGGCGGTTTCCTCCAGCCCGGGCTCGAGCTCCTCAATCGGGTAGTCGTGCGGCACGTAGGCCGCCATGCTGATCTCGGCAAAGGCCTTGCTGCGGTCGGTACCGGCGACGCGGAACTGGCCGTCGCTGAACTCGATGTCCTCGACCGCCGCCTCCATCAGGTGCGCCGCGATCTTCTTGCCCTTGGCGATGATCTTGTCCATCGCCTTGACCATCGCGGTGCCGCCAACCGCCAGCGAGCGCGAGCCGTAGGTGCCCATTCCGAAGGGGATCTTGCCGGTGTCGCCGTGCACGATCTCCACCTGGTCGAAGGGCACGCCGAGCTTCTCGGTGACGAGCTGGGCGAAGGTCGTCTCGTGCCCCTGCCCGTGGCTGTGCGTGCCGGTGAAGACCGAGACGCTGCCGGTCGGGTGAACGCGGATGTTGGCCACCTCGTAGAGCCCGGCGCGCGCGCCGAGCTGGCCGACCAGCTTGGAGGGCGCGATGCCGCAGGCCTCCAGATAGGTGGAGATGCCGATGCCGCGCAGCTTGCCGCGCGCCCTGGCCTCGGTTCGCCGCGCCTCGAAGCCGGCGAAGTCCGCGGCCTCGAGCGCGACGCGCAACGTCGCCTCGTAGTCGCCGCTGTCGTATTGCAGGGCGACCGGCGTCTGGTACGGGAACTGGTCCGGCCGGATGAAGTTCTTGCGGCGGATCTCGGTCCGGTCCATGCCCATTTCGCGGGCCGCGACGTCCACCAACCGCTCCAGCAGGTAGGTCGTCTCCGGACGCCCGGCACCGCGATAGGCGTCCACCGGCACGGTGGAGGTGAACACCGCCTTCACCTGCCCATGGATCGCCGGCGTGGTGTAGACGCCGGCCAGCAGCGTTGCGCTGAGATAGGTCGGCACCGCCGGCGCGAAGGTGGAGAGATAAGCGCCCATATTGGCCAGGGTGGAGACCCGCAGCCCGAGGAAGCGCCCTTCTTCGTCGAGGGCCAGTTCGGCATGGGTGACGTGGTCGCGGCCATGCGCGTCGGAGATGAAGCTCTCCGTGCGCTCGGCGGTCCATTTCACCGGGCGCTTCAACTGCGCCGCCGACCAGGTGACCAGCGCCTCCTCGGCATAGTGGTAGATCTTGCTGCCGAAGCCGCCACCGACATCCGGCGCCACCACCCGCAGCTTGTGCTCCGGCACCTTCAGCACGAAGGCGCCCATCAGCAGGCGGATCACATGCGGGTTCTGGCTGGTGGTCCAGAGCGTGTGCTCGCCGCTGTTGGGGTCATACTCGCCGAGCGCGGCGCGCGGCTCCATGGCGTTCGGCACCAGCCGGTTGTTGGTGGTGTCGAACCGCACCACCTTGTGCGCCCGCGCGAAGGCCGCATCCGTCGCGGCGGCGTCGCCGATCTCCCAGTCGAAGCAGATGTTGCCCGGCGCCTCGTCATGCAGCGCGGCGGCGCCGGGCGCGATGGCGGCCTCGATGGTCGTCGCCGCCGCGAGCGGCGCGTAGTCCACCAGGATCGCCTCGGCCGCGTCACGCGCCTGGGAGCGGGTTTCCGCCACCACCAGCGCCACAGGGTCGCCGACATGCCGCACCTTGCCGAGGGCAAGCACGGGATGCGCCGGCTCGGCCATCACCTTGCCGCCCTTGCCGGTGACCTGCCAGCCGCAGGGCACCCCACCCAGCCCCGCCGCCGCGAGGTCCTGGCCGGTATAGATCGCCTGCACGCCCGGCATGGCCGCCGCGGCGGCCGTGTCGATGCGCTCGATCCGCGCATGGGCATGGGGGCTGCGCAGGACCCAGGCGTGGAGCTGGCCCGGGCGGTTCAGGTCGTCCGTGTACTGGCCGCGGCCGGTGAGGAAGCGGAGATCCTCCTTCCGCCTCACACTGGCCCCGATGCCCTCGAAGGGAATCGTGACGTTCATGGAAATCGCCTCCCAAAGGCGTTCTTGCACATGTCACGCCGGCCTTATGACGGCCGGTCGTCGCATCCCACGGGGGCCGGGATCACTCCGCGGCGCGGGCCAGCTCGCTGCGCTTGCCGTTCATCACCTCGGCGGCGGCGGCGATCGCCTTGACGATGTTGTGATAGCCGGTGCAGCGGCAGATGTTGCCCTCGAGCCCGTCGCGGATCTCCTGCTCGGAGAGGCCGGAGGGATGCTTCTTCACCAGGTCGATGGCGCTCATCACCATGCCCGGCGTGCAGAAGCCGCATTGCAGGGCGTGATACTCGCGGAAGGCTTCCTGCATCGGGTGCAGCGTGCCGTCAGCGGCGGCGAGACCCTCGATGGTGGCGATCTCCGCGCCCTCGCACTGAACCGCGAGGATCGTGCAGGCCTTCACGCTGTCCCCGCCCATATGCACGACACAGGCGCCGCACTGGCTGGTGTCGCAGCCGACATGGGTACCGGTCAGGCGCAGCTTCTCGCGCAGCAGCTCGACCAGCAGCGTGCGCCCTTCCACATCCACCGTATGGGACTTGCCGTTCACCGTCAGTGTGACTTGCGGCATGTCGCTTCTCCCCCATGCGCGAATGCCGCCGCGATGCGCGGCGGCCTTGGCGGCAAACGTCATCCCAGCAGGCAGGGCCCGTCAAGCGGGCGGATGCGGCGAGACGGCAAAAGCGGGGCGCATTATGGCGCGAATGCGATGCGTTCGCAAACACACGGGCGACCTGCTCCGCCTGGAAGCAAGGGGAGCAGACAGCCTCCGCGCACATCACCGCCCGAGCGCGTGGCAGAAGGCCCGAAGGAGCCGCCTCCCCCGGGCTTTCATTCAGCTTCAGGCCCCGGCGGGAAGGCTGCGCGCCAGCGGGTTCTTCTCGGCCGGCAGGTCGTGCAGGTGACAGGCCGCCCACTGGCCGGGCTGCGTCTGCTGCAGGCGCGGTACGTCCGTCCGGCAGCGGTCGAAGGCATAGGGGCAGCGGGTATGGAAGCGGCAGCCGCTGGGCGGGTTGATCGGGCTCGGCACGTCGCCCTTCAGCACGATGCGCTGCCGGCCGGCCCCCGGCTCCGGCACCGGCACCGCGGAAAGCAGCGCCTCGGTATAAGGGTGCTTCGGTGCGCCGAAGAGGGCGCGGCGCGGCGCGATCTCGACGATCTGGCCGAGATACATGACCGCCACGCGGTGCGTCATGTGCTCGACGATGGCCAGGTCGTGGCTGATGAACAGCATCGCCAGGCCGAGTTCCTGCTGCAGCTCCTGCAGCAGGTTGACGATCTGCGCCTTCACCGAGACGTCGAGGGCGGAGACGGCCTCGTCGCAGATGATCAGGTCGGGCTCGCCCGCCAGCGCGCGCGCGATGCAGATGCGCTGCCGCTGCCCGCCCGAGAACTCGTGCGGCCAGCGGTTCGCGGAATCCCGCGGCAGGCGCACGAGATCAATCAGGCTGGCGATGCGCGCGTCGAGATCGGCGCTGCTCTTCGCGAGGCCGAAGTTGCGGATCGGCTCGGCCAGCAGGTCCCTCACCCGCATGCGTGGATTGAGGCTGCTGAAGGGGTCCTGGAAAATCACGCCCATGCGCCGCCGCAGGGGACGGAGCTGGCCCTGCGACATGTCGTCGATGCGCGTGCCGTCCAGCACCACCTGCCCGTCGGTCGGCGGAAAGAGGCGCAGCAGCGCCTTGCCGACGGTGGACTTGCCGCAGCCGGATTCGCCGACCAGAGAAAGCGTCTCGCCCTTCTCGATATGGAAGGAGACGCCGTCCACCGCATAAACATAGCCGGTCGTGCCGCCGAAGAAGCCGGCCCGGATCGGGAAGTGCTTCTTGAGGTCGTTCACCTCCAGCAGCGGGCGATGGCTGCGGTGCGGGGGATGGGTTCCCATCGTCATGCTCATGCCGCCACGGCCTCCTTCACCGCATAATGGCAGGCCGCGACATGGCCAGGCGCCTTCTCCTCCAGGGCGGGCGTGACTTCGCGGCAAAGGTCGGTCGCATAGGGGCAGCGGCCGGCGAAGACGCAATAGTCGATGCGCTGCTTCAGGCTTGGCACCAGGCCGGGAATTTCGGCCAGGCGCTCGGTCTCGCCGGTGAGCGAGGAGCCGAGCTTCGGCACCGCACCGAGCAGGCCCTGGGTGTAGGGGTGCTTCGGCGCGCGGAACAGCTCCTCAACCTTCGCCTCCTCCACCTTGCGGCCGGCATACATGACGATGACGCGCTCCGCGACCTCGGCCACCACGCCGAGGTCATGCGTGATCAGCACGATGGCGGCGCCGACCGTACGCTTGAGGTCGCGCATCAGGTCGAGGATCTGCGCCTGGATGGTGACGTCGAGCGCGGTGGTCGGCTCGTCCGCGATCAGCAGCTTCGGATTGCAGGCGAGCGCGATGGCGATCATCACGCGCTGGCGCATGCCGCCGGAGAGCTGGTGCGGATACTCCTTCACCCGCCGGGCCGGCGCCGGGATGCCGACCAGCGTCAGCATCTCCACCGCCTTGGCCTCCGCCTGCGACCTGGACATCCCCTGGTGCAGCCGCAGCGCCTCGCCGATCTGCTGGCCGATGGTCAGCACCGGGTTCAGCGAAGTCATCGGCTCCTGGAAGATCATGCTGATCTCGTTGCCGCGGATGGCGCGCATCTCGCGGTCGGAGAGCTTCAGCAGATCGCGGCCGTTGAAGCGGATGGCGCCCGCGATCTTGCCCGGCGGCTCCGGGATGAGCCGCAGGATGGACATCGAGGTCACGGACTTGCCGCAGCCTGATTCGCCGACGATGGCCACCGTCTCGCCGGCCTCGACGCTGAAGCTCAGCCCGTCCACCGCGCGGTTCACGCCGCCATCGGGGGTCCGGAAATGCGTCTGGAGGTTTTCGACTTCAAGCAGAGCCATAGGGTTACACCCGCTTCGCCAGGCGCGGATCGAGCGAATCCCGCAGGCCGTCGCCCAGCAGGTTCACCGCCAGCACGGTGATGGAGAGGAAGATGGCGGGAAAGAACACGATGTAGGGCTTCACCTGCCAGAGCGCGCGGCCCTCGGCCATGATGTTCCCCCAGGAGGGAATGATCGGCGGCGTGCCGGCGCCGATGAAGGAGAGGATCGCCTCGGCGATCATCGCGGCGGCGCAGATGTAGGTCGCCTGCACGGTCATCGGCGCCAGCGTGTTGGGCAGGATGTGCCGCCAGATGATGACCGGCGTGCGCGTGCCGGAGGCGATCGCCGCATCGACATAGGGCTGCTCGCGCAACGACAGCACGACGCCGCGCACGAGCCGCGAGACGCGGGGGATTTCGGCCACGGTGATGGCCAGGATGACGTTGCCGACCGAGCCGCGCGTCAGGGCCATCAGGGCGATCGCGAGCAGGATGGAAGGGATCGACATCAACCCGTCCATGATGCGCATGATGATGCTGTCAGCCCAGCGCACGAAGCCGGAGACGAGGCCGATGAAAAGCCCGATGACCGAGGAGAAGAAGGCGACGCCGAAGCCCACGATCAGCGAGACGCGGGCGCCATAGAGCACGCGCGAATACACGTCGCGCCCCAGCATGTCGGTGCCGAACCAGGCAGCGGCGGAAGGGTTGCGGGTACGCATCACCGGCGCAAGGGCGGTCGGGTCCTTGGTCCAGAGCCAGGGCGCGAAGACGGCGATGAACAGCATCACCAGCAGCAGGAAGCCGCCGACCGCGATGGTCGGGTGGCGCCACAGATAGCCGACGAACCCCTTGGGCGGGCTCCTCGTCGCCAGAATGTCCGGCATCGGCGCCGCCTTGGCGACGCTCTTCGGGGAAACCGCGCCCGGAGGCAGGATGGTGGTGCTCAATACCGGATCCTCGGGTCGAACAGGGTGTAGCTCAGGTCGATCAGCAGGTTCACCAGCACATAGGCGAAGCTGAAGAGCAGGATGACGCCCTGGATGACGGGGTAGTCGCGCCGCAGGATGGCATCAACCGTGAGGCGGCCGAGGCCGGGAATGGCGAAGACGCTTTCCGTCACCACCGCGCCGCCGATCAGCAGCGCAACGCCGATGCCGATGACGGTGACGATCGGCACGGCGGCGTTCTTCAGCGCGTGCAGGAACAGGACGGTGCGCTGCCCCGCGCCCTTGGCGCGTGCGGTGCGGATATAGTCCTGCTGCAGGACCTCCAGCATGGTGGCACGGGTGATGCGCGCGATCAGCGCGGTGTACCCGCCACCAAGTGCAACCGCCGGCAGCACGAGGTTCTGGAGCCAGCGGCCGACGCCCTCGGAAATCGGCGTGTAGCCCTGCACCGGGAACCAGTCGAGCTGCAGCGCGAAGTAGTAGGCCAGCAGGTAGCCCACCACGAAGACCGGGACGGAGAAGTTCAGCACCGAGAAGACCATCACCAGGCGATCAATCCAGGAGCCGCTCTTCCAAGCAGCGATCACGCCCAGCGGAACAGCGATGGCGATCGCCAGCCCCAGGGTGACCACCATCAGTGAGAGCGTCGGCTCGATGCGCTGCGCGATCATGCGCGTCACCGGCAGGTTGGTGAAGATCGAGGTGCCGAGATCTCCCTGGAGGATGCGCCAGACCCATTCCCCGAACCGGATCAGATAAGGGCGGTCAAGGCCAAGGCTGGCGCGGATGCGCTCCACATCGGCCGGCGTGGCCTGGTCACCCGCGATGACCGCCGCCGGATCGCCGGGGGCGATATAGAGCAGGCTGAAGACAAACAAGGCGACGATCGCCATCACGGGGATGGTCGCCAGGACACGACGGACGATATAGGCGAACATGGTTCAGTTTATGCCTTCGCGACGTTCCAGACGAAGGGGATCGGCGCCTTCACGATGCCGGTGATGTTGCTCCGCCACGCCTGGTAGGACAGGAAGAAACCGGTTGGAAGCCACATGCCGTAGTCCATGGCAAGCTTGTTCATCTTAGACACGGCAGCTTTCTCCCCCGGGAGATCCGGTGCGGCGAACCACTCGTCGCGCGCCGCCTCGATCTCTTCGTTTTTCGGCCAGCCGAACCAGGCCTGATCGCCATTGGCGCGGATGGCGGTGTAGCTGGCCGGGTTGATGCAGTCGGCGCCGGCATGCCAGGTGTGGAAGATGTGCCACCCGCCCTTGCCAGGCGGCTCCTTGCTCGCCCGGCGCGCACCGACGGTACCCCAGTCGGTGGCGACAAAGTCGAGATTCATCCCGAGCCGCTTCAGCAGATCCGCCGTGACGTCGCCCTGCGCCTTGGTGATCGCCATGTCCTGCGCCACCAGCACGGTGATCGGCTCGCCCTTGTAGCCGGCCTCCGCCAGCAGCTTCTTGGCGGCATCCATCCGCCGCTCGCCCTTCAGGATGTCGCCGCCCTCCTCGGTGTAGAGCGGCGTGTCCGGCGTGAAGAAGGAAGGCAGCAGCTTGAACAGGTTCTCGTCGCTGCCGACGATCGCCCGCATGTAGTCCTCCTGGCTCGCCGCCATGAGGATCGCCCGGCGCGCCTTGACGTTGTCGAAAGGCGGAAAGAGGTGGTTCATGCGGAAGCTGCCGATGTTCCCGAGCGGGTCGGCGATATCCACCTTGATGCGGCGGTCGTTGCGCAGCACCGGCACGAGGTCCGGCAACGGCGTTTCCCACCAGTCGATCTCGCCGGACTGCAGCGCGGCCGAGGCCGTCGCCGCATCGGGCATGATCTTCCACTCGACACGGTCCACCAGTACCCGCTTGCCGCCGGCCATCCAGTCGGCCGGCTCCTCGCGCGGCACATAGCCGTCGAACCTTTCGAAAACCGCCTGCGCGCCTGGCACCCACTGGTCGCGCTTGAAGCGCAGCGGACCGGAGCCGACATGTTCCTCGATCTGCTTGAACGGGTCGGTCTTGGCGATCCGCTCCGGCATGACGAAACTGCAAGGCGAATTGTTCTTCGCCAGCGCCAGCAGCATCTTCGGGTAGGGCTTCTTCAGCGACCAGCGGAAGGTGCGGTCATCCACTGCCACCAGCTCGTTCTGGATGCCACGGATCATCTGGCCCATCGGGTCGCGCACGGCCCAGCGATTCAGGCTGGCGACAGCGTCCTTCGCCAACACCGGCTCGCCGTCGTGGAACTTCAGCCCTGGCCGGAGCTTGAAAGTCCAGACCAGGCCGTCGTCCGAAACCTCCTCCGATTCGACCATCTGCCGCTTCGGCTGGAGCTGGGAATTGACCCCGTAAAGGGTGTCCCACACCATCATCGCCGCGTTGCGGACGACATACTGGGTGCCCCAGATCGGATCGAAGTTGGCAAGATTGGCTTGCGGCACGAAGCGCAGCGTGCGGGCGGCGGCGCCCTGCGCCAGCGCTGGCGCGGCCAGGCCGCCGGCAGTGGCGGCAAAGCCGCCTGCCCCTGCCGCAAGCTTCAGGAAGGATCGGCGTTCCATTATCGTCATCCCTCGTCTCCCCGGCGGGGCTCTTGCCCTCGCCGCCCATGGTTCAAACCGCGGCCCTGTTTCCGCGGAGCCTGCTGGCGCTCCAGCACATAGCGTGCCACTGCCGAAGCAAATGCAGCCGGCCCGGTATGGTCCGGGCTCGGTGACGGCTTGTTGCCTGTTGCCAGAAGCAGCATCGGGCGGATTCGCGCGGCGTTCAAGGCGGCGCGGGCCCGAGGATCAATCATTTACGAAGGGAAGGCGGGGAACGGGCAGCGCCGACCACGGGGAGGCAGGGGCCAGGCTCCCACCTGGCAGGGGCTTCCGCCCTCGCCAGGACCGGCGAAACGGGAATCATGCCGCCGAAGAAATTTTCTGAAAGGCAAGAGCGGGCCTTAGGCTCTCCAACCGTCTGGCCTGCGGGAACTTTCGCGCCAGGGTTGTGTCCCGGAGGTCTGGGCCAACCTCCTGAGGTTAGCCAGCCTGGCCCTCCGTCGGGGAACGCCCCATCACACCTTTTGCGGCCTGGCAGAGACGACCCGGGCTCAAGCCCAATCGCCTCTGCCCTGCCCAGCCTGCTGGCAGGCCGCTTAACTGCGTTGCACGTTCCAGAACATCGGCAGGCCCTTCAGCACGCCGGTCAGGTTGCGGCGATAGGCCCAGGCCTGGAAATACTGGCCCGCGGGCAGATAAGGCACCTCCTCGAACGCCTGCAGCTGGATCTTGCGGGCGATCTCCTTCTGCACGGCCAGATCGGGCGCCTCGAACCAGGCGTTGCGCAGCTCCTCAAGCTTGGGCGCCGTCGGCCAGCCGAACCATGCGGCCTGCCCGTTGCCGCGCAGCGCCTGCTGCACGCCCGGGTTCATCATGTCGATGCCCGCCCAGAAGGTGAAGAAGATGCTCCACCCCCCCTTGTCCACCGGCTCCTTGCTGGCGCGGCGCTGCACCACCGTGCCCCAGTCGGTGGAGACGTACTCGACGTTCATGCCCGCCTTCTGCAGCATGTCGTTGCCGACCTGCGCCAGCGCGTTGAGCGATGGGAAGTCGGAGGCGGCGATCAGCACAACCTTCTCGCCGTTGTAGCCGGCAGCGGCCAGGTCGCGCTTGACCTTGTCGTAGTCGCGCGGGCTGGTCAGCACTTCCATGCCGGCGTCGTTGGCCAGCGGGGTGTCGGGCGTGAAGATGCCCACGCCGTCGCGCCAAAGGCTTTTGTCGGTGCCGATCACCGCCGTCATGTAGTCGGCCTGGTTCACCGCGCCGAGCAGCGCCCGGCGAATGGCGGGATTGTTGAAGGGGGGATGGAGGTGGTTGAACCGGGCCATCCCCATCAACCCGGTCGGGTCCTGGATTTCCAGGCTCAGGTTGCGGTTGCGGCGCAGCATGATCTGCAGGTCGCCCGGCGGCTGCTCCCACCAGTCGGCCTCCCCGCCCTGCAACGCGTTGGCCGCCGTCGCGGCGTCCGGCATGACGTTCCACTCGATGCGGTCGAAATGCACCTGCTTCGGGCCGGCGGTCCAGCTCACCTTGCCGTCGGCACGTGGCACATAGCCTTCGAAGCGGTCATAGACCACGCGTGCGCCCGGCACCCGCTCGGCGGCGTTCCAGCGGAACGGGCCGCTGCCGATGATCTCCTTCACCGCCACCGCCGCGTCGGTCTTCGCCAGCCGCTCCGGCATCATGAAGCAGACCGGCGTGGCCGGCTTGCCCAGCGCGTCGAACAGCAACGGGAAGGGCTGCTTGAAGCGGAAGGCGATGGTCTTGTCGTCCGGCGCGGACAACTCGTCCAGCACCGTCATCATCACCTGCCCGAGCGCATCGCGCACCGCCCAGCGGCGGATCGAGGCGACGCAGTCGCGCGCCCGCACCGGCTCGCCATCGTGGAACTTCAGCCCCTCGCGCAGCGTCATGGTGACGCGGCGGCCGCCCTCCTCGACCACATGCCCCTGCACCATCTGCGGCTGCGGCTTGTAGTTCTCGTCGAAGCCGTAGAGCGTGTCCCAGACCATGTAGGCATGGTTGCGCGTTACGTAGGCGGTGGTGATGATGGGGTCCACCACCGCCAGGTCCGACTGCGGGATGAACTTCAGCACCCGCGCGGTGCTGCCCTGCGCAATCGCGAAGCGCGGCAACGCACCCGCGGCCGCGATGCCCGCGGCGCCGCGAAACAGTTGGCGTCGGTCCATTGTGATTTGCTCTCCCGAAGGCTTCCTGTGCGCCAGAGGGAAGCCGAGCGCCTCCCGGCGCGCAAGGGGGCATCTCACAGGCTTACGCTTGGCGCCGGCGGAAGAGGGCAGTATCCACCGCCGCATGCCCTTCCTCCGGCTTTCCGCCCTCCCGCTCAGCCCCCCGCAGGCCGCGCTGCTCAGCCAGATGCTGCGCTTCGGCGTGGTGGGCTGCGTCGGGTTCGTGGTGGACACCCTCACCCTCTACGCCGCCCTTGCCCTGGGCGCCGGCCTCTATGCCGGCCGGGCACTCTCCTATCTTGTGGCGGCGAGCGGCAACTGGGCGCTGAACCGGGCCTGGACCTTCCGCACCGCGCATCGCGAGGCCGCTGGCCGCCAGTGGGCGCTTTTTCTTCTGGTTAATTTGCTTGGCTTCGTTATCAACTATGGCACGTATGCCGTGCTCGTCTCGAACGTGCCGCTGGCTGCCGCGCATCCCGTGCTCGGCGTGGCCGCCGGCTCGGTGGCGGGAATGGCGAGCAATTTTCTGCTTAGTCGCAGCTATGTTTTCCGCCCCTCCGCAGAAAACATCGAAAAAATTCGCTGCTGATTAGTTTGGCACAACCATGCTACTTAAAAATATTGCAGTTTACACTGTTATTTGACCACGCGTCGGCACTATGTTGCCGCGCCCGGAGGTCATGAGTTCAGGCCGATTGATGGAGTATTCTGCCAGATATGCCGACACAGCAATCTCTGCGGAAGGAGGCTGAGGCGGAGGCGGCAAGCGACGCCGCGCCGCCGCCCGCTTCCGCCGACACCCTGCCCGAAGGCTTCCGTCCCGCCGGTGCGGAAGACCGGCTTCCCGTCCTTCTGGCCTATGGCCTGGCGGCCGCCGCCGGCTCGCCGCGGCCGGAGGAGGCGCCGGCGCGCCGGGCAGAGGCCGAGCGTGCGCTGGAGGAGTGGGCGTTTCGCCACCTTCACAACCAGGCCGAGGTGCTGCGCCGCGAAGGCGCCCGCGAGGCGATCGCCGGGCTGCGCCAGCCGCCCGGCTTCGGCAAGCTCGTCCTCGCCGGGCTGGTCTCGCTGCTGTTGGCGGCGCTGATCGCCTGGGGCGCGCTGCGCCTCGGGCTGCTTCCCTACCTGCATCTGCAACTGCCAGGCTGACCTCAAACATGTTCTTCGCCCCCCGAGCTCCTGGCGCCGACCGCGCCCCGGCCACCCCCCTGGCCAAGGCGATCGGCGCTTGCCGCCGGGAATTTGTTGCGGTCGGGCTGTTCAGCGGCGTCGTCAACCTCCTGCAGCTCACCGTTTCCGTCTACATGATGCAGGTGTTCGACCGGGTGCTCGCCACCCGCAACGTCAACACCTTGATCTTCCTCACCGTCATCGCCGTGTCGGCCCTGCTGCTGCTGGCGCTGCTGGAGGCGGTGCGCGGCAGCATCATGCAGCGCGTCGCCACCTGGATCGAGACGCGGGTCGCGCCCGAGGGCTTCGAGCGCGCCCTGGAGGCGCAGCTCCGCGGTCGTCCTTATCGCATGGAGGCGCTGCGCGACCTGGGCTTCTGCCGCTCTTGGCTCAGCTCGCCCGGCTCGCTGGCCGTCTATGACGTGCCCTGGGTGCCGATCTACCTCGCCGCCATCTTCCTGCTGCACCCCGTGATGGGCTTCATCGCCCTCGGTGGCGCCGTGCTGCTCTTCGGCCTCACCTTGCTGAACGAGCTGACCACTTCCGACCTGCTGAAGCGCGCCAACACCGCCACCATGGTGGGCCAGCGCCGCGCCGACACGATCAGCCGCAACGCCGAGGTGATCGACAGCATGGGCATGGCCCCGGCGGTGATGCGCCGCTGGCGGCAGGCCACCGCCGAGGTCCTGCGACCGCAGGAGAAGGCGGCCGGGCGCGCCGCCATCCTGCTCTCCGTCACCAAGTTCCTGCGCCTTGTCGTCCAGCTCGCCATTCTCGGCGCCGGCGCCTACCTGGTGCTGCAGCAGGAGCTGACCTCAGGCGCCTCCATTGCCGGCTCCATCATCATGGGCCGGGCCCTGGCGCCGGTGGAGCAGCTGATCGGCGGCTGGAAGGGCCTGGTGCAGTGCCGGCAGGCGCTGAAGCGGCTGACGGCCTTCCTGACCCTGCCGCGCCTGCGCCCGCCCGGCCTGCCGCTGCCCGAGCCGGTTGGCCGCCTGACCGCCGAGCGCGTCTCCTACGCGCTGCCCGGCCAGGCTGTGCCCATCATCAAGGGCGTCGCCTTCGGCCTGGATGCCGGCGAGAGCCTGGCGGTGATCGGCCCCTCCGCCGCCGGCAAGACGACGCTGATCCGTCTGCTGATCGGCACCCTGCCCCCCTCCTCCGGCACGGTCCGGCTGGATGGCGCCGACGTCTACACTTGGCAGCGGGAGGATTTCGGCCGCCATCTCGGCTATCTGCCGCAGGATGTGGAGCTGTTCGACGGCACGGTGTTCAGCAACATCGCCCGCATGGGGAATGCCGAGCCGGAGCAGGTCTTCGCCGCCGCCAAGCTGGCCGGCTGCCATGAGATGATCCTGCGCCTTCCCGCCGGATACGACACCGAGATCGGCGAGGGCGGCCAGCACCTCTCCGGCGGCCAGCGCCAGATGATCGGCCTCGCCCGCGCCCTGTTCGGCGACCCGAAGCTGGTGGTGCTGGATGAGCCCAACTCCAACCTGGACGGTGATTCCGAGGCCGCGCTGCAGCGGGCGCTGGACGGGCTGAAGGCGCGCGGCTGCACCGTCGTGCTGGTGTCGCATCGCCCGGCCCTGGTGCAGGGCGTGGACAAGGTGCTGCTGCTGAAGGACGGCGCGGTCGAGCTGTTCGGCCCGCGCGCCGAGGTTCTCAAGCGCCTGATGAACTCCCAGCGCCCCGCCCAGGTCGCCGCCGCCGCCCCCGCCCGGCTCAATACGCCCCAGTCCGGAGACGCCGCATGAGCGTGACCACCCTCCCCCCGAGCGGCACGAGCGGCGCCGTTGATCGTGTCCGCGGCTCCGGCCTGCCGCCGCTCGCCGCCCCCGAGCCGCTGCTGGACAGCCCTCGCCCCCGCACCAGCGGCATCATGGTGTTCGGCCTGCTGGCCACCGCCGTCTTTGTTGGCGGGTTCACCGCTTGGTCCGTCATGGCGCCTCTCGCCGAGGCGGCCGTGGCCCCCGGCCAGATCCGCAGCGAGGGCAACCGCCGCACCATCCAGCACCTGGAGGGCGGCATCGTGCGCGAGATCCTGGCCCGCGACGGCGACAAGGTGAAGGCCGGCCAGGTGCTGATGCGCCTGGACGACCTGCAGTCGGATGTCGGGCTCGAAACCCTGCGGGTGCAGCGCTGGGCCCTGCTGGCGCAGGATGCCCGGCTGGCCGCCGAGGCCGCCGGCGCTCCCGAGATCCGCTTTCCCGATGAGCTGCGCAACAGCGATGACCCACGGGCGCTGGAGGCGATGACCGGGCAGCGCACCCTCTTCGCCGCCCGGCAGATGAGCCTGAACAGCCAGCTCCAGGTGCTGGAGGCGCGCATCGCCCAGCACGAGGCTACCGCCACCTCGGCGGGTGGCCAGATCGACAGCCAGCGGCGCCAGCTCGCGCTGATCCGGCGCGAGGAGCAGGATGTCGAGACCCTGGTGAAGCAGGGTCTGGAGCGCATGCCCCGCCTGCTCGGCCTGCAGCGCAACATCGCCTCGCTTGAGGGCAACATGGTGGACCTGAACGGCCAGGTCGAGCGCGCCAGGGCCTCGGTCGAGGAGGCGCGCAACCAGATGCGGCAGACCCGCGACCAGCGGATGGCCGAGATCAACACCGAGGCGCGGGACGTGCGCGCCAAGCTGAACGAAGCCCAGGAGAAGCTTCGCGCCGCCCGCGACACCCAGACCCGCCGCGAGATCATCGCCCCGGAGAACGGCACCATCATCGCCAGCCGCTTCTTCAACGAAGGCGCGGTGGTGCGCCCTGGCGAGGCGGTGATGGAGTTGGTGCCCGCCTCCGACCGCCTCGTGGCCGAGGTGCAGCTCTCGCCCAACGACATCGACGTGGTTTATCCGGGCCTCGAATCCGAGATCCGGCTGCCGGCCTTCAAGCAGCGGCTGGTTCCCTTCCTGCATGGCCACGTGACCTATGTCGCCAGCGACGTGACGCAGGACGAGCGCACCCGCGCGAGCTACTATCGCGTGCAGGTGGCGGTGGACGAGGACCAGTTGCGCCGGCTGGAGAATGTGGAGCTGCGTGCCGGCATGCCGGTTGAGGCGCAGATCCAGATCGGCTCCCGTTCCTTCTTCCGCTACATGATGCAGCCTGTCATCGACAGCTTCCACCGCGCCTTCCACGAGCAGTAAGACTTCAGGAGAGTTGCCTTGAGCCAGAATTCCTCCGTGCTTTTTGCCGACGGCGTGCTGGAAGCCAGCGTGCATTACGGTGTCACCCGGATCACGCTGGCGCAGAGCGGCAGCGATGGAAAGCCGGTGCCCTGCGGCCAGCTGGTCATTCCCGTGGTCCAGCTGCCGGCCTTCGCCAACAGCCTGATGACGCTGCTGAAGCAGATCGACAGCAAGGTGAAGCAGGCGCAGCAGGCCCAGCAGGGAGCCGCCCCCGCGGCGCCGGCCGAGCCTGCGCCCGAGGCGGCGCCCGGCTCCTTCCGCTTCTCCGGCTGAGTCCGGCGCGGCATGCCGCTCCGGCCCTGGCACGCAGCCGGCCTGGCCCTTGGCCTCGCCGTCCTGGCCGGGCCGGCGCGCGCTGCGGAAGCCAGCCCCTGGGCGGCGGTCGCCACCCCGGCGGCCGGCGCTCCGCGCATCGTCGGGGCCCATGGCCTTGGCTGCATCGCGGGCGCGGCCATGTTGCCGGCGGATGGCCCGGGCTGGCAGGTCGTCCGCCTCTCGCGCAACCGCTTCTGGGGCCATCCGGCCCTGGTCGCCTACCTCCGCGACCTCGCCGGCCGGAGCCGGGCGGCGGGACTGCCCACCCTCTGGATCGGCGATCTCGGTCAGCCGCGGGGCGGGCCGCTGCCATGGGGCCATGCCAGCCACCAGATCGGCCTTGATGCCGACATCTGGCTCGACCTCTCGCCCAAGCCGCCTTCCGCCGCCGCGGCGCGCGAGCATGTCGAGGTCGCCTCGGTGGTGCGGCCTGATGGCATGGCGGTGGACCCCGCCCGCTTCACCTCCGCCCATGCAGCGCTGATCAGGCTGGCGGCCGAGCACCCGGCGGTGGACCGCATCTTCGTCAACCCCGCCATCAAGCAGGCGCTGTGCGCGTCGCAGCCGGAGGCCGCCTGGCTGCGGCGGGTGCGACCCTGGCGCGGGCACGATTCGCATATGCATGTGCGGCTGCGCTGCCCGCCTGGTCAGCCGGAATGCCGGGACCAGGCAGCCGTTCCGCCCGGCAACGGCTGCGATGCCAGCCTCGCCTGGTGGTTCACGGCCGAGGCCCGTCAGCCTCCGCGCGCCTCGGCACCCGCCGTGCCGCCACCTCCGATGCCCGCAGCCTGTGCCGGCATTCTCGAAGCGCCCTGACCCTGCGGGTCCCTCAGGCGCCGCCGCGCAGGCGCAGGGCCAGGACCGGATCGTCGGTCGCCAGGGCATCGACGCCGAGCGCCAGCGCCTTGCCGATGCTGTCGGCGTGGTTGGCGCCCCAGACGCCGATGCTCAGCCCCGCACCCCGCAGCGCCTCGACCAAAGCTCCGTCGAGGGTGCCGATCTCGGTTTCCACCATGGCGAAGCCATGTGCCCGCGCCACGCCGATCACCCCTGCCACGCCGATGCGGCGCAGCAGCGCGGCCTCGAACAGCCAGATCGTTCCGGCCAGGCCCCCGGCCGCGGCGGCCTCGGCCACCAGCGGCGCGTCGAAGCTGATGATGCGGCACTGCGCGCGGATGCCGGCACCGTCCAGCGCCGCCAGGGTGCGCGGCACCAGCGCGCGGTCCGGCGCGCCATCCCGCAGCGTCTTCACCTCGACCTGCAACTGCTGGCGACGGCCCTGGAACAGCGCCGCCACCTCGCTGAGCAGCGGCAGGCGGCTGCCGGAAGCTCCGCGCAGCCGCAGTGCGGCAAGCGCCGCGGCATCCTGCGCCCCCACCGGCCCCTTGCCCTCCGTTGTCCGCTCCAGCACCGCGTCGTGGATCACCACAGGAACGCCGTCGGCGCTCAGGTGCACGTCGCACTCGCATTGCTCGATCGGCAGCGCCAGACTCTCGCGGAACGCGTCGAGGCTGTTCTCCGGCCAGAGGAAGGCACCCCCCCGGTGGCTGACGATGGCGGTCCGAGCGGAAAACGGCATGGGCGAAGCTTGCCTCCGGGCGAAGCGTGGCGCAAGAATGTTGGTCGATACCCGCAGTGTGCAAACCCCCGCCACGAGGTCGTGAAATGCCCCTCTTGCTGGTCGCCCACGATCAGGCGCCCGATGGTGCAGCGGCACTCGAGGATGCCGTGTGGCAGCTTGCGGAATCGCATCTGGTCCTGCCGGGCTCGCTGGTCGTGGAAAGCCCGGTTTCGCCGAAATACCTGCTTGAGCACCTGCGCGGAGCGTTGCGGCGTATGGGGCGGGATGGGGCGCTCCTCATCGTGCCTCTCACCACCGCCAGCTGGGCGGGTCTCTCCACTGATGCTGAAGAGTGGATTCGCGCACGCATGCCGTGAGGCTGCGATCCGGACATGCCGGCAAGGCCGCTGCGCCAGGGGGGAGGAGTGATGGCGGAAGGAATCGCACGGCTCGCGCGGGCGCTGCCGCGCCTTGGCGGCAGGCTCCTGCTCGCGGCGCTGCTTGCTGCGGCCGGCGCCCCAAGGGCACAGGAGCCGAGCCCCGCAAACGGAAGCGGCATCGAGCTGAAGGTGGTCGGCGGCCTGGCCGACGTGTCGCAGTTCCAACGCTACGAACAGCCCTTCTGGCGCAACCGCATCACCGAGCTGACGCATGGCCGGGTGCATGCCGAGATCCAGCCTTTCGACCGCGCGGGCTTCCGGGCGGAGGAGATGCTGCCGCTCATGCGCCTGGGCGTGGCGCCCTTCGGCACCGCGCTGATCGCGGTGGTGTCGAGTGAGGAGCCGGAGTTCAACGCTGTCGACCTGCCGGCCCTGAACCCCGACATCGCCACCCTGCGCGAGACCGTGCGGCTCTATCGCCCTCACCTGCGCGAAATCCTGCGCGAGCGCTATGATGTCGAGTTGCTCGCCGTCTATACCTATCCGGCCCAGGTTACCTGGTGCACCCGCCCCTTCGGCAGCCTCGGTGACCTCGCGGGCCGGCGCATCCGCACCTCCTCGGTCGGCCAGGCCGAGATGTTCGAGGCGCTTGGCGCCACCTCGGTGGTGATCCCTTTCGCCGAGATCGTGCCGGCCATGAAGGCCGGGGTGGTGGAGTGCGCCGTCACCGGTACGCTGCCTGGCAACAACATCGGCCTGCCCCAGGTCACCACCCACGTGCATGCCATGGCGGTGACATGGGGGGTTTCGGTGTTCGGCGCCAACATCGCCGCCTGGAGGGCCCTGCCGCCTGACATCCGGCAGACCATCCGCGACGGCCTCGCCAAGCTGGAGGCCGAGATCTGGGAAGGCGCCGGCCACGAAACCTGGGAAGGCCTCGACTGCAATGCCGGCCGCCCCACCTGCGTCAACGGCGTGCGCGGCAACATGACGATCGTGCCGGTCACGCCGGAGGATATCGCCCGCCGCCGCAAGCTGCTGACCGACACCGTGCTGCCGCGCTGGATCGACCGCTGCGGCCAGGACTGCGCCGACGCCTGGAACACCTATCTTGGTCCCGCCATGGGCATCATGGCGAAAAGCCCCTGACATGCACCAGTTCCGTCGCATCCGGATCGCCATCCTGCTGGCCGCGGCGGCGCTGCTGTTTGCGCAATGGTTCGCCACCTCGCTGCTGGTGGGCCGCGCACGGGAGGCGGCGCTGACCGCGGCCGCCAGCACCGTGCAGCGCGTGGCCCATGCGGTGGAGGCGTCGCTCAACCGCAATTTCGTCCAGGTGGACGCGATGCTGGCCGGGCTGCCCGCCATCCTCAGCCCGCTCGCCGGCGGCGGCGAGCTGAACGCGGCCCTGGCCAACCGGGTGCTGCGGGAGCTGAACAACCAGAACTTCACCTTCCGTGACGTGCTGCTGGTGGGCGCGGACGGCATGCCGGTCGCGGCCGGGCTGCCGGTATCGCGCCGGCGGCGGCTGCCGGCGGCCGTCACCAACTCCTTCTTCTCCAGCGCTCCGCGGGCAGGCGCGGTGCTGATCGGCGGACCGTTCCGCAATCCGGCGAGCGGCGAATGGTCGCTCTACATGGCGCGGCGGGTGACGCTTCCGGACCTGGGGCCCCTGCTGGCGGTGGCCGAGCTGCCGGTGCCGGTGCTCGGCTCCCTGCTGGCGGCGGGCGGCGTCGGCGCCGGTCTGCGCACCACCCTGGAGCGGGACGACGGCACGCTGCTCGCCAGCCTGCCGCATGACGAAACGCTGATCGGCACTCGCCTTTCTCCGCCCGCCGCCGCGCGGCTGCAGGAAACCGGCGGCGCTCCGCGGGAAACCCTCAGCCGCTACGACGGGTCACCGGTGATTTCGGCGCAGCGCCCCCTGCTTTATCCGACGCTCGCGATCTCGACCAGCACGGCCATCCGGGCCGCCCTTGCGGACTGGGAGAAGGAGCGGTTCCGCGCGCTGAGCGTCTCGGCGGGCTTCGCGCTGCTGGTGGCGGCGCTGGCGGCTGCGATGATGCTGGCGCTGCGGCAGCGCGAGCGCGTCGAGACCGAGCGCGGCCGCTGGCGCGCGATGCTGGAGAACGCGCTCGACTCCATGACCGACGGTTTCGTCATGTGGGACGCGAACGATCGCCTGGTCGCCTGCAACGCGCGCTACAAGGACTTCTACCGGGTGAGCGCCCCTTTCATCCAGCCCGGGGCGCATTTCGACGACATCATGCGCGAAGGCTTCCTGCGCGGGCAGTACCCGCAGGCGGGCGAGGATATCGAGGCCTTCCTGCAGGGCATGCGCAACTGGCACCGTGGCAACCGCCCCCCCATGGAACGGCTGCTGCCGGACGGCCGCTGGATGCTGGTGACGGAGCGCGCCACGCCTGGCGGCGGCACGGTGGGCATCCGCACCGACATCACCGAGCTGAAGCACGCCATGCAGGAGCTGGCCGAGGCGCGCGATGCCGCCGCCGCCGCCGGCGAGGCGAAGAGCCAGTTCCTGGCACGCATGAGTCACGAGTTGCGCACGCCGCTGAACGGCATCCTGGGTTTCGCGCAGGTGCTGGTGAACGATGCCCGGCTGGCGGCGGACCAGCGCGAGCAGCTCCGCACGCTGCATGAGGCGGCGCGCCACCTGCTGGAACTGGTCAACGGCCTGCTGGACCTCTCCAAGATCGCCGCCGGCCGGCTGGAGCTGCGGCCCGCCCCCACGCCACTGCTGCCGCTCCTGGAGCGCAGCGCGGCGCTGCTGGCCCCCGAGGTGCAGCGGAAGGCGCAGCGCTTCGGCCTGGAGGTGGCGCCCGGCACGCCTGAGGTGGTGCTGGCCGACGCCACCCGGCTCCGCCAGCTGATGCTGAACCTGCTTTCGAACGCCGTGAAGTTCACGCCTCCAGGCGGCCGGGTGACGCTGCGCGCCAAGCCGCTGCTGGACGGCGTGGGCATTCGCATCGAGGTCGAGGATACCGGCCCGGGCGTGCCGGCGGAGCAGCGCCACCTGCTGTTCCGCGACTTCGTCCAGCTCGCGACACCGGGCGCGGTGAGCGAGGGCATGGCGTTCGGCACCGGCCTCGGACTCTCCATCGCCGCGCAGCTCGCCGAATTGATGGGTGGCCAGATCGGCTGTGACAGCGAGCCTGGCCAGGGCGCCCTGTTCTGGGTGGACCTGCCGCTTGCCGCCGCGACGCCCGCGGGGCGCCTCGCCGCGCCGCAGGAGGAGGGGCCGTCCGTCCCGCCCCTTCCCGCCACCACCGTTCCGCTGCGCATCCTGGTGGCGGACGACGTGCCGGCCAACCGGCTGGTCGCGCGCGCCATGCTGACCAGCGCGGGGCACCACGTCACCTGCGTCGAGGACGGTGCCGCCGCGCTGACCGCCGTGCAGCAGCACGCCTTTGACATGGTGCTGATGGACCTCCAGATGCCTGTCATGGACGGGCTGGAGGCGACACGCCGCATCCGTGCGCTGCCGGCGCCGCGGAGCCGGGTGCCCGTGCTCGCCGTGACGGCCTCCGCCATGCCGGAGCAGGTGGAAGCCTGCCATGCCGCGGGCATGGACGGCCATCTCGCGAAGCCGATCGACCGTGAGACGCTGTTGCGCATGGTTCAGCGCATCGGCGCGAGCTGCGAGAACGGCTCCGGCGAGCCCTGCGCGCCGGCCACGGTGCCGGCCGTGCCGCTCGACCCCGTTGTCGGGGCGGCCCTGATCGCCGATCTGGGCGATGCCGCGCCCGCCGTGTTGCAGCAGTTCGTCGCCGAGCTGGAGGACGGGCGGAACAGCCTGGCCGCCCTGCTGGCAACGCCCGATACGCAGGCGATCCGCGCGGCGAACCACCGCCTTGCCGGCGTGGCCAGGACCATGGGGGCGCGGAAGATGTCCGAGGCCCTGGACGCCCTTCAGCAGGCAATCGCTGCCGGCGAGCCGCCGCTGCCCGCGCTCCGCGCCGCACAGGCGGCCCTGGATGAGACGCTTCCGCCGTTGCGCGCATGGGCGCGGCGGGTCGCAGGCCAGGTGGAACCCAGGGCGGGTCTCTAGAAGCAGCCTGGCTGCCGGAGCTTAGCGCAGCGCTCCGATCCGCTCACCGAGCTGCGCGAAAAAGCCGTCCGCGTCGAGCGTTTCCAGCAGGCGGGCATTCGCCGGGGCGCCGCTGCGGCCCCAACGGTCGATGCGGGTCCGCCCCCGGTCCGGTCCGTCGCGGACGACCGAGGCCACCGCTGGGCGATGGGTGAACAGCTCGGGCGCCACCAACCACGCCACCGCGCAGGGGTCGTGCAGCGGCGCACCCCGCTGCGCGAAGCGGCGCGAGGGCGGCAGCGCGGCGAGAATGCCGGCGCAGGCGCGCAGGCAGGCACCGCCTTCCCTCGCCCGCAGCGCCGCCACGCGCGCCGGCGTCACCAGCGCCTGGGCGGTGAGGTCAAGCGTCGCCAGCGTCACCGGCCTGCCGCAGCCGAGCAGAATCGCCAGCGCCTCCGGGTCCATGGCGGCGTTGAACTCCGCGGCGGCAGTCCAGTTCCCCTCGCCGACCGCGCCCGTCATCAGCACGATTTCCGCCACGCGCCCGGCCAGATCCGGCTCGGTGGCCAGCGCCAGCGCGAAGTTGGTGGCCGGTCCTATACCGACCAGCGTGACCGAGTCCGGCGGTGCCGCACGCAACCGCGCGCGGATGGCATCGGCGGCGAGGCCGGGGGCGGCGGGCGGACCTTCGGGCAGCGCCACGCCGCCAAGGCCGTCCGTGCCATGCACCCGCGTCTCCGAACGGAAGGCGCCGATCAGCGGCCGGTCGGCGCCACCGACCACGGGCACCCGGGCATCCGCCAGGCCCAGCACGGCGCGGGCATTGGGCAGGGTCAGCTCCAGCCCGACATTGCCGCCCGCGACCGTGACGAGCTGCAGGTCGATTTCCGGCGAGGCCACCGCCAGCCAGAGGGCGATGGCGTCGTCCGTGCCGGGGTCGCAGTCGAGCAGGACGGGGCGGCTCACCGCGCGGGCTCCGCCGGCAGCTCGGCCTCGACGATGCTGGCCAGGAAGGCGGCGCCATGCGGCAGGGCGGCGTCGTTGAAATCGAAATGCGGGTTGTGGTGGAAGCCCTCGGGATGGGCGGGCTCGCCGGTGCCGAGCCAGGCATAGGCACCGGGTCGCACCTCCAGCATTGCGGAAAAATCCTCGCCCGCTGTGATCGGCGGATGGTCGTCCCGCGCCAGCGCGGCGCCTACCGTCGCGGCGGCGGCGCGGTGCATCACGGCGGCCTGGGCGGGGTGGTTCACCGTCGGGCCGAGCCGGCGGGTATAGGCATAGTCCACCGCCACGCCATGCGTCGCCGCCATGCCGCGCGCGATGTCGCCGATCCGCCGCTCCAGCAGGTCGCGGGTTCCGGACGCCAGGGCGCGGGCGGTGCCGCGCAGCCGCACCTCGGCGGGAATGACGTTGGGCGCCTCCGGGTCGCCCGCCGCCATGTGCCCGACGCTGACCACGCCGACGCCCATCGGGTCCAGCTCGCGCGCGATGATGCTGTGCAGCGCGGCGATGAACTGCGCGGCGGCAAGCGTCGCGTCCGAGCCGAGATGCGGCTTGGCGCCATGCGTGCCGCGGCCGCGAAACAGCGTCTCCCAGGTGTCGGAGGAGGCCAGCACCGGTCCCTTCGGCACGGCGATGGTGCCAAGCGGCAGGCCGGGGAGGTTGTGCAGGGCATAGACGGCATCGGCGGGGAAGCGCTCGAACAGCCCTTCCGCCACCATGCGCTGCCCGCCGCCGCGCGATTCCTCGGCCGGCTGGAAGACGAAATGCACCGTGCCGGCGAAGCGGCCGCGGTTGGCCGCCAGCCACTTGGCGGCGCCGAGCAGCATGGCCGTGTGCCCGTCATGCCCGCAGGCGTGCATCTTGCCCGGCACGGACGAGGCGTAGGGCGCGCCGGTCATCTCCGGCATGGCCAGCGCGTCCATGTCGGCGCGCAAGGCGACGGCGCGGTTGCCCGCGCGGGTGCCGCGCAGCGTGCCGACCACGCCCGTGCCCGCCAGCCCCTCGACGGTCTCGATGCCGGCGGCGCGCAGCTCGCCGGCGACGAAGGCGGCGGTGCGGTGCTCCTCGAAGCCCAGCTCGGGATGCGCGTGCAGGTCGCGCCGCCAGGCGGTCATGGCGGCGGCGAGTGGGGCGAGGTCCTCGGGCGTGGGCATGGCGATCCTGTTGCAGTCGGATGGCGGCCGCGTTGCGGCGTGCGGGGCACCATGCCAGTTTGCGACGCAGCGAACCACCACCCGCACCAGGGGAGCCTATCCCATGCCGCGCCTGCGCACCGGCCTGCTCGCCGCCGCCCTCACCGCCCTGCCCGCGCTCGCCCCCAGCACCGCGCAGGCGCAGGACCTGCTGCGGGTCGGCATGGAATCCGGCCCGACCAGCCTGGATCCGCACTATGCCAGCCTGATCACCAACATCGCCTACAGCCGGCACGTCTTCCAGCCGCTGGTGCAGCAAGATGCGCGGCAGGTGCTGCGCCCGGCCATCGCCACCGAATGGAAGGCGCTGGACGACCTCACCTGGGAATTCAAGCTGGACCCCAAGGCGCGCTTCCATGACGGCGCGCCGGTGACGGCGGAGGACGTGGCCTTCACCATCGGCCGGGCGGGCGACGTGCCGAACTCGCCCTCCTCCTTCCGCGTCTACACCCGGCCCATCAGGTCGGTGGAGGCGCTGGACCCGACCACCATCCGCATCCACACCAACGCGCCGACGCCGCTGCTGCCGAACTACCTCTCGCTGGTGATGATCGTCTCCAGGCAGCATGGAGAGGGGGCGAGCACGGCGGACTACAACTCGGGCAAGGCGATGGTCGGCACCGGGCCGTACCGCTACGTCTCCTGGCAGCCGGGCAGCCCGCTGGTGATCGAGCGCAACGAGGATTTCCACGGCCCCGCGCCCGCCTGGAAGCGCGTGGAGTTCCGCCCGCTGGCCAATGCCGGCTCACGCACCGCCGCGCTGGACGCCGGCGACGTGGACCTGATCGAGATCGTCCCGCCCGACCAGTACAAGAAGTTCTCGGCCAGCCCGAGCTTCACCGTCACGGAGAGCCCCTCCAACCGCCTGCTCTTCCTGACGCTGGACAGCGACCGCGAGAGCAGCCCGCATGTCCACGCGCGCGACGGCAGCCCGATCGCCAACCCGCTGCGGGACCGGCGCGTGCGCAAGGCGCTCTCCATGGCGATCAACCGCGAGGCGCTGACCAGCCGCGTTCTGCAGGGCCAGGGCGTGCCGGCCGGCGACCTCGGGCCGGAGGGCTATTTCGGCACCTCGCCCGACCTGAAGCCGGAACCCTACAACCTGGACGGCGCGAAGAAGCTGCTGGCCGAGGCCGGCTATTCGCAGGGCTTCGCCGTGCAGGTGAACGGACCGAACGACCGCTTCGTCAATGACGAACAGGTGGTGCAGGCAGTCGCCCAGATGTGGACCCGCCTCGGCCTGGCGACCAGTGTCGAGACCCGCCCGCGTGGCGTGTGGCTCTCGGAAGCCTCGCAGCTCAAATATTCCGTGAATTTCGCCGGCTTCTCGCCCAACCCCGAGGTGCTGGGCATGTTGGAGACGCAGATCCATAGCTGGAACCCGACGCTCGGCCTCGGCACCGCCAACCGTGGCCGCTTCAGCAATGCGGATATCGACGGCATCATCCAGAAGGCGCGCCAGACCATGGACAACCCCGAGCGCGAGCGGCTGACGCAGCAGGCGACCCGCGCCGCCATCCGCGACCAGCAGGCGCTGATCCCGCTCTACTTCGCGGTGAACACCTGGGCGATGAAAAAGGGCATCACCTACGAGGCCCGCACCGACGAGATGACGCTGGCGACCAGCGCCGGCCACGCGAACTGAGGGCGGCGCGCTGCCCGGCACTGGCGCGTTCCGCGCCGGCTCCGGGCGGTGCGCAGCGCAGCATCCGGCGTTCTGCTTGACGGTGGCGTGCCTGCACGCCTACCTCATCAGGTGATCCGACGGCTGGGGCGGCCGGGCGGGCGAGGAGACACCGGAAGCATGGACGGACGCAGCGAGGCCCCCGTGCCGGGCATCGAACTGGCGCCGCTGGCGCCACCAGCCAACCTCACCGCCGAGCTGGTGCGGCGCCTGGCCGCGGAAATCCGCGCCGGGCGGCTGCGGCCGGGCGACCGGCTCCCCACCGAGCAGGCGCTGATGCGCCAGGCCGGCGTTTCCCGCACCGTGGTGCGCGAGGCGGTCGCAGCACTGCGTGCCGAGGGCCTGGTGCTGACCCGTCAGGGTGTCGGCGCCTTCGTGGCCGACCCTTCCACCCGCGGGCATGTGCGGATCGATCCCGGCGAGATGCGCTCGCTCAACGACGTGCTGCAGGTGATCGAACTGCGAATCGCGCTGGAAACGGAGGCGGCTGGCCTCGCCGCCGAGCGGCGCACCCCGGACGCCATGGAGCGCATCGCGCAGGCCGCGGCGGCCTTCGACAAGGCCGTTGATGCCGGCGAGAACGCGGTGGCCCAGGACCTCGAGTTCCACCGCGCCATCTTCGCCGCCACCAGCAACGGCTTCTTCCCACGGTTCCTGGAGTTCCTCGGGCCGATGCTGATCCCGCGCCAGACGGTGCGCCCGTATCTGGAGGAGCCGGAAGCCCGCACCGCCTACCTTCAGCGGGTGCGGGAGGAGCATGCGCGGATCGCCAGCGCCATCGCGGGCGGGCAGCCCTCCGCCGCGCGGAACGCCATGCGCCGGCACCTGACCGCCAGCCGCGACCGCTATGCGCGGATCGCCGAACGCCTGGCCGTCAACGCCGGCGGCTGAGACCAGCCGGCGCTCAGCAGGGGTCCGGCACGTCCGGGAGATCGGCGAGGTAGGCCAGCACCGAGCGGGCCAGCGCCTCCACATCCTCAACCGTCGTGTGCTCGTCGGGAGCATGCGGCCGCTGGCCTGGGCGCAGCAGTCCGCCAAGCAGGATCTCGCGGACGCCAGCCTGCTGCACCGCCCCCAGAACCCTTCCGCCGAGGCCGCCCAACCGCCGGAAGCTCGTGGGGGAGAAGCCGAAGCCCCAGCCCAGCGCCCGCTGCCAGCTCGGCCAGTTCGGCCCTTCGCCCGGATCGGCCACCGCCTCCTGCCGCCGCAGCACGCGGCAACCGATCAGGCAGGGAAAGCCGGCGTCCCGCGCCGCACGCTCCACACGCTCCTGCAGTTCCGCCAAGGCCCGGGAGAAGCCCTCCTCGCTGGTGAAGCGCCGCTTCAGCACCAGCACGCCGAGCGGCTCTTTTCCATCCGGCTCCGTCTCCGCGCCGACGGAAACGAAGGAGAGGCCTGGGCGCAGCATGCCGCCTCGCTCCGGCTCGGCCGGCAGGCGCGAGCTGCGCTGCGCCAGCTCAGCCTGCAGGTCGGTCAGCGCCGAAAGAACCGTGCGCAAGGCCCGCGCAGCGCCGTGTTCGCCCGCCGCCGAGGCGCAGCGCGAGACACGGATCTCGAGATCGAAGGTTCCGAGGCACCCCGCCCAGACGCGGGGCGCGGCGGTGCTGTTGAGGTAGAGCACGTGCCCCTCAAGCCGATGCTGCTCGGCCAGATAACGGAGACCGGGAAAGCAGCCGGTCCCCCCATCCGTGGTGAAAAGCAACACCGGATCGAAGCGCAGCGGCAGGCCGACCGCGTCAGCCGCGCGAAGGGCTGACCAGAGCGCGATCATGGCGCCCTTCATGTTCACCGTTCCGCGGCCGAACAGCAGGCTTCCCTGCCGCGTCAGCGTCAGCGGCGGCCGGGTCCAGCCCGGGCCGGGAGGCGCGGTGTCCATGTGGCAGGGGATGGTGCAGATCGGTCGACCTGTCCGCCGGCTCGCGACCAGGGCCATGCGGGGGCCGGCAACAGGCCGGGAGTGCCGCAGCCCTTCCTGCGGCTCCGCCTGCCGCAGGGCGAAGCCCAGAGGCGCGAAAAGATCCTGCAGGGCGTCGGTGAGGGAGGCGTGCCCGCCACCGGAGGGACAGGCCGTGTCGATGGCCACCAGGCGGGCAAGGTGGTCGATCCAGCCTGTGGCGTTGAGCAACGCCGCCGCCATGTTCAGCCGGTCGAGGTGAGAATCGTCGAACCGCTCCAGCGTGTTCTGCTCATCCCACGGCATTGCCCAACGGCTCCTCAACGCAGCTCCAGTGCCACTCAGCAAGCGACGCTGCCTCCGTTACACCCTTTGCTGCTGCTCGGCACCAGGGCTTGCCCGGGTTTTGACACGCTAACAGGTTATTGAAAGCGTGGCTCGGCAATGCCCTGCAACCTACTGATGTTACGCCGAACGTTGTGACGCCGCATAGCGACGTGGACGTTCGCCGCCCGCATGGTAGCGGTTGCTCGCGCCCTGCTCCGCGAGTGGCTCGACACGGATATGCGGGTCCTCCGCGTCCGGGCGACGCACCGCGGCGGCGAAGCGACCCGCCACCGCCGGCGCGACCTCGAACTGCGTCTCCCGGCCCAGGATGCGGATACGGCCGATCTCGTCCCGCGCCACCTGGCCGCGGCGGCAGAGGAAAGGCAGCACCCAGCGGGGATCGGCGCGGCCATCGCGGCCCACATTCATGCGGAACCACACGCCCTCGTCCCGCAGGCCCGGCGGCCGCTCGCGCTGCGGACGGCGCGTGGCATCGGGAGCCGCCAGCTCCTCCGGCGCCGGCAGCGGCGCGCGCAGCAGGCGGATCAGCGCCGCCGCCATGGCTTCCGGCAGAGCCCCGGTGGCGACCAGGCTCTGCCCGGCCTCCAGGTCGTCCGGCGACGCTTCCTCGGCGAGCAGCGCGGCGGCTTGTGCGGCGAGCCGCTCGGCATCCTTGGCGCGGATCGCCTCCGCGGAAGGCGGCGTGCCCCATTCGGCCTGGACACGGGCGGCGGTCAGGAGACGCTCGGCGGTGCGGCGCCGGTTCACCGGCACCACCAGGACGGAGACACCCTTGCGGCCGGCCCGGCCGGTGCGGCCGGAGCGGTGCAGCATGGTCTCCGGCTCCTTCGGCAACTCGGCATGGATCACCAGGCCGAGATCCGGCAGGTCGATGCCGCGTGCCGCCACGTCGGTGGCGACGCAGACCTGCGCCCGGCCATCGCGCAGCCCTTGCAGGGCGCGGCTGCGCTCCGCCTGGGACAGCTCGCCGGACAGCGCCACGGCGGAGAAGCCGCGCTCCACCAGATTGCCGTGCAGCCGCGCCACGCCGGCGCGCGTGGAACAGAAAACGATGGCGCGCGGAGAGTCGGAGACGCGCAGCAGGTTCACCACCGCCCGCTCGATCTCGTGCGGCGCCACCATAACGGCGCGGTACGCGATATCCCCGTGCTGGCCGCCCTCTCCCTTCACCTCCAGCCGCAGCGCGTCCTTCTGAAAGCTCCGCGCCAGCCGCGCGATCTCCGGCGGCATGGTGGCGGAGAAGAGCAGCGTGCGACGCTCCTCCGGCGCAGCACTCAGGATGGTCTCCAGCTCCTCGCGGAAGCCGAGGTCGAGCATCTCGTCGGCCTCGTCCAGCACCACCGCGCGCAGCGCCTGCGGGCGGAGGTTGCCACGGTCCAGATGGTCGCAGAGGCGGCCGGGGGTGCCGACAACGATGTGCGCGCCCTGGGCCAGGGCACGGCGCTCGGCCATCGGGTCCATGCCGCCGACGCAGCTCACCACCCGGCCACCGGCCGGAGCATAGAGCCAGGAGAGCTCGGTGCGCACCTGAAGCGCCAGTTCCCGCGTCGGCGCCACCACCAGCGCCAGCGGGTGGCTGGCCGGAGGCAGGCGCTCCGCACCCTCCATCAGCGCGGGAGCCAGGGCCAGGCCGAAGGCAACCGTCTTGCCCGAGCCGGTCTGCGCCGACACCAACAGGTCGCGGTCTGCCGTCTCTGGCTCCAGGACCGCCGCTTGCACGGTTGTTGGCTCGCTGTAGCCGCGCTCCGTCAGGGCGCGCAGCAACGCTTCGGGCATCACAGGAAAGGACATAGGTTCGAAAAGTTCCGCGACTCTCGGGTATGGCACGCGCGCCGGGGCGGCACGGCCTGGAAGGCGCGGGAGCGGCGAAGCGCACCGGCGCAGCAGGGTCGGGCCGGTTGTACAGCTTCCGCGCGCAAATTGCAGCAGTCAGAGAAAGGCGGGAAAGAGCCATGCGCGAAACGCATGGATATCTCAAGGCTTTGGATGCTTGCGCCTATGCTGTGGTTTGCCCATTCTCCGCGGCGGAAGGGGATTTTGCCTTCCCGCGGGGATTTGACGGATGCAGCTTGCGCCGCGACACCAAGTGCTAAAGCGCCAGGAAGCCGGGCAGCGGCATGCCGGGAGCCATTCCCCAGCCGCCGGCCGCTTCGTGGGTCATCCGACCATGTTGGAGATCACCCCGCGAGGGGAACACGGAGTGCCCATGCCCTGTCGAATGTGCCCCTGCTGAGCTTCAGCCGAGCCGCGCCTCCCTGAACGGCGCGCCTTGTCGGCACTTCCTTGCCACCCCCATTCACGGAACCGCCATGTCCGCCTCCCCTGCCGCCTCGGCGCAAGCCGAAGCCGCCATCCGCCTGCACGGGCTGAAGCGTCACTTCACCGGACGGGGCGGCGTGGCCACGCGGGCGCTGGACGGCGTCTCGCTGGAGGTGGCGGCGGGCGAGATCTTCGGCATCGTCGGCCGCTCCGGCGCCGGCAAGTCCACGCTGATCCGCTGCGTGAACCTGCTGGAGCGCCCGGATGAGGGCGAGGTGCGGGTGCTCGGCGAGGAGCTGATGGCGCTTTCCGACAGCGCGCTGCGCGAGCGGCGTCGCGGCATCGGCATGGTGTTCCAGCACTTCAACCTGCTCGCCTCCCGCAGCGTGGCCGACAATGTCGCCTTTCCGCTGGAGATCGCCGGCATGCCTGCGGTCGAGCGCGGGCGGCGGGTGGACGAGGTCCTGGCGCTGGTCGGGCTGGCGGAAAAGGCGAAGGCCTATCCGGCGCAGCTTTCCGGCGGCCAGAAGCAGCGCGTCGGCATCGCCCGCGCGCTCGCCCCGCGCCCGCGCATCCTGCTCTGCGACGAGGCCACCAGCGCGCTGGACCCGGAGACCACGCAGGAGATCCTGGCGCTGATCCGCCGCCTGCGCGACCAGCTCGACCTGACGGTGCTGCTTATCACCCACGAAATGGCGGTGGTGAAGGAAATCTGCGACCGCGTGGCCGTCATGGAGCGGGGCCAGGTGGTGGAGGAAGGGCGTGTCTTCGACGTCTTCACCCGCCCCTCCCATCCAACCACGCGCCGCTTCATCGCCGACACCATCGGCCACTCCATCCCGCCCGGCACGGTGGCACGGCTGCCTGCCGCCGGCGCGGGCGAGGAGCGTCGCCTGCTGCAGGTGCTCTTCGCCGGGCCGCACAGCACGCGCTCGGTCATCAGCGAGGCCTCACGCCGCTTCGGCCTGGACCTCAACATCATCTCCGGCCGCATCGACGAGATCGCCGGCGAGCCCTTCGGCCTCATGGCCCTCGCCGCCTATGGCGCGCCCGACCGCATCGAGGCCGCCCTCGCCTGGTTCGCCGAGCTGGGCCTGGCCGTCACGCCCATCGCCAACGATACGCTGGAGGCCGCCTGACCATGCTCCCCTGGCTTCCCCCCATGCTGCAGCAACTCTTCCTCGACGCCGCCATCGAGACCCTGACCATGGTGGGCGGCGCGGCGCTGATCGCGGTGGTGCTCGGCCTGCCGCTGGCGCTGCTGCTGCACGCCACCGACCGCGGCGGGCTGGCGCAGAACGGCCTGGTCAACCGTCCGCTTGGCCTGCTCATCAACGCCGTGCGCTCGACGCCCTTCATCATCCTGATGGTGGCCATCGTGCCCTTCACCCGGCTGGTGGCCGGCACCTCGATCGGCACCACCGCCGCCATCGTGCCGCTGGCGCTGGCCTCCACCGCCTTCATCGCACGCCTGTTCGAGACCGCCTTCCGCGAGGTGGACCGCGGCGTGGTGGAGGCCGCCCGTGCCATGGGGGCCACGCGCATGCAGATCCTGTGGAAGGTGCTGGTGCCCGAGGCCATGCCAGGGCTGATCGCCGCCGTCACCGTCACGCTGGTCAGCCTGGTCGGCTACTCCGCCATGGCCGGCGCGGTGGGCGGCGGGGGCCTGGGCGATCTCGGCATCCGCTTCGGCTACCAGCGCTTCATGCCGGACGTGATGGCGAGCGTGGTCGTCGTGCTGATCCTGTTCGTGCAGGGGTTGCAGTCGCTGGGTGACTGGCTGGTCCGCCGTGCCCGTCGCCGCTGAACCAAGAGAAGAAGAAAGAAGGAGATCGCCGATGTCGCTGAACCGCCGTGCGCTGCTGGGCAGCGCCCTCGCCATTCCCGCCCTCGCCGCCCTGCCCGCCGCCGCGCAGGAAATCGGCAGCAGGGAGCGCCCGCTGCGCATCGGCGGCACCGCCGGGCCGCACAGCCAGGTGCTGGAGAAGGTGCAGGAGATCGCCGCGCGGGACGGGCTGGTGCTGAAGATCGTGCCCTTCACCGACTACATCACGCCCAACATGGCGCTCGCCGCCAAGGAACTGGACGCCAACAGCTACCAGCACCGCCCCTTCCTCGACCAGATGGTGAAGGACCGCAACCTGCCGCTGGTGGCGGCGGCCAAGACCCTGGTCTTCCCGATGGGCGTCTATGCCCGCAAGCTCAAGGCCATCGGCGAGTTGCCGAACGGCGCGCGCATCGCCATCCCGAACGACCCGACCAATGGCGGTCGGGCGCTGGCCCTGCTCGCCGCCAACGGCGCGTTCAAGTTGACCGAGGGAGCGGATTTCCGCGCCACTGTCGCGGACGTCACGGAAAACCCGAAGCGCATCCGCATCATTGAGCTTGAGGCGGCGCAGATCCCGCGCACGCTTGACGAGTTGGACGCGGCGGCGATCAACACCAACTTCGCGATTCCGGCCGGGCTCAACCCGGTGCGCGACGCCATCGCCATCGAGAGCGCCGACAGCCCCTATGCCAACCTCATCGCCGTGCACCGCGACAACCAGGATGCCCCCTGGGTGAAGCGCCTCGTCGCCGCCTACCAGAACGACGAGATCAAGGCCTTCGTGAAGGAGACCTTCCAGGGCTCCGTGGTTCCCGCCTTCTGAGGAGACAGACGATGCTGACCCGACGCTCCCTTGTCCTCGCCGGCGGCGCGCTGCTGCTGCCGGCCGTGCTCCGCGTGCCGGCCTTCGCGCAAGCGGCCGCCATCGGCACCGCCGCGCGCCCGCTGCATGTCGGCGTCACCTCCGGCGTGCATGCCGAGGTGCTGGAAGTGGTGCGCGACGTGCTGGCGAAGCAGGATTTCGCCGTCAAGATCACGGAGTTCTCCGACTTCATCCAGCCGAACGTGGCGTTGGCGGCCGGTGAGATCGACATCAACACCTACCAGCACCTGCCCTTCCTGGAGGCGCAGAAGCAGCAGCGCGGCTACGACTTCGTGCCGGTCGGCAAAACCGTGCTGACCGTGATGGGCGTGTTCAGCCGCAAGCACAAGTCGCTGGAGGCGCTGCCGAAGGGCGCCCGCGTCGCCATTCCGAACGACCCGACCAATGGCGGCCGCGCCCTGCTGCTGCTGGACAAGGCTGACCTGATCAAGCTGCGCCCCGGCGCGGACTACCGCGCCACGGTCGCCGATATCGCCGGGAACCCGAAGGGCATCCGCATTCTGGAACTGGAGGCGGCCTCGATCGCCCGCAGCCTGGAGGACGTGGACGCCGCCGCCATCACCGGCAACTACGCCGTTCCCGCCGGGCTGAACCCGCTGAAGGAGGGCCTGGCGGTGGAGAACAAGGATAGCGCCTACACCGTGCTGGTGGTGGCGCGCCGGGGCGACGAGAACAAGCCGTGGGCGCAGAAGCTGGCCCATGCCTATGCGGATCCGGCGGTGAAGGACTTTGTCGCCGGGAAGTACAAGGGCGCGGTGATCGTCGGCGCCTAGGCTGGCGCCAAGGGGTGCCGCTGGCTCGCGCGGGCGGCCGCGGCATCCCTTTCTGCCCCGGCGCCCTTTTCGCCCCCCGCAATGCCGCGCTTTCGTTTCGAATTCGGACGGACTATAAGCTGCCATTCGGGGATGTGCCGGAGGCAGAATGACAACCGCGGTTCAGGCACGGCTTTCAGCCGAGCGGCGTTTCTACGCGAGCATGGCGCTGTTCATGCTGGCGCTCGTGTTCATCGGTTTCGCGCCCAGCTTCTACCTGCGCGATTACGTCCACTTTCCCCGCCCCAACCCGACGCTGACGCCCATGGTGGTGCTGCACGGGCTGGCCTTCACCACCTGGATGCTGATCTTCCTGGCCCAGACGCTGTTGGTCTCGGCCGGGAGGCGCGACCTGCACATCCGGCTTGGCCAGGCGGGCATGGTGCTGGCATTCCTGCTGGTGCCGCTGATGTACATGGTCTCCGTCGGGCAGGTGGCGCGCGCCAACCAGCCGCCGTTCGCCACGCCGCTCGGCTGGACGGCCGTGCCCCTCTTCGTCATTCCACCCTTCGCGCTGCTCGTCTGGCTGGGCTGGCGCAACCGCCGCAACCCGCAGGCGCACAAGCGGCTGATGCTGGGCGCCGCACTGCTGATGATGGACCCGGCGATCGGCCGCCTGCCGCTCGGGCCGCCGGTGGTGGAAACCTTTGCGGTGCTGAACCTGCTCAGCCTGCTCACCTTCCTGCCGCTCGCCTGGTGGGACTGGCGGACGCGTGGCCGGCTGCACTGGGCGACGGCGCTCGGCGCGGGCCTGTTCGGCGCCGCCCTGGCGTTTCGGCTGTTCGCCATCGGCTCGCCGGGCTGGGCGGCCTTCGCCGCCCATCTCCCCGGCGTCTGAGCGGCGCTCAGGCCGCGTAGCGGGAAAGCGCGAGGTCGGCGTATTCGATGTTGGGCCGCTGCCCGGTCACCAGGTCGGCGGCCAGCTTCCCGCTGCCGCAGGACATGGTCCAGCCCAGCGTGCCATGGCCGGTGTTCAGGAACAGGCTCGGGTACTTGGTCGGGCCGATGATGGGCGTGCCATCCGGCGTCATCGGCCGCAGGCCGCACCAGAACACCGCGCGCGCCGGGTCACCGCCCTGCGGGTAGAGGTCCATCACCGAGTGCAGCAGCGTCTGCCGCCGCTCGTCGTGCAGGTGCAGGTCGAAGCCGGCGATCTCCGCCGTGCCGCCGACGCGGATGCGGTCGCCCAGCCGGGTGATGGCGATTTTGTAGGTTTCGTCCATCACGGTGGAGGCCGGCGCGGCGGCATCGTCCAACACCGGCAGGGTGATGGAATAGCCCTTCACCGGGTAGACCGGCACCTTCAGTCCGAGCGGCGCCAGGAGATGCGGCGAATAGCTGCCGAGCGCCAGCAGGTAGCGGTCCGCCGTCAGCACGCCGGCGCTGGTGACGACGCCGGTGATGTCCCCGCCCTGCACCATCAGCCGCTCGATGCGGGTGCCGTAGTGGAAGGTGACGCCCTTCTCGGCGCAAATGGCCGCCAGGCGCTGGGTGAAGATGTGCGCGTCGCCGGTCTCGTCCTGCGGCAGCCGCAGGCCGCCGACGAACTTCTCCCGCACCCGGCCGAGCGCCGGCTCGGCGGCGACGCAGCCGGCGCGGTCCAGCACCTCGAAGGGCACGCCATACTGCTTCAGCACGGACAGGTCGTCGCCCACATGGTCGAGCTGCGCCTGGGTGCGGAAGAGCTGCAGCGTACCGCGCTCCCGCCCGTCGTATTCGATGCCGGTCTCCTCGCGCAGGTCGGCCAGGGCGGTGCGGCTGTAATCGGCCACCCGCACCATGCGGGACTTGTTGGTCTGGTAGGCCGCCTCGGTGCAGTTGCGCAGCATCTGCCAGAGCCAGGACCACTGCACCGGGTCCATCTTGGGGCGGATGACCAGCGGGCTGTGCCGCATGAACATCCACCTCAGCGCCTTCTGCGGGATGCCGGGCGCGGCCCAGGGGGAGGAATAGCCGAAGGAGACCTGGCCGGCGTTGGCGAAGCTGGTTTCCAGGCCGGCGCCTTGCTGGCGGTCAACCACCGTCACCTCATGGCCCGCCCGTGCGAGGTAATAGGCCGAGGTGACGCCCACCACGCCGGCGCCGAGAACGAGAACCTTCATCGCCTTCCTGCTCCGCCCTGCCGCCGCACGAAGCGCGGCGGCGAGCCCCCATGCTAGGAGTGAACCACCGGCAGGTGCTTGCGATCCGCGCAACGACATGCGATTTCGCCGATCAGAAGTCGAATTTTCTGCGAAAGCTGTCTCATCAATGCAGCCGCCCGTGCTCGATCCGCTCGACCGCAAGCTCCTGCACCTGCTGCGGTCCGACGGGCGGATGAGCAATGCGGCGCTGGCCGCCGCCGTGGGCCTCTCCCCCTCCGCGTGCCTGCGCCGGCTGCGGTTGCTGGAGGCAAGCGGCGTCATCCGCGGCTACACCGCCGTGATCGCCGATCCGGCGCTGCAGGGGCGCACGGTGGTGATGGTGCAGATCACGCTGGAGCGGCAGACGGAGGAGGCCTTCAACCGCTTCGAGGCGGCGGTGCGGCAATGCCCTGAGGTCTGCGAGTGCTACCTGATGAGCGGCACGGCGGACTACCAGATCCGGGTGGAGGCGCGGGACGCGGCGGATTACGAGCGCATCCACAAGGAACGGCTCTCCCGCCTGCCGGGAGTGGCGCGCATCCAGTCGGCCTTCGCCATCCGCACCGTGATCCGCCCCCGCCCGGCGGCCAACGGCGACTGAGCCGCGATCGGCCAGGTCAGGCGAACAGAAACGAACCGGAACCGAGGGGCGATCCTGCGCCTCGGCCTTGTTCTTCTACCCCCTCCGCCACCCCGCCCACATCACGGCGAGGCGGTCCCCCAGCCCGCGCGGCGGTGGCGGCTGCGAGGGGTCCCAGCCGATGGCCAGCATCCGGCGCAGGTCGCGCCGTGCCAGTTGTCCCTGCAGTGCCGCGGCGATGCTGCCGCGCGGCAGGCGGCCGACCCGCGACTCGCTTTCCCGCAGCAGTGCCAGCCCCTCCTCGGCGAGGCTGCGCGCGACGGCGGCGACGCCCGCCGTCGCCGGGTTGCGTGCCACGTCGGCCGGGGTGAGCTGGTGTCCGGCCAGCAGGTCGGCCGGCAGGAGGCTGCGCTCCTGGCGTGCCTGCGCCGGAATGGCGCGCAGCAACGCGGCCATGCCATAGGCGGCGCCGATTCCCTGCAGGCCCGGCAGGCTTTCCACCGGTGCGCCGAGTGCCCGCCCCGATGCCACGGCGAAGCCGCCGGCCGAACCACGAAGATAGGCCAGCAAGGCGCCGCGGCTCGGGATTTCCTCCTCCGTCTCCGCCTCGCGCGCGTCGATCATGCCGAGCAGGTCGGCAGCCTCCAGGCGGCCCTCGCGCAGCGCGATGGCGAGCGGCCCGGCGACCTCGTGCCGGCGCGGCGGCGTACCGGCACCGGCCTGCTCCACCGCCTCGCGCCACCATTGCAGGCGGATCAGCGCCGCCATCGGGTTGCTCGCCGCCACGCGGGCGCGGGCCAGCTCATGGTTGAAGGCGATCAGCAGGAACTGCGTCTCGCGCCGCTCGGGGGGCGCGAAGAGCGAGCAGAGGAAGCGGTCCGGGTCGTTGCGGCGGGCCAGCTCGGCGAGCGGAGAAAGCGGGGCGGGATCGGCCATGACGGGCTTATGAACACAGATCCGTGCCGAACGACAGCGGGGGTGCTTGCTTGACGCTCCCCCGGGGCACGCCTAGCTGTTTGACCGCGTGGCGCCGGGTGACGGCGTTGATCGTTGCTTGCCCGTCCGATTCCACTCCATTCAGGAGAACAGCCCATGGCCTTCAGCCTTCCTCCGCTCCCCTACGACACTTCCGCCCTCGCCGGTTCCGGCATGTGCCAGGAGACGCTGGAGCTGCACCATGGCAAGCACCACCAGGCCTATGTCACGGCGCTGAACGGCCTCGTCGAGAGCAAGGGCCTGGCCGGCAAGTCGCTGGAGCAGATCGTCGCCGATGCCGGCAAGGCCGGCGCCGATGGCCTGCCGGTGCTGAACCAGGCCGGCCAGCACTACAACCACATCCTGTTCTGGCAGGTGATGAAGCCGAACGGCGGCGGCGAGAGCCTGCCCGGCAAGATCGGCGCCAAGATCAACGAGGACTTCGGTGGCCTCGCGCAGTTCAAGGAGCAGTTCAAGCAGGCCGGCGTGACGCAGTTCGGCTCCGGCTGGGCCTGGCTGATCATGGACCAGAGCGGCAAGCTCAAGGTCACCAAGACGCCGAACGGCTCGAACCCGGTCGCCACCGGCGAGGGCACCCCGATCCTCGGCGTGGACGTGTGGGAGCACTCCTACTACCTCGACTTCCGCAACGTCCGCCCCGGCTATCTCGACAACTTCCTGGCCAAGCTGGTCAACTGGGAGCAGGTCGAGGCGTTGATGGAGGCCGGCGGCATGAAGTCCGGCCAGTCGGCGTAAGCCCGGCCACCGGATAGGCGAAGGGCGCCGGGGCTTGAGGCCCCGGCGCCCTTTTTCGTGCCCGCTGCCGGAGCGGCGCGGGTCAGGCCGGCTTGCTGTCGTTGGCCGCCATCGGGCGCACCAGCGTGCTGATCGTGCTGCGGACCACCATGACGCGGATGTTCGGCGCGATCTCGACCTCGACCTCCTCCGAGCCCTCCTTCACCTTGGTGACGGTGCCGAGGATGCCACCGGCGGTGACAACGCGATCGTTGCGCTTCAGCGCACCCAGCATCTCGCGGTGTTCCTTGGCACGCTTCTGCTGCGGGCGGATCAGCAGGAAATAGAAGACAACGAAGATCAGGAACAGCGGCGCGAGCTGCATGACGATGGCGCCGGCGCCGCCAACGGCGGCTGCGGCATCCTGGGCATAGGCGGTCGAGATGAACATTGCGGTGCTTCCGTCTTGCCGGGGGTGGCGCGCGAAACTAGCCTCCCGGCCCCTGCCGTCAACACCCGGCCCTGCACGGGGGTAAAACCCCCTGCGGCCCTGCTGGAGCGTCCCCGCCTTGCCTTCATCCGACCCCCACCCGCTCCTGCCCACCCTGCAACGCATCGCCGAGGCGCTGGAGCGCCTGGCGCCGCCGCCCCCGGCCCATCCCAGCCTTGAAGGCGCGGACGCCTTTGTCTGGCATCCCGGCGAGCATGGCGTGCCGGCGCGGCTGGCCCCGGTGGCGCGCGTCGCGGCGGTGGAGATCGGGCTGCTGCAGGGGGTGGAGCGGCAGAAGGCGCTGCTGCTGGAGAATACGCTGCGCTTCGCGCAGGGGCTGCCAGCCAACAATGCCATGCTCTGGGGCGCGCGCGGCATGGGCAAGTCCTCGCTGGTCAAGGCCGCGCATGGCGTCGCCAATGCCGAGCGGCCGGGCAGCCTGGCGCTGATCGAGATCCAGCGCGAGGACATCCGCACCCTGCCCGAGCTGCTGAACATCCTGCGCGAGGACCGGTCCGGCCCGCTCCGTGGGGGGCGCCGCTGCCTGGTCTTCTGCGACGACCTCTCCTTCGAGCGCGAGGACCAGGACTACAAGGCGCTGAAGTCGGTGCTGGACGGCGGCATCGAGGGCCGCCCGGCCAATGTGCTGTTCTACGCCACCAGCAACCGCCGCCACCTGATGCCGCGCGACATGATCGAGAACGAGCGCAGCACCGCCATCAACCCCGGCGAGGCGGTGGAGGAAAAGGTTTCCCTCAGCGACCGCTTCGGCCTCTGGATCGGCTTCCACAACGCCGACCAGCCCACCTTCTTCGCCATGGTGGAGGGCTACGCGGCGGCGCTTGAGCTGCCGATCGGCGCGGAGGAGCTGCGCCGCGCGGCCACCGAGTGGTCCGTCACCCGCGGCGGCCGCTCCGGGCGGGTCGCCTGGCAGTTCATCCTGGACCTGGCGGGGCGGCTCGGCGTAGCCCTTCCGGGATGAACGAACATGCCCCGCAGCCGCGCCAGCCCGCCCTGACCGCACCCAAGGGCGCGCAGCGGCGGGGCAAGATCTTCCTCAACCCGGACGGCTCGGTGCCCGGCCAGCCCTTCCGGGCGCTGCTGCGGATGATGCGGGAGGGCAAGGGCCAGCCCTGGCCGGAGAAGGTGGCCAACCCCGCCTTCCCGCCCCCCGCGCCGCCGCCGCCCGGCCATGCGGCGGTCACCTTCATCGGCCATGCCAGCTTCCTGATCCGCTTCCATGGCGGCCCCACCCTCCTGACCGACCCGATCTGGAGCGAGCGCTGCAGCCCCTTCCGCTTCGCCGGGCCGAAGCGGGTGCGCCCGCCGGGGCTCGACTTCGACGCCCTGCCGCCGATCGACGCGGTGCTGCTCAGCCACAAGCACTACGACCACTGCGACATCCCCACCCTGCGGCGGCTGCACCGCCGCTTCCGCCCCCGCATCCTGACCGGGCTCGGCAACGCCCCCCTGCTGGCGAAGCACGGGATGCGGGACGTGGTGGAGCTGGACTGGTGGGACGAGGCACCGCTGCCGGGCGGCGGCACACTACGCTACACGCCGGCCCGGCACTTCTCCGCCCGTGGCCTGCATGACCGCGCGCGGAGCCTTTGGGGCGGCTTCGCCATCACCGGCCCGCAGGGTGGCCGCATCTGCTTCACCGGCGATTCCGCCTGGGGCGACCATTTCCGGGAGATCGGCGCCCGCTGCGGCCCTTTCGACCTCGCCCTCATCCCGATCGGCGCCTATGAGCCGCGCTGGTTCATGCAGGTGGTGCACGTGAACCCGGAGGAGGCGGTGCGCACCTTCCTCGACCTGCGCGCGAGCCACGCGCTGGCCATGCATTTCGGCACCTTCAAGCTGACCCAGGAAGGGATCGACGCGCCGGAGATCGCCCTGCGCGCCGCCCGAGAGGCCGCCGGCCTGGCCGAGGCGCAGTTCCGCGTGCCCGGCTGCGGGGAAACCGTGCTGGTGCCTGTCTGACCCGCCGGCGGCGCGAGGTAGGGAGCGTGCAAAGTCAAAGAGAAGAACGCGCCGTCCACCCGCATATCCACAGGGTTGCCCCCGGAAACTGGGGATAAGTGGCGCCCGCTTCCCGTTCTGCCTGCGTTCTCCCGTGCCCGCACACGCCGCGCGGGCTGGAGCCGCCCTCGGCGCCTAAAGCAGATCCCGATCAGGTGAAATCACCCGATCGGGTCAAGATGCTCTTCAAAACAAATGGCTAGAGTGCTTGAAGTGAGCCAAAGCGAACGGAAACCGCTCTAGCGCTGCGGCGGCTCGGCGAAATCGGCCATCTCGTAGAGCGGGCGGATCTCGATCTCGCTCGGGCCGGGCATGGGGTTGGGGCAGCGCCGGACCCATTCCACCGCTTCCGCCATGTCCCTGACCTCCCACAGCCAGAACCCGGCGACCAGTTCGCGGGTCTCGGGGAAAGGTCCGTCGGTCACCGTGCGGCCCGCGCCATCGAAGGCGACGCGCTTGCCTTGCGAGGAGGGCCTGAGCCCCTCGCCCGCCCGCATGATGCCTGCCTTGATCAGGTCTTCATTGAACCTGCCCATCGCCTCCAGAAGCTCGGCCGAGGGCATCAGGCCGGCCTCGCTGTCCTTTGTCGCCTTGACCAGAACCATCACGCGCATCCGATTGCCTCCCTTGCTTGGCGGCGGCCAGGATCGCCCCCGGCGCCTGCGGAAGGCTCCTCCGCAGGGCAGGCCGCCCCGGCGGCATCTCCGCACGGATGGCCGCGGGCTTCTAGCGGGCGTTGCCGAAGATCCGCTGGATGACCTGGTCGCCCACCCGCAGGTTCAGCCGCTCCGCCGTGCCGGCCGCCAGTTCCAGCGTGGCCCGCACCGGGCCGCGGCTCTCAACCGTCGCCAGGCTCTGCGGCACGGTGCGCTCAGCGATGTGGTGGATGCGCCCGTCGGCGCTGATGAACACCATGTCCAGCGGGGCGATGGTGTTCTTCATCCACATGTCGCTCTGGCGCGGGCTGCCCCAGTCGAAGAGCATCCCCTCGCTGGGCTTCACCTCCGGGCGGAACATCAGCCCGACCTGCTGCTGCTCGGGCGTCAGCGCCATCTCCACGGTGAAACCGTGCCGCTTCCCATCGCGCGTGACGATGGTGAGCGGCTCCGTGGGCAGGCGTGGCTGTGCCTTTTCCTGGGCGGTGGCGGGGCGGATCATGGCGGCGAGGCCCAGCAGGGCCAGCAGGGATCGGCGGTGCATGGCATGCCTTATGCCACGCCGAGGAAGGGTTCCGGCAGCCCTTCCAGCGTCGCGGCGGCGAGGTGGCGGAGCTCGCCCCGCACCGGCCCCGGCCTGGGCGGGTCGCGCAGGGTGGTGAACCAGTGCTCCGGTGGATTGCGCCCGGCGGCACGCGGGAAGGTCAGGGCACGCAGCACCGCCTCCGCTGCGGGCGGCAGGCGCTCGGGCGGGGCGTAGCCGTTCAGCACCCCCCAGACGCCGGCCCAGCAGCGCCCGACCGACCACGGGTTGTAGCCGCCGCCGCCCAGCACGATCAGCCGCGGCGCCTGGCCGATGACGCTGCGGACCGCCTCCCAGTGGGCGTTGTTGGAGAGCGAGAGACGGGCCAGCGGGTCTTCCTCCAGCGCATCGGCGCCGCATTGCAGCATGATGGCCTGCGGGCGCAGATGGCGGACCACCGGCAGCACCGCCTGCCGCCAGAGATAGTTGAACTCGCTGTCGTTCAGGCCGGGCGGCACGGGGATGTTGCGGGCATGGCCGCCCGCACGGTCCTCCAGCGCTCCGGTGAAGGGCCAGCGCCCGGCCTCGTGGATCGAGAGGGTGAAGACGCGCGGATCGCCCTGGAAGGCATCCTGAACCCCGTCGCCGTGATGGGCGTCGATGTCGAGGTAGAGGATGTTGGTGAGGCCCAGGTCGAGCCATCGCAGCAGGCCGAGCACGGCATCGTTCAGGTAGCAGAAGCCGCTGGCGCGGTCCGGCCGGCCATGATGCGTGCCTCCGCCGGGCACATGCACGATGCCGCCATGTTCCGCGGTGAGCCGCGCGGCCAGCATCACCCCGCCGGCGCCGGTGGCGGGGCGGCGGAACACCTCGCGATAGATCGGGTTGCCCCGCGCGCCGAGGTGGAAGCGCTCGCGCTGCTCCGGCGGCACGCTTTGCGCCGTCTCGGCGGCCTGCAGGGCGGCGACATACTCCGGATGGTGGAAGCGCGCGAGCTGCTCCGGCGTGGCGCGCGGGCTGTCGATATAGCGCGCGGGGTCCAGCCAGCCGAGCGCGCGAATCAGGTCGAGCGCGGTTGAAACGCGCGGGATCGCCAGGGGGTGCTTCGGCCCGTAGGTGGAGTTCCGGTAGATCTCGGACCCGATCAGCAGAGGCGCAGCGCTCATTTCCCGCAGAATGGGTGCGGGTCGCGAAGTCGGCAAGGCGCGGGGGTGCGAGCGCATCTTGCGCGGAACCGCCACCCGTCGTTAATGCAGCCCATTGTCCGGGGGGAGCCCGATTCGTGGGCTGAGAGGCGGGGATGGGCCCCGCGACCCCTTGAACCTGATCCGGGTCATGCCGGCGAAGGGATCGGAGGTCCGCATGGCGCCTGGCCTGGGCGTATCGCTCCCTGAAATCCGCCTGGGCGGGCGCGCGGTGCTCAGCGCCGCCACGCTGGACTTCGCTGGCGGAAAGGTGACGGCGCTGCTCGGCCCCTCCGGCGTCGGCAAGTCCACCCTGCTGCGGCTGCTGGCCGGGCTGCTGCCGCTTCCCGCCGGCGCCCGCGTCGCGCCCGCTGACGGCGCCCCGCTTGCTGGTCGTGTCGCATGGATGGGCCAGCAGGACCTGCTGCTGCCCTGGCTCACCCTGCTGGACAATGTCTGCCTTGGCGCCCGCCTGCGCGGCGAGCGGCCGGACCAGCCCCGCGCCCGCGCGCTGATCGCCGCCGTCGGGCTGGAGGGGCGCGAGGGCGCGCGCCCGGCGGAACTCTCGGGCGGCATGCGGCAGCGCGCCGCGCTGGCCCGCACGCTGATGGAGGACCGGCCTTTCGTGCTGATGGACGAGCCCTTCTCCGCCGTGGACGCCCCCACGCGCCACCGCCTGCAATCCCTCGCCGCCGGATTGCTTCATGGGCGCACGGTGCTGCTGGTGACCCATGACCCGCTGGAGGCGCTGCGGCTGGCGCATCGCATCCTGGTGCTGCGCCCAGGTCCGCGGGGCGCGGTGCCGGAGGACCTGCCGATGCCTCCTGCCCCGCCGCTGCGCGCCGCGCACGACCCGGCGGTGCTGGCGGCCCAGGCGGCGCTGCTCGAACGGCTGGCGGAGGCCGCATGAGGCCACTGCTCGCCGCGCTCGGCCTGCTGCTGGCCTGGGAGGGCTTCGTCCGCTGGAGCGGCACGCCGCCCTTCCTGCTGCCGGCGCCGATACGGGTCGCCACGGTGCTGGCGGAGCGCTGGGACATCCTGGCCGGCCACGCCGTGACCACCGCGACGGAAATCCTGCTCGGCCTGCTGATCGGCACGTTGCTCGGCATCGCCGTGGCGCTGCTGCTCACCGCCTGGCGCGGCGGGCGGCGCTGGCTGCTGCCGCTGCTGATCGCCAGCCAGGCCATCCCGGTCTTCGCCATCGCGCCGCTGCTGACGCTCTGGCTGGGCTTCGGCGCCGCCAGCAAGGTCGCCATGGCGACCATCATCATCTTCTTTCCCGTCGCGACCGCCTTCTATGACGGGCTGCGCCGCACCGAGCCGGGCTGGCTCGACCTCGCCGCCACCATGGGCGCCAGCCGGACGGCGGCGCTCTGGCGCATCCGCGTGCCCGCCGCGCTGCCGGCGCTGGCCTCCGGGCTGCGCGTGGCCGCCGCCGTGGCGCCGATCGGCGCCGTGGTGGGCGAATGGGTCGGCGCCTCCTCCGGCCTTGGCTACGTCATGCTGCAGGCCAATGGCCGCAGCCAGACGGACATGATGTTCGCCGCTCTCGCCATCCTGGCCGCCATGGCCATGGCGCTGTGGTTCGCCACCGACCGGCTGCTGCGGGCGCTGCTGCCCTGGCAGCCCGACGCCCTTTCCGAACACGACGGAGGAACCCCATGACCGGCCTCACCCGCCGCGCGCTGCCGGCGCTCGCCCTTCCACTGGCCGCGCTCGCCCTGCCCGCCGCCGCGCGGGCGCAGGCCGCCGCGCCCGCGAAGTCCGCCGGCGGCACGCCGGCCTCGCTGACCCTGATGCTGGACTGGTTCGTCAACCCGGACCACGCGCCCATCATCATCGCGCGCGAGGGCGGGCACTTCACCCGCGCGGGGCTCGACGTGCGCATCGTCGCGCCCGCCGATCCGAACGATCCGCCGCGCCTGGTGGCGGCGAAGCAGGCCGACCTCGGCGTCTATTACCAGAAGAGCCTGCACCTGGCGGTGGACCAGGGCCTGCCGCTGGTCCGCGTCGGCACGCTGGTGGCGACGCCGCTTTCCACCCTCTCCGTGCTGCGCGACGGGCCGATCCAGCGGCTTGAGGACCTGAAGGGCAAGAAGATCGGCTTCAGCACGGCCGGTTTCGAGGAGGTGGCGGTCGGCACCATCCTCGGCACGGTCGGCCTGTCGGTGAAGGACGTCACGCTGGTGAACGTCAATTTCGGCCTGTCCTCGGCGCTGATGTCCGGGCAGGTGGACGCCATCCTTGGCGGGTTCCGCAACTTCGAGCTGCACCAGATGGAGCTGGAGGGCCGCCCCGGCCGCGCCTTCTACCCGGAGCAGCACGGCTTCCCGATCTATGACGAGCTGATCTACGTCGCCCATCGTGACCGCGCCAAGGATGCCGCCCTGCGCCGCTTCATGGACGCGCTGGAGAGCGCCACCACCTTTCTCGTCAACAACCCCGAGGAAAGCTGGAAGATGTTCATCGAGGGCCCGCGCAAGGAGCTGGACAACGAGCTGAACAAGCGCGCCTTCAAGGACACGCTGACCCGCTTCTCGCTGAGCCCGGCGGCGCTCGACGGCAACCGCTACGAGCGCTTCGCCCGCTTCCTGGCGGAGAAGAAGATGATCCGCAGCGTGCCGCCCCTAGCGGACTACGCGGTGGAGCTGCCGCCGGCCTGAGGCCCGCCCGGAGCCGGCGGCCTCCCTAGACTGCCTTCTCCGAATCCTCGGCCAGGCTGCGGTTGATGCCGGCGACATCATCCGATGCGGCCTGCATGTTGGAGGAGATTTCCAGCGTCGCCGAGCTTTGCTCCTGCACCGCGCCGCTGGCGGCCCCGACGAACTGGAGCAGGGATTCGACCGAGGCGCCGATCACGCCGAGCGCGCTGGCGACCTCGGCGGAAACCGTCTGCATGGACTCGATCTCCTGCGCCACCTGCTGCGTCGCGGCGGTGGTCTGGTTGGCGAGCTGCTTCACTTCGTTCGCCACCACCGCGAAGCCCTTGCCCGCTTCGCCGGCGCGCGCAGATTCGATGGTCGCGTTCAGCGACAGCAGGCTGATGTTGGCGGCGATCGAGCGGATGAGCTGCACCACCTGGTCCATCGCGCTCGCCGCCGAGCGCAGGCGGTGCGTGGAATGGTTGGCGTCGCTGGTCTGCCGCGTGATCTCCTCCACCACGCCCTGCGACTGACGCATGGTTTCCGCGATCTGCGTGGACGAGGCACTCATCTGCTCGACCGCGGCGGCGACGGAGCGGACCTTGGTCAGCGTCTCGCCTGCGAAGCTGATAGCCCTGCGGCGCGCCTCGGTGCGAAGCGTCACGTCCGTGGCATACTTCACCACCTTGCAGGGCTTGCCCTCGAGGTCGAGGATCGGGTTGTAGGTCGCTGAGATCCAGACCACCCGCCCGCCCTTGCCGAGACGCTTGTAGACGGCCGCGTGAAACTCCCCGCGCCGCAGCTTGGCCCAGAAGGTCTTGTAGTCGGGCGTGGCGGCGTGGTCGGGATCGACGAACATGCTGTGATGGCGGCCACGGATCTCCGCCAGGTCGTAGCCCATGGCTGTGAGGAAATTGTCGTTGGCCGTCAGGACGGTGCCATCGAGGGTGAACTCAATCACCGCCCGCGACCGGTGGATGGCTTCGATCTGCCCGCGGAAGTCGGCGTTGCGCAGCTTGCTGTCGGTGATGTCGGTGGCGAACTTCACCACCTCGACCGGCTTGCCGTCGAGGCCGAGGACAGGCGTGTAGGTCGCCATGATCCAGACCTCGCGGCCGTTCTTGCCGCACCGCTTGTACTCCCCCGCCAGGTACTCGCCGCCCCGAAGCCTCTCCCAGAAGTTCGCGTATTCGCGGCTGGCGGCCTGCTCGGGGAAGAGGCACATGCGGTGGTTGCGGCCGACGACCTCGTTCCGCTCGTAGCCCATCATCCGCAGGATAATGTCGTTGGCATCCTTGATGGTCCCGTCCATGGCGAAGTGGACGACGGCCTGCGATCTCCGGATGGAGGCAACCTGGGTCTGGTCGGAGATCGCCTGCAGCTTGGCCTGCGTCACGTCGGTGGCGAACTTGACCACGCCCACCGGCCTGCCGCCACGGCCGAGGATGGGCGTATAGGAGGCCTGGATCCAGACCTCGCGCCCGCCCTTGGCCAGGCGGCGAAACTCCGCCACCTGGGCGCGGCCTTGCCGCAGTTCCTCCCAGAAGGCGCGGTAAGGGCCGCTCACGGCCTCCGCGGGGTCTACGAACATGGCGTGCTTCTTCCCGCGCACCTCCGCCAGCGTGTAGCCCATGGCCTGGAGGAAGTTGTCGTTCGCCCGCACGATCGTGCCGTCGAGGGTGAACTCGATGATCGCCAGGGAGTGATTCGCGGCCTGCAGGACGCCTTGGTTTCTAAGGCCCGGAAGGTTCCAGTGAAGCATTGCGGTTGGCCTGCGTGTGAGGGCGGGACATCACGCTGATCTTGCCTGCGCCGCGCTAAGGAAAGCTGAAGATCACGGCTCGCCGTGCAGGCTCGCGCGCATGTCCAGCGGCGCCGGCGCCGCGGCCAAAGCGGAATATTTTCCTTTACTTGCGGTACCGTACGCCGGTATAGGATTTTTTACCTTTGACTGCCCGGAAACCCCCGCCCATGCTGTCCGCTTCTCAGCTCCGCCGTCTTTATCCCGCCGCCCACCCGGATCATCTGGCCGCCTTCGCCGCCGAGGCCGCCGCGTTGTTCCGCCTGAGCAGGCTGGATGCCGCCCGCCAGCGATGCCACTTCTTTCTCGCCCAGCTCGGCCACGAGTCCTGTGGATTGCAGGTGCGGGAGGAAGCCTTGAGCTATTCGGCCGCCCGCCTGATGCAGGTCTGGCCGGGCCGCTTTCCGACACCGGAGGCGGCCGAGCCGTTCGCCCGCGCGCCCGAGAAGCTGGCCGAGGCGGTCTATGGCGGCCGCATGGGCAACGACCGACCGGGCGACGGCTTCCGCTACCGGGGCCGTGGCTATATCCAGCTTACAGGACGCGATGCCTATCGGCAGGTCGGCCAGATCGCGCGCCTGCCGCTGGAGGAGCAGCCGGACCTCGCCAACCACCCCGCCCATGCGCTCGCCGCCGCTTGCGCCTTTTGGCGATGGAAGCGCCTGAACCCGCTCTGCGACCAGGGAGACTTCCCGGCCGTCACGCGCCGCATCAACGGCGGGCTGGTCGGGCTGCAGGACCGCTTCGCCTGGCTGGAGCGCGCGCAGCGCTGCATCCCCTGGGAGGAGAACGGCCCGCTCGCCCTGACGGTGAAGGACCTCAAGGCCGTGCAGACGGCGCTGCGGGCGCGGGGCCTTTATGACGGCTCGATCGACGGCATCATTGGCCGCCGCAGCCTGGCGGCGATCGCCACGCTGCGTGCCGAGGAGGACCTGCCCGACGGCAGCGGCGTGGACCTCCCCGTGATGGAGGCGCTCGGTTTGCGGTGAGTTGAAAGGCGCGGCGCCCGTTCCGGCGCCGCGCGCCCCTCAGCCGGAGAGGCCGAGCAGCGCCAGCGCCTCGCGCCGCAGGGCGATGAGGTGGGGATCGTCGCGGTGCCGCGGGTGCGGCCGGTCCACCACCAGCTCACCGACGATCCGCGCCGGCCGCGGCCCGAAGATGACCACGCGCTGCGCCAGCATCAGCGCCTCCTCGACGTCGTGCGTCACCAGCAGCGCCGTCATGCCCGAGCGTTGCCAGAGCCGCACCAGCTCGCCCTGCATGGCCAGTCGCGTGAGGCTGTCCAGCTTGCCCAGCGGCTCGTCGAGCAACATCAGGCGCGGGTCGTTCACCAGGGCGCGCGCCAGCGCCACCCGCTGCGCCATGCCGCCGGAGAGCTGGTGCGGATAGGCCTGCTCGAAGCCGGTCAGGCCGACCGTGTCGATCGCCTGTTGCGCGCGGTGGCCCTGCCGCTTCAGCAGGCCGCGCGCCTCCAGCCCGAGGGCGACGTTCGCCCGCACCGTGCGCCAGGGGTAGAGCGTCGGGTCCTGGAAGACGAGCACGCGGGAGGGATCGGGGCGGGTGATGGGCGCGCCATCCCCCAGCACGGCACCCTCGCTGGGCTGGTCCAGCCCGGCCAGCAGCCGCAGCAGGGTGGACTTGCCGCAGCCGGAGGGGCCGAGCAGCGCGACGAATTCGCCCGGCGCTGCCTGCAGGTCGATGCCGTCCAGCACCGGAAGCAGCCGGCCTTCCAGGTCGAAGGCGTGGCTGACGCCCCGGATGTCCACCGCCATGCCGGCGGCGGCCGTGGCTTGCAGCGCGACGCTCACCACCGGACGGTCCCCTTCTGCCAGGCCAGCAGCCGGTCACGCCCTTTGAACAGCAGCGTCACGAGGCTGGAGCACATCACCGCCATCACCAGCAGGGCGGCATACATGTTGGCATAGGCCGCCCAGCCCTGCGCCCATTGCAGGTACCAGCCGAGGCCCGCCTTCACGCCCAGCATCTCGGCCACGACCAGCACGGAGAAGGAGGCGCCGAGGCCCATGAACAGCCCGACAAAGACCTGCGGCAGGGCCGCCGGGACGGCCACCTTCAGCACCAGGAAGGTCGGGCTGGCACCCAGCGTGCGTGCGATGTCGTAATAGGCCTTGTTGACGCCGGAGACGCCCGACCAGGTCAGCACCGTCACCGGGAACCAGGTGGCCAGCGCGACCAGGAAGGTGCTGGCGCTGCCGCTGGTCGGGAAGACGAAGAAGGCGACCGGCAGCCAGGCGGTGGCCGGCAGCGGCCCCAACAGCCGCAGCACCGGATGCACCCAGTAGCCGACGGCGCGCGACCAGCCGAGCGCCACGCCGGCGACGAAGCCGGCCGCGGCGCCGAGCAGATAGCCGGTCAGCAGCAGCCAGAGCGAGCGCAGCGTGCTCTCGCCGAGGCGCGGCCAGTCCTCCAGATAGACCTCCAGCAGCCCCTGCGGCGAGGCGAAGAAGGGCAGCGGCAGCAGGGCGAACTTGGCCGTCGCCAGCTCCCAGGCGGCGAGCGCCAGCGGCAGCACGGTCAGCCAGGGGCCGGCCCGCCGCAGCCGCGCCCCGGCAGCCCCGAGCAGCGGCATGGCGAGGCTGCCGAGCGCCAGGGCAAGGCCAATCAGCCCGGCCGAGGCCGCCAACTCGGTGGTGCGGCCGACCTCGATTGCGTCCGGCAACAGCGCGATCAGCAGCGCGGCGCCGATCCAGGCAGCCCCGGCCAGCAGCCCGCCGGCCCAGAGACGCGCGGCCGGCCGCCCCGCCGCGCCGGTGGCGGGCAGCGGTGCGTTCAGCGCGGTGGAGGCACTCATCGCTCAGGCGCTCAGCACGTCGGCGGTGACGCGCGCGGCAAAGCGCTTGGGATCGGTGCTGGCGCGCAGCACGCCGACCGACTTCAGCTCCTCCGCGTAAAGTTCGATCTCGCGGCGGATGTCCGGGCCGGTCGGGCTGTGGCCGTGGGTGTGGCTCTTGAGGATCTCCAGCAGGTCCTCGCGGGTCACCTTGCCCGGCGTGTATTCGACGAAGGCATCGGCCGCCAGCTCGGGGTTCATGGCCACGGCGTGCTGCGCCTCGGCCAGCGCGCGGGTCAGCGCGGCCGCCACCTGCGGCTCGTTCCGCACCAGCGCGCCGGAGACGCCGATGATGCAGCAGGCACGGTCGGCCCACTCGCCTGAGAGGTTGGTCGCCACCTCGACAAGGTCCTTGTCGCGCCGCAGCTTCCAGGCGATCGGGTCGTTCGCCGCCACGAGCTGGGCCTCGCCGCGCTCCAGCGCCAGGGCGAAGACATGCGCGGGAAAGACGCGCCAGGTCACGTCGCGGTCCGGATCGAGGCCGCGGCGCTTCAGCAGCATGGCGAAGAAGTTCTTCTCCGCCGCCGCCATGTCGCTGACGGCGATGGTCTTGCCGCGGACGGATTCGATGTCGGTGGTGATGCCGGCGCCGGGGGCGCCGATCAGCCGCAGACAGCCGCCATGGGTGCCGCCGGTCACCTTCACGTCGAAGCCCATCTCCAGCGGCTTCAGCCAGCGCAGCGCCATGCCGACGCCGGCATCCGCCTTGCGGGTGGCGATGGCCTCCAGCAGCATCTCGGTCGAGCCGCCGAAATTCACCAGCTCCACCTCCAGGCCATGCTTCGCCAGGATGCCGCTGCGCCGCGCCACCTCGACCGGCGAAGTGCAGACCGAGGTGGCGTTCCAGGCCAGCTTCAGCTTGCGCGTCTCCCCTGCCGGCACGGCGGCGGCGATCGGATGCAGGCAGGTTGGCGGCGCGTCCAGCAAGGCCTCGAAGGTGCGGCGCTGGGCCCCGGCCGGCGCGAAGCCCGCCAGCGGGAGCGACAGCCCTCCGGCGCCAAGGGCGGAGAGCAGGGCGCGGCGGCGCAGGGCGCCAGCCAGCGGCCGCGGGCGAGGCAAGGAGTCCTGCGGGTTCCCGATGACGGACATGATGTGCTCCTGGCTCTGCACCGCGCGACAAGCGATCGAACGGCGCGTCAAGCACTGTTGGAATTCGTGTTTATAGGAAACAACGATCTTCAACGTGTCAATCGGGGAAATACGACGGGTCTCCGTGTTGGGGGCACTCCCCGTCACCGGAAAGGAAGCATGGGTGGCGACGCCTGCTCAACGCGAAAGCGGCTCCGCCTGTACAGGCGGAGCCGCTTCCCTAAACAACGCGGCGTGATCGGGCTTTGGCCGCCCTATCGGAAACGAACGGGCCGGATGCCGCCTTACTGCTTCTGGTCGGGCATGCCTTGTGGCACCACGGTCCGCACCAGGGTCGAATCCAACGACTCGTAATCGTGGTAGCCGATGGTGTCGTACAGCTCGGCGCGGGTCTGCATGCGGGAGAGCATGCTTTGCGTGCCGCCGTCGCGGTTGATGGCGCCGTACAACTCCTCCATCGACCTGGCGGCGACGCGCAGGTGGCTGACCGGCCAGATCACCATGGCATAGCCCATCGCCTCGAACTCCTCGGCGGTGAAGAAGGGCGTGCGGCCGAACTCGGTCATGTTGGCCAGCAGCTTCACCCCTGGCATGCGGCGGGCGAACTCGCGGAACATCTCGGCATTGGTCAGCGCCTCGGGGAAGATCGCGTCCGCCCCAGCCTCCAGGTAGAGCTTCGCGCGGGCCACGGCGCCGTCCATGCCCTCGCTGGCCGCAGCGTCGGTGCGGGCGATCAGGTAGAGGTGCCGCCGCGCCTTGCGGGCGGCGGCGACCTTGGCCGCCATGTCCCGCGCATCGGCCAGCTTCTTGTCGTTGAGGTGGCCGCACTTCTTGGGCAGCAGCTGGTCCTCCAGGTGGACCGCGCCGGCGCCCGCCTCCTCGAAGCTGCGGACCATGTGCATGACGTTGAGCGCCTCGCCATAGCCGGTGTCGCCATCCACCAGGGCCGGCAGGCCCGAGGCGCGCGCCACCTGCCGGATGTGCCAGGCGACGTCATCCACCGTGATCATGCCGAGGTCGGGCAGGCCCATGCCGGCGGACATCGCCGCGCCGGACATATAGAGCGCCTCGAAGCCCGCGCGCTTCGCCAGCAGCGCGGCGATGCCGAGATGGGCGCCGGGCATGCGCAGGATCTGCGGCCGCTCCAGGAGGGCGCGGAAGCGCTGGCCAGCGGGGGCGTCAGGCAGGTCGTCGGCGATCACGTAGGGCATGGGCGCATCCTTTCTTGCCTCAGAAGAACAGCAGGGTGACCAGGATGAAGGTCGGCACCAGAAAGACCAGCGCCCATCCACAATAGCCGAAGAAGCTTGGCATCCGCTCGCCCTGCTCCTCCACGATGGCCTTCACCATGAAGTTGGGCGCGTTGCCGATATAGGAGTTGGCGCCCATGAACACCGCGCCGCAGGAGATCGCGGCAAGCGTCAGCGCGCCGTCGCCCATCAGGTGCGTGGCATCGCCGCCGGCGAGGTTGAAGAAGACGAGATAGGTCGGCGCGTTGTCGAGAAAGGAGGAGAGCGCGCCCGTCAGCCAGAAATAGACCTCCGGGATCGGCTGGCCGTTGGGGTCGGTGGTCATCGCCACCAGTCCGCCCAGCGGCCCCTCCAGCCCCGCCTTCAGCATGGCCAGCACCGGCGCCATGGTCAGGAAGATGGCGGCGAAGAGCTTCGCCACCTCCAGGATGGCGCCCCAGGTGAAGCCGTTGGTCTCGCGGATGCCGGCCGGGGTCCAGAGCACCGAGGCGGCGGTGATCAGCAGGAAGAGCAGCATCGCCGCGATGCGCTCCAGGCCGATCGGCTGGCCAAGCAGCGCCACCTCGCCCGGCAGCCAGATTCCCTGCATCAGCACGCCGGCCACCACCAGGGCCAGCAGCCCCACATTGATCCAGCCGGCGATGCCGAGCGGCTCATGGTCGCTGTCGGCCACGTGGTCGTGCTCGGCGGCCTCCTCCGCCGCCTCCTCGACGATCTCGCGCTGTTCGCGGGCATAGAGCCAGGTGTCCATCAGCCAGTACACCGCGAGCAGCAGGATGGCGCAGAACAGGAACTCGCTGAACATATGCTCGGTGGGCCAGAAGAAGGAGACGCCCTGCAGGAAACCCAGGTAGAGCGGCGGGTCGCCGAGCGGCGTCAGGCTGCCGCCGATGTTGCTCACCAGGAAGATAAAAAAGATGAAGCTGTGCATCTTCCGGCGCCGCCCGGCATTGGCCCGCAGCAGCGGCCGGATCAGCACCATCGAGGCGCCCGTGGTGCCCATGATGCTGGCCAGCAGCGTGCCGGCTGCGAGCAGCGCGGTGTTGACGCCCGGCGTGCCCACCAGCGTGCCACGCAGCAACACGCCGCCCCCGGCGGTGTAGAGGGCCAGGAGCAGGGTGATGAAGGGAAGGTATTCGCCCACCAGCACATGGGTGAACTCGTGCCAGGCGGCGTCCGGCCCGTGCAGCGCGGCGAAGGGCACCAGGAACAGCAACGCCCACCCTGCCGCGATCTTGCCGTAGTGGTGATGCCAGAGATGGCCGGCCAGCAGCGGCATCAAGGCGATGGACAGCAGCATGCCGGCGAAGGGAATGCCCCAGAGCAGGGAGAGCGCGGCCTCCTCGCCCGCGGCAGCTCCGGTGGCGGCCAGGGCCGGTCCGGCGATCAACAGAACGGGCAGCATCGCCCCCAGCGACACGGCCCATCGCCGCAACGCGCCTCCTGGCATGGCCTCTCCTCTTCGTCAGCGCAGCCGCCGCGGCGGCGGGCCCGTCCGGCTAACCGGCACCCTGCCCTACACCAGCCCAGCCCAGGGCGCCAACCCGCCCCCGCCAGACTGGCCGGGAAGGGGGGGTGGACTTCCCCCTGAGGCCCGCACGTCCTAGCTTCAGCCCGCAGAGAGGGAGAATGCCGCATGGAGATGACCGGTGAACGGCGTATCGAGGCGCCCCGCCAAACCGTTTGGGAGGGGTTGAACGACCCCGAGATTCTGCGCGCCTCGATTCCCGGTTGCGAGTCGGTCGAGCGCGTCGGGGACGATGCCTTCCAGGCGCGCGTTGCCGTCAAGATCGGGCCGATGAGCGCGCGGTTCACCGGCAAGGTGCAGCTCACCAACCTCAACCCGCCCGCCTCCTACACCATCGGCGGCGAGGGGAACGGTGGCGCCATGGGCTTCGCCCAGGGCGGCGCCGACGTCAACCTGGAGGAGGAAGGCCCGCAGGCCACGCTTTTGCGCTACGCCGTGAAGGCGCAGGTGGGTGGCAAGATGGCGCAGCTCGGCGCGCGGCTGATCGACAGCACCGCCAAGTCCATGGCCGACCAGTTCTTCACCCGCTTCGCCGAGACCGTCGCGGTCAAGCCGGTCGCCGAGGCCGATGCCGAGGAGCGCTTCGCCGCCGCCACCCTCTCCGCGCCCCGCATGGGCGACAAGGTGCTGGGCGAGACCGGCCCGCTGCACCCCGAGGTCGCCAAGGTGGACGCCGCCGCCGGCCCGCGCCCCTCGCCCCCGGCCGCCGTGCCCGGCTCCTCTCCCGGCTCGCCGCCGCAGCTCTCGCTCTTCTCGCTGCTGCCGCGGGACATCTTCGGCCTGCCGGTGGTGTTCTGGGGCGGCGGGGCGGTCTGGCTGGTGATCCTGTTCCTGCTCTTCGTGCTGGGCTGAGGCATGAGCGGCACCCTCCCCCGCACCGTCGAGGAGACCGAGCGCCTGCTCGCGGCCGGGGGCTATGTCGCCGACCGCAGCCTGGCGACCACCGTGCATCTCGCGCTCGCCATGGGCCGGCCGCTCTTCCTGGAGGGCGAGCCCGGCACCGGCAAGACCGAGATCGCGAAGGTGCTGGCCAGCGGGCTGGGGCGGCGGCTGGTCCGGCTGCAGTGCTATGACGGGCTGGACCTCTCGGCCGCCGCCTATGAGTGGAACCACGCCCAGCAGCTCATGGCGATCCGCCTGTCCGAAGCCTCGGGGGAGGCGCACACGGCGGAAGGCCGCGCGGCGCTGGAGCGCGGCATCTACGACCGCCGCTTCCTGCAGGAGCGGCCGCTGCTGGCCGCCCTTTCCGGCCCGCCGGCGGTGCTGCTGATCGACGAGCTGGACCGCGCGGACGAGCCCTTCGAGGCTTTCCTGCTGGAGATCCTGGCCGATTTCCAGCTCACCATTCCCGAGCTCGGCACCATCCGCGCCGACACCCCGCCCATCGTGGTGCTGACCAGCAACCGCACGCGCGAGGTGCACGACGCCATCCGCCGCCGCTGCCTCTACCAGTGGGTGGACTACCCCGATGCGGCGCGCGAACGGGCCATCCTGGCCAGCCGTCACCCCGGCCTGTCGGAGACGCTCTCGGCGCAGGTGGTGGCCTTCGTGCAGGCGCTGCGCTCCGGCGACTTCTTCAAGTATCCCGGCGTCGCCGAGACGATCGACTGGGCCGCCGCCCTGCGCGCGCTGGATGCGAAGGAGCTGGAGCCGGCGCTGGTGGATGAGACGGTGGGTGCCCTGCTGAAGTACCAGGACGACATCGCCAAGCTGCGCGGCGCCGAGGCGGCGCGGCTGGTCGAGGCCGCCAAGGAGGCCGCCGCGCCGCGCCCGGCCATGCCGTTCTGAGCGCCGCAGGGGCGGCGGCATGAGCGGGGCGCTGGCCGCCAACCTGCTCGGCTTCGGCCGCCTGCTGCGCCGCGCCGGCCTGCCGGTCGGCCCGACCGAGGTGCTGGCCGGGGCCGAGGCGCTGACGCTGGTGGACATCGGTGACCGCCGCGTCGTGCGCGCCGCCCTGCGCGCGACCATGGTGCACCGGCACGAGCATGCCGAGATCTTCGACCACGCTTTCCTGATCTACTGGCGCGACCCGGAGGCGGGGCAGCACGCCGCCGCCACGGAGGCGATGCAGGGGGCCAAGCCGCCGCCCAAGCCGGGCCCGGGCAGCCGCCGCCTGGCCGAGGCCATGGCCGGCCACCGCCCGCCGCCCCCGCCCGAGCCGCCGAAGGAGGAGCGGCAGTTCGACGCGACGCTCACCACCAGCGCCAGCGAGGCGCTGCGCAGGATGGACTTCGAGGCGATGGGCGCCACGGAGATCGCCGCCGCCAAGGCGGAGATCCGCAAGCTGGTCCTGCCGCTCGATGCCCGCCCGACCCGCCGCTTCCGCCCCTCCGCCGCCGGCCGCCGCGCCGACCTGCGCGCCACCCTGCGCGCCAGCCTGCACCAGGGCGGCGAGATCCTGGACCTGCGCCGCAGCGAGCGGGTGGTGCGCCCGCCGCCGCTGGTGGTGATCTGCGACATCTCCGGCAGCATGGCGCGCTACGCGCAGATCCTGCTGCACTTCCTGCACGCCGTGACCAACGAGCGCGACCGGGTGGCCAGCTTCCTGTTCGGCACCCGGCTGACCAACATCACCCGCCAGCTCCGCCACCGCGACCCCGAGGCGGCCTTCGAGATGGTCAGCCACATCGTGCCGGACTGGTCCGGCGGCACCCGCATCGGCGAGGCGCTGGACCTGTTCAACAAGCAATGGGCCCGCCGCGTGCTCGGCCAGGGCGCGGTGGTGCTGCTGATCACCGACGGGCTGGAGCGTGGCGGGCCGGAGGAACTGGCGCGGCTGGGCGCCGCCACCGAGCGGCTGCGCAACTCCTGCCGCCGTTTGATCTGGTTGAACCCGCTGCTGCGCTTCGCGGGTTTCCAGCCACGCTCCCAGGGCATCCGTGTCATGCTCCCCCTGGTGCATGAGCATCGCCCGGTCCACAACATCGAGAGCCTGCGCGACCTGGTCGAGACGCTTTCCGGCCGCGCGCCGCGCCCCGTATCCGGAGGAACGCGATGAGCGATCAGGAGGACATCCTCTCCACCGCCGCCGGCTGGCTCGCCCATGGCGAGACGGTGGCCCTCGCGACCGTGGTGGAGACCTGGGGCAGTTCGCCCCGCCCGGCCGGCTCGCAGCTCGCCGTCACCGCCTCGGGGCGGATGGCGGGCAGCGTCTCGGGCGGCTGCATCGAGGGCGCGGTGGCCGATGCCGCCCGCCAGACCATGGAGAGCGGCCAGCCGCAGCTGCTCGACTTCGGCATCAGCGACGAGCGCGCCTGGGAGGTCGGCCTGGCTTGCGGCGGCAAGCTGAAGGTCTTCGTCGAGCGGCTGGACGGGAAGCGCTGAGATGGAGGCCGATTTCCTCCAGCGCCTGCAGGCTGCACGCATGGCGGGCCGCGCCGTCGCGGTCCTGACCCGGCTGGCTGATGGCGCCCAGCTCCTCTACCCCGACGAAGCCGCGCCGACCACGCTCGCGGAGGCCGCCGGGGCCGCGCTGGCGAAGGACGCCGCCACCACGCTGGAGCATGAGGGCACGGCCTGGTTCATTCAGCCGCACAACCCGCCCCTGCGGCTGATCGTGGTGGGCGCGGTGCACATCGCCCAGGCGCTGGTGCCCTTGGCGGCGGGGCTTGGCTACGCCGTCACCGTCATCGACCCGCGGCGCGCCTTCGCGACCGAGGAGCGCTTCGGCGCCGGCGTCACGCTGGTGGACGACTGGCCCGACGAGGGCATGGCCAGCCTCGCCCCCGACGCCCGCACGGCGGTGGTGACACTGACCCACGACCCCAAGCTCGACGACCCCGCGCTGGAGGTGGCGCTGCGCAGCCCCGCCTTCTACATCGGCGCGCTGGGCAGCCGGCGCACCCATGCCAAGCGGGTGGCACGCCTCACCGAGGCCGGGCTGACCGAGGCCGAGATCGGCCGCATCGCCGCGCCGGTCGGCCTTTCCATCGGCGCCGTCACCGCTCCCGAGATCGCACTCTCCATCCTGGCCGAGATCGTCGCCCGCCGCCGCGGTGCCGCGCTGGCCGACAGGAAATCCGCATGAAGTTCGGCCCCACCCCGCTCGACGAGGCGCAGGGCGCCATCCTCGCTCATACGCTGCGCCTGCCGGGTCGCGTCCTGAAAAAGGGTACGGTGCTGGACGCCGAGGCCATTGCCGCGCTGCGCGAGGCCGGCAAGGCGGAGGTGATCGCCGCCCGGCTGGAATCCGGCGACGTGCCGGAAAACGAGGCCGCCCATCGCCTTGGCGAAGCGCTGCTCGGGCCGCTGCTGGCCCGGACCCGCGCCGCCACCGGCCGCGTGAACATCCAGGCCGATGCCGCCGGGCTGCTGGTGGTGAACGAGACGCTGGTCAACCGGCTCAACGCGCTGGACGAGAGCGTCACGCTCGCCACCCTGCCCAACCACACGCCGGTCGCGGCGCGCGAGATGCTGGCGACGGTGAAGGTCATCCCCTTCGCCGTGCCCGGCGGGGTTCTCCAGGTGGCCGAGGCGGTGGCGCGCAGCGGCAGGGCGCTCGCCATCCATCCCTTCCGGCCGCTGAAGGTGGGCCTGGTGCTGACCAAGCTGCCCGGCCTCAAGGAAAGCATCATGGAAGGCGCGGTGGAGGCGACCGAGGCGCGGGTCACCGCCCTCGCCGGCCAGCTCCTGCCGCCCGAGCGCTGCCGGCATGAGGAAGGCGCCATTGCCGAGGCGCTGGGCCGGCTGCGGAAGGCGGGCGCCGAGATGCTGCTGGTGGCCGGCGCCTCCGCCGTGGTGGACCGGCGCGACGCCGGGCCGGCGGGCGTGGTCCGCGCCGGGGGGCGGATCGAGCATTTCGGCATGCCGGTGGACCCGGGCAACCTGATCTGCCTCGGCCGCATCGGCGAGGTGCCCGCCCTGGTGCTGCCCGGCTGCGCCCGCAGCCCCAAGCTGAACGGGTTCGACTGGGTGCTGCAGCGTCTCTTCGCCGGCCTGCCGGTGACGGGAAAGGACGTCGCCGGCATGGGCGTCGGCGGGCTGCTGAAGGAGATCGACAGCCGCCCTTTGCCCCGTGAGGCCGCCGCGCGGCAGACCGTGTCCGGCGCCGCGCCGCGCCGGCCGCGCCAGGTGGCGGTGCTGGTGCTGGCCGCCGGCCGCTCCCGCCGCATGGCGCCGCTGAACAAGCTGCTGGTGCCCGACGACAAGGGGGTGCCGATGGTGGCGCGGGTGGTGAGCAACGCGCTGGAAAGCCGTGCCCGCCCGGTGATCGTCGTCACCGGCTACGAGAGCCAGCGCGTGGAGGAGGCGCTGGCCGGCAGGCCCGTGCACTTCGCCCATACGGAGGACTATGCCGAGGGGCTTTCCGCCTCGCTCAAGGCCGGGCTCGGGGCGCTGCCGCCGGAAACGGAAGGCGTGCTGGTCTGCCTGGGCGACATGCCGCTGGTGACCGGCGCCATGCTCGACCGGCTGATCGGCGCCTTCGACCCCGAGGAGGGCCGGGCCATCGTCATGCCGACCTTCCGCGGCAAGCAGGGCAACCCGATGCTGTGGTCGCGCGCCTTCCTGCCGGAGATGATGGAGATCACCGGCGATGTCGGCGCCCGCCACCTGGCCGGAAAATACGCCGAGCGCGTGGCCGAGGTGGAGATGGCCAACGACGCCGTGCTGCGCGACTTCGACACCACCGACGCGCTGCGCATGGCGCCCGACTTCGCCGGGCGGGTCTGAGGCGGCACGGCGCATGATCCTGATCGCGCTCGGCGCCAACCTGCCCGGCATGAACGGGTCGGTGCCGCTGGCCACCTGCCAGGCGGCGGCGGCGGCGCTGGACGGCATCCCCGGCCTGCGTGTCACCACCCTCTCCTCCTGGTGGGAAACGGCGCCGGAGCCGCCCGCGCCGGGCGCGCCCTGGTATGTCAACGGCGTGGCGCGCTGCGAGGGGGCGCCGGAGCCGGCGGCGCTGCTGGCTGCGCTGCAGAAGCTGGAGCAGGCGGCGGGGCGGCAGCGCCCCTACCCCAACGCGCCGCGCACGCTGGACCTCGACATCATCGCCCTGGGCGAGACGGTACGGGACGCGCCGGACCCGATCCTGCCGCACCCCCGCGCGCATCTGCGCCGCTTCGTGCTGGAGCCGCTGGCCGAGGTGGCGCCAGGCTGGGTGCATCCGCGGCTCGGGCAGGATGTTGAGGCGTTGCTGGCCGGGCTGCCGCCAGCCGCGATGCGAAGGCTCTAGGTGCCCCCTCCCGCGAAACTTGCCTTTCGCACCCGCGATGGCTATCTGGGAGGTTCGGCACGCCACTGGAATTTGGAGGCCACCTATGGCCCGCGTCACGGTCGAAGACTGCGTCCTGAAGATCCCGAACCGTTTCGAGCTGGTGCTGCTCGCGGCCCAGCGCGCGCGCAACATCAGCCGTGGCGAGGAACTCACTCTTGATCGCGACAACGACAAGAACCCGGTCGTTGCCCTGCGCGAGATCGCCGAGGACACGGTCGAGACGGCCGCGCTGGAGCAGGACCTGATCAAGTCCCTGCTGCGTGCGCCTGAGCCCGAGCCGGTGGAGGAGGAGGTCATCGACCTCATCGCCACCGACGAGAACATCTTCGGCGTCATGGACGTCAACGAGGACCAGGGCAATGAAGGCGGCGCGGGCGAAGACCTCTCGCCCGATGACATCGAGGCCGCCATCGCGGCCGAGCTCGGCGGCGGAAACCGCCGCTGAGCCGGAGGCGCGCTTGAAGCGGGACGCCGGGACCGACCTCCTCAACCCGGCGCCGTCGCCCGATCCCGCGGCGGCCGCACCCGTCATCGAGACGCCGGGCACGGACCTTGCCCGGCAGGTGGCCGCCTACGACCCGCGCGCCGATGTCGCGCTGATCGAGGCCGCCTATAATCTCGCCGCCACCGCCCATGCCTCCCAGGCACGCGAGAACGGCGACCCCTACATCACCCATCCGCTCGCCGTCGCCCGTATCCTGGCGGGCTACCGGCTCGACACCGCCACCATCGCCACCGCCCTGCTGCATGACACGGTGGAAGATACCGGCATTTCCCTGCCGGAGCTGGAGAAGCGCTTCGGCTCCGACATCGCCCGGCTGGTGGACGGCGTCACCAAGCTGACCCGGCTGGAGCTGCAGTCGGAGCGCACCAAGCAGGCCGAGAACTTCCGCAAGCTCGTCCTCGCCATGAGCGAGGACATCCGCGTGCTGCTGGTCAAGCTGGCTGACCGGCTGCACAACATGCGGACGCTGCACTTCAAGCCGCAGCCCGAGAAGCGCGCGCGCATCGCCCGCGAAACCATGGAGATCTACGCGCCGCTGGCCGAGCGCATCGGCATGGACGCGGTCAAGACCGAGCTGCAGTCGCTTTCCTTCCGCGAGTTGCAGCCGGACGCCTACCAGACCATCACCGCCCGGCTCGCCTTCCTGCGCGGCCAGGGCGCCGACTTGATCGACGAGATCGCCGCCGATCTCCGCGCCAAGCTGGAGGCGGCCGAGGTGCCGGTGATCGAGGTGAACGGGCGCGAGAAGTCGCCCTACTCGATCTGGATGAAGATGCACGAGAAGAAGGTCGAGTTCGAGCAGCTCTCGGACATCATGGCCTTCCGCATCGTCACCACGGACAAGGCGAACTGCTACGCGGCGCTCGGCGCCATCCACTCCGCCTATCGCGTGGTGCCCGGGCGCTTCAAGGACTACATCAGCACGCCCAAGCCCAACGGCTACCAGTCGCTGCACACGGGCGTCACGGTGCCGGAGCGGCGCAACGCCAAGATCGAGGTGCAGATCCGCACGCCGGACATGCACGAGATCGCCGAGTACGGCGTCGCCGCGCACTGGATGTACAAGCAGGGCGGCGCGCCGGAGGATTCCCCGAAGAAGCGCCGCTATCCCTGGGTGAGGGAGCTGCTGGAGATCCTGGAGACGGCCGCCGAGCCGCAGGACTTCCTGGAGCACACCAAGCTCGCCCTGCACCAGGACCAGGTCTTCTGCTTCACGCCCAAGGGCGACCTGATCGCCCTGCCGCGCGGCGCCACCCCGGTGGATTTCGCCTACCAGGTCCATAGCCAGGTCGGCGATGCCTGTGTCGGCGCCAAGATCAACGGCCGCATCGTCCCGCTGCGCCACCAGCTTGAGAATGGCGACCAGGTCGAGATCATCACCGCGCGCGGCGGCACGCCGAACCCGGCCTGGGAGCGCTTCGTCGTCACCGGCAAGGCCAAGGCGCGCATCAAGCGCTTCGCCATGGCGCGGCAGCGCGCGGAGTACCAGGAGCAGGGCCGCAGCGCGATCGCCCGCGCCTTCCGGCAGGAAGGGGTGGATTTCTCGGAGAAGCTGGTCGAGCCGGCGCTCAAGGTCTTCAAGTATCCGGGCTTCGAGGAGCTTTGCGTCGCGGTCGGTGCCGGGCACATCACCGGGCGCGAGGTGCTGCACGCCGCCATTCCGGAGCTGCGCGGGCCACCGCGGCCGCTCGACAACCTCCCCCTCGCCCGCGCCCGCGGCAAGCCGGGCGCCACCGTGGTCCGCACCGAGCGGCGGCGCGAGGCCAGCTCGGGCATCACCGGGCTGGTGGCGGGCATGGCCGTGCAGTTCGCCGGCTGCTGCCATCCCGTGCCGGGGGACCGCATTGTCGGCATCGTCACGACCGGCAAGGGCGTGACGGTGCACCGGGCGGACTGCCACAACCTCGAAGCCCTGGCGGCGACGCCCGAGCGCTTCCTCGACATCGACTGGGACTACGAGGCCGGCTCCAGCGGCGCCCATCTTGGCCGCCTGGACGTGGTGACGAGCAATGAGGACGCCGCCATCGCCGCCATGACGGTGGCCATCGCCAAGCAGAACGGGCGGCTGCACAACCTGCGCTTCGCCCATCGTGGCGCCGACTTCGCGGAGGTGGTGGTGGACCTGGAAGTGTCGGACCTCAGGCACCTTTCCAACGTCGTCGCGGCGCTCCGGGCCTGCCCTGGCATCATCCAGGTGGAGCGCAGCAAGGGGTGACCCCAAGGGGTGACGCCGGCCCTCCCCGGCGGTAAGGCAGCGGCATGATCATCGGCCTCGGCAACGACATCGTGGACATCCGCCGCATCGAGCGCTCGATCGAGCGCTACGGCGAGCGTTTCCTGGAGCGCGTCTTCACGCCCCTGGAGCGGAAGAAGGCGGAGAGCCGAGCGGAGAAGCTGCGTGCCGCCACCTACGCCAAGCGCTTCGCCGCCAAGGAGGCGGCCTCCAAGGCGCTCGGCACCGGGTTCCGCGACGGCGTGTTCTGGCGCGACCTCGGCGTGATCAATCTCTCCACCGGGCAACCCTCGCTGCGCTTGACCGGCGGCGCGGCCAAGCGGCTGGACACGATCACGCCTCCCGGCCACGGCGCGCAGGTCAGCCTGACCATGACCGACGAGTATCCCTACGCTCAGGCCATCGTCATCATTTCTGCGGTGCGCCTCGCGCCCCTCTAAGAGCCCGTTCGAGAATGGCTGCGGGTCGCTCTGGCGAATCTTTCCGACCGGCGCGAAAAGCCCCTCGCCGGCCCTCCGCCGCCCCACTCAAACGGGCTCTCAGGCGGAGCACTACAGCTCCAGCGCCCATTGCTCGCCCACGAGGTCGCGGCCGAAGCCGTGGTAGGATTCCTCGGAAACCAGGCGAAAGCCTTCCGCCGCGTAGATGCTGCGGGCCGCCACCAGCACGTCGTTGGTCCAGAGCGTCAGCCGCGCGTAGCCCAGTGCGCGCGCGGTGTGGATGCATTCCCTGACCAGCGCGCGGCCGATGCCGAGGCCACGCGCCTCCGGCTCCACATAGACGAGGCGCAGCTTGCCGCCCGTATCCGACTCCCGCACCAGAAAGGCGGAGCCAACCACCACGCCCTGCCGCTCCGCGATCCAGCAGCGCTCGCGCTGGGGATCGAAGGTGCGGATGAACTGCGCCACGATCTCCGCCACCAGCGCTTCAAAGCTTTCGTCCAGGCCGTACTCGCGCGCGTAGAGCGCACCGTGGCGATGCACCACCCAGCCGTAGTCGCCGGGGCGCGGCGGCCGCAACAGGAAGGGCGCCGCCACGCCCTCCGGCGCCTGGCCACCCAGCAGGCGTTCAACGACGGCAAGAGCCTCGGTCAGCCGCTCCTGGTCCCGTTCAGGCATGGCGCGCAGCATCGCGCCCACCGCCTCGCGGGAGCGCCCGTCCAGCTCGGCAAAGGTGACGCGCCCTGCCGGTGTCAAGGAAAGCAGGAGCTGGCGGCCGTCCTGGGGCGAAGGGGTCTTTGCGATGAGGCCGCGTTCCTCCAGCCCGCGCAGGACCCGGCTGAGATACCCGGAGTCGAGTTCCAGCTCCGCGCCGAGAAGGGTGGCGGTGGTGATGCCACGCTCGCCCAGCTCATAGATGATCCGCGCCTCCGTCAGCGGCAGCGGACCACCCAGCAACCCCTCGCGTAGCAGGCCCAGGCGGCGCGTGTAGAAGCGGCTGAAACGTCGTACGGCCGCGACGGCACCCCCATCGGCAGGATTCGGCACGCCCCTTCTCCTTCCTCCGCAAACCCGCTGCCAAAGTCAGATGAATATCTGCTTCAGGCAAGTTGTTTTCTGCCTCATGGTGCGGGCTCGCCCCTTCCGTGCTGCGCCGACAGGATCGCGAGGGAAAATGCGGAGGTGCGGAAAGCGACTGCTTGTTTCGCGAGCGGCTCTGCCCCTCCCCCCGTCCTGTGTTCCGCCGCCGTCCTGCAAGCGCCTCCAAGAGTTGTCGCGGGTGCGCCGAAATATGGGACTGGCGGCTCAATGCGGCCTGCGGCGCGGTGCGGATGCGAATTCCGCCGGGGCAGCGTGATCCTTTGCAGCCCGCGCGACCCCTCGGGACCGGCTTCCGCGAAGCCGGATGCCGCTTCCAACGCACGCGGCAGGGGCCCATGCGCCAGATCGGGGCGGCCGAGGGCCTGCGCCGCATGACCCGCGCCCGTACGCTGGAACTGGGATGCATGCCGCCGCCGCCCTGCGGGAGGACCGTCATCCCCCGGCGCGGAGTGCGTCCTTGATCCGCCGCATCCGGCCTTCGCCGTCCACCAGCACCACGTCAAAGCGGATGCCGCCGGATCCGTGGCCGGGATTCGCTGCCATCCAGGCCTCGGCGGCAGCCAGCAATCGCGCCTGCTGGCGCGCGCCAAGCGCGAAGGCAGCCTCCGCCAGACGCGGGCGCGCCTTCACCTCGATGAAGGCCAGCAGGCCCCGGCATTCGCCGATCAGGTCGATTTCTCCCGCGCCGCTGCGCCAGCGACGAGCCAGGATGCGCCATCCTTCCGCCTCCAGGCGCAGGGCGACGCGTTCCTCCGCCGCACGCCCACGCGCCTCGGCGGCGCGACGGACGGGTGAGGCGTTCGAAGCTTCGGCGACAGGCATGGCGCCACTGTTCACGCGGATGCGACACGGCGCAACCGGCTCTGTGGAGACGGGCCGAATTCCTCTACACCAACGGCATGCGACAACGACCCGGGCGGCTCCGCCGTTTCCTGATGCGGGGCCTGCTGACGGCCACGCTGTTGCTGGTTCTGGCGGTGGCCGGGGTGGCGGGCCTGCTCTGGGCCAGCCTGCCGCCGCATTCCGGGCGCGTTGCCCTGCCCGGCCTCTCCGCTCCCGCGCAGGTCGTGGAGGATGGCTTCGGCATCCCCCGGATCACGGCCGCCAGCGAGCGGGACGCCGCGATGACGCTGGGCTGGCTGCATGCGCGGGACAGACTCTTCCAGATGGAGCTGATGCGCCGCAACGCTGCGGGGCGGCTGGCGGAACTCGCCGGCCCCGCCGCCCTGCGGCTGGACCGCTTCCATCGCACACTTGGGCTGGAGGGGCGCGCCGAGAAGGATTTCGCCGCTCTTCCCGCCGAAACCCGCGACATCCTGCAGGCTTATGCGGATGGGGTGAATGCCTGGATGGAGGCCAAGGGCCGGCTCGCAGCGCCGGAATTCCTGGCGCTCGGCATTCCGGAGCCCTGGCGTCCCTGGGATTCGCTGCTCTGGGCCAAGACGATGGGGCTGTGGCTTTCCGGCAACTGGCGCACCGAGATCGATCGCGCCCGGCTTGCGTCGCTGCTCCCGCCCGATTGGCTGGCCGAGCTGTGGCCGGCCGACGGCAGTCCGGGACGCCCCGATCAGCGCGCTGCCCTGGCGCCGGACCGGCTGGCGCGCCTCGCCGCCGCCGTGCCGCACTTCCCCGAGGATGCGCCGCTGCCCGCCACCGCATCCAACGTCTGGGCGGTGAACGGCGCCCATTCGGTAACGGGGGCGCCGCTGCTCGCTTCCGATCCGCATCTCGGCTTCAACGCCCCGATCCTCTGGTACCTCGTCCGCGTTGAGTTGCCGGAGGGCCGCTTTCTCGCCGGCGCCACCTCGCCCGGTGTTCCCTTCATGGTCATCGGCCGCAACGAGCGGATCGCCTGGGGATTCACCACCACCTCCTCGGACACGCAGGACGTCTTCGTCGAGCGGCTCGCCGGGTCGGACCGCTATGAGACGCCGGATGGCCCCCGGCCCTTCACCCTTCGCGAGGAAGCCATCCCGGTGCGTGGGCGCGCGCCCGAGCTGCTGCGGGTGCGCGAGACCCGGCACGGCCCGGTGGTGAGCGACCTGGAAGGCAGCCCGGAGGAAGGCACCGTGCTGGCCGTGCGCATGGCCAACCTGGAGCCGGAGGACAGCGCGGCAGCCGGACTGCTGGCGCTGAACCGCGCCACCTCGCTCGCGGAGGCGCGGGCGGCGGCAGCGCTCATCACCTCGCCGCCGCAGAACCTGATGGTGGCCGATGCGGCGGGCGGCATCGCCATGTACCTGACCGGGCGGACGCCGATCCGCCGCGCGGGCGATGGCAGCCAGCCCGCTCCGGGCTGGGACGGCAGCCACGACTGGGTCGGCTTCGTGCCCTTCGACGAGATGCCGCATCGGGAGAACCCGCCCGGCGGCCAGTTGGTCAATGCCAACAACCGGGTGCAGCCCGGGGATGCGGAGCCCTATCTCGGCCGCGACTGGTTCGGCGACTGGCGCTTTCGCCGTATCCAGGATCTCCTGGCGCAGCGCGAGCGGCAGGCGCCGCAGGATCTCGCCGTCATGCAGCGGGATTCGATCAGCCTCTTCGCCCGGGACACCCTGCCGGTGCTGCGCGCCCTTCCCCGCCCCGCGGGCACGGCGGGCGCGGCGCGCGACCTCTTGCTCTCCTGGGACGGCAGCATGGCCACCGACCGTCCTCAGCCACTGATCTTCAACGCCTGGTGGCGGGCAGCGGCGCGGCTCGCCCTGGCCCATGGCGGCGTGCCGGAAGGCGCCTGGCCGGCCACCGCGGAATTCCTGCGCTTCGTGCTGCGGCCCGACGGCGCCGGCGCGCACTGGTGCCGCCCACGAGCCGAAGCCGGCCAGCCGCAAGCGGCGCCGCCCTTCGCGCCTGGCGGAGCCTGCGCCGCCCTGGCCACGCAGGCCCTTGAGGAAGCGGCGGCAGAACTGGTCGGGCGCTACGGGCCGGAACCCGCCGCCTGGCGCTGGGGCGAGGCGCATCAGGCGCGGTTCACCCATCCGCTGCTGCGCTTCCTGCCCGTGCTGGGCGAGTGGAGCACCATCGCCGTCCCGACACCCGGCGACGGCGAGACGGTCAACCGGGGCGGCCTCGGCGCCGGCTTCGCGCATGTCCACGGCCCCGGCCTGCGCGCGGTGTTCGATCTTTCCGGCCCTGAAGGTGTCTGGGCGGTGATCGGCACCGGCCAGTCGGGCAACCCGCTCTCGGCCCACTGGGGGGATCAGGCGCCGCTCTGGGCCGCGCCGCGCGCCGAGGATGGTCCGTTGTTGCTGCAGCTCGGCCGCGGCTCGGAGGCGCGGGGGGGCCAGCTCACGCTGGCGCCGCGCTGATGGAGTGCAAGCCGTGGCGCATCGGCAGTTGCATCCGTCGCTGCGGGCGGAGAAAGTAGGAAAAACATGCTGCACCGTTCGGCCCGCCGCCCGCACTTCTTCTACACGACCGCTCCGCTGCCCTGCCCCTATCTGGCCGGCCGCATGGAGCGGAAGATCGTGACCGAACTGACCGGCCCGGAGGCCGAGGCGTTGCACGACCGCCTCTCCCGCGCCGGCTTCCGCCGCAGCCACAACATCGCCTATTCGCCGGTCTGCCCGGGCTGCCAGGCCTGCATCCCCATCCGCATCGACGCCACCCGCTTCGTGCCCGACCGCACCCAGCGCCGCATCCTGCGCGCCAACGAGACCGTGGCGGGCGAGGCGACGCCCGCCCGCGCCACCGCGGAGCAGTTCGCGCTGTTCCAGCGCTACCAGCGCGCCCGCCACCAGGACGGCGACATGGCCGCGATGGGCTTCTACGACTACCGCGCCATGGTCGAGGACACGCCGATCACCACCGGCCTCGTGGAGTTCCGCGACGGCGCGACCGGGCAGTTGCTGGGCGCCTGCCTGACGGACTGGCTGAGCGACGGGCTTTCCGCCGTCTACTCCTTCTACGAGCCATCGCTGGAGAAGCGCTCGCTCGGCACCTTCGCCGTGCTCTGGCTGGTGCGGCGGGCGGTGGAAATGGGGCTGCCCTACGTTTATCTCGGCTACTGGGTGCCCCAGAGCCGGAAGATGGCCTACAAGGCGCGCTTCCGGCCCAGCGAGATCCTCACCGGTGGCGCCTGGCGCCCGCTGGACGAGCGCGCCTCGGCCGAACCGGCGATGCTCACCGGCGTCCTGAGCCCTCAATAGGGCCAGCGCCCCAGCCAAAGCGTTTCCGCGATGTTTTCCGCCCCGGCTGCCAGCATGGCCAGCCGGTCGAAGCCGAGCGCGATGCCGGCGGTGGCCGGCATTCCCAGGGTCAGGGCGTCCAGGAAGTCCTGGTCCACAGGCCAGCCCTCGCCATAGAGGCGCCGCCGCTCCGCCACGTCATGGGCGAAGCGTTCGGCCTGCTCGGCGGCATCGGTCAGCTCGTCGAAGGCATTGGCCAGTTCCAGCCCGGCGACGAACAGCTCGAAGCGCAGCGCCGCGCGCGGGTCGGCCGGATCGCGCCGGGCCAGCGCGGCCTGCGGCGCCGGCCAGTGGGTCAGGAAAGTGGCGCGGCCCCGCCCGAGATGCGGCTCGATCCGCTCCAGCAGCAGGCGGAAGAACAGGTCCTCCCAGCCTTCGCCGGGGCGCGGACCGAACCCGGCCGCGCGGGCGGCGGCCCGCAGGGCGGCGGCATCCCCTTCGCCCCCGGCGCCCAGCGTCGCCAGGATGTCGAGGCCGTTGCAGTGGCGGCGAAAGGCCTCGGCCATGGTGAGGCGTTCAAAGGGCGAAGCCAGGTCGGTTTCCACGCCGCCATGCGCGACGCGCGACGGCAGCACGGCGCGGAGATAGGCCTCCGTCTCGTCCATCAGCGCGCCGAGCCCCGCGCCGGGACGGTACCATTCCAGCATCGTGAACTCGGGCGAATGGCGCTCGCTGACCTCGCCGTTGCGCCACACCCGGGCGATCTCGAAGACCGGCCCCGCCCCCGCCACCAGCAGCCGCTTGATCGCCAGCTCGGGCGAGGTGCGCAGCCAGAGCAGGAAGCTGCCCTCCCCCAGAATCGGGCGGAACTCGCTGCGAAAGGCGGCGAGATGCACCTCCATGCCGGGCGCCGGCACCAGGGCGGGCGTTTCCACCTCGCAATAGCCGCGCGCGCCGAAGAATGCCCGTGTCTCGGCCAGCAGGCGGGCGCGGCGGCGCAGCGCCGGCAAGCGTGCGGCAAGGCTGTGCGGGTGCCAGGATGGCGGGGCGGATGGCAGGTCGGCGGGATCGGGCATTGCGGGCGCGGGGCCTCCGGGCGTAAGGCGCCCGACCATGCCCGACGGTTCCCCCCAATTGAAGCCGCGCACGTTGCGGGACGCGCAGAGCCTGGCCGAGGCCGGGCTGATCCCGCCCGAGGCCCAGGCTGGGCTGGCCAGGCTTTCCGCGACCTATGCCATCGCCGTTTCTCCCGCGGTTCAGGCGCTGATCGACCCCGCCGACCCGGCGGACCCGATCGCCCGGCAATACATCCCGGATGCGGCCGAGCTGGTCACCCTGCCGCAGGAGCGCAGCGACCCGACCAGCGATGCTCCCTTCACCCCCGTGAAGGGCGTGGTGCACCGCTACCCCGACCGGGCCCTGCTGAAGCCGTTGCTGGCCTGTCCGGTCTATTGCCGCTTCTGCTTCCGGCGCGAGGTGGTGGGGCCGGATGGCGGGCTGCTCACGGCGGCGGAGCTGGAGGCGGCGCTGGACTGGTTCGCGGGCAGCCCGCAGGTGCGGGAGGCGATCCTGACCGGCGGCGACCCGCTGATGCTTTCGCCCCGGCGGCTCCGCCATGTCGTGCAGCGGCTCTCGGCGATGCCGCATATCGACATCATCCGCCTTCATTCCCGCGTTCCGGTGGCAGCGCCGGAGCGGATCACTCCGGCACTGGCTGAGGCGCTGGAGACGGAGAAGGCGCTGTTCCTGTGCGTCCATGCCAACCATGCCAGGGAATTCGCCGCCCCTGCCCGCGCGGCGCTGCGGCGGCTGGCAGGAGCCGGCGTGGGGCTGCTCGGGCAGAGCGTGCTGCTGCGGGGCGTGAACGACAGCCCGGAGGCGCTGGAAGCCCTGTTCCGCGCCATGCTGGCCGCGCGGGTGAAGCCCTATTACCTGCACCAGCTCGACCGCGCGCCCGGCACCGCGCGCTTCGAGGTGCCCATCGAGGAAGGCCGCCGTATCCTGCGGACGCTGCGGGGGAGGCTGACCGGCCTCGCCTGGCCCACCTACGTGCTCGACCTGCCCGGCGGGGCCGGCAAGGCGCCGCTGGGACCGGATTTCGCCACCGCCGAGGGTTTGGACTGGATGGTTGAAGGGCCGCTCGACGGGCTGGCTCATCGGCATCCGGCCTCGGGCGCCTGACCCGATGATCCCGCCGGAGTTCGACGCTGCCTTTCGCGAGCAGTTGCACACCCTTTTCGCGTGGCGGCGCGACGTACGGCATTTCCGCCCCGATCCGGTTCCGGAAGCGTTGCTCGGACGCCTGCTGGAGACGGCGGCGCTCGCCCCCTCGGTCGGTCTCAGCCAGCCCTGGCGCTTCGTCACCGTGGACGAGCCGGCGCGGCGCGCGGCCATCCGCGAGAATTTTCTGGCCTGCAACGCCACGGCCCTGGCCGGGCAGGGATCCACCCGCGCCGCGCTTTACGCCAGGCTCAAGCTGGAAGGGTTGGACCAGGCACCCTGTCAGTTCGCGCTCTGCGTCGAGCCGGACCCGGCGCAGGGGCATGGGCTCGGACGCGCCACCATGCCGGAGACGGTAGCGTATTCCGCCGTCATGGCGCTGCACACGCTGTGGCTGGCCGCCCGCGCCGAGGGGCTCGGCCTGGGCTGGGTCTCGATCCTGGAGCCCGCGGCGGTGCTGGCGGCGCTGGAGGTGCCGGCCTCCTGGCGGCTGATCGGGTATTTCTGCCTGGGATGGCCGCCGCAGGCCGAGGAGCAGCCGGAGCTGGAGCGGGAAGGCTGGGAGCACCGCCGCGCGGCCGCCGCGCTGCGGCTGCGGCGCTGACCGCCAAGGCGGATCCGGCTGCGGATGGCGATACTCGTCCGCGGCTGCTCTGCGATCGGAACGCCGGACCTTCCTGCGGGAAGCGCCTCCGGAGCAGCATGGGGCGCCAACGGCAACGCCGCGCCGGCAACCCCGGAAGCACCGGGCGGCCGGCCCCTCGCGAAGCCACGAGGATGCCCTTGTCCGTTGCGGCGAAGCTCCTCCTCCGCCGCCAGACCGGCTAGGCTGCCTGGATGGCCCTCACCCTCTCGATCCTCGACCAGTCCACCATCGCCTCCGGCCGCACGGCGGACGCAGCCATCCGCGAAAGCCTGGCGATGGCGCAGTTCGCCGATCGCCTGGGCTATGCCCGCTACTGGCTGGCCGAGCACCACAACAGCCAGAGCCATGCCGGGGCGGCGCCGGAGATCCTGCTGGCCGGCATTGCCGCCACCACGCAGCGCATCCGCCTCGGCTCGGCCGGGATCATGCTGCCGCATTACGCGTCGCTGAAGGTGGCCGAGCAGTTCCGCGTTCTGGAGGCGCTGGCGCCGGGCCGGGTGGATCTCGGCGTCGGCCGCGCGCCGGGGAGCGACGGCCGCACCGCCTATGCGCTGAACCCGCTCGCCGCCCAGCAGGGCGCCGACCGCTTTCCCGCCCAGGTGCAGGAGCTGCTGGGCTGGCTCGGCGAAGGCTTGCCGGACAACCACCCCTTCCGCACCATCCGTGCCCAGCCCGAGGGGCCGACGCGGCCGGAGGTCTGGATGCTGGGCAGCTCCGAATACGGCGCCCAGCTCGCCGCCTATCTGGGCCTGCCCTACTGCTTCGCGCATTTCATCACCGATGGCGCCGGCGCGGCGGAGGCGCTCTCGCTCTACCGCCAGACCTTCCGCCCCGAGGCCGGGCGGCTGGCCGCGCCGCACGCCGCGCTCGGCGTCTTCGCCCTCTGCGCGGAAACGGAGGCGGAGGCGCAGCGCCTCTTCCTCTCGCGCGCCGTCTGGCGCCTCTCGCGCGACCGCGGCATCTACCCGCCCCTGCCGAGCGTGGCGGAGGCCGAGGCCTATCCCGCCACCCCCGCCGAGGCGGCGAAGATGGAGCGGATGCGCGAGCGCGCCATCATCGGCACCCCGGAGCAGGTGCGCGCGCGCCTGGAGTCGCTGGCCGCGGAGATGGGCGCGGAGGAGATCGCGGTGCTGAGCCCGGTGCATGACCCCGCCGCCCGCCGGGAATCCGTGCGGCTGCTGGCCCGCGCCTTCGACCTTCCGGGCAGCGCGAAGGCGGCCGTTCCTTGACAGGCGAGGCACCCCGCGCTCTACCCCCTTCCACGGTCGCGGCGGCTGGCGCGACGATCCGAACCAGGGCCTCGCGCGAACCCACCGATGAGCAAGAAGACGGGCGGCTGGCTCGAAAGCATCAAGACCGTGGTCTATGCCGGCCTGATCGCCGTCGGCATCCGCACGGTTGCCTTCGAGCCGTTCAACATTCCCTCGGGCAGCATGATCCCCACCCTGCTGGTGGGCGACTACCTGTTCGTCTCGAAATACGCCTACGGCTATTCGAAGCACTCGATCCCGTTCAGCCCCGACCTGTTCCAGGGGCGCATTCTCGGCAGCCTGCCGGAGCGCGGGGATGTGGCGGTGTTCAAGTTCCCCCGCGACAACACGACCGACTACATCAAGCGCATCGTCGGCCTGCCGGGCGACCACATCCAGATGCGCGGCGGCCGGCTCTACGTGAACAACCAGGAAGTGCCGCGCGAGTCCCTGGGCCTCTACACGGTCGAGGGCGACGGGCCGCGCATGACGGTGCGGCTGTTCCGCGAGCGGCTGCCGGCCTCGCCCGGCGGCGATCCTGTGCAGCACCGCATCCTGGAGGCGTCGGACGAGGGCCCCTACGACAACACGCCGGAATTCGTCGTGCCGCCGGGGAATGTCTTCGCCATGGGCGACAACCGGGACAACAGCCTCGACAGCCGCGACATGGACCGTGGCGTCGGCTTCGTGCCGGTGGAGAACCTGGTCGGGCGGGCGGAAATGATTTTCTTCAGCGTGGACGGCAGCGCCGCCTGGTGGGAGGTGTGGGACTGGCCCTTCGCCATCCGCTGGAGCCGGCTGTTTCAGGTCGTCCGTTGACGGAGCACGCCGCATGAGTGGGAACGGTCCCGCCGCGCCGGCCGGGGCCGGCTTCCTGTCGCGCCTCGGGCACGTCTTCACCGATCCTGGGCTGCTGTCGCAGGCACTCACCCACCGCTCCGCCGCCGACCCGCGGCGGGGCATGCTCGATTCCAACGAACGGCTGGAGTTCCTCGGCGACCGCGTGCTGGCGCTGGCCACGGCCGAATGGCTGGTCGAGCGCTTCCCCGAGGAGCGGGAGGGCGCGCTGGGCAAGCGCCTTTCCGTGCTGGTGGCGGCCGAGACGCTGGCCAAGGTGGGCGAGGCGATCGGCCTGCCCGCCGCGTTGCGCGTGCCGCCCGCCGAGGGCCGCACCGGCCTGCGCGGGCGCGTCACCGTCATCGCGGACGCCACCGAGGCGCTGATCGGCGCCCTCTACCTCGACGGCGGGCTGGAGGTGGCGCGCAATTTCGTCCGGCGCGAATGGGCGGGCTTCCTGGAAGCCGACCTGACGCCCCCTATGTCTGCCAAGAGCCGCCTGCAGGAACACACGCTCGGCCGGGCCGAAGGGTTGCCGGAATACCGCCTGGTCTCCACCACCGGCCCGTCGCATAAGCCGGTCTTCGTCGTCGCGGTGCGCGCGGCGGGCCGGGAAGCTGAGGGGCGGGGCGAGTCGAAGCGCGCGGCCGAGCAGGCGGCGGCCGAGACCTGGCTGGCCCAGGCCCAACAGAGCGGGTCCCAACAGAGCGGGTCCCAACAGACCGGGGCGCAGCAGGCGGGGCGGGAGAGCACATGACCGAAGACACCCCTTCCCCCCTTTCCGGGGCCATGGAGAACGGGCCGACCCGCTGCGGCATCGTCGCCGTGGTGGGCGCGCCGAATGCCGGCAAGTCCACCCTGGTGAACCGGCTGGCCGGCACCAAGGTGAGCATCGTCTCGCCCAAGCCGCAGACCACGCGCTTCCGCATCCGGGCCGTGGTGATGCAGGGCCCGTCGCAGCTCGTGCTGACCGACACGCCCGGCATCTTCGCGCCGCGCCGCCGGCTCGACCGCGCCATGGTGGCCGCCGCCTGGGAAGGCGCGCAGGACGCCGATCTCGCGCTGCTGATCGTGGACGCCCGCGCCGGAATGACCGAGGCGGTGCAGTCCATCATCTCCGTGCTGAAGCGCAGCAAGGTGCCGATCTGGCTGGTGCTGAACAAGTCCGACCTGATCGACACCAAGCGCCTGCTGCCGCTGACCGCCAGCCTGAACGAGCAGCTCTCCTTCGAGGAGACGCTGATGGTCAGCGCCGAGACCGGCGACGGGCTGGACCGCCTGCTGGAGAAGCTCGCCGCCCGCGTGCCCTACGGCCCCTGGCTCTTTCCGGAGGATGAGCTCTCCGACCTGCCCGACCGCATGCTGGCGGCCGAGATCGTGCGCGAGCAGATCCTGCGCCAGACGCATGAGGAGGTGCCGCACCATACCACGGTGGAGACCGAGGCCTGGCAGGAGCGGCAGGACGGCTCGGTGCGGATCGACTGCACCATCTATGTCGGCCGCGCCTCGCAGAAGGCGATCATCATCGGCGACGGCGGGGCGCGGGTGAAGGAGATCGGCCGCCGCGCCCGCGGCGAGCTGGAGAAGCTGCTGGAACGGCGCGTGCACCTCTTCCTCAACGTGAAGGAGCGGCAGGGCTGGGACGAGGAGCGTGCCCGCCTGCGCGCCATCGGGCTGGACGACGCCGGCTGAGCCGCGATGCCGTGGATTCCGCGGCGCGGCGGCTTACATTGAGGCGTGACGAGCACCTGAAGGGCCTGCGCCGATGACGGCTTCCGACACTCCTCCGGCAACCGGCGCCTCCGTTCCGGCAACGCGCTGAGAACCGGCCATGGAATGGCAGGCGCCCGCCATCGTGCTGGAGACGCGGCCGCATGGCGAGGGCGGCGCGGTGGTCAGCGTGCTCACCGAGGAGCACGGCCGTCACGCCGGGCTGGCAAAGGGCGGTGGCTCGCGTGCGCAGGCCGGGCTCTGGCAACCGGGGAACCTCGTGGAGGTGCGCTGGATCGGCCGCCTGCCGGAGCAGCTCGGCGCCTTCGCCGGCGAAATGGTGCACCCCTCTGCCGCGCTGGCGATGGACGACCCGCTCAGCCTCGCCCTGCTGAGTTCCGCCTGCGCCCTGGCCGCGAGCGCCCTGCCGGAGCGGGAAGCGCAGCCCCGCATCTTCTCTGGCCTGCTGGCGCTGATGGCCAATCTCGGCCGCGGCGCCACCACGCTCGTGGCGGACTACATCCGCTGGGAGGGGCTGCTGCTGGAGGTGCTTGGCTATGGGCTCGACCTTTCCGCTTGCACGGTCACCGGCAGCCGCGAGCACCTGACGCATGTCTCCCCGCGCACCGGCCGGGTGGTGAGCGCCGAGGCGGCCGCGCCATATCGTGACCGGCTGCTGCCCCTGCCCTCCTTCCTGCTTGGCGGGCAGGCGGAGACCGATCCGGCGCAGTGGCTCGCCGGGCTGCGCCTGACCGGCCATTTCCTGGCCCGTGACGCCTTCGGCGCGCGTCAGCAGCCGCTGCCGCCGGCACGGGGATGGTTGGAGGCGCGCATCGCCGCCCTGCTTCCGCCGCCCGCGGAGGCCGTTGCCGATGCCTGAGCCGGTGCTGCCGGACCTCCTGGCGCCGGGCCTGCGGCTGGTCTTCTGCGGCTCGGCGCCCGGCGCGGTTTCCGCCGCACGGCAGGCCTACTACGCGCATCCCGGCAACCGCTTCTGGTCGGTCCTGCACCAGGCCGGCTTCACGCCGCGACGGCTGGCGCCGGCCGAGTATCCCTCGCTGCTCGGCCTCGGCATCGGCCTGACGGACATGGCGAAGCACGCCTCCGGCAACGACGACGAGTTGCCCCCGGGCGCCTATGACCCGGAAGGCTTCGCCGCGCGCATTCGCGCCGCGCGGCCGGCCGCGCTGGCTTTCACCGCCAAGGCGCCGGCCGCCGCCTTTCTCGGGCGGCGCACCGGCGCGCTGCATTACGGCAGGAACGAGGGACCGGCTGACTTCCCGCCGGTCTGGGTGCTGCCCTCCACCTCCGGGCAGGCGAGCCGCTTCTGGGATGCGCGGCCCTGGCTCGCGCTCGGCGCCTGGTTCAACGAGACCCGCGCCGGCGCCGCCGCTGCTCAGGGATGGATGTAGACGTAGCCCTGACCTTCAAGCTTCGCGATCTCGGCGACGCCGCTGGGCACGACGTCCTCCTCATTGACGCCATGGAGCTGGCGCCAGTCGATATGCGTCGCGTTCAGCGTGTTGGCGCAGATCAAGAAGCGCACGCCATCGGCGCGGAGCGCATCCATCTTGGCTGCCAGCGCCTTGTCGCGGTTGGCGAGCTTGAACATCTCCACGCCGGCGGAGTGGTCCACCACGCTGATCCGCACATGCTCCTTGCCGACGGCGTTGATGTGGTTGCGGATGTTGCCGAGCAGGCCTTGGAAGTAGGCCTCGTTGGCCTCGCCGGCGACGTCCTCGTCGGAGACCAGCCCGCGCATCATCAGGTAAACTCGCTTGAAGATCGAAATTGAGGTGTGTCCACCATCGTTGTGGTAGACAACCTTCTGGTCCGCATAGGGCTCTGCCGATGGAGGAGCCGCCTGCGACGGCCCGCACCACGCCAGCGACGCAACCAGCACCGCGGCTGTCAGAACAGCCTTCATGCTTCTCTCCTTACCGCATCAGTCCACTGTGCCATCGCGGCGCCAATCCGCCTGCGCGGAATTCCGCTCGCCGCGTGCCGTGGGTGTGGAACGCCTGCGCGGCAAGGTACAGGCCGCGCCGCGAAGCAGGCTTGTCAATTTTTGGCCAGCGGAGACGCTGCGAACCAGGTCGCGACGCTTGTCGTTAGTGGAGCAACTGGAATAATTCTCGCCCGCCCCGCCGGTAGAGAACGCGACGATGCAACAGGTCCATCCCGATTTCGCCAGTGCGGCGCGGCGTTGGTTCGATAAGAGGGAAACCCTCACCGCGGCCGAGCATCGTGCGTTGACGGGTGCGCTGGAGGGCCGGCCGCTCTCGCGCGATCCCAACGAGGCCTTCGCCGCGCGGCTGGGCGTCGGGGACCGGCTGGCGGACAGGGTGGCGAGCTTTGGCGGCTCCTGGAGCTTCATCCTGCTCAGCGTCCTGCTGCTGGCCCTCTGGGTCGCGATGAACGCGGTGCTGCTGCGGCGGCCCTTCGACCCCTACCCCTTCGTCTTTCTCAACCTGATCCTTTCAATGATCGCCGCCCTCCAGGCGCCCATCATCATGATGAGCCAGAACCGGCAGGCGGCGAAGGACCGGCTGGATGCCGCGCATGACTACGAGGTCAACCTGAAGGCCGAGATCGAGATCATGGGGCTGCACGAGAAGCTTGACCGGATGCGCGCCGAGCAGATCAACGCCCTCCTGGAGCAGCAGCAACGCCAGATCGAACTGCTGGCCAAGCTCCTGGAGGACGCCCAGGCGCGGCGCTGAAGCGCGCCTCCCGCCCCTTACCGCGGGATGAGGGCGGCCACGGCGCGGTCCGCCGCGTCGTCGCTGGCGGCCAGGCCCGCGCGGACGCCGGCACGGTCCTCGGCGCTGCGGTTCTGGCTCAGCTTGCGCTTGCCTTCCAGCCGCGTGATCGGCATCCGCAGCCCGACGATGCCGCGCAACTGCGCGCGGATGAAGCCTTCCGGTGCGTCGCCCACCGCCCAGGGCGCGGCGCGGCCGCCCTCGTGCCGCTCCGTCAGCCGCGTGACCACCGCGAGGAGGCGCTCCGTATCCTCGAAGAACTCCACCGGGCCATGGGCATGGACGGCGACGTAGTTCCAGGTCGGCACCACCTTCCCCGTCTCGCGCTTGGCGGCGTACCAGGACGGCGTCACATAGGCGTCCGGCCCCATGAAGATGGCCAGCGCCTCGCCCGATGAGGCCGCCTTCCATTGTGGGTTGGCCCTGGCGAGGTGGCCGTAGAGGACGCCACGCGAACCCTCCGCGGGATCCAGGAAGAGCGGCAGCGGCGTCGCCATGACCCCTTCCGCCCCCGCCGTGACGAGGTTCGCAAGGCGTGCCGCCCCAATGGTCGCATGCAGGGCCGAAAGGTCGTCCTCGCGGAAAGCCGGCGGCGTGTACATGGCGGGTCTCCTTGCTGCCCCACAGGTTTGCGCAAAGACTAGCCCAGGCGGAACGGCCAGTCCGGGACGAATCGAGTGGACCAGTCAGCGACGCGGCGGATCGCCGAGGCGATCAAGGCGCAGATCGCAAGCGGCGAAGGCCGCCAGCCGGCCGGTGGCCCCATCACGGCCTCAAGGGTAGATGGGAGGGCTCGTCGATGGGCGCCTGATTCGGGCGCAGAAGTCACTCCACGTCTGCACCTGTTCCGTTTCTCCCCTGCGTCAGGTCTTGTTCATCCCGGCACGGACCCGTGTGATCATACGAGGGTGGCGGTTCACCCAGGGCTCGTCGCCCAGGCGGCGGCAAGCTCCTGCGGCCTTGGGAGACGGCTTGCTGGACTTTAAGTTCTTGCTATGTTCTTGCGCGTCCGCCTTGGCACTGGCGCGCGCGGCGCCGCTGCGCTAGCCCGGGCCAGCCGATATCGCGCCGAGACCGCCAGGAGTTCCACCCATGCCCGACGACATCGCCACGCTGCCCGAAGGCGGGGCCGTGAAGCCGACTACCCTCTCGGCGGCCCTGTCGGAGCGGTACCTGGCCTATGCCATGTCCACCATCACGGCGCGCTCGCTGCCGGACGTGCGGGACGGGCTGAAGCCGGTGCACCGCCGGCTGCTCTGGGCGATGCACCAGCTCAAGCTTGACCCGGCGGCCGGATTCAAGAAATGCGCCCGCATCGTCGGCGACGTCATGGGTAAGTACCATCCGCATGGCGACGCCGCGATCTACGACGCCATGGTGCGCCTGGCCCAGGAATTCGCGGCGCGCTACCCGCTGGTCGAGGGCCAGGGCAACTTCGGCAACATCGACGGCGATAACGCGGCGGCCATGCGCTACACCGAGGCGCGGCTGACCGAGATCGCCCAGGTGATGCTGCAGGGGATCGAGGAGAATGCCGTCGATTTCCGCGCCACCTATGACGGCGAGGAGCGGGAGCCGATCGTGCTGCCCGCCGCCTTCCCCAACCTGCTGGCCAACGGCGCCAACGGCATCGCCGTTGGCATGGCGACCTCCATCCCGCCGCACAATGCGAGTGAGCTCTGCGCCGCCGCGCTGGAGCTGATCCGCAACCCGGCGGCCGAGGTGGACGACCTGCTGCGCCACGTGCCCGGCCCGGATTTCCCCACCGGCGGCGTGCTGGTGGAGAGCGCGGAGGCGGTGCGCGAGGCCTATGCCACCGGCCGCGGCGGCTTCCGCATCCGCGCCCGCTGGGAGAAGGAGGCGCTGAAGAACGGCACCTGGCAGGTGGTCGTCACCGAGATCCCCTACCAGATCGCCAAGTCCCGCCTGATCGAGCAGATCGCCGCGCTGATGGAGGAGAAGAAGCTCCCCCTGCTGGCCGATGTGCGGGACGAGAGCACCGACGTCGTCCGCATCGTGCTGGAGCCGAAGAGCCGCACGGTGGAGCCGGCCGTGCTGATGGAGACGCTGTTCCGCGCCACGCCGCTCGAATCCCGCGTCTCGCTCAACATGAACGTGCTGGACGCCGAGCGCACGCCGCAGGTGATGGGGCTGAAGGCGGTGCTGCGCGCCTGGCTCGACCACCGGCACGAGGTGCTGGTGCGCCGCAGCCAGCACCGGCTGGACGCCATCGCCCGCCGGCTGGAGATCCTCGACGGCTACCTGATCGCCTATCTGAACCTCGACGAGGTGATCCGCATCATCCGCGAGGAGGACCACCCCAAGCCGGCGCTGATGCAGACCTTCGGGCTGACCGACGTGCAGGCCGAGGCGATCCTGAACATGCGTCTCCGCTCCCTCCGCAAGCTGGAGGAGATGGAGATCCGCAAGGAGCACAAGAAGCTCAGCACGGAGCAGAAGTCGCTGCAGGCGCTGCTCGGCAGCGAGAAGCTGCGCTGGAAGAAGCTTGCCGAGCAGATCGAGGAGACCCGCCAGAAGTTCGGCGAGGAGACCGCGCTGGGCCGGCGGCGCACCACGATCGACGCCGCCCCCGTCGCCGTGGTGATCGACGAACGCGCCTTCGTCGAGCGTGAGCCGATCACCGTGATCCTGTCCGAGAAGGGCTGGATCCGCGCGCTCAAGGGCCATGTGCCCATGGAGACGGAGCACAAGTTCAAGGAGGGCGACCGGCTGCGCGTGGCGCTGCATGCCGAGACGACGGACCGGCTCTGCCTCTTCGCCACCAACGGCAAGAGCTACACGCTGAAGGCCGACGTCCTTCCCCGCGGGCGCGGCGACGGCCAGCCGGTGCGGCTGATGGTGGACCTCACCAACGAGGACGAGGTGGTGGACCTCTTCGTCTGGCAGGAGGGCCGCAAGTACCTCGTCGCGGCGCGGGACGGGCGCGGCTTCGTGGTGAAGAGCGACGACCTGCTGGCCGAGAAGCGCACCGGCAAGCAGGTGCTGACGGTCGATCCGCCCAACGAGGCCGCCGCCTGCGTGCCGGTTGAGGGGGATACCGTCGCCATCGTCGGCGAGAACCGCAAGCTGCTGGTCTTCCCGCTGGAGCAGGTGCCGGAGATGGTGCGCGGGCGCGGCGTGGCGCTGCAAGGCTACCGCGACGGCGGCATGGCGGACCTGAAGGTCTTCGCCGCCAGCGCCGGGCTCACCTGGCGGATCGGCGAGCGGGTGCGGATGGAGAGCGACCTCACCACCTGGCGCGGCAACCGTGCCGGCGCCGGCAAGCAGCCGCCCAACGGCTTTCCCCGCTCCAACCGCTTCGGGGAGTGAAACCGGCCCGGGACCTGCGCCCCCGGATGCCTCAGGCGCGCAGCCGCGCCTCGCGGTACCAGATGTAGAGGCCTGAGGCGACCAGCACGGCGATGCCGAGGAAGTCCATGATCACCGGCCGCTCGCCCCAGAGCAGGACGCCCAGCGCCATCGTCCAGATGATGCCGGAATATTCGAAGGGAGCGATCAGCGTGGCCTCGCCGCTACGGTAGGCGGCCGTCATCAGGAGTTGCGCCAGGGCGGAGATCAGGCCGATGAAGGCCAGCAGCGCCCATTGCGCAGGTGTTGGCCAGACCCAGTCCGCCAGCGCCAGCGCCCCGCCCACCAGGCAGCCGCCGAGGGCGAACCACAGCGTGATGGTGGCGCCGGATTCGCCACGCTCGCCCATGCGCCGGATGGTGATCATGGCCATGGCCCAGGCGACAGCTCCCGCCAGCACGCCCGCCACCGCCGGCAGCGGAAGCGGCGCGGCGCCAAGGCCGGGCCGCAGCATCGCCAGCACGCCGAGGAAGCCCACCAGCACGGCGCTGGTGCGGCGCCAGCCCACCTTCTCCCCGAGCAGCGGCACCGAAAGCGCGGTGAGGAAGAGCGGCATGGTGAAGCCGAGCGCCGTCACGGTGGCGAGCGGCAGGTGGACATAGCCGTAAAAGCTGCCGAACATGCCCACCAGCCCATAGAAGATGCGCTGCGCATGCGCCCAGGGCTGCCGGGTGGCCAGCACCCGCCAGCGCCGCCCCGGCACGCCCGAGGCCAGCGCCAGACCGAGCAGGACGGGAATGGCGAAGAGATTGCGGAACAGGACGACCTGCGTGACCGGGATCGCCCCGCCCAGCGCCTTCACCGCCGCGGCGGCCAGGGCGAAGGTCGCGGCGGCGCCCATCACCGCGAGAATGGCCCGGCGGCGCGCGGCGCCCGCGTCGCTTTCGGGCGGCGGGGCATGGACGATGGGGATGGGGCGGCTCATGATCGTGGCGTTTCACTGTCGAGGTTAGGCTGCCCACCGCATGAAGGCCAGACCGCCGAAGGCACCGCCGGTGCCGGCGCATCCGCTCTACATCCCCGAAAGCGATGAGGTGGTTTGGGACGGCCGCTTCCCCGTGCAGCGGGTGCGCTTCCGCTACCGCCGTGCCGACGGCACGCCCTCCGGCCTGCTCACCTGGGAGATGTGGCGGCGCGGCGATGGCGCGCTGATCCTGCCTTATGACCCCTGGAGCCGGCGCGTGGCGCTGATCGAGCAGTTCCGCCTGCCGGCTTTGGCTGCCGGCGAGGAGCCGGTCATGCGGGAGTGCCCGGCCGGGCTGCTGGAGAAGGGCGAGGATCCAGAAGCCACCGTGCGGCGCGAGTTGCGGGAGGAGACGGGCTTCACCACCGACCGCATCGAGAAGATCGGCCAGTTCATGACCATGCAGGGCGGCGCCGACGAGGTCCTGCACTTCTTCTGCGGCCGCGTGCGCCTGCCCGAGGCCGCCGCCCCCGGCACCCGGGGCCTCGCCGACGAACACGAGGAGACCCGCCTCGTGCTGCTGCCGGCCGAGGAGGCCTTCGCCCAGGTCGCGCGCAACGAGATCCGCAACAGCCCGGCGGCGCTGGCCCTGATGTGGCTGCAGCTCAACACGCCGCGCCTCACCACCGAATGGACGAGCGACTGATGACCGAGATGCTGTTCCGCACCGACGCCTATGCCCGTGACTGCCGCGCGAAGGTGCTTTCCGCCGGCCCGGAGGGGGTCGTGCTGGACCGCACCGTCTTCTACGCCCAGGGCGGCGGCCAGCCCGGCGACACCGGCTGGCTGCGCTGGACCGAGGGGGAGGGCGCTCAGGAGATGCCGGTGGCCAATGCGGTTAAGGGCGAGAACGGCACGGTGCTGCACAAGCCGGCCGAGGGCGCCCCCCTGCCCGCCCCCGGCGCCGAGGTGACCGCCGCGCTGGACTGGGAGCGCCGCCACCGGCTGATGCGGATGCACACCAGCCTGCATCTGCTTTGCTCGCTGATCCCGGGTGCCGGCGTCACCGGCGGGCAGATCGGTGCCGAGCGCTCGCGGCTGGACTTCGACCTCGCCGAACCGCCGACCAAGGAATGGCTCTCCGAGCGCCTCGCCGCACTCGCCGCCGCCGACCATCCGGTGGGCGAACAATGGATCACCGAGGCCGAGCTGGACGAGAACCCGGGCCTGGTGCGCACCCTCTCGGTGAAGCCGCCGCGCGGCGCCGGGCAGGTGCGGCTGGTGCGCATCGGGCCGGATCCGGCGCCGGTGGACCTGCAGCCCTGCGGCGGCACGCATGTGCGGCGCACCGGCGAGATCGGCACCATCACCGTCACCAAGCTCGAGAACAAGGGCAAGCAGAACCGCCGGGTCTACCTGGTGCTGGAGGAGTAAGGGCAATGCAGGACCTCGTTTCCACCGAATGGCTGGCCGCCGAGCTGGGCGCGCCGGACCTGCTGGTCTTTGACACCACCAAATACCTGCCGAACGAGCCGAGGGACGCGCAGGCCGAGTTCGCGCAGGCGCATATCCCGGGCGCCGGCTTCTTCGACATCGACGCGGTGGCCGACCCGGAGACCGACCTGCCGCACATGGCGCCTACCCCCGGCCGCGCCTCGCGCCAGCTCGGCGCGCTTGGCATCTCCAACCGCCACCGCGTGGTGTTCTACGACCAGAAGGGCCTGTTCTCGGCGGCGCGCGGCTGGTGGCTGATGCGCCTCTTCGGGCATGAGCGGGCGGCCGTGCTGGATGGTGGCCTGCCCAAATGGCTCAAGGAGGGCCGCCCGACCGAGGCCGGCCCCGCCCACGCCGTGCCGCGGCAGGACTTCTGGGCCGATTTTATCGCCCGCCGCCTCGCCGGCATCGGCGACATCAAGCAGATCGTCGCCGACCGCTCGGCGCTGATCCTGGATGCCCGCGCCAAGGGCCGCTTCGACGGCACCGCGCCCGAGCCGCGCCCTGGCCTGCCCTCCGGCCATATGCCCGGCGCCGCCAGCGTGCCGGCCAGCGACCTGCTGGCCGCGGACGGCACCATGCTGCCGCCCGAGCAGCTCCGCGCCCGCTTCGCCCAGGCCGGGGCGGACGGCAGCCGGGCGCTGGTCACCTCCTGCGGCACCGGCGTCACCGCCTGCATCCTGGCGCTTGGCCTGGTGCGCGCCGGGCTGCCCGAACCGGCCGTCTATGACGGCTCCTGGACCGAATGGGCCAGCCGCCCCGAAACGTCGAAGGAAAGCACGCCCTGATGCCCGACAACCTGCCCCCTGGCGCCAAGCACGACGGCGAAGGCTTCGCCACCCGCATGTCGCATGGCGGCCGCGCCGGCACCCGCGCGCATGGCTTCGTCAACCCTCCCGTGCATCGCGGCTCCACCGTGCTCTACCCCTCCTGCGAGGCGCGCGTCTCGCTGGGCGCCCGCTCGCTGGAGCAGGTGATGACCTACGGCACCGCCGGCGGCCCGACGCACTACGCGCTGGAGGACATGGTGGCGGAGATCGAGGGCGGCACGCGCGCCCTGATCGTCGGCACCGGCCTCGCCGCCTGCTCCCTGCCACTGATGGCCTACCTGAAGGCCGGCGACCATTGGCTGGTGCCGGATTCCGTCTATGGCCCGGTGCGCCGCCTCGCCAACGGCATGCTGACCCGCTTCGGCATCGAGGCCACATATTACGATCCGACCATCGGCGCCGAGGGCCTGCGCGCCCTGCTGCGGCCGAACACCAAGGTGGTCTATACGGAGAGCCCGGGCAGCCACACCTTCGAGATGCAGGACATCCCCGCGCTCGCCGAGGTAGCCCACGCCCATGGCGCCAAGGTGCTGATGGACAACACCTGGGGCATCCACCATTTCCAGCCCTTCAGACACGGCGTGGACGTCTCCATCCAGGCGCTGACCAAGTATGTCGGCGGCCATTCGGACGTGCTGCTGGGCAGCATCACCGTCAACTCGCCGGAGGACTGGGCCATTGTCGCCGGCGCCGCCCGCGAGGTCGGGCACTACGCCAGCCCTGACGACTGTTGGCTGGCGCTGCGCGGCCTGCGCACCCTGGCGGTGCGGCTGCGGCACCAGGAGGCCGCCGGCATCGCCGTGGCGAAGTGGTTCGAGGGGCGCCCGGAGGTGTCGCGCGTGCTGCACCCCGCCTTGCCCAGCCATCCGCAGCACGCGCTGTGGAAGCGGGACTTCACCGGCGCCTGCTCGCTCTTCGGCGTGGTGTTCCAACCGCGTCACACCGCCGCGCAGATCAACGCGATGGTGGACGGGCTGAAGCTGTTCGGCATCGGCGCCTCCTGGGGCGGTTATGAGAGCCTCGCCCTGCCGACGCAGCCCTCCATCACCCGCACGGCCGGCGGCGGCATGGCGCTGGAGGGGCCGACGGTGCGCTTCCACATCGGCCTGGAGGATACGGACGACCTGATCGCCGACCTCGCGGCCGGGCTGGAGCGCCTGCCCCGCTGAGCGGATGGCGGGGAGGCGGGCAGCCTCCCCCAACCGGCACGCACCTCTGCGTGGGGAAGGTCAAGGCGCAGCAACCCGGCGGCCTCTGGCGCGTCTAGTCCGTTGCGCTTCCCACCCGAGGTATCCCATCCGTGCCGCCTGCCATCAATGTTTCCCGCATCTCCGAAGGGCGCCCGAATCCGCTTGGCGCCACCTGGACCGGCCTGGGCGTGAATTTCGCCCTGTTCTCCGCCGCCGCCACCAAGGTCGAGCTCTGCCTCTTCGATGCCTCCGGCGAGACCGAGCTGGAACGTATCGAACTGCCGGAATACACCAATGAGGTGTTCCACGGCTTCCTGCCGGACGCGCGGCCGGGCACGGTGTATGCCTACCGCGTGCACGGCCCCTATGCGCCGGAGGAAGGCCACCGCTTCAACCCCAACAAACTGCTGCTGGACCCTTACGCCCTCTCCCATGTTGGCGACCTGAAATGGGACCATGCGCTGTTCGGCTACACCATCGGCCATGAGGACGAGGACCTCTCCTTCGATGAGCGGGACAGCGCCCGCTTCATGCCGAAATGCCGCGTGGTGGATCCCGCCTTCACCTGGGGCAACGACCGCCGGCCGCGCATCCCTTGGGAGCGCACGCTGGTCTACGAGACGCATGTGAAGGGAATCACCAAGCGGCACCCGCTGATCCCGGCGGAGATGCAGGGCACCTATGCCGGCCTCGCCACGCGGGAGGTCATCCGGCACATCAAGTCGCTCGGCGTCACCGCGGTCGAGATGCTGCCGATCCACTTCTTCCTGAACGACGACTACCTGCTGAACAAAGGCCTGACCAACTACTGGGGCTACAACACCCTCGGCTTCTTCGCGCCCGCGCGGCGCTACGCCCGCACGCCCGACTTCGCCTTCGCCGAGTTCAAGGAGATGGTGGCCCGCCTGCATGATGCCGGGCTCGAGGTCATCATGGACGTCGTCTACAACCACACGGCCGAGGGCAACGAGAAGGGGCCGACGCTCTCCTTCAAGGGCATCGACAACGCCAGCTACTACCGCCTGCTTCCCGACCAGAAGCGCTACTACATCAACGACACCGGCACCGGGAACACGGTGAACCTCTCGCACCCGCGCGTGCTGCAGATGGTCAACGACAGCTTGCGCTACTGGGTCAACGAGATGCATGTCGATGGCTTCCGCTTCGACCTCGGCACCATCCTCGCGCGCGAGCCGCACGGCTTCGACGACCAGTCCGCCTTCCTCAAGGCCTGCATGCAGGATCCGGTGCTGGCCGACGTGAAGCTGATCGCCGAACCCTGGGACATCGGTCCCGGCGGTTACCAGGTCGGCAACTTCGCGCCGGGCTGGGCCGAGTGGAACGACAAGTACCGCGACACCGTGCGCGCCTTCTGGGTGGGCGAGGAAGGCAAGGCGGCCGATCTCGGCAGCCGCCTCTCCGGCTCGGCCGACCTGTTCGACCACAACGGCCGCCGCCCCTGGGCGAGCGTGAACTTCCTGGCCGCGCATGACGGCTTCACGCTGAACGACCTCGTCAGCTACAACGACAAGCACAACGAGGCGAATGGCGAGGAGAACCGCGACGGCCATTCGCACAACTACAGCTACAACTACGGCGTCGAGGGCCCGACCGACGATCCCGAGATCAACGCCGTGCGCGAGCGGCAGATCAAGAACATGCTCGCCACGCTCTATCTCTCCCAGGGCACGCCGATGCTGCTGGCGGGCGATGAGTTCGGCCGCACCCAGCAGGGCAACAACAACGCCTACTGCCAGGACAACGAGATTTCCTGGCTGGACTGGGAGTGGGGCGAGAAGGGCGAGCGCCTGGTTGCCTTCACCCAGCGCCTGGCGGAGTTGCGCAACCGGTTCCCGATACTGCGCCGGTCCCGTTTTCTCTCTGGTGCCTCGCATGAAGTCAGCGGTGTCAAGGGCCTCTCCTGGTACAAGCCAAGCGGCGAGGAGATGGAAAGCGCCGATTGGGATGATCCCAACACGCGTTGCTTCGCGCGCATGCTGGATGGCCGCGCGCAGGAGAGCGGCATCCGCGTCGCCGCGCATGACGTGACGCTGCTGCTGATCCTGAACGCGTACCACGATGCGGTGGAGTTCACTCTGCCCGAAAGCTCGGATGGCGTGGCCTGGGTGCGCCTGCTCGACACCAACGTCAACGGTGAGGACGAGGAGGAGGAGCCGGAATTCCCGATCGGCGAGACCTACACGGTTACCGGCCGCTCACTGCTGCTGTTCAGCCTCAAGCGGCGCCGTCGCTCGCGGCGGGAGCAGGATGCCGCGCCGCCCGCCTCGCTGCCCGCCATGCAGCCGAGGCGCTGAAGCAGGCGGGCCTGCTCAGGCCCGCTCCGGCACCTGCGCTGTGCAGGCGGCGCAGCGACCCTCCACTTCCACGGTCGCGTTGCCGACGCGGAAGCCGACCCGCGCCGCGGCGTCGGCGAGGGCATGCGCGACCGCGGTGTCGCTGATCTCCACCGTTGCACCGCAGTCGCCGCAGATCAGGAACTGGTGCGGGTGGTCATGGGCGCGGCCGTGGTCGTGGGTCGCTTCGGCGCAACCCACAAAGGCGTTCAGTCGCTCCACCTTGTGGATCAGCCCATGCTCCAGCAGGAAGTCGAGCGCACGGTAAACCGTGGGCGGGGCGGCTCCCGGACGCTGCGCCTTGAGCTTGTCGAGCAGGGCATAGGCGCCGAGCGGTTGCTCCGCCTCCAGCACCAGGGCGAGCACCTGGCGGCGCAGCTCGGTGAGCTGAGCGCCGGCCCGAAGGCAGCGTGCCTCGGCTGCCGCCAGCGCCTGCGCCCGCCCCTCGGGCATTTCCGCCGCGCTGCCCTGCCCTGTCGTCATGCCCGGACCTCCTGCGTGCCAGCCTGTGTTATATAGTAACCGAACCAGCTTTCGAGGAGCCGTTCATGCCGGTTGCCGATCCTGCCGCCCGCGCCCGCTTCCTGGCCGCCACGCGGTTCAACGAACAGGGGCTCGTGCCCGTGATCGCTCAGGCGCACGACACCGGCGAGGTGCTGATGATGGCCTGGATGAACGCCGAAGCTCTCGAAGAAACCCTCGCCACCGGACGTGTGGTCTATTTCAGCCGCAGCCGCAACGCGCTCTGGCGCAAGGGCGAAACCTCGGGCCAGGTGCAGCAGCTCAAGGACCTCCGGCTGGACTGCGACGGCGACACCATCCTGGCGCTCGTGGAGCAGCAGGGCGTGGCCTGCCACACCGGCCGCCGCTCCTGCTTCTACCAGGCGCTGCGCGAAGGCGAGCTGGTGCCGGTCTCGACGCCGGAGGTGGACCCCGCGGTGCTCTATGGCCGCTGACGCCGCCTTCCCCCTGCCGGTCACGCTGCTGACCGGCTTTCTCGGCGCCGGCAAGACCACCTTGCTGAACCGCCTGCTGCTGCAGCCGGAAATGGCCGGCACGGCGGTGCTGATCAACGAGTTCGGCGAGATCGGGCTGGACCACCTGCTGGTGGAGACGCTGGACCAGGAAGCGGTGCTGCTGCAGGCCGGATGCCTGTGTTGCACCATCCGCGGCGATCTCGCCCGCGCGCTGGAGGGGATTGCCGAGCGGGTGCGGAAGGGCCAGGACCTGCGCCGCGTGGTGATCGAGACCACCGGCCTCGCCGACCCGCTGCCCATCCTGCAGACTCTGATGGCCGACAGCGCGACCTGCCGCCACTTCACGCTGGACGGCGTGGTGACGCTGGTGGACGCGGTGAACGGCTTGGCCACGCTGGGGCGGCAGCCGGAGGCGGAACGGCAGATCGCCGTGGCCGACCGGCTGCTGGTCAGCAAGGCGGACCTCGCCGGCGCGGCGGGGCTGGAGGCGCTTCATGCCGCGCTGCGCGGGCTGAACCCGGGCGCCCGGCCGATGCCGGCCGGCACGGCACGGGCGGCGGACCTGCTGGGCTGCGCCCCCTTCGCGCGGCGCGACGCCGACCTGCGCCGCTGGCTGGATGCCGAAGCCTGGAGCGAGCCATCGCAGGGGCATCACCATCACCACCACGAGCATAGCCCCCACGACCCGAACAGGCATGACAAACGCATCCACGCTTTCTGCCTGAACTTCGACACCCCCCTGCCATGGGACGGCCTCGGCACCTGGCTGGAGATGCTGACCGCGACGCGGGCCGATGCGGTGCTGCGGGTGAAGGGCATTCTCGATCTCGAGGGGCAGGCGCAGCCGGTGGTGATCCACGGCGTGCAAAGCGTCTGGCATGCGCCGACCCTGCTTCCGGCCTGGCCGGAAGGGCAGCCGCGCCGCTCCAGCATCGTCTTCATCCTCCGCGACCTGCCGCGCAGCGTGATCGAGGAGGGCATCGCCGCGTTCTGTGATGCAGCAAGTGGTCAGCGAACCATCGCTGGCGGCTAGGCAGCCGTTGACGGGTCGCCCTGGCCGCGTTTCCCTCTTCGGCGGAAACTTGCAACCCGGAGTGCGCCCCCATGTCGCTGACCATGCCGGAGGAGCTGCTGCTCCTCATGCTCGATGACGAGTCCGGCCGGCTGTTCGATCGGGCGGCGCCCTCCGGCGACTACGCGCTGGCGGCCAGCGTGCTCGCCGAACTGCTGCTCGAAGACCGCATCCATACGGACCCCGAGCACCTCGCCGTCACCAGCCCCGCGCCGACCGGCGATGCCGCGCTGGACGGCGTGCTGGCCCGCATCAGGGCCGAGACGACAGCGCATGGCACGCGCTGGTGGATCGAGACGCTCGGCAGCGAGGCCGAGGGGCTGCGCGACCACTACTTCGACCGGCTGGTGGAGCGCGGCGTGCTGAAGCTGGAGGAGGGCCGCTTCCTCTGGATTTTTCCCGAGCGACGCTACCCGCAGATTTCCGACAAGGAGGAGCGGGAGGTGAAGGGACGGCTGATGGCGGTGATCTTCGACGACCACATGCCGAGCCCTCGCGACGCGCTGCTGATCGGGCTGGTGCGCGCCGCCGGCCTGTTCCCCCTGCTGCTCGCCTCGCATGAGCTGGACAGCGTGCAGCCCCGCATCGACGCCCTGGCCGAGCAGCAGGAGCTGAGCCGCACCCTGACCGACGCGGTGCGCGACATCTTCACCGACCTGGCGCGCGTCGGCCCGGTGATCTGACCCTCAGCCGGCCGGCGCGAAGCCGTAGAAGGCGGCGGCGTTCTCCCGGAACGGCGCCGCCCCGGCGATCCGGCGCAGCAGCGCCATGTCCGCCGGCTCAAAGGGGCGCCGGGCGCGGGTCGAGGGAAGGTCGGTGCCGAAGATCAGCGCCGATGGCGCCGCCGCAGCGATCCGCTCCAGGGCGGGCGCGACGTCCAGCTCCACCCGGCCGAAGCCGGTGGCCTTCACCTTCGCGCCCGCCGCCGCGAGTTCCAGCACCACCGGCAGCCCCGCCTCGGTCATGCCGAGATGGTCGATCACCAGCCGGCCGGCCATGCCGCGAAGGCGCGGCAGCAGCGGGCGCAGCAGGGCCGCGTCAGCATAGAACTGGGCGTGCAGCCCGGCCGCGGCATGGGCACGGTCGGCCAGGTCCAGCGCGCTCTCCGGCGAGCCGTCCACCATGTTGCGGTAGAGGTTGAAGCGCAGCCCGCGCACGCCACGTGCCGCCAGTTCGCGGAGGCGCGTGTCCGTCATGGCGGGGTCGGCGGCAGCCACCGCCACAAAGCCCGGCCCTAGTTCCTTCAGCGCGGCCAGCAGCGGCTCCGGGTCGAGCCCGTGCGTGGAGGCGGCCACCAGCACGCCGCCGGTCACCCCCAGCACCGCGACGGCGGCGCGGTACTGCGCCACCGTGAAGGCCGGTGGCGCAAAGCCGTCATGGCCCGGCGCCGGAAAGCGCGCGTCGAAGATATGGAAATGGGCGTCGAAGATCGCGGTCATGGGCTGCTCCCCGTTGAGCAAAGCACGGCGGCCGCGCTTCGGCCACGCCCTGCTTTGTGATGCCACCGGCCCGCGCAGGCGGCGTTTCCGCCGCACCATGATTGAAACGTCTCCCTCTCCCGTCGCCCTGATCAGCGGCGGCGCGCACGGCATCGGCGCCGGCATCGCCCGTCGCCTGAAGCAGGACGGCTGGCGCGTCGTCACCGCCGACCTAAACCCCGGCGAGGCCGGTACCCGCCACGTCCTGGCCGATGTCGCCGACGAGACGGCGGCCATGGCGCTGGTCGAAGGCGTCGCGCAGCGGGAGGGGCGGCTGGATGCGCTGGTCTGCAATGCCGGCATCATGGTGCGCAAGCCGGTGGCAGAGCTTTCCCTCTCCGAATGGAACCGTGTGCTCGGCACCAACCTGACCAGCGCCTTCCTGCTCACCCGCGCCGCCGTGCCGCTGCTGAAGGCGGCGCGCGGCGCCATCGTCACCATCGCCTCCACCCGCGCGCACATGTCGGAGGCCAACACGGAATCCTACTCGGCCAGCAAGGGCGGCATCCTGGCGCTGACCCATGCGCTGGCGATCAGCCTGGGGCCGGAGGTGCGCGCGAACTGCGTCAGCCCCGGCTGGATCGACGTGGCGGGCGAGGCGCTGCGCCCGGAGGACCATGCCCAGCACCCGGCCGGCCGCGTTGGGCGGGTGGAGGACGTCGCGGCCATGGTCGCCTGGCTGGTCGGGCCTGAATCCGGCTTCGTCACCGGTAGCGAGTTCGTCGCCGACGGCGGCATGACGCGGAAGATGATCTACGCCGAATAGGCCGCGCCGGCCTCGCCTGGGCGGCCGTTCTGCTCTATCCGGGGGCATGGCCCCTGCTCCGCTCCGGTTCGAAACGCTGCGCGGCCCGGCGCTGCACCCCTGGCTGCCGACCCTCGCCGAACTGCGCATCGCCGTCTTCCGTGACTGGCCCTATCTCTACGAGGGCGACGCCGCCTATGAGCAGCGTTACCTCCGCGCCTATGCGGACGGCGCGGGCGCAGCCATGATTGTCGCCTTCGACGGCGATCGGCCGGTCGGTGCCGCCACCTGCGGGCCGATGACGGAGACCCACGGCACGGTGCGCGACGCCTTCCTCGCCGCCGGGCTGGACCCCGCCCGCTACTGCTATTTCGGCGAAAGCGTGGTGCTGCCGGCCTATCGCGGCCAAGGGGTGGGGGTGCGCTTCTTCCAGCTGCGCGAGGCCCATGCGCTGGAAACCGGCGCCGCGCTCACCACTTTCTGCGGCGTGCGCCGCGACCCCGCCGATCCGCGCAGGCCCGCCGCCTACGTGCCGCTCGACGCCTTCTGGCGCAAGCGGGGCTACACGCCGCTTGAGGGCCTTTCCTGCACCATGAGCTGGCGGGAGGTCGGCGCCACCGAGGAAACCCCGCACCGCCTGGACTTCTGGCACAAGCGCCTCTGACCCCAGCGCTCCCTTTCCGCCCACGCCCGACGATGCCCGAACTGGAAGCCATGCCTGCCGTGACCCCGCCCCGCCCCCTGCGCCTTGCCTTGCTGCAATATCCGGTCGAACGGCCCGAAGGCGTCGCCGCCTGGGCCGCCAAGCTCGACCGATGGCTGTTCGAGGCGAAAGGGGGCGGCGCCGAGCTGGCGGTCCTGCCGGAATATGCCTGCGTCGAGCTGGGCTCCGCCCTCGCCGGCCAATCTCCGGCCGCGGAGCGCGAGGAGCTGGAGGCCATGGTCGAGGCGGCGCCGGCGATCCTGGAGGCGATGCGTGGCGCCGCGCGACGGTCAGGGCTGTGGCTGGTTCCTGGCTCCCTGCCCATGCGCGACCCTGATGGCGCCCTCCGCAACCGGGCGCCGCTGATCACGCCCGAAGGCAGCCTCGCCTTCCAGGACAAGCACGCCATGACGCGCTTCGAGAGCGAGCGATGGGGCGTATCGGCCGGCGCCGCGCCGGCGGTGTTCGACACGCCCTGGGGGCGGATCGGGATCTCCATCTGCTACGACAGCGAGTTCCCCAAGCATGTCCGTGCCCAGGTGGAGGCCGGCGCCTGGCTGGTGCTGGTGCCCACCTGCACGGACACGCTGCATGGCTTCAACCGTGTGCGCTTCTCCGCCGCCGCGCGGGCGCTGGAGAACCAGTGCTTCGTCGGCATCGCGCCCACGGTGGGCGAGGCCAGCTGGTCCGCCGCTCTGGACCGCAACCGGGGCTTCGCCGCTGTCTTCGGCCCGATCGACCATGGCTTCCCGGAGGATGGCGTGATCGCCCAGGGCAGGCTGGACCGGGCCCAGTGGGTCTTTGCCGATATTGACCCTGCGCGCATCGAGGCGGTGCGGCGCGAGGGCGCGGTGTTCAACCACCGGGACTGGCCGCGCCAGAGCTTCCCCTCCCCCCGCCCGGCCGCCTTCGCGTGACGCTGGTCTATCTTGTCGCCGGCGAGGCTTCGGGCGACATGCTCGGCGCGCGGCTGATGGCCGCGCTGCGTCGCGCGCGGCCCGACCTGCGCTTCGCCGGCGTCGGCGGCGACCGCATGGCGGAACAGGGATTCCACAGCCTCTTTCCGATGCGCGAGCTGGCGCTGATGGGATTTCTGGAGGTGCTGCCGAACATCCGCCGCCTGGCCCGCAGGCTGGATGAGACGGCGGCCGACATCGCCGCGCGCCGGCCCGCCCTGGTGGTGACCATCGACAGCCCCGGCTTCACCCTCCGCGTCGCCACTCGCGCGAGGGCGCAGGGCTTCCGGGTGCTGCACTACGTCGCGCCGCAGGTCTGGGCCTGGCGGCCAGGCCGGGTGAAGAAGATCGCCCAGCAGGTGGACGCCATTCTCGCCTTGCTGCCCTTCGAGGCGCCCTTCTTCGAGAAGGCCGGCATTCCCGTGCGCTTCGTCGGGCATTCCATTCTGGAATCCGGTGCCGACCAGGGCGATGCCGCAGGTTTCCGCGCTGCGCATGGCATCGCACCGGGCGAGCGCGTGGTGCTGGTGATGCCGGGGAGCCGGCGCAGCGAGGTGGGGCGCCTTCTCCCTGTCTTCGGCGCGGCGCTGCGGCTGGCGGCGGCGCGTGTGCCCGGCCTGCGCCCCGTGGTGCCGCTGGCCGGACCGGTGGAAGAGGTGGTGCGCGCCGCGGCCGCGGACTGGCACCCGGCGCCGGTCCTGCTGCATGGCGTGGCGGAGAAGTACGATGCCTTCGCCGCCGCGCGGGAAAGCGGCGGGGTGGGGCTGATCAAGTCCGGCACCTCCTCCCTGGAGGTGGCGCTGGCCGGCGTGCCGATGGCGGTGGGCTACCGCGTCAACCCGCTCTCCGCGGCCATCGCGCGGCGGCTGATCCAGGTGAGGCACGTCTCCATCGTCAACCTCCTGGCCGATGCGGCGATCATTCCGGAATACCTGCAGGAGCGCTGCACCCCCGAACTGCTCGCGGCCGAACTGGTGCGGCTGCTGACGGAGCCGGAGGCCGCCGCCGCGCAGCGCGCCGGCTTCGCGCGCGTGCTGACGATGCTGCGGCCCCCCGAGGGTCTTTCCAGCGAAGCCGCCGCCGCCGCGGTCCTGGAGATGCTGGACGCTCCCCCCTCAGCCAGCACCCGAGCCTAGCCGCGCGCAGCCGCGAGACGCCGCCTCCCGCTCCATGCGCCCTCCGGCGGAGGGCAGGTCCGGCCCGGGCGCCGGTCGCCTCGACAGCTCAGGCGGCCGACTTGCGCCGTGCCGCGTCATAGAGCGCGAGCCGGCGCGCAGCGGCTTCCGTCAGCCCGCCGGAGTAATCCAGGCCGGGATCCGGCAGGGTTTCCGCGAAGTGGCAGGCCGTGCGGTGGCCCGGCGCGATTTCCCGCAACGCCGGTATCTCCTGGCGGCAGCGCTCCTGCGCGAATGGGCAGCGCGTGTGGAAGCGGCAGCCGGGCGGGACGGCCATCGGGCTCGGCACGTCGCCCCCAAGCGGCGTGACACGGCCACGCCGCGACGGATCAGGATGCGGGATGGCCGCCAGCAGGGCGCGCGTGTAGGGGTGGCGCGGGTCGGCGAAGAGCGTGCGCTTGTCGCTGATCTCCATGATCTGGCCGAGGTACATGACGGCGACGCGGTCCGCCATGTGCTTCACCACCGCCAGGTCATGCGCGATGAAGAGGTAGGAAAGGCCCAGCCGCGCCTGCAGGTCCTTCATCAGGTTCACCACCTGCGCCTGGATCGAGACATCGAGCGCGGAAACCGGCTCATCGCAGACCACAAGCTCCGGCTCGACCGAGAGCGCACGCGCGATGCCGATGCGCTGCCGCTGCCCACCCGAGAATTCATGCGGATAGCGCGCGGCATGGAAGGGCGCGAGGCCGACCAGCCGCAGCAACTCCTCGACTTTGGCACGGCGGCTGGCAGCATCGCCGATGCCATGCACCGCCATCGGCTCGGCGATCGCCTCGCCCACCGTCAGGCGGGGGTTCAGCGAGGCATAGGGGTCCTGGAACACGATCTGGATCCGCCGCCGCAGCGTGCGGAGTGCGCCGCCACCGACATTGGTGACATCCTGCCCGTCGAAGCGGATGGTGCCGGCCGAAGGCTCGATCAGCCGCATCACCAGGCGCGCGGTGGTGGACTTGCCACAGCCGGATTCCCCCACCAACGCCAGTGTCTCGCCACGCGCCAGGTCGAAGGAAACGCCGTCCACGGCGCGCACGGTGCCGACCTGCTTCTGCAGCACCACGCCGCGCTTGACCGGATAGTGGCGGGCGAGGCCGGAAACCTCCAGCAGGCCGCTCATGCCGCGTCCTCCAGGGCGAGTGAGGCCTCGACCGGCGCTCGGATGCAGGCGGCATGGTGGCCAGGCGCGATCTCGCGCAGCGGCGGCTGGCCTTCGCGGCAGGGCCCGATGGCGAAGGGACAACGCGGGTGGAATCGGCAGCCCTCCGGGAAGGCGAAAGGCGGCGGCACCGCGCCCTCGATGGCGAGCAGCCGGTCACGCTCCTCGTCCAGCCGCGGCACGGAGCCGAGCAGCCCGAGCGTATAGGGGTGCTGCGGGTCCTCGAACAGCGCGCGGGCCGGCGCACGCTCCGCCACCTTTCCCGCATAGAGCACGGCCACTTCGTCGGCCATCTCCGCCACCACGCCGAGATCATGCGTGATGAGGATGATCGACATGCCCGTCTCCTCCTGCAGCTCGCGCAGGAGGTCGAGGATCTGCGCCTGCACGGTGACGTCGAGCGCGGTGGTGGGCTCGTCGGCGATCAGCAGGCGCGGCCGGCAGGCCAGCGCCATGGCGATCATCACGCGCTGGCGCATGCCGCCCGAGAGCTGGTGCGGATACTCGTCGAAGCGGCGCTCGGGGGACGGGATGCGCACGCGCTTCAGCGCGGCGATCGCCTGCTCCTTCAGCGCGCCGGCGCTCTCCTTCGGCGAGTGCACGCGCATCGCCTCGGTGATCTGCCGGCCGACGCTGTGCACCGGGTTCAGCGAGGTCATCGGCTCCTGGAAGATCATGGCGATCTGCCCGCCGCGCACCTGCCGCATCTCGGCGGTGGAGAGCTTCAGGAGGTCCCGCCCCTCCAGCAGCACGCGCCCCTCGGTGATGCGCCCCGGTGCCGGCACCAGCCGCATGATAGAGAGCGAAAGCATGGACTTGCCGCAGCCGCTCTCGCCGACGATGCCAAGCGTGCGGCCGCGCGGCACGGAAAGGTCGATGCCGTCCACCGCGCGGATCAGGCCGGAGGAGTTGCGGAACACCGTCCGCAGCCCCTCGACGCGCAGGAGATCCTCCGCCATCACGCCCACCGGAAGGTCGGCGGGGAAATCTTCTCGACCGGCCGGTGCGCCCAGTCCTGCTGCGGGGCGCGGTCCAGGATGCGCTTCTGCGCCTCATCCAGCGCGGCGGCGGCGCCTTCGTAGTCCATCGTCAGCAGCTTTCCGTCCTTCACCACCGCCTCGCCGTCCACGTGCACCGAGCGGATGGCGCGGTCGCCGGCGGCGTAGATCAGGCTGCGCATGGGGTCGCGGGCCGGGCGCATCATCGGGTGCGTCACGTCCACCGTCACGAAGTCGGCGCGGCAGCCGGGCGCGAGCCGGCCGATATCGTCCCGCCCCAGCGCCTTGGCGCCACCGATGGTGGCGGCGTCGAAGAGATCGGTCGAGGTGAGGCTGCGCGGATCGCCGGACTGCGTGCGCGCGAGATAGGAAACCAGGCGCAGCTCGTCGAGCATGTTGTGCGGATAGGTGTCGGTGCCGATGCCCATGTTGACGCCGCGCTTCCGGTAGCGGCCGAAATGCTTCAGCGTGATGCCGCGCCGCGCGAAAACCGTTGGGCAGTGGGCCACCGTGGTGCCGGTGGCGGCGAGCCGGTCCAGGTCGTTCTCGGTGTGCCAGCGGGTGCTCGGGTGGTCATCGAGAAAGATGCCGTGGCCGATGATCGAGCGCTCGGAGAGCAGCCCCATCTCGTCCAGCCAGCCGATCGGCGTCAGGCCGTGGCGGCGGGTGATCTCGTGGAACTCGACCACGCTCTGCGCCGCGTGGATCTGCCAGGCGAGGCCGCGTTTGCGGGATTCCTCGAAACTTTCGCGCAGCAGCGTTTCCGAGCAGGTGTCGATCTGCGCCGGCACCACCATGCCGAAGAGCCGGCCCGACGGGTGCTGCTCGGCGCGCTCCATCAGCTGCAACGCCTCGCCCATCGCCTTTTCGCCGGCCTTTTCGTCCCATTCGTACTCGACGACATGGCCGTTCTTGGTGAACCAGCGCGCCGAGCGGAACATCGGCGCGACGCAGACGCGCATGCCGCTTTCCGCCAGCAGGTCCATCCAGCCCGGATGCGCCATGGAGAGGTCGGCCACGGTGGTGACGCCGGAGAGCAGCAGCTCGGAAAGCGCCACCCGCACGCAATGCGGCACCGCTTCCGCATCGGCGCGGAAGATCGGCATGTATTCGTAGAGCGAGGAGTTGTAGAGGCCGGGGGAGCCGATCTCATCGATCAGCCCCTTGTTCATCGGCTCGCTGGAGGGGTGGCAGTGGATGTTCACGAGGCCGGGCATGACCATCATGCCCTTGCCGTCGATCACCTCCTCGGCCGGGCCATCATAGCCACGGCCGACGAAGGTGATCGCCCCGTCGCGAAAGGCCACCTCCGCATCGGTCAGGTAGACATGCTGCTGCGCGGCCCCGTCCCAGGCAATGACGAGGTCGGCGTTGCGGATAACGGTGGTGGCCATGGTCCCTGCCCTTCCCTTCAGCGCGTCAGGCGGATGTCGAGGCCCTTGTAGAGGGCGACGCCGTAGATGCCGTGCGGGCGGACACCCTCCACGCGCGGGCCTGACACCACCCAGAGCGGCTGGCGGATCAGCGGCACCCAGGGATAGGATTCGGTGAGCTGCTGCTGCACCTTGCCGATTGCCTCGGCGCGCGCCGCAGGCTCCAGCGCCGTCTTGGCGTCGGAGATCAGCCGGTCGGTCTCCGGGTTGCTCCAGTTCATGCGGTTCGGTGTCGGCCGGTTGCCGCTCGGGAAGTAGAGCGAGAGCGCGTCCGTCGCCGAGGCATAGGGGTAGGACATGACAAAGGCGTCGAATTCCTGCGTCGCCAGCTTGCCCCAGGCCACCGTGGCATCCCAGAGCTGGATGCGCATCTCGATGCCGATGCGCCGCAGGTCGGCTTGCACCGCCTGCATCATGCCGTTGTTGTAGGTTTGCTGGATGCCGTAGAGCAGGAAGCTGGCGCGCTGCCCATCCTTCTCGCGGATGCCGTCGCTGCCCGGCTTCCAGCCGGCGTCATCCAGCAGCTTGCGCGCCTTGTCCGGGCTGTATTCCGGCATCTCCGAGGCCGCCTTGGCGCTGTAGTCCAGGGCATTCGGATTGATGTAGGAATCCGCGACCTGGCCTGCGTTGAACCAGACCGCCTTGTTGATGGCCGCCTTGTCCACGGCCATGTTGATGGCCTCGCGGATGACCGGGTCGTTCATCACGGGCTTGTCCACCTTGAAGCCCATGAAGTTGTCGTAGAAGTAGTTCGGCTGCTGCACCAGCTTCAGGTTCGGGATGCGCTTCAGCCCATCCAGCGCGAAATAGGGGATCCACTGCGTCACGTCGCCCTGGCCGGACTGGATGGCGGCCAGCCGCGTGTTGGCCTCGGGGATGACGCGCAGGCTGATGCGGTCCACCTGCGGCGAGGGGTTCTTGTAGATCGGCGGACCCCAGTTGTAGGCGGGATTCTTGGTCAGCACCATTTCCTGCCGCGGCGTCCAGCTTGCCCAGCAATAAGGGCCGACACCGTTGAAGCCCTGGACGCCGAAGTTGTCGCCAAGCTTCTCCACCGTCGCCTGATCGACCATGCCGGCGAAATACTGCGCGAGCTGGAGCAGCAACTCGCTGTAAGGCTCCTTCAGCTCGTACTCGACCGTGTGGTCATCGACCGCGCGCACCTCCTTCACCGGGCCGGCACGCCACTTCACCGGGCTGCGCGTCGCGGGGTCGATCCAGCGGTTGATGCTGTAGACGACATCCTTCGCGGTGAAAGGCTTGCCGTCGCAGAACTTCACGCCCTGCTTCAGCTTGAAGGTGTAGAGCTTGCCGTCCTCGCTCACCTTCCAGCTCTCGGCGAGGCCGGGGCGGATGGTCTTCTGGTCCCAATCCATCGAGACCAGCGTGTCGGTCAGCAGGAACAGCGCCTCGCCGGCCGCCGTGGCGGTGGTGCGGTGCGGGTCGTAGCGGTCGGCGTCGATCTCGCGCAGCACCACCAGCGTGCCCTTCGGCGCCATCTGCGCCGCGGCCTGGCCGGCGGGCAGCAGGCCCGCGAGCGAAAGCATGGTGCCGCCGAGCAGCGCGGCGGCGCGGCGGCGCCCCGTCTTGAGGAATCCAGACATCCTTGGCCCTTTCTCGTTCAGTTCAGACGCGAAGACGTGGGTCGAGGGCGTCGCGCAGCGCATCGCCCAGCAGGTTGAAGGTCAACACGACGACGAAGATCAGCACGCAGGGCAGCACCGCGACGTGCGGCGCGAAGAACAGGAAGGTGCGGCCCTCTGCCGCCATCGCGCCCAGCTCGGCCACCGGGGGCTGCGCGCCAAGCCCGAGGAAGGAGAGCGCGGAGCCCAGCAGGATCACCTGCCCGAAGCGCAGCGTGGCGAAGACGAACATCGGCGAAAGGCAGTTCGGCGCCACATGGCGCAGGATCAGCCGCGCATCGCTCATGCCGGTGGCGCGCGCCGCCTCGATATAGTCCTGCCGCATCACCACCAGTGCGCTGCCGCGCACGATGCGCGCCATCAACGGCACCGTGGCGATGGAGAGCGCCAGGATCACCGCCGGAATGCCCGGGCCGAAGATGGCGGCGATGGCGAGGCCGAACAGGATGGCGGGGAAGGAGAGCAGCACGTCCATCACCCGCATCAACAGCCCGTCGAGCCGCCGGTAGAAGGCGGCGGCGAAACCCACCAGCGCGCCGGCCGCGCCGCCGAGCAGCACCGAGGCGGCCCCCATCACCAGCGTCGCGCGCAGGCCGTAGAGCATGCGGGTGATCATGTCCCGCCCCTGCCCGTCGGCGCCCAGCGGCAGGCCGGGCGTGCCCGGCACGGCCATGGCGGTGGAAAGGTTGTTGTCGAAGGGATCGGTTGGCGCCAGCAGCGGGGCCAGCACCGCCGCCAGGACCAGCAGAACCGCCAGCACCAGCGAGATGGCCGCCACCGGCTCGCGCAGCAGCCGCTTCAGCGTGCCCGGCTGCCTCGGCACACTGGGCGCGACCGGCGTGGCGGCGGCCGCGGCGGTGGAATTGACGCCGGACATGCTCACGCCCCCCGCATGCGCGGGTCGAGCGCGACATACAGCACATCGACCGCCAGATTGACGAGAATGAAGCCCATGGAGAGCACGATGATGGTGCCTTGCGCCATCGGGAAGTCGGCGGAAAGGATCGCGCCCACGGCAAGTCGCCCGACGCCCGGCCAGGAGAACACGGTTTCCGTCACCACCGCCCCGCCGAGCAGAAAGCCGATCTGCAGGCCGATCAGCGTCACCACCGGGATCAGCGCGTTGCGCAGCGCATGGTGCAGCACCACGGCGCGCTCCGTCAGACCCTTGGCGCGGGCGGTGCGGACGTGCTCGGCCCCCAGCACCTCCAGCACGGCGGTGCGGGTCATGCGCGCCACCGGCGCGACGAACACGCCGCCCAGTGTCAGTGCCGGCAGGGCGATGGCCTGCCAGCCCTCGACGGTCCAGAGAGGGCCCCCGCGCCCGGTGAAGGGCAGCAGTTGCCACCGGAAGCCGACAAACCAGATCAGCATCAGCCCGAGAAAGAAGACCGGCACCGAGCCGCCCGCCACCGAGAGCGCGGTGATGGCGCGGTCCAGCACCGTTCCGCGGAAATAGGCCGCCACGGTGCCCAGGAGGATGCCGAGCGGAATGGCCCAGAAGAGCGAGGCGAACATCAGCTCCAGGGTCGGGCCAATGGTGCCGCCCAGCTCCTGCGTCACCGGCATGTTGTTGATGATGGAAACGCCGAGATCGCCATGCAGCAGGCGCCAGACATAGATGCCGAACTGGACATAGAGCGGCTGGTCGAGCCCCAGCTCGGTACGGATGGCGGCGATGACGTCGGCGGTGGCGGTCGGCCCGGCGCGCACCACGGCCGGGTCGGTGGGCACCACCTGCATCAGCAGGAAGCCGATCAGCAGCACGCCGAGCATCACGGGCAGCGTCGTCAGCAGGCGCTGCAGGACATGGCGAAGCATCGGGTCAGTCCGCGGCGCCGGCGAGCGCGGCCGCCTCGCCGTTGCGGTCGAAGAGCACGCGGCCGCCGCGAAGGGTGAGGTCCGCCCGCGTGGTCAGGATCTCCTCCGGCGCACTCGCGAAGATGTCGCGCGAGAGCACGGTGATATCGGCCTGCATGCCCGGCTCCAGCGTGCCACGCTCGCCCTCGGCGAACTGGCTGTGGGCACCACACCAGGTGTAGCAGTGCACCGCCTCCTCCACCGTCAAGGTCTCCTCGGGGCCGAGCACGGTACCCTTGGAGGTCTTGCGCGTGACCATGGTGTAGAGGTTCGGGAAGGGATCGACCGAGCAGACCGGGCTGTCGGTCGAGGCCGCCGGATGGTGGCCCTCATGCAGCCAGGTCCGCATGGGATAGGCCACCTCGGCGCGCGCGCGGCCGAGATTGGTGACGTAGAGGTCGCCGAACTCCCAGATGAAGGAAGGCTGCGGCACGGGGATGATGCCGTGCTTCAGCATCCGCGCGCGCTGGTCGCGGTTGAGGAAGCCGCAATGCTCGATGCGGTGGCGGCGGCCGGCGATCGGCGCATCCGGCGCGTCGGCCTTCTCCATGCCGGTGAGCACCTGCTCGATGGCGGCGTCGCCGATGGCGTGGATGTCGAGCTGCCAGCCCTGCCGGTGGTAGCGGGCGAGCATCTCGTACTGCGCTTCGTCCGGGAAGCAGAAGATTCCCGTGCCGCCGCCGGCGCTCTCCAGATAGGGGTCGAAGAAGGCGGCGGTCAGCCCGCCGGCGGAACCATCGGCGAAGGTCTTCACCGCGCCCCAGGCGAGCAGCGCCTCGGCGGTCGGGCCGGCCGCGACGTTCGGCCGCAGCCCCTCCTCCCAGGCCTGTGCCGCGATGCCCTCGGGATTGCCCGCCAGCACCTGCCACATGCGCTGCATCAGCCGGCCCTCGGCCTCCGCGCGGCGATAGGCGCCGATCTCGGCCATGCCCGCGCTCATGCCAACGTTCATGTCGGTGGCGGAGGCGAAGCCCAGCGCGGCAAGGTTGCGCCCGGCGGCCTCGATGGCGTCCACCATCTGCACCTCGGAGGGCGCGGGCACCTTGTCGCGCACCAGCCGCATGGCGCGTTCCTGGAACAGCCCCGTCAGCCTGCCGTTCTTGCGCTCGATGGCGCCGCCCTCGGGGTCCGGCGTGTTGTGGCCGACGCCGGCCAGCTTCATCGCGGCGCTATTGGCCACGCCGACATGCCCGCAGGTGCGGACCATGAAAACCGGATGGTCCGGCGCGGCGCGATCCAGCTCTTCGGCCAGCGGATGGCGGCGGATGTCCAGCTCGCCATGGTCGTAGCCCCGGCCCAGGATCCACTGCCCCTTCGGCGTGTTGCGCGCGGCGGCGGCGATGCGCTTCAGCACCTCGTCCAGCGAGCGCACCTCCTCGGCGCGCAGGTTCACCTGCGTGAGGGCGAGGCCATAGGGCAGCAGGTGCATATGCGCCTCGTTCAGCGCGGGCATCGCCACGCGCCCGCCGAGGTCGATGCGCCGCGTGCCGGCGCCGGCCTGCGAGGCCACCTCGTCCAGCGTGCCGACGGCGGCCACGCGGCCGCCCTTCACCGCCAGCGCCTCGGCGAAACCGCCCTTCAGGCCTCGGAAGATGCGGCCGCCGGTGATCAGCAGGTCGGCGCTCATGCGCGCCAATCCAGCCTGGAGCCCTCGATGAGCTGCAGCGCCGAACCCCAGGCCCACTCGCTGTGCGCCAACGAGCGCGCCGGGTCGCCGTTGAACTGCGCGGCGGTCTTCTGGCGTACCTCCTCAGGCGGGAAGACCAGCTCGGCGCCGCCCGACATGGCTGCCACCTGCGCCTGGCAGGCGCGCTCCAGGTAATAGATCAGGTTGAAGGCCTCGGGGATGCTGCGCCCGGCCACCAGCAGGCCGTGGTTGCGCAGGATCATCGCCTTGTGCTGGCCGAGATCGGCCACCAGCCGCTCCCGCTCGTCGAGGTCCAGCGCGACGCCCTCATAGCCGTGATAGGCGAGATGGCCGTAGAACTTCAGCGCGTGCTGGCTGATCGGCAGCAACCCGTCCTTCTGCGCGGACACCGCGATGCCGGCGGCGGTGTGGGTGTGCACCACGCACACCGCGTCCTCCCGCGCCATGTGCAGCGCGGAATGGATGGTGAAGCCCGCGGCGTTGACCTGCTTGGTCTCCGCGCCTTCCTCGACGATGTTGCCGTGGAGATCGATCTTCACCAGATCGCTGGCGCGCATCTGGTCGAAGAGCACGCCGTAGCGGTTGATGAGGAAGTGGTGCTCCGGACCCGGCACCCGCGCGCTGATGTGGGTGTAGATGAAGTCCGTCATGCGGAAATGCGCGACCAGGCGGTACAGCGCAGCGAGATCGCAGCGGACGCGCCATTCCTCCTCGGAACAGGTCATCCGGGTTGGCGGTGTGGCGACGTTCATCGGCCGGCTCCCTCAGCTCCGCCGGATGTCATCAGTGCGGAGGCAAACCGTCAATCATCTGTCACGCGTGAAATGGATGGCGCAGTCGGACGCTGCCCCGGAGCAAGGCAAAATCGCCTCGTCGCTGCACATGCCATGGGCCGGGTACGCGGCTTCCAGGCGCAGCCTGATTGCAGTGCGATACCTCCCGATCGCAGGGCGTTCCGGATGGCCCGACCTGCGGGCACTCTTCCGCCCACGCATCGCCAGAAAGGGGCACGCATCCCGGCTTGAGAAGGGTCCGGCCGCGCTGTCTCCCGCCGCAGCCCTCGGCGGGGCACGACGACGCCCACACCATCATGACCACTCCAGGCGCGCCACCGCGGCCGGGCTTGGCTTCAAGGCAAAAGACATGTCAGTCCGCGCCACCTTCGCGGAGGCCGGCTCCCCCGGGGCCGCGAACGGCACGGCCCGCGCCGGCGGTGCGAGCGTGGCGAGGCCGGGAAGCGGACGAGTCCTGGCGATCTCGCCAGCGCTTTCACGCTGGCCGGGGATCATCACGCCGCCTGTGCCGGCCTGATCCGGCGCAGTCCTGCCTGGCGTCGCCTCAGGCTGCCCGTGCCTGATCGTCCTCGACTGGCACGGCAGCGACGGCGCTCCAGCCGAGCCGCACCGGCAGGCCCTCGGCCGGTGCCAGCGCCGCGCCCCAGCTCGGAAGCGCGACGCGCAGCTCGCCCAGTTCCGCCGTCTCCACCGTGAGGCTGAAGCCGGCGCCAAGATAGGACCAGCCGGCGATGCGCCCGCTGACGCTGTTCTCCGCCTCGGCACCCTCGGGGAGCAGGGCGATCTTCTCCGGGCGCAGCGAAAGCAGCACCGGGCCGGCCGGCGCCGTGGCGACGCGCAGCCGGGTGCCGCCCGCACGCACCACCCCGCCGCCCTCGCCCACTCCTCGCAGGAAGTTCGATTTGCCCAGGAAGTCCGCCACGAAGCGGGTGCGCGGGTTCTCGTAAAGCTCCGAAGGCCGGCCCTGCTGCACCACGCGCCCGCGGTTCAGGATGGCGATGCGGTCGGAGAGGCTCAGCGCCTCCTCCTGGTCATGCGTGACGTTGACGAAGGTGCGGCCGATGCGCCGGTGCAGCGCCTTCAGCTCCTCCTGCAGCTCCGCGCGCAGCTTCTTGTCGAGCGCGGAGAGCGGTTCGTCGAGCAGCAGCAGCAACGGATCGAAGACCAGCGCGCGGGCTAGCGCCACGCGCTGCTGCTGGCCGCCGGAGAGCTGCGCCGGCCGCCGGTCCGCGAAGGCGGAGAGCTGCACCAGGTCGAGCGCCGCGCGCACCTTGGCCTGCTGCTCGGCGCGGCCCAGGCGGCGCACCCGCAGCGGAAACGCGACGTTCTCGGCCACCGTCATGTGCGGAAACAGCGCATAGCCCTGGAACACCATGCCGAATTCGCGCCGCTCGGGCGGCAGCGCGGTGATGTCCCGCCCATCCAGCGTCACGCTGCCGGTGCTGGGCTCGACGAAGCCGGCGATGATCATCAGCAGCGTCGTCTTGCCCGAACCGGAGGGGCCGAGCAGGGTCAGGAACTCGCCGCGCTCCACCGCCAGGTCAACCCCCTCCACCGCGGTGAATCCGCCATAGCGCTTGGCGATGCCCTGCAGGGCCAGGGCGTGGCCGGTCGCTCCGCTCAAGCGCCTTACTCCCGATAGTCCGGCTGCTCGCGGTCCATCTTCCGCCTCAGCGCCTGCCAGGGCAGCCAGCCCTTGCTGGGAGAGTCGGAGGACTGCGCACGCACCCGTTCCACCACCTCCGGCGCAGGCACCGAGAGCGGGGCGCCGCTGGACTGCGCCGAGACCTGGATACGGCAGGACTGCTCCAGGTAGTACATCCAGTAGAAGGCCTCGGCGACGGTGCGGCCGATGGTCAGCAGGCCATGGTTGCGCAGGATCAGGCAGGTCTTGTCGCCGAGGTCGCGCACGATGCGCTCCCGCTCGCCGAGATTGTCCTCCGCCGCCACGCCCTCATACTCGTGGATGGCCACGCGGCCATGCAGCTCCATGTTCATCTGGTTCAGCGGCAGCAGCCCGCCGGCTTGCGCGGCGACCGTCATGCCGGCCAGGGTGTGGGTGTGCATCACGCATTGCGCCCGCTGCACCGCGCGGTGCACCGCCGAATGGATGACGAAGCCCGCCGGGTTCACCGGCCAGCTCGTCCGCTGCAGCGGCTCGCCCTCGGCATCCACCACCACGAGGGAGGAGGCGGTGATCTCCTCGAACAGCAGCCCATAGGGATTGACGAGGAACCGGTGCCCCTCCCCCGGGATGCGCATGGAGAGGTGGGTATAGACGAGGTCCGTCATGCCGAAATGCGCCAGCAGGCGGTATGCGCAGGCGAGGTCCTCGCGCAGTTCGCGCTCGCCGGGCTGATGGTCCGGATCGGGGCGGCTGGGGGGCGGCGGAAGCGGCATCAGTAGCCTCGCTCGGGGTCGTAGAGGTTGGGCAGCGGGCGGCCGGCCTCGAAATCGGCGATGGCGGCGGCCACGTAGCGCGCACGTTCCGGCCGGCCCGGCAGGGACGCGACATGCGGCGTCACCGTCACCTTGGGGTGCGCCCAGAGCGGGCTCCCGGCTGCAAGCGGCTCCTGCTCGAACACGTCGAGCACCGCGCCGTCAAGCTGGCCGGAATCCAGCGCGGCGAGCAGGTCCGCCAGGACGACATGCGAGCCGCGGCCGGCATTCACCACCTGCGCTCCCCGCGGCAGCCGCGCCAGCAGCCGCGCGTCGATCAGCCCCGCCGTCTCGGGCGTCGAGGGCAGCAGGCAGACCAGAATATCGGTGCTGGCGAGGAAGTCATCCAGTTCCTCCGGCCCGGCGAAGCTGCGCACGCCCGGCATGTCCTTGCGCGAGCGCGACCAGCCCTGCACGGGGAAGCCGACGGCCTGCAGCATCGCCGCCGCCCGGCAGCCCAGATTGCCCAACCCCAGGATTCCGATCCGGCGCATGGCAGCCGAGCGGGTGGTGTCCCGGCCCAGCCACGCGCCTTCCGCCTGGGCCCGCGCGAAGGCCCTCGCCTCGCGCAACAGGGAAAGGCAGGCCCAGACGACATACTCGCCCATGCGCTGCTCCGTTCCCGCCCCGCCCATGCGGACCAGCGGCAGGTGGCGCGGCCAGGCCGGGTCGCAGGTGATATGGTCCACCCCGGCGCCGGAGGAGAACACCACCTTCAGCTTCGGCAGGCCGCGCAGCCATCCTGGCCTCGGCTCCCAGACGACCACATAGTCCACTGCCTCGGGCGCCACGGAGGGGTCCTCCCACCAGTGCACGCGGAAGCGCGGGTCCACCGCCTGGAAGGCCTCGCGCCACTCCGCCACCGCCGCCTCGCCACCGGACTTCACCAGAACTGTCGCCACCGCGCCGCCAATCCCCTGTCATTCTTCAAGCGCCGCGAAGCCTGCGCCGTGGCTCGTCTCGCGTCCAGGGGCCAGGCCGCCCCGGCACCACGCGATAACGGCCCGGCAAGGGTTGGGGAGCTACCGGTTTGATCACGCTGCGCAAGAGGCAGGCAGGCTCTTGTCACGGCACCGTCATGAGAGAAACTGCTCCCTTCCGCGCGCCATGGCCGAGGACCGAATGAACCCTTACGAGCGCCTCTTCGCCCCCGGCTTCAGCGCCGCTCCCTACTGGTGGGATGAGGCGGAGCCGGAGCCGCGCGAGACGCCGTTGCCGGACCATGCGGCCGTGGCCATCGTGGGGGGCGGATATGCCGGGCTCTCGGCGGCGCTCACCCTGGCGCGGATGGGCCATCGCCCCTTGGTGCTGGAAGCCGAGCGGATCGGCTGGGGCGCCTCCTCGCGCAACGGCGGCATGGTCTCCGGCGGGTTGAAGGTGGCAGGCAGCGCGCTGGAGCGCCGCTTCGGGGCCGAGCAGGCGCAGGCCATCGCGCAGGCGGCGGCCGCCAGCCTCCGCTTCCTGGAGGACCTGCTGCAGCGCGAGGAGATCTACTGCGAGTACATCCGCTGCGGCCGCTTCTCGCCGGCCTGGACGCCCCGCCACTACACGCAGATGTCGCTCCGGGCGCCCAGGCTCGCAGAGCTGACCGGGATGCCCGTGCGCATGGTGCCCCGCGCGGAGCAGCGCGAGATGCTGGGCAGCGACTACTATCACGGCGGCATGGCGGTGGCGGCCACCGGCAGCCTGCACCCCGGCAAGTTCGCGCGCGGCCTCGCCGAAGCGGCGGAACGCGCCGGCGCCGCGCTGGCGGACGGGGTGCGGGTGCAGGGCATCCGCCCCGAGGGCGCCGGCTTCCGCCTCGATACCGACAAGGGCGAGATCGCGGCCGATTGCGTGCTCGTCACCACCAACGGCTATACCCGCGGCGCGGAGGGCGGCGGCCCAATGCCGTGGCTGGCGCGGCGGCTGGTGCCGGTGGGCTCCTACATCATCGCCACCGAGGAACTGCCGGAGGAGACCATCGAGGAGCTGTTCCCCGGCCGCCGCATGATCAGCGACAGCCGGCGGGTGCTGAGCTACTTCCGCCCCTCGCCGGACGGCAGGCGGGTGCTCTGGGGCGGGCGGGCCAGCTTCGGCCCGACCACGCCGGAGGCCGCCGCTCCGGTGCTGCACGGCATGATGCGCAAGGTCTTCCCGCAGCTCAAGTCGGTGCGGCTGAGCCACGCCTGGACGGGGAACGTCGCCTTCACCTTCGACGGGCTGCCGCATATCGGCCACCAGGAGGGCATCTACTACGCGGCCGGTTGCCAGGGCTCCGGCGTGGCGATGGCGACCTGGCTCGGCCACAACGTCGCGCTGAAGATCGCCGGCGCCGCCAACGAGCCTTTCGCGCTGGACGGGCCGGACTTCCCCACCGTGCCGGGCTATGACGGCAGGCCGTGGTTCCTGCCGCTGGTGGGCGGCTGGTACCGGTTGCGGGACCGGATGGAGCGGCTGCGGGGCTAGCGAGGTCGGGGGAATTCCCTCCCCCGGGCCCCTTTCAGAAGATCAGGCTGTAGAACATCCGCAGCGCCGTGATCGCCAGGAACACGGCGAAGGCGCGCTTCAGCGCCAGCGGCGGGATGGTGTGCGCGAGATGCACGCCCCAGGGCGTCGCCAGGATCGAGCTGGGCACGATCAGCGCGAAGCCGATCAGGTTGATGAAGCCCACTGAGAAGGGCGGCAGCAGCGGATTGCCGTAGCCGCCCCAGATCAGGCCGATCGTCGCCGGGATGGAGATGATCAGCCCGAACACCGAGGAGGTGGCCACCGCCGCACGGATCGGCGTGCCGAACATGGAGAGGATGGGCACGCCCACCGTGCCGCCGCCGATGCCCATCATCGCCGAGATGCCGCCGATGAAGCCGCCGATGCTCCAGAGCTGCGGCCCGCGCGGGGTGATGTCGCGCAGTTTGAAGTCAACGCCGGTGAAGCCCATGTTCAGCGCCACCAGCAGGGCGATGGTGGCGAAGACCGCCGAGAGCGCCTGCCCGTGCAGCCAGATCGCCAGCACCGTGCCGATGGCGACCCCGATCACCATGGACGGCCAGATGGCGCGCAGCAGGCCGGTGTCGATGGCGCCGCGGGCATGGTGCTTGCGGGCCGAGACGATCGAGGTCGGGATGATGGTGGCGAGGCTGGTGCCCACCGCCAGCTTCATCTGCACCGCCTCAGGGATGCCGAGCAGCGGGAACACGTTGTAGAGCACCGGCACGATGACGATGCCGCCGCCCACGCCGAGAAGCCCGGCCAGGGTGCCGGAGAACAGGCCGGTGAGCGCCATCGCGACGGCGAGACCCGCGAGCCAGAGCGGGTCGGACATATGGTTCATGCGAAGAGGACCTTGGCGGCGGTGAAAGAGGGATGCAGCCTGTGCTTACACGCACCTCCTGGTCCCGTCAGCCCGTGCCCCTGCCTTCCAGCGACCTCCTGATCACCGATCCCCGCTTCTATGCCCTGGCCATCCCGGCGCTGCTGGTCACCGGCATCAGCAAGGGCGGCTTCGCCTCGGGGGGCGGCAACCTGGCCGTGCCGGCGATGGCGCTGCTGGTGCCCGCGCCGCAGGCGGCGGCCATCACCCTCCCCGTGCTCTGCCTGATGGACCTGGCCGGGCTGCGCGCCTGGTGGGGCCGCTGGAACCGGCACGAGATGGGCATCATCATCCCCGGTGGCATCCTCGGCATCCTGTTCGGCGCCCTCGCCTTCGGCGCCATGACCGACCGCATGACCAAGATGATGGTCGGCGTCATCACCCTGGCCTTCCTGGCCCGCTCGCTCTGGCTGGCGCGGCGCGGGGCGGCGGCGGAACCGGCGCGGCCGAGTCGCTGGCGCGGCGGCTTCTGGTCCGCCGTCTCCGGCTTCACCAGCACCATCGCCCATGCCGGCGGGCCGCCGCTGGCCGTCTATCTCTACCCCCTGCGGCTGGAGCGGGCCCAGCTCGCCGCCACCACCGTGGTGTTTTTCGGCACGGTGAACTACATCAAGCTCGTTCCCTATGCGGCGCTCGGCGAGTTCCGGCTCGCCAACCTGCTCACCAGCCTGGTGCTGCTGCCGCTGGCACCGATCGGCGTGCGGCTCGGGGTCTGGCTCCAGCGCCGCATCAGCGACAAGGTCTTCTACCGCTTGATCTACTCCCTTCTGGCGATCACCGGCGTGAAGCTGGTCTGGGACGGGCTGGGCCTGTGAGCGGCGCCGCCTCCCTTTCCGTCCCCCTGGCGGGCAGCGAAGGCCCGGTGCTCGGCGTGCTCGGCGGCATGGGTCCGCTGGCCAGCGCCCAGTTCATGCTGCGGCTGACTCTGCTGACCCCCGCCACGCGCGACCAGGACCACCTGCCCGCCGTGCTCTGGTCCGACCCCCGTGTGCCGGACCGCACGGCGGCGCGCCTCGCCGGCGGCGAGGACCCGCTGCCCTGGCTGGCGCGCGGCATCCTCGGGCTGGAGGCGGCGGGCTGCGGCGCCATCGCCATTCCCTGCAACACCGCCCATGGCTGGTACGAGGGCATGGCGACGGCGACGAACCTGCCGGTGCTGCACATCGTGGACGCGGCGGCGGAGGAACTGGCGCGCCAGGGCATCCCGAACGGCCGCATCGGCGTGATGGGCACCGCCGGCACGCTGGCCATGCGGCTCTACCAGGAGCGGCTGGAGGGGCGCGGCTACGCGTGCATCGTGCCGGACGAGGCCGAGATGGCCTCGCTCGTCTCGCCCGGCATCGCACTGGTGAAGGCCAACCGGGTGGCCGAGGCCTATCCGCCGTTGGCCGAGGCGGCGCGCAACCTCAGGGCACGCGGCGCGGCGGCGGTGGTGCTGGGCTGCACCGAGATCCCGCTCGGCATCCAGGCCGGCCCGCATGCGGAGATCGGCCTGCCGCTGATCGACACCATCGACGCGCTGGCCCTCGCCGCGCTGCGCTGGTCGGGGCACCTTCCGGCCTGAAGGCGAGGCGCCGCGCAGCCGGCTCAGGCGGGCAGCAGGGCGGGCGTGTCGGGCGCGCCCATGGCCTCAGCGGCCATGCGGGCGGTGTTGCCCGCCACGTCCCGCGCCGCGGGGTCGGCGCCGGCCGCCAGCAACTGCCGCACGAGTTCGACGCGGTTGAACATCGCAGCATACATCAGCGCGGTGCGGCCATCGGGGCCGCAGCCATCCACCGCCGCGCCATGCTTCAGCAGCAGCGCCACCACCTCGCCCGCGCCCTTGAAGGCCGCGGCGCCGAGCGGCGTCTGGCCACGGTCGTTGATGATGGTGGGGTCGGCGCCGTGCTCCAGCAGCACGCGCACCGCCCCGGCATGGCCGTGGTAGCCCGCCAGCATCACCAGCGTGTCACCCTTGTCGTTGCGCAGGTTGGGCGGCAGGCCCTGGCGCAGGAGGTCATCCAGCACCGCCGCGTCACCGGCGCGAGCGGCCTGGAAGACACGGCCCGCGAAGGCGATCAGCTCCTCGTCCATTTCCGGCGGGTTGCCTGGGCTGTCGTCCTGCATCGGCGGCTCTCCTGCTGAATCGTGAGTTCCTGCCCGGCCATATGGGGCGGTCGCGCCATACGCCCAGGCCTTGGCCGCGCCTCTGGACAAGCGTCCGCCATGGCGCGAGCCTGACTTCACTGTCGCCGCTTTCGGAGCATGCCGCCTTGCCTCGCCTGACGATGCCACGCCGGCCCTGGGTGGGCGTTCCCGCCTGCTGCCGCGAACTGGCCGGCCATTCCCAGCACGCCACCCCCTCCCGCTACATGGCCGCGCTCGCCGAGGGTGCCGCCGTGCGCCCGGTGCTGATCCCGCCGCTCGGCGAGGCGCTGGACGCCGAGGGCTATCTCGACCGGCTGGACGGGCTGCTGATCCCCGGCTCCCCTTCCAACCTGCGGCCCGACCTCTATGGCGGCCCTGCCGCGCCCGGAGGCGAGCTGGAGGACCCGGCGCGCGACGCCACCACCCTGCCGCTGATCCGCGCGGCGCTGGAGCGGGGCCTGCCGGTCTTCGCCATCTGCCGGGGATTGCAGGAGATGAACGTGGCGCTCGGCGGCACGCTGCACAGCCGCCTGCACCTGCTGCCCGGCCGCGAGGACCATCGCGGCCATGGCGAGACGCTGGCGGAGCGCTACCGCCCCCGCCACGACATCACCGCCGAAGGCCTGTTGCGGGCGGTGACGGAAAAGAAGGAGATCCGGGTGAATTCGGTGCACATGCAGGGGATCGATCGCGTCGCCGAGGGGCTGGTGGTGGAGGCGGTGGCGCCGGACGGCACGGTGGAGGCCGTCCGCCCCGCCGGCGCGCGCGGCTTCCAGCTCGCGGTGCAGTGGCATCCCGAGTGGCGCTTCGGCGAGGACCCCGCCAGCACCGCCCTGTTCCGCGCCTTCGGCGCCGCCTGCCAGGGAGTTGCCCCATGAGCTGGAAGGACCGGGCCGGCAGCCCCTTCGCCTGCGAGAAGCGCCCGGCCCTGGCCAGCAAGGGCATGGTGGTGACCAACCATCCCGTCGCCTCGGCGGCAGGGGCGGAGATGCTGCTGGCCGGCGGCAACGCCATCGATGCCGCCATCGCCGCGCTGTTCACCCTGACGGTGGTGGAGCCGATGATGGTCGGCCCGCTCGGTGGAGGCGTCGCGCATCTGCGCCTGGCGGACGGCCGGCACCTGGTGCTGGATGGGCTCTCCACCGCGCCCGCGGCGGCACGGCCGGACATGTACTGCACCCTCTCCGACACCCTGCCCGACTACCAGGAGACCGAAGGCCGCGAGAATGCGGTGGGCGTGCTGGCGATGGCCGTGCCGGGCGCGCTGGCCGGCTGGTGCAAGGCGCTGGCGGAACACGGCACCCTGCCGCTCGCGGAGGTGCTGCGCCCGGCGGTGCGCGCCGCCGCCGAGGGCTTCCGCGTCACCGCCTATCTCACCGGCGCCATCCAGGACGCCGCTGCCGACCTGGCGCGTGACCCCGGCCTCGCCGCCACCTTCCTGCCCGACGGCGGCCCGCCTGCCGTCGGCACGCTGCTGCGCCAGCCTGTGCTGGCCGAGTCGCTGCGGCTGATCGCCGAGCAGGGCCCAGCCGCGCTCTATGGCGGCGAGCTGGGCCGCGCCCTGGCGGCGCACATGGCCGCCACCGGCGGCCTGATCGGGACCGGAGACCTGGAAAGCTACGCCACCGTCGAGCGGGAGCCGGTGATCGGGCACTACCGGGGCTTCGAAGTGCTTGCGCCGCCGCCGCCCTCCTCCTCCGGCGTGCACATGACGCAGATGCTGAACCTGCTGGAGGGCTTCGACCTGGCGGCGCTTGGCTCCGGCAGCGCCGAGACGGTGCACCTGCTGGCCGAGGCGCTGAAGATGGCCTTCGCCGACCGCGCCGTGGCCACCGCCGACCCGGCCTTCATCAACGTTCCCGTGGAAAAGCTCACCAGCAAGGACTATGCCGCCGAGCGCCGCGCCCTGCTGCGGCGGGACGCGGCGCAGGACTGGGCGCCGGGCATCCCGCCGGCGGAGTCGGCCAACACCACGCATGTCACGGTGGCGGATTCGGCCGGCAACATCGTCGCCACGACGCAGACCATCAACAGCCTGTTCGGCGCCCGCTTCTCCATTCCCGGCACCGGGCTGATCGCCAACAACTACATGTTCAACTTCGACCCGCATCCGGGCAAGGCGCTCTCCGTCGCGCCGGGCAAGCGGGTCTTCACCTCGATGGCGCCGACCATCGTGCGCAAGGGCGGCAGGCCGGCCTTCGCGCTCGGCCTGCCGGGGGGCCTGCGCATCTTCGGCTCGGCCATGCAGGCGGTGATCAACCTGATCGACCATGGCATGGACCTGCAGGACGCCGTGGAAGCGCCGCGCATCTGGACCAACGGCCATACGCTGGAGCTTGAGCCGACCGTCGCGGCCGAGGTGGAGGCGAAGCTCGCCGCCCTCGGCCACCGCGTGCAGCGGGTGAAGCACATCGGCGGCGGCATGGGCGCCATCCGCTTCCATGATGACGGCATGCTGGAAGGCGCCGCCTGCTGGCGGGCCGACGGCACGCCGGTCGGAATGTCGGGCGGCCTGGCGCGGCCGGACGTGCGCTTCAATCCCGATCTTACCCGGCGCTAGAGCAGATCCCGTTCCGATGGCATCATCGGGACGGGTGAAGATGCTCATCAAAACAAACGGCTGGATCATTTCCCGTGAGCCGGAGCGAACGGAAGATGCTCCAGCGCCCTGCCCGCCGGGTTCGTGGATCCATCCACGAACGCAGCGGACCAGCAGGCCCCTGCAAGCAAAGCCGGTGCCCTGATCCTTCAGTCCGAAGGACGTCGCGATCCGGGCACCAGACGTACAAAAGGCCTGGAAGGTCACCCTTCCAGGCCTGAAACGCGCCGGTTGAGCCGTTCAGCTCAGGGGCATTCGCAGCCGTCGGTCGGGCCGGTCTCGCCGCGGACGACATGATGGTCAATCCATTCCGACACCAGCCGCCGTGCCTCGCTGACCGAGGATTCGGGGTGATGAATCCGGTAGAGAGCCGTGCAGGCACGGAAGGACGAGAGGTCGTCATTCCCCGTTTCACGCAGCTCCCGGTACGCGGTCACCACCGCTCGCTCGCAACGGCGTGTGATGTGGCTGAAATCATGGCCCATCAGCATCCTCCTGCAGTTGCGAGCGAGATGAGAATCGCTCGCAACTTGTCTGGCCGTTTTTATAGGCTCATCTGAACGACCGTTCAAGTTTCGTCTGCGTCAGCCACCCGCCGCGACCGCCTCGGCCAGCGCCTTGCCAACATCCGCGGTGCCGGCCTGCCCTCCCATGTCGCGCGTGCGCGGGCCGCCTTCCGCCAGCAGCTTCTCGATCGAACGGACGATGCAGTCGGCGGCTTCCTTTTCGCCGAGATGCTCCAGCATCATCGCGCCGGACCAGATCTGGCCGATCGGGTTGCAGATGTGCTTGCCGGCGATGTCCGGTGCGCTGCCATGCACCGGCTCGAACATCGACGGATGCGCCTTTTCCGGATTGATGTTGGCCGACGGCGCGATGCCGATCGAGCCTGCCACGGCCGGGCCAAGGTCGGAGAGGATGTCGCCGAACAGGTTGGAGCCCACCACCACGTCGAACCAGTCCGGGTGCTGCACGAAATGGGCGCAAAGGATGTCGATATGGAACTGATCGGTGGTGACACCTGGATAGTTTTTCGCCATTTCCGCGAAGCGCTCGTCCCAGTAAGGCATGGTGAAGGTGATGCCATTGGACTTTGTGGCGCTGGTCAGCTTCTTGCGTGGCCGCGTCTGCGCCAGCTCGAAGGCGTATTTCAACACGCGGTCCACGCCCTTCCGCGTGAACACGCTCTCCTGCATGACGAACTCGCGCTCGGTGCCGGCGAACATCTTGCCACCGGCGGAAGAGTATTCACCCTCGGTGTTCTCGCGCACCACATAGAAGTCGATTTCGGCCGGCGTGCGGTTGGCCAGCGGCGTCTTGGCGCCGGGCATCAGCTTGCAGGGCCGCAGGCTGATGTACTGGTCGAACTCGCGGCGGATCGGGATCAGCAAGCCCCAGAGGGAGACATGGTCCGGAACGCCGGGCCAGCCGACGGCGCCGAGGAACACGCTGTCGCTGTCGCGAAGCTGCTCGATGCCGTCCTCCGGCATCATGCGGCCGGTCTTCTGGTAGGTCTCGCAGGACCAGTCATAATGCGCCAGCTTCAGGTCGAAGCCGAAGCGACGCGCGGCGGCATCCAGCACCCGCAACCCTTCGGGAACGGTTTCCTTCCCGATGCCATCTCCTGGCACAACGGCGATCCGATAGGCGCGGGACATGCGGGATTTCCTCCAAGGCCGGTGAAGCCGCAGAGTGGCCTCACTCTCCCCTCTCGGCAACCGGCTGCCGACGGGCCGGCCCCCCTTGTGCCGGGCGGCCGGCCTGAGGTCAGTCCCGGCCCGCCGCGACGTCGCTGTACCGCCCCCCCCCGCGGGCACCTGCCAGCGGCGCCGGACGGCCGGCGGCGACATCATAGGCCACCGGCACCACCCCGCGGAGCTCCGCAGGAGGGGGCCGGCGCGGCTCATGGGGCATAGTCACCGTCACGCCGCAGCCGCCGTGGCCGAGCACGACCACGCCGATCGCCTGCGGCCGCGTGGCGAGCTGCTCGGCGACCGGAGCGCCTTGTCCAGCAGGGAGAAATCTGGCGCAGCAGCCGGATCGCCGCCTGGGAACGCACCGGACGGCATGGCGCACGCCTCTTGCTGCCTTTGGTTCGTGTTGGAGCGATGGCAGCCCTTGCCAGCTGGATGAACAACCCGCCGTAAGGGTTATTCCCGACGGGCGCGATCGCATGCGGCCACACAGGTCGCTGCTAGATCCATCCCCGCTTCCGGATCTCCTGCGCGACCCGCGCCGCCTCGTCCAGAGGCGTGCGCGGGAAGGATACGGGGGCGATGAAGGGGCACGCCTGCCCGGCGGCGTAGAGGCTGCGCCACAGCCGGCGGTGGCGTGTCGCGTCGGTCGTCTCGGCGACGCAAAGCGGCGCTGACGTGGCCATCGCCTCGCTGAGCATGGAAACCGAATCACCCGTCACCACCACGGCATCCGCCCAGGCCAGGAAGCCGGCATAGGGGTTTGGCCCCGCATCGCCCCAGCCGAAAAGGCGGTGCGGGACGCCCTGCAGCGCAGCCGCCACCGCTTCCCGCGCGCCGGCCCCGGTCCGGCGCGAGGTGCTGGCCAGCACGCTGCCACCGAAAGCGGCCGCCCGGCGGGCCAGCTCGCCGGCAGTCGCGGGCGCCATCCCCTCGCCCCGCACCTGGCCGCCCAGCAGCAAGGCGACGCGTGGGCTGGGCAGCGCGGCCAGTTCCGCCCATTCGGCGCGTGCCGCCGCCAGGCGCGCCGGGCTCATGCGGTGCGTGGCGCCGAGGATGGGCAGGATGTTGGCTGCGGGAGTTGGCGCATCATGCTGCCCGATCACCAGCAGGTCGAAGCCTCTGGCCACAGGTCCTGGCCGCATGGCATGCACCGCGCGGGCACCCCGCTGCCGCAGCCAGCGCGCCACCGGTGCGGAGCGCCGCCCGGCGGAGAGCACCAGTCTTGGCCAAGGCGGCGTGAACTGGGCGCGCGCCTCCGGCGTCAGGGCGGCCAGGGTCGGCCAGGGCCAGGGCAGGCGCGCCATTCCGCCCCAGGCGAGCGGCACGGTGCGGAACGGCACCTCCAGCCGCTCGGCGATGCCCAGCGCCTGCGCGGCGGTCCCGGCGCGCGGGTCAGCCAGCACCCACACCTCGCCTTCTTCCGTCATGGACGTGCCGCCCCGTGAGGGTTACGAACCGCCCCAAAAGGAGCTTCCGCCATGCCCTCGACGCACGCTTCCGACTGGGACCGCGACGCCGCACTGACCACCGCCCGCATCCTCCTGGAGATCAAGGCCGTCAACTTCCGGCCGGAGGAGCCTTACACCTTCACCTCGGGCTGGAAGAGCCCCGTCTACATCGACTGCCGCAAGATCATCTTCTTTCCGCGCGCCCGCAAGCGCATCTGCGAGCTCGCGGTTGAGAAGATCGGCCGCCATATCGGCTACGAGACCATCGAGGCGGTGGCCGGCGGCGAGACGGCGGGCATCCCCTATGCCGCCTGGATCGCCGACCGGATGATGGCGCCGATGTCCTACGTCCGGAAGAAGCCGAAGGGTTTCGGCCGCAACGCGCAGATCGAAGGCGACGTGCCCGAGGGCAAGCGCACCCTGCTGGTGGAGGACCTGACCACCGACGGCGGCAGCAAGATCCGCTTCGCCCAGGCCCTGCGCGACGCCGGCGCGATCTGCGACGACACCTTCGTGGTCTTTTACTACGGCGTCTTTCCCGGCGGGCAGGACAAGCTGAAGGCGATGAACCTGAACCTGCTTCACCTCGCCACCTGGTGGGACGTGCTGGAGGTCTGCCGCGAGCGCCCCTACTTCTCCGAGGCTGCTCTCAAGGAAGTGCGGAAGTTCCTGGAGGACCCGGTGAGCTGGAGCCGCGAGCGCGGCGGCGTCGGCAGCCTGGAGGAGGCCGAGCAGTACAAGGCCAGCGCCGGCTGAGGCGCGGCGGCGCCCGCCGCCACCCCGACGAGACGCACCGCGGCAAGGCGGCGCCTCCCCCGTGCAACGCACGGTGGGGGCGCCGCCTTCTTCGTGCTGAGTTCCCTCTTGATTGTAGCCTAGGCTACATGTTTCATGATGGGCAAGAGAAGGATGCCCGATGAACGACTGCTCCGTTGAAGCCGGCGCCGTTCGCGCCCGGACCACCGATCACCTGCCGCCCAGCCTGGCCGAGATCCACCAGAGCGTGGCGGTGCCGCGCAGCGGCCACTGGTTCCGCCGCCTGCTGGCCTTCGTCGGTCCGGGCTACCTCGTCGCGGTCGGCTACATGGACCCGGGCAACTGGGCGACCGCCATCGCCGGCGGCTCGGCCTTTGGCTACAAGCTGCTGGTCGTCGCGCTGCTTTCCTCGCTGATCGCCATGCTGCTGCAGGCGATCTGCGCGCGCATCGGCATCGCCACCGGGCGCGACCTGGCCCAGCTCTGCCGCGAGCGCTTCCACCCCGCCGCCGCCATCCCGCTCTGGATCCTGGCCGAGGCAGCCATCGTGGCGACCGACCTCGCCGAGGTGATCGGCACCGCCATCGCCCTGCAACTGCTGTTCGGCCTGCCGCTGCTGCAGGGGGTGGTGCTGACGGTGCTTGACGCCTTCCTGATCCTCTGGCTGCAGAACAAGGGCGTCCGCTGGCTGGAAGCCTTCGTCATCGGGCTGATCGCGCTGATCGCGGGCTGCTTCCTGGCGCAGGTGGTGCTGGCGCATCCGGACTGGGGCGACCTGCTGCGTGGCTACCTGCCTTCCGCCTCCATTGTCACCAACCCGACGGAGCTTTACCTGGCGCTCGGCATCCTTGGCGCCACGGTGATGCCGCACAACCTCTACCTGCACACGGCGCTGGTGCAGTCCCGCGCCACGCGCCCGGACGAGGCCAGCAAGCGCGAGGCGATCCGCTTCGCCAGCATCGACAGCAGCGTGGCGCTGGCGCTGGCGCTGCTGATCAACTCCGCCATCCTGATCACCGCCGCCGCGGCGTTCCATGTCCGCGGCGAAACCGAGGTGGCCGAGATCGGCCAGGCGCATGCGCTGCTGGCGCCGCTGCTCGGCGCGGCGGCGCCGATCCTCTTCGCCGTCTCCCTGCTGGCCTGCGGGCTGAACAGCACCGTCACCGCCACGATCGCCGGCCAGGTGGTGATGGAAGGCTTCATCCGGATGCGGCTGCGCCCGGTGGTGCGACGGCTGGTCACGCGCATGATCGCCGTGGTCCCCGCCGTGCTGGTCACCTGGTTCTACGGCGAAAGCGGCACCGCCGAGCTGCTGGTGTTCTCCCAGGTCATCCTTTCGCTGCAGCTGCCTTTCGCCGCGATTCCGCTGATGATCTTCGCCGGCGACCGCCGCCGCCTGGGCGCACTGGTGACGCCGGCCTGGCAGCTCGCCATCGGCTGGGCCGCGGCACTGCTGATCGTCGCACTGAACGTCTGGATGCTGGCAAGCGCCTTCTGAGCCCGGCCGGAGCGAGGAGGGGGGCCTTCAGCCCTCCTCCCGTTGGCTGATGCGGGCCACCGCGCCCTGCCAGAGGCAGAGCAGCGGCGTCACCACCAGCTCCATGCCCAGGCCGAACATCATTCCGACGTCCGGCGGCTCCACCACCACCAGCCCGAGCAGGCGGCCGACGCCCCCGGCGACAACGATGGCGGTGAGCAGCCGGAACCGCTCGCCCTGCTGGTCGATATCGCGCAGGGTGCTCCAGAAGCCGAGGCCGATGGCCAGCAGCAGGCCGGACAGGTACCGATAGTGGCTCTCCAGCGGCAGCGCGTCGAGCGGCGGCATGCCCTGGAGCATGGCCGGACCGATGAGCACGCCGGTCAGGCCGGCGCCCACCGGCACCACGCCTCCAGCCGCGACCGCCGCCCGCAGCAGCATCCTGTGTCCGTGCGGCGTCATCGGGCCTTGGCGTCCTGTTGCTGATTTCGCTATCGGTGAAAGCGGCGGCGCGGCCTGCGGTTGCCTGAAGCTTGAGGGGAGTTGCCGAATGGCCCGTGCCGTCCGCCGTGTTGCCCGTGGGCTGCTCCTCCTGCTCGCCACAAGCCTGCCCGGGGCGCCGCCGGCCCTGGCGCGCGACAGCCTGACCATCGGCCTCAGCCAGTATCCCGCGAACTTTCATCCCAACATCGAGAACATGGCCGCCAAGGCGTATATCGAAGGCTTCGCGCTGCGCCCGGTCACCGCCTACGACGCCGAATGGAAGCTCGCCTGCCTCGGCTGCGAGCGCCTGCCCAGCCTGGAGAACGGCGACGCCGTGCTGGAGCAGACGCCCGACGGCAAGGCAGGCATCCGCATCACCTGGCGCCTGCGCAAGGACTGGACCTGGGGCGACGGCACGCCCGTCACCGCCGAGGACATGCGCTTCGCCTGGGAGGCCGGCCGCGCCTTCGAGACCGGCTTCGGCCCGGCCGAGTTCTACCGCTCGGCCTACGAGTTCCTCAGCGACGATCCGCACAGCTTCACCCTGCGCTTCGACAAGGTGACCTTCGACTACGCCAGCCTCGGCCAGTTCCAGCCGCTGCCGGCGCGCATCGAGCGGCCGCGCTGGGAGGCCGGCCGCGCCAACTACCGCACCCGCTCCGCCTACGAGACGGAGACCACCAACCCCGCGCTGTGGAACGGCCCCTACCGCGTCGGCGCCGTGCAGCCTGGCGCGGGCGTGACGCTGGAGCGCAACGCGCACTGGTCCGGCCAGGCGCCAGCCTTCGACCGTATCCAGGTGCGCACGGTGGAGAACACCGCGGCGCTGGAGGCGCAGTTGCTCGCCGGGCAGCTCGACATGGTGGCGGGGGAGCTGGGCCTGCCGCTCGAACAGGCCATCGCCCTGCAACGCCGCACCGGCGACCGGTTCCGCTTCGACTTCGTGCCCGGCCTTACCTACGAGCACATCGACCTGATGCTCGACAACCCGGCCCTCGCCGACCGGCGCGTGCGGCAGGCGCTGCTGCTGGCCGCCGACCGCGCGCAGATCGTGGCGCGGCTCTATGAGGGGCGGCAGGAAGTGGCGGCGGGCGGCGTGCATCCGCGCGACGTCATGTACGACCCGGACACGCCGAAATATCCCTTCGACCCCGCCCGCGCCGCGAAGCTGCTGGACGAGGCCGGCTGGCGCACGGGAACGGACGGCATCCGGCGCAACGCCGCCGGCGAGAAGCTTTCGCTGGAGTTCATGACCACCGCCGGCAACCGCGCGCGCGAGCAGGTGCAGCAGATCCTGGCCGGCATGTGGCGCGCGGTGGGTGTCGAGGCGCGCATCCGCAACGAGCCGCCACGGGTTTTCTTCAGCGAGACGGTGAGCAAGCGCCGCTTCACCGGCCTGGCGATGTTCGCCTGGGTCAGCAGTCCGGAGAACGTGCCGCGCTCCACCTTCCATTCGGAGGAGATCCCGCGCGCGGAGCGCAACTGGTCCGGTCAGAACTACACGGGCTACAGCAATGCCGAGGTGGACCGGCTGATCGAGCAGATCCCCGTCACGCTGGACGCGGCGAAGCGCAGGCCGCTCTGGTTCGAGCTGCAGCGCCGCATCGCCGAGGACCTGCCGGTGCTGCCGCTCTGGCACCGTTCGGACGCATATGTCGGGCCGCGCTGGCTGGAGGGCGTGACGCCCACCGGCCACCAGAACTACTCCTCGCTCTGGGTGACGGAATGGCGGGCGCCCTGAGGTCACGATGCTGAGGCCCCGATGCTGAGATTGGCCGCCCTGCGGCTGCCGCAGATCGCGCTGACCCTGGCGCTGCTCTCGCTGGCCGCCTGGTTCGCGATCGGGCTGATGCCGGGCGATCCGGTCTCGCTCGCACTCTTCTCCGACCCGCGCCTGACGCCGGAGGACATCGCGCGCCTGCGCGCCCTGCACAGCCTCGACCAACCCATGCTGGAGCGCTACCTCGCCTGGGCCGGTGGCGTGCTGCGCGGCGAGTTCGGCTATTCCCGCCTCTTCGCCCAGCCGGTGCCGGCGGTGCTCTGGCCGGCGCTGCGCTCGACACTGGTGCTGGTCGGCGCGGCGGTGGCGCTGGCGGCGGCGGCCGGCGTCGCGCTCGGTGGGCTGGCGGCGCTGCGGCCGCGCGCGGCACCGCTGGTGGATGCCGCCACGCTTCTGGCCCAGGCGGTGCCCTCCTTCTGGCTGGGCATCCTGCTGATCATCCTTTTCGCCGTGCGGCTGGGCTGGCTGCCGGCGGGCGGCGCGCCGGAGCCGGGCGGCTCCGTCCTGCCCTTCCTGGTACTGCCGGTGGCCACCATCGCCTTCGGCCAGATGGCCGCCTATGCCCGCCACGCCGCCGCCGCCCTCACCGCCGAGCTGGCGCGGCCGCACATCACCAGCGCCCGCGCGCGCGGCGGCTCCGAGGCGCGGGTGCTCTGGCGCCATGCCCTGCCCAATGCCGCCGTGCCGCTGCTGACCCTGCTGGCGCTGGATGCCGGCGGCCTGGTCTCCGGCGCGCTGGTGACGGAGACGGTCTTCGCCCGCCCCGGCATGGGCAAGCTGCTCTACGACGCCGTCATGGGCAACGACTACAACCTGGCCCTGCTGGCGCTACTGCTGGTGGCCCTGGTGACCATGCTGGCCACCCTCGCCGCCGACCTCGCCCAGCGCTGGCTCGATCCGCGGCTCGACGCATGATGACTCGGCTGCGCCTCGGCCTGCTGCTGCTGGCCCTGCTGGCCCTGGCCGCGCTGATCGCACCCCTCGCCGCCGGCTGGATCGGCAAGGACCCCTTCGCCCCCGACCTCTTCGCCCGCTACGCCCCGCCCTCGCCCGACCATCCGCTCGGCGCCGACGAGCTGGGGCGGGACCTCCTCACCCGCCTGCTCTATGGCGCGCGCATCTCGCTCGGCGTCGGCCTGGCGACGGCGCTCGCCGCCTCGGTCCTCGGCACCGCCCTCGGCGTCCTGGCAGCCTGGCGCGGCGGCTGGGTGGATACGGTGCTGATGCGCCTCGCCGACGGGCTGCTCGCCTTGCCCGCCCTGCCCATCCTGGTGCTGCTCGCCGCCATGGACCCCGCCCGGCTCGGCCTGCCGCGCGGCGAGGCGGTGACCGACATGCTGCGCATCGTCACCATCCTGGTTCTGTTCGGCTGGGTGGGCGTCGCGCGGCTGACGCGGGCGGGGGCGCTTACCATCCTGGCCAGCGACTACGTGCGCGCAGCGCGGGCGCTCGGCGTCACGGAGGCGCGGCTTTTGTGGCGCCACGTATTGCCCGGGCTGGTGGCCCCGGTGGCGGTGGCCTCGGCGCTGGCGGTGGCCGGCGCCATCCTGGCCGAGAGCGTGCTGAGCTTCCTCGGCCTCGGCATCCAGCCGCCCACCCCTTCCTGGGGCAACATGCTGGCCAACGCGCAGGAGGCGGTCTTCGCCGCGCCGCTGGCCGCCCTCTGGCCAGGGCTGGCCATCCTGCTCGCCATCGCCGGCTGCAGCCTGGTGGCGGACGGCCTTTCCCGCCCCTGAGTCAGCCGCCGAGCTGGCGGGAGAGCTGCACCGCCTCCCGCTCCAGCGCCGCCGCCAAGGCCTCCCGCCGCACCTTGTCGCCGAAGCGCGTGGCGGTGCCGGAGAGGCAGAGCGCGCCGAGCAGCACCCCGCCCGTGCCACGCACCGGTGCGGCGATGGCGGCCAGTTCCGGATCCCGCTCGCCGATGCTCACCGAAAGCCCGGCGCCACGCAGCACATGCGCCGCCGCCCCGCGGTCGAGCGGCAGAAGGGAGCCGGGCAGCAAATGGTCACGCACGGGGTGGTGGCCCTCCTCGCGGAAAAGGCAAAGGCGGAACTCGCCCTCGCGGACATAAAAGCTCGCGCTCTCGCCAGTGTCCGCGGCCAGCCGGCGCAGCACGGCCGGCACCATCTCGCGCAACGGAGCCAGGCCATGCTCCGCCTGCAGGCCGAGGCCGATCAAGGCCGGACCAAGCCGCCAGCGCGCCTCCTGGCCCTGGCGCACCAGCATCCGTGCCCGCTCCAGCGAGGCGATCAGCCGCAGCAGCGTGCTCTTGTAGAACCCTGTCCGGCGCGCGAGCTCCGCCAGTGTCAGAACACTGTCGCCGGGTTGAAAGGCGAAGAGGATGGCCAGGGCCCGGTCCACAGCGCCAACGCCTTCGGCCGGCGCTTCCGGCTTGACCGCCATGAGCGGGAGTTCCATGCTGTTCCACAGAACACCATTCTGTCTAGCGGAACATTCCTGTGTCAACCAACGCCCTCCCCCTCGCCGGCCTCCGTGTGCTGGATTTTGGCCACACCGTGATGGGTCCCTCCTGCGGCGTGGTGCTGGCCGACCTGGGCGCCGAGGTCATCCGGGTTGAGCCGCCGCAGGGCGACCGCACGCGGCGGCTGGGCGGCTTCGGCACCGGCTTCTTCGCCACCTACAACCGCAACAAGGCCAGCCTGGCGCTGGACCTGAAAGACCCGCGCGGCAAGGCCGTCCTGGAGAAGCTGGTCGCCACCGCCGACGTGCTGGTGGAGAACTTCGCGCCCGACACCATGGAGCGGCTCGGCCTCGGCTGGGAGCAGTTGCGGGCAATCAACCCGCGACTCGTGTACTGCGCGCTGAAGGGCTACCTGCCCGGCCCCTATGAGAAGCTGCCGGCTTTGGACGAGGTGGTGCAGATGCAGGGCGGCCTGGCCTACATGACCGGCCTGCCCGGACGCCCGATGCGTGCCGGCACCTCGGTGGTGGACATCATGGGCGGCGTCTTCGGCGTGGTCGGCATCCTGGCGGCCCTGCGCCAGCGGGAGCAGACCGGAGAGGGCCAGAAGGTGCAGGCCTCGCTGTTCGAAAGCGTAGCCTTCATGGTCGGCCAGCACATGGCGGCCGGCGCCATCGCCGGCGAGCGCGTGCCGCCGATGACCGCCCGCCGCATCACCTGGGCGATCTACGACGTGTTCCAGGCGCAGGACGGGCAGGTCTTCGTCGGCGTCACCAGCGACCAGCACTGGCAGCGCCTCTGCCAGCATTTCGGCCTGGAGGAGCTCGGCGCCGACCTCTCCCTTGACAGCAACGGCCAGCGCGTCGCCGGGCGGGAGCGCATCATGCCCGTGCTGGAGAAGCTGATCGCCGGCTGGCCGGTCGGGGAGGTGCTGCGCCGCTGCCGCGCCGCCTTCATCCCCTGCGCCCCGGTGGCGCATCCCGAGGATCTCTTCGCCGACCCGCACCTGCTGGCCAGCGGCACCATGGGCGAGACGGCGCTGACCGACACCGTCCGCGCGCCGCTGCCGATGACGCCGCTGCACTTCGAGAACACCCCGCTGACCCTGCGCCGCCAGCCGCCGCATGTCGGCGAAGGCGGGGCCGAAGTGCTGGCCAGCCTCGGCCTCTCGCCGGAGGAGCAGGCGGCGCTGCGGCGGGACGGCATCCTGACCCTGCCGGACGCGGAGACCGAAGCATGAGCCTGCCCAACCGCATCGAGATCCGCGAGGAAGGCCCGCGCGAGGGCTTTCAGTTCGAGAAGGGCGAAATTCCGACTGCCCGAAAGCTCGAACTCATCCACGCGCTCGCCGAAACCGGGTTGAAGCGCATCCAGACCGTCTCCTTCGTGGACCCGCGCCGGGTGCCCGGCATGGCGGACGCCGAGGCCGTCTGCGCCGCGCTGAAGCCGCCGCCGGGCGTCGCCTTCGGCGCGCTCTGGCTCAACGCCAAAGGCTTCCTGCGCGCCCTGGTGGCGCCGAACCTGACCTTGGACGGAAGCGTCTCGGTCTCCGCCTCCGAGGTCTTCGGCAAACGCAACCAGAACCGCGACCGCGAGCAGGACCTCGCCGCCGCCGCGGCCCTGATGGCGCTGTATGCCGAGCATCGCATCCCCTTCGCCCGCGCCACCATCATGGCGGCCTTCGGCTGCAACTTTCAGGGCGAGGTGCCGGTCAGCGCGGTGCTGGACCGCATCGCGGCGATCCTTTCCCTTGCCGGCGGCGCCGGGCTGGAGCGGCCGGTGATCTCGCTGGCGGATACCATGGCCTGGGCGACGCCGCTCACCATCCAGCGGGTGGTCGGCGCGGTGCGGGACAAGTGGCCCGAGCTGGAGATCTCGCTGCACCTGCACGACACGCGCGGCATGGCCATGGTGAACGCCTGGGAAGGCCTGCGCATGGGTGTCGCCCGCTTCGACGCCGCCATCGCCGGCCTCGGCGGCTGCCCCTTCGCGAAGCACGAAGGCGCCGCGGGCAACCTCTGCACCGAGGATCTTGCCCTGCTCTGCGCCGAGTGCGGCGTCGGGACAGGCCTCGACCTCGACCGGCTGATCGCGGCGGGACGTCTGGCCGAGGCGGTGGTCGGCCATTCCCTGCCCGGGCGGGTGAAGCAAGGCGGACGGCTGACGGCGCGCGGCTGAAGCACCTCACCGGCAAAGGGGATTGTTGCGAGGGATTCTTAATCGCATATATGGCGCATGCTTCGCCGCCGCGCCGACCATCCGCCGCCCCTCAGCCTCGCCGAGATCCGCGCCGCCAGTCCGGCACAGCTCCAGGCCGCCTTCGCAGGCCCGCCCGAGGAGGCGGCGCGCTGGATCGCGGCCGCCGCCCGAGCGGGGCTGCTCCAGGCGCAGTTGCTGCAGGGCCAGATTCTGCTGGAGGGGCGCGGCGTGCGGATGGACCGTGCCGCCGCCCATGCGTGGTTCCGCACCGCCGCCCAGGCCGGCAGCCTGGAAGGCATCAACATGGTTGGGCGCTGCCACGAGCTGGGCTGGGGCGTGCCGGTGGACCTGCCCCAGGCCGCCGTCCTGTATCGCGAAGCCGCCGAAAAAGGGCTTGATTGGGCACAGTACAACCTCGCCGTCCTGCTGGCGCGTGGCAGTGGCGCGCCTGAGGATCGGGCCGAGGCGCTGCATTGGGTGCGCCGCGCGGCCGTGCAGGGCCACCCCAAGGCATTGACCCTGCTGGGGCGCTTCCTGGAGGAAGGCTGGGAAGGCCCGACCGACCGGCAGGCCGCCTTCGCCCTTTATGCCCGCGCCGCCGCGGCAGGGGATTTCCGCGCGCAGTTCAACCTGGGCACGCTGGTCCTCGCGGAAGGCGACGCCGAGGCGGCGCTGCGCTGGTTCCGCCAGGCGGCCGCCACCGGCTCGCCCGGCTTTCTCGGCAGCATGGCGGCGCGGCTGGCGGCCCGCCCCGAGCCGGCCCTCCGCGCCCTTGCCGCAGAGATCAGGGCGAGGCTGGTGCCGCTGCTCGACGCCGAAGCGGGCGCCGCACAAGCTCAGTGACGCGGCGGCGCAGCACCAGGGCCTGAGCCCTGCCTGTCTCCAAGGAGGCTGCTCAGCAGGCCGCCGATCCCGCCGCCGCCAATCTCCTCCTCGCGTTGCGGAACATCGCCCTTCGGTGTGGCGCGATCCACGAAATGGGGAAGCGTGTGGCTCAGCTCCTCCAGCAGGCGCTGGCGATCGGTGCCCGCCTGCCGTGCCGCCTCATCCAGCTCCTGCGGATCGAACTCCCGCTCCAACTCCTGGGGGGAGACGGGGCGGTTCTCGCCGTGCCCAACCCAGGAGTCGACCTGCGGGCCCATGCCCTGGTTCCGCAAACCATTGAGCATCCCAGCCAAGCCGCCGAGCAGGCCACCTCCGGCCGAGCCGGTCGCGCCTCCACCCAGAAGTCCACCGAGAAGCCCGCCCAGGCCACCCATACCCTCCGAGCCGGTACCCTCCGAGCCGGCGGGGGTGGCCTGGGCGGGCGCGGCACCGCCCTCCTGCCGCGCATGCTTCATCAACTGATGCACAAGCAGCGCGATCGCTGCCATCTTGACCCCGCCAGAGAGGCCACCGGTCAGGCCGCCGCCGCCGCGCCCGGAAAACAATCCGCTCATCGTTCGATTCTCCTCACACTTGGAGGACTTAACGCGCCATGGCCGGCGCTGTTGCCGTGGCGCGATGGGGCCGGCGGATCATCCCATGGCGGGCATGGCGCGGCCGCCGACCAGCCGCAGGATCCGCGTCGGCCGTTCCACGCCAAGCAGGCGATGCGTGATGAGGATGACGCTGCGCCCCTCGGTGGCGGATTCCAGCGTTTCCAGGAAGGTGCGCTCGGCCTGCGCGTCCAGGCCGGAAGCGGGCTCGTCCAGGATCAGCACGCGCGCCGGCGAGAGCAGCGCACGCGCCAGGGCGAGACGCCGTCCCTGGCCGCCGGAGAAACGGGCGCCACCCTCTCCGCACTGCGTCTGCAGGCCTTCCGGCAAGGCGCGCACCACATCGGCCACGCCGGCCCGCTCCAGCGCCTGCCAGAGCGCGGCATCATCCGCGTCCGGCGCGGCGATGCGCAGGTTGGCGGCGATGCTGTCGTCGAACAGGCGCGCATCCTGGGTCAGGCAGGCGATGCGGCTGCGCACCGCGTCGGCGGAAAGCTCCGCGATGTCCACGCCACCCAGGGTGATGCACCCGCCCTGCGGCGCCGCCAGCTTCAGCAGCAGCGCTGCGAGCGTGGACTTGCCGGCGCCGGAGGGGCCTAGCAGCGCCAGCCGGCCGCCTTCGGGAAGCTCAAAGCTGAGCCCTTCGAAGACGGGTGCGCGGTCCCCGGCCCAGGCGAAGCGCAGATCCTCGGCGCGAATGGCATGGCCAGTCGGCAGCGCCGCCGGCTGCGCCGGCTCGGTGACGGGCGGCGGCGTATCGGCAGCTTCAAAGAGACGGTGCGCGCCGGCCCCGGCCGCGGCCAAGGCAGTGCCGGCACGTGGCAGGCCGGAAAGCACCTCGCCCGCCGCGAGCGCAAGAAAAAGGCCCATCACCGCACCGGCGGCCGCGCCGGGGCCGCCGGCAAGGCCGTACCCCAGCGCACCGAGCAGCGCCGCCTGCGTCAGCAGTGTGCCGCTGGCGCCACTCCAGGCGGCGCGACGGGCCAGGGATGCCTGGGTGCGGGCAAGGTCCTGGCCGGCCGCGTCGAGGCGCGCCGCGGCGCGCCCCTCGGCGTTGGCCGCCAGCGTATCTTCCAGGCCCAGCAGCGGATCCACGGCGGCGGTGCGCAGCCGGCCCTGGGCTTCAGCCACCTCGGCCGCGGCACGGGCGGCACCGGGGGCGAGCAGCGGCGGCAGCAGCAGGGCGAGCGCGAGCGGCAGGGCGACCACGGCGGCGAGAGCCGGCCCGGCGAAGCCCAGCAGCACCGCCAGCGCCAGCACCACCGCCAGCGCGGCGGCCCCGGGCACCAGGGCGCGGAGATAGAGCCCGTCCAGCGCCTCGACGTCGGAAACAAGGCGCCCCAGCAGGTCGCCCGCGCGGCGCATGCCCAGGCCGGAGGGCAGCCGTTCCGCGAGGCGGCGGAAGAACCAGATGCGAGTATCGGCCAGGGCACGGAAGGTGGCGGCGTGCGTCACCAGCCGCTCCAGGTAGCGGGCGGCGGGCCGCACCAGGATCAACGGCCGCAACAGCAGCAGCGACCCGACCGCGACGCCGGTCAGCGCGCCGTGGCGCAGCCCCTCGGAAACGCCGCGCCCGGCCAGCGCCAGCAGCGCCACGCCGGCCAACGCCGCCAGCATGGCGATCAGGGCGCCGGCCAGCAGCCAGCCCCGGCGCGCCCGCCAAAGGCCGAGCACGCGCAGGAGGTCATGCAGCATCGCGATCATTCGCCGGCCATCCGGGAGGTGACGGCGCGCCCCTGTTCCAGTTCCAGCACGCGGTTGAAACGGGCGCGCAGCGCCGGGGAATGGGTGGCGATGATCGCCGTGCGGCCGGCGCAGAGGCGTCGCAGGCTATCCAGCACCTGCACCTCCGTGCCGGGATCGAGATGCACCGTCGGCTCGTCGAGGAGCACCAGCGGCGCGTTGCGCAGGAAGGCGCGGGCAATGGCCACGCGTTGCGCCTGCCCGCCGGAAAGGCCGAAGCCGCCCTCCCCCACCAGCGTGTCGAGCCCCTGCGGCAAGGCGGCGGCGAAGTCCGCCACCTGGGCGGCGCGCGCGGCGGCCTCCACCTCGGGCGCAGTGGCTTCGGGGCGGGCGAGGCGGATGTTCTCGCGGATGGTGTCGCGGAACAGATGCGCCTTCTGCCCGACATAGGCGGTCAGGCGGCGCAGCTCCTCCGGGCGCAGCGTGGTGGCGTCGCGCCCGTTCAGGGCGAGGCGTCCGGCATCGGGCCGCTGGAAGCCCATCAGCAGCCGCAGCACCGAGGACTTGCCGGAGCCGGAAGGCCCCGCCAGCACCAGCGCCTCGCCGGGCGTGACGCGAAAGGAAAGGTCGGCCAGCGCAGGGCCGCGCGCCGGGTCGTAGGTCAGGCTGACATGCTCGAAGGTGACGACCACGCTGGGCGGGATCTCGGCCAGTTGCAGCCCGGTCTCGCCCGCTGCCGGTTCCTGCAGCAGCGGCGCCAGCGCGGCGGCGGCGCCCTGCGCCGCCATCCGCTCGTGATAGGCGGCGGAGAAGGCCCGCAGCGGCGCAAAGAAGCCCGGCACCATCAGCAGGCAGAACAACGCCGCCTGTGGATCGGGATGGCCGCCCACCAGCATGTTGCCGTGGCGCCAGGCGAGGCAGCCCAGCACGGCGGCGGCGATCACCTCCAGCGTCAGGCCGGAAAGGAAGGCGACGCGCAGCACCTTCATGGTGCGGCGGCGCAGCTCGTCGGCGGCGGCGCCAAGCGCCTGCGCCTCCGCCTCCTGGCGGCGGAACAGCACAAGCTGGGGCAGGCCCCGCATGCGGTCGAGAAAGCGGCCGGAGAGGTGTTGCAGCGCGTCGAACTGCCGCCGGCTGGCCAGCGCCGCGCCGATGCCGGTCAGCGCCATGCCGACCGGCACCAGCGCCCCGGCGACGAAGAGGATGAGGCCGCTCAGCGGATCCTCGAAGGCCACCACGATGGCGATCAGCAGCGGCCCCGCGGCGGCGAGGGCGGCGGCGGGCAGCCAGCGGGCGAAATAGCCATCCAGCGCCTCGACCCGGTCCACCACCAGGGCCGCGCGCTCGCCCGCCGGCCGGTGATCGGCCGGGCCGGCAGCCAGCAGGCGGGCGAAGGCGCGGCGGCGCAGGCCGGCTCGCGCGGCCGCGCCGGCAGCGGCCTGGGCGCGCTCCTGCGCGATGCCGAGCGCGATGGCCAGCAACGCCAGCGCCGCGGCGGCGGCGAAGTCCGGCCAGCCGGACTGCCCGTAGCCGAGCAGGGTGGCGAGCAGGTGCGACATGAACCACGCCTGGGCAAGACCGCAGGCGATCGAAGCAAGGCCGAGCAGGATCGGGCGCGACAGTCGCGCGCGGCCCTCTCGGGCCGTGGCAGACAGCAGGGAACGCGCCCGGACCGCCTCAGCCGGCAGGGGCTTGGACATGGACATCTTCTAGCCGGTTTCATGCCGTACGAAAACCGCAGAGCGACGATGGCCTATGCTGCGCCTGCTGCCCAACCAGAGGAGTGGAGGGACCCTTCATGCTGCCCAGACATGGCCGCTACGACTATCATCCCTGGCCCGACCGCCCTCCCTACTCCTGGCGCGGGGGAGCCAAGCTCGCGGTCTACCTGGGCATCAACCTGGAACACTTCGCCTTTGGCGAGGGGCTGGGCGCCGAACTGGCACCGGGAGGCCCGCAGCCCGACGTGCTGAACTACGCCTGGCGCGACTACGGCAACCGGGTCGGCGCCTGGCGGCTGATCGAGGTGCTGGAGGCGCTCCGCCTGCCGGCCACGGTGCTGCTGAACAGCGCCATGTACGACTACGCGCCGAGCCTGGTGGCGGCGCACCGCGCCCGCGGCGACGAGATCGCCGCTCATGGCCGCACCAACAGCGAGCGGCAGAGCACGATGGACGAGGCCACCGAGCGGGCCATGATCGCCGAGGTCACGGCGGCGATCGCCAATGCCGAGGGCCTGCGGCCGAGCGGCTGGCTGTCGCCCTGGATCGCCGAAAGCCACCACACCCCGGACCTGCTTGCGGAGGCGGGCTACCGCTATACCCTCAACTGGTGCGCCGACGACCAGCCCATCTGGATGCGCACGCGCGCCGGGCGGCTGCTGGCCGTGCCCTACCCGCAGGAAGTCAACGACGTCCCCGCGATCGCGGTGCGCAGGGACGGCGCCGAGCAGTTCGCCGCCATGATCGTGGCGGACTTCGAGGAGCGCCTGCGGCAGATCCAGGACGGCCGGCCCCAGGTGATGGGCATCGCGCTGCACCCCTATCTGGTGGGCCAGCCCTACCGGCTGCGGGCGCTGCGTGGCGCGCTGGAACATATCGCCGCGCGGCAGGACCTCGCCTGGTTCGCCACCGCCGGGCAGATCGCCGAGCACGTGGCAAGCATGCCGGAGGGGATGATGAGCTGAGGCGCGGGCGCCTCAGAAGTCCAGGTCGGGATAGTGGGGCGGCGGGTTGACGCCGCTCACGCGGTCCGCCAGCAGCGGGCGGAAGGCCGGGCGGGACTTCACCCGCGCGTACCAGTCCTTGGCGGCGTCGTTCAGCCCCCAGTCGATGTCGCCGATGTAATCCAGGGCGGAGAGGTGCGCCGCCGCCGCCAGGTCGGCCAGCGAGAGGGTGTTGCCGGCGAGCCAGATGCGCGTCTCGGCCAGCCAGCCGAGATAGTCGAGATGCGGCTTCAGGTTCGCGTAGCCGGCGCGCAGCGCCCCGGCATCCGGGTTGCCGCGCCCCATCAGCCGCTTCATCTGCTTCTCATGGAGCAGGTTGTCCGTCACCTCGCGGGCGAACTTGCCATCGAACCAGGCAACGAGGCGACGCACCTCGGCCCGCTCGCCCAGCGTGCGGCCGAGCAGCGGCACGTCGGGGTAGGCCTCGTCGAGATACTCGCAGATGGCATAGCTGTCGGCCAGGACGAGGCCGTTCTCCTCCACCAGCACAGGCACGGTGCAGGCCGCGTTCAGCTCCAGGAACTCGTCCCGCCGCTCCCATACCCGCTCGATCCGCAGCTCGAAGGGGATGCGCTTCTCGCTCAGGACCAGGCGCACCTTGCGCGAATAGGGGGACAACGGCAGATGGTACAGGATTCGCATGCGCAGAGAGCCAGGCCGTGACAAGGGGGCCGCTTATGGCATGGCGAGCGCGGAGCGGAAAGGCGACCGCATCAGGAACGCGCAAATTGTGACGGCATGGCCCGCCCCCGCGGAGCGCGCCATGCCTCATCCGGCGGTCACTCCGCCGCGACGGCCACCGCCTCCATCGGCTGCGGCAGGTATTTGGCGAATTCCTTCGGCACCACGTGCCAGAAGCGCTCCCGCTCCGAGGCCCAGTCGTTGAGCAGCCGCGCGGCGAGCCGCGAGCCGGTCTCGGCGACATGGCGCGCGATCAGGCGCTGCAGGAACTCCTCCCAGTGCGGCAAGGCGATGCGGCGCCAGAGCAGCGTGTCCGGGTTCAGCCGCTGCTCGAAGGTGCCGTCCGCGTCGTAGATGAAGGCCTGGCCGCCGGTGAAGCCGGCGCCGAAATTGTCCCCCACCGGGCCGAGGATCGCCACCGCGCCGCCGGTCATGTACTCGCAGCCGTTGGCGCCGCAGCCCTCCACCACCGCAGTGGCGCCGGAGTTGCGCACCGCGAAGCGCTCGCCGGCCTGGCCCGCGGCGAAGAGCTCGCCCGCCGTCGCGCCGTAGAGCACGGTGTTGCCGATGATGGCGTTCTCGTTCCACACCAGCGAGGAGGAGGGCGCCGGGCGCAGCACGATAGTGCCGCCCGAGAGGCCCTTGCCGACATAGTCGTTCGCGTCGCCCAGCACCTCGAGCTTCAGGCCGCGCACCGCGAAGGCACCGAGCGACTGGCCCGCCGAGCCGCGCAGCCGTACCGTCAGGTGGCCCGGTTGCAGCCCGCTCATGCCGAACCTGCGGACGATCTTGCTGCTGATCTTGGTGCCGATGGCGCGGTGCGTGTTGCGGATGTTGTAGGCGAGCTGCATCTTCTCGCCCCGCTCGAACAGCGCGCCGGCGTCGCGGATCATGTCGGCATCCAGCGTCTCCGGCACCTCGTTGCGGCCCTCCAGCGTGGAGAAGCGCGGATAGGGGCCGGTATCGGCCTGCACCAGCAGCGGGTTCAGGTCGAGGTCGTCCAGGTCCTCGGCGCCGCGGCTGACCTGCTTCAGCAGGTCGGTGCGGCCGATCACCTCCTCGATGCGGCGGAAGCCGAGGTTGGCGAGGATCTCGCGCACCTCCTCCGCCACGAAGGAGAAGAGGTTGATGACCTTCTCCGGCGAGCCCTCGAACTTCCTGCGAAGCTCCTCGTCCTGCGTGCAGACGCCGACGGGGCAGGTGTTGCTGTGGCACTGGCGCACCATGATGCAGCCCATGGCCACCAGCGAGGCGGTGCCGATGCCGAACTCCTCGGCGCCCAGCATGGCGGCGATGACCACGTCGCGCCCGGTCTTGAGCCCGCCATCGGTGCGCAGCTTGATGCGGTGGCGCAGCCGGTTGAGCATCAGCACCTGATGCGTCTCGGAGAGGCCCATCTCCCAGGGCAGGCCGGCATACTTGATCGAGGAGACCGGCGAGGCGCCGGTGCCACCCGAATGGCCGGAGACCAGGATGGCATCCGCCTTCGCCTTGGCGACGCCGGCGGCGATGGTGCCGATGCCCGAGCGGCTGACCAGCTTCACGCAGACCGTTGCGTCAGGGTTGATCTGCTTCAGGTCGTAGATGAGCTGCGCCAGGTCCTCGATCGAGTAGATGTCGTGGTGCGGCGGCGGCGAGATCAGCGTCACGCCCGGTGTCGCGTGGCGCAGCCTGGCGATGATGCCGCTGACCTTGAAGCCGGGAAGCTGCCCGCCCTCGCCGGGCTTGGCGCCCTGCGCGACCTTGATCTCGATCTCCTTGCAGTTGTTCAGGTACTCGGCGGTGACGCCGAAGCGGCCGGAGGCGATCTGCTTGATGGCGGAGTTCGGGTTGTCGCCGTTGGCGCGCGGCTTGGCGCGCTCCGGATCCTCGCCGCCCTCGCCGCTGTCGGAGCGGGCGCCGATGCGGTTCATGGCGATGGAGAGCGTCTCATGCGCCTCGGGGGACAGGGCGCCAAGCGAGATGCCGGGCGCCACGAGGCGCTTGCGGATCTCGGTGATGCTCTCGACCTCCTCGATGGCGACAGGCGCGCGGCCTTCCGCGCGGAAGTCCAGCAGGTCGCGCAGCGCCACCGGCGGCAGGCGCCGCACGGCATCCGAGTAGCGCTTGAAGGTCTGGTAGCTGTCGGTCTCCACCGCGTTCTGCAGCAGGTGGATCAGGCTGCCGTCGAAGGCATGCGCCTCGCCGCGGCGGCGCAGCTTGTAGAGCCCGCCGACCGGCAGCACCGCCGCCTGCCCCGCCGCCGTCCAGGCCTTGCCGTGCAGCGCCAGCACCCGCCGCGCGATGCCGGAGAGCCCGATGCCGGAGATGCGCGACTGCATGCCGGGGAAGAACTCGGCCACCAGCGCGCGCGAGAGGCCGATGGCCTCGAAGTTCATGCCGCCGCGATAGGAGGAGAGCACCGAGATGCCCATCTTGGACATGATCTTCAGCAGGCCCTTGTCCACCGCCTTGCGGTAGCGTGCGATGCAGTCATGCAGCGTCAGGCTGCCGAACAGGCCGCGCCGATGCCGGTCAGCGATGGTTTCCTGCGCCAGATAGGCGTTCACCGTGGTGGCACCGGCGCCGATCAGCACGGCGAAGTAGTGCACGTCCACGCATTCGGCCGCGCGCACGTTCAGGCTGGTGAAGGTGCGCAGCGAGTGCTTGACGAGATGCGTGTGCACCGCGCCGACCGCCAGGATCATCGGGATGGCGGCGCGCTCGGGGTTCTGGTTCTCGTCCGTGAGGATGACATGGGCGCAGCCGGAGCGGACGCCCTCCTCCGCCTCGCGCCGGATGCGCTCCAGCGCGCGCCGCAGCCCGGCCTCCCCGTTGGCGACGACGAAGGTGCAGTCCACCACCGCGACGGTGTCGCCCATGTACTCGCGCATCGCCGTGAACTCGGCATTGGTGAGCACGGGGCTGTCCAGCATCAGCATGTCGCACTGGGTCGGGTCCTCGTCGAGGATGTTCCCGAGATTTCCGAGGCGCGTCTTGATCGTCATCACCCGCGTCTCGCGCAGGCTGTCGATCGGCGGGTTGGTGACCTGGCTGAAGGTCTGCCGGAAGAAGTGGTGCAGCCCGCGGTACTCGTTCGACAGCACGGCGATCGGCGTGTCGTCGCCCATGCTGCCGATGGCCTCGGCGGCGTCCTCGGCCATCGGGTGCAGGATGGTCTCGAGGTCCTCCATGGTGAAGCCCATGGCGAGCTGGCGGCGGCGCAGCGCGTCGCCCGTGAGCGCCGGCGTCTCGTCCACCTCCTGGCGCAGGATGCCGTCGATCCGGGTGGTGCGGTTCACCCAGTCGCCGAAGGCGTGCCGCGCCGCAAGCATGTCCTTCAGCTCGCCATCGGCGTAGAAGCGTGCCGCGTCGAGATCCACCGCGATGCACTGGCCGGGACCGACACGGCCCTTGGCCACGATGTCGCTCTCGGCCAGCTTCACCATGCCGGTCTCGGAGCCGACGATCAGCAGCTTGTTCGTGGTGACGGTGTAGCGGATCGGGCGAAGGCCGTTCCGGTCCAGCCCCGCGATGGTCCAGCGGCCGTCAGTGGCGCAGAGGGCGGCCGGACCGTCCCACGGCTCCATCACGGCGTTGCAGTACATGAACAGGTCGCGATGCGGCTGCGGCATGGTGGCGTTGCTGCCGATGCTCTCCGGGATCAGCATCGCCTTGGCCATCGGCGCGTCGCGCCCGCCGCGCACCAGCAGCTCGAAGACGTTGTCGAGCGTCGCGGTGTCGGAGCCGCCGGCCTGGATGACGGGCTTGATGTCGTCCATGAACGGGTCGAGCAACTCGTGGGCAAGCCGCGTCTCGTGCGACTTCATCCAGTTGATGTTGCCGTTGACGGTGTTGATCTCGCCGTTGTGGGCAAGCATCCGGAAGGGCTGCGCCAGGCGCCAGGTGGGGAAGGTGTTGGTCGAGTAGCGCTGGTGGTAGATGGCGAAGCGGCTGACGAAGCGCTCATCCAGCAGGTCCGGGTAGAAGTCCGTCAGGTTCTCCGCCAGGAACATGCCCTTGTAGATGATCGAGCGGCTGGAGAGGCTGCACAGGTACAGCTCCGGCACCTGCGCGGCGAGGGCCTGCTTCTCGATGCGCCGGCGGATGACGTACATGTCCCGCTCGACCAGGGCGGTCTCGCGCTGCTCCGGGTCCCAGATCAGGATCTGCTCGATCTCCGGACGGGTCGCGTTGGCTTTCTCGCCGATGCAGGCGACGTCGATCGGCACCTGCCGCCAGCCATAGATGTTGTAGCCGGCGTTCAGGATCTCGGTCTCGACGATCTGGCGGCAGCGCTCCTGCGCCGAGAGGTCGGTCTTGGGCAGGAAAACCTGGCCCACCGCGATGCGGCCCGGGCGCAGCCGGTCGCCGCCGCGCTCCACCACCTCGGCGAAGAAGTCCTGCGGGATCTCGATATGGATTCCGGCGCCATCGCCGGTCTTGCCATCGGCGTCCACCGCGCCGCGGTGCCAGACCGCCTTCAGCGCGTCGATGCCGGCCTGCACCACGTCCCGGCGCGGCTTTCCGTCCAGCGTGGCGACCAGGCCGACGCCGCAGGCATCGTGCTCCGTCAGGTCGAGCTGCGCGGCATCCGCCAGCGCGGCGGCGTTGCGCTGGTAGGCTTCGGCGAAATCCTGGCCGTTCTCGAGGATGTCCATCGCGCTCACTCCGCGGCGAGGGCCGGCGAGGAAGCCTTCGCCAGCACGTAGGATTCGATCTGGTCGGCAGCGTCGCGGCCGTCACGGATACCCCAGACGACCAGCGAGGCGCCGCGCACGATGTCGCCGGCGGCGAAGACGCCGTCGAGTTTGGTCATCATGCTGCGGCGGTCGATGCTCAGCGTGCCCCAGCGGCTGACCGTCAGGCCGGGCTCGTTGAACATCGTCGGCAGGTCCTCGGGGTCGAAGCCCAGCGCCTTGATGACCAGGTCGGCCGGCTCGCTGAAGGCGCTGCCCGGGATCGGCTCGACCTGCTGCCGGCCGGTGGCGTCGGGCAGGCCGAGATGCATCTTCACCGCGCGCACGCCGCTCACCTTGCCCTCGCCCTCGAAGCCTTCGGGCGCGGAGAGCCAGGCGAAACGCACGCCCTCCTCCTCGGCATTCGACACCTCACGCATCGAACCCGGCATGTTGGCCTTGTCGCGGCGGTAGAGGCAGGTGACGCCCGTGGCGCCCTGGCGGATGGCGGTGCGCACGCAGTCCATGGCCGTGTCGCCACCGCCGATCACCACGACGCGCTTGCCGGCGGCGTTCAGCGTGCCATCCTCGTAGGCCGGCACGGCGTCCCCCAGGTTCTGCCGGTTGGAGGCGGTGAGGTAGTCGAGCGCGGGCACGATGCCGGCCAGGTTCGCGCCGGGACCGCCGAGGTCGCGCGCCTTGTAGACGCCGGTCGCGATCAGCACCGCATCATGCTTCGCCCGCAGTTCCTCCAGCGAGATGTCGCGGCCGACCTGGCAATTCAGCACGAACTCGATGCCGCCGGCGGCGAACTGCTCGGCGCGGCGGAGCACCACCTCCTTCTCCAGCTTGAAGTTGGGAATGCCATAGATCATCAGCCCGCCGACGCGGTCGTAGCGGTCATAGACGGTGACCTTCCAGCCGCGCCCGCGCAGCCGCTCGGCCGCCGCGAGACCCGCCGGCCCGGCGCCGATGATGCCAACGGAATGCGCCACCTCCCGCGCCGGCGCGGGCGGCTTGACCCAACCCTTCTCCCAGGCGGTGTCGGTGATGTACTTCTCGACCGCACCGATGGTGACGCTTTCGAAGCCCTTCTCGATGACGCAGTTGCCCTCGCAGAGCCGGTCCTGCGGGCAGACGCGGCCGCAGATCTCGGGGAAGGTGTTGGTGGCGGAGGCAACCTCGTAGGCTTCCTCCAGCCGGCCTTCCGCGGTCAGCTTCAGCCAGTCCGGAATGTTGTTGTTGAGCGGGCAGTGGATCGAGCAGAAGGGCACGCCGCACTGCGAGCAGCGGCTCGACTGCTCCGAAGCGCGCTCGGCGCTGAAGCGCTGGTAGATCTCGCCGAAGTCCGTCCGGCGGGCGGCTGCGGCGCGTTTGTCGGGTTGGTGCTGCGACAGGCGCACGAATTGCAGCATGCGATCGGCCATCGGCGGACGTCCTTCGGGCAGGAAGGTCAGGCGGAGGCCGGAGAGGCAGGCAGGCAACAGGGCGGCCGCGCAGGCCCTTCCTCTCCGGTAAGCGCAGGAGTGCCACACCTGCCGGAGAGGCGCGAGTCCAAATTCACAGTTTAGGTCAGCAATGCTGCCATTTAAACGCCGATGCAGCCAATCCTCTGGATCTACTCAGGCAGGTATTGCCGCATGAAGGTCCGGTTCGGACTTTTACGCGGCGGTGCGGTTCCTGCTTCCACCGCCGCGCCGGAAGCGCGCCAGGTAAGTCGGCACGACCCCTTCCATCGCCTTGGGTGTCAGCCCCAGCGCGGCGAAGCCTTGCGCCTCCGGCGACACCACGTTGTCGCGCCGGAGTTGCGCCAGCTGGTCGCGCGTCAGCGGCGCGCCCGGCAGGTGCTCGCCGATCGCGGCCTGCAGGCGCACCAGCCCGTCCGGCATCTCCACCAGGCGCTTCTGGCGCCCGGTCACCTCCAGCACGTAGCCCATGAGCTCGCGGAAGGTGACCACGCGCGGGCCGCCAAGCTCATAGGTATGCCCCGTGGTGCCGCTCCGCTGCGCCGCGGCAACGATCGCCTCCGCCACATCGCCGACATAGACCGGCTGGAACCGCGTCGCGCCGCAGATCACCGGCATGAAGGGCAGCCACTGCGCCATCGCCGCGAAGCGGTTGAGGAACTGGTCCTCTGGGCCAAAGATGATCGAGGGGCGTAGGATCGTCGCCCCTGGAAAGGCCACGCGCAGCGCCGTCTCCCCTGCCGCCTTGCTGCGTGCATAGGCGCTGGGGCTGGAGGGATCGGCGCCAATGGCCGAGACGTGCACCAGCCGCTCCACCCCGCCCGCAGCCGCGCCGCGGCCGATGCGGCCAGGCAGTTCGCCTTGCAGGCGCTGGAAGTCGCCGGAACGTTTCTCCGCCAGGATGCCGATCAGGTTCACCACCAGGGAGGCATCGGCCACCGCGGCGGCCACGTCCGCATCCGAGCCGAGCCGGGCGAAATGCGGCTCGACCTGTCCGACCCGACCCTGCGTGGCCAGCGGCCGCACGGAGTCCGGGTTCCGTGTGACCACCCGGACGTCGTAGTCGAGCCGCGCCAGACGCGGCACCAGATGCCGCCCGATAAAGCCGGTCCCGCCAAAGACCGTCGCCAGACGCCGTGTAGCCATGTCCAACCCCTGCTGAGTTGCGTTCTCCGAGATATGGGGTGCTTCCCAACTCGCCAAGCGTTCAGGGGCGCCGCTTCGGTCGGGCTTTGACCCTCCTTCGCCCCCTCTCTATATGCAGGGTATCCGGGGCGGTTCGAGCGATCCGCCCGACCCGACTGGTAAGGTTTCCGATGCCACTGCCGCTGATGCCGAAGGCCACCGCCGTGTGGCTGATCGAGAAGACATCCCTGAGCTTCGAGCAGATCGCCGATTTTGTGGGCATGCATCCGCTTGAAGTGCAGGCGATCGCCGACGGCGAGGTCGCGCAGGGGATCGTCGGCTACGACCCCGTGCAGAACGGCCAGCTGACGCGCGAGGAGATTGCCCGCTGCGAGGGCAGCCCGGATGCGCGCCTGCGCCTGCTGGAAAGCGCCACGCCGGCGCCCAGGAGCCGCGGGCGCGGCGCGCGCTACACCCCGATTTCCAAGCGCAACGACCGGCCGGACGCGATCGCCTTCCTGCTGCGCAATTATCCGCAGCTTACCGAGGCGCAGATCGGCAAGCTCCTGGGCACCACCAAGGACACTATCGCCAAGGTGCGCGACCGCACGCACTGGAACAGCGCCAACATCAAGCCGCGCGACCCGGTGATCCTCGGCCTGTGCAGCCAGTCCGACCTCAATGCGGCCGTTACGGCCGCCGGCGGCAACCCGGCCGCGCCGGCCGGCCTGGGCGAGGACGAGGACCAGGAAGCCGTCTGAGCAATCCTGCCGGGCGGCCGGTTCGCCGCCCGAGGCTTGCGGGAGGGGCCGCGGCCCCCTTCCCACCCTACATCCGCCGCCGACCCGGCGCCGCGGCTGCCGCCTTAGCGGCTGGAGGCAGATCCTCCTCAAGGATCGTCAGGTGCACCGCATAGGACACCTCTCCCTCGTCCGTGTCGCGGTGCACGGTGCCGATCACCTCATCTTCCACCGCCAGCTCAACCGAGAGGCCGGGCCGCGCCGGGCGGACGAGGCGGATTCGCTCGGTTCCGAAAAGGCGGCGCAGATAGGTCTGCACGCGTGCAATATCAGAGGCATCCATACGGCGCCGAAGCTCCTTCCTTGTGAATCATGCGGGAAGCCTTGGCAGCCCGGCTTCCTGGCGCAGAAACGCACTCCGCCGCCTTCTGCGCGCTCCGGTGCCCATGCGCAAATGCTTTTCACACATCCGTGACAGCTTGGCGGAAAGCAAGCGCCCCCACGACGCGACGCCGTGGAGGCACTCCTTGGCTACGGCGTGGATCAGCGGCTGACGCGTAGCTTCTCCATCTCGTCCTTCACTCGCAACTTAGCGCGTTTCAATCGGCCAAGGGCACCTGTGTCGGGCTGCGGGCGGGCGCCCTCGACGGCGATCTGCCGCTCCAGCGTTTCATGTCGTTGCTGCAGGCTGCGCAGGCGGGGCTGTTGCATCATCGACGCGCTGTCCTCCGATGTTTTGCGGTACCGCGAAACGGTGCCGGCTGGCGAGACGGCCAGGCCGTTCCGCACGAGACATGGCCGGCATCCCTGCCCTCCATGCTCCTTCGCGGCTGAAACCGGAACAAGCCGGAGATCAGAGCGTGCTGTGCGACCACGCCCGGGCATGATATGGCGCTTTCACGCTCAGATGCGACTCAAACCGACCAACCGATGAGGCCCATCCTGGCCGACCGAGACAGCCTGCTCCGCCGCCTGCACGAGCTCCGCAGTGAGCACCGTGACCTGGACACCGTGATCGCGCACATGGAGGGCTCGCTGCTGGACCAGCTTCAGCTGCAACGCCTGAAGAAGCGCAAACTGAAGCTGAAGGACGAGATCGCCTGGCTGGAAAGCCGGCTGGTGCCCGACATCATCGCCTGAACAGGGAGCACGGGCCGCCGAGCGGCCCCCATCCCTGCCCCGCCCGCCTGAACGGCGGCTGAAAAGCAGAAGGGGCGCCTTGCGGCGCCCCTTCCCGTTTCCGGCCGGTGAGCCGTGCTGCTCAGCGCAGCACGATCTCCACGCGGCGGTTCTGCGGCTCGCGCACGCCATCGGCCGTCGGCACCAGCGGGCGGCTCTCGCCGAAGGCCTGCACGGTGATCGCGGAGCGGCTCACGCCCAGACGGACCAGCTCGGCGGCGACCGCGTCGGCGCGGCGCTGGGACAGGCGCTGGTTGTACTGCGGCGTGCCGGCGCGGTCGGCGTGGCCGGCCACCTCGATGCGGGTGGTCTGCATGCGCCCGGAGTTCTGCGCGGCCTCGGCGATGATCTGGCGGGCACGGTCCGTCAGGTCGGCGCGGTCGAAGTCGAAGAACACCAGGTAGGTGCGGGCCGGGGCCGGAGCGGCCGCCGGAGCCGGCGCGACAACCGGAACCGGCGCCGGCGGCACCGGCTGGTTGAAGGCGTAGCGCAGGCCGACGAACACGGAGTGGTTGTAGTTCTCCGAGTCGACCTTGGAGCTGGTCGCAACACCGGTCGGACCGCGGGTGACCACCGTCAGCTCCGGCTCCAGCGTGCCGAAGAAGCGGTACTCGGCGGTCAGCGCCAGGCCCGGCACGGCGGCGATCGGGAAGGCGAGGCCAGCGATGCCCTGGAAGGCGAACTGGCTGTCCTTGTCGTTGATCGTCACGCTGTTGACGTTGGCGTTGTTCGGCGTGAAGCGGCTACGGACGGTGTCGTAGTCGGTCCAGGCCCAACCAACGCCCGCGCCGACATACGGAACAACCGGCAGGCCGAGGTTGAAGTCATACAGCGCGTTGACCATCGCGCCATAGGTGCGGGCGGTGCCGCCGATCCCGGGCAGCGGGCCGCCGGCCGAGATGTTGTCAACGTCGTTCTGGCGGTAGTTGCCTTCGATTTCGGCCCGCAGACCGTTGCCGAAGCCCCAGCCCAGGCTCACGACGCCGCCGAAGCCATTCTCGAACTCGACCTCGCCGAGAACCGTGTCGTTGTCGTTGCCGACATCGAAGGTACGGTCGTCAGGGCCCGTGATCTTGCCGTTCTGGAGATAGTTGTAGCCAGCGCCAGCACCGACATACACGCCCGTCACAGGCTGCGCCTGAGCCGCGAGCGGCAGCGCCAGAACGGTCGCGGCCAGAAGCGCCTTCTTGAGGCTCATTAGAATTCTCCTCGATCCTTCAGAGGCATGCTCGCTGCGCTTGGTCACGAAGACATCGAGCACTTCGATTCCGGGCGCCGCGTACGGATCATGTAGCATCTCGAGGGAAACAGCGCAGCATGCGCTGCTGTGATTTCTGCCACATGTGGCATGCACGCCACAGTGGTTTTTCAAGGCGTTACTCGCAACCTCGTGAGCAGCGCCGCCCCTTCGGGGCCGCCGAGCATCTCGCGCGGCAGGAGATGGTTGGCATGGCCCATCTTGCGTCCGGCGCGAGGGGCGGCCTTGCCGTAGAGATGCACGGAGGTGCCGGCCTGTGCCAGCAGTTCCGGGACCAGCGCCATGCCCTCCGGCCCCACGAGATTGCGCATCACCGCGTCGGAGTGCCGTTCGGCGCTGCCCAGGGGCAGGCCGGCGACCGCGCGGATGTGCTGGTGGAACTGGCTGGCCTGGCAGGCGTCCATTGTCCAGTGGCCGGAATTATGCGGCCTCGGCGCGATCTCGTTGCCCAGCAGGGTGCCGTCCGGCAGCAGGAAGAACTCCACGGCGAGCACGCCGACCAGTTCCAGCTCGGCCGCAACCCGGGCGGCGTGCGCGCGCGCGGCGGCGGCCACTTCGGACGGCACGCGGGCGGGTGCGAAGGAAAGGTCCAGGATGTGGTTCCGGTGCCGATTCTCCACCGCGTCGTAAACCGCCGTCGCACCATCGGCGCCCCGTGCCGCGACCGCGGAAATTTCCTGCGCGAAGGGCACGAAGGCTTCCAGGATCAGCGGCTTCGGCTCCAGCCGGGCGAAGGCGGCGGCCGCTTCGTCCGGGGCGCGCAGCACCACCTGGCCCCGGCCGTCATAGCCGAGGCGCGTGGTCTTGAGCACGGCGGGCAGGCCGATCGCGGCGATCGCCGACTCCAGCTCCTCAGGGCTTGCCACCGCGCGCCAGGGGGCCACGGGCACCCCGGCCTGCGCGAGGAACCTTTTTTCCTGCAGCCGGTCCTGGCAGATCGCGAGCGCCTTGCGGCCTGGCCGGCAGGGCACCAGCGGCGCCAAAACCTCCAGCGTGGCGGCCGGAACGTTCTCGAACTCGAAGGTCGCCACGTCCACAGCGCGGGCGAAGGCGGCCAGGGCGGCCGCATCCTCGTAGGCCGCGACCGTGCGCGCGGCAGAAACCTGCATGCCCGGAGAATCCGCGTCGGGAGCATAGACGTGGCAGCGGTAGCCGAGCTCGGCGGCAGCCAGCGCCGACATGCGGCCAAGCTGTCCGCCGCCAAGGATGCCGATGGTGGCGTTGGGCGGCAGCGGGAAACGGCCGGGGGCGTCGGCCTCGCTCATCATGCCGGCTCCTCCGCCACGGAGGCCGTCTGCTCGGCGCGGAACGCATCCAGGCGCCTAGCCAGCGCGGCGTCGGTGGTGGCCAGCATGGCGGCGGCGAGCAGGGCGGCGTTCACCGCGCCGGCCCGGCCGATGGCGAGGGTGCCCACCGGCACGCCGGCCGGCATCTGCACAATGGAAAGCAGGCTGTCCATGCCCTTCAGTGCATGGCTCTCGACCGGAACGCCAAGCACCGGCAGGCGGGTCATGGCCGCCGCCATGCCGGGCAGGTGCGCCGCGCCCCCTGCGCCGGCGATGATGGCGCGCAGGCCCCGGCCGGCGGCGGACTGCGCGTAGTCGTACAGGCGTTGCGGCGTGCGATGCGCCGAGACCACGCGGGTCTCATGCGGAACGCCCAGGCGCGCGAGCGTCTCCGCCGTGTGGCGCATCGTCTCCCAGTCCGAGCGGCTGCCCATGATGATGCCGACGAGCGGCGCGGCTTCGGTTTCGGTCACGCGCGAAGATCCTGCAGCAGAGATGGCCGGAAGGTGCGGCCTGTGCCGCGCCCAGGCCGGATTGTCCATCGCTTTTCTGGCCTCTCGCGCTCAGGCCGCCTTGCGCCGGCAGCGCTGCAGCCGGCCCAGTTCGCCGAGCCGGCGGTCGAGGAAAGCCAGCGTCGCCGCCGCCCCGGGATCGGGGTCCTGCAGCCAGAAGCCGAGCGTGGCGGCATAGATCCCGGCCAGCGTGGCGCGGCGCGTGTAGAACGAGGCGTCGGAGGAGGTGTCGCCGGCGGCCTGCCAGATGGCATCCACCGTGCGTGCCGTGGCGCGGCCGGCGGCGCCCAGGTTCCATGGCAGCGCGAGCAGCGCCAGCCCGCGGCGCACCGCCTCCTTGTGCGGCGCCTGCTGGTGCAGCCGGATGGCGACGAGCGCCCGGATCCGCGCCGGGATGCGCATCCCGTCCAGACCTGCACCCGCCGCCTCGGCCGCCATGTCGCGGTCGGCCAGGTCGCACCAGGCCTCGACCATGCCGACCGGACCGCGCGGAAACAGCCATTCCGCCGCTTCCGGGCTGTCGCCCCTGGCCGAGAGGCCCGCGCGCAGCGCCTCGGTGGTCCAGCCGAGCCGCGGCACCTCGGGCAGCATGGCACGCAGGGCGGCGTCGCGCTCGGCGCTGCGCTCCAGGCTCATCGGGGCGACTCCGCGGCGGCCTGTTGCTGCTGCTGCTGGTGCTGGTGCGCGGCGGCGCGGGCCAGCTCGTCGGTGAAGCCGAAGAGGGCGAGATCGCTCATCCGGCTCGGATAAAGGATGCCGTTCAGGTGATCGAACTCATGCTGCATGACCCGGGCGAGCATGCCTTGCGCCTCCCCTTCCACCGCCCGGCCTTCCGCATCGAGGCCGCGGAAGCCGACGCGCCCGGCCCGCTCCACGTTGCCGCGCAGGCCGGGAATCGAAAGGCAGCCTTCCCAGCCACGCTGGTCGGCCGGGGTCAGCAGCTCGATCTCCGGGTTGATGAGCGCGGCCACCTCGTCGCCGTTGCGCCAGACGAAGATGCGCAACGGAACATGCACCTGCGGCGCGGCAAGGCCGAGGCCGGAGGCGTCGAGCATGGTTTCCGCCATGTTTTCAAGGAGGTCCTGGATCTCCGGCGCCGTGGGGTCGGCCACCGGCTCAGCGACCTGCAACAGGACGGGGTGGCCCATGCGGGCGATCTTCAGAATGGCCATGCGCCGTCTCCATGGAGGAAAGTCTGACATTTGGTTTCCGGAAGGGCGCGTGGAAGGGCTTCCAATCCGGCGGGAAGGCGTGTTATTCGCTGCGCTCCTTGCTGGAAGGCACCGGCGTCTGCCGGCGCTACGTGTTTCCGCGTTCACTCACCCGGCTTTCAGGCCCTGGCTCAAAGAGGAGACCGCACAGCGTGCAGGTCGTCGTTCGGGACAACAACATCGATCAGGCCCTCAAGGCCCTCAAGAAGAAGCTGCAGCGCGAAGGCGTGTTTCGCGAGATGAAGCTGCGCCGCCACTACGAGAAGCCTTCCGAGCGCCGCGCCCGCGAGGCCGCCGAGGCGGTTCGCCGGGCCCGCAAGGTGGAGCGCAAGCGCCTGGAGCGCGAGGGCTTCTGATCGCCCTTCGCCCGGCGAGGCTGTCCCGGCGACGGGGCGCCCGCGGGGCAGGCAATGGAGAGACGCAAGCCGCGGGGCGGGCAATAGAGCTCGCCTGCCGCGGTTTTGTCGTTTCAGGCGGAAGTCCACAAAGCGTTTGATCGTATTGCGCGTGGCGACGTGCCGCGCGAGCGGTCCGCTGCGGGCTGTGGGACCAGTTCCTCCCGCACAGAATAGTTACACAACGTAACGTCGCCTATGCCATCCTGTGGTGCCGCATTAAGCGGGACATACAGCGCCCCTGATTCGGGACACCACCATGGCATCGCGTTCGCACTACCCCCTGCTGGCGGGCGCGCTTTGCGCTGCGCTGGCCTTCTCGCTGCCCCCCTCTCCCCTCCGGGCGCAGAACGCCGGACCGCCGGCGGTGCCGGTGGTGGTCAGCCTCGCCGAACGCGGCTCCGTGCCCGTTGAAATCGCTGCCAGCGGCAACGTCGTCGCCGAGGCGGCGGTCTCGGTACGCAGCCGGGTGGAAGGCCAGATTCGCGAGGTGCATGTGGCCGAGGGGCAGCAGGTGCGGCGCGGGCAAGTGCTGTTCACGCTCGATGCGCGCATGGCCGAGGCACAGCTTGCCCAGCAGGAGGCGCAGCTTGCCCGCGAGCGCGCCCTGGCCCTGCGGGCGCGGCAGGATGCCGCCCGCTATGCCGCCCTGCGCGGCGAGGGATTCGCCGCCGCGCAGCGGCTTGAGCAGGCGCAGGCCGACGCCGCCGCCGGCGAGGCCACCGTGCGCGCCATGGAGGCGCTGGTCGCCCAGACCCGGCTGACCCTGGACTACGCCACCATCCGCGCCGAGATCGACGGCCGCCTCGGCGCGCTGCCCGCCAAGGCGGGCAACCTGGTGCGCGCGGGGGACAGCAGCCCCCTCGCCACCATCACCCAGATGGACCCCATCCAGGTGCAGTTCGCCGTGCCCGAGCGCTGGCTGCCGGAGATCCAGGCGGCCATGGAGAACGGCCCGCCGGAGGTCGCCGCCCACCCGCCCGGCGACCGGCACGCCCCCGCCCGCGGCAGGCTGGTCTTCGTGGACAGCCAGGTGGACACGACCTCCGGCACCATCCAGCTCAAGGCGCGCTTCGCCAATCCCGAGGGTCATCTCTGGCCCGGCCAGTACGTCAACGTGGTGCTGCTGCCGCGGGTCGAGCCGAATGCCCTGAGCGTCCCCGTCCAGGCGGTGCAGACCGGCAGCGAGGACAGCCGCTTCGTGTATGTGGTGGACGGCGAGGGCCGCGCCCGCCGGCGCCCGGTGACGCTGGAGCGGGTGGTCTCCGGCCGCGCCGTGCTGCAGGCCGAGATCGGCGCGGGCGAAAAGGTGGTGATCGAGGGCGCGCAGCTCCTCACCGACGGCGCGCGGGTCTCGGAACGCCCGGGCCGCCCGGCGCCCCGCGACCGGCAGAGCTGAGGAGCCGCCACGATGCACCTCTCCGAGCTTTGCATCCGCCGCCCGGTGATGACCGGGCTGCTGGCGGCCGCCGCCGTGCTGGCGGGCATCGTGGCCTATTTCCAGCTCCCCGTGGCGGCGATCCCCCGGGTGGACTTCCCGGTCATCAGCGTCTCGGCCCAGCTCCCCGGCGCCAGCCCGGAAACCATGGCCAACTCGGTGGCGCTGCCGCTGGAGCGCGAGTTCTCCACCATCTCCGGCATCGAGCAGATGTCTTCCAGCAGCGGCCAGGGCACCACGCAGATCACGCTGCAGTTCGTGCTTGGCCGCGACATCGACGCGGCGGCGCTCGACGTGCAGTCCGCCCTCTCCCGCGCGCAGCGGCGACTGCCGCAGGAGATGACCACCCCACCCTCCTTCCGGAAATCCAACCCGGCCGACGCGCCGGTGGTGCTGCTGAACCTGCGCGGTGGCGACGTGCCGCTCTACCGGCTCAACGAGGTGGCGGCGGTGCTGATCTCCCCTGCCCTCTCGCGCATCCCGGGCGTGGCGCAGGTGATCACCTACGGCGAGCAGAAATACGCCGTCCGCGTGCAGCTCGACCCGGACCGCCTCGCCGCCCTCGGCCTTGGATTCGACGAGGCGCAGCGGGCCATCGCGGCAGCCAACAGCAACGCCCCGGTTGGCACGCTGAACGGCCCGCGCCAGCAGCTCACCCTGCGCGCCAACGACCAGCTGCAGGACGCCCGCGAGTTTGGCCGCCTCATCATCGGCGGGCGCGGCAACGCGCCGATCCGGGTGCAGGACGTCGCCGCGGTGGTGGACGGGGTGGAGAACAACCGCGTCGCCGCATGGATGAACGGCACCCGCGGCCTGACGCTGGCGGTGCAGCGCCAGCCCGACGCCAATACGGTGGACGTGGTGGATGGCGTGAAGGCGGCGCTTCCCGCCCTGCAGGCCGCCCTCCCCCCTGGCGCCGAGCTGACCGTGATGCTCGACCGCTCGGTCTCGATCCGCGAGGCGGTGCATGACGTGCAGCACCACCTGATGATCGCGGTCGGGCTCGTGGTGCTGGTGATCTTCCTGTTTCTGCGCAAGCTGAGCGCCACGCTGATCCCGGGCGTCGCGGTGCCGATCTCGCTGGCCGGCACCTTTGGGCTGATGTACGCGCTGGGCTACGGCATCGACAACATCACCCTGCTTGGCCTGACGCTCGCCGTCGGCCTGGTGGTGGACGATGCCATCGTCATGCTGGAGGCCATCGTCCGGCACATGGAGGAGGGCATGAAGCCTCTTGCCGCCGCCATGCGCGGCGCGCGGGAGATCGGCTTCACCATCATCTCCATCACCCTTTCGCTGATCGCGGTCTTCCTGCCGATCCTGCTGATGGGCGGGGTCGTGGGGCGGGTGTTCAACGCCTTCGCCGCCACCGTCTCGCTGGCGGTGATCGTCTCCTGCTTCGTCTCGCTGACGCTGACGCCGCTGATGGCCAGCCGCCTGCCGGCGCATGGCCGCCCCTCCCGCTTCGACGCCGCGCTGGAGAAGGGCTTCCGGGCCGTCGAGCGCGGATATGGCTGGCTGCTGGACAAGGCGCTGCGCTTCCGCCCGGCGGTTTGGCTGGTCTTCCTCGCCTCCATCGGGCTTTCCGCCTGGCTCGCCGTCACCATTCCCAAGGGCTTCTTTCCGGTGGAGGATACCGGCCTGCTCAGCGTCGGCACCCAGGGGCCGCAGGACACCTCCTTCAACGACATGGCGACGCGGCAGGCGCGGATCGCCGAGATCATCGCGAAGCACCCCTCGGTCGAACTGGTGAACTCCATCATCGGGATCAGCGGCAGCAGCGGCGCCCTGAACCAGGGCCGCATGTTCGTGCAGCTCAAGCCCCGCGCCGAGCGGCCGCCGGTGGGCGAGGTCATCCAGCAGCTCCGCCGCCAGACCAGCGGCATCCCGGGCATGCGGGTCTTCCTGAACCCGATCCAGAACCTGAACTTCGGGGCCCGCCCCTCCCGCACGCTCTATCAGTACACGCTGCAGGGCCTGCGGGCGGATGAGCTCTACGACTGGTCCGAACGCATGACCGAGGCGCTGCACAAGCTGCCCGAGCTGCAGGACGTCAACAGCGACCTGCAGATGGCCGCTCCCATCCTCTCCGTGAACGTGGACCGCGATCGCGCCGCCGCGCTGGGCGTCACCGTGGAGCAGGTGCGCCAGGCGCTCTACTCCGCCTATGGCGCGCGGCAGATCAGCACCATCTTCGGCGCCTCGGACAGCTATGCCGTCATCCTGGAAGCGCTGCCGCGTGACCAGCAGGACGAGGCGGGGCTGGCCAAGGTTTACCTGCGCGCGGCTTCGGGCCGGCTGGTGCCGCTGGCCGGCATCGCCACCATCTCGCGCAGCGTCGGCCCGCTGACGGTGGCGCATCAGGGCCAGCTCCCGGCCGTCACCATCGGCTTCAACACGGCCCCTGGCGTGGCGCTGGGCGACGCGACCCAGGCCATCGCCCGCACCGAGCAGGAGCTCGGCCTGCCGCCCACCATCGTCTCCGGCTATGCCGGCACGGCGCAGATCTTCCAGGAGGCGCTGGCCGGCCAGGGCATGCTGCTGCTGGCGGCGGTGCTGATCATGTACGTGGTGTTGGGCGTGCTCTATGAGAGCCTGGTCCATCCGCTGACCATCCTGTCCGGCCTGCCGCCCGCCGCGCTGGGCGCGCTGGCGACGCTCTGGCTTTTCGGGCTGGACCTCTCGGTCATCGCGGTGATCGGCGTGCTGCTGCTGATCGGGTTGGTGAAGAAGAACGCCATCATGGTGGTGGACGTGGCGCTGGCGCGCCAGCGCACCGGCGAGGACCCGCTGACGGCGGTGCGCGAGGCCAGCATCCTTCGCTTCCGGCCGATCATGATGACCACGCTCGCCGCCGCCGCCGGCGCCGTGCCAATCGCCGCCGGATGGGGCGCCTCGGCGGAGCTGCGGCAGCCCCTGGGCCTGGCGGTCGTGGGTGGCCTCGCCGTCTCCCAAGCACTCACGCTGTTCGTCACCCCGGTGCTGTTCCTGGCTTTCGAGGGCTTGGCGCGCCGCTTCAGCCGGAGCTCGGTCGCGCCGCAGGCCGCCGAGTAAGCGCTTCCGCGATCACTTCCATCTGTCCCCCTCCAGGCTCCGCCCTGCCATGCCCGCACCACCGGCAGCTCGCCCTGGTTGTAAGGCGACGCGCCAAATCGCGCGAATTATGTTTAATTTTCATAAAGAATTTGTGTTTCTTGGGCGCAATCATGAGCAGCCCCCCATTTCAGAAACCGTTTTCTCTTTTCTTTTCAACTATTTAGTTTCGTATCTGGCTTGTGACGCCAAACAATTATGTGCGTTGTGGCGCACCGCAAGATCGCTATCCAATTATGTGCACTGCGATCACCGGGGGCTCATACGGCAACCAGCGGGGTGGTCGTCGTACCCGCGGAGCCGGATGCATGAACGACGTGCCTGGAGTTGCAGCCTTGCCGGGAAGCTCCGGCGCGGTGCCGATTGGCGGCGGAGAGATGCCATACCCTGCTCGCCCGAGCCTTCGCCGCACCCGCGTCTCGGCCGGGATGCGCTGGTGGGTCGGCGCCATCGGCTTCCTGTTTCTGGCCGCCTTCGTATTGCGGATTCCCGCCTTCTTTCCTGTGGGGCTGACCCCGGACGAGGGCCTCTACATGGTCCAGGCACGGGAGTGGCTGCGCGGCGGCCTACCCTACCTCGCCGTGTGGGACATGCATCCACTCGGAGTGCCGGCTGTTTTCGCCGCCACCTTCGCCCTGCTGGGCGAGAGCCTGTTCAGCATCCGCCTGCTCGGCATCATTTCCGTCACGGCCGCGGCCTCGGCGCTGATCCTGGTGGTGCGGGCGGCCGGCGGGTCGCGCAGCACCGGGCTCGCGGCCGGGCTGCTCTACGTCGGCCAGAGCCTCCTCCTGAACGGCTCCTCCACCAACACCGAGATCCTTTTCGCGCCTCTTGTTGCGCTGAGCATGGCGGCAACGCTGCGCACCTGCCGCCGAATCCTCGAAGGCGGCGCGCCACCCGCCTGGCGTGACATGCTGCTGATGGGGGTTCCCATCGGGCTTGCCCTGGTGATGAAGAGCGTCGTGGTCATGGAAGGATCAGCGGCCTTTCTGCTGGTCGTCCTCGTGGCCTGGCGCTGCCATGCCCTGACCCTGCCGCGCCTGGCCGGGCTTGCGCTCTGCTATGCCATGGTCTGCGCGGCACCAATCCTGCTGGCTGGCCTGCCTTACCTGCTGCGGGGCGAGCTCCTGGCCTACGCCTTTCCGAACTTCGTCGCGCCCTTGAACTACATCACCGAAAGCGCGTCGCGCACCGAGGCGCTGCGGCAGGTCGCCCTGGCCTTGCTCGGTTTCTGCTGGGCCTTCGGCCTCGGAGCGGTGGCGCTGGTCGCCCTGGTGTGGCGGCCGCGTGCGCAAGGGCGTCCCGCCGGCCTGGGCCTGCTTCTGCTCGGCTGTACCTTCTGGTTCGCTGCGGCAACGGCCGGCATCGTCACGCTGAGCAAGTTCTACGACCACTACTTCCTGACCTGGCTGGCGCCGCTTTCGGTGGTCGGCGCCGTCGGCGCCCGGCAGCTCGCACGCAGCCTGCGGCCGGCCGAGGCAAGGCTTGCCTTTGCCCTGGTGGTGCTGGCCGCCAGCCTCTCGCCATGGGCCATCGCCCTCTCGGAGCGGGTCCGCACCGGCTTCGGCCTGCGCAACCCGCTGGTCGAGGTGGCGCGTGACGTCTCCGCGGTGATCCGGCCCGGCGATCCGATCTACGTGGTGAACGAGGATCCGATCATCTACATGCTGGCCCATGGCGGGGTGGCTACGCCCTACGTCTTCCCGCAGCACCTCGCCGACCAGACCGACAGCCGGCTGGGGAGCGACAGCAACCCCGCCATGATCGACCAGCTCCAGGAGGTTGCCCGGGTTCTCGGCCAGCACCCCCGCGCCATCGTGCTGCATCGCGGCCGCTGGAGCTCGGTCCGCCCCGACGCGGCCGGGCTGATCACCGAAGCGCTTGCGCGGGACTACCACCTCGCGAACACGGTGGAAGGAGCGGGCGGCACGGTGGAGATCTGGGGCCTGCGCTGAGCTGGGAGCCGGTTGGCCTCACCGGCTGGCCTCACCGACTGGCCTCACCGGCGCCCGCGGACGATCCCCTCCCCCACATTCTTCGGCAGCCTCGCCGCCAGGGGTGCGGCGCTCAACGTCAACAGGGCGCCGACCAGGAAGCCTGCCGTGAAATCCGGCATGGCCGCCGCCTCACGCCCGCCCAGCGCGACGCTCGTCTGCAAGACCGCCGAGGCCACCGCCACGCCGATGGCCTGCGGCAGCTGCTGCGCGGTGCTGTAGAGGCTTGTTGCCGCGGAGAGCTTCTCCTGCGGCACGTCGGCATAGGCCAGGGTGTTCAGCGTGGTGAAGTGCAGCGAGCGGAACAGGCCGCCCAGCAGCAGCACCACGAACACCGCCGCGGTGGGCCATCCCGGCCGGAAGGTGGCGCAGGCGGCGATGGCCCCGGAGGCGAGGACCGCGTTCCAGACCAGCACGTTGCGGAAGCCGAAGCTGCCGAGCGCGAACTTCGCCATGGGCTTCATGGCGAAGGCGCCGAGCGCGGTGGCGAAGCTGATCATGCCGCTCTCCGCGGCGCTGGCGCCGAAGCCGAGCTGCAGCGTCAGCGGCACCAGGAAGGGCACGGCACCGGCGCCGATGCGGAACAGCACCCCCGCAACGTTCGGAACACGGAAGCTGGGGATGGCCATCAGGCTGAAATCCAGCGCCGGATTGGCCGCCCGCAGGCAGTGCCGCACGGCAACCACGGCCAGCACCAGCCCGAGCACCAGCATCGCTTCCGCCACGCCGCCAGGCACCAGGCCACGCCCAAGCGTCTCGAAAGCGAACATCAGGCAGGCCAGCGCGGCCCCGACCAGGGTCAGCCCGCGGAGATCCGGCGGCGGCGGCAGGCTGGCCGGCAGCGCCGGGATGATCCGCCACACCAGCAGCAGGCCGAGGATGCCGACCGGCAGGTTGATCCAGAACACGGCACGCCAGGAAATCAGGTCCGTCAGCAGGCCGCCCACCGGCGGGCCCAGCAGCGGACCGAGCAGGCCGGGCATGGTCAGCCAGGTGGTGACGGAGAGCAGTTCCTCCTTCCGGATCCGCCGCAACAGAAGCAGGCGCCCGACCGGCACCATCATCGCTCCGCCCAGGCCCTGCAGCACGCGCGCCGCCACCAGTTCAGCCAGCCCGCCAGAAAGCCCGCAGAAGACGGAGGCCAGGGTGAAGGTAGCGATGGCCGCCATGAAGACCTGCTTCGCCCCGAAGCGGTCCGCCACCCAGCCGCTGAGCGGGATGAAGACGGTCAGCGCCACCAGGTAGGAGGTGATGGCCACCCCCATCACCAGCGGGTCCTCGCCGAGCGAACGCGCCATCGCCGGCAAGGCGGTGGCCACCACGGTGCTGTCGAGGTTCTGCATGAACAGGGCGCTGGCCACGATGGCGGCCATCACCCTGGGGTCGGGGAGCCTGGGCTCGGGGGAGGTCGAATCGTCACGCACGGAAGCAGGCTACGCCGTGGCCCCCGCGGCGACCATGACCCCTGGCGGTCAGGCCGCGTTGCACGCTGCACAGGGCGGAAGCGGCGCCGCCCGGAGCCGCTCGCGGCCGCCGCGCCTGCCGGGGCAGCCGGTCAGAACTGGAAGTAGACGAACTCCTTCACATCGGCCATCAGCGCCAGCGCCAGCAGAAAGGCGGCCGCGGCGGTGCAGGCGGAGGTGGCCCGCGGCCGGAAGCGCAATCTACGCCAGCGTTGCGGCTCGTCCGGCGCGCCGGCCCGGCCGTCCACGATCTCCTGGGAGTTGGGCGCCAGAAAGATCGCCAGCAGCGCTCCTCCAAGGATCAGCAGGCTGAGCATGCCCCGCAGCAGCGCCATGCCGCCGGTGATCGCCACCACCGCGGCGGGGCCACCTTGCAGCGCGGCGCCAAGCAGGTCGGCGGTGCCCGCCTGCATCGGGCCGTTCAATCCGGCCATGCCGCCGAGCACCGCCAGGGCGGCACCGAGATCGGGCGCGGCGAAGAACACCCAGGCGAGCATCACCGCCAGCAGCGTCAACAGCTGCGCCGCGCGCGGGCCGAGGCGCGGCAGCCCATGCTCGCTCCGCGCCACCGACCTCCAGGCATGGTTCGCCAGCAGATAGGCGCCGTGCAGCCCGCCCCAGACCACGAAGGTCCAGCCCGCGCCGTGCCACAGGCCACCCAGCAGCATGGTGGCCATCAGGTTGGCGTGCCGCCGCAGCGGACCGCGCCGGCTGCCGCCCATGGCGATGTAGACGTAGTCGCGCAAGAAGCGTGACAGCGTCATGTGCCAGCGCCGCCAGAAGTCGATGATCGAGTCCGCCTTGTACGGCGAGTTGAAGTTGTAGGGGAAACGGACGCCGAACATGCGGGCAAGGCCGATCGCCATGTCGGAATAGGCGGAGAAGTCGAAATACAGCCCGACCGAGAAGGCGACGGTGCCGAGCCATGCCTCGAGCAGGCCGGGCGGCGCCTCCGCCGCGCCCTGGAAGACCGGCGTCGCCAGCGCTCCGACGGGGTCGGCGATGACGAGCTTCTTGATCAGCCCGATGGCGAAAAAGGTCACCCCCGCCGCCACCTCCTCCGGCTGGAAGCGGTAGGTGGCGCGCCGGTGGAACTGCGGGATCAGCTCGTGGTGGTGCACGATCGGCCCGGCGATCAGGTGCGGGAAGAAGGTCACGAACAGCGTGTAGTCGAGGAGGCTGTAGTCCTCCGCGCGACCGTTCCGCGTGTCCACGAGATAGGCGATCTGCAGGAAGGTATAGAAGGAGATGGCGAGCGGCAGCACGACGCCGCCCACCGCGAAGTCCAGCCCCGTCAGCGTCGCCAGGTTGCCTGCGATGAAGATGGCGTACTTGTACCAGGCCAGCAGGGCGATGTTGCCGGCCACGCCAAGCAGCATCAGCGCTTTCGCCCGCCCCGGCGCGGCCAAGCGGATGGTGCCGATGCGCCGGCCCAGCGCGTAGTTCACCAGCATCGAGCCGAGCAGCAGGCCGAGATAGGTCAGGCTCCACCAGCCGTAGAAGACCAGCGAGGCGGCCAGCAGCCAGAGCCGCGCCGGCCGCCTATCCCGCAGCCGGCCCAGCAGGAAGAAGCCGGCCAGGGTCAGCGGCAGGAAGAGCAGGATGAAAACGTGTGAGTTGAAGAGCATGGCGCCTCAGCTCCCCGTCTGCCGGGCAAGGGCGCTGGCGATGAAGTCGGTAAAGGGCCGATGGTAGGGGTACAGCAGGTGCACCGGGTCGGCGAAGCGCTGGTTGCCCCAAGCCAGGCCGCGACCGTCCAGAAGAAGGGTTTCGGGCTGCCGCAATGCCGCGCGCATCTCGCGCGTCCAGCTTTCCACCAGGCTGCCGTTCCGGTCGAAGCGCTCGCCCCATTCCGGCATCACCGGCAGGGTGGCGACAACCAGCCGGGCGCCGCGTGAGCTGGCCGCCTCCTCCAGCGCGGCAAGCCCCTCGTAGCAGGCCGGGTCGAAGGCCGGCGCGGGGCGCCAGAAATGTGGCTTGCGCAGGATGCTGGAACCATGGCCATCCAGCGCGACGTCGTCGGGTCCGGGTGGCAGGTTCTCCTGCTCGATGGCCTCGCGCGCCAGGTACATCGGGCGGAAGCCGGTGACATAGGGCAGCCAGCCCGGCACCGCGCCGTTGAGGTAGGCACCGCCGAGATGCGGGTCAAAGAAGGCGCGCTGGCTGAGCGGGCAGGCCTCGAAGTCGCGCGGCGCGACGACGGCGAGCACGGTATCCACCCGCGGCATGCGCTCCAGCAGGAACCCGGCCATGAAGGCGGTCTGGTCGATATGCAGGTAGCAGGGCGCCGCGTTGAGCGCGCGCGTGCCTGGCAGGCGCCGCTCCAGCAGCGGCATGTCCAGGTTGCGCCAGGTGGCCGAGGAACCGATTGCGAAGAGCGTGACCTCTTCCAGGCGTGTTTCGCGGAGAAAGGCGAACTTCTCGTCGATGCACCAGGTGGCGGCGAGCGGCGGCGGCGGCAGCAGCCCCTTGCGCGCCAGTGCCATGTGCAGGGCGGCGGCGACGCCGATTCCGCTCAGCACCAGCAGCAGAAAGGCGGCGAGGAAGCGCATGGCTGGACGCCTCAGCGGCGCAGCGGCGGTGGTGTCCTTGCGGTGGGAGGAGTGCTGATCAGACACGGTCGGCCCCTTCGGCTGGGCGCGCGAGTCATGGAGCCGCGCGTCACATCTCGGTACGGGTCGGTGAACAAGCGGGGGGAGTGGGGCGCCGGCAGGCGGGCGGCACCCTTCGCCTTCAGCGCGGGAGGTGGGCGGAGGAACGGATCGCAGCGCAGCGCCGCAGCCCGTTCAGCCCCGCCGAAGGCAGGAGAAACCTGCCCTTCCCTGGCCGCGTGACGGCAAGGCCAGATTCTCTATGGCGGCGTGATGGCCGCACCAACGGCCGCCAGGAAACATGGCTGTTTCATGGAAACTTTCTGACATTTTGGCCATGAGTTTTCAATCTGGCGTTCTGCCTGAAGGCATTTCCTCTGGACACGTTCATGGGAGCAGCGATCGCCCAATCCCTTTGTTCAATCAGGGAGTGCGGCCAGGTCCTATGCCGCCAGCTCTAACAGGGATGTGAGGCGAGCGGCGCCTTCGCCAGGGAAGAAAGCCTTCGCCGCTTCCGGCAAACCACGGCAGGCTTGACCTTGCCTTCCGCGTCCGAGTTGCGCTGCCCCCGCCATGGCCATGCGGTGCTGGCAAGGATTTGCACATCGTCACGGCCACTGCGTCGGGCCCGGTGTCTTGACGCGAGAATCTCGTATGCGAAGGGTTCGCCATGCTCTCCCGCCTGCATACGCCTGACAGCTCCCAGCCCCGCCCGGGGGCCGATCCTGCCGGACCCGGGCGGCAGGCACGCCCGGTGCCGCCTATGCCGGACCTACCAAAACCCGCTTCCGAGCAAGCGGCTCCCCAGCATCCGCTCGACCCGGCGCTGACAGGGGAGTTCGGGCCGCAGCCGGCCACCAGTGAGCGCCGCCGGGCCATTCTGCCGCAGGCGCGGGCGGTGCTGCAGGATCCGGCCTTGCGCCAGGCCTATGAAGCCTTCGTGCGCGCCGCCACCGACCTCGCCGAGGCCGGGATGGTGTTCGAGATGGTACACCGCAGCGGTCCTGAGGGAGGCATGGCCCCGCGCGAACCGCGTGGCCTTTCCGTCGCCGCCGTGCCCGAGCAGGGGATCGAGAAGGACTGCCACACCGTCGTGCTGATGGGCGTCGGCTTCTGGGAGTTCCTGCCGGGCTTCTTCTACGGCAGCGAGCGTGTGATCGAAGGCCGCCGCATCGCCATGGATGTCGGCAGTTTCCGCTTCGTCGAGAGCTCGCCGTCCGGCGATGCCGAGATCATCGGCCAGGCCGAGACCGGACCGCTGGCGCAGTACATGCGCATCGACATCAGCGGCGATGGCCTGGTGAAATCCCTGGCGATCAGCAATGCGGCACTCGGGGGGGCCTTCGTGGCCGCCTACCGGGCCTATCTCGAGGTGCTGGCGGGCTGCCCTTATAAGATGCTGCACCCTTACCGGCAGCTTGGGGCTTCCGTCGCGCCGGCAGCCGACCCCGCAACGCAGCCGCAGTCGCCGCAGCAGCCGCAACGCCCCGCCCCGCCCCGCCCGGCGGCGCCGCTGAGTGCCCGTCAGTCGGCCCCGGAACGCGGCCGCCATCCCGGATTGGTCTGGGGCTGGCTGGCGGTGCCTCCCGCCCTTGCCGCGGCCTATCTGCTTGGCGTTCTCGCCACCGGCCCGGACACGCCCGCACCGGCCAGGGCGCCGCAGCCGCCGCCATTGCAGGCGCCGCCGGCCGCGCAGCCGCGGCTTGAGCAGGCTCCCGGGCCTGCCGCGCCCATGCCGGTTCCCCCCGTGGGCGTGACGGCACCGCCGCCGCAGAATGGCGGGACTGAGCTGCCCCTGCCGCCTCCTCCGGCGCCGCCCCCGCCGCCCATCGCCGCTGCGCCGCCTCCGGTTCCGGCCCCCGCGCAGCCCGGGTCTCCGCCTTCCGCGCCGCCTGCCGCGGCCGAGGCACCTTCCGCCACCCCCGCACCACCGTCCGGTGGCCAGTTGGGTGGCATGTGGCGTCCTGGCCTGGTCACACAGGACTCGAACGTGCGCGCGGCGCCCTTCGGGGGCGCGCCGATCCTGCGGGTGGTGCCAGGGGGAACACAGGTCCGCATCATCGAAAACAGCGAAGGCTGGCTGCGCGTCGCCTTGCCGGATGGCACGACGCTCGGATGGATCTACGGCGGATTGATTCAGTAGACGGACAACTCCCGTTTTGCGCTCGCGGTCGAAATTTTTCCGCCGCTCGCATTCTGCGGATCACGTTTTTCTGCTCCACCACAGCGCGAATCCGTTACACTTCCGTCGCTACCAAGGAAGGTGTTTAAGACCGTTGCCTCGGCCGGCTCTTGCGGCTTGCTCAAGGACCCTCCAGCGGCGCGCATGACGCTCGCAGGCGTGCCTCAAGCAGCCTGAGCCGCGCAAGGCGGCGGCGGTCACGGATGCCGATACTCCGGGGAGGTCCAGAAGTTTCCATGGGGGACATGCCCGGCTCTTCCGCCCATCAGGCTCCTTTCGGGCGAGAATGCGGCCTTTGGGATGGGCGCGGATGACCGCGCAGCCTCCCTTACCTTCAGCGCGGGAAGCGCTGCGCCATGGCGGACAGCCGCCGCCCGAGCTGTCAAATGCCCCCGGTGGGCCCGCGCTGAGGGTGCTGGTGCGAGCGGCGGCCGAACTGCTGGAGGCGCCCGCCGCCATCCTCCACCTTTCCTCCAGCGAGATCCTGCCCCTCCTGGTGGAGCACGCGGTGCCCCGCTCCCATCTTGCGGAGGCGCTCGCCTTCTGCGCCCAGGTCGCGCAGGCTGCGGAGATCCTGCCTGATGCCTGGCAATCCTCCGGCGCGCTGCACTTCTGCGCCGGAGTCCCGGTCGAATGGGAAGGACGGCCCCTTGGGGCGCTCTGCGTGTTCGACACGCAGCCGCGTCGGAGCACCCTGAGCGCGAAGCAGCACGGGCAGCTGCGCGAACTCGCCGGGCAAGCCAGCGCGCAGCTTGCACCACTCCTGGAGGCTGCAGCGGCCACGCCACGGCGCCGGCGGCGCGGCCGTTTCCGGGGAAATGGCGAGGAAGGTCTGCACGTCAGCCATGTGCACGTCAGCCGTGTGAAGGTGCTGCGGGAGGGCGGCAAGCCTGAGCCGGCGACCGAGTACCAGCGGCTCCTCGCCGCGCAGCAGGCCGCAACCCACGGCCCGGGCGACGAGATGACGATCTGGCGGGCCGTGATCTCGGCCGCCATGGGCGTGATTGGCTCGGCGGAGAGCGGCTGCATCGAGACGGAGGAAGGCGAGGAGCTGGTTTATCGCGTGACCGCGGGCAGTTGCACCGTGGGAACGCGCCTTCCCCGCCACCGCACGCTGTCCGGCCGCTGCCTGGATGAAGGGCGGATGCTGCTCTGCAACGACGTTCTGGCCGACCCGCAGAACGATGCTGCCTTGTACCGGAAGCTCGGCACGCGGTCGGTGATCACCGTGCCGGTGCCGCACCGGGGCGCCTTCGTCGCCGTGCTGAAGCTGGCCTCCAGCCGGCCCGATGCCTTCAGCGAGCGGGATGCCGCCCTGGCGCAGCTTCTGGTGGGCATCATCAGCGCGGGACTGAGCAGCCTCGCGGAGGAGCGCTCCCTGCAGGCCCTGCGGAGCAGCGAGATGCGGCTGCGGCTGATGGCGGATACCGTGCCGCAGATCGTCTGGCAGACTGACGCGGAGGGCCGGCTCGACTTCCTCAACCGGCGCTGGGCGGAGTTCACGGGCCTGCCCGTCGAGGAGGGCCTCTCGGGCAACCGCGTCCTTGACCTGCTGCACCCCGACGACGTGGCGGTCACGCTGGCGGCCTGGCGGGGTGCGAAGGCGTCCGGCCACAGCTTCCGCGTCAACCACCGCCTCCGCACCGCCGAAGGCGAGTACCGCTGGCTCCTCACCGTTGGCGAACCCCACCGCGACCCACGGACCGGCCGCATCCTGCGCTGGTTCGGCGGCTCCACCGACGTTGACGCCGAGTACCGCGCGCAGGAGACCATCCGCCAGCTCAACGACACGCTTGAGCAGCGTGTGGCAGAGCGTACGCGCGAGCGTGACCGGATCTGGCGACTCAGCCGGGACATGCTCGGCATCGCCGATGCGGAGGGCACCCTGCTCAGCGTCAACCCCGCCTGGACACGCACGCTCGGGTGGCATGAGGAGGAGCTGGTCGGCCGGCCGCCGGAGTGGATGGTGCACCCGGAGGATCGGCCGGCCACCTGCGCCGAGCTGGCGCGCGTGGCGCGCGGCGAGCCGCGCCCCCACTTCGAGAACCGCATCCGCACCGCCGACGGCGGCTACCGCTGGCTTTCCTGGAGCACGGCCACCGAAGGCGGGCTGGTCTACACGGTTGTCCGCGACGTCACGGCCGAGAAGGAGCAGGCGATCGCCCTGGCGCAAGCCGAGGAGCAACTCCGGCACTCGCAGAAGATGGAAGCGGTCGGCCAGCTGACCGGCGGGCTGGCGCACGATTTCAACAACCTGCTCGCCGGCATCATCGCCGGGCTGGAGATGCTGCAGACGCGCGTCGCGCAGCAGCGCTTCAAGGAACTGGACCGCTATATCCGCCTGGCTCGCGGCGCCGCCGACCGGGCCGCCGCCCTCACCCACCGCCTGCTTGCCTTCTCCCGCCGGCAAACGCTCGACCCGCAGCCGACCGACATGAACCGGCTGGTCAAGGAGATCGAGGAGCTGATCCGCCGCACCGTCGGGCCGGCCATCGCGGTGGAGCTCGCGCTCGCCCAGGATCTCTGGCTCACGCGCTGCGACCGCAACCAGCTCGAGAATGCCCTGCTGAACCTTTGCATCAATGCCCGTGACGCCATGCCCGATGGCGGACGCCTCATCATCGGCACGGAGAATGCGGATTTCCGCCACGGGCGCCCTCCCGCGCCGGAGATGAAGGCGGGGCAGTATGTCGCGCTCCGCGTGACCGATTCCGGCACCGGCATGGCGCCGGAGGTGCTCGCGCGCGCCTTCGATCCTTTCTACACCACCAAGCCGCTGGGCCAGGGCACCGGGCTCGGCCTTTCGATGGTGTACGGCTTCGCGCGGCAGAGCTGCGGCCAGGTGCGCATCGCCAGCGAGCCGGGCCGCGGCACGACGGTGGAGATCGACCTGCCCCGGCACCTCGGCGGGACGGATGAGGAGGCCGCCGGCCGGAGGCCGGCACCCCTCGGCCACGCCCGGCGCAACGAAACCGTGCTGGTGGTGGATGATGAGCCGGCCATCCGCATCCTCATGGCCGAGGCGCTGCGAGAGGTCGGCTATGCCGTCCTGGAAGCCGCGGATGCGGCGGCGGCGCAGCTCATCCTTGAGGGCGATGCGCGGGTGGACCTGCTGCTGACCGATGTCGGGCTGCCTGGTGGCATGAACGGCCGCCAGCTGGCCGATGCCGCGCGGGTGCGCCGGCCCGAGCTGAAGGTCGTGTTCATCACCGGCTACGCCGAGAAGGCGGCGATCGGCGAGGCCACGCTAGGGCCCGACATGGACGTGATGACCAAGCCCTTCAGCATGGAGGAGCTGGCGGCGAAGATGCGGTCGGTGCTGCGGCGGAACCGGCGATGACGGCCTCGCGGCGCCCTCCTTTGTAGCGCGCTCCTTCCTCGGAAGCGGTGGCGCGGAAGCGGGAGGCGCGCATGACCATCATCCTGACCCTGCTGGACCTCGCGGGCATCGTCGCGCTGTTGCTCTGGGGCGTGCGCATGGTGCAGACCGGGGTGCAGCGGGCCTTCGGGCCGCGGCTGCGGGTCGTGCTGGCGGCGGCGCTGGGAAGCCGGCCACGCGCCTTCCTGGCCGGGCTGGGCGTCACCACCCTGCTGCAGAGCAGCACCGCCACCGGCCTGATGGTGACGGGCCTGGCCGCGGGCGGCGTGGTCGGGCTGGTGCCGGCCCTGGCGGTGATGCTGGGCGCCAACATCGGCACCACGCTGATCGTGCAGCTGCTTTCCTTCGATGTCGCGAAAGTCGCGCCGCTGCTGGTGCTGGCCGGATTCCTGATGTTCCGCCGCGGCATGGCGACCCGCACGCGCGATCTTGGCCGCGTCGCCATCGGGCTCGGGCTCATGCTGATGGCGCTGCACCAGTTGCTCGCCGCGCTGACGCCCTATGAGGCGCTGCCGGCGCTCAGGGACGTCTTCGCGCTGCTTTCGGCGGAACCGGTGGTGGCGCTGCTGCTGGCTGCGGCGCTGACCTGGGCGGCGCATTCCAGCGTCGCCGTGGTGCTGCTGGTGATGTCGCTGGCCGGGCGTGGCGTGGTGTCGCCGGAAGCCGCGCTGGTTCTGGTGCTCGGCGCCAACCTCGGCACCGCGGCCAACCCCGTGCTGGAGGGCGCTCCGGCCGACGATCCCGCGGCCCGACGCCTGCCCCTCGGCAACCTGCTGATCCGCGCGCTGGGCTGCCTGGTGGCGCTGCCGCTGCTGCCTTGGCTGGCGCCGCTGCTGCTCGCCGCCGAACCCGATGCGCCCCGTGCCCTTGCCGACTTCCACACCGCCTTCAACCTGATCCTCGCGCTGGCCTTTCTCCCGCTGCTGCCGCCCTATGCCGCGTTGCTGAAGCGCCTGTTGCCGGCCCGCCTGGAGCAGGACGATCCCACCCGCCCGCGGCACCTCGACAAGGCCGCGCTGGAGGCGCCCGTGGTGGCGGTGGGTCTCGCGGCGCGGGAGGCGCTGCGGCTGGCCGACGTGCTGCAGGAAATGCTGCAGGGCGTGCGCGACGCCTTCGCCCAGGACAACCGCCGCCGCATCACCGAGACGCGGCGCATGGACGACGTGCTCGACCGACTGAACGGCGCGATCAAGGCCTATCTGATGGCGCTGGACCCGGAGGCGATGACGGAGGCGGACCAGCGCCGCGCCGAGCGCATCCTGATCTTCGCCACGCAGATCGAGCAAGCGGGCGACGTGGTGGACCGCAACCTGATGGCGCTGGCCGGCAAGCGTCTGAAGCGCGGCCTGGCCTTCCGGCCGGAGCAGCGGAAGGCGCTGCTGGTCATGGCGGACCGGCTGGCGGCCAATCTCGGCCTCGCCGCCTCGCTGTTCCTGACCGAGGACCGGCGGGCGGCGCGGCTGCTGGCGGAGGAGAAGGAGCAGTTCCGCGCCATCGAGCTGGCGGCGACCCAGGCGCATTTCGCCGCCCTGCGGCAGGGCCAGGGCGGCGTCGCCGAGGTGGACGCGCTGCAACTGGACATGATCCGCGACCTCAAGCGCGTCAACGCGCATCTGGTGGAGGCCGCGGCCTATCCGGTGCTGCGCAGCGAGGGCGCCCTGCTGCCGACGCGGGTGGCGCCGGAGCCCTAGGCGGCGCTGCGCTCCAGCAGCTCGATCCGCACCCCGTCGGGGCCTTCGATGAAGGCGATCTTGATGCCCGGGCGCGGGCTGCTGGGCTCGCCAAGGAAGCGCACGCCCTTGCCCTTCAGCTCCGCGATGATGTCGTCGAAGCCGGTGACGGCCAGGCCGACATGCTCGATGCCGATGAAGGGCGGAGGCGGCGCGGCCATCGTGCCGCTTGGCACCTGCTCGATGAACAGCGGCAGCCCGCCAAGGTCCATGACGATGCGCAGCGCCTCGCCGTTCTTCATCCGGGTGACCTCGCTGGCCTCCAGCACCTCGGCATAGAAGCGGGCGGCGGCCTCCGGGTCGGGGCTGCGGAGATGGATGTGGTCGCTCTTGAAGCGCGCCATGCGGGGGTTCCTTCCGTGTGACAGGGGCTTGCGGATTCGCCCGCCGAGTGTCCGGGCGATCGGGCCGGAAGGGAAGGCCGGCGCTTTCAGGCCTCGTCCGGCACTCCGCTGGCCAGCAGGCGCTCCCGGGTGGCGTGGCCGGCATCGAGGTGGCGCAGCATCAGCGCCGCCGCCGCCTCCATCTCGCCTGCCTCCACCCGTTCCAGGATGGCGAGGTGCTCACGGAACTGGCCCACGAGCCGCTCCTGGTCGGCGGCGATGACATAGCCCACCAATCGCCGCAGCCGGGTCAGGCGCTGCGCCGCATCGGCAAAGAAGCGGTTGTTGGAGGCCTGCATCAGCGCCAGGTGGAAGCCGGAATTCGCCTCGAAGGCCTCGCGGGGGCCGAGGCCGCGCGGGTCGCGCGCCGCCAGCGCCGCCTGTTCCCGCCGCAACCGGTCGGCGACGGCGGCCGGCAGAACGAAGCCGGGGTCCAGCAGCGCGGCGGGCTCGATGGCGCGGCGGAAGCGATGGGCCTCGCTGTGCCCCGCCTGCCCCTCGACCAGCGGCAGGAAGCGCCAGCCACCCGCCGGGCTGCGCTCGATCCACCCCTCTCCCGCCACCTGCTGCAGCATCCGCTCGACAGCGCCGCGTGGAGCGTCGTAGCGACGAGCGAGATCGGCGGTGCCAAGCAGTTCGGGCAGCGCCCCGGCCAGCCGCTCCCGCGCCAGGCGCCAGTAGAGGCGCTCGGCTGTCCGCTCCTCCGCGTCCAGCGGGATGGCCCCCTCCTCCGGCGCGGGGAGGCGCCGCAGCACCAGCCGGCGTTCCTCCCGCCCCAGCACGCCCCTCTCGGCCAGCAGGGCGATGGCGCCGCGCACCGGCGCGCGGGAGGTGCCGACGGCGCGGGCCAGCATCGCCTCGGTCAGGCGCAGGCCTGGCTGGGCGGCGCCGGCCTGGAGATGGGCCAGGATCGCGCGGGCGAGCTTGCGGTGCAGCGTGGCGGCGGAAGGACGCGACATGAAAGGCCCCGGCGGATCTGCGGCAGGCATGGCGGAATGGCACGGCGGCGTGAGCGGGCTGCCAGAATATTGTGTCTTATATATCTATAAAGTACATGCTGCCAGCGATGCGGCTGCCCCGAGCCGCCTGGAGTTGCCATGCCGTTCAGCGCTTCCGCCATGCCCGTCTCCACGCTCAACGGTCCGTTCGGCGCCTGCCGCATCGTGGACCTCCCCCACGCCGCCGGTGCCGCGCTGCCACGCATGCCCTTGTGCCACCGGGTGCTGCTGGAGAACCTGCTGCGCCAGCCGGAGCCCGGGGCGCGCGCCGACGGCCGCCAGGCCCTGCTGGACTGGCTGGCGACCGGCACCAGCACGGCGGAGATCCCCTTCGCGCCGCTGCGCATCCTGATGCACGACACCACCTGCGGCCCGGCGCTGGTGGACATCGCCGCGATGCGCGACGCGCTGGCGGAGGCGGGTGGCGACCCCCGCCTGCTCAATCCCTCCGTGCCCGTGGCGACCTCGACCGACCATTCGCTGGCGGTGGACGTTTCCGCCGTGCCGGACGCCCTGGCACACAACATGGCGCGCGAGATGGAGCGCAATGCCGAGCGCTACCGGTTCATGAAATGGGCCGCGCAGACGGTGCGCGGCTTCCGCGTCTTTCCCCCCGGCACCGGCATCATGCACACCATCAACCTGGAGCGGCTGGCCACCGTGGTGGCCACGGGGCAGCGCGACGGCGCCACCTGGGCGGTGCCGGACACGCTGGTCGGCACCGACAGCCACACGCCGATGGTCAACGGCATCGGCGTGCTGGGCTGGGGCGTCGGCGGCATCGAGGCCGAGGGCGTGATGTTCGGCGTGCCCGTCTCGTTGCGCGTGCCGGAGGTGTTCGGCGTGCGGCTGCGCGGCGCCCTGCCGGAAGGCAGCTTCGCCACCGATCTTGCGCTGGCGGTGACGGAGCTGTTGCGCAAGGCGGGCGTGGCTGGCGAGTTCGTCGAGTTCTTCGGCCCGGGGCTCGGCTCGCTGACCGCCGGGCAGCGCGCGGTGGTGGCCAACATGGCGCCGGAATACGGCGCCACGACGGGAATGTTCCCGATCGACGGGCAGACCCTCGCCTATCTGCGCGCCACGGGACGGGACGCCGCGCAGGTGGCGCTGGTGGAGGCCTATGCGAAGGCGCAGGGGCTCTGGCACGACCCGGCAAGCGAACCGCGTTACACGGAGGTGTTGGAGCTGGACCTCTCGGCGCTACGCCCTTCCCTCGCCGGGCCGCGCCGGCCGCAGGACCGGCTGGCGCCCGCCGAGGTGCCCGCGGCCCTGGCGGCGAACGGTACCGTCGTGGGCGGCCTGGCGGCGGAAGGCATCCCCTCCGATGCCGTGGCCATCGCGGCGATCACCTCCTGCACCAATACGTCCGACTTCGCCCTGCTGGCCGCCGCAGGGCTGGTGGCGCGGCGGGCGCGCGAGCGGGGGCTCACCGTGCCGAAATGGGTGAAGACCTCCCTCACCCCCGGTTCGCCCTCGGCCGAGCGGCGGCTGCGTCGCGCCGGGCTGCTGGAGGATCTGACGGCGCTGGGCTTTGGCGTCGCCGGCTATGGCTGCGCCACCTGCATCGGCAACTCCGGCCCGTTGCTGCCCGCCGTCCAGCGTGCGATGGAGCGGGAGGGGCTGAAGCCGGTGGCGGTGCTCTCCGGCAACCGCAACTTTCCCGGCCGCGTCCACGCGCAGCTTGAAGCGGGGCTGCTGGCCTCGCCGCCGCTGGTGGTGGCCTATGCGCTGGCCGGGCGCGCGGGGTTCGACATCACCGCCGGGCCGCTGGCGCAGGACAAGGACGGCAGGCCTGTCTTCCTGCGCGACCTTTGGCCGCGCAGCGCGGAGATCGAGGCCGCCACCACCGCCGCTGTGGACCCCGCCGACATCGCCGCGGCCGGGGCCGAGGCCGACGCCTCCGCCGCCTGGGCCGCGCTGGCGGCGCCGGCGACGCCGCGCTTCCCCTGGGACCCGGCCTCCACCTATCTGCGCCGCCCGCCCTTCGTGCGCCTCGGCCAGGAAGCAGCCACGGAGGGCGGCACGTTGCGCGCCCATCCGCTGATGGTGCTCGGCGACGACATCACCACCGACCACATCTCCCCCGCCGGCGCGATCGCATCCACCAGCGACGCGGCCGCCTGGCTGGTGGAGCATGGCGAGGACCCGCGCGACCTCAACGTCTACGCCTCCCGCCGCGGCAACTGGGAGGTGATGCTGCGCGGGCTCTTCGTGAACCGCACGGTGGTGAACCACCTGCGCCCCGGGCTGGAGCCGGGCCATACGGTCTTCGCCCCCACCGGCGAGGTGCTGCCGGTCTGGCGCGCCGCCGCCCGCTATGCCGCGGCCGGGCTGCCGGTGCTGCTGCTGGCCGGCGAGCGCTACGGCACCGGCTCCTCGCGCGACTGGGCGGCCAAGGGGGCGCAGTTGCTCGGCGCCCGCGCGGTGCTGGCCAACAGCTTCGAGCGCATCCACCGCGCCAACCTCGTCGGCATGGGCGTGCTGCCGCTGCAACTGCCGGCCGGCTGGCGCCCGGAGGCGCTGGGCCTCGCGCCTGGCGACACGATCGAGATCGGCTGGGACCTTTCGGCCCTCGTCCCGCGAGCGGCGGTCCCCATCGCCCTGCGGCGCGCCTCCGGCGAGCGGCGGGAGGCGATGGCCACCGCCCTGCTGGACACGTCGCGCGAGGTTGCTCTGGTCCGGTCAGGCGGCATGATCCCGATGATCCTGCGGCGCGCGCTGGAGGCCAGCCGGGCGGCAGGATCCCACCCAGCCTGAGCGCTGCCCCGTTGCGGAGCGGCGGCCGCTGATCCAGGCTGCCCTCCTCACACGAGGCGGCAGGGAGGGGAAGGCGCGATGCGGGGCATGGTGGTGGCGGCGCAGCCGGAGGCGGCCGAGGCCGGGGTCGAAGTGCTGCGCCAGGGCGGCAACGCGGTGGACGCAGCCATTGCCTGCGCCTTCAGCCAGGGCGTGGTGGACCCGCAGATGTGCGGCATCGGCGGCTTCGGCGCGATGCAGGTCTGCCTGCCGAAACAGGGCGTGCACACCGTGCTCGAATTCTTCGCCCGCGCGCCGCTCTCCGCAACGCCCGGGATGTGGGCGGACAAGTTCATCGGCCAGTCGCGCGACGGCTTCGTCTTCCTGCTCAGCGACCAGTCGAACGACATCGGCTACGGCTCGGTGGGCACGCCGGGCAACGTGGCAGGCTACCTGGAGGCGCTGAGCCGCTTCGGCTCCATGCCGCTGCGCCAGGTGATGCAGCCGGCCATCGCGCAGGCGAAGCGCGGCGTCATGGTGCGGCCCTACATGCACTACTACTGGGCCATCGACCATGGCGGCGACGGCCAGGTGAACGTCGAGGACAAGCTGCGCTTCAGCGAGACCGGCCGGCAGGTCTATTTCCGCAGCAACGGCACGCTGAAGCGTCCGGGCGACATGCTGCACAACCCGGACATGGCGCGCACGCTGGAGCGCATCGCCGAAGGAGGCACCGAAACCTTCTACCGCGGCGAGATCGCCCGCGAGATCGCCGCCGACATGCAGGCGCGCGGCGGCGGCGTCACGCTGGAGGACCTCGCCGCCTACCGCGTGCGGGAAAAGGCGCCCTGCTGGGGCCGCTACCGCGGGCTGCGCGTCGCCTCCAACCCACCGCCCTGCGGCGGCGGCTCGCTGATCGAGCTGCTGCACATCCTCGGCCATTTCGAGCTCGGCGCGCTGGAGCACAACGGTCCCGAGCACCTGCGCATCCTCGCCGAGGCGATGAAGTGGATGACCATCGACAAGGACGCGCATATGGGCGACCCGGACTTTGTCGATGTGCCGCTGGATCGTTTGATTTCCGACGACCATGCGGCGGCGCTGGCGGCGCGCATCCGCGCCGGCGAGAAGGCCAGCGTGCCGCGCGACGGCGAGCCGAAGGACCCGCCGGACACCACCGTGGTCTGCGTGGTGGATGCCGAGGGCAACGCGGTCTCCCTGACCCACACGCTGGGCATTCCCTCGGGCGCCATCACGCCGGGGCTGGGCTTCATGTACAACGGCTGTATGAGCGGCTTCGATCCGCGCCCGGGCCGCGCCGCCTCCATCGCGCCGGGCAAGGGCCGCGCCAGCGCCATGGCGCCCACCATCCTGTTCGAGGGCGAGCGCCCCAGCCTGGTGCTGGCGGCGCCGGGCGGCACCTTTATCGTGCCCGCGCTGGCACAGGCGATCAGCAACGTGGTGGATTTCGGCATGGGCATGGCCGAGGCGGTCGCCGCACCGCGCATCGTGGCGCTGAGCGACACCATCGACGTGGCCAACCGCATTCCACACGGCGTCGCCCATGCGCTGGAGGCGACGGGCTACCCGGTCGCCCGCTCCTATCAGAGCTACGCCTTCGGCGCGCCGCATGGGCTGCTGATCCGCAACGGACGCTGCACCGGCGGCGCCGACCCGCAGCGCGACGGCATGGCGCTCGCCGCCTGAGCGGCCAGCGGGCGGGCGTCTGCCTCCATGCGGCGCAGCGGCTGCCCGGCCCGGCGGCAAAGCCCACCCGCGAAGCCGCCGGGAGAGGGAAATTCCGGCTTGCCTCTTTGCGCCCGGGCGGCTCCCATGCGCCGGCCGGCCGAGGCGGCGGAACGAGGCGCGGCGGCCGGGCCGCGCTCCGGAAAGGCGTTCGGGAAGCCCGCCCGCGGCGCGCACCGCGCGGCATCCCGGCCGTTCGTCGCGCATTCCGCTCCGCCCCGGCCATTGACTTCCGAAGATAGAGTCTGCTCATGCCCGCCATGTTCATCGCCAATGCCCGCATCGTTGACGGCACCGCCCCCGAGCCCACCGGCCCGCAAGGGGTGGTGATCGAGGATGGCCGCATCCGTGAAGTGTCGCCCAGGGCCCGCGCCCCGCAGGGCGCGGAAACGATTGATCTCGGCGGGCGCGTGCTGATGCCGGGGCTGATCGACTGCCACGTGCATGTGGTGGCGGTGGAGGCCAGCCTCGCGCGCAATGCCACCCTGCCGGATTCGCTGGTGGCCGCCCGCTCCATCCGCCTGCAGCATGAAATGCTGATGCGCGGCTTCACCACGGTGCGCGACGTCGGCGGCGCCGACCTCGGCCAGGCGCTGGCGGTGGAGGAAGGCACCGTGGTCGGCCCGCGCCTCATCATCTCCGGCAAGGCCCTCAGCCAGACCGGCGGGCATTGCGACTTCCGCGGTCCGTTCGACGACACGCCGCCGCGCTTCTCCCGCCGCCTTGGCGCGCTCGGCCGGCTCTGCGACGGCGTGCCCGCCGTGCGGCAGGCGGCGCGCGAGGAGATCAAGGCCGGCGCCCGCTTCGTGAAGATCATGGCCAATGGTGGCGTCGCCTCGCCCACCGATCCCATCCACTTCCTGGGCTTCTCCCGCGAGGAGATCACGGCCGTGGTGGAAGAGGCGAACAACGCCGGCACCTATGTCTCGGCGCACCTCTATACCGATGCGGCGATCCGCCGCGCCGTCGAGTGCGGCGTGCATTCGCTGGAGCACTGCAACCTGATCACCGAGGCGACGGCGCGCCTCGCCGCCGATCGCGGCGCCGTGGCGGTGCCGACCCTTGTCACCTACGACAAGCTTTCCGAGGAGGGCGAGGCGCTTGGCATCGGCGCCGAGGCGGTGGGCAAGGTGGACGACGTGCGGCTGGCGGGGATGGAATCCCTCACCACCATGCAGCGCGCCGGCCTGCCCATGGCCTATGGCAGCGACCTGCTCGGCCCGATGCACCGCCACCAGTCCGAGGAATTCGTCATCCGCGGCCGGGTGATGCCGGCGCAATCGGTGATCGCCGCCGCAACCTGGATCGCCGCGCAGCTCTGCCGCATGGAGGGCGAGATCGGCTGCATCGCGCCCGACGCGCATGCCGACCTGATCGTAGTTGACGGCAACCCGCTGGCCGATCTCGCGCTGCTGACCGGCCAGGGTCGCCACATGCCGCTGATCGTGAAGGGCGGCGAGGTGGTGAAGCACGAGCGTTGGTGAGGCAGGAACCCAGCCGATGACCAAGCAGCACATGCCGCGGGAGCGGCCCTGATGGACGCCGCCCTGCTCCGCCGCGCGCTGTACCGCGGCAGCATCGCCTTCGCCTTCCTGCTGATGCTGGCGCCGGTCCTCACCGTCGTCACCATCAGCTTCTTCCGGCAGGAGATCGTCAGCTTCCCGCCGGAGGCGCTGACGCTGCGCTGGTATGTCAATGCCTGGAGCCAGCAGGAATTCGCCCGCGGCTTCATCACCAGCCTGGAGGTTGCGGCGCTGGCGACGCTGATCGGCGTGCCGCTCGGCACCGCCGCCGCCCTGGCGCTGCAGCGCAGCGGGATCCGCGGCAAGGAGGCGCTGAACGCGCTGCTGCTCGGGCCGCTGGCCGTGCCCGGGGTGGTCGCCGGCACGGCGCTCTACATGTTCTATCTCCGCGCCGAGTTCTGGCTGGACCGGGATATCACCGCGACCCTGGAGGGGCTGGTGGCCGCGCATGTGCTGCTGACCATCCCCTGGTCGGTGCGCCTGGTCTCGGCCAGCCTGGCGGGGCTGGACCGCTCGGCGGAGGAGGCGGCGGCCAACCTCGGCGCCCGGCCGCTGACCGTGTTCTGGCGGGTGACGCTGCCGATGATGCGGCCAGGCATCGTCGCCGCCGCGCTGTTCTCCTTTATCCAGAGCTTCGAGAACCTGGAGCTGACGCTGCTGCTGGTCGGGCCCGGGCGCACCACCCTGCCTGTCGCCATGCTGAGCTACCTGGAGTTCCGCATGGACCCCACGCTCTCCGCCGTCGCCACGGTGCAGATCGTGCTTGTGGCCGCGCTGATGCTGCTGACCGACCGCTTCGTGAAACTTTCGAGGGTTGTATGACCCGCCCTGTGACCCGCACCGAAGGAGCGCGCTGATGGGAGATCTGGTGCTGGAGGCGCTGACCAAGCGGTACGGCGGCACGGTGGCGGTGGATGGCGTCGACCTGGACGTGCGGCAGGGCGAGATGGTGGCCCTGCTCGGCCCCTCCGGCTGCGGCAAGACGACGACCCTGCGCATGGTCGCCGGCTTCATTCCGCCCAGCGCCGGNGACGACCCTGCGCATGGTCGCCGGCTTCATTCCGCCCAGCGCCGGCCATGTCCGCATCGCCGGGCAGGACGTGACGCGGCGGCCGCCCTATGCCCGCGACACCGGCATGGTGTTCCAGTCCTACGCGCTGTTTCCGCATATGAGCGTGGCGCAGAACGTCGCCTTCGGGCTGGAGATGCGCAAGGTCGGCCGCGGCGAGCGCGAGACGCGGGTGGTGGAGGCGCTGCGGATGGTGCGGCTCGACCATCTGGCCGACCGGTTGCCTGGCCAGCTCTCGGGCGGGCAGCAGCAGCGCGTGGCGCTGGCCCGCGCGCTGGTGGTGAACCCCGCCGTGTTCCTGCTGGACGAGCCGCTCTCCAACCTGGACGCCAAGCTGCGCGGCGAGGTGCGGATGGAGATCCGCGGCCTGCAGCAGCGCCTTGGCCTGACCACCCTGATCGTGACGCACGACCAGGAGGAGGCGCTGACCATGGCCGACCGGCTGGTTGTGATGGAGCGCGGCCGGGTGCGCCAGGTCGGCACCGCCGAGGAGCTGTACGAAAGCCCACGCGATCCCTTCGTGGCCGGCTTCGTCGGCCGCTGCAACCTGATCGAGGGCCAGCCCGAGGGCGAGGCCGGTTTCCGCGCCAGGGGCGGCGCGCTGCTGCCCCGCGCCGCCGGCACGCCCTCCGCCAGGGGGGAGATGGTGCTGGCGCTGCGGCCGGAGCGCATCACCCTCGCCGCCCCTTCGCCGGGCGAGGGCGCCGCGCGGCTGGAGGCCATCACCTATCTGGGCGCGCAGACCGAATATGTGGTGGACTATGCGGGGACCTCGCTCGTGGTGATCCGGGCGACCCCGCCGGAGGGCGACCCGCTACGCCGCCTCGCCCCGGGCGACGCCGTCGCGCTTACCTGGGATGCCGCCGCCGCCCGGCTGCTGCCGGCCCAATGAATCGCCGATAACAGGGAGACAAGAACCATGACCATCACCCGCCGTCTGGCGCTTTCCGGGGGCGCCGCCACCCTCTCCGCCCTGACCGCCGGCCTTCCCGGCCTTGCCCGCGCCGCCGATGGGCGCGTCGTCGTCGGCACCTGGGGCGGCGACTACGGCAACCTGCTGCGGCAGAACATCGACGAGCCGCTGGTGCAGCCCAAGGGCATCGAGGTGCTGCAGGACGTCGCCAGCGCCGATCCGCGCAAGACCAAGATGCTGGCCGAGCGCCAGGCGCGCCGCGGCACCTATGACATTTCCTGCCTTTCCGACACCGACATGTACCTGGTGCAGCAGCAGAGCACGCTGCAGGACCTGGACAAGGGGCGGCTAAGCCGCTCCGAGGCGGTCATCCCGGCGTTGAAGAAGAGCTACGCCATCCCGCACATCTATTCGGCGCTGGTGCTGCTCTACAATCCGGACAAGGTCACCACCAAGCCGACGGCCTTCGCCGACATGTGGGATCCAAAGTACAAGGGCCGCGTCGGCTTCTCGGACATCCTCTACAACACCAACACCCTGGCGGCGGCGATGGCCGGCGGCGGCGGCGTGAGCGACTACAAGCCGGCCGAGAAGATGCTGCTGGAGATGCGCAAGCTCGATGCCAAGGTGTATCCCTCGAACGAGGCGCTGGCGGCGGCGCTGAAGTCGGAGGAGGTGTGGCTGACGCCGATGTGGCTGGCGCGCGGCTTCATGTGGAAGCAGGCCGACATCCCGGTGAAGCACGTGGTGCCGAAGGAGGGCGCCTATTCCATCGTCTTCGAGGCGGCGATCCCGAAGAACGCCCGCAACGTGGACAACGCCTATACCTACCTCGACGCCATGCTGCAGCCGCAGGCACAGACCGCCTTCGCCCGCAAGATGGGCTACCTGCCGACGGTGAAGGACGCCAAGCTCGACGCCGACCTGATGCAGGAGATCAGCCTGACGGAGGAGGAGGAGAGCCGGCTGGTGCAGCCGGACTACGATTACCTGCAGAAGCACCTGAACGAGTATCTCGACTTCTGGAACAAGCAGTTCAAGGCCTGAGGCATGGCGGCGCTCATCCTTCCCGCGGGACTGCTGGTGGTGGCGCTCATGGTGGCGCCGATGCTGCTGCTGGCCCGCATCTCGTTGAACCAGTTCAGCCCCACCGAAATGATGGTGGAGGCGATGAGCGCCGAGAACTACCTGCGCGCGGTGCAGGACCCCTACTACCGCTCGGTCCTGCTCACCACCATGGCGGTGGCTTTGGGCTGCACGCTGCTTTGCCTCGTGCTCGGCTTCCCCACCGCCTACTGGCTGGCGCGCATGCAGAGCCGCTGGAAGAGCCTCGCCACGATCCTGATCCTGTTTCCGCTGCTGGTCGGCAATGTGGTGCGCTCGGCGGGTTGGATCGCGCTGCTCGGCAACGACGGCGCGATCAACGCCGCGTTGCAGGGGCTGCACCTGACCGATGCGCCGCTGCCGCTGCTGTACAACGCCTTCGCGGTGGTGGTGGGCATCGTCGCGGTGGTGCTGCCCTATATGATCCTGACGCTTTCGGCGGTGATCGAGGGCATCCCGCGGCAGGCGGAGGAGGCGGCGGCCAATCTCGGCGCGCGGCCGCTCACCGCCTTCCGCCGCGTGGTGCTGCCGCTGGCGATCCCCGGCGTGGCGGCGGGCTCGGTGCTGGTGTTCATCCTGTGCATGAACGCCTATGCCACGCCCGTGCTGCTCGGCGGGCCGCAGTTCAAGATGATGGCGCCGGCGGTCTACGACCAGTTCGTGCGCGGCAACAACTGGCCGTTCGGCGCCTCGCTGGCCTTCATCCTGCTCTTCGTCACCATGGTGCTGACGCTTGTCGGGTCGGCACTGATCGGGCGTCGCTACCGGCGCTGACCACCAGGAGGGGGTGCTGCCCCTCCCGGAATTCCCAGCCGGGGGCAGCCCCCGGCCACGGCCCGAGTTCTGGAGGAACCGTCCATGACTGACGACCCGATTGCCGCCGCCGCGCCTGGCGAGGAGATGACCGCCCGCAACGCGAAGAACGGCATGCCGCCGCTGGCGCCCGCCACCGCGATGGAGCATGGCGCCGGTCCCTTCCGCCGGCTGATCCTTCGCGGCGCAACGGTTATCGACGGAACGGGCGCACCGCCCTGGGGCCCGGCCGACATCGTCATCGAGAACGACCGCATCGCCGCCATCGTGCCGGTGGGCGTGCCGGGCAAGCCGATCAGCCCCTCCCGCCGTCCCCCCGCCGACGGCGCCGAGGAGATCGACTGCCACGGTCGCTTCGTCACGCCCGGGCTGATCGACTGCCACGCGCATATCGGCGTGCCCTATCACGGGCTGCATGGCGGCGCCTCCCCGGCCAGCTACGTCTACAAGCTCTGGCTGGCGCATGGCGTCACCACCATCCGCGAGATGGGCTGCTTCAACGGCCTGGGCTGGGTGCTGCAGCAGAAGCAGGCCTCGGCGGCGAACGCGATCACCGCGCCGCGCATCCTGGCGCATCCCTACTTCCCTGGCGTCAACGACATGCTCAAGACGATCCACACGCCGGACCAGGCCCGAGCCTGGCTGGCGGGGGTCCGCGAGCGCGGCGCCGATGGCGTGAAGTTCTTTGGCGCGCCGCCCGCGCTGATGCAGGCGGCGCTGGCCGAGGCCAAGGCGCTTGGCCTGCGCACCGGCTGCCACCATGCGCAGCAGGCGGTGACGCGGATGAACGCGCTGACCACCGCGCGCTGGGGCATGACCAGCGCCGAGCACTATTACGGCCTGCCGGAAGCGCTCTACGAGCGCCGCATCGTCGGCGACTACGCGCCCGAGTACAACTACAACGACGAGTACTACCGCTTCTCCACCGCGGGCCGCACCTTTCCGCAGGCCGCCGAACCCGGCAGCGCCAAGTGGAACGAGGTGATGGAGCAGTTCCTGGAGCTCGACTTCACCTTCGTGCCCACCTACACCATCTACGACGCCAACCGCGACGTGATGCGCTACCGCCGCGCCGACTGGCACGACACCTACACCTGGCCCTCGATGTGGCGCTTCTTCCAGCCGGCGCGCGGCGGGCATGGCTCCTACTGGTTCCGCTGGTCCACCACCAACGAGATCGAGTGGAAGCAGCACTACCAGCTGTGGATGCAGTTCCTCAACGAGTACAAGAACCGCGGCGGCCGCGTCTGCACCGGCAGCGATTCCGGCTTCATCTACCAGACCTTCGGCTTCGGCTACGTGCGCGAGCTGGAGCTGCTGCAGGAGGCCGGCTTCAACCCGCTGGAGGTGCTGCGCAGCGCCACCATCCAGGGCGCCGCGCTCTGCGGGCTGGAGGACGAGACGGGCAGCATCGAGGTCGGCAAGGCCGCCGACCTTCTGGTGCTGGACGAGAACCCGCTCAACGACTTCAAGCTGCTCTACGGCACCGGCGCGATGCGGCTGAACGACGAGAGCGGCCAGGTGGAGTGGCGGCAGGCGCTGCGCCACACCATCCGCGCCGGCGTGGTGTTCGACGTGGCGGCGCTGCTGGCCGATATCCGCGACTCGGTGGCGGCGCAGAAGGCGCGCGAGGCCGAGCCGGCATGAGCGAGGCGCCAGCGCTCGCCCTTCCGGGCGAGTTCGTGCTGCTCGCCGGCTTCCTGGGCAGCGGCAAGACCAGCCTGCTGATGGACTGGCTGGCGCTGCCGGAAGCAGCCGACACGGCGGTGATCGTCAACGAGGCCGGCGAGATCGACATCGATGGCGCGGTGATCGCCACCAGCGGCCAACTGCCGATGGCGATGCTGTCCAACGGCTGCGTCTGCTGCACGCTGAACAACGACCTCGTCGAGACGGTGGGCGCGCTGCTGGAGGCGCGGGCGGAAAGCGGCAGCCCGCCTTTCCGGCGGATCGTGCTGGAGTGCAGCGGCCTCTCCATGCCCGGCCCGATCCTGCGCACGCTGGGCGCGCTGGCGCCACTCCGCATGCGGGTGCGGGTGCTGGCCACCTGCGATGCCGGGCAGGCGGCCGAGCGGGCGAAGCATTTCGAGGAGGTGGCGGCGCAGCTCGCGGCGGCGGCCACCATCGTGCTGACCCGGCTCGACCTCGCGGCTCCGGAGGCGCTGGCCGAGGCGCGCGCGCTGGTGGCCACCGTCAACCCCTTCGCCACGCTGGTGGAGGAGCCGGACCGCGCCCGCCGCGCCGCCCTGGCCTTCACCGCGCCGCTGCCCTCCGGAGCGGCGCTCGCCCCGCCGGCGGCAGCCGCCCTGCCGCATCCCCGCATCGCCACGGCGTTGGCGCGCTTCAGCGAAGGCGCCACGCTGGACGACAAGTTCGACTTCCTGGAGAACCTCGCCGCCTTCGCGGGGGACCGGATGCTGCGGGTGAAGGGCTTCCTCTACCCGGAGGCCGGGGCGCCGCCGCTGCTGGTGCAGGCGGTGGGCAGCCTTTTCACGCCGCCCGCCGCCCTGCCGGACGCCCGCGGCGCCGAGGAGGCCGTGGTGCTGATCAGCCGCGACCTGCCGCTTTCCGAACTGCGCGCGGCCTTCGCCGGCGCGCCCGTCACCTTCAGTGGCGTACAGCCCGGCCGGCCCGCGCTCAGGGCGCAGGCGGCCGGCTGAGGCGGTTCAGTCCGCGGCGCGGTCGGCATCCCGCGCGCCGGAGGCCCGGGCGTCGAAGCCCTCCGGCACCGCGCGGCCCTCGTCGGTGAAGGCCTTGCGCAGCGCCTCGACGTTCGGGCTGAAGATGGTCTTGCGGTTCTCCACCGCCCAGGCATGGGACGAGCGGACGGTGTCGAGCGACTGCTGGAAGCGCGGCATCACCCAGCGGGCGAACAGCTCGTAGCTGCGCCAGGTCTGCTCCCTGTCCGCCCAGTCATTGGCGCGGAACAGGAAGCCGCCGAAGCCGCCCTCGCTCTTCTCGATCAGGTTCTGGATGCCGCGCGCCACCGTGTCCGGCGAGCCGACCAGGGTGCTGCCGGACTTCACGCCGTCGGTCAGCGGGTCCTCCGAGCGGCCGGGGGGGCGGCCCAGCGCATCCTCGAAGTAGGTGACGGTCTCCATCCGCTCGCCGATCCGCACCTCCTCCATCGCCTTCTCGTCGGTCTCGGCGACATGGACGTTCATCACCAGCCGCCAGTCGGCGCGGCGGACGGTCTTGCCGTGCTTGGCCGCCGCCTCCTCGGCGATGCGCCACTGGCCCGGCAGCGCCGCCGGGCCGCCCGGCATGCCGGCGCCGAGCGAGAGGATGCCAACGCCGTGCTTGCCCGCCACCGTCGGACCGGAGGGGGTCAGGGTGCTGGCTACCGCGATCGGCAGATGCGGGTCGCTGTAGGGGCGGAGATGGAGCCGGGCCTCGTTCATCTCGAACCAGTCCGTCCGGCGCGTCACCGGGCCGTCGCAGGCCAGCAGGGCCATGATGGCCTCCAGCGCCTCGTCCATGCGGCGGCGCTGGGTGGCGGGGTCGATGCCCAGCATGTAGGCGTCGGAGACCAGGGCGCCGGGGCCGCAGCCCAGCATGGCCCGGCCGCGAGTCATGTGGTCGAGCTGCACGAAACGCTGCGCCACCAGGAAGGGGTGGTGGTAGGGCAGGCTGGTCACGCCCGAGCCGAGGCGGATGTGCTTCGTCCGCTCGGCCGCGGCGGCGATGACCAGCTCGGGCGAGGCGATGATCTCCCAGCCCGCCGAGTGGTGCTCGCCGATCCAGGCCTCGTCATAGCCGAGCCGGTCGAGCCACTCGATCATCTCGATGTCCCGCGCCATGGCGAGGGTGGGGTTGTCGCCGAGCCGGTGGAAGGGCGCGAGAAAGATGCCGAATTGCAGGCCACGCTTCGCCATGGTCGTCCGTTCTCCCCATTTGCGGGAAGCTTTGCGCGTTTGCGCGGCGCTGCCAAGCACAGGGCCAGGCGGCCGGCGAGCCGGTTGCCCGCCCCTGCAAGGCTCGGCATCGTGAGCGGTGCCCGCCCTGGCAGACCCCGCCATCCGGCCCGGCGGCCTTTTCAGCCGCGCCCATGGCGTCCATTCTGGCAGGGTCATTCCGTCCTTCCCGGCCGTCCGACGCCCCCTGGGGCTCCGGGCCGCCCCCAGACATCAAGCGAGCCGAGACGCATGAACTCTCCCTTTGATCCGGCCCAGGTGAAGTTTGGCATCGGCCAGCCGGTCTCCCGCAAGGAGGACCCCGTGCTGCTGCGCGGCGAGGGCCGCTACAGCGACGACCTCAGCCTCCCCGGCCAGGCGCGCGCCGTGATGGTGCGCAGCCCCTACGCCCATGGCGTGCTGCGCGGCATCGACAGCGCCGAGGCGAAGGGCATGCCCGGCGTGCTGGCGATCTATACCGGGCACGATCTGGAGGGCGCCGGCCTTGGCCCCATGCTGGCGACGGTCGCCCAGAAGAACCGCGACGGCTCCGACGCCCGCACCCCGCGCCAGCCGCCGCTGACCACCGACAGGGTCCGCTATGTCGGCGACCCCGTGGCGGTCGTGGTGGCCGAGACCGTTGAGCAGGCACGCGACGCCGCCGAGGCGGTGATCCTCGACATCGACCCGCTTCCGGCGGTGACGGAGGCGCGCGAGGCCGCCGAGGCCCCGGCCCTCTACGACGACGTGCCCGGCAACCTGGTGGTGGACTTCCACTACGGCGATGCCGGCAAGGTGGCGGAGGCTTTCGCCCGCGCGGCGCATGTCACCAGGGTGCCGCTGCGCAACAGCCGCGTGATCGTCGCGCCGATGGAGCCACGCGCGGCGATCGCCAGCTTCGAGGCCGGCGAGGACCGCTACGTGCTGCGCATGGGCAGCCAGGGCGTGTTCGGCATGCGCGGCAACATCGCCAAGGTGATGGGGATCGATCCGGAGAAGCTGCGCATCCTGACCGGCAACGTCGGCGGCTCCTTCGGCATGAAGGCCTCGGTCTATCCCGAATACATCGCGCTGCTGCACGCCGCCCGCACGCTCGGCCGTCCGGTGAAGTGGACCGACGAGCGCTCGGGCAGCTTCCTCTCCGACAGCCACGGCCGCGACCACGACATGACCGGCGAGCTGGCGCTGGATGCCGAGGGGCATTTCCTGGCCGTGCGGATCAGCGGCCACTCCAATCTTGGCGCCTATCTCAGCAACGCCACCACCCTGCCCTCCACCGGCAACACGGTGAAGAACGTCGTCGGCGTCTACCGCACGCCGCTGGTGGAGGTGGCCACGCGCTGCATGGTCACCAACACCACCCCGGTCGGCGCCTATCGCGGCGCCGGGCGGCCGGAGGGCAACTACTACATGGAGCGGCTGATCGACACGGCGGCCCGCGAGATGGGCATCGACCGCGTCGAGCTGCGTCGCCGCAACCAGATCCAGCCCGACCAGATCCCCTACAAGACCCCGGCCGGCACGACCTATGACAGCGGCGACTTCCCGGCCATCCTGGACGAGGCGCTGGCCGCCGCCGACTGGGACGGCTTCGCCGCCCGCCGCGCCGAGAGCCGCCGCAACGGCAAGCTGCGCGGCCGCGGCATCGGCCACTACCTGGAGGTGACGGCGCCGCCCTCGAAGGAGATGGGCGGCATCCGCTTCGAGCCGGACGGCAGCGTCACCATCATCACCGGCACGCTGGACTACGGCCAGGGCCACGCCTCGCCCTTCGCGCAGGTGCTGGTGGACCGGCTCGGCGTTCCCTTCGAGAAGATCAACCTGCTGCAGGGCGACAGCGACCAGCTGATCGCCGGCGGCGGCACCGGCGGCTCGCGCTCGATCATGGCCAGCGGCCAATCCATCGCCGGCGCCAGCGCGCTGGTCATCGAGAAGGGCCGGCAGCTCGCCGGGCACTTCCTGGAGGCATCGGCGGAGGACATCGAGTTCTCCGGCGGCCGCTTCACCATCGCCGGCACCGACCGCGGCATCGGCATCATGGAGCTGGCGGAGCGGCTGCGCACGGCGGGCGACCTGCCGGACGACCTGCCCCGCACGCTCGACGTCTCGCATGCCGAGCAGTACGAGGATTCCGCCTTCCCCAATGGCTGCCACGTCGCCGAGGTGGAGATCGATCCGGACACCGGGGAGACCGAGGTGGTCCGCTATGTCATGGTCAACGACTTCGGCGTGATCGTGAACCCGCTGCTGGTCGAGGGCCAGGCGCATGGCGGCATCGTGCAGGGCATCGGCCAGGCGCTGACCGAGCTGACCGCCTACGACTCCGAGGGCCAGATCCTCACCGGCTCCTTCATGGACTATGGCCTGCCGCGCGCCGTCCATGCGCCGCTTTTCGAGTTCCGCAGCCACCCCGTGCCGGCGCGCACCAACACGCTTGGCGCCAAGGGGTGTGGCGAGGCGGGCTGCGCGGGCTCGCTGCCGGCGGTGATGAACGCGGTGGTGGACGCCCTCTCCGAGGTCGGCATCCACCACATCGACATGCCGGCAACACCGACCAAGATCTGGCAGGCGATCCAGGCGCAGGGCGGCGGCGCCGCCGCCTGAGCACCCCCGGGGGGGGGCGGCAGGCGCGCCGCCCTAACCCGCGCCGGGGGGCAGCATCTCCGCCGCCGCGCGGTTGAAGGCGTCCGCCGCCTCGTAGGCGACCCAGTGGCCGGCGCCGGGAATGGCGCGGCAACGGGCATCCGGCCGGATGCCGCGGATCAGGGCGAAGCGCGACTCGAGCTGCGGATAGGCGATGGCATCGCGTTCGCCATAAATGACGTTCAGCGGCGCCGTGACGCCGGGCAGCGTGTCGCGCAGCCATGTCGCCGGCATGAAGCTGCGCGAGTTGATCCGGGTGTGATCGCTGTTCCAGCTCTGGATGGCGAGCGCAGTCGCGTCGATCCGCGCCGGATCTGCCAGCATCAGCCGCGCGAGATTGGCGCGGTGCGCGGCGGCCCGCTCCTCGCCCTGTTTGTCGCGGATCTTCTCCAGCACCACCGGCGGGCGCGGCAGACCGAGACCGCCCGCGCCCACCAGCGTCAGCGAGCGCAGGTCGCGGTCACGCAGCGCGGCCAGCCCGCCGGAGAGAACGGCGCCGAAGGAGAAGCCCATCAGGTCGAAGCGCGTGCCGGGGCCGAGGAGTGCATCCAGGCCGGCGGAAAGCACCTGGGTGACACCCTCCGGCGTCGTCGGCGGCGGCGGAAGGTCGGAGTCGCCGAGGCCGGGGAGATCGGCCGCGAGCACCAGCCGGCCACGCGCCAGGGCGCCAATGTTGCGCGCCCAGTGCCGCCAGGAACCAGCGCCGCCATGCAGCAGCACCAGCGGCGGCCCCTCGCCCCAGAGGCGCCAGGCCATGTTGCCCTTGCCGCAGGGCGTCTCCACGCGCCGGGCCTCCGCCTCCAGGCGCGCCACCAGCGGCGGGACCTCACCCATCGTTCCCTGCCAGGTTGACGCAAGCCTTGTCTCATCCCGGTCCAACATACCTCCTTCCGGCAGGCGCCTGTGCCCCGCCTCCTGCCCAGTCTAGGCCGATCGGGAAGAATGGGGAGGCGGGCTGCCGCGGCGCCGCGGAACGCGCCTGCTGCGCTGAGCGACGAGGGTCGTAGCCGGACGAGCCGCGGACCGGTCGCGGCATGTCTTTCTCGGCGCTCCGAACCTCCCGCCCGAGCGCCCACCGCGACAGCGCCCACCACGACAATGTCATGCCCCGTGCGCGCCCCTCCCGTCCCACTGCTTCGTTACCCTCCGAGGTGGAGGTTCTCTGACACCGGTCTGCCGCCAACCTGCACCAGGTTTGAAAGCTACAGCTGTATGCGTCATGCGGCGCCAGGAACCATATTCAATGAACGAAGCCGGGCGGGATCATGCGACGCAAGCAGGCCATGCAAGGCAGAACAGCGCGTCCAAGCGCCTTGAGGACGAGAACGAGCAGCTCCGGCTAAGCCTTGGGTCGGTCCGCGAGGAGGCTGAGGCTTTCGCCGAGGAGCGCGCCGAGCTTGAGCGGAAGCTCGACGTCCGCACCAGGGCATTGCGGCAGGCCGAGGCGCAGCTCGCCATGCATCGGAGCAAGCCGCAGGACTTCCGCGGCAGGCTCGGCACGCCCGGCGCCCGGCTCCTTGACGTCATGGCCTCCCGGAGGGACCGCGACGCTCCGGACGAGGAGGGGCGCATCGCGCTCGAGGAAATGCGGGTTCTCGCCGAGGAGCTGGAGGCTGGCAACGCCGCCCTGAGCCTGGCCAACCAGGAGCTGGAACAGCGCGTCTCCTCCCGCACCTCGGAGCTTGCCGCAGCCCGCGAAGCCCTGCATCGAAGCGAGGAGCGCCTGCGCCTGGCCCTCACCTTCGCCGGCGCGGGCGAATGGGACCTGCGGCTGGGCGAGAACCGGGCGACATGGTCGAAGGAATGGTGCGCGCTGCACGGCCTCGACGCCGCCTCGGCCGAACCCTGCCGGGAGACCTGGACCGGCCGCGTCCATCCGGAGGACCTGCTTGCGGTGGAGGCCGCGCTTGAGCGCAGCCTGAAGGGCGGGCAGCCGGACTTCGCCGTGGAATACCGCCTGCGGGATGCGCGGGGCGGCGAGCGGTGGCTGGCCGGCCGTGGCCGCCTCCTGCATGACGCGCACGGCCATCCCATGCAGCTGTCCGGCCTGAGCTTCGACATCACGGCCCGCAAGGCTGCGGAACGGGTGCTGGCCAGGCGCAACCTTCTCCTGGAGGAGGAGGTCGAGGCCGCGATGGCGGCGAGGCAGGCCGCGCAGACGCAGCGTTTCCAGACCATGAAGATGGAGGCGCTCGGGCAGCTCACCGGCGGCGTTGCGCATGACTTCAACAACGTCCTCGCCGTGCTGATCAGCGGCATGACCCTCCTGCTGCGCGCCGATTCCGAGGAGCAGCGCAACAGCCTGCTCCAGAGCATGATGCAGGCGGCGCGGCGCGGCGCCACCCTGACCCAGCGGCTGCTCACCTTCGCCCGCCGGCAGCCGCTTCAGTCCGATCCGCTGGAGTTGCAGATCTGGATGCAGGAGATGCACGGCCTGGCCGCGCCCGTTCTGCGCGCCGGAATGCGCCTGAAGACCGAGGCGGAAGGCGACGTGGGCCCTGTGCTCGTGGACCGCGGCGAGCTTGAGCAGGCGATGCTCAACGTGCTGGTCAACGCGCGGGATGCCATGCCGAATGGGGGCACGGTGACGCTTTCCGCACGCAAGGTGCATGTCCAGGCCGCCAGCGACCCGGATGGGCTGGACGGCGACTTCGTCGAGCTGGGTGTGGAGGACGAGGGCCACGGCATACCGCCGGAAATGCTGCCGCGCATTTTCGAGCCGTTCTTCACGACCAAGCCCGTCGGCAAGGGCACCGGGCTCGGCCTTCCGCAGGTCTATGGCTTCGCGCGGCAATCAGGCGGCACGGTGCGGGTTGCCAGCGAGGTCGGCAAGGGCACGCGGATCGCCTTGCTCCTGCCCTGCGCGAAGGGCGCGGGCCAGTGCGTGACGGTGCCGCAGGGCGAGGCGCCGGCTCCCATGGCGCAGGACGCGCCGATGCTGGTTCTCGTGGTGGAGGATGACGACCAGGTCGCCGCCATGACGGTTGAGCTGCTCAGGACTCTCGGCCACACCGTGCAGCGCGTGAGCAGCACCGACGAAGCCCTGCATGCGCTGGAGCAAACGCAGTTCGACTTCCTGCTGGCCGATGTGATGCTTGGTGGTGGACCCGATGGCATCGAGCTTGCCGTGGCGGTGAGCCGCCTCTGGCCCAACCTGCCGCTCCTGCTTGCCAGCGGCTATGGCGGCATGCCGGAGCGGATCGCCGCCGCCAAGCTTCCCCTCCTGCGCAAACCCTTTGGCGAGGATGAGCTCCGGCAGGCGATCCGCGCGGTCTGTGCGCGTGCGGGCCGCGCCCTCTCGCCTTGTCCCGGGCCAGCCGCGCGCCCGACCGGCCGGAGCGGACCCTCCGCCGACGGGGCCGCGCGCCTCCCTTCCCAGGGACCCTCCTAGGGACGGCCCGCGCCGCTCATTCCATTCCGCGGCCCAGGTCGGCGCCAATGAAGGCGCCGGTCCGTTCGTAGTGCTGCGCCAGCAGCGCTGCCGCCATTTCCGCGTCACGCTCCAGCGTGGCCCGCGCGATGGCCGCATGTTCGGCCGCCACGTCGCGGCCTGGATAAGCCAGGGTGTTGGAAAGTGCCCGGTAACGACGTGCTTCCTCCCGCAGCCGGTTGCAGAAGGCCAGCAGCGGCGGTGCGCTGCAGGCGGCCAGCAGCGCCTGATGGAAGCGCAGATGGCAGGCCTCCCATTCGGGGTTGGCGACGAAGCGGTGCGGGTCGAGTGAGCGGGCGGCACGGTTCAGCCGGTGCTCGGCCAGCACCACGGCCTCCTCCCAGGCGGCGTCGCCGCGCCGGATGGCTTCCCGCAAGGCCGCGCATTCAGCCAGGACGCGGCTGCGGATCAGCCCGTCGAGCTGGCCCGGGGCCGCCGCCGCCACGCGGAAGCCGCGATGCTCCAGCCGCTCGGCGAGGCCTTCGGCGGCCAGCTTCGAGAGAGCTTCCCGCATCGGCGAGGCGCCGGCGCCGTAGCTTTCGGCAAGGTCGCGCAGCTTGAGCTTCCGCCCAGGCGGCAACCGGCCGGAAAGGATGTCCTCGCGCAGCCGCCGGTGCACGGCGGTGGCGAGGGTGGGATCGCGCGCGTCGGGGAAGGCGGCCGTCTCAGACATGACGAACCATCATCGGGCGATTGGCGGAAGGGCACAAGAGTTTGCGGAAATCCTCCTTGACGCTCCCGGAATTTCGATAAAATCTTCTAGGAGGACTTCGGAAGGAACCGGTGCGTGCGCCTGATCGCGTTTGAGCATGAGGGCCGCGCGGCCCTTGGCGCCCGTCTGGGCGAGGATGTCGTGACCCTGGCCGATGTGGTGCCGGGCCTGCCGCATGACCCGGTGCAGGCACTGGCCGCCCTTGGCCTGCCGGAAGGCGCCCCTGCCCTCGCGGCGAGGCTGGAGGGCGCGCCGCGCCGCCCGCTGAAGGATGTGCGGCTGCTGCCGGCGGTGCCGCGCCCGGGCAAGGTGATCTGCATCGGCCTGAACTATGCGCTGCATGCCAAGGAGGGGAACAACCCGATCCCCGACTATCCCGCCGTGTTCTTCCGTGGCCCGACCTCGCTCGCCGCGCATGGCCAGGCGCTGCTCCGCCCGAAGGTGTCCGACAAGTTCGACTACGAGGCCGAGCTGGCCATCGTCATCGGCCGCCGCGCGCGGCACCTGACGGAGGCGGACGCGCTGTCCTGCGTCGCCGGCTACACCTGCATGAACGAAGGCTCGATCCGCGACTACCAGCGCAAGTCCGCGCAGTGGACCATGGGCAAGAACTTCGACCGCACCGGCGGCCTCGGCCCCGAGATCGTCACGCCGGACGAGCTGCCGCAGGGCCCCAACGCGCTGCGCATCAGCTCGCGCCTGAACGGCACGACGATGCAGGACAGCCACACCTCCGACATGATCTTCTCCGTGCCGCGCATCCTCGCCATCCTTTCCGAGGTGATGACGCTGGAGCCGGGCGACGTGATCGCCACCGGCACGCCGAGCGGCGTCGGCTATGCGCGCAAGCCGCCGGTCTTCATGAAGGCTGGCGACACGGTGGAGATCGAGGTCGAGGGCATCGGCACCCTGGTCAACACCGTCGAGGACGAGGGCTGAAGCGATGCGCGGCACGGCGGCAGGCAGCGGGCTGTTTCGCCTCCGGGGCCGCGCCCTTCCGTGCCCGGCCAGAGAGCCTGACGGGCCATGACCGCAGGCCCTTGCGTCACCCTGTCCTTCGACAACGGCCCCGAGCCGGAGGTGACGCCGGGCGTGCTGGACGTCCTGCGCGCGCGTGGGCTGCGCGCCACCTTTTTCGTTATCGGCCGCAAGCTTGCTGCCTGTCGCACCCTGGCCGCGCGCGCTCATGCCGAGGGGCATTGGATCGGCAACCATAGCTGGAGCCATTCCGGCCCGCTCGGCGGACGGCCGGACAAAGATGCCGCCGCCGAGATCGGTCGCACCCAGGATCTCATCGGCAAACTCGCGCATCCCGACCGGCTGTTCCGCCCGCAAGGCGGCGGAGGCGCGCTCGGGCCACATCTGCTGAGCGGCGCCGCGCTCGACCTGCTGGTGCGCGGCCGCTTCACCTGCGTGCTGTGGAACGCCGTGCCGGGCGACTACCGCGATGCGGAGGGCTGGGTCGAGCGGGCGCTTGCGCTGTGCCGCGGCCCCGCGCCGGTCGCGCTCGTGCTGCATGACCTGCCGAACGGCGCCATGCGCCATCTCGACCGCTTCCTGGGCCGCCTGGCCGACCAGGGCGCCCGCTTCACACAGGACTTCCCACCCGCCTGCCTTCCGCTGTGCCGCGGCGTCGCGACGGGGCCGATCGCGGACTACGTCACCCTCCCCGCGGGAGTCTCAGCATGAACCATGCAACGCGCCGCGCCCTCCTGGGCGCCGCCGCCGCCGTGCCGGTGCTGCGCCACCACGCCTTCGCCCAGGCCGCGGCCGCCTGGCCGGACCGCCCGATCCGCCTTGTCGTGCCCTTCGGCGCCGGCACCACCACGGATGCGCTGGGCCGCATCCTGGCCGACGCGCTCGCCAAGGAGGCCGGGCAGCCCGTCGTGGTGGAGAACCGCGCCGGGGCCGGCGGCAATGTCGGCGCGCAGGCGGTCGCGCAGGCGCCGGGCGATGGCTACACGCTGCTGCTCGGCACCAATGGCACGCACGGCATCAACAGCAGCCTGTTCCCTGAGCTGGGCTTCGATGCGGTGAAGGACTTCACCCCCATCGCGCCCTTCGTCACGACGCCGACCGTGCTGGGCGTGCCGGTCTCGCTCAAGGCCGGCTCGGTGGCGGAGCTGATCGCCCTGGCCAGGGCGAAGCCGCTGAGCTTCGCCTCGGCGGGCAACGGCACCACCGGCCATCTCTCGCAGGCCCTGCTGAACCTGCGCGCCGGGCTGGAGACGCAGCACGTCCCCTACCGCAACGCCAGCCAGGCGATCACCGACCTGTTGGCAGGGCGGGTGGACGCGATGTTCTATCATCCGCTCGGCCTCAAGCCGCATCTGGAAGCCGGCACGCTGAAGGCCCTGGCCGTGACCTCGGCCAGGCGCGTCACCATCCTGCCTGCCGTGCCGACCATGCAGGAGGCGGGCGTGAAGGATTTCGTGGTCGAGGGGCGCTGGTCGCTCTACGGCCCGGCCGGGATGCCGGCGGAGGTCGTCGCGCGGCTGAACCGCGCCACCAACGCGCTGCTGGCCGACCCCGCGGCCCTGGCCAACCTGCGCGCGCAGGGCGTGGAGCCGGTGGGCGGCTCGCCGGAGCAGCTGGCGGCCATGACGCGGGACGAGATCGCCAAGTGGCGCCCCGTGATCGCGGCGGCTGGCATACGGCCCGACTAGGGCGCCCCCGCGCCTTGCCATGACGTGCGACCGAGGATGGGCCCGCGAGAAGCCGCCCCGGATGGAGGACACAAGCAATGGCTGACCTGGACCAGAACACCGTCACGGATGCCGTGATCGCGCAGATGGCCTCCACCTCCGACCCGCGCCTGCGGGAGGTGATGGAGAGCCTTGTCCGCCACCTGCACGGCTTCGCACGCGAGGTGAAGCTGACGCCCGGCGAATGGCTCGCCGCCATCGCCTTCCTCACCCGCGTCGGCCAGGCCTGCACGCCGATCCGGCAGGAGTTCATCCTGCTCTCGGACACGCTCGGCCTCTCGCGGCTGGTGAACCTGATGGACGACAGCGCGAACCGCGTGGGCGACGCCACCGAGACCAGCCTGCTCGGCCCGTTCTACCGCGAGGCCTCACCGCGATACGGCTACGGCGAGAGCATCGCGGCTCATGCCAAGGGGCCGGAGATGGTGCTGTTCGGCCGCGTGCTGAACGAGGCCGGCGAGGGCGTGCCAAACGCGGTCGTTGAGGTCTGGCAGACCGATGCCGACGGCGCCTACGACCTGCAGACCAACGACCCCGCCGTGATGGACATGCGCGGGCAGTTCCGCACCGATGCCGAGGGCCGCTACGCCATCCGCACGCTGGTCCCGCTTGGCTACTCGATTCCCATGGACGGGCCGGTGGGGGAGCTGGTGCGGCGGCAGGGCCGGCACGGCGTCCGCCCGGCGCATATCCACATGCTGATCGGCGCCGAGGGCTACCGCGAGCTGGTGACGGCCCTCTACCTCGGCGACGACGCGCACATCGATTCCGACACCGTGTTCGGCGTCTCGGAATCCCTCGTCGTTCAGCCGCAGACTGGGCTGGAGGCTTCACCCGTCCCCGAGCTTCCGAGCGTCCGCTACGATTTCCGCATCGCCCGCCGCGCCCCGCACGACACGTCCGCCCGCGTCGGCGCCGATCCCTCGAAGGTCGCGGCGGAGTAGCGCGCCAACCGGTACGTCACGCGCGCCACGGGCAAAGAAACCGGGCCGCAGGAGGAGGTTTCCATGAAGGACTTCAGCAGGCGGGATCTCGGCCGCCTCGCCCTGGCGGCCGGAGCGATCGCCACGGTGCCGGCCAGCGCCCGCGCGCAGGCGGCACCCTCGGGACCGCCGATCCGCATCGGCTATTCCATGTCGCTCTCCGGCGGCCTGGCGGGCAACGGGCGCCCTGCCCTTCTCGCGCACCGCATCTGGGCGGAGGATGTCAACGCCAAGGGCGGGCTGCTCGGCCGCCCCGTCGAACTGGTGCACTACGACGACCAGAGCACCGGCGCACAGGTGCCGGGCATCTACACCAAGCTGATCGACGTCGATAAGGTCGATCTCGTCGTCTCCGGCTATGCCACGGCGATCATCGCGCCGGCCATGCCGGTGGTGATGCAGCGGAACATGACCTTCGTGTCGCTCTTCGGCACCGGCGTGAACAGCGACTTCAAGTACGACCGCTACTTCTCGATCAACCCCGCCGGCTCCAACGTCAAGGAGACCTTCGCCAAGGGCTTCATGGACCTCGCCATGGCGATGGACCCGAAGCCGCGCAGCATCGCGCTGGTGAACCTCGACAGCGACTTCCACCAGCGCACCGCCGAGAGCGCGCGCTACCTCGCGAAGCAGCACGGGCTGCGCGTGGTCTATGACCGCGCCTATCCGCCGAGCACGGTGGACTTCACGCCGATCCTGCGCTCGGTGCAGGCGGCCCGCCCGGACATCGTCTTCGTCGGCTCCTACCCGCCGGACACCGCGGGGATGCTGCGCGCGGCGAGCGAGCTGCGGGTGAACTTCCCGATGTTCGGCGGGCCGATGATCGGGCCGCACATCACCGCGCAGAAGCTGCAGCTCGGGCCGATCCTGAACAACCTCGTCGTCTGGGATGTCTATGCGCCCGAGCCGACGCTGCAGTTCCCGGGCACCCAGGCGCTTATCGAGCGCTACCAGCCGCTGGCCGCGAAGGAAGGCGCCGATGCGCTCGGCCACTACGTGCCGCCACTCGCCTATACGCAGATGCAGGTGCTGGAACAGGCGGTGAAGCGCGTGGGCAGCCTCGACCAGGCGGCGCTGGCGGCCGACATGCACAAGCACCCGTTCGACACCGTCATCGGCCCGCTGAAGTTCGACGAGGTTGGCGAATGGACGGAGGAGCGCAACCTCTACACCCAGTACCAGGGCGTGGAGGGCAACGGCATCGAGCAGTTCCGCAAGGCGGGCACGCAGGTGATCCTCTACCCCTCGCGCTACAAGTCGGGCGCGTTGCGCAAGCCCTATACGGCGGGCGCGGCCTGATGCGGCGCGATTCACACCGCTGGTCACCACCTCCGGCGATGGCGCTGTGATGGACCCGGACCTCGCCCTTCTCCTGAACGGGATCGTTTCGGGCCTGCTGCTCGGCGGCCTCTATGCCGCGGCGGCGGCCGGCCTCTCCGTCTCCTTCGGCATGCTGGACGTGGTCAACATCGCGCACCCTGCCTTCATGGTGCTGGGCGCGCTGCTCGTCGCGCTGCTCTGGAGCGCCACCGGGCTGGACCCGCTCCTGCTCTCCTTGCTGCTCACGCCGGCCTTCTGGCTGCTGGGGGCGGCGGTCTACGGCGTCTATCACCACTTCTTCGAACGGCGCGGCGACGAGGCCATCCAGGGCCTCGCCTTCTTCTTCGGCGTGATGTTCCTGATCGAGGTCGGGCTGGTGCTGACCGTCGGTCCGGAGCAGCACTTCGCCGATGCGGCCTACGCCTCCACCACCTGGCGGCTCGGCGAGATCGACCTGCCCTTGCGCATGCTGGTTCCGGCGGTGGTGGCGCTGGCGGCGATCGGCGCGCTGGCGCTGTTCCTGCGCCGCAGCTTCGCCGGCCGCGCCATCGCCGCCGTGGCGCAGGACCGCGAGGCGCTGCGGCTGCTGGCGATCGATCCCGTGCGCATCAAGCGCCTCGCCTTCGGCATTTCCGTCGCGCTCGCGGCGCTGGCGGGCGGCGCGCTGGTGGTGGTGCAGCCGGTGGATGCCTGGTCGGGCCACATCTTCATCGGGCGCATCTTCGCGATTGTCATCATGGGCGGGCTGGCCTCGCTGGGCGGCTGCGTGCTGGCGGCGCTGGCCTTCGGCGTGGTGGAGAACGTGACGGCCACCTTCTACGGCCCCTCCTGGTCGCCCGCCGTGGCCTTCGGCTGCCTGCTGCTGGTGCTGGCGATCCGGCCGCAGGGCCTGTTCGGACGGGCGGCATGAGCGGCGCGACGCTCACCGCCCTGCCGGCGGCGGCGCCGCGCCGGCTCGGCCATGCCGGTTTCTGGCTGGCCACCACCGTGGTGGCGCTGCTGGTCATCCTGGCGCTGCGCGGCCTCGGCAGCGAATACGCCTATTTCGCCGCCACCTTCGTGCTGCAATACGTCGTGCTCGCCACCGCCTGGAACATCCTGGGCGGCTATGCGGGCTACGTGAACTTCGGCGCCGCCGCCTTCTTCGCCGCCGGCGCCTATACCACCGTCGCCATCGGCAAGGCGCTGGGGCTCGGGCTGCTGCCCTGCATCGGCTTCGCGGCGATCGTCGGCGGTGCGCTCGGCCTCGGCACGGGCGTGCTGACGCTGCGGCTGCGCGGCGCCTATTTCGCCATCGCCACGCTCTGCCTCGCCGTAGTGCTGCAGACGCTGGTGGTGAACTGGAGCTTTGTCGGCGGCTCGCGGGGCGCCTATGTGCTGCGCCCGCGCGAGGTGCCGCTCGGCTTCGACAGCTACAGCGGCTATCTTTGCGCCGTGGCGGTGGTGCTGGCGGCGGCTTCCGTCGCCGTCGCGCGGACCATCGAGAAATCCCGCCTCGGGCTCGGCCTTGCGGCGCTCCGCGACGACGAGGCGGCCGCGGAGGCCGCCGGCGTGCCGACGCTGCGCCTCAAGCTGGTCGCCACCACGATCAGCGGCGCCATGATGGCGGTGGCCGGCGCCCCCCTGCCCTATCTCGGCTCCTATGTGGAGCCCAACTCGGCCTTCGGACTGGCCTATGCGGTCAACGCCATCGCCATGCCGCTGATCGGCGGCACCGCCAGCTGGGCCGGGCCGCTGATCGGCGCGGTGCTGCTGGCCTCGCTGCAACAGGCTGCCACCGTGACCATCTCCTCCGCCGCCAACCTGCTGATCGTCGGTGGGGTGCTGGTTGTCTTCGTCTGCGTGGCGCCGCACGGCATCATCGGCCTGTTCCGGGGGCGGCGATGAATGACATCGTGCTCCGCGCCGAGGGCGTGGGCAAGCGCTTCGGCGGCTTCACCGCCCTCTCCGGCATCGATCTGGAGGTGCGCGCGGGCGAGCGGCTCGGGCTGATCGGACCGAACGGCTCGGGCAAGAGCACTTTCACGAATTGTCTCGCCGGGGCCTTCGCAAGCCATGACGGCACCTTCACCTTCAAGGGCGAGAGGCTCGCCGGGCTGAAGCCGCATGAGCGCGCCCGGCGCGGGCTGGCGCGCACCTTCCAGCTTCCGCGCCCCTTCCGCGGCCTGACGGTGATCGAGAACATCCGCGTTCCCCTCGCCTATGCCGGACGGGAGGCGGCCACCGAGGCCCGCGCCATGGAATGCCTGGAAGCGGTGGAACTGTCCGCCAAGGCGCACCGGATGCCGAAGGAGCTGACGCAGGTCGAGCTGCGCCGGCTGGAACTCGCCCGCGCCACCGCCCTGCGCCCGGAACTGCTGATCGCCGACGAGGCCATGGCCGGGCTTTCCCATGCCGAGGTGGACCAGATCCTCGCCCTGCTCTTCCGGCTGAACGCCGGCGGCACCACCATCATCATGATCGAGCATGTCATGCGCGCGGTGACGGAGTTCTCGCAGCGCCTCGCCGTGCTGGTCGCCGGCCGCAAGGTGGCGGACGGCGCCCCGCGCGAGGTGCTCGCCCTGCCCGAAGTGGAGGAGGCCTATCTTGGCCGCTAGCCTGCGCATCGAGGAGCTGGACGCCGGCTACGGCGCCGTGCGCGCGCTGGACGGCGTCTCGCTCGCCGTGGCGTCGGGCGAGACGGTCGCCCTGCTCGGCACCAACGGCAACGGCAAGACCACGCTGATGCGCTGCATCCTCGGCCTGCTGCGGCCGACGCGCGGTCGCATCCTCGCCACGTTCGACGGGCAGTCGGTGGACCTGGTGGGCCGCGCGCCGGAGGAGATCGTTGATCTCGGCATCGCCATCGTGCCGGAAGGGCGCCGGCTCTTCCCGCGCCTTTCCGTGGAGGAGAACCTGCTGCTCGGCGCCTATCGTCGCAGCGCGCGCGCTGTGCTTCGGCGCAACCTCGACTTCTGCTACGACGCCTTCCCGCGCCTGCAGGAGCGCCGCTCCCAGCCGGTGGGCAGCATGAGCGGGGGCGAGCAGCAGATGGTGGCGCTCGGCCGCGCGGTGATGTGCGCGCCGAAGATCCTGCTGGTGGACGAGCCTTCGGTCGGCCTCGCGCCGATCCTCGTCGCCCGCACCATCGAAAAGATCGGCGAGCTGAAGGAGCGGCTGGGGCTGACCGTGCTGATGGCGGAGCAGAATTTCCACCAGGCGATCCGCATCGCCGACCGGGGCTATGTGCTGGTGCACGGCAAGGTGGCCTTCCAGGGCGACTCCCCGGCGGCGCTCGGCGACAGCGAGCTGGTCCGCAAGTTCTATCTCGGCCTGTGACAGGGAGGCGGTGAGCGATGGGCGCGCTGCAAGGCTGGAAGCTGGGCTGGATCGGGGTCGGGCGGATGGGCACCCCGCTCTGCCGGCGGTTGCTGGACGCCGGGGCGGAAGTCACCGCGACCGACACCGACCCCGCGCGCCTCGCGAGCCTGTCCGGTGAAGGGCTGCGGCCCGCCGTCACCGCGGCGGCGCTGGCGCAGGAGGCCGAGATCATCCTCTCCATGGTGCCGAACGACGCGGCGCTGCTCGCCGCCACCCTTGGCCCGGGCGGCCTCGCGGAGGAGATCCGGCCGGGGCAGGTCTTCATCGACCTCAGCACCGTCTCTCCGGCCTGTTCCGCCCAGGTGGCCGAGGCGGTTGCGGCGCGCGGCGCGGACTACCTGCGCTGCCCCGTCTCCGGCAGCACCAGCACGGCGGCGGCGGGTGCGCTGACCCTCTTCGCCTCCGGGCCGGAGCAGGCGCTGGACCGCTGCGCGCCGCTGCTCGGGGTTCTCGGCAAGGAAACGCTGCGCTGCGGTGCCGGCGAGGAGGCGCGCACGGTCAAGCTGATGGTGAATCTCGTCGTCGCGCTCACGCCCGTCGTCATTGGCGAGGCGCTGGCCTTCGGCGGGCGCCTCGGGCTTGACTGGGAGGGAATGGTGGAGGCGCTGTCCAGGAGCGTCGTCGCCTCGCCACTGCTGGCCTACAAGGCCGCGATGCTGAAGGCGCGCGACTGGACGCCCGCCGCCGATCTCGACCTTATCGCCAAGGATCTCGACCTCGCGCTCGCCGTGGGGCAACGGGAGGGTGCGCCCATGCCGCTCGCCGCGCTCGCCCGGCAGTTCGCCGCCGCCTATCAAGCCAGCGGCGAGGGTGAGCTGGATTTCTTTCGTCTCGCCACCTGGCCCGAGCGGCTGCTCGCGCCCAATCGCCGCTGAGGTGCTCATGCAGGACGAGATTCGCGCCCTGGAGGCGCAACGCTACGACGCCATGCTGCGCGGCGACGTGGAGGCCCTCGCCGCGCTGCTCTCCGACCGCGCCGTCTATGCCCATTCGGACGCGACGCGCGACAGCAAGGAGGAGTATCTCGCCAGCATCGCCAACGGCGGCCTGCGCTACCTTGATGTCGGCCACGAGACCGAGACGGTGCTCGAAGCCGGGCCGGACGCCGCCGCCGCGCTCGGCCGCATGAGCGCCCGCATCATCCGCAACGGCGCGGAGAGGCGCATCGCCAGCCTCACCCTCGCCCTCTGGGCGCGGGAAGGCGGAGAATGGCGCCTCCTCGCCTACCAGCCCACCGCACTACCCCCTGCTCCGAAGGTCTGACGCATGACGCACACCCTCCTGCCCACCACCGTCGTCGGCAGCTATCCGCAGCCGGACTGGCTGGTGGACCGCGACGTGCTGGCCAAGAACCTGGTGCCGCGCGTGCGGATGAAGCAGATGTGGCGCATCCCCGAGGAGGTGCTGGAGCAGGCGCAGGACGACGCCACGCTGATCGCCATCCGCGACATGGAGCGCGCCGGGCTCGACATCATCACCGATGGCGAGGTGCGGCGGGAAAGCTATTCCAACCGCTTCGCCCTGGCGCTGGACGGCGTGGACGTGGACAACCCCGCCCGCACCATGGGCCGCGCCGGCAAGGAGACGCTGGTGCCGCGCGTGATCGGCAGAATCCGCCGCAACCGGCCCGTGGAGGTGCGGGACGTGGAGTTCCTCGTCGCCAACACCGACCGGAAAACCAAGATCACCCTGCCCGGCCCCTTCACCCTCTCGCAGCAGGCCTCGGACGAGCACTACCGGGACGAGGAAGCCATGGCGATGGACTACGCCGCCGCGGTGAACGCGGAGGCGAAGGACCTCAAGGCCGCCGGGGTGGACGTCATCCAGTTCGACGAGCCCTGGATGCAGGCGCGCCCCGAGGCCGCCGCCCGCTTCGGCGTGAAGGCGCTCAACCGCGCGCTGGAAGGGCTGACGGGCGAAACCGTCGTGCATGTCTGCTTCGGCTATGCCGCCGTGGTGAAGGACAAGCCCTCCGGCTACTCCTTCCTGCCGCAGCTCGCCGACTGCAAGGCGGGCACCATCTCCATCGAGGCGGCGCAGCCAAAGCTCGACCTCGCCGTGCTTGGCGATCTGCCGGGAAAGCGGATCATGCTCGGGGTGATCGACCTCGGCAGCGCCGAGGTGGAGACGCCGGAGACCGTCGCGGCCCGCATCCGCGCCGGACTGAAGCGGCTCCCCGCGGGGCGGCTGGTCGTGGCACCGGATTGCGGCATGAAGTACCTGCCGCGCGCGCGCGCCTTCGGAAAGCTGCGCGCCATGGCGGAAGGCGCGGCAATCGTCCGGCGTGAACTGGAGGGCTGAACCTCAGCGGTGCGTGGTGACGCCGACCTGGCGGCACATGTCCAGCAGCGGGCAGCGCGAGCAGAGCGGGCGCTCTCCGGTGCAGACATGCTTGCCGAAGGGCACCAGGCGCTCGTTGATCTCCACCCGGTAGCGCTCCGGCAGCACGGTCTCCAGCGCCGCCTGCGTCCTCTCCGGCGTGGAGGTTGCCACGATCCCCCAGCGATTGGCGATGCGGTGGACATGGATGTCCACCGCGATCCGCGGCTGCCCGAGGGCGACGCCGAGCGTCAGCGCCGCGATCTTCGGGCCGACGCCGCGGAAGGCGGTCAGCCCCTCCGGCGTGTCCGGCACCACACTGCCGAGCTCGCCGATGATCCTGCGCGACAAGGCCAGGATGTCGCGCGCCTTGGGCTCCGGAAAGGTCGCACCGTGCAGCAGGCGCACAAGGGCCGGCTCGTCCAGAGTCGCCATCGCCTCCGGCGTGCGCGCCGCCTCGAAGAGACGGAGACAGACGGGAATGGTTGTTTCGTCCCGTGTGCGGGCGGAAATCAGGCTTGCCACCAGCTGCTCGAAGAGGCTGCCATAGCCGCGGTCCCGCAGCTCGAACATGGCGGCCTTGGGCAGATCGCCCAAGGCGGCCCGCAGCCGGCGGAACGCCTCATCAAAGTCGAAGGGCGCCTTTCCGGCAGCCGGGGCGGTCTGTGCCAGGGAGTGCATGGCGCATGAACGCCGCTCGCGAGGAAGGGTTCAGCCCTTCACACGTCCGCCTGGAGCGTGAGGAGGGTCGTGCGCCGCGGCCTAATGCATCGCGGCGAGTGCTGCGCCACGGCTGGTCGCGGCCAGGATCGCCTCCGCCAGCGCCGCCGAGAGGCATTCGTAGCCGAGGTCGTTGTGATGCATGCCGTCCGCCGAGAGCACGGCGGTGGCGGGCAGGCCTGCCTGCTCCCAGCGCCGCATCAGCGCCCCACGAGAGAAAAGGGAGGCATGGTTCGCATCGGCCAGCCGGGCGAGCGCCGCATCGAAGGCCTCGTGCCCGGTGGAGGCCAGGATGACGGGAGAGCGCTGGTTGTCCATCAGCACGAGGTCGGCCCCGGCTGCCTGGATGCGGGCGATGCCTTCCTGCATGAGGGCGGCGAAGCGCGCCGGATTCTCACGCCGGGCGGCGCTGTTCGCGCCGGCCTGCCAGATGACCAGGGTCGGATGCGTCGCTTCCAGTTCGCGGCCGAGGCGCGCCACCATCTGGGCCGCGTCCTCACCGCCCTTGCCACGGTTGGCGACGCTGAGAGCGTGGCCGGTCAGCGCATGGCGGAGCTTTGCCTGCAGCCGGGCGGGGTAGGTTCCCTGGGCCGAGCTGGCGCCCACTCCCTCGGTGGAAGATGAGCCGAGGGCGAGGATGGTCACCGGCCGGCCCGCCCGCAGGGCGGCGCGGGTGGCCGGCAGGACGAGTTCCTCGCGCTGCACCACCGGACAGGCATCGCCCGCCCGCGCAGTCGTTGGAGGAAAGGCCAGGGCGAGGGCACTGGCTGCAATCGTGAACAGGCGAACAAGCCGCATCAGCTTGACTTCTGCCTCCGCGCCAATCTCGAAGCGGCATGACCGGGCTGGTCCGGTGCAGCAGACCTCGGCTATTAGTCACGAGAAGGTAACGAGCATGGCAAGGTGGCACAAGCCGTTCCAGCGCCTCCGGCGCACCTCTCTCGCCCGGGATTGAAGGCCATGACGAGGCTTATCCGCACCAGCGCCCAGAGGGACCTGCGCGTTGACCTCGCGCGTGGCGTGGCGCTGCTGTTCATCTTCATCGACCACATACCGGGCAACCAGCTCAACGAGTACACGCTGCGCAACCTGGCCTTGTGCGACGCAACCGAAGCTTTCGTCCTGCTTGCAGGCTATGCCGCCGGACTTTCCTACGGCGCGACGGCCGACAAGCATGGCTGGATCTTCGCCGCGGCCGATGTGCTGCGCCGGACTGCCACGCTCTACGTCGCGCACATCCTCGTGTTCGTGCTGGTGACGGCGCAGGTCGGCTATTCGGCCGAGTTGCTGAACCCGGCCTATGTCGAGGAGATGCTGCTGGATCCCTTTGTCACGGAGCCCTACCGCGCCCTGCTGGAGGCGCTGCTCCTCCGCTACCAGCCGAACCTGCTGAACATCCTGCCGCTCTACGTGGCGCTGCTGTTGATGCTGGCGCCGGCCCTGGCGCTGCGGCGCCACCCGCTGGTGCTCATGGCGCTCTCCATCGCTGGCTATGTCGCGGTGCGGATCACCGGCCTGAACCTGCCCAACTGGATCGGCGGCGGGTGGTTCCTGAACCCCTTCGCCTGGCAGGTCCTGTTCTTCACCGGCTGCGTGCTGGGCTACGCGCCGCCCGGCGGACGCCCGCTCGCGGTGCCGCGGATCGCCCCGCTGCAGGCGACGATCACGGCGGGCGCCATGCTCGTCACGCTGCTTGGCGCCGCCGCCATGCTCGCCTTCTGGGCGGTTCCCGACGTCGCGCCGGGCCTGCCGGGCCGCATCGCCCGCGTGCTCAGCTCCATCGACAAGACCGGGCTGCATCCGCTCCGGCTGCTCTCCATCCTCTCCCTGGCCTGGCTGGTCGCCTGGTTCGTCCCCTTTGACGCCGCCTGGCTGCGCGGGCGCCTCGTCGCGCCGCTGATCCTGATGGGGCAGCAGGGTCTGCCGGTGTTCTGCGCCGGCATCCTGCTGTCCTTCCTGGGGCGCGTCGTGCTGGAGCAGGACGACAGCGCCCTGGCGCAGGCGGCGACGAACCTGATCGGCTTCGCCGCGCTTGCCGGGGTCGCCATGGTCAACGCCTGGTTCGGCCGCGCCGCCCGCTCGCAACGCCGGCCCCCGGCCGAAGCGCCGGCGGATGCTTCCCCCCTTCTCGTCCCCCCTCCTTCCCCCGCACGGGAGTCACATTCATGACCCTGCTCCGTTGGCTGCTGCTCATGGCGCTCGTGGCATGGCCGCTGCGGCAGGCCGCGGCGCAAACATCTCCCGTGCCGCCCGAGCGCGCGGCCTGCGAGGTGCCGGAGGAGCTTGCCGATCCGGGCGCCAGCCTGCCGCATGTCGCGAAGGCCTTGCGGCAAGGGCGGCTGCAGCTGCTCGTGCTGGGCACCGCCTCGGGGCTTGGGGCGGGGAACTCCTCGCCGGAGGCGGCCTGGCCACACCGGTTTTCCGCAGCGCTGCGATCCCGGGTGCCGGGCCTTGAGGTGCGGCTGGACATCCGCGCCCAGCGCGGCAGCACGACGGAGGAACAGCGGACGCTGCTCGCCGCGTCGCTGCGCGCCCTGCCCCTCGATCTGGTGGTCTGGCAGACCGGAACGGTCGAGACCGTCCGCAACACCGATCCGCAGGAGATGGCGTCGGCCCTGGAGAACGGCATTGCCTCGGCGCAGGCGGCGGGCAGCGACGTGGTGCTGATGGACCAGCAGTTCTCGCGTTTCCTGCGTGCCAACGCCCGGGTGGATACCTACCGCGACGTCCTGCGCATGGCCGCGCTGGGCAGCGGCGTACCGCTGCTGCAGCGCTATGAGCTGATGCAGACCTGGGCCGAGAACGACCGGCTCGACATCGAGCGCGCGCCGGCGGGGCAGCACCGGGCAACGACGGACCGCCTGCACGACTGCCTGGGCCAGGCCCTGGCCCAGCTTGTGCTGAAGGCGGCGCAACCGGCAGGAGACGCCCTCCGCTCCCCGCGGTGACCGCGGCATCGCCCCAGGCGCTTGCGCCCTCCGGGGCGTGCCGCGGGGCATATGTCGTGCAGGGAGGCCGCGTTCACCGGGAGCAAGGGGCCCTTGCGGGAAGTGTCGGGAGCCGGTTTCCGCACCCCGGCCGCGGGTGCCCGGCCGCGCCTCAGGGAGCAAGCCCGAAGGCGGCGGCGTTGCGGTAGAGCATGTAGGAGGCGACGACGAAGACGAGCCCGGCGAAGATCCGGTTCAGCGTGGCCTTGCGGGAGCCCAGATGGCAGGCGAGCTGCATGCCGAGATAGCCGCCGGCGAGGCCCCCGGCGATGTATTCCGCCGCGACAACCCAGTTGACCAGCCCGGACGAGGCGTAGCTGACCGCCGTCGTCAGCCCGAAGGCGCCGACCGCGAGCAGGGATGAGCCGACCGCGGCGAGTATCGGCATGCCGGTGGAGAACAGCAGCCCCGGCACGATCAGGAAGCCGCCGCCGATGCCGAAAAACCCGGAAAGCACGCCGACGCCGAGCGCGCTGGCCACGACCAGCATGGTCCGGCGCCCGGCGTCCGGGTCTTGCTGCTCTCCGGGAGCGGCGGGCTGCGCACGGCCCCGGCGGAGCATCAGGATGCCAACGGCCACCATCAGCACGGCGAACAGAAAAAGCAGCCGCTGCCCGTCGAAGCTCTTGCCGAACCATGCGCCGGTGGCCGCGCCGGCCACGCCGACGGTGGCGAAGAGCACGGCGTCGCGCCAGCGGACGTTGCCCGCGCGCGCATGGCCCGCGAAGTTGGTGAAGGCGTTGACCGAGACCGCGAGCGCCCCGGTGCCGATGGCGACATGCGGCTGCAACCCGACGACATAGAGCAGCAAAGGCGTCGCCATGATGGAGCCGCCGCCGCCGATCAGGCCGAGGGTGAAGCCCACCAGGCTGCCGGAGAGCACGGCCAGGACGGATTGCAACACCATGCTCAAGCTCCAGGGGTCAGCGGAAGCGCGGCCGGTCCTTCGATGGCCGGCGGCGGGTCGCTCCTGCCCGCCGCCATGCGGAGTGCGGCTGGTGGCGGACAGGCGTAGGCGGGCCGGCCGCTCATCGCGCCGCTTCCACCACGGCGAAGCTGGCCGCGGCCACCGGCTGACGGATCGGCCGAGGCGGCGGCGGCGCGGCGGCCGGCGCGGCGCCGCCCAGGCCGTGCAGAAGGCTGACCAGCAGGTGCCGCGGCTGCCCGGGCGCCACCCGGTAGAACACCGCCCGCGATTCCCGCCGCGCCAGCAGCAGCCCGGCATCCCGCAGCTCAGCGAGATGCTGTGAAAGGTTGGGCTGCTTCAGCGCCAGATCCTCCTCCAGCTGCCCGACCGAGCGCTCGCCGCCAAGCAGATGGAGGGCGATGCGGAGGCGGGCCGGGTTGGCGAGCACACGCAGCAGGGCGGCACCCTCGGCGATGTTCACGGCGCCCGGAATCATCGGAGGCGGCCCTTTCCGTTTTTCGGCAGCGGGCCGGTCCTGAAGTACCAGTCGCCGCCCTGCCCGCGCTCCGCGAGGGCGGCCTCCGGCGTCAGCTCGGGGGCCAGGATGACGTTGTCGCCGGGCTGCCAGCCCTCCGGGGTCGAGACGTCATGCGCATCTGCGGTCTGCAGCGCCTCCACCAGGCGCAGCAGTTCCTCAACGCTCCGCCCGGTGGTCATCGGATACCAGCTGATGGCTCGGATAACGCCCTCGGGATCGATCACGAAGACGGCCCGCACCATGGCGGCATCGGGTGCCTGCGGGGCGATCATGCCATAGGCGCGCGCGATCGCCATCGAGGGATCCTCGATGATCGGGAACGGCACCTTGACGCCGAACTGCGCGTGGATGCTGCGGATCCAGGCGAAGTGGGAGAACAGGCTGTCGACTGAGAGCGCCAGCAGCGCACAGCCGAGCGCCTCGAACCGCTCGGCGGCGCGGGAGAAGGCGATGAACTCGCTGGTGCAGACCGGCGTGAAGTCGGCGGGATGGGAGAACAGCAGCAGCCAGCCCCCACGATAATCGGACAGCGCACGGTCGCCCATGGTGGTGCGGGCGCGGAAATGCGGGGCGGCGTCGTGGAGCAGCGGCGGCCCGGCAGTCTGTGGAAGCGACTCGCTCATGTTCTGTCCTTGCCCTGGAGGGAGGCGGAAGCGACCAGCCATCCGCCACGCGCCAGACACAACCTTTTCCCGCGCCTCTCAAGCTTGGCCGCCGCAGCAGCGCCGGAACACTTCCGGATACTATGTCGCTTAACGCATTCCGCAAGTGTTGATTTCTTAAGCATGCCCTCCAGCGATGCGCCCGGCACTCCGGCAACCGATCAGGAGGACAGCAGGGACATTCCGCAGGGGCTGCCAGCCCGCCCCAAGGCGGGCGACAGCCCGCCGGGCACGCCGGAGGCGGCCGCGGCCGTGCTGATCGTGGAGGGCGCCGGCATCACCGTGGCCGCTGGTCGCGCCGCCCCCGGCTGAAGGCGGTGCCTGGCCCCGGCGGGACCGCGCATTTCGCGGTGACCGACACCGTGGGCAGGACGAGGAAGGTATGGCCTACGGACAGGTGGGGCTGGCGGCGTTCACCGATGGCGGCAAGGTCAGGCCGAGCTTTGCGCTGGATCCACGCAGGCCGCGCCGCAGCGCCCGGCTGCTGAAGACCAGGTTCCTGCCTTTCCTGTACCGACGGATGATGTTCCGCGGCGGCGAACTCAACCTCCGCCACCGCGAGCGGCACCGGACGAAAGACCGGGTCGCGCAAGGTCCGCTGCACCCCGAAGGGCCGGCCGCCGCCTCCATCAGCCGCCTGCCGGCGCCGCGCAGGGCGAGGCGATGGCCTGGATCGGGGCCGGGGTCGGGGCCGGAACGCGCCGCACTCATCCCGGCGTGCCGACCACCACATCCGCCCCGGCCTGCGGCGGCGGCGGGAAATGGTTGCCGCGCTGGCCGGAAAGCCCGCGGTTGGCCTGCGTCCGGAATGCGCGCGCCGGCGCCCCGGTCAGCCGGCCGCCTGAGATCCAGTCGCCATCCACGCCCCAGGCGGCCTCCACCAGCGCCTGCTCCAGCGCCGCACGCCGGGGTGCGAGCGAGGCGTCCCCGGCGCGGTCCTGCATCTCCTGCGGGTCCTCCTGCAGGTCGAAAAGCTGGATGCGGTTGCCGTTGGGGTACCAGATCAGCTTGAACCGCCCGTCCGTCGCCATGCGCGTCGCCGAGGCGTCGTCGCGGCAGCCGGCGGTCAGGATCTCGCGCCGCGCGTCGCCGATCATCGAGCGCCCCTCGACCTCTTCCGGCACCGCCACACCCGCGAAGTCGAGCAGCGTCGGCATCACGTCGGCGAGCTGCACCAGGCGGTTGTCCACCGCGCCGGGCGGCGTGCGCGGGTCGCCCTGGGGGCCGAGCAGGATGGTCGGCACCCGCGCGCTGTCCTCGTAGAAGACACGCTTGGCCCAGAGCCCATGCGTGCCGAGCATGTCGCCGTGGTCGGCGGTGAACAGCACCACGGTGTTGTCCAGCAGCCCCTCCTCGCGCAGCGTGCCGAGCACGACACGGAACTGGTGGTCGATATGCGTGCACAGCGCGTAGAAGGCGCGCTGGATGCCGCGCAGGTGGTGCGGCTTCACATGCGCCCAGTAGTCGGTGATGGAACGCAGCGCATAAGGCAGCGCCGCCTCGTCGCGCGCCCAGTCGGCCACCGGCGGCACCGGCGGCTCCGCGTCGCGATAGATGTCGAGATAGGCCTGCAAGGGCGCCAGCGGCGGGTGCGGATGGGTGTAGGACAGGTGCCAGAAGTTCGGCCGCGTCGGGTCGCGCCGCTTGATCTCGCGGCACATCTGCCAGGTCGTCCAGTTCGTGACATGGGTGCGCTCGGGCAGGTGCCAGGGCCGCCAGAGATAGTCGTTGTTGTTCATGCCGTGCAGGAAGCCCTGCCCGGCGAAGCCCTGGTCGGCCAGGAACATGTCGTAGTCATCCGGCCCGCCGAGGTGTGGCCTTCCCTCCTCGGCCAGGAACACCTCGTCGAAGCCGATGCGGTCGCGCGGCGGATAGACGTGCAGCTTGCCCACGGCGACGGAGCGATAGCCCGCCCCTCGCAGCGTGCCGGCGAGCGTCGGCAGCGCCGGCATCCGCGCGGCGGGGTCGAAGGAACGGTCGCCATGCTTGCGCGGCGTGGTGCCGGTCATCAGGCTGCGCCGCGCCGGGATGCAGATCGGGCATTCCGAATAGGTGCGCGGGAAGCGCACGCCATTGCGGGCGAGCTGGTCCAGGGTTGGCGTCAGGATGGCGGGATGGTTCTCGTAGCCGGTCAGGGAGGCCGGCCACTGGTCCACCGTCACGAGCAGGATGTTCGGCCGCTGCGCGGCATCGCCGGTCATGCCGCTCATTCCACGCGCGCTCCGCTTTCCTGCACCAGCTTCTCCATCTTCTTGCGCTCTTCCGAGGCGAAGGCGGCGAATTCCGCCGCCGTGCCGCCCTTCAGCGGCAGGCCGAGCTGCTTCGCGCGCTCCACCACCATCGGATCGCGCAGCGCGGCGTCGAAGGCCGCGTTGAGCCGCGCGAGCACCGGCGCAGGCGTGCCCTTCGGCGCCGCCACGCCGTGCCAGGACAGGAAGGAGTAGGCCGGCAGCGCCGCCTCCGCGACGGTCGGCACATCCGGCAGGAAGGGCGAGCGATGCGGGCCGGTGGTGGCCAGCGCGCGCAGTTGGCCCTGCTGCACGGCGGGCAGCAGGGTGCCGTCGATCAGCAGGTCCACCCGCCCGGCCGTCAGCTCGGTCACCGCCGGGCCGCTGCCGCGATAGGGCACGTGCACCATGCGCGCGCCGGAAAGCGAGACCAGCATCTGCGCGGCGAGGTGCCCGGCCGTGCCGTTGCCCGGCGAGGCATAGGTGATGCCGTTCGGCTTCGCCTTCGCCGCGGCCAGCAGGTCCTGCAGCGTCCGGTAGGGACTGCCGGCCGGCACGCCGACGGTCAGCGGCACCTCGGTCAGCCGGATGAGGGGCTCGAAGCTCTCCGGTTGGTAGGACAGCCGCGCGAAAAGAAAGGGCGCGATGGCGAGCGTGCCGATGTCCAGGAAGGCCAGCGTGTAGCCGTCCGGCTCGGCGCGGGCCGCCGCCGTGGCGCCGATCGTGCCGCCGCCACCGCCCCGGTTCTCGATGATCAGGGTCTGGCCCAGCGCCCGCTCCACCGCCGGGCTGAGCAGCCGCGCAAGAATATCGTTGTTGCCCCCCGGAGGGTAGGGAACGATGGCGGTGACGGGATGGTCCGGCCAGGCCGCCATGGCGCGGCCGGGAAGGCCGGCGGCCAGCGCCCCCAAGGCCAACCCGCCCAGCGCGCGCCGGGTCGGGCGCGGCCGCGGTGCGATGGAAGCCGGAATGCGCGCAGTCACCATGGGTGCCGTCCCTCTCCTGATGACCTCCGGCTTGCCCGCCGGATGGCCGTTGCCATAAGTTTCCGGCGCTTTCCGCTAATGGAACAATCAGATCTGCTGATGGAAGACGGAACCGCGCTGGATGCCCGGCGGCTCGCCTGCTTCGTCGCCGTGGCGGAGGAGCTGCACTTCACCCGCGCGGCGGCGCGCCTGCGCCTCACCCAGTCGGCGCTGAGCCAGCAGATCGCCCGGCTGGAAGGCGAGATCGGCGTCGCGCTGCTGGTGCGCGGCAGCCGCCGCGTCTCGCTGACGGTGGCCGGGGCGATCTTCCTGGAGGGGGCACGGGCCACGCTGGCGCAGGCCGGCGCCGCCGCCGAGGCCGCCCGCCGTGCCGCGCGCGGCGAGGTGGGGCAGCTCGCCCTCGGCTTCGTCGAGGCCGCGCCGATGAGCATCCTGCCGCGGCTGGTGACCCGCTTCCGCGCGGCCTGCCCCGACGTGCATCTCGGCCTGGTCGAGATGCTCACCGTGGATGCCGCCGCCGCGATCCTCACGCGGCGGCTGGATGCGGCGCTGCTGCGCCCGATGCCGGAAACCGAGGAGCTGGAACGGCTGGTGCTGTGGCGCGAGCCCTATGTCGTCGCGCTGCCCGCCCAGCACCCGCTGGCGGCGGCGCAGTCCGTGCCGCTCGCCGCGCTGCGCGGGGAGCCCTTCGTGGCCACTTCGCCGCGAATGGCCGGCTATGTGGACAGCCGCTTCCGCGGCGCCCTCGCAAGGGCCGGGGTGCGCCCGCATGTGGTGCAGGAGGTGAACCAGCTCACCGCCGTCGCCGGGCTGGTCGGCGCGGGGGTGGGCGTCGCCCTGATGCCGGCCTCCGCCACGCGGCTCGGCATGGAGGGCGTGATCTACCGGCCGCTGGCGGGGCGCAACATGCCTTTCGCCGAGATGATGCTGGCCTGGCGCCGTGGCGAGACGGCGCCGACCGTGGCGCGCCTGATCGCCGTGGCGCGCGTGCTGCTGGCGGCCACGCCGGCCGATGCCGGGCGCGCCGCGTCAGGCGTCGTAGGCGATCCGGAAGCCGGTGTGCCCGGCTGAGGTGTCGGGGCTGCGGCCGGAGCGGGCGGCGATGCGGTAGCGGTAGCAATAGCTCTGGTGGCACAGGTAGGAGCCGCCCTTCATCACCCGCTCGCCCTCCTGGAGCGCCATGCGGTTGCGCTGCTTCGCGGCGCCGGCCAGCGAGCGGACGCGGAACGGGTCGGCACACCATTCCCAGACGTTGCCGCAGGCGTTGAACAGGCCGAAGCCGTTGGGCGCGAAGCTGTCCACCGGCGCGGTGCCGAGGAAGCCGTCCGCCAGCGTGTTGTGGCGGGGGAAGTCGCCCTGCCAGATGTTGCACAGGGCATCCTGCTCGCCGGGCTCCTGCATTCCCCACGGAAAGCGCGCGGCATCGTCGCCCCCCTTGGCGGCATGCTCCCACTCGGCCTCGCCGGGCAGCCTGCCGCCGGCCCATGCGGCGAAGGCGGCGGCGTCGTTCCAGGAGACATGCACCACCGGATGCTCCATCCGCGCCGCGACCGACGAGCCCGGCCCTTCCGGCTGCGCCCAGCAGGCCCCCTCGACGCGGACCCACCAGGGCGCGCCCTCCACCCGGCCGCCGCCATGGCCGGGCGGCAGGAGAAGCTGGAAGACAAAGGACCAGCCGAAGCGCTCCGCATCCGTCCGGTAGCCGGTGGCCGCGGCAAAGGCCGCGAAGCGCCGGTTGGTCACGGCATGCGCGTCCATCCGGAAGGGGCGCAGCGTGACGCGCCGAGCCGGTCCCTCGCCATCCTCCCGCAGCACGGGATCGGCGGTGCCCACCGTCACGGTGCCGCCAGGCAGGGCAAGGATCGGCGCCGGCGGCACCGTGCCGGTAGCGGCGGGAACAACGGGTGCGGTGTCGGGCCGAGAGGTTTCCGGACGCGGGGCGATCGGCGGGCAGCAGCAGGTGTCGGTCATGGCGCACCAGGATAGGGTTGCGCGGGGCATAGGGCACAGGCGGAAAAGTTCAGGGCCGCCAGGCCCTCCCTCCTCCTGTGGCGGACAACGCCGTGCGAAGGCGGAACCGCGGAGGAAGAGCCGGGGGACGGCAAGGCCGCCCGCCGTTCCGGCCTGCCTCCATGCCGGTCCATCGTACCGGCTCCCCGAGCGCGGCCCGGGCCAGACGTCCCCGGGATGGCGGAGCCTGTCGGGGAAGCCCGGTCGTTGACCCCTTCGGCCCGCCATGGCAGGCAAGGCGCATGCCCCAACTCCAGGCTGCACAGATCCCGGTTACGCCCTTCCAGCAGAACTGCGCCCTGATCTGGGACGCGGAAACCAGGCGCGGCACGGTGATCGACCCCGGTGGCGATGTGCCGCGAATCCTTGCCGCGCTGGACAAGGCGGGGTTCGGCGTGGACCGTATCCTCCTCACCCATGGCCACCTGGACCATGCCGGTGGCGCCGCCGCGCTGAAGCGCGCGCTGGAAGCGCGGCAGGGTGAGGCCGTGCCGATCGAAGGGCCGGACCGCCGCGATGCCTTCCTCCTGGAAGGCCTGGCGGACCAGGGAGCGAGCTTCGGCATCGAGGGGCTGGAGAAGGTGAGCCCTGACCGCTGGCTGGTGGAAGGCGAAACGGTTGCGATCGCCGGCCAGGAGTTCGCAGTGCTGCACTGCCCCGGCCACACGCCCGGCCACGTGGCCTTCGTTTCCACGTCCCTCAAGGTCGCGGTGGTGGGGGATGTGATCTTCCGCGGCTCGGTCGGCCGCACCGACTTCCCCTATGGCGACCCGGTGGCGCTGATCGCGGCCATCAAGGACAAGCTGCTGCCGCTCGGCGACGACATCCGCTTTCTGTGCGGCCACGGCCCGGGCTCGACCTTGGGCGAGGAGCGCCGGTCCAACCCCTTTCTCGCCGGCCGGGGCTGAGTCGGCTTCCGCTCCTCCGCCACTTCCGGCGGTGCGGCCGTTCAAGGGCAGGCCGGCGGCGGCGAGGCGGCAAGATGCGCCCGTGGTGCAGAAGCTGCCCGACATGGCGGCTCGGGGGCCGGCCGCCTCGCAGCCTCCTCCGAGCAGGCGACCTGATCTTCCGCCCCGCCGCTCAGGCGTCCCGGAACCGCGCCGGATCCTCGATGCCGAGTTCAGCCGCCTTGGCGTCAAAGGCCGCTGCGTAGATCTCCGCCAGCCGGCTCGTCGCTGCTCCTCCGACGCTCCCCGCCTCCACCAGGCCGGCCAGGCCAGGCAGGTCGGCCTCGGCGGCGACAGCCATCAGGTGGGACGCCTGTGCCGCCAGGCCGGCGGAATGCATCATCTCCACCGCCAGCCTTGCTTCGGCGATGGCGAGCTGGCGCTCAAGGTCGGTGGCCTGCCGTTCCAGGGCATCGGCCCGGCCAGTCTGCGCGGCGAAGGCGTTCCGCAGCTCCTCCAGCCTGGCTGCCAGGTCGAGCACCGCCCGCTCAAGGCGATCCAGCGGGACGCCAGGACTGCCAGGGACGGTCCCCGGAGGCTGAAGCGGTGCGTATTGCTCGTCGGGCATGGGAACTCGCAGGGCCGGAAAGGCGCCACCCATAATTGGGTTCCGCGACGCAGGAAATGCCCCACCGGCGCGAACGCACCACCGGGGAGGCCTTTCGGGAGCGCCGATGGGGAAACTGCAAAGCTAGGGCGTCAGTGTCGCCACCACGGCCGAACGACCGACGAGGCTGGCCTGAAGGCCCGGCGAGGGAATGCCGCCCTGGCGGATGCGGACAACCTCCGCCTGCGGCAGTGTCGGCATGCCGGGAAGCTTGTCGAAGCGGGCGCAGCGCGTCCGGTCATCCCAGTCGGGCTCCAGGAGAGTGCAGGAGACGGGGTGGCCGGGGCAGCAGACGACCGCGCCGGGAAGCGGGGCCAGGCCCCCGGCCGCGAAGGCTCCCAGCGACCAGTTGCCGCCGAAGAGGCCGTCGAGGGCTTCCACCACCTCCCGGCAGGCCATGTCGGGAAGCAGCCGCAGGTATCCTCGGGCTGCCCCCTCACCCTTCCGGGCCGCGGCGCCAAGCAGCAGTTCGGAAGCGGCGGCGGCCAGAAGCGGCGGGTAGCGGCCTGGCGCGCCGTCCAGGTCCTCCGGGATCAGGCAGGACCGGGTGCGCTTGCCCATCCCGAGCGCGCGCTTGAAGCCCCTGATCCTTTCCGCGGCAGGGAACACCGGAATCCTCATTCCCGCCTTCTCGGGCAGCCCCGCCTGGGCGGCATCGGCGTCGATCTGCAATTCCGCCTGGCCAACAGGCCGCCAGCCATCCGCGATCTGGTCCAGGACCGCCTCGTCGATGGCGTCGAGACCCAGCGCTGGGCCTTCAGCATGCCAGACCCGCTCCAACGGCGGCACATCGGCGCCCATTCCCTCCAGCAGCCGGGGCTGGCAGAAGAGCACCCAGTCGCCCTCGGGGCCGACGACCAGGCGCCGCTCCCTGGCGGGATCCCGAAGGGGCAGCAGAGCGACCTGCCGGAGCGGAACGCCGAGCAGAAGGCGAAGCCCGGACGCCATGTCGTAGAGCGCGGCGTCTCGGCGGAAGGGCGCCTGGCTGGGAAGCTCGCGATAGGCCTGCCACCGGAGGCGTCCCTCGCCTTGCTGCCTGAGGGACGCCTTCCAGGCCTGCGCCCATGCCTCCGCCGAGTTCCCGGGCAGGCTGCGGTAGCCATGGCCGAAATGCTCGACCTGCGCCAGATCGAGGCCGGCCTCCTGCAGGCTCGGGTCGGCCCTGAGCCGATGCATCGCCATCCAGGCCAGGAAGCGTTCCCCGCGGGCTGAACTGGCCCGGCTCACATCCCCCACCATGCGCCATCCCCCCGATGCGCTTTGAAGCAGCGTAACGGGGGCGGATCGGCTTTGGGAACGTCGCGGAAGCGTTGTTCACGCACCCTTGGTCACGCTTCCGCCAGAGGGTCGTGAAGTGGACCGCGGCGAAACGGGCGGCCGCCCGCACGCGGCGCGAACGGGGCCTGCCGCTTGGCGCCTATGGCACGCCCGGCGTCACCGAAGCGGGCACCGGGATGCCGAGGCGCACCCTGGGACCGGCCCGGAGAAGCGGGCCAGGATCAGCCCGCGATCCGGACCCGCTCCTGGAAAGAGCGAGTGCCACCCCCACATCCCACATGGATGGCCGCCATCCCGCTCGACATCAGCCGCATCTACCTCGAATCCGCCGTGGAGCAGCACGCCCGCGGGCGGGAGATCCTGGCCCGCTTCCCGCAAGCGGAGCGCATCCCGGTCGCCTCCCACTGGCGCATCCCGGAACTCCGGGAGGGCGATCCCGGTGACTACCTGGCCGCCAAGCGCCAGGCCCTGGTGCTCGGCGTGAAGAAGGGCCTGGCCTTCCGGCCCAACGGGCGCAGCGCGGACTTCATCGCGCCCTCCTCATCCAACGGCTGCGCCATGGCCTGCGCCTATTGCTACGTCGCCCGCCGCAAGGGGCATGCGAACCCCATCAGCGTCTTCGTCAACATCGAGGCGATGCTTGCCGCGATCGCCGGCCATGCGGCGCGCCAGGGTGCGAAGGCAGCGCCGAACCAGGTGGACCCGCATTCGTGGGTCTACGACCTCGGCGAGAACGGCGACCTTTCCGTGGACGCCGCCATCTCCGACAACGTCCGCGACCTGGTCTCCCTGTTCCGCACCCTGCCGAACGCGAAGGGCAGCTTCGCGACGAAGTGGGTGAACCCGGACCTCCTGGACTATGATCCGGCGGGCCGCACCCGCATCCGCATGTCCCTCATGCCGCCTGGACTTGCGAAGCTGCTGGACGTCCGGACCTCGCCCGTGGCGGAGCGCATCGCCGCCATTCCGGATCTGCACCGCGCGGGCTACGAGGTCCACGTGAACTTCTCCCCGGTCGTGCTGCGCGAGGGATGGGAGGCGGAATGGGGCGCGCTGTTCGAGGCGCTGGACGACATCCTGCCTGCCGCCGTGAAGGATCAACTGGCGGCCGAGATCATCATGCTCACCCACAACCGGGACCTGCACGAGATCAACCTCGCCTGGCACCCGAAGGCGGAGGAGCTGCTCTGGCGGCCGGACATCCAGGAGGAGAAGGTCTCCGAAAGCGGCGGCGTCAATCTCCGCTACCGCGCGGGATGGAAGGGCCGCTGGCTGCAACGCTTCAAGGACCTGCTGGCCGCCCGCATGCCCTACTGCCGGGTGCGCTACGCCTTCTGAGGGGCCGACGATCCCGGCGGAAGGCTTGCCGTGCGCTCACCGGAGGCCGTCGGCCAGCCTGATGCCTCCCAACGCGGCGGAAGCAGGTGCCCCAGAGCCGCTCATTCTCCCGGCACGCTCCAGTGGAACCGTTCCGGCCGGGATGTCCGCGGCCCTGCGCCCGGCCGATCGGACATCCAGGGGATGCGCCTCGCCGGCAGGGCTCACCGCCCCGGCCTCCGAAGGCATGCAGGCCGCGTTCTCCCCCTCGGGAGCCCGCGCCGCGGGCAAGCCGCACATCGGCCGCGGGAGACGGCCGGCCCCGGCCGAGCACCGCCCCACCCTGCGCGCCTGCGATCCGGCCGGTGGCTTCTTGCTTCAGGCCGCTCGCGTCTCCAGGGCGTAGCGGCGGCAGTGCTCGAGATAGGCCGCCTCATGGCTGGCCACGAGCTCCACAACGGCCCGCCAGAGCCAGGAAGGGGCGTCGAGCCGCTTTGAACGGTTCCGCTGCAACTCACCCAGCCATGCCTTGCGTTCCTGGATGCTCATCTGACGGGAATGCGCATGCCCGACAACGGTGGCGAGGTAGCGGGCCAGCGCGGCGGCCTCGTCCTGAACAAGGCGTTCAATCTCGATCTTGAGGTCCTGTGGCAGCAACTCACGCACAAAGACGCCTTTGCCAAGCAGCCGTGTCGCCAGCATCCGCTGGCCGAGATTGGGAGAAAGGTGACGGGCGCCTTCCACCACACGGGCCGCGTTGTCGCGTGGCATCGCAACGTCGGCGTATCGCGGCGCGGCGGCGGTGATCGCCTCCTTCACGTCGAGCAGGCAATAGCGGGCGCGCCTGTCCTCGGCGGCCTGGATCGCCGCGAGAACAGCGAAGCGCAGGTTCCCGAGGGAGCTGCAGCCCTTGCGCCAGAAGGCGCTGTCGGCGATCGACACTTTCGCCTGGCTGTCGCGGCCTCGCAGGGAGGCCACCAGGGCGTGCACCTCCTCCGAGGCGACCAGTTCCTCAAGCGCCTGCCGCTCTTCATCCTGCAAGGGCCAGAAACGGCGCCCCAGCGGGATCACCGGATCAAGCCCCTCGATGCGTTCGTCCGCCAAGTGCTTCCACGAACGGCGCGCCGCATCCCGCATCAGCTTCCTGACTGCAGCAGGCACCTCACTGCCCGCACAAGCCTGATCGCGCCGGTCGTCTGACGCGCCTGCTTCGAACGCCGCCTCGTAGCCCGCCATCATGGCTTCCAGCATGCGCGCGGTGGTGACGCCCGGCAGGTCGGATCCCCTGGCGGCGGTGGCAAGGGAAAGGGCCAGGCGGACCAGGTCGTGGGCCGGGTTGCCAATGACCGTCTGGTCGAGATCACGGATCTGCACCTCCAGATCGCCATCCGCACCGCCGATGGGCCCGAGGTTGCCGACATGGCAATCCCCACAGATCCAGACTCCCGGCCCCTCCGGCAACTCTGTTCGCCCGCCTTGCTCCAGCCACTCATAGAAGCGAACTGTGCTGCCCCGCACATAGGCATGGGCGGAAGCGGCCATCTTGAGGTTGCGCCGCTCGATCAGCACCGGGCCGCGCTCATCCGGTTGCACAAGCCGTGGGGAAGCTTTTTTCATCGAAGACGGGGAACGTCGAATGCCTCCGGAAGTCCATGATCCTAGGCCCTGAAACCGCCTCCGTGAACAAGATGTAATGGACGGGATTTCCGATGGCCGAGAGGGCCTTCGCAGGCCAGGCGCCTTCAGCGCCCGACGGATGCCAGCCTGGCGTCCAGGGGGTGTCCGGCGGCAACGGGCTGAGTGGTTCCCTTGATGTCCTCCCGCTCCGGAGCGCGGGCCGGACGTTCAGTCCATGCCCCGATCGCCGCCATCCTTCAGCCCCGACCTGCGCGCGGTGGCGGCCGGCGCCTTGAAACAGGCAGGCTCAGCTTGGCACCGCGTCTCGTGACACCGCCACGGACAGCCTGAAGCCACGCAGAAGGCTCGCATCGCGCTCCGGCGCATCGGCCGGCATCAGCACGACGGGAGAACTCTCTCCCATCTGCGACATCATATCGGGCAGGCTGACGGCGGTGAGCAGGCCTCTCACGGAGCGGGTGTCCTCCTCTTCCTGCTGAACGTGCGCGCCGAACGACACCGTCACGGCGCCTTTCGGCTCGGGCACGGCGTCGTTGCCATCGGCGATGGCGAAGCTCCGGACAGCGAGGCCGCCTGGCTTCTTTTCCACAAGCCATCCGCCGATCCCGCGGGCACTGGATCCATCCAGCCAGCGCGCTTCAAGCCAGAACAACGGCGGCAGAGCGTCCGGCACGGCTGGCGAGCGCGACACTTCGGAGAGGGCCAGCCCGCGCGCCAGGCCGGCAACATCGTCGTCGATCGCCAGGGCCGCCGCGCCCTCCGCGCGCAGGCGCCGCGCCGCGCGCCGGATATCCGGGGGCGCGTGCTCGCCCAGCATGGCCGCCAGCAGGCTGCCCTCCGGGAACCTCAACCTCGGCATCTCCCGCATCACGCGCCTCCTCGATGTCACCCAATTCATGCCCGAAGGCGGCAGGCAGCGCCAACCGGTGGAGGCGGTCAGCGGCGGCGCGAACCGCCGGTGCGGGCCTGCTTGGCCAGCCGGCCTTCGGCCTCGCACCGGGGGCCGACAGGCTCCTTCGCCAGGCACGCATCCGGTGCCGAGGCAGGTTCGCATGATGGCGCGCCCGCCCGGGCCTGTCCCTGGCAAGGACGGACGCGGCGCCCGTTGGAGGCGATGCCGACTGCCAGGGTGGCGACGGCCATCAGGCCGGCGACAGCGATCAACGTCACGGACAGCGAAACCACGGTCAGCACCGCGCTGGCGAAAATCACCCCGACCGAATTCGCGGTGCGCAGGAGGGCGAAGACTTCCGCCCGCCTCTGCGGCGGAGCCAGCACGTCCAGCACGAGCGAATAGTGGGTGCCCAAGGGAGCCAGAACGGAGCCCACGAGTGCGGCGCCAAGAATGGTTGCAGCCACCGAGAGCTCAAGCGCCGCGAGAGCGGCACCCAGGGTCATGATGGACAGCTGGAGCACCACGACCTTTCGCGTGGCCAGGCGGTTCCGCAGGCTGACCCAAATCCCGCCAGCCACCGAGGCCAGGCACAGCGGAACGGTGAACAGGAACGCCAGGGCTGGTTCGTAGCCGAACCTGAGCGCCAGCGCGACGGCACCGATCTCGATGGCCGCAACGGTGGCGCCGCCTGCAGCGGCGCACATGAGCCAGAGCAGGATGGCGGGGGTGAGCACCGCGCCGCCGGCGTGGAGCGTGCCGTCGGTGGGGGTGGAACGGGTCCGTGGCACCAGCAGCATCGGCGTGGCGCCCAGAGCCGCAAGCGCCAGCACGGCAAAGGCCGGCGAGACGGTGCCCAGACCCGAGGCGGCCACCGGGGCCAGCACGAAAGTCAGCTCGTTGAGCGTGGCTGCGATGCCGAGCGCCCGGGGCAGGTGCGAGGCGGTCGTCAACTGGTTGAGCACCGCGCGCAGAAACCCGTGGGCCGCACCATTCACCAGGCCGCCGGCCGCCGCGGCCAGGATCAGCCAGATGAGCGATGCCCCGCCGGCCGCCAGCACGGCGATCAGAACGAGAGCTGCGGTTCGGATGCCCACCAGCAGCTTCAGGAACGTCGCCGCAGGCAGGCTCCTGCCGATCCGGGCGACAGGGACTGCCCCAGCCACCTGGGCCAGCGTCATCGCGAGAATGATGGCCGCGCCGCCGCTGGCGTCGCCGGTGAGGCTCAGGGCGACCAGCGAGAACGCGATGGGTCCTGCCGCCTGCGGCACGCTGAAGGTGGCGGAGGAGATGAACCAGCGGAGCAGGCGCCAGCGGCTGGATGCCTCGTTCGGCCGCATTCAGGCGTCAGTCATCACGCCTGGCGAGGTCAAAGGCTCGGCGAGGGGGACGACGTTCCGGCCGCGCCGCGCAGCGGCGGCCTCCTTGGCACGGATCGGGCCGAGAGGAATGGAAGGCTCCACCGCCCGTCCCGCCCGCTCCCGCACCATCGGGGCGGCTTCAATCGATCGAGCTTTCCCATCGAGGCTCCCCCAGCGCATCCTGCCCAGCTCCTTTCGCCGTTCGGATCATCCTCTTACGGATTGTTCCACGCTTGGGCCAGCCGGTCCTGTCCGCTGGGGAAGACGAGCTCGGGCCTTCGATCACCCTCGAAGCGTTCCGCGCGGCTCTCCGGACAAAGCCTTCGCGCTTTGATCTCAACCTCGAGCGCCATGAGGGCGAATGCGGGCATGGAAGGCGGCCCTCCCGCCGGAGTTGCGCGACCATCACCACCCTGAACGGAGCCTCGGTCCGCAGCGGGAGGGTCATGACGGCGCTGGCATGGCCGGCGGAACCGGGCCTCATCCTGAGGGATGGGCCGGCGATTGCCTCGATGCCCCTGGGGCCATTCGCCATTGGCAGCGGGGTATCGCTGCCCTGCCGCAGGATGTTGTGCCTCTGGTCGTTGCGGTCGCTCGATGCCGCCGCCGGCGGAAGGCGGCGGTGGAACTGCCGAGAACGGGTGAGCGGTGCGATCGAGCCTGGAACGGCACGCCGGTGCTGCAAAATCCCGGTGCAGGGGTGCGTTCGGAAACGCCGAGCGGGCTTTATCCTGGGCCACGGGGGTGCCCAAGGCGGTCTCAGCGAAGATATCTCAGCAAGATCAGGAAGATGGCGGAGAGGGTGTCTGCCAGCGTCTTAGGTTTTCTGCGGCTTTCGCTTCGGCGCCAGCAATCTACCCCCAACGCTACCCCCAACAAAAACGTAGCTGGCCATAGACGGATATAGAGGCAGAAGGGGGAAGAGGGCACCGTCCTTCCCTTCTGCAAGCCGGGAGCGGGAGGGGCGGGCTCAATCTCCACCGATTTCTGCCCTGGGACCGCGCCCTTGGTCGAATCCGCGCATCCACAAAACCCGGTTCCGGATCGCCGCTTTCAGATTTCATTTCGCACACAGCAAAAAGTGGATGCGGGCGCGGTTTGGCCAGAGAGGTGACAGGGGTTTTCCCTCTCAGTTCCCTTCAGTGCAGCAATTTCTCGAAAGCCCCCCGTCAGTTTTTGCTCTCCCCGCAAAGGGAGCCCCGCTTCGGTCAGATCACGCAAGCTGGGCAGGCTTTCACATCCCCCTCCCTCCTGCGGCGGGGCCCCTGGGATGTTCCCGCTATCAGGGGAGTTCGTACCGCGTTCCGAGGTCAGCTATGGGCCGGGAAAGAGAGTAACGCTGTTACCCTCCGCTGCTTCGGCTTGTGCCGAGTGAACCATCGCAGGGCGCGGTCGTGCCCTGAGGCGCGTTGGAGGGGCTGGGGTTGTTACCTCTCCCGCCACCGCAGCCAAGTCGGAATAGCCTCCCGAGTCGCGCCACCACCTTGCGGTCTAGCCACGACGCAGAGAGGAATCTCTCTATCCTCTATGCGGCAGGGCAGCGCAGAATGAGACGCTTTCGCCTCTTGATTGCTGGATTTCCGAGGAAGAGGAGGCGGAACCCCTTGGGGCAGTTTGTCACCTAGGAGGGCGGCGGGGATCGAACCCCTGCACTTTCAGGAAGCGCCAGAGGAGCCCCAGCGACAGGCGACTAGGGTTAAAACCCGGAGGGAACTGCTGCCGTCAGCCCTTCGATGGGCTTTGCCACATACTGCCTGAAGTCCGGGTTTGGCCGTCTGCAGACTGTCCGCTTTGCGCAGAGGCTCAGGCAAAGCGGACACATCTTACTTCCAATCGGCGGCTACTCGGCCTTGAGGTCCAACTCTCGCACCTTCACACCCCAAAACTCGTATTCCTCACGGATGGCCTTGGCGAAGTCGGCACGCGGCTGCTCGGCCGCGACCTCCAGCCCGTCCCGCTCCAGGCTTTTAGCGAACCGCGGGTCGCGGATGGCCTTGTTGGCCGCGGCTTCCAGGCGGCTCATCTCGGCCTCCGGCGTACCCGTGGGCGCGAAGATGCCATGCCAGCCCAGGATGACGATGCCGGGCAGCCCAGCTTCGGACAGCGTCGGCACCTCCGGCAGCGACGGCAGGCGGTGGTTACCCGTCACCGCCAGCGCCCGCAGCCGCCCATCCTTGACCAACGGCACCGCGGGCGGCGGAGAGGAGAAGTTCATCGTCACCCGCCCGGCCACCACGTCCTGCAGGGCGGGCGCCGTGCCGCGGTAGGAGATGTGCTCCATCCGCAGCCCGGCTGCTTCGGCGAACAGGATGCCCGCCAGGTGATTGTTGGAGCCGACCCCACCGGAGGAGAAGCTGAAATCCGCGTTGGGCTGCTTCCCGGCCGCGATCAGCTCCCGCAGGCTGGTCACCGGCAGCTTTGGGTCGACCGCCAGCACATACTGGTAGGAGCTGGCCTTGGTGACCGGCGTGAGCGCGGTGGACAGGTTGATCTTATCGTTCCGCTGCAGGTGCGGATTGACCACAATGTTGGTCGAGACGGCGAACAGCAAAGTGGTGCCGTCTGGTCGCGCGCGGGCAACGGAGGTGGCGCCGACATGGCCTGCCGCGCCGCCGCGGTTCTCCACGACCACGGTCTGACCAAGCTGTTCCATAAGGATCGGCGCCAGCTCGCGCGCCACGATGTCCGTCCCGCCCCCCGCCGCGTAGGGCACGATCAGGGTGATGGGGCGGCCCTGGGCGCTGCCCTGCGCCCGGGCACGGGTGATCAGGACAGGTGCCGCAAGAAGCGGCAGGAGATGGCGGCGCTTCATGATCGTATCCTTACGAGAGGCTTTTTCAGGCGCAGGCACGCTTCGCCGTTCTTCTTCGGAGCGGCTCTTCTGCTTAGCGTATTTGGCCAGCCGTCCATAACGCCCGCTTGCGCCACGATCGGACCCCAGCGGTCGAGATGTCTCTCTCACAAGCAGCCGCGTCTGATAGGTGGTCGCGCAGGTCTGCCGTCCACGCGATCTGGGCCAGTGGCGGGTGGAGGCGCATGTCCGCTCTCCGGAAAGCTCATCGGCCACCCGGATGTCTGAGAAGGGCGCTGAGCGGACAGGCGCCCTCACGTGCGCACCTCCACCACCGCGTCCGCCGTCAGATGCACAGGTGGATGGCAATTCCAGCAGCACCAACCGGAGGGGTCCTCACGCTCCTGCCACCATCGCCCGCCAGCATAGGGGCTGTGTCGCCCACAGCAACCGCAGAAGGCACCCTGCGCGGGCGGCGCGGATGCGTTCGTCCAAGAGGGCGGGCATTGCAGCCCGTTCCGAACCAGGGCGCGAGGCAGCGGCGCATCCTTCCTCTCACCAGATATGCCGCTGTCAAAAGTGCCAAAGCTGCCAAAACCCCCTTTCGTCAGTTCCGGCACTTCCGGCATGGGCATGTCCGCCGCGTGAAGGGCGGCGAGGTGCCGCCGCCATCCGCTCATTAGCCAGCCTCCCGGACGGCGGGATGCACGTCCCAGTCGGCACGGCGGCGTCCGCCGGCCTTGCTGTCGGAGGGGCGCACCCAGCCCAGCGCCGCGAGTTCCTGCAAGGCCGCTTCGATGCGTGGAGCACTGACGATCCCCGGACCGTTGGCTTCCCGGCGCATCTGTCGCGCGTTGAGAACGGCGCGGCGCGGGCGTTGTCGCAGCATCCAACGGGCCAGCCGCCGCGCGTCCCGCTCCGCCTCGGGCAATGCCGCCTCACCGAAAGCCCGCTTTGCCATCGGCACCGCATAGTCGGCCAGGAAGCCTTGGGCGCGCACCACCGCATCGGCGCTGATGTGGTCGGGCGGCGGCGTACCATCCGGCGCGGCGAGCCAGTCGAGATGGGCGAAGATCACCGCCAGCCGCACCGTCATGCCCGGAAGCTTGCCTATCCAGGAGAGGAACAGCCCGGCGGCGTCGGCTTCCATCTCCTTCACCTCGCCGCGCCATTCGTCGAACAGGTCGGCGGCCTCAGCGCTGAAGGTCAGCGTCACCGGCTCTCCGTTTGGCATCGGGAGTTCCCGCAGGCGGCGGAGGGCGGGCATCAAGAGAAAGGGTAAGCCATCGCCGCTGGGTCGCTTCGGTTTGCCGGGTGGCGTGTTCGGCCAGGTGTAGATGAAACGGGCGGCGAGGCCGTCATCGTCACCGGCCAGTATCACCGAAGCCAGGCGGTCGGGCTGCACCCCGCCGAGAATTCCCCAGGTCAGGTGCGGAATGTCGGCGCCGTCGTCGCCATCCTTTACGCGGTCAGAAGTCCAGCGGCTTCCCTCATAGGCTTGCAGCCAGAAACTCCGGTCCGCAGTGCCACCACCGCTGCCCGCACCATAGCGGCCCATGCTGGCGATCCAGCCCACCAGCTCGTCCCGGTGCAGCAGCAGCCCGCGCGGATTGGCGCGGCTCAGATCACGGGCCGCTTCGACGGTGGGATCAGTGCTGTGGGCGCGGCGCTTCCAGAGCTGTTGCGGTTCCTTCGCTGTCGGCGGCTCCATCGGCGGCGCCAGGCCGTTCTTCACCGCCTCCTTCACCTCAGATTCCCAGCGCGCGCGGTGTTCCTTCGCTTCCTGCCGCGCGGTGCGGAATTGGCGCTGCCGGTCCTCCCAGTCCGCGTTCATCTCGGCGACGAGTTCGGAGAGCGGCCCTGTCACCGTGTTGATGGCGGGCGACTTTCCGGCGCTGGGCGTGCCGACGCAGGCCAGGTTGATGACGGGCGGATGCTGCCAGCCCTGCCAGGGAGAACCCCACCGCGCATTGCCAATCGTCGCCCCCGCAACTGCCAACAAGCCGCACGCGACGTAATCGGCAGGCGCCCCCGCGCTATCCGCCGCACGCTCGATCCACCGCACCCAAGCGCGGGGGAAGAGGCTCAATGGTAGCGGTGGCGGGGGAAGGGTTTCGCTGGCGGCCAAAGCAAGATCAGCAGCCGGCCAGGGAGCTTCCGGTGCATCGGCGGCGGTGTGCATCGTGTAGCCGTCAGGCATTCATCGCCTCCGCCGTGGTGGCGCCGTTGGCGCGCAGAACGTCGCAGAAATCGGTTCCACTCGTATCGGGGATTGCTACCCGCACGCGGCGCCCCTCGCCCTCCCAGCGCTGGGCAGCGGCCCAGGCGGCGCGCTGGCCGGGCGCATCGGCATCGGCGGCAACGATCACGTCACGGGCGGTGGCGGGCAGCGTCAGCCGCGCTAGGTTGCCGGCGGAGATGCAGGCCCAGGTGGGCACGCGCATCAGCGCGGAGGCGGCCAGCGCCGTTTCGATGCCCTCGGCCAACACCAGAGGGCCAGCGGCAGGCGCGACGTGCAGCATCACCACCCCACCCGCCACCGGGCCGAAGCTGGCCTTGGGCGGGTCCAGGTCGGCCTTGCCGCTGCCATCCGGGCGCAGGTAGGTGCGATGCAGCGCCACCGGCTCCCCATCGGTGGCGCGGCGCACCAGGGCCAGCAGGACGGGAAACAACCCTTCCGCCTCCGGGTGCCGCGCACGGGGATGGAAGCGGAGCTGCGGACCCTCCGCCGGCATGGCGCCGCCCTGCCACGCGGCCAGGACGCCACGGGCGCGCAGGTAGGCTTCGGCCGCTGTGCCCTTCACCGCCGCCGCCTCGCTCCACATCGCCGCTGCGAGGACGGTTTTCCGCGCAGGCGAGAGTCCTCCGCGTTGCGGGGCATGGCGTAGCGGAGCGGGCGTCCAATCGTTCCCGGCGGCCTGCTTCACCGCGTCCGTCAGCGCCTCGCGGTCCTGGCAGGACGCGCAGGCCCAAACGGCGCGGCCCTCCCGCTCGCGCAGCGAGAAGGTGCCGGGGTAGCCGCAGGCGGGGCATGCGCCCCGCCAGGAGCCGTTGTGTAGGCGCCGCAGGTTCGTCCGGTCGGCAAGGTCAGCGGCGCGCATGGGCCACCTCCTGCGCCGCGCGCCAGCGGGTGCGCGTGGCCTCCCAGGCGCGGAACCGCTCCGCATTCTCGCCGATCAGCAGCCAGCCGCGCGGCAGGCCGGCGGCCTGCTCTATCACAGCAGCATGGCGGCGGAGGCACCATTCACCCCAAGCGAGCGAGGCGCGCACCCATACCAGGCGCAGCAAGATGTGGAGGCGCCTCATGCTGCATGCCTCCCCCCGCTTTGCATCAGGCCGGCGCATGCGCACGCCCCCAGCCCCCACACGCGCACTTCGGCCTCACCCACGGCGGCGGCAGCCACCAGTCGGCGCACGTCGCGGGCGGGAAACAGCGGCATCAGCGTCTTGTCGGCGGCGCGCATCGCGGCGGCGAAGCGTGCCTCATCGGAGGCGCCGCGCGCTTCGCCGCGATGGTGCGCGGCCTCGGCGGCGGCGATGGCGGCGCGCAGCAGCGCATCCGGCGCCTCGGAATGGAATGGCGGGCGCGGTGGGTCGCCCCACTGACGGTAGCGGCGGGTCATTGGGCAGCCTCCATGTCCGCCTTCACGCGGAGGGCGGTGGCGAGGTTCGGAAAGATCGTCGGCAGGCGGCGGCCAGGGATCAGCAGCGCCGGGCGCGGCTCCCCCTCGGCGTCACGGTAGGCATCCAGCATCAGCAGCCGGATTGGCGCACGCAGGCGGGCACGGCGGGCGGCTTCGGCGCTGGCCCAGGCGAACAGCGGCAGGGGCGCCGGGGCGGCCGGCGGGCGGCGGTTGCGGTGGCGGGTCATGCGCCGGCCCTCCCGCTCGCCAGGGCGCGCAGCCAGCCATGAGCCAGGGCGGCATCCCCCACCGTGGCGAAGGCCAACAGCGCCGTCCCCTGCTGTCTCACCACCTCGGCCAGCATTGCGCGCCCCTTGGTGTCGGGGCGGGTCACGCCCTCGTCATGGGTCAGCAGGCAGGCCAGGATGCCGCGATCCGTCAGCACCTCAGGCGATGCGGCCTCATGCGTTGCCGCCACCGCCACGATGGCGCGCGGCCCATGGGGAAGGGGCAAGAGATGCAGCCGCACCACGGCGCCGCGCAGGGCGGTGGAGAGGTCGGGAAGCGTGGCGCGAGCGGCGCCGGTATCCTTGGAATGCAAGAGCGGCCTCCATCGGGAGGCGCGGAGAGTTCTGGCGAGGAAGGGCAGGAAAGTGGTATGAAACGCCGTCCGCTAAGAACGTCTAACAGAACCTCCGGATC
>NZ_SNVJ01000010.1 GCF_009829925.1 Teichococcus coralli
TGTTCCGCTCAAACTTAGCTTTCGCCATCTATCGGTCACCCTGTCGGTCCAGCGCCGATACCGGCGCACGATAACTGGTCTGGCCCATGGTTCCGCGCCCGCTCCTGTTACCCCGGCAGGGCATGGAGCGGGTGACGGGAATCGAACCCGCACAACCAGCTTGGAAGGCTGGGGCTCTACCATTGAGCTACACCCGCACTGCACGGCATCCGAAACGTACGCCGCGCCGTGGCGCCTTACAACCGGGACTTAGCCCCGGCTGCATCGCGACGCCGGTCGCGAGCAGGCCGGTATGGAGGGGGTTGGATTCGAACCAACGTAGGCGTGCGCCAACGGATTTACAGTCCGTCCCCTTTAGCCACTCGGGCACCCCTCCGCGCTTTCCCCGGCCATCGGGAGCGCCGCGCTCTATCCCGTTTTCGTGGGGGCTGTCAACGCACCCTGAACGAACCGCGCGAAGAATCCGGCGTTCAACCGCTTGCGCCCGCGCCGCCGATCCGCAGGATGCCGCCATGTCACGCCCACCTCGCCGGCCCGCCGGCCCGCGCCCCCCGTCCCGCAGCCGCGCCGAAGGCCCGGCCCTCGCCCCGCATGCCCGCATGCCCTCTCCGGCCGGCGGCGAGCGACCCTCGCCGCGCGGCCCTCGCCCTGATCCCGCCGCCGCCGAGCGCCCCGGCACCCGCGAGCGCCCCGAGGCGGGCACGCACTGGCTCTATGGCCTGCATGCGGTGGCCGCCGCGCTGGGCAACCCGCGCCGCCGCCTGCGCCGGCTGCTGGTGACCACCGAGGCCGAGCAGGCGCTGCTGGCCCGGCGCCCGAAGCCGTGGCCGGTGCAGGCCGAGCGGGCGGAGCGCAACCGCTTCCAGACCTTTCTGCCCGAGGATGCCGTGCACCAGGGCGCCGCGCTGCTCTGCGAGCCGCTGCCACCCACGCCGCTGGAGGAGGCGCTGGCCCGCTCGCGCGGCCCGGTGCTGCTGCTGGACCAGGTGACCGACCCGCGCAACGTGGGCGCCATCCTGCGCTCCGCCGCCGCCTTTGGCGCCGCCGCGGTGGTGATGCAGGACCGCAACGCCCCGCCCGAGACAGCCGCGATGGCGCGGGCGGCCGCCGGCGCGTTGGAAGTTGTGCCGGTGGTGCGGGAGGTGAACCTGGCGCGCACCATCCAGATGCTGCAGCGCTCCGGCTACTGGGTGATGGGGCTGGCCGGCGAGGCCGCCGCCGAACTGGCCAAGGCCAAGCCGAAGAACCGGCCGGTCGCGCTGGTGCTCGGCGCCGAGGACAGCGGCCTGCGCCGCCTCCAGCGTGAGACATGCGACGAGCTTGTGCGGCTGCCGATTACCGGCGCCGTGGAAAGCCTCAACGTCTCGGTCGCGGCGGCGGTGGCGCTCTACGAGCTGGTCCGGGAGAAGTAACATAACGGGGAGGACACCCGGCTTCAGGGGCCGTTAAGACCTGCGCGCCATCCTGGCCGCGCCGCCACCAAGGCGGATCCGATGCCAGGATGGCCCAGCTTCAGGACTTCCTCCCCATGTCCAAACGGTCCACCCACTGGCACGACTTCTCCGAGCAGCAGCAGCTCGCCTTGTCGCAGGAGGCGCTGCGCCGCGCCGCCGAAACACTCGCCGGCCATGCCGAGCTGCTGGCGCGCGAAATGGAGGACGGTGCCCTGCTCGATCAGGGCGGCCCCGACGCCCTGCGCCTCTTCGCCGCGGTGGTGCGCGCCACCAGCGCCGACGCCTTCGGCCCCGTGCTCCGGGCCTGAGGCGCCGCCGCCATGCAAGAGGCCACCGAGATCCGCATCCTCACGCCCGCGCAGGAGCGCCTGGCGCGCGCCATGGCGCGGCAGCACGCGCTTGATGTCCGCTTCCGGCCGCTGGAAGAGTTCCTACCCGGCGAGGGCACGGGCTCCATCGTCGCCATTGCCCATGGCAGGGCCGCGGCGGCCTGGCTGCAAACCTTCTAGCCCAGCCGAACCGAACGGGAGAACAACACAGGCCCACTCACATCTGCAGCTTGCATGCCGCGGGTTGGCGTCCTACCGAAAGCCTGACAACAGGAGTGTCGGCCATGGACCCGATCACCGCCGCCAGAATGGCGCTGCCCCGCCACGCGCGCTCCACCTCCGGCCTGCGCTGAGCGCGGTCGCCTCCGATGGCAGGGATCCGCTGGCTGCTGCGCACCGCTTTCTGCGGCGCGTCGCTCGGGCTGCTCCTCTTCCTGGTGGCGCGGGTCATGGCGGGAAACGGCGGCAGCACGCCCTTGCCGCTCGGCGCGGCGCTCGACGACCTCGCGCTTCCCTCCCTCGCCCAAGCCGCCGGCCTGGGCGCGGGGGCGCTGGTGATGGCACGGCTGCTCCTGCGCCCGGTGCCTTTCTGGGCCCGTCGCGCCCTGGCGGGAGGGCTGGCGGTGGGGGCTGTCGCCATCCCCGCCTTTCATCAGTCCAGCCTTTTCGTGCTGCACCAGGTCTTCCACCTGGTGCCGGAGCGCGGCTTCCTTTTCGCGCCGCTGGCCGGCAGCGGCCTGCCGGCGCTCTACGGGCTGATGCTGGCCGGCGCCCTGGGCGGCGGCGTGCTGGCACTGGTGCTGCGGGCGGTTCACGCCCTGCCGGACCTGCTGACCGGCTTTCTCTTCGGCGCCCTGGGCCTGAGCCTGCTGAGTTTCCTGCCCCGCGTGCCGGGCTTCGGGGATCCCTGGTGGCAATGGCTCGTCATCAACGGCGGCTGGGGCTGGGGCACTGCCTTCCTGATGCGCCCCCTGGCCCTTCGCGGCGGCGGGAAGTGAAAAAGCCCCGGGGGAATGAGTTCCCCCAGACCTCCAGCCTTTTTCTTCGAGTTGCCGCCCGTGCAGCTGGCCGGCGCGGGGCCGGACCGACAGAAAAAGAAGGGGAGTGGAGAGGGAATTCATTCATCCCGCCCTTCGCGCCAGGGATTGAGTGCCGCCGGATGCGGACGCATCTCTTCCCCATGCCCGATTCCCTGCGCGTCCGCCCTGACCCGACCGATCCCCGCCTGACCCGCCGCCTGCGCGGGCTGGATCAGCATGGCGCGCAGGTCGAGGTCAGCGTCACCGTCGAGCGGCCGCTGACGCTTTACCTGAACGGCCAGGAGATCGTCACCATGATGACGATCGGCGACCGGCCGGAGGATCTGGCGCTGGGCTATCTTCTCAACCAGAACATGCTGCGCCCGGACGACACCGTCTCGGCCATCGACCACGACGAGGATCTCGGCGTCGTCGTGGTGCGCACGGAACGGCCGACCGATCACGAGGCCAGGCTGAAGAAGAAGACGCTCACTTCCGGCTGCGCCCAGGGCACCGCCTTTGGCGACCTGATGGAGAATTTCTCCCGCTCCCGCCTGCCGGCGGAGGCGGAGCTGCGGACGTCCTGGCTCTATGGCCTGCTGCGCGCCATCAACACCCTGCCGACGCTCTACCTGGAGGCCGGCGCCATCCATGGCTGCGCCCTCTGCCGGGAGGATGCGCCCATCGTCTACATGGAGGATGTCGGCCGCCACAACGCGGTGGACAAGATCGCCGGCTGGATGTTCCGCAACGGCGAGCCGGGCGCCGACAAGATCTTCTACACCACGGGCCGGCTCACCTCGGAAATGGTGATCAAGACGGTACGCATGGGCATTCCCATCCTGCTCTCGCGCTCCGGCTTCACCGCCTGGGGGGTGGAGCTGGCGCGCGAGGTGGGGCTGACGCTGGTCGGCCGCTGCAAGGGCAGCCGCTTCATCGCCCTGGCCGGCGAGCACCGCATCGTCTTCGACGCCGACCCGAAGCGGGACGGCGAGGAAAGCCCCCGCCACTGGCGCAAGAACAGCCGGGAGGCCGAGAACCATGATGCCTGACACCCTTGGCGTCGTCCTCGCCGGCGGCCTTGCCCGCCGCATGGGCGGCGGCGACAAGCCGCTGCGCCCGCTCGGCGGCCGGCCATTGCTGGGGCATGTGCTCGAACGGCTGCGCCCCCAGGTCGCCGCCCTGGTGCTGAACGCCAACGGCGATCCGGCGCGGTTCGCCGGCTGGAGCCTGCCCGTGGTGGCGGACGGCCTGCCGGATCACCCCGGGCCGCTCGCCGGCATCCTGGCCGCGCTGGACTGGGTGGCCGAACAGCGTCCGGAGCTTGCCTGGGTGGCCTCGGTGCCCGGCGACTCGCCCTTCATCCCCGCTGACCTGGTGGCGCGGCTGCACACCGCCCGCGCGGCGGCGGCGGTTCCGCTGGCCTGTGCCCGCTCGGGGGGCTGGGCGCATCCGCCGGTCGGCCTCTGGCCGGTGGCGCTGCGCGGCGAGCTTCGCGCCGCCCTGGAGGGCGGCGAGCGCAAGATCGACCGCTGGACCGCCCGGCTCGGCTGCGCCGAGGCGGAATGGCCGGCCTCGCCGATTGACCCCTTCTACAACGCCAACACGCCCGAGGACCTTGCCGTCGCCGAAGCCCTCTTGCAGCAGGGGGCGGCGCCGCCCATAGCTTCAGGCAAGCCATTCCGGGGAACGGAGCACCCGCCATGAAAGCCTTCATCACCGGCCTCGCCGCCGCCGCCGCGATCGCCGTCGTTGCCGCCCTGGTGCTGGAAGGCGAGGTGCAGCGCAGCGCCGCGGAAGCCTTCCACACCTCCGGCGTGCGGCTCTCGCCCACGACGCAGCCGGAGTAGCGGCGCCCGCGCCAGGGGCTGAGGGGCTCAGGGGAAGGAAGTCCCCTCCTGGAGCTTCAGCCTTCAGGTTCGTCGGCGTTTGGAAAGAAAAGCTGCTGCCCGTCGATCTTGTAGCCGGCGATGGCCTGCTGGCCGGGCTCCGAGATCAGCCAGTCGATGAAGTCCCGGCCTTCCTCGGCTTTCACCTGCGGATGCCGGGCCGGATTCACCAGCATCACGCCGTACTGGTTGAACAGCCGCTTGTCCCCCTCCGTCAGCACGGCGAGGTCCCGCCGGTTGCGGAAGCTGATCCAGGTGCCGCGGTCGGAGAGCAGGTAGGCATCGGCGGCGGCGGCGGTGTTCAGCGCCAGGCCCATGCCCTGGCCGATCTCGCGATACCAGTCTCCGCGCCCTTGCGCCGGGTCGATGCCCGCCATCTTCCACAGCCGCAGTTCCGCCGCATGGGTGCCCGAGCGGTCGCCGCGGCTGATGAAGGGTGTCTTCCTCTCCGCGATGCGCCGCAGCGCCCGCACGATATCGGAGCCGGCCGCCTTCACGCCGGCCGGGTCGTCCTTCGGGCCGACCAGCACGAAGTCGTTGTACATCACCGGGTGGCGGCTGGTCGCGAAGCCCTCGTCAAGGAACTTCCGCTCCGCCACGCGGTCATGCACGAAGACGACGTCGGCATCGCCCCGTCGCCCGACATCGAGCGCCTGCCCCGTGCCCAGCGCCACCACGCGCACATGAATGCCCGTCGCCCTGGTGAAGATCGGCAGGATATGCCCGAACAGCCCGGACTGCTCGGTGGAGGTGGTGGAAGCGACGGTGATGCTGGGTTCCTGCGCCGGCGCCGGCAGCGCCACCAGCAGGCCGAGCAACAAGGGAACAACCGCAAGGAAAGGACGTCGGCGCATGGCTCTGGTTCCGGGCTGGCATTGGTGCTTGGAGCAAGATGGCACGGCAAACGCCGCACCCAACCCCACTGCCCGGACTCCATAATGCACCACCTGCCGGATTCTGCCTCCGCATGCCAGATTTCCTGACGCTCAAGGAAGCGGCGCTTCTGCTCCGCCTCTCGGAACGCGCCCTTTATGATCTTGCCCGCCAGCGCCGCCTTCCGGCGGTGTTCCTGGCCGGCAAGTGGGTCTTTCCCCGCGCGCTGCTGCTGCGCTGGATGGCACGCGAGGCGGGTCCGCAGGCCACGCGGCTCGATCCGCCGCCGATCCTCGCGGGCAGCCATGATCCATTGCTCGACTGGGCCGTGCGGCAGTCCGGTTGCGGCCTGGCGATCGCCGGCGGCGGCAGCCTGTCAGGGCTGGAGGCGCTGGCGGAAGGCCGCGCCCTCGCCGCCGCCGTCCACCTGCCCGACCCCGACGGCGGCGCCTTCAACGAGGCCAGCGTGCGCGACCTGCTGCCCGATGCGCAGGCCGTCGGCCTGGTCTGGGCCTGGCGCGAGCAGGGGCTGATCCTCCCCGCCGGCAACCCGCGCGGCCTCACCGGCATCGCCGACCTGACCCGGCCCGAGATCCGCGTCATCGGCCGGCAGTCCCGCGCGGGCAGCCACCTGCTGCTGATGCACCTGCTGGCCGAGGCGGGCATCCGCCTGGAGACCATCCGCTTCGTGGCGCCGCCCGCCTTGGCGGAGGACGAGGTGGCCGCCGCCGTCGCCGAGGGCCGGGCCGAGGCCGGCTTCGGCATTCGCGCCGAGGCGATGGCGCGGGGCCTCTCCTTCCTGCCGCTGGTGCGCGAGCGCTTCGACCTGGTGGCCCGCGCGCAGGACTGGTTCAGCCCCCAGCTTCAGGCGCTGCTCACCTTTGCCCGAAGCGGCGGCTTCGCCGGCAGGGCCGAAAGGCTGACCGGGTACGACATCGGCACCACCGGCAGCGTCGCGTTCCGCGCCTGAGCGCCGGCGACGCGCCGCCCTGGCCTTCCGCCGTCATGTCTCCAGGGCGGCACGGATCGCGGCGCGCTCGGCCGCGAGGTCGCCACGCGCCACCGGCTGGCCGGCGCGGCGGTACCAGTAGGCGGCATTGCCTGCATCGCCTTCCCATCGGTGCAGGTGCGCATGGACCCAGTCGCAGGCCGCACTGCCCTCATGGGCCTGCACCACCTGATGCGCGGCCTCCCAGTCACCGCGCTCGGCCTGCGCCAGGGCCACCAGGGCTGTCTTCTTCGCGTCCATCGAGGTTCTCCCTGACTGATGCCGGGTCCGGGGGCCGCCTGGCCCCTGGCGGGGGAGCCCGAAAGGGCGGCGCCCCCTCGGCCTTCACCGTTCGCAGCGGATGAACACCGTTCCCCGGTTGGCGATCTCGCCCGCATCCGCCGCGCTCATCTCCTCGCCCCGGCTGGCTTCGGCCTGCGGCGCCAGCCCGGCGCGCTGCAGGAACGCCTGCGCCGCGTCGCCCTTCACCGCGAAGTTCACGTTCTGCGGGATGTCGCCGATGCGCTTCGCGATATTCTGCGCATGCAGCTTGCTGACCACCACGCCCACCACATGCCCGTGCAGGTCGAGCAGCGGCCCGCCGGAGTTCCCCGGCTGCACCTCGGCGCTGATCTGATAGTGGCTGGCATTGTTGCCGAGCCCGGCCAGCCCGTTCACCTCGCCGCGCGTCAGCTTGGGGTCGGAGGAGAGCAGCCCCGGCAGCGGGAAGCCGTAGGCGATCACACCCTCCCCTCGCCGCACCTCCGGCGCGCGGCGGAAGGGCAGCACCTCGCCGGGGTTGCCCGGCACCGCCAGCAGGGCGAGATCAAGCGCGGCGTCCACCTTGGCGGGCGGCACGGCCGGCAGCATCCGCCCGTCGGCGGTGCGGACGAAGATGCGGTCGCAGCCGCCGACGACGTGCTGGTTGGTCAACACCCGGTCCGTCCCCACCACGAAGCCCGTGCCGGAGGAGATTCGCGCGCGGGGATTCGGCGTGCCGGGCGCCGGCTGGCTGGGTGCCGCACGCAGGTCGGAGGCCTCCACCACCACGCGCGGCTGGGCGCAGATGTCACGGTCGCGCAGCACGGCCTCGCGCCGGTCGGCCATCACCATGCGGATGTCGAAGCGGCAGCCCGCCTGGGCGCGGGTGCGCAGGGTGAAGGCTTTTCCGGTCGGCATCGGGCGGGGCAGCGTGTTCTGCCCCCAGTTGGCGCGCCCGTCGCGCACGGCATGGAGGGCAACGGCGTCCTGGCCGGTGCGGTTGACGACCTGGATCTCGTGCTCCCCTGCCGGCGCCTGGGCAAAGGCGGCGGCCGGGGTGGCGAGAAGGGCGAGCAGCAGGGCGGCGCGGTGCATGGAGGAGATGTTCCGCGCCACGCGAGAAGCGTCAATCCACCCACTTGACCTTCCCATTGTGGGAATCCCCATCTTCGGCCCATGCCGGACCAGCATCCACCTTCCCAGACCCTTTCCCTGCCCGTCACGGGCATGACCTGCGCGAGCTGCGCCGGGCGCGTCGAGCGGGCCCTGAAGCGCGTTCCCGGCGTCACCGCCGCGCGTGTCAACCTGGCCAGCGAGCGCGTGGAGGCCGAGGGCACCGCCAGCCTGGCCGAGCTGGCGGCGGCGGTGGAGAAGGCCGGCTACGGCGTCGGCGAGATCACGCAGGACGTGGCCGTCGGCGGCATGACCTGCGCGAGCTGCGCCGGGCGCGTCGAGCAGGCCTTGCGCAAGGTGCCGGGCGTGCTGGAGGTCTCGGTCAACCTGGCCACCGAGCGGGCGCATCTGCGCACCCTGGCCGGGCTCGACCCCGCCCTGCTGGCGGCGGCGGTGGAGAAGGCCGGCTACAAGCCCCTCAGAACCGAGGCCGGGCCTGAGGAGACCGCCCAGCCGGCCCGCGCCCGGCGCGACGTGGCCGAGCTGGCGCTGGCCTTTGCCCTGGCCGCTCCCTTTCTCGTCGGCATGGCCGGGATGCTGTTTGGCCGGCACTGGATGCCGCCGGGCTGGATGCAGCTCCTGCTGGCGACGCCGCTGCAGTTCTGGCTGGGCTGGCGCTTCTACCGCGCCGGTTGGGCGGCGCTGAAGGCGCGCACCGGCAACATGGACCTGCTGGTCGCCATTGGCACCAGCGCCGCCTACGGCCTCTCGCTCGTGCAGCTCCTGCAGGGCGAGCCACACCTTTATTTCGAAGCCTCGGCGGTGGTCATCGCCTTCGTGCTGCTCGGCCGCTTCTTCGAGGCCCGCGCCAAGCGCGCCACCGGCGCCGCCATTGCCGAGCTGCTGGCGCTGCGCCCCCGCACCGCCCGTCGCCTCGGCGCCGATGGCCGCGAGGAGGAGGTGCCGATCGGTGCGCTGCATGCCGGCGACCGCGTGGTGGTCCGTCCCGGCGAGCGCATCCCCGCCGACGGCAGCGTCGAGGAGGGCGCCGCCGGCGTGGACGAGAGCGCCCTGACGGGCGAGAGCCGCCCCGTCGAGAAGAACCCCGGCGACCACGTCGCCACCGGCACCGTCGCGCTGGACGGCCGCCTGGTGCTGCGCGCCACCGCGGTGGGCGGCGACACCCGCCTCGCCCAGGTGGCCGCGCTGGTGCAGGCGGCGCAAGCCAGCCGCGCCCCGGTGCAGAAACTGGTGGACCGGGTGAGCGCCGTCTTCGTGCCGGCTGTGGTCGGCATCGCCGCCCTCACCTTCCTGGGCTGGCTGCTGGCCGGCGGCGGGGTGGCGCCGGCCATCCTGCACGCGGTGGCGGTGCTGGTCATCGCCTGCCCCTGCGCGCTCGGCCTCGCGACGCCGGCCGCCATCATGGCGGGCACCGGCGCGGCGGCCCGCGCCGGGATCCTGGTTCGCGACGCCGCCGCCATCGAACAGGCCGGACAGATCACTCTCGTCGCCTTCGACAAGACCGGCACCCTGACCGAGGGCCGGCCGCGCCTTGCCGTCCTGTACCCGGCGCCAGGCACCTCGCGGGAGGCGGCGCTGGCGGCGGCTGCCAGCCTGCAGGCCGGCAGCGAACACCCGCTGGCCCGCGCGGTGCTGGAGGCCGCCGGCGGGTACCCGCTGCCAGCCGAGGCCTTTCGCGCCCTGCCAGGGCGCGGCGTGGAAGGCGTGGTGGAGGACCGGCGCCTGGCGCTGGGCAGCCAGCGCCTGCTGGCGGAGAGCGGCGCCGGGCCTGGCGAGCTGGCCGCCGCCGCCCAGGCCGCCGCAGCCGAGGGACAGACCCTCTCCTGGCTGATCGACCCTGCCGGCCGGCGCGCCCTGGCGCTGTTCGCCTTCGCCGACATGCCGCGCGCCGGTGCCGCCGAGGCCGTGCAGGCGCTGGCGGCGCAGCATGTGCGCACGGCCATGGTGAGCGGCGACAGCCCGGCCGCGGCGCGGGCGGTGGCGCAGCAGCTTGGCATCGGCGCGGTGGCGGCCGAGGTGCTGCCGGAAGGCAAGGCGGAGCAGGTGGCCGCCTGGCAGCGGGGCGGCGCGCGCGTCGCCATGGTCGGGGACGGCGTGAACGACGCCGCCGCCCTCGCCACCGCCGATCTCGGCATCGCCATGGGCAGCGGCACGGATGCCGCCATCGCCGCCGCCCATGTCACGCTGCTGCGCTCCGATCCGCAACTGGTGCCCGCCACGCTGGCCATCACCCGCGCCACCCTGGCGAAGATCCGCCAGAACCTGGCCTGGGCCTTCGGCTTCAACACGCTGGGCATCCCGTTGGCGGCGCTTGGCTATCTCTCCCCGGCGCTGGCCGGCGCCGCAATGGCCTTCTCCTCGGTGGCGGTGCTGTCCAACGCGCTGCTGCTGACCCGCTGGAAGGCGCGGGCATGAACATCGGCGAGGCGGCGCGGCGTTCCGGCGTCAGCGCGAAGATGATCCGCCACTACGAGACGCAGGGGCTGGTGAGGCCGCAGCGGCTCGCCAACGGCTACCGCGACTATGCGGAGGCCGATCTCGCGGTGCTGCGTTTCATCCGCCATGCGCGGGCGCTGGCCTTTCCGCTGGAGGACGTGCGCAAGCTCCTGGCCCTCTGGGGCGACCGCAACCGCGCCAGCGCCGATGTGCGCCGCATCGCGCTGGCGCATGTGGCGGCGCTGGAAAGCAAGGCGCAGGCGATGCAGGCCATGGCCGCCAGCCTGCGCCACCTGGCGGCGCATTGCCACGGCGATGCCCGCCCCGATTGCCCGATCCTGGACGAGCTGGAGAAAAGCTCATGAGCGAGACCCACACCCTGAACGCGCAGGGCAAGACCGGGCGCGTCACCACCCGCCTGCCGCGCCAGCGCCTGACGGAACGGGTGACGGAGGAAGGCTACATCGTTGCGGCGTAGGCAAAGGCCGGAGGAATTCCTTCCACCGGCCTTTTTCCTGCGGCGCCTCCTGAAAACGACTCCTTCACCATTTCCCTGCCAGAAGGGAACCGCCAGCAGGAGGCAGGGCAAATGAGTGAGCTGTGGAAGGGTCCGGCAATGCCGGCAATGCCGGATGTGGTGCCGGGCGGGCCGCGCAGCGCATCGCCCCTGGCCGACTACAACCGGACGCGCTTCACCGGCTATGGCGGCACCGACGTCCACCGCGAGGTGGCGGAGCTGCCGCCCAGCCTCAACCCCATCGTCGCCCGCCTGCGCGCCGAGCTGGAGCGGCTGGCGGAGAGCCATGCCGACTTCTTCGCCCGTCACGCCGAAATGGACCCGCGCGCGCTGACCCGCACCAAGGAGGGCTGGTCGGTCGCCTGGCGTCGCTGGGCGCTCAACGACATCGCCGACAAGGCGGCGGATATGCGTGATATCTACGTGATCCACCGCGGCGACAGCTTCAGCCACCGCCTCTTCCTGGACCGCCAGGGCAAGCAGCTCCTCGCCGTTCAGCCGCAGGAGCCCTTTTCGGCCCTGCGCTACAAGCGGCTGACGGATGCGGCGGATCTCTGCGATCTCTACGGCCCCTTCGCCCGTCTTTCCGACAGCCCGCTCGGCTGAACCCGGCAGGGGTTTTCGCGGCGGCACACAGGGCTACTCTGCCCGCACGGCTCCGGGCGCCCGTCAGGGGCGCCGCCCGGGCCATGCCAGACGGAGGAACCCCAGGCCATGCTGCCGCTCGCCCGCTTCACCGTGCTCGACCTCACGCGGGTCCGCTCCGGCCCCACCGCTGTCCGCCAGCTCGCCGACTGGGGCGCCAACGTCATCAAGATCGAGGCGCCCGAGGAGATCGACACCGGCAAGGGCCTGGGCGGCGACACGCACGGCCCGGACTACCAGAACGTCCACCGCAACAAGCGCTCCATCACCCTGAACCTGAAGTCGCTCGACGGGCTGGCGGTGTTCAGGCGGCTGGTCGAGCAGGCCGACGTGGTGGTGGAGAACTACCGCCCCGACGTGAAAAGCCGCCTCGGCATCGACTACGAGTCGCTCGCCGCCATCAACCCGCGCATCGTCCTCGGCTCGATCTCCGGCTTCGGGCAGGACGGCCCCTACGCGAAGCGCCCGGGCTTCGACCAGATCGCCCAGGGCATGGGCGGGCTGATGAGCGTCACCGGCCTGCCGGGCCAGGGCCCGGTGCGCGCCGGCATCCCGGTGGCCGACCTCACCGCCGGCCTCTACACCGCCATCGGCATCCTGGTCGCGCTGCTGGAGCGCGAGCAGACCGGCAAGGGCCGCTGGGTGCACACCTCCCTGCTGGAGGCCATGGTCGCCATGATGGACTTCCAGGCGACCCGCTGGACCATGAAGGGCGAGGTGCCGAAGCAGGCCGGCAACGACCACCCCACCACCATCCCGACCGGCCTGTTCCGCACCAGCGACGGCGTCATCAACATCGCCGGCGGTGGCGGCGAGATGTGGCGGCGCATCGTCGCCGTGCTCGGCATCGAGCAGGAGGCGGCCGACCCTGAGCTCGCCACCGACGCGCTGCGCTCCAGGAACCGCGCCAGGACCAACGCCGTCCTCCAGGCCAGGCTGGAGACCGACACCGCGGCCAACTGGGTGGAGAAGTTCAACGCCGCCGGCGTGCCCTGCGGCCCGGTCTACAGCATGGACCAGGTCTTCGCCGACGCGCAGGTGCGGCATCTCGGCCTCGCCTGGCCGGTGCCGCATCCGCAGCTCGGCGAGATCACCCTGGTGCGGCCGCCGATGCAGCTCGAAGGCGTGGAACCGCCGCGGCGGCCGACGCCGGAGCGCGGCGAGCACACCACCTCCGTGCTGCGCGAGTTCGGCTTCGCACCCGAGGAAATCGATTCGCTCCGCGCCAGGAAGGCCATCTAGCCATGCGCATCACCGCCATCCGCGACGGCGTCGCGCCGATCAGCAGCGACATCGCCAACGCCTATATCGACTTCTCCAAGATGACGGCGAGCATCGTCGCCGTCACCGTGGAGGACGGCAACGGCCGCAGCGCCACCGGCTTCGGCTTCAACTCCAACGGCCGCTACGCGCAGCCCGGCCTGCTGAAGGAGCGCTTCATCCCGCGCCTGCTGGAGGCGCCGGAGGCCCTGCTCGCCACGCCCGAGGGCGGGCTGAACCCGGCCGGCGCCTGGTCCGCCATGATGCGCAACGAGAAGCCCGGCGGCCATGGCGAGCGCTCGGTCGCCGTCGGCGTGCTGGACATGGCGCTGTGGGACGCGGCGGCGAAGCTGGAGGGCGTGCCGCTCTGGAAGCTGCTGGCCGCGCGCTACCGCCAGGGCCAGGCGGACGAGAGCGCCTGGATCTACGCCGCCGGCGGCTACTACTATCCCGGCAAGGGCGTGGACCAGCTTGTCGAGGAAATGCAGCGCTACCTCGACATGGGCTATTCGGTGGTGAAGATGAAGATCGGCGGCGCTCCGGGCGTGCCGGTCAAGGAGGCGCTGCCGGGCGACCTCAAGCGCATCGAGGCGGTGCTCAAGCTGCTCGGCGGAGATGGTTCCCGGCTCTGCGTGGATGTCAACGGCCGCTTCGGCCTGCACGCCGCGCTGGCCTATGCCGCCGCCCTCGCGCCCTACCGCCTGCGCTGGTACGAGGAGCCGCTGGACCCGCTGGACTACAGCACTCACGCGGCGCTCGCCGAGCACTACAGCGGCCCGATCGCCACCGGCGAGAACCTCTTCTCCATGCAGGACGCGCGCAACCTGATCCGCCATGGCGGGCTGCGGCCGGACCGCGACATCCTGCAGTTCGACCCCGCCCTTTCCTATGGCCTGGTCGAGTATCTCCGCACGCTGGAGATGCTGGGCAGCCACGGCTGGTCGCCGCGCCGCTGCGTGCCGCATGGCGGCCACCAGTTCGCGCTGAATATCGCGGTCGGCCTCGGCCTCGGCGGCAACGAGAGCTATCCGGAGGTCTTCGCGCCCTTTGGCGGCTTCGCCGACGACACGCCGGTGCAGGACAGCCGCATCCGCATGCCCGACGCGCCGGGCATCGGCTTCGAACGCAAGGCGGCGCTCCACGCCGTGCTGAAAACGCTGCTGGACTGAAAAAGCCTGGGGGGAGTGAACTCCCCCCAGACCCCCCTTCTTCGGTCGGGTTCCGGTCCCGGCCGTGGCAACGGCCGCACTCGACCACTCCGGTGGTCGCGGTCGCCGGGGCTGCTCCAGCCCCGGCGCGAGCGCGTGCCGGAGGCGCGGCACGACGGACAGGAAAAAGAAGAAGGGGCCTGGGGAGAATTCATTCTCCCCCGGTTCCGTCCGCCGCCTTGGCGCCGTGGCGCGGTTCCGCCACAGTGGCGAAGGAGCGGGGCGCGCAAATCCCCGCCGGAGGAAGCGGAACCCGGATTGATGCTGCCTTTGTGGGCCAGCGCGCTCATTGCGACGCTGATCGTTCAGACTGTGAGTTCCTTCGCCTCCATCGCCATCCCGCTGCTGGGCCCGCCGCTGATGGCGCGTGCCGGCCTGCCGCCGGAAAGCATCGGCTTCGTTTCCGCCCTGCTGTCCGCCGGCATCTGCTGGTTCCTGGCCTGCGGCGGGCCGATGCTCGGCAATTTCGGCGCCATCCGCGCCCTGCAGATCGGGCTGGGCTGCATGGCGCTCGGCCTGTTCCTGCTCTCCCAGCCGCTTGGCCTGCTCAGCTTGCTGGGCGCGCTGGCCATCGGCTTCGGCACCGGGCCGAACACCCCCGCCGGCAGCCAGATCCTGATCCGTGCCGCGCCGCCGCGGCACCGCACGCTGATCTTTTCCATCAAGCAGGCCGGCGTGCCGCTGGGCGGCGCGCTGGCCGGGCTGACCATCGCCCCGCTGGTGGTCAGCCAGGGCCTCACAGCCACGCTTTGGAGCGTGGTCGGCATGGTGCTCGCCACCATCCTGGTCGCGCAGCCCTTCCGCCGCCTGCTGGACAGCGAGCGCGGCGCCGGCCGGCCGGGCTGGGGCCGCGCGCTCTTCGCCCCCGCCGCGCTGCTGCGCTCGGTGCGCATCCTGCGCACCCATCCCTCGCTGCCGCTGCTGACCGCGCTCGGCGCCTCCTTCTCGGTGATGCAGGCCTGCCTGATGGCCTTCATCGCCACCTACATGGTGGCGGCGCACGGCGCCTCGCTGGCCGAGGCCGGCCGCATCGTCGCGGTGATGCAGGGCGCCAGCATGGTGGGCCGGGTGGTGCTGGGCTGGGCCGCCGACCGCATGGGCAACGCGCTCCGCCATCTCGTCGTGCAGTCGGTCGTCTCGGCGCTGGCCGTGGCGCTGCTGCTCGCCGTCGGCGGCGCCGGGCCCTCGGCGCTCCCTTCCTGGGCCCTCTACTTCTGCGCCGCGCTGGTTGGGTTCACCGCCATCGGCTGGAACGGCGTGCACATCGCCGAGCTGGCGCGCGTCGCCCCCGCCGGGCTGGTCAGCGATGTCACCTCCGCCGCCAGCCTGTTCGGCTTCCTCGGCTCGATCTGCGGCCCGCTGGCCTTCACCGCGCTGGTGGGCTGGAGCGGCAGCTATGCGGCGGCCTTCCTCGCCGCGGCCGGGCAGCTCGCCGCCTTCGGCTTGCTCAGCGTGCTGTTCCTGCGGCGCGGAGCGGAGCCAGCCATGGCCGTCACTCCCCCCGCACCTGAAAGGCCATTCGCCGCACCACGGCATCCACCGTCCGTGCCGGCAGCAGCGGCGCCAGCCGCAGGGCCCAGCCGAGCGGCCAGGGAAAGACGCATTGCGCCGCGCCACGCCGCAAGGCGCCCTCCACCCGCGCCGCCGCCGCGTCGGCGCTGAGGGAAAGCGGACGCGGCCCCACCCAGCGCGCCCCCATCGCGCTGTCGAAGAACCCCGGCGCCACCAGCGTGACACGGACCCCCTCCGGCGCCAGCCCCGCCCGCAGCGCCTCGCCATAGGCCCAGAGCCCGGCCTTGCTGGCGCAGTAGCCCGGGCTGTCGGGCAGGCCGCGAAAGGCCGCCAGCGAGGCCACCAGACCGACCGCCCCCGTGCCGCGCCGCCGCATCCCGGGCAGCAGCGGGTCCAGCAGGTTGAGCGCGCCGAGCAGGTTCACCTCCACCTGCGCCCGGGCGGCGGCCAGCCCTTCCGGCGCGCCGTCCGGCCGGGTGCCGGCGGCGATGCCGGCATTGGCGATGGCGAGGTCCACCGGCGCGGTCCTCTCCCACGCTTCCAGCAGCGCGGCCATGCCGGCGGCGTCCCGCACATCCCGCACGCCGGTCCGCGGCGCCGCGCCGCGTGCCGCGCAGTCCGCCGCCACTGCCTCCAGCGCCGCGCGGTCGCGGCCGATCAGGCCCAGCGTCACCCCCGGCGCCGCGAAGCGCCGCGCCAGCGCGGCCCCGAGGCCGCGTGAGGCGCCGGTGATGACGACGCTGCGGAACACACGCCTCATCGCCGCCGCCGCAGCCGCGCCAGCCCGCCGCGCAGCCAGCCCTCGAAGCCCCGGTGCAGGGTGAAGGGCGAAAGCTTCCAGGCCGTGGGATCGTCCAGCCGCTCCAGGATGACCTCCGGCGGGCAGGGCAGTTCGGTCACCGGGTCCACCTGGCGCGGGAAAAGGATCAGCGCGGCGGCGACCAGTTCATCCAGCGAGAGCGCGCGGCCGCGGCGCGGCGGCGGGTTGCGGTCCTCGGTCAGTCCCCAGCCGGCATAGAAGGGCTGCCCCCAGGTGACCACCGGCACGCCGCGCAGCAGCGCCTCGAAGCCGGAAAGCGAGGTCAGGGTGTGCACCGCCTCCACCTGGGGGAAGAGGGCCGTCAGCGGCGCTCCCGTCACCACCTGGTCGGCCAGCGCGTCGAGTTCCATGGCCTGCAGGCGGCCCTTGCGGAAGCCCGCCTCCAGGTCGGGGTGCGGCTTGTAGATCAGGAAGGCCCCGGGATGGGCCGCGCGCACCGCCTTCAGCAGGGCGAGGTTGCCGCCGATGGCGCCGCCGCCGAGCCGCACCGAGGCATCGTCCTCCACCTGCCCCGGGACCAGCAGGCGCGCCCGGCCGGGCGGCGCGGCAATCCTGGGGGCGGCGCCGGTCAGGTTGTACTTGGTGACACCGCGCGCGACGATGGCCTGGCGCAGCGCGGCCGCACGCGCCAGCAGGCGGGGCGGAAAATCGGCGGTGGTCAGCAGGTGCTCCAGCGCGCTGGGGCGCGCGGGATCGTAGTAGACGCCGTGCTGGTCCACCGCATAGGCCGCTCCGGGCAGGAAGCGGGCGCCAAGCCCGCGTGAGCGGACAAACCCGTCCTCCACGGTCAGCAGCGGAACCCCCGCGCGCGCGCAGTCCTCGCGGAAGCCCGGCGGCATGGCGCCGGCCCAGGCGGCGACGGCGCCACCCTGCCGCTTCGCCGCGGCGATGGCCCGTTGCGGTCGCCGCACAAAGGCGGGGGCTCCTCCGGCATGGGCGAAGAGCGCCGCCACGCGGCGCCGCTTCCAGGCGGCGATGCCCAGGCAGACAGCGACGCGCCGGTTCTCCCGCTGCGCGGCCTGCCAGGCGGCGAGCTGGTCGAGCGCCTGCTCGATGCGCCAGGGGCGGTGCAGAAAGGGATCGGCGCAGCGGGTGGCGGCGATCAGCTTGGCCCAGCGGGGTGCCGGGTCCAGCAAGGCTCCGCCGACCGGCACCCCGTTGGCGGATGCGAGGAGCGTCATCTCGGGCGACGCGCCGTAGAGGTCCGCAGCCAGGTCGAGCAGGGTCCAGGGTGCGAGGCGCTGCGGCAGCGCCGTTGCGCCGGCGGGCGGCACGAGCTGCGGTGGCGCCGCGGCGCGGGCGGCGGGATCGCGCGCCAGCAGCACCGCCCGGCCCCGCGCGGCGGCTTGCGCGGCGGCGAGCGCGGTGCGCGCCGCCGGCACGCCGGCGGGGTCGCATGGATCCATCACCAGCACGGCGCCGCGCTGCGGCAGCTGCAGTCCCGCGGCGCCCGGATCGGGCAGGCCGGGCTCGCCGCCCAGCCGCTCCGCGGCGACGCGCGCGGCCACCGCCCGGGCACGGTCCAGCGCCGCCGCGTCCGCCAGGGGTGGCGCTGCCGGATGCACCAGCAGCGCCACCGGGGCGTGCCGCCCGTTGAAGCAGGGGGAGCGCAGCGGGCCGGGTGCATAGCGGAGAATCGGCACCCCTCCCGCAGGCGCCGGAGCCGCCTCGGGGAGGATCCAGGCTGTCGCATGTTCTGGGGATACGAGCCGGTGCCCGGGCCAGAATGCCATCAGCCGCGACGCGTCGCATAACGCTGCCCCGGGAAAGGCGATGTCGCGGTCCGGCAAGGTCTCGCAAGACGCGAAAATCATCTTTAAAGATATTTCTCCCACGCGATCACGGGATGTTTTGCCAGAGGGGTTCCAGTCGGTTAGGTTCCGCCCATGCAAGACCGTGTGCAAGCCTGCGTGATCGGGAAGCCAAAACTTGGCCTTTTCTCGTTCGCCGCCCGGATGCCGCTGATTGGACTGATGCTCCTGGCGTTGATGCTGGCGGGCTGCGGCAGCTTTTCCCGCCGGAGCGACGTGGGCGCGGAAGCAAGCCCGGCCACGGCGGTCCTGCCGCCCGCGCGGCCGGCCGATCCCTTGGCGGCCTTTGCGGCGCAGGCGCAGCCCGGGCAGCAGGCCATGCTGGCGCCCGCGCCAGGCGCCTTGCCCGTTCCGGTACGGGTGGCGCGCAGCTATTTCGCGGCAAGCGGCTATCCCTGCCGCGCGCTGGCCATCGGCGGCGCCGGAGTGCCGCGTGAGGCGCTCTATTGCGGCGAACCCGCAGGCTGGGCGGCAGCACGGCCGTTGTTGCGCGGGGGAGCGGTGGGCCGGCCGTGATCGGCGATGTGCCCCGCCGCGAGCAGACGGGCGCTGTGGCGGCGCAGGTCGGCGTCATCAGCGCGCTGTTCATCCGCGAGATGCTGACGCGTGTCGGCCGCAGCCGGCTCGGCATCCTGTGGCTGATGGCGGAGCCGATCATCCTTTCCAGCCTGATCTCGCTGCTGCACTGGCTGAGCGGCTCCGATCTGCCGAACGGGCTGCCCGTCTTCCTGTTCTACGCGCTGGGCTATGTCCCCTTCATGATGTTCCGCTCCATCGTGAACCGGGGCGCGCACGCCATCCACGCCAACATCTCGTTGCTGCACCACAGCCGGATCACGCTGCTGGACGTGATGGTGTCGCGCAACCTCATGGAAGCGATGGTCTGCAGCACGGTCATCGCGCTCTACATGGTGATCGCCACCCTCTTCATGGGCGAGCCGCCGCATCAGCCGGCGCTGTTCATCTTCGGCCTGACGCTCAGCGCGCTGCTGGCCCACGGGCTGGCCATGGTGCTCGCATCAGCGCAGGTGGTCTGGGAATGGGTGGAGCACCTGGTGCATCCCTTCACCTACCTGATGCTGCCGATCTCGGCCTCCTTCTTCATGCTCGACATGATGCCGCAGGAAACGCGCGAGCTGCTGCTGTGGAACCCGCTCGTGCATGTGCACGAGATGAACCGCTGGGCCATGTTCGGTGATCGCGTCACGCCCTACTACGACGTCAGCTACGTGCTGCTCTGGATCATCATGCTGAACCTGCTGGGAATGGCCGGGCTGCGGGTGGCCCGGGTGCGCCTGAGCATCTCCGACTGAGCCGCCATGCTCGAGCTCCACAATGTCTGGAAGGTGTTCGAGAGCCGCCAGGGCCGGAAGGCTGTGCTGCGTGGCATCCACGCCTGCTTCCGGCGGGGCCAGCATGTCGGCATCCTCGGCCGCAACGGCGCCGGCAAGTCGACGCTGATGCGCATGCTGGCCGGCGTCGAGGCGCCGACGCGCGGCTACATCCGCCGCACCATGTCCATCTCCTGGCCGCTCGGCGGAGCCTATGGCCTGCACACCAGCCTGACCGGCATCGCCAATGCGCGCTTCATCGCCCGGCTCTACGGCCTCTCGCTGCAGCGCACGGAGGAGTTCGTGGCCGACTTCTCCGAGCTGGGCGCCTACTTCCACGAGCCGGTGAAGAGCTACTCCTCCGGCATGCGGTCGCGCCTGCTGATGGCGCTCTCCTTCGCGGTGGACTTCGAGTGCTACTTGGTGGACGAGGCGCTCTCCACCGGCGACGCCCGCTTCGCCAACAAATGCCTCGAAGTGTTCGAGGTGCGGCGCCGGAGCGCCGGAATGATCATGATCTCGCACAATGCCTCGCACGTGAAACGCTACTGCGACACGGCCGCGATCCTGCGGAACGGCATGCTGGAATTCTACGAGGACGTCGATGAAGCTATCGCCGCCTACCAGGGCCTCTGACGCGGGCCTGGCCGGCATTCCCCCGAGCGCCTCCGCCGGCAGGCGGCGCCGCTCGCCGCTGGTGCGCGCCCTGTGGCGGCGCCGCTTCTACCTGTTGCTCGTGGTGCTGCCGACCCTGCTGACCGCGGCCTATCTCTACCTCTTCGCGACCGGGCAATATGTCTCCGAGGCGCGTTTCCTCGTGCGCGGCCGGCAGGAGAACGGCGCCGCGACCGCGCTCGGCCAGATGATCGGAGCGGCGGGCTTCAAGCAGTCGGGCGAGGAATCGCTTGCCGTCCGCGACTACCTGCATTCGCACGACGCTCTCTACGCGCTGGAGCGGAACATCGAGCTGACCGGCCTCTACCGCCGCCCCGAGGCCGACCCCCTCGCCCGGCTGTGGTTCGCGGATCCGCCGATCGAGTTCCTTGAGCTCTACCACTCCAGCATGACCACGGTGAAGAACGACTCCACCTCCGGCATCACCACCCTGCGTTCGCGCGGCTTCCGGCCCGAGGATGCGAAGCTGATCGCGGAGGAGCAGCTCCGGCTGGCGGAGGCCTTCGTGAACCAGCTCTCCGCCCGCGCCCGCGAGGAGACGCTGCGCGTGGCCAACGAGGAGCTGCAGCGCGCCGAACGCCGCGTGCTGGAGTCGCAGGCGGCGCTCACGGCCTGGCGGCAGCGGGAGCAGGCGGTGGACCCGACCCGCAGCGCCGCCATCGGGCTGGAGGGGCTCGGCTCGCTGGAAGGCTTGCTGACCGCCGCGCGGGCCGAGCTGCAGGAGAAATCGGCCTTCATGCGGCCGGACAACCCGGCGATCAACAACCTGAAGAACCGCATCAGCTCGCTGCAGTCGGAGATCGCGGCCCAGCGCCAGCGCATGACGCAGGGCAGCGCGGCCCTCCCCGGACAGCTCGCCACCTACGAGCGGCTGCAACTGGAACGGGAGTTCGCCGACAAGCAGCTCGCCTCCGCCACCGCCTCGCTGGAAACGGCGCGGCTCGACGCCCAGCGGCAGCAGCTTTTCCTCTCGCGCGTGGTGGAGCCGAACCTCGCCGAGTACCCCCTCTATCCCCGCGCCTCGCTGATCGTGCTGAGCGTCTTCGTGGTGCTGTCGGCCCTTTACGGCATTGGCTGGATGCTGGTTGCAGGAATCCGTGAACATGCCCTCTAGTCGCGCGCTGCTCTCCGCCGCCCTGGTCCTGCTGGCGGCCAGCGGGGCACCGGCCCGGACCCAGAACCTGTCGGCGCCGGTTCCCGCCCTCATGGGCCAGCCGCAGCAGGTGCCGCAGCTGCTGCCGGACAGCAACATCGTCAACCGCGCCGGCACCGCCACCGAGGCCGAGGCGGGCGCCATCGCGGAAGGCCCGCTGGCCGATCCGCTGCGCCCCGAAGGCCCGAGCCGCACGGTGTTCGGCTCCGCCCTGTTCACCCGTGGCGCTCCCACGCCGTCGGAAAGCGCCAACCCCAACTACCGCCTCGGCCCGGGCGACCGCGTCAGCGTGCGCGTCTGGGGGCCGGTGGAGTCGGAGGTGGTCGGCGCGATCGACCCGGAAGGCAACCTGTTCCTGCCCTCGATCGGGCCGCTGCGCCTGGGCGGCGTGCGGGCGGGCGACCTGCAGCGCACGGTCGAGGGGGAGGTGCGGCGGGTCTACACGCAGCAGGTGCAGGTCTATGCCGTGCTGCTTTCGGCCAGCCAGATCGGCGTCTATGTCACCGGCTTCGTCAAGACGCCGGGCCGGCACATGGGCTCCGGCTCCGAGACAGTGCTCGACTTCCTGCTGCGCGCCGGCGGCGTGGACCCGGTGCGCGGCTCCTACCGCAACATCGTGGTCAACCGTGGCGGCCGCGCGGTGGTGCGGATCGACCTCTATCCCTTCCTGCTGCGCGGCCAGCTCCCCAAGCTGACCCTGCAGGACGGCGACACCATCGTGGTCGGCAAGCAGGGCGCGACGATCTCGGCGGATGGCGCCGTGCGCAACAATTTCCTCTTCGAGGTGGATGGCCGCGCGATGAGTGGCAGCGAGTTGGTGGACCTCGCCGGACCGCTCCCCTCGGCCACCAACGCCGTGATCCGCGGCACCCGCAGCGGCCAGCCCTGGTCGCGCTACGTGGACGTGGCGCAGCTGCGCAAGCAGTCGCTGCTCGATCAGGACGTCGTCACCTTCATCACCGACGCCCCTGCCCCTACCGTGCGCGTGTTCGTCGAGGGCAGCCGGATCGGCCCCTCGGTGCTGGTGGCCGACCGCGACATCACCCTCTGCCAGGTGCTCGACCACGTGGCGGTTGACCCGGCGCTGGCGGATACCAGGTCGGTCTACCTGCTGCGCAAGCGCATCGCCGCGCAACAGCGCCGCGCCATCAACGAGGCGCTGGACCGCCTGGAGCGGCAGCTCTTCACCGCCACCTCCGCGACCACCGGCGTGGCCGAGATCCGCAGCCAGGAGGCGCAACTCGTCTCCAACTACATCCAGCGCGGCAGGCGCATCCAGCCGGAGGGGCGCCTGGTGGTGATGGACAACGGCGGCCGCTGCTCGCCCGTCCGGCTGGAGGATGGCGACACCATCGTGATCCCCGAGCGCTCCGACACCGTGCTGGTGGCGGGCGAGGTGATCGCGCCGCAGGCGGTGCTGTGGCAGCCCAAGATGACGATCGACCAGTATGTCGAGAAGGCCGGCGGCTACACCCAGCGCGGCGACAGCGGCGGCGTCATGATCCGGCGCGCCAGCGGCCAGATCATCCTTGACCCGCGCGAGGGGCCGCGCCCGGGTGACGAGCTGATCATCCTGCCGCAGCTCGGCGCCAAGAGCTTCCAGATCACGCGGGACCTGCTGCAGCTCATCTACCAGTCGGCACTCTCGGTGCGGATCTTCCAGTAGTCCGCCGGAAAAGGGCGGGGGAAGGAATTCCCCCGCCCACCCGTCTTCTTTCCGTCAGCTCTGGCGCACGCGTTCCGCCAGCACGGGAACCGGCGGAAAAGAGAACGGGGTCCTGGGAGAATGCACTCCCCCAGGCTTCCTCACACCTCGTGCAGCGGCGTGGCTGCGACGAAGTGGCGTGCCTCCAGCAGCGCCAGCCGCTCGCCGGGCTCCTGCAGCCGGGCGAAGCCGAAGGCCCGCACGCCGATGCCGACGGCGCGGCCCGCCGCATCCTGCCCCGGCGCCCGGCACAGGATCTCCAGTTGCCGCGCCGCGCCACCGGCCGGAACGTCCAGCCCGGCCGGGATGCGCTTGCGGGCCGGCACGGTCACCGCGAGCGGCGCCCCCGCCGGCACCCCGTCACGCAGGGCCTGCAATTCGACCTGCTGGTCCGCCTCGGCTCCCTCCAGCTCCAGCTCGAAGCGCAGCGCCCCGTCATTCCCGTCGCCCGGCGGCAGGGCGAGCAGGGCCGCGCCAGGACGCGTCCAGCAGCCCCAGTCCTCCAGGGGATACCACCCCTCGCCCGCGCGCACGGTTTCCGCCACCGCCATGGCGAGGCCGGGGCGGCGCGCGGCCAGGCGGCGCAGCGGGTGCAGGCGGCCTGCGGCCAGCGGCAGGCGGGGCGGGCCGCCGCCGCGCAGGGCCAGGCGCTCCGCCTCGGCCTGCAGCTGCGCCGCGACCGCCGCCCAGTTCCGCAACGGTACTGCGGCGGCTCGTGCCTCCGCCTCCGCCCGGAAGGCGGGTTCGGTGATGAGCCGCTCCAGCTTTTCGGCGAGGTCCGGCTCGCTGCCCGGCGTGAAGAACACGGCGCCGCCCTGGCCGGATTCGAGCAGGGCGGAATGGCCGGGCGCCAGCACCGCGCGGCCATGCGCCAGGCTCTCGGTCACCGGCAGGCCCCAGCCCTCGTGCAGGCTGTTGTAGAGGGTGAACAGGCTCCTGCCGTAGAGCGCGAACAGCAGCGGGTCGGCCACTTCCTCCAGCACCCGCACACTGGCCCGCAGCTCCGGCGCCTGCTCCAGCAGCATGAGCGCCGCCTCCGCCCGCCAGCCCGGCTGGCCGACGCAGACCAGCAGCGGCACCTGCCGCGCGCCGAGCCGGCGCAGCAGGGTCAGCCAGGCGCTGAACACCGTGCGGTGGTCCTTGCGCCCCTCGATGGTGGAGACGAACAGCACGAAGGGCAGGCGGCCCTGGAGCAGGGCATGGTCCGGCGCAGGGCCGGGCGGCAGGGCGCGGGGAGCCGCGTCCATCCGCACCACCGCTGCGGACGGCACCGGCAGTTCCGGCAGCAGCGCGGCGTGCAGGCGGCGCATGTCGTCGCGGGTGGAGCGGGAAACCGTCAGCACCCCGTCGGCATGCAGCGCGAGGCTGGCGAACCACCGGGCGTAGCCCCGCACCGTGCTCTCCTGGCAATGCTCGGGCAGCAGCAGCGGCACGCAGTCGTGCAACAGGGGCACGTGGCGCAGCCCGTCCCGCGCGCGCGCCTCCCGCAGGCAGGCCAGGAAGCCCTCCATGCCCCAGGTGCCGCCCAGCGTCACCAGCACGGCACCCGGCGCGAAGCGGAGCGGCGGCGCCAGGCTGAGCAGCGTGCCCAGCAGGCCGGCCGCCTCCTGCCAGGCCGCCTCCGAGGCCGCGGTGCCGCTTGCCATCAGATGGGCCAGCCGGTGCAACAGGGCGGGCGGCAGATCGCGCCAGCCGTCGGCCGCCGGCGGCATGGCGCAGAGGCGTGGCGGCCGCGGCCCGGCCAGCGCCGCCAGCGCGATCCCGAGCTGCACCCGCTGGATGCCGCTCGGCACCCGGCGGCCATGGTGGATCCAGTTCGCCAGATCGGTCAGGTCCAGCACGATCCCGCCCGCGGCGGGTGCCGCATGGTGCGGTTCATGGGCCGCCAGCGCCAGCCATTCCACCCAGGGCGCCTCCGCCGCCGGATCCAGCGCCAGCGCCCGCGCATAGGCCTCCCGCGCCGCCTCCCGCTCGCCCAGGAGCTTCTCCGCATGACCGATCTGCAGCGGGATGTCGGCGTCCTCCGGGCGCAGGCGCGCGGCGGAGCGGTAGAGCGCCAGCGCCTCGGCCACATGCCCGGATTCCTTGAGGCAATGGGCCTGCTGCACCTGCATGCCGGCGTCCTCCGGCCGCAGCCGCAGGAAGGCGGCGTAAGCCGCCGCCGCCGCCTGCCAGGCACTGCGGTCCCGCAGGCTGTCCGCCTTCCGGCGCAGTTCCTCGGCCTGCCGCTCCGCGTCCTCGTCCATGGCCTGCCTCTTCTGCCTGCCTCTGTCTTACGGCCTCCGGCCGGCCTCGGGTCAAGAGCCGGGGGCAGCGGCTTTCGCTTTCTCTGCGAAGCGCGACTCGGCTAAATTCAACCCATGCAGCCCCGCATCTATCTCGATGGCTACAATCTCGCGCTCGATCAGGGCACCGGGGTTGCCACCTATGCCCGCAACCTGAGCTTCCGCCTCGGCGCCATGGGCGCGGAGGTGGGCGTGCTCTACGGCACCCGCGCCAGCCCCAGCCGCAACGCGCTGATCCGCGAGATCGCCTTCTTCGACAACCGCGTCGGCGAGGCGCCGCCGCTGCTGCGCTGGATGCGCAACGCGCGGCGCACCGTGCTCGGTCCCTTCGGCGAATACGCCACCGGCGTGCCCGTCACCGGCCGCGTGGTGGCCACCACCTTCGAGAGCCGCCTGCCGCATTTCGACCACCTCTGGAACGTCGAGAACGGCTTCGTCCAGGCGATCAACCACTTCAAGCTGTTCAAGAACCGGCTGCGCGTGCGGATGCCGCGCCCGCCCGAGATCATGCACTGGACCTATCCCCTGCCGATGCAGGTGGTCGGCGCCAAGAACATCTATTGCCTGCACGACCTGGTGCCGCTGCGCCTGCCCTACACCACGCTGGACCACAAGCGGCGCTACTTCCGCCTCAACCGCATGCTGGTGCGCAAGGCGGACCACATCGTCACCGTCAGCGAGGCCTCGCGGCGTGACATCATCAACCTGCTCGGCGCCGACCCGGAGAAGGTGACCAACACCTACCAGTCCGTCGAGCTGCCGCGGAAGTTCACCGACAAGCCGGAGGCTGAGGCGCGCGACGAGATCCGCGGCAGCTTCGGCCTGGACTGGAAGGGCTACTTCCTGTTCTTCGGCGCCATCGAACCGAAAAAAAACGTCGGCCGGATGATCGAGGCCTTCCTCGCCTCCGGCTCCGACCTGCCGCTGGTGCTGGTCGGCAAGCAGGCCTGGAAGAGCGAGGAGGAGCTGCGCCTCCTGTTCGACGACCACATCCGCTACCAGGTGCAGGAGGGCAGCATCCTGCGCACAAAGCGCAAGATCATCCTGCTGGACTACGCGCCCTTCCGCCTGCTGGTCTCGCTGATCCGCGGCGCCAAGGCGGCGCTTTTCCCTTCGCTCTACGAGGGCTTCGGCCTGCCGCCCCTGGAAGCCATGAAGCTCGGCACGCCGGTGCTGACCACCAACACCTCCTCCCTGCCGGAGGTGGTGGGGGATGCCGCCCTCACCGTGGACCCCTATGACGTGCGCGGCATCGCCGAAGGCATCCGGGCGCTCGACTCCAACGCCGATCTCTGCGCCTGGCTGGCGGATGCCGGACCGCGGCGGGCGGCCCTGTTCAGCGGCGCGGCCTATGAGAAGCGGCTGGCCGAGGTGTATTCCCGGCTCGGCGTCCGTTGCCCGGAGCCGACGCCCGAGGTGCAGCCCCTGGCGGCGGAATAGCGGCGCGGCCGGGAGCCGCGCCTCGGAGAAGCGGGCGGGAAAACCTTGGGGGGAATGAGCTCCCCTCTCCTGCCGGCGGTTCCCGGTTCTGTTCTTCGCCAGATGCACGGCCTGGCCCGGGCGCCCTCCCGCCCCGGCCATTGTCATCGCCTGCCCGGCTGTTCTAGGCTTGCTCCGCTCTGGCGGAGCTGAACGGCCTGCGGCCGGAAAACTACTTGCCCCGTGCGGAACGGGTTTCCGCCAGGGTCGAACATGTCCAGCCGCCAGCAGCCTCTCCCATATTCTTCACCCGTGACCCGCCGACGCGCGGCATGGATCGCGCGTCCGGTGTCACGGCGCCCGCGAGGGAATGCCGTAGCATGAGCGATTCCAGCACCTTCCTGCCGGTTCCCGCCGCCTATGACCGCTGGGCCGGCAGCTATGACAACGACGAGAACCCGATGGTCTTCGCCGCCCGCCGGGCCATGGCCGGGCTGGCGGCGGCCGCCGCGGGCCTCGATGTGGTCGAGTTCGGCTGCGGCACGGGGCAGAACCTTTCCCTGCTGCGCCGCCACGGCGCCCGCAGCCTGCGCGGCTGTGATCTTTCGGCGGGAATGCTCGCCCAGGCGCGGGCACGCGACCCGGCGCTGCAGCTCTGGCGGCAGGACATGGCGCAGCCCCTGCCGCTCGCCGACGCCACGGCCGACCTGGCGCTGTTCAGCCTGTCCCTGGAGCATGTCGCCGCCCTGGCGCCGCCTCTGGCCGAGGCGCGGCGCCTGCTGCGGCCCGGCGGACGGCTGGCCGTCCTCGAGATCCACCCCTATCTGACGTTGGGCGGCATCGGCGCCCATTTCCGCGACGCCACCGGAGAGGTGCGGATGCCGAGCTTTCCGCATGGCTTTGCGGACTATCTCAACACCTTCGCCGCGCTGGACCTGCGGCTGCTCCGCTGCAGGGAATGGCGCCCGCGCGACCTGGGCGACGGGCTGCCGCCCAAGGTGCTGAAACGGGGGCCGGACTTCCCGCTGCTGGTGGAATTCGCCCTGACCAGGGAATGACCGGGCGGCCCACGGGCGGGGCTTTCCGGCGGCAAGGCCGCCAGCCAGGCGAGGCGCCGGAGGGTCATTCCCCTGCAGGGCCATTCCCCCAGCCCGGCCAGATTTTTTCGAACTGTCGCAGAACGCAAGACCGGGATTTGCGTTTGGGCGGGCTGGAGGGAGGATACGAGAATGCTCATGCACAGCGACTCGCCCGATATCGGCCCTCGTCCGGTCTCCGCAGGCCAGGCCGAGGAACGCGGTACGAACCCGGACACCAAGACGGGCCTGCTCGAGCCCGGCGAAACCTGCTGGGCGATCGAGCGCGCCAACCGCTTCGCGGTGATCATTGATGGGGCAGACTATTTCCGCGCGGCCAAGTCGGCCATCCTGAAGGCCCGCCACCATGTGCTGCTGATCGGCTGGGACTTCGATGCCCGCGTGGCGCTGGAGCCGGAGCCGGAGCAGCAAACCTTGCCCGGTCCAAACCGCATCGGGCGCTTTCTCAACTGGATCGCCCGCGAGCGGCCCGACCTGCGGGTGCGCATCCTGAAATGGGACCTCGGCTTCCTGCGGACCCTCGGCCGGGGCGAGACACCCTTCTTCCTGCTGAACTGGCTGATCGGCCGCAAGATCCGGCTGAAGCTGGATGGCGCCCATCCGACCGGTGCCGCGCACCACATGAAGCTGATGGTCATCGACGACACGCTGGCCTTCTGCGGCGGCATCGACATGACCGTCGGCCGCTGGGACACGCGCGCGCACCGCAAGGATTGCCAGGCCCGCCAGACTCCGCACGGCAGCCCGCTCGGCCCCTGGCACGATGCGACCACCTGCGCCGACGGCCCGCTGGCACGCCGCCTGGCCGAGTTGGCGCGCGAGCGCTGGCAGCGCGCCACCGGCGAGCGGCTGGAAGCCCCGCCGCTGGACAACGACCCGTGGCCGGACGGGCTCGAGCCGGACTTCCGCGATGCGCAGATCGGCATCGCCCGCACCCTCGCCGCCTTCAAGGACTACCCGCAGGTCTGCGAGATCGAGGCGCTGACCTTCCGAGCCATCGCGGCGGCTCGCCGCACGCTCTATATCGAGAGCCAGTATTTCGCCTCCCGCCGCGTCGCCGAGGCCATTGCCGCGCGGCTGCGCGAGCCGGACGGGCCGGAAGTGGTCATTATCAACCCCGATTCGGCGGATGGATGGCTGGAGGCCAAGGCGATGGACTCGGCCCGCAGCCGGCTGCTCCGCCTGGTGCAGCGGGCCGACCGGCACGGCCGCTTCCGCGTCTACTACCCCGTCAACGAGGCCGGCCAGCCGATCTACGTGCATGCCAAGATCCTCTGCGTGGACGACGCGCTGCTGAAGATCGGCTCGGCCAACCTGAACAACCGCTCCCTCGGCTTCGATACGGAATGCGACGTCGCCATCGAGGCGGCGGCCAGCGCCGACCCTGCACAGGCGCGCGCCTTCATCCTGCGCCAGCGGAACGAGCTGCTGGCCGAGCATCTCGGGCGGAGCACGGACGCGGTCGCGGCGGCGCTGGAGGCCGCGGAAGGCTCGCTGATCGGCGCCCTGGATGCGCTGAACACCGGCCCCAAGCGGCTGGTTCCGCTGCAGCCCAGTCCCCTGACCGCCGACGAGGAAATCATCGCCGAATCCGACCTTGTGGACCCGGAACGGCCGGCCAGTCTGCGGCACGAGGTCCGCGCCCGGCTTCCCGGCTGGGGCGCGGAACGGAACGCGTCCTCTGCTTGACCGGCCATCCCGGCTTGCGGCGCAATGGCGAGGCGGCCGGCGCGCCGGATCCGGAGCGCCGGCCGTCGTCAGAGCAGGTTCCGCCCCGGCGGAGGGAGGGTCGTCCCTCCCGCCTCCTCAGCGCCTCGCCAATGCCGCCAAGCAACGGAGGGACCCGGCCGATGGCTCAGAACATTTACGACGATCCGGACTTCTTTCAGGGCTACAGTCAGCTGGGCCGCTCGGTGCAGGGGCTGGCCGGCGCCGCGGAGTGGCCCGCCCTGCAATCCATGCTGCCGGCCTTGCGCGGGCGCCGCGTTGTGGACCTCGGCTGCGGCTTCGGCTGGTTCTGCCGCTGGGTGCGCGAACAGGGCGCATCGGCGGTTCTGGGCCTCGACCTCTCCGAGCGGATGCTGGCGCGCGCGCGGGCGACGACGTCCGACCCGGCGATCACCTACGAGCAGGCCGACCTGGAGCAGCTTCGGCTTCCCGCGGCGGCCTTCGACCTCGCCCACAGCTCCCTGGCCCTGCACTACGTGGTGGCGCTGCCCGCGCTGCTGGCGCAGGTGCACGATGCGCTGGCGCCGGGCGGGACGTTGGTCTTCTCGGTGGAGCACCCGATCTACACCGCGCCGCGCCGGCCCGGCTGGACCACCGACGCGGAGGGCCGCAGCACCTGGCCGGTGGATGCCTACCTCCACGAAGGGCCGCGCAGCACGGACTGGCTGGCCACGGGCGTGATCAAGCAGCACCGCATGATCGGCACCTATGCGAAGCTGCTGATCGGGCTGGGCTTCACGCTCGCCCATCTCGAGGAATGGGGGCCCGCGCCGGCGCAGGTCGCCGCCCGCCCCGAGCTCGCGCTGGAATGCGAGCGCCCCGCCTTCCTGCTGGTGGCGGCCCGGCGCTGAGCCGTGCGAAGCAGCCGGCCCGCCGCGGCCGCCCGGGTCGCGGCGGGAAGGATCAGGCGGCTTCCAGCGCCATCGGCGGCGTCCGCGCCACGCCCCAGCCCTCGATGATCTTCTCCACCGCCCGGCCCGCACGCAGCAGCAGGGCCTCCTCGAAGGGGCGCGCGACAAGCTGGGCCGAAAGCGGCAGCCCGTCATCGCTGAAGCCCACGGGCATGGAGAGCGCCGGGTTGCCGGTGACGTTGAAGGGGATGGACTGGATGTTCATCGGCCCTGCCCGATCCGCGGGATACTCGTCGAAGCGCGGTGCCGGGCCGAGCGCCATGGCGGTCAGCAGCAGGTCGTGCCGCCGCAGCGCCACGCGGTTCACCGCCTCCGAGAGTTCGCGCCGCAGCCGTTGCGCCTGGATGTAGTCGGCCGCGCTGATCGTCGCGCCGATGGCGACGCGCGCCAGGAAAAGGGCGCCGTAGTCCAGCGGGCGCTCGCGCAGGTCGGCCTCGTGGATCGCATAGGCCTCCGCGATCATGAGCACGCGGCCGCAGGTGCCGAACAGGTCGTAATCCGGCAGCACCACCTCCTCGACAATGGCGCCCTGCGCGGCCAGGGAGTCGGCCAGCCGCTCCAGCGCGGCGCCGGTGGCCGGCGTCAGCCCCTCCGCGTTGCAGTAGAGGTTGCGCGGCAGGCCGATGCGCAGGCCGGCCACTCCCTGCTCCAGGCCGGCACGGAGGTCCGGCACGGGGCGGTCGGCGCTGGCCGGGTCGCCGGGATCGTAGCCGGCGATGACCTGGGTGGTGATCGCCGCGTCCTCCACGCTGGCGGCGAGCGGCCCGCAATGGTCCAGCGTGTAGGACAGCGGGAAGACGCCGCGCCGGCTGACCAGCCCATAGGTCGGCTTCAGCCCCACCAGGCCGCAATAGGCCGCGGGGCCGCGGATCGAGCCGCCGGTGTCGGAGCCCATGGCCATCCGCACCAGTCCGGCCGCCACGGCGGCGCCGGAGCCGGAGGAGGAGCCGCCGGTGACATGCTCCAGGTTCCACGGGTTGCGCGCCGGCGGGAAGGGCAGGTCGAAGCTCGGGCCGCCGAGGGCGAATTCATGCGTCGCCAGCTTGCCGAGCAGCACGCCGCCGCCCTCCGCCAGCTTGCGGGCCACCACACTGTCCTGCTGCGGCACGTTCTCCGCCAGCAGCTTGGAGTGGCAGGTCGTGCGGATCCCGGCGGTGTCGTAGATGTCCTTCAGCGCATAGGGGATGCCATGCATCGGGCCGCGGTCGGTGCCGCGCGCCAGCTCGGCATCGGCGCGCGCGGCGTCCGCCATGGCGCGCTCCCCGGTGAGCAGCACGAAGCTGTGCAGCACCGGATCGAGCGCGGCGATGCGGTCGAGGTGATGGCGCGCCAGCGCCACGGCAGTGAGGCTTCCCTCGCGCAGCCGGCGGCCGGCCTCGGCGATGGGCAGGCCGTGCAAGGGCGCCTCGCTCATGGCGTCCGCTCCCGCGTCACCGTGTCCAGCACAAAGGTGCCGGCCGGCTCGGCGGCGGCGGTGCGGGCGCCGCGCAGCTGCGGCAGCACGGCCTGGAGTTCGCGATAGCCGCTCAGCACGCCGGCATAGCGTTCGGGGGGAATGGTGATGCCGGCACGGCGCAGCAGCAGATCCAGCGCCGCATCGGGCTCCTCCTGGGCTTGGCTCATCCGCATTTCCTCTGCATCGGATTCAACGGGAAACGCTAGAGCCTGAGGCGCAACAAGAAAAGTTCGGGAAAGCATTTTCCCGGCCGTTCCTCACCTGCCCGAGGACCCGGCATCCGAGAGAATCGAGGCGGAGCGGTCTTCCAGGAACAGCCGCCCGCGCGCCGGCCGCAGCAGGCGGATCGGCGCGCCCTTTTCCGCCGGACGGCGTTACGGCAGCAGCAGCCGCCGCGTTTCCCGGCTGTCCTTCAGGTCCGGCAGGCGCAGCGCCGTGCGCGCGGTTTCCGCCCGCTCAGCCCCGCCTCCTCCGCCTTGCCGGCGCCGGCGGCCCGAGGCCGCCTGCCTCCTACCGCGCCGTGCCCAGCACAAGGAGCGCCACCTTGCGCCCCTGGCCGTTCGCCTGGAGCGCGAAGCCGATATCGGTCACGACCGGGTCGAGCAGCTGCTGGCGGTGCTGCGGATCGTTGAGCCATTGCTGCCGGAAGAAGCGGAGATCGGCCTGGGTCGGCTGTGTTCCGCAGCCGCCGCAGGCACCGGCAAGCACGGCCAGGGAGCGCCATCGCTGCCGCTGGTCTTCCGGCACGGCATCGCGCAGCTGCTGGGAGGAGCCGAGCGAGATCGTTTCCGAGCCGGGGTCGGGCAGCAGCGCCTGCGCCGCCGTGTTGAGGGCGACGCTGGGCTGCAGCTTGCCAACGCCCTCCTTCGCGCGCGCCTCGTTGATCATTCGCGCGGCGCCAGCGGCCAGCGCCTCGCCGGACAGCGCCTCGCCGGACAGGGCGTCCGAGGTCGCCTCCGCGCCGCCGCCGCGCGAGGTGCCCGGACCGGCGAAGGTCTGGACGGCATAAAGCCCCCCGCCGGCCTCCACGACGATGCCGAAGCCGAAGCGGCGGAGCCCTTCGCGCAGGATGTTCTCGCGGTGGTGCGGGCTGTTCATCCAGCCTTGCTGCAACTGCCCGACCGTGGCCGCCGTCGCGGGCGGGCCGCAGTTCTGGCAACGCGCGATGTTCTCCTCAACAAGATCCCAGCGGCTGCCGCCGGCCTCCATATAGCGGTCCCTGACGTCATCGCCCTCGGGCGAGGTGTGGGAATAATAGTGGCGCTTCAGCATGTCCCGCGCATGGGACTGGGCCGCCTTCTCCAGGTCGGCGCCGGTTTCCAGGGGTGCGCGGCCTTGTGCCTGCCGGGCCTGGTTCACCAGCTCCAGCGCATGCCGGCGCAGCCCGGCCAGATCCTCGCCCTCAGCGGCCCCCGCGCTCGCCGCGAGGGCAAGAAGCAGCGCCACAAGGGCCATGCCAGGCATCTGCTTGATCATGCGCGCATCCCCTCTCCCGGTGCTGCCGCAGGGGAATGCCCGCTGCCGGCTCGCAGTTGCCGGAGGTTCAGGGACAGGGATTGAAATGCCTCCCGACCCTTTTCCCGTTTCTCGGATTTTCCCCGCCTTCTCCCGGCCCGCGCTGGAACTGACAGAAGAAAGCAAGGGGATCTGGAGGAATTCCTGCCCCCGGCCGTTCTCCACCTTCCACGGCGGCATTCCGTCCGGCTTCTTCAGTGCCGCAACAGGGAGAGCACGATCTCCAGCGCGATCAGCGCCAGGATGGCGATTTCCAGCAACTCGGCGCGGGCGCCGGCGGCCTCGCCATGCAGCGCCGTGTAGGTTTCCCGGATGATCGCCAGCTTGCGATCCACCGCCGCGCTGACATCGGAGACACGGAACAGGTCCATCGCGGCGGCGTAGACGCGGGCGAGGTAGACGTCCTCCGTCACCTGCAGGGCGTTGTCCACCCGCTCGGCCAGTTCCGTCACCTCGGCCACCAGCGTGTGCAGCCGCCGGGCAAGCCCCCCATAGCGCCGCGAGGCGAGCAGGGGGATGCGCCGGCGCGCCGCCTCGACGAGGTTGCGCATGCGCGGCAGTTCCTCGTCCAGCATCTCGTCGTAGGTGCGCATCTCCAGCAGCTGGGCGTTCGCCATCTCCAGCACATCGGCCACGTCCGGCTCGCGCTGCGGCTCGTAGATGAAGGCACGGTCCCAGGTGAGCACCACCAGGTCGTCAGGGTGGTAGGAGAAGCGGTGCCGCAGCAGGTCGCGCCGCGCGCTCTCGGAAAGCGGCCGCGTCTCGCCCGAGAGCAGCGGCACCAGGTCCACCTGCGCCAGCAGCATCTCCGCCGTCACCGGCCTGTCGAAGGCATCCGCCACGGCGATCAGGTAGTCCTCCTGCAGCGGCGCCGTCGTTGGGCGGTCCAGCGCCTCCCCCAGCAGGTCACGCAGCCCGCCGAGCAGCCGGTCCCACAACGGTGCTTCCGCCGCCGGCCCCACCGCCTGGTCGATCTGGTTCACCAGCGCGGCGAAGTCATGCCAGGCCAGGTCGCGCACCGGCAGCCGCAAGGCCAGGGCGGCGATGCCGAAGTCGTAAAGGCGCACGGTCGCGGCGGCGCGCACCGTCTGCCCGCCGACCGGCAGCGACACGGCGCCCAGTTCCAGCGCGAGCGGCGGCACCCCGAAGGAAACCGCCTTGGCCGGCGTGCCGACCAGCCGGCTCCGCGCGCTGCTGCCTTGCGTGCGCTGCGCCCAGAGCGCCTCGGCGCGCTTCAGGTCGATCTCATAGGCCAGGTCGAAAAGCCGCAGGGCGACCACCTGCCCCGTGTGCACCCGTGGTTCGTCCGTTGCCATGCCCTGCTGCCTGACCCTTTCCGTTGCCCGCCGCCAAAAGGAAGCTCGTGAACCCGGGAGTTTCGATCCCGATGCGGGCTTCCCGGCGAAGCCAAGCGCATCCTGGGCCGGAGCGCACGGAACGCGGAATGAAGATTCGAAGCGGCGCCGCGGCCGCTTTTGCCGGGAGGGGGGGTTTTCCCTCGCCTGGCCTGTCCGCCGGCGGGAATGCGGCTATGCTGCCGGCCCCATGCAGCGCTGGCTGATCCTCGCCGACGACCTGACCGGGGCGAATGATTGCGCGGTCGCCTTTGCCCGCCACGGCCATGCCGCCGCGGTGGTCTGGGGCAATGGCGCGGCCGAGCCCGGCGACAGCGTTGTCGCCGTTGATGCCGACAGCCGGCGCCTGCCGCCCGATGCCGCCGCGGCCCGCCACCGCGCCCTGCTGGAGGCCTGGCGCAGCCCTGGCGCGGCCCTGTTCAAGAAGATCGACTCCACCCTGCGGGGGCAGCCGGCGGCGGAGCTGGCGGAAACCCTGGCCGTGCTGCGCGAGGCCGGCCAGCCGGCGCTCGCCATCGTCGCACCGGCCTTCCCGGCCACGGGCCGCACCACCGAAGGCGGCCACGTCCGGCTGAATGGCGACCCACTGGAAGCCACGCCCCTCTGGGCGCGCGACCACACCTATCCCACCGCCGAGCTCTCCGCCGTGCTGGCCGCCGCCGGCCTCGATGCCGGGCACCTGCCGCTTGAGGCCCTCCGCGCGGGCGATGCCCCGCCCGCCGCCGCCCTGCGCGGGGCGCTTGCCGCCGGCACGGCCGCCATGGTCTGCGACGCCGCCACGGCGGAGGACCTCGCCGCCATCGCCCGCGCCACCCTGCCGCTTTGGCGCCGGGTGGTTTGGGTCGGCACCGGAGGGCTGGCGGCGGCGCTGGCGGCGGCGGCCCCGGGCGGCCGTGCGGAGCCTCCGCCCCTCCCCTCCTTACCAGCTTCCGGGGGCCTCCTGCTGGTGGTGGGCAGCGTCGCCGAGGCCTCGCGCGCCGCCGCCGAGCGGCTGCTGCGGGCGGGCGGCGTGCACTTCTTCCCGATCGCCCCCGCCTTGCTGCGCGCCGGCCCGGGCGCGGAGTGGCATGCGGCGGCGGAAGCGATTGCCGGCGTGCTCGCGCGGGGGGAGGATGCACTGGTGACCATTGGCACCGAGCCGGCCGCCGACCTGCGGCAGGGCGCCGCCCTGACGGAGGCGCTGGCGATGCTGCTGCGCCCCGCCGGGCGGCGCATGGGCGGGCTCTTCGCAACCGGCGGCGAAACCGCCCGCGCGGTGCTGGCCGGGCTCGGCATCGGCAGCATCCGGCTGCTGGACGAGGTGGAGCCGGGGGTGCCGCTGGGCCTGACGCGGGGGCGAGCCGGCGTTCCCGTTGTCACCAAGGCGGGCGCCTTCGGAAACATGGACACGATCGGGCGCGCGCGGGACCGGATGCGCGCCCTGCTGCAGGGGAGAGACCCGGAATGAGCGCACCGGATACGCGGCCGATCGTGGCCATCACCATGGGCGACGCCTCCGGCATCGGCCCCGAGATCATCATGAAGGCCCTGGCGCGGCACGAGGTCTATGACCTCTGCCGCCCGCTGGTGGTCGGCGACGCCAACCGCCTGCGCGAGGCGGGCGCGATCACCGGGGCCGGCCTGGAGGTGGCCGCGCGGCCTTCGCCGGCCGAGGCACGCTTCACCCCCGGCACGGTGGACTGCATCGACCTCGGCCTGATCCCGCCCGGCCATCCCTGGGGCCAGCTCTCCGCCCTCTCGGGCGAAGGCGCCTTCCGCTTCATCGAGCGCGCCACGCGCCTCGTCGAGGCCGGCGAGGCGGATGCCATCTGCACCGCGCCGCTCTCCAAGGAGGCGCTGCATGCCGCCGGCCACAAATATCCCGGCCATACCGAGCTGCTGGCGCACCTGACCGGCACGCCGGAAGTCTCGATGATGCTGGTGGCGCCCAGGCTGCGCGTCATCCACGTCACCACGCATATCGGCCTGGTCGACGCCATTCGGAAGATCGAGCCCGCGCTGGTGCGGCGGGTGATCGCCCGCGGCCGCGCGACGCTGCGGAAGTCCGGCATCGCCGAGCCCCGCATCGGCGTCTGCGGCATCAACCCGCATGCCGGGGAGAACGGCCTGTTCGGCCATGGCGAGGAGGCGGAGAAGATCATCCCCGCCGTGCGCGCCTGCCAGGCGGAGGGCTGGAAGGTGGAAGGGCCCTTGCCGGCGGACACGCTGTTCTACCGCGCCGCGCGCGGCGACTTCGACCTCGTGGTGGCGATGTACCACGACCAGGGCCATGCCCCAGTGAAGGTGATGGGGCTGGAGGCCGGGGTGAACATCACCGTCGGGCTGCCGGTGGTCCGCACCTCGGTGGACCACGGCACCGCCTTCGACATCGCCGGCAAGGGCCTGGCGGACGAAGGCAGCCTGATCGAGGCGCTCCGGCAGGCCGCCGAGCTGGCGCCCGGGCGGGAGCGCGCCGGCGGCCGGGCGGACCCGCCGTCTCACCAGTAGGAGAACAACACCAGCAAGGCCAGAACGGCGATCACCAGCGGAGCGATATAGGCCCAGCGTCGCCTGGGCCGCCGCACATCGATGTAGCCGAGCTGCGCCTTCTGTTTTGGGTCCCCCTGCTTCTGCATCGCTCCTCCACTCTCGCCCGCCAGAACAGTGGCCGGCGGGATGCGCCTGGTCCACGCAACCGGCGAGCAAGGCGGAGGTTCGCACCCCGCGACCTGGGCGTGCGGGAGTGGTCCCGACAGGGATTGCAGGAGGTTTCCCCAGCGAAGGCTGGGCCATGCGACCACCCGGCATCCAAACAGCCGCGGTTCTTGCAGGCGCCCTGGCGCTGGGCGCCTCCGCCTGGAGCCTCGCACGAGCCGCGAAGGACGGGCGGCAGGGCCGCCACCGGGCCGCCACCGGGCGTCCCGGCCGCGAGCAGCGGCGTGCCCTGCCGACCCAGGCTCGGCTATGCCGCCGACCGGCCGCCTCGCCGCACTGGTCGATGCGGCAGGGCGCGATATCGCGCGGGCCCGGGTCATGACGCGGGAGGGTGTTCTCCGGCTGCGAGGTCCGCACCCGCTGCGGCGCGTGGTCGGGCGGCGCCGGGGACGCCGCGGTCCCGGCGAGAACGGGCGCAAGTGATGGCACCCCTGAGCGGCGGTTCCGGGGAAGGCACTTTCCTGGCCTCAGCCGCCCGCCATCCACCGCACCGCCTCGGTGGCCAAGTCCTCGGGAAGGTCGTGGCCGCCGGCGAACTCGCGATACTCCACCGCGTAGCCGGCCTGGCGCAGGCGCGGCACGATCCGCCGGCTGCAGGCGCCGATCGGCAGGACGTCATCCTTCACCCCGTGCGAGATGAAGATGCCCGGCCGTCCTAGCGCCGGTGGGGGCGCGGCGAAGCCGGGGGAAAAGGCCAGCACATGCGTGAAGAGGTCGCCATTGCCCAGCCCCAGGGACAGGGCATAGGACGCACCGTCCGAGAAGCCCGCCAGGGCGACACGGCGCGCGTCCACCCGGTGACGCTGGAAGACTTCCCGCAGCGCGGCGTCAAGAAAGGCGACGTCGGGCCCGAATCCGCCCATGATAACGTCCCATGTCGCGGCACGGCTTTCCGGCAGTAGCAGCAGCACGCCGGGAGCGGCCTGCTCGATCAGCCGCAGCGCGCCGGCCGCCTGTCCTCCCGCCCCATGCAGCATCACCACGAGCGGCAGGGGCCTCTCCCCCGCCGCTTCCGGAACGCGCAGGAACCCGTCCCGGCGGCGGCCGAGGCCGAGGCCGTGCAGGCCGGGCGGCAAGGCAGGCCGCTCCGGCAGGGGCTCGGGCAGGGGCTCGGGCAGGGGCTCGGGCAGGGGCTCGGGCCGGGGCTCGGGCCGGGCCAGCAGCCGGCCATGCTTCGCGCTGTCCCGATCGGTGCCGTAGGCGCTCATGCCGGGCGCCCGGACGGGTGGCGCTCCGGCTTCATTGCGGCGCCGGCTGTGATCGGCCGTGCCATTTCTCGCCCTCCTCGACACTTCCAGGCCACGCCGCTGGATAACGGTCCAGCGGCGCGCCGTTTGCGGCGGCAGGCAACCAAATCCGCCCGGCAGGCGCTTTTCCGCCAGGTGCTTTCCCCGCCGCATTCCTGGATAAGGAGCAGCCCCATGGCAGGACCAAGTGACAGCGGGCGCCACGATCCCGGCGACGCCGTGCCCGAGGGTGTCGCGCCCGAATCGCCCCCGCCCCCAGGGGCCGAGGACCTGAAGGTGAAACACAAGCTGGAGGAGCTGGGGCGCAAGCCCGGTGGCGCACCGCAGCCCCAGGAGCAGGGCAGCCGCTGAGGGCCGGCCCGCGGCATGCCGGCCGGAGCGCTTGACCGGCAGGGTGCCGCACCCTCTTAACTGCGCCCTCCACATGACGAAGGAGGGCGGCGATCGCCCCGGAACGCGGCCTCTTGACGGCCCTGCCGCGCTGGCGGCCAACCCCTTTGGTGCATGCCTCCGTCCTGCTGCATGCCGGCAGCCTTGGCGCCCTGGGGCTGGCGCCTGCCCTCTGGCCCTGGGTGCTGGGCGGGCTGGCGGCGAACCATCTGGCGCTGACCCTCGCCAGCATGAGCCCTCGGTCGCAGTTGCTCGGAGCCAACCTGAGCCGCCTGCCGGAGGGTTGCCGGCGGGCCGGACAGGTCGCTCTCACCTTTGACGACGGCCCCGACCCCGAGACGACCCCCCGGGTGCTCGACCTGCTGGACGCCCATCAGGCCCGCGCCTCCTTCTTCCTGATCGGCCGCCGCGCCGCGCGCCATCCGGCGCTGGTGCGGGAGATCCTCCGGCGCGGCCACAGCGCCGAGAACCACTCGAACAGCCACCCCCTGCATTTCGCGGCGCTCGGACCCGGCGGACAAAGGCGGGAAGTCCTGCGCGCGCAGGCGGCGATCCTGGAGGCGGGCGGCGCGCCGCGCTTCTTCCGCCCCCCGGTCGGCTTGCACAGCCCCTTCCTGGCCCCCGTGCTGGCGGGCACCGGCCTGCGGCACGCCTCCTGGACCCGCCGCGGCGCCGACGGCGTCATCGGCGACCCGGCACGGGTGCTGCACCGCCTGCACCGGGCGGACGCAGGCGACATCCTGTTGCTGCATGACGGCAACAGCCGCCCGGACGACGGCGGGCGCCCGGTGGTGCTGGCCGTGCTGCCCGCCCTGCTGACGCGGCTGGTTGCCGCCGGGTTCAGCCTCGTGCCGCTGCCGGAGGCCGTGGACGGGCACGCCGCGCCAGCAGCCGCGGCAGCCGCACAAAAAACCCCAGCACCAGCCGCGCGTGCATGCCGGTGAGCAGGACGTTGTCCCGCCCGTAGCGGAAATGCGAGATGCCGCCCTCCTCTGGCGTGAGGTAGCGGACGGGCACGGGAATGCCGACCGGCGGCAGCCCCGCCCAGCAGAGCCGCACCGCCGCCTCGGCATCGAAGTCGTAGCGGCGCATCCAGCGGGTGCGGCGCATCACCGCCACCAGCGGCGCCACGGGATAGACGCGGAAGCCGAACAGCGAATCGCCCAGCCCCACCCAGAGCGTCTCCAGATTGGCCCAGAAGTTCGAAAGCCGCCGTCCCCGGACGCGCAGCGCCGGCGCTTCCGGCCCGAAGACGGGCTGGCCGAGCACCAGCGCTTCCGGCTGCCGCGCCGAAGCCGCCATCAGCATGGGGATATGCCCGGCCGGATGCTGGCCGTCGGCATCCATGGCCAGGGCATGGGTGAAGCCCGCCGCCTGGGCCGCTTCCAGCCCATGCAGCAGCGCCGCGCCCTTGCCGGCATTGCGCGGCAGCCGCAGCACCCGCAGCCCAGGGTCCGCCGCGGCCATGGCGTCGAGCGGCGCGTCGCTGCCGTCCGTGCTGCCGTCCACCACCACCCAGACCGGGTTCCAGCAGGCGCGGGCGGCGCGCACCGTCTCCACCAGGATCGGGCCGGTGTTGTAGGAAGGGATCAGGACCAGGTGGGTCCGCGAGGGCGGGATCATGCCGCCTTCAGGCCACATCCTGGCGCGGCGCGCCAGGGAGGGCGGCGCGGAGGCTGCATTCCACCGCGCCGCTGAGTTCCTTCGCGCGCTCGCCGGGAAGAAAGCGCGGGCCCAGCCGGACCCGGCAGCGCAGCGGCAGCGGCGGCCGGCGCAGCGGCGGCCAGCCCTTGCAGAGGTAGGGCGTCTCGGTCTCGATCACCACCGTCTGCACGGGAACGCCGGCGCGCTGGGCGATCACCGCGAAGGAGCGGCTGAAGGGACCGGGCGCCGGCGTGGCCGGGCCGGCGCCCGGCGGGCTGCGCGTCGCCTCGGGAAAGATCAGCAGCTGCCGGCCCTCGCGCAGCGCCGCCGCCGCGTCCCGGATCATCCGCTGCGTGGCGTCGTTGCGCACATAGCCGGCCAGCCGCACGCCGCCTCCCAGCAGCAGGTTGTCCCACAGCGAGGCCTTGGTGATGCAGACCACGCGCGGCAGGCGGGAGGTGACGAGCACGGCGTCCAGCATCGAGGGATGGTTGGGCGTGATGACCAGTCCATGCTCGTCGCGCAGCGCGTCGAGCGCCGAAAGGTCGCAGCGCAGCGCACCCGTCAGCCGCATGGCGCCGAGGAACAGCCGGAAGCCGCGCGAAATGCCCCATTGCCCGAGCGGCCGGCCGACAGAGGCGGGCAGAAGCCTGTGCAACAGCGCCGCCGGCAGGCTCCAGAGCAGGCACATCACCGCGAACAGCAGCAGCAGCCCGTAGAAGACCGCCGCCTCCCAAGCCCCGCGCAGCGGGGCCCAGAGTCCCTGCGGGGGAGAGGAGGGGTGGATGGCGGAGTCGTTCAGCGGTGGCCTCCCGGGTTTTCCGGACCCTAGCCGAGCGCCCCGGAGCCGGTCTATCGGTTGTCACCTCCGCTGTGGCCCGCCCGCGCGGGAGCCGCTTCTGGGAGACCGCCCGTGACCGAACCACAGCCGCGCCAGGCCGCCCCGCACCCCGATCTGCCAGCCTACTACCCGGAGGCGGGCCAGCGCGCCGGCTTTGTCCGCCGCCTGTTCGACGACACCGCGCCGCATTACGACCGCATCAACCGCGTCTTCTCCCTCGGCACCGGCGCCTGGTACCGCCGGCATGCGCTGCGGCAGGCCGGCCTCGCTCCGGGGATGCGGGTGCTGGACGTCGCCACCGGCACGGGGCTGGTGGCGCGCGAGGCGGCGCGCATCGCCGGCCCTTCCGGCCTGGTGATGGGGCTCGACCCCAGCGCCGGCATGCTGGCCGAGGCGCGTCGCGGCCTTGCGCTCCCGCTGCTGCAGGGCCGGGCCGAGTCGCTGCCGCTGGCCGATGGCAGCGTGGACTTCGTCAGCATGGGCTACGCATTGCGCCACGTGGCCGACCTCGCCGCCACCTTCGCCGAGTTCCTGCGCGTGCTGCGGCCGGGCGGGCGGGTGCTGCTGCTGGAGATCGGCCGCCCCGGCAGCGCCTGGGGCCATGCCGCCGCGCGCGCCTATCTCGGAGGGGTGGTGCCGGCGCTCTGCCGCCTGACCGCGCCGCGCGGCCGCTCCGGCACGCTGATGCAGTACTACTGGGACACGATCGAGGCCTGCGTCCCGGCCGAGACCATCCTGCGCCACCTGGGAGAGGCCGGCTTTGCCGCCGTGGGCTGCGAGACTTCGCTGGGTCTCTTTCGCGCCTATGGCGGCCGCCGCCCCGGCTGAAGCTTTCCCGTGCCCACTCCCCCGGCCGCGCCGGCGGCCCTGCTCGCCGAGGTGTCGCGTCGCTATGCGGCGGCCTCGCCTTTCACCCGCCATTATGTCCGCCTGAAGCTGCGGAGCGACCCGGCAACGGCCGCCATTCTCGCCCTGGCGGCAGGCGAGGGCTTCGGCCATGTCGCCGATCTCGGCTGCGGGCGCGGCCAGCTCGCCCTGGCACTGCTGCTCGGTGGCGCGGCGGCGCGCGTCACCGGGCTGGACGGCAATGCTGTTCACCTGGCGGAAGCGCGGCAGGCCGCCGCCGGGCTGGCGGCGCATTTCGCCGTGGCGGACCTGCTGGCCGCGCCGGTGCCGGATTGCGACACGGTGCTGCTGGTGGACGTCCTCTACCAGCTTCCCGAGGCGGCGCAGATGGCCCTGCTGGGCCGCGCCGCCGCCGCTGCGCGGCGCCGCATCGTGATCCGCGCCTTCGACCCGGGGTGCGGCTGGCGCAGCCGTTTCGGCTGGGCGATGGAGGTGGCGAACCGCGCCCTGCGTGGCGCCGGGCGGCAGGCGAGCATCCGTCCGCTGCCCCTGGCCGCGATCGCCGGCCCACTGGCGGCGGCCGGCTTCGACGTCACGGTGCGCCCCTGCTGGAGCGGGACGCCCCTGCCCAACGTGCTGATGCTTGCGAAAAGGACTGATGGATGAGCCGGCTTTTCTCCGGGCTTCTGCTTGGCCTGGCGCTGCTTGCGCCCGGCACGATGCACGCGCAGGAGGCCGCCGATGCCCGCCTGCAGCCGAAATTCGAGGCCGGCCTCGCCGGCGGCGGCGGCTGGCTGCCCGACTATCCGGCGGCCGGGCAGAACCACGTCCAGGGCCTGTTCTTTCCCTACGTGATCTTTCGCGGCGAGATCCTGCGCAGCGACTCGCAAGGCGTGCGCGGGCGCTTCTACAACACGGAGGGCCTCGGGCTGGACCTCAGCCTCTCCGGCTCCTTTCCGGCCTCCTCCGCCGACAACGATGCGCGCGAGGGCATGCCGGACCTGGACTGGCAAGGCGAGATCGGCCCTGCCCTTCGGCTGACGTTGTGGCAGGACCGCACGGTCCGCCAGCGGGTGAACCTGGAACTGCCGGTTCGGGCGGTGTTCTCGACCGACTGGTCCTCGGTGCACTACCGCGGCATCGTGGTGGCGCCGGAACTGGCCTATGAGCGGCTCAACCTGCTCGCCGCCGGCGCACGCCTGCGCGTCGGGCTGGGGCCGATCTTCGCCACCAACCGGATGATGGACTACTTCTACCGGGTGGAGCCGCAATACGCGCGCCCGGGCCGCCCTGCCTATGATGCCGATCCCGGCTACCTCGGCACGCGGCTGCAGTTCTCCTACCGCATGCCGCTGACGGAACGGCTTTCCATCGTGGCGGGCGGAAGGCTCGAATCCTTCCATGGCGCCACCAACGATGACAGCCCGCTGTTCCGGGAGAAGTGGAACACCTCCGTGGCGCTGGGCTTCGCCTGGTCCTTCTACCAGTCGGAGGCGCGCGTGGCTTCCACCTCCTCCCCCTTCGACTGAGCGGGAAAAGGAATTCCCCGCCCCCCCTCTTCGTTCGTCCAGCTCCGCGTCCCCAGGGTCAACCGCACGGGAACCCGGAAACTGCCTCCTCAGCCGCGGCGCCCGCCCCGCCGCGACGAAATTCGGCGCCAACCCGGCAATTCTTCTTGTGCAGGATCCGTTTTAACGCCCTATGTTCCGCGGCCCAGCACCGGTTCAGGCGAGGAGGTTTTGCGTGAGTTCCCAGTTGGCCATCGAAGCGGAGGTGGCCGCCCTGATCGTCGAAGCCCTCCATCTTGAGACCAGCGCCGACCAGATCGACCCCGAGGCCCCGCTCTTTGGCGAGGGCCTGGGCCTCGACTCCATCGACGCGCTGGAGATCGCGCTCGCCATTTCCCGCCGCTACGGCTTCCAGCTCCGCTCGGACGACGAGCGGAACGGGCAGATCTTTGCTTCGCTGCGCAACCTCTCCGCCCATATCGAAAAGCATCGCCAGCACTGAGGGGATGGTGCGGGCCGCGCGGCGCTTCGCTCCCATGCTGCTGGCCGGCGCCGTCATCGGCGGGGTCCGGCTGGCGGGCCATGCCGAGCTGGCCCTGCTGCTGGGCCTGCTGGCCCTCGCCATGGCGGCAGGCCGCGACCTCCCCCGGCCGGCGCGGCTGGCCCTGGCCGTCGCGGCGGCGGCGTTCGCGCTCACCTGGCCGCTGCTCCGCCCGCTGGCGCCGCAGCGGCTCGCCGGATTGCTCCCCGCCGCCGGGGACCTGCTGCTCTGCACGCATTTCGGCGCCACCCTGCGGCCGGGCCGCGAGCCGCTGATCAGCCGCTACACCCGGCACGATTTCGGCCACCTGCCGCCGGAATGCGCCGGCTATACCCGCGTGCTGACGCTGCTCTGGGCCACGCTCTTCGCCGTCCTGGCGCCGCTGCATACCCTGCTGCTGCTCGGCCTGCCGCCGCTCGCCGCCCCGCTTGGCAGCGGCACGGTGCTGGGCGGCACGGCGGCCTTCATGCTTTTCCTTTTCCTTGGTGAGCACGTGATCCGCACCCTGCGCTTCCCGCAATTCGGCCTCGCCACCCCGGCCCGCACCCTGCGCGCCATCCTCTCGGCTCACCTGTCCCGCCATGCTTGAAGGCACCCCAACGGCTCCCCTGACCTCCCGCGCGGCCGGGGCGGTGATGTTCCGCCGGGGCGCGGAGCCCGTCACCTGCGGGCGCTTCCTGGCCGATGTCGCGGCGCTCGCCGCCCGGCTGCCGGACCGCCCTTATGCGCTTGGGCTCTGCGCCGACCGCTACAACGCGCTGGTGAGCTTCGCCGCGGTGGTGAGCCGGGGCCAGGTGATGCTGCTTTCCAGCGACCGCTCGTCCCGGCGGCGGCGCGAGATCGCCGCCGACTATCCCGACCTCTACGTGCTGGCAGATACCGGGGAAGACCCGAGCTGGGAGGCGCCGCCGGACGCGGTGCGCGTCGCCCCTGCGGCGCCGGCGGGCGCGATCGGTCCCAACCCGCGCATCCCCCTCGGGCAGGTCGCCGCGATCGGCTTCACCTCCGGCAGCACCGGCGTGCCGGGCGCGCATCCGAAGCCCTGGGGCGCATTGGTCGCCGCCGCCGAGGCCGCCGGGGAGCGCTTCAACCTGAACCACCCGGACGGCCAGGAGACCACCGTGGTCGCCACCGTGCCGCCGCAGCACATGTACGGTTTCGAAACCACCATGGTGCTGCCGCTGCACGCCGCGACGGCCAGCCATGCCGGGCCGCATTTCTTTCCCGTCGAGGTGGCCGAGGCGCTGCACGCCGCCCCGGGCCGCCGCGTGCTGGTGACGACGCCGCTGCAGATGCGCGCCCTGCTCGGCTCCGGCCAGCCGATGCCGAAGCTGCAGGCGGTGATCTCCGCCACCGCGCCGCTGGAGGCCAGCCTCGCCGAGGCGGTGGAGCGGGCCTGGCAGGCGCCGGTGCTGGAGATCTACGGCGCCACCGAGATGGGCTCGATCGCCAGCCGCCGCACCGTGGAGGGACCGCTCTGGCGGCTCTACCGCAGCGTTGGCCTGCGCCGCAGGACCGAGGACGTGGTGGCCGCCGAGGTCGCGGGCCTGCCGGAGCCGGTTCCGCTGGCGGACGCGGTGGAGCTGGAGGGAGAGGAGTGCTTCCGCCTGCTCGGCCGCAGGACGGACATCGTCAAGCTCGGCGGCAAGCGTGCTTCCCTGGCCCGCCTCAACGCGCTGCTCAACGGCATCGAGGGCGTGCAGGATGGCGTCTTCGTGGTGCCGGAGGACCTGGACCGCAATCCCGCCGCGCGGCTCGCCGTCTATGCCGTGGCGCCGGCGCGCAGCGCCGAGGCCATCCTGGCCGCCTTGCGCCAGCAGGTGGACCCGGTCTTCCTGCCGCGCGCCGTCACGCTGGTGCCGGCCCTTCCGCGCGATTCCGTCGGAAAGCTGCCGCAGCAGGCGCTGGCGGCCCTGCGGCGCCAGCTGGCCGGCACCGCATGATGATCGCGCCCGCCCCCTGGCGCCGGCGCTTCGCCGTGCCGGCCAGCCATCCCAGCCTGCCCGGGCACTTCCCCGGCCGGCCGGTGGTGCCTGGCGTGGTGCTGCTCGACGCCGTCTTCGCCGCGCTGGCCGAGGAAGGCCATGGCACCGCCACGCAACTGCTGCGCGCCAAGTTCACCGCCCCCGTGGCGCCGGAGGAAGTGGTGGAGGTGGAGTTCCGCGGCACCGCTCCGGGGCGTGTCGCCTTCCAGTGCCATTGCCGAGGCGCGCTGGCCCTGAGCGGCGAGGCCGCCCTGGGGTCACCCGGCGCATGACCTGGACCACGCAGCGGGAGCGCGGCAATGCCGCCGCGCTGAAGCTGATGGGCTGGATCATCACCCGGCTCGGCTGGCGCGCGGCCTGGCTGCTGCTCTACCCGATCACCGCCTATTTCTTCGTCTCCTCGCCGCGCCAGCGCGCCGCCTCCCGGCGCTTCCTGCGCCGTGCGCTGGGGCGCGAGCCCGGCCTCGCCGACCAGTTCCGGCACTACTTCACCTTCTCCGCCACCCTGCTCGACCGCGTCTTCCTGCTGGATGGCCGGCGCGAGGGCTACGACATCCGCATCGTCGGGCTGGACCTGCTGAAGGAGCGCATCGCCCGGGGCCAGGGCTGCATCCTGCTCGGCGCGCATCTCGGCAGCTTCGATGCCATGCGGGCCGTGGCCGATACCGGATGCCCGGTCGAGGTGGTGGCGCTGATGCACGCGCAGCATGCCGCCATCAGCATGAACTTCTTCACGCAACAGGCGGCGGGGACGCGAACCAGCACCATTCCGCTTGGCCGGCCCGACGCCATGCTGCGCGCCAAGGAATGCCTGGAACGGGGCGGGCTGGTCGGCATCCTGGCCGACCGCACGCCGCACCAGGACAAGGTGGCGCGTGCGCCCTTCCTCGGCCACCCCGCCGCTTTTCCCGAGGGGCCGCATATCCTGGCGGCCGTGCTGGGGGCGCCGGTCATGCTGGCCTATGGGGTCTGGACCGGGCCACGCCGCTACGAGGTGCATTTCGAGCCCTTCGCCGAGCGCATCCTGCTCGACCGCACCCGGCGCCGCGAGGATCTCGCCGCCGCGATCGGCCACTATGCCGTGCGGCTTGAGGGAATCGCCCGGGCTTTCCCTTACAACTGGTTCAACTTCTACGACTTCTGGCAGGAGATGGAGGCCGGATGACCCTACGCCCCTGCTCCCGCCGGGCCGCGCTGCGGTTGGCCGCGCTGCTCGCCTGGCCCGGGGCCGCGCAGGCCCAGCCCGCTCCGACGCTGCAGGCCGTGATGGCCGCGCTGGCAGCCCGCCGCAGCGGCCAGGCGGACTTCATCGAAACCAAGCAGATCCCCGAGCTTGACGCACCGCTGGGCAGCACCGGCACCCTGGCCTGGCAGGCGCCGGACCGGCTGGAGAAGCACACCCTGGCGCCGGTGGAGGAAATCCTGCGCGTGGAGGGCGACCGGCTCACCCTGGCCCGCCCGGCCCAGAACCTTGAGCGCAGCATGGGGCTGGACGACGTTCCGGAGATCCGCCCGCTGGTGGAATCCATCCGCGCCACCCTGGCCGGGGACCTCGCCACCCTGCAGCGGCACTTCGAGATCGAGTTCCGGCCGGAGGCGGCGGGCTGGCGCATGTGGCTGAGGCCGCGCTCGCTCCGCGTGCGCGCGGCGCTGCAGTCGGTGGAGGTCACCGGGCTGGGGGGCGAACTGACCTCGCTCGTCACCCGGGGCAACGAAGGGACGACGCGGCTGCTCATCACGCCCCGGCCCGCCGGGCGCTGAGATGGCGCGGCCGGAGCGGCTTGGAGGGGCCTCCCCTGACGCGGCGGAACCGGGCGAGAATGAATTCTCCTTCTGGCCCCCTCTTCTTCTTTCTGTTCGCCTCGCCGCGCTGGCGACCGCGGCCCGCCCTCGTCCTCCGCGCGGCCCAAAGCTGGCAAGAAGAAGATGGGGGTTCGGGGGAATTCCTTCCCCCGACCTTTTCCCGGCATGAGCCGGCACCCCGCCGCCCGCGTGCTCGGCGCGCTGCTCCTGCTCGCCCTGCTGGGCGCCGCGCTGCTCCGCGGCGTGACCTTCCGCGCCGAGATGAGCGACCTGCTGCCCCCTGGCAGCACGCCGGGCGCGGAGTTCCTGCTGCGCGAGCTGCGCAGCGGCGCCGCCACCACCCTGCTGCTGGCCGGCATCGAGGGCGCGCCAGAGCCGGAGCTGGCGCGGCTCAGCCGCGCGGTGGCGGACGGGCTGCGGGCCTCCGGCCGCTTCGCCTTCGTGGGCAATGGCGTGCAGGACCTCGATGAGGCCGAGCGGGACCTGCTGTTCCGCTACCGCTACCTGCTCTCCCCCGCCACCAGCCCGGCCCTGTTCGAGGCACCGGCGCTGCGCGACAAAATGGTGGCGCTGCTGGACGGGCTGCGCTCCGCCGCCTCGCCGCTGCTGGCGCGCTTCGGCTTCGCCGACCCGGCGGGCGCCTTTTTCGCGCTGCTCGGCGCCTGGATGGGCGAAAGCCATGTGGCGCTGCGCGAGGGCGTCTGGTTCGCGGAGGGAGCCGCCGCGCCGCGCGCCCTGATCATCGCGCGCGCCAAGGCCTCGGGCACGGACCTGGATGCGCAGGCGGCAACGGTGGGAGCTTTCCACGAGGCCTACGAGGCGGCAAAGCCGGCCGAGGGGGCGCGGCTGCTGGTCAGCGGGCCCGGCGTGTTCAGCACCGCCGCCGCGGCCGCCGTGCGGGCCGACGTGCAGATGATCTCCGTGCTCTCGGGCCTGCTGATCGCCGCCTTCCTGTGGTGGCGCTACCGGTCGCTGCTGATGCTGGCCGCCGTGGCGGTGCCGCTGCTGGCGGGGACGCTCGCCGGCACTCTGGCGGTGGCGCTGGCCTTCGGCGCGGTGAACGGCGCCGCCTTCGGCTTCGGCATGACCATGCTCGGCATCATCGCCGACTATCCCGTGCTGCTGGTGACGCAGCGCCGCCCGGGGGAACGGCTGGAGGAGACGGCGCGGCGCCTCTGGCCCACCCTGCGGCTGGCGGCGGCGGCGGCGACGCTCGGGCTCAGCGCCATGCTGGCCTCGGGCTTCCCGCTGCTGGCGCAGCTCGGGCTGTTCGGCGCGGCGGGGCTGCTGACCGGGGTGGCCGTCACCCGCTGGGGGCTGCCCTGGCTGCTGCCGGGCCAGGCGATCGGGCCGCGGCCGCTGCCCCTGCCGCTGGCGCGTGCCCTGGCCGGGCTGCGTGGCGCCCGCTGGCCGCTGCTGGCGCTGCCGCTGGCGGCTCTCGCGCTGCTTGCCACGGGCGGCCCGCGCTGGAACCAGGACCTCAACCGCCTCAGCCCGGTGCCGCAGGCGCAGCGCGACCTGGATGCCGAGCTGCGGCGCCAGCTCGGCGCACCGGATGTTGGCACGCTGATCGCCCTGGGGGGCGAGGACGCCGAGAGCGTGCTGCGTGCGGCGGAGCGGGTCGGGGCGGCGCTCGGGCCGCTGGTGGCGCAGGGGGCGATCGGCGGCTTTGACAGCCCGGCGCGCACCCTGCCCAGCGCCGCCACCCAGCGCGCCCGCCAGGGCATGCTGCCCGATGCCGAAGCGCTGCGCGCGCGGGTGGCGACGGCGGCGGCGGGCCTGCCCTTCCGCGCCAATGCCTTCGACCGCTTCGTCGCCGGCGTCGCGGAAAGCCGGGCACTGCCGCCGCTCACCCCGGCCGGGTTGGCGGAGGCCCCCGCCCTCTCGGCGCGGCTGGCGCTGCTGCTCTCGGAGCGGGGCGGCACCTGGCAGGGGCTGGTGGTGCCGAGTGGCGTGCGGGACATGCCGGCGCTGCGCAAGGCGGTGGACGGCCTGGGCGATCCCGGCATCCTGCTCGTCGCGGTGAAGGCGGAGACGGAGGGCGTGGTGGCCGCCACCACCGCGCAGGCGCTGCGCTGGGCGGCGCTGGGGGGGCTAGGCGTGTTGGTGCTGCTGGCCGCAGTTCTCGGGCGGCAGCGCGGCGGCGCGATGGCCGGGCTGCGGGCCGCGCTCCGCACCGCCACGCCGATCGGGGGCGCGCTGCTGGTCACATTGGCATTGCTGAACCTCGGCGGCCAGTTGCTGACGCCCTTCCACCTTGTCGCGCTGCTGTTGTCGGCGGGGGTGGGGATGGACTATGCCCTTTTCCTCGGCAGCGCGGCGCCGGCCATCCCTGGCGACGCGGCGGCCGAGGCCGAGCGCACCCTGGGCTCGGTGCTGAACTGCACGGTGACGACGCTGCTCACCTTCGGGCTGCTGGCCTTCTGCGGCACCCCGGTCCTGCGCGGCATCGGCCTGACCGTCGCCCTCGGCGTCGCCGCCGCCTTCACCCTGGCCCTTGCCCTGGCACCCCGCCTCCGGACGCATCCTTGACCATCCATCCTTCCTTTCCCCCGCTGGTCCTTTCCGCCCTCACCGCCGTCAGCGCCATGGGCGCCGGCCTCGCGGCGACGCGGGCGGCGCTGGAGGAACGGCGCAGCGGCCTCGCCCCATCGCTTCCCGCGGACGATCTGCCCGGCACCTGGACCGGCCGCGTGGCCGGGCTGGAGGCAGTCCGCCTGCCCGCGGCGCTGGAGCGCTTCGCCTGCCGCAACAACCGGCTGGCCGAGCTGGCGCTGCAATGCGACGGCTTCGCGGAGGTGGTGCTGGCGGCGCGGGAGCGGCTTGGCGCCGCGCGGATCGGCGTCGTGCTCGGCACCAGCACCGCGGGCATCGCCGAGACCGAGGCGGCCTACCGGCGCCGCGGCCCGGGCGAGGTCGCGCTGCCCGCAGATTTCGACTTCGCCGGCACGCATGACCTGTTCTCGCTCGCGCGCTATGTCCGCGCCCGGCTCGGGCTGCGCGGACCGGCGATGACGCTGTCCACCGCCTGCACCTCAGGAGCGCGCAGCTTCCTGGAGGGCGCGGCGCTGTTGCGCACGGGGCAGTGCGACGCCGTGGTGGTCGGCGGGGTGGACACGGTCTGCCGGATGACGCTGCAGGGCTTCAACGCGCTGGCGCTGCTGGCGCAGGGCCCCACCCGCCCCTGCGCCGCCGACCGTGGCGGCATCTCGATCGGCGAGGCCGGCAGCTTCGCCCTGCTACAGCGGGCGGAGGAGGCGCCTGGGGCACCGCTGCGGCTGCTCGGCGCCGGCGCCAGCAGCGACGGGCACCACATGTCCTCGCCACATCCGGAGGGGCTGGGAGCGGTGGGCGCCATGCGGGCGGCGCTGGACGCGGCGGGGCTGGCACCGGACGCGATCGACTACGTCAACCTGCACGGCACCGGCACCCGCGCCAACGACGCGATGGAGGACCGGGCGGTGTCGCATCTCTTCGGCGCGGCGGTGCCGTGTTCCTCCACCAAGGGCTGGTCGGGGCATACGCTCGGCGCCTCGGGGGCGCTGGAAGCGGCCATCGCGGCGATCTGCGTGCAGGCCGGGCTGGTGCCCGGCTGCCTCGGGGTGGAGGCGCCGGACCCGGAGTTCCGCGCCGACGTCGTGACCGCCAACCGCCACCGCCCGGTGCGGCGGGTGCTGAGCAACTCCTTCGGCTTCGGAGGCAGCAATTGCAGCCTGATCATCGGCCGCGCATGAGCGGCGCCCCGGAGACCGCGCCGCCGCCGGTGCGCTGCGGGATCGGCGGGATCGGCCTGCTCGGCCCCGGCCTGGCGGGCTGGGCGGCGAGCGAGGCCGTGCTGGCGGGCATGGCACCCTGGCAGGAGGCGGCGCCTGCCGTGCCGCCGCCCGCCATGCTCGCGCCGGCCGAACGCCGCCGCGCCAGCCTGGTGGTGCGGCTGGCGCTGGCCGCCGCCGGGGAGGCGGTGGCCGGTTCCGGCCTCGCCCCGGAGGCGCTGGACACGGTCTTCGCCAGTTCCAACGGGGATGGCGCGGTGGTCGGCGCCATCCTGGACGCGCTGGCGACGCCCGGCGGCGATGTCTCGCCGACGCTGTTCCACAACTCCGTGCACAATGCCGCCGCCGGCTACTGGGGGATCGGCGCCGGCTCGATGCGGCCCTCGGTCAGCCTGGGCTGCCATGACGACACCTTCCCCCTCGGCCTGCTGCAGGCGGCGACCGGAGTGGCGGCCTGGGGACGCCCGGTGCTGTTCTGCGCTTATGACGCGCCGCTGAACCCGCCACTGGACGCATGCCGCCCCACCGCGGTGCCCTTCGCCCTGGCCATGCTGCTGCTGCCCGAAGGGGCGGACGGTGCCCGCGCCACCCTGGGGCTGCGCCACCGGCCGGAGGCACCCGCCACCGAAGCCGCCCCGCGCAGCGCTCTCCGGACCACGCTGGAGGAGGCCAACCCGGCGGCGCGCGCCCTGCCGCTGCTGGAGGCACTGGCCGCCCGGAAGCCGGCGCGTCTGGCCTGGCCGCTGCTGGACGGGATGGGGCTGGAGGCGGAGCTTTCACCATGCTGAAGCCGTCGCTGGACCATGCGGCGATCGCCGCGCGGGTGCCGCATGCCGGTGCCATGTGCCTGCTCGACCGCGCCGAGCGCTGGGAAGACGACAGCATCGTCTGCCATGCCGTCTCGCACCGCGATCCGGCCAACCCGCTGCGGCGGGCCGGGATGCTGCCGGCCGTCTCGGGCGTGGAATACGCGCTGCAGGCCATGGCGCTGCACGGCGCGCTGACCGGGGACGGCGCGGCGCAGCCGGCGGGCTACCTGGCCAGCCTGCGCGGCGTGACGCTGGCCGTCGCGCGGCTCGACGACCGGCAGGCCGACCTGCGCATCGTCGCCACCGCGGTGGCGCGCGAGGCGCGCTCCTTCATCTATGCCTTCCAGATCTCGGCGGCGGGCCAGGTTCTGCTGTCCGGCCAGGCGGCGGTGATCCTGCCGGAGGCGGCGTGAGGCGCGCGCTGGTCACCGGCGGCGCCAGCCCGATCGGTGCCGCCATCGCGCGGCGGCTGGCGGCCGAGGGGGTGCATGTCATCCTCCACGCGCATTCCGGCGCCGCCCGCGCCGAGGCGCTGGCGGCGGAGATCGGGGCGTCCGGCGGCAGCGCCGAGGCGGTAGCCTTCGACCTGACGGACGCCGCCGCCACCGCCGCCGCCCTCGGGCCGCTGCTGGCGGGCGGGCCGGTCCAGATTCTCGTGCACAATGCCGGCACGCATGACGACGCACCGATGGCCGGCATGTCGGCGGCGCAGTGGCACGCCGTGATCGACGTCTCGCTGAACGGCTTCTTCCATGTCGCGCAGCCACTGCTGCTGCCGATGATCGGCACGCGCTGGGGGCGGATCATCGCCATCTCCTCGGTTTCCGCCATCATGGGCAACCGGGGGCAGGCGAACTACGCCGCCGCCAAGGCGGGGCTGACGGGAGCGGTGCGCAGCCTGTCGCTGGAATGCGCGCCGCGTGGCGTGACGGCCAATGTGGTGGCGCCCGGCATCATCGAGAGCCCCGCCATCGCCGCGGCGATGAACCGCGAGCAGATCGCGAAGCTGGTGCCGGCACGGCGCGCCGGGCAGCCGGAGGAAGTGGCCGAACTGGTCGGCTTCCTGGCCTCCGACCGCGCCGGCTACATCACCGGGCAGACCATCTCGATCAATGGCGGGCTGGCCTGAGGCCGGCGCGCGCGGCGCCGGCGCTCCCTCCGCCGGCTAGACGGCGGATTGCGCGATGATGTGCTGCTCCAGGCGCTGGATCCAGCCATTGTAGTTCCGGTGGATCATCGCGCCGTCATAGTTCAGGTTGGTGCTGTCGACGTAGCGCAGCGAGAAGTCGGTGGGTGTGTAGGTGATCTGCACCACGGCCTGGTGGGTGCGCAGGTTGAGCGTGCCGCGGATGACGCCGGGCGCCTCGTCCTCCATGATCCAGCCCAGCCCCGCGCCGGCGCGGCGGATCTGCTCGGAGCGCACCGCGAGGGGGGCCGAGCCGACGAAATCGGCATGGCTGACATTGTAGATCGGAGCCGTGCGGGCACAGCCGGCGAGCCCCAGCCCGGCCACTCCCAGCAGGCCAAGGAAACCAGCCAGTCCACGACGAGTCATTCCCCGCATCAAACCATCTCCTCTTCCGGCGAGAATGCGCCATGATGTCGCAATTGGAGGGCCCCGTCACCGCTGTGCCGGGCAGGCTGGGCCGTTGTAACCATCACCTGGGCCGCAACTGAGGAACTTTCTGCCGATGCCGTCCGACGCCTTCCCTTCTCCCTCCACTCCGGCGAGTGCCCCGGCAGGCGGCGGCTGCGACGTCCTGATCATCGGCGGCGGCCCGGCCGGTTCCACGGCGGCGGCGCTGCTGGCGGCAGGCGGGCGGCATGTGGTGATGCTGGAGAAGGCGCGGCATCCCCGTTTCCACATTGGCGAATCGCTGCTGCCGCAGAACCTGCGCATCTTCGAGAAGCTTGGGGTGGCGGAGGCGGTGCGCGCCATCGGCGTGTTCAAGCCTGGTGCCTCTTTCGTCTCCGACGAGCACGGCAACAAAATCTCCTTCTCCTTCGCCGACGGCCTCAACAAGACCTATACGCACAGCTACCAGGTGCACCGCGCCGAGCTCGACGAACTCCTGTTCCGCAACGCCGCCGCGAAAGGCGCGGAGGCGCATGAGGACATGCTGGTGACGGAGGTGGCGCTCGGCGGTGCGCGGGGCTCGCGCGTCGTCGCGCGTGACGCGGCGGGACGGGAGCACGCGTGGCAGGCGCGCTTCGTTATCGACGCCTCGGGCCGCGACACCGTGCTGGCGAAGCAGCAGGGCGGCAAGCAGCGCGACGCGCATACCAACACCGCGGCCATCTACGGCCATTTCCGCGGCGTGGCGCCCTGCGAGGAATGCCCGGAGGGGAACATCACCATCCATCTGCTCGATGATGGCTGGTGCTGGACGATCCCGCTGCCGGAGGGCATCACCAGCGTCGGCGTCGTCGGCACGCCGGAATTTTTCAAGCGCCGCAGCGGCAGCTTCGAGGAGTTCCTGCGCGAATCGCTGGAGGCCAGCCCCTCGGTCCGCGCACGGATGCGGGAGGCGGAGCTCGCCTCGGCCGTCACGACGACCGGCAACTACTCCTACCGCGCGCAGCGGATGCGCGGGGAGGGATGGCTGATGGTCGGCGATGCCTTCGCCTTTCTGGACCCGGTCTTTTCCTCGGGCGTGATGCTGGCCATGGCCAGCGCCGAGCTGGGTGCCGAGGCCGTGGATGCCTGGCTGGACGACCCCGCCCGCGCCGCGCCGCTGCTGGAGGCTTTCGAGCGCAAGGTGCACCGCGCCATCGGCTCGATGTCCTGGCTGATCTATCGCATCAACCGGCCGGTGCTGCGCGACATGTTCATGCAACCCTCCAATCGCTTCCGCATGCGCGACGGGCTGGTCAGCCTGCTGGCCGGCGACGTGCATGCCAATACCAGCCGGCAGCTTCCCGTGCTGGCTTTCAAGGCGGTCTACGGCATGCTCAGCCTGGCGCACCGCCTGGGCTACCGCCTGCGTGGCGGCAAGCTGCAACGTGTGGTGCCGGGCCTGCCCGCCATGGCCGCCGAGTGACCGTGCCCCCATCCGTGTCGAAAGGCTCGCCGATGCGCCGCCGCGCTACCCTCCTCCTGTGCTTCGCCCTGGCCGCCTGCGGCACCACCCAGGCCAGCCTGCCCTACACGCCGGCATCAGCCCCTGCGGCGCCAGCCATGGCACGGCCGGTCGTCCTGGTGACGCAGGTCACGGACCGGCGCGCGGACGGACGCGAGGATCCCAACTGGATCGGCACGATCCGTGGCGGCTTCGGCAACCCGATCAAGCGGCTGGAGGCACCCGTGCCATTGGCGGAGGTGGTGCGCAAGGCCTTCGCCGATGCGCTCCTGGCACGTGGCCTGCTCGCGCCTGACGCCAGCACGGCGCGCTACCACCTGGCGGTCGAGATCCTCGCGCTGAACGCCGACCAGCTCGCCCGGCGCGAGGCGACCGCCGAGTTCCGCGTTACCCTTCGCCCGGCGAGTGGCGGCGCGCCGGTGCTGATGGACCAGGAGCGTGCCAACCGCGTCGGCGGCAGCGTCATCACACTGTCAGCAGGGGTGTTCGGCTCGATTGACGAGTTGCGGCAAATCGCCCAGCAGGCGATGAGTGAGGCGATCGACCGGCTGCTCGACAAGCCAAGTTTCGCGGCCGCGCTGCGATGAAAGCCATCGGGGGAGAAGGAATGACCCGTTCACCTGGAAGCGCCTCGCGGGGCAAAACCATGCGTCGCCGTGCCGTCCTCCTTCTCTGCCTCGGCCTTGCCGCCTGTGGCGCCAGCCGGGCCGACCTGACCTACGCCCCGCCCACGCCTCCTGCCACGCAGCCGGAGGCGCGACCGGTGGTGGCGATCACCCAGGTCACTGACCGGCGCGAGGACGCGCAAACGGACCCGCGCTGGATCGGCGCCGTGCGCACCAGCTACGGCGCTTCGGTGAAGGACCTGCGGACGTCCGTGCCGGCCGCGGAGGAAGTCCGCCAGGCCTTCGCCAACGCGCTGCTGGCGCGCGGCCTGCTCGCACCGGACGGCGCGGCGGCGCGCTACGGGCTGGAAGTGGATATCCTGGCGCTGGAGGCGCGCCAGATCAGTCGGCGGGCGGCCACCGCACAGTTCCGCATCACGCTGCGGCCGATGAACGGCGGCATGCCCGTGCTGGTGGACCAGGAGGAGGCGGCCTTCATCAGCGGGGACCTCATCCTGCCGACGACCGGCGTGTTCAGCGCGTCGGAGCCGCTGCGGGAGATCACCCAGCGGGCGATGAGCGCGGCGATCGACCAGTTGCTCGACAAGCCGAGCTTCACCGCCCTCGTGCAGTGAGGTTGGGGAAAGGAATTCCCCCAAACCCCCTTCTTCTTTCTTCGAGTTTTCCCCGCTGGCGACAAGCGCGACGGCAAGCTGACAAAAAGAAGATGGGGGTCCGGGGGAATTCCTTCCCCCGGACTTTTTTTACAGCGGCAGGCCCTTCACCTGCGCCAGGGCGGTCATCACCCCGCGGAGTTCCGCCAGCCCGCGCAGGCGGCCGATCAGCGGATAGCCGGGGAAGGTGCCCTTGCCCTCGTCATAGGCGATCTCATGCCCATGGTCCGGGCGGAAGGGAATGCGCCACTCGTCGCTCCCCGCCTGCCTGCGGCGCTGCTGCTCCTCCAGAAGCACCTGCACGACGGCGACCATGTCGGTGTCGCCGCCGAGATGCTCGGCCTCCATGAAGGAGCCGTCCGGCTCCTTCGCCACGTTGCGCAGGTGCGCGAACCAGATGCGGTCGGCGAAGCGGCGGGCGATGCGCGGCAGGTCGTTGGCGGGCCCGGCGCCGAGCGAGCCGGTGCAGAGCGTCAGGCCGTTGGAGGGCGATTCCACCATGGCGAAGAGGGCGGCGATGTCCTCCTCGGTGGACACCACGCGCGGCAGGCCGAAGAGCGGGCGCGGCGGGTCGTCGGGGTGGATGCACATCCGCACACCCACTTCCTCGGCCGCCGGGATCACCGCACGGAGGAAGCGGGCGAGGTTCTCGCGCAGCGCCTCGGGCGGGGTCTCGCCGTAGCTCTCCAGCACGGCGCGCAGGCCGGGAATGTCGTAGCGGTCATAGGCGCCGGGAAGCCCGGCCATGACGTTGGCCAGCAGCTTCGCCTTGTCGCCCTCCGAGGCGGCGTCGTGCCAGGCCTTGGCGCGGGCCAGCACCGCCTCCGGCACGCCCGCCTCGGCGCCCTTGCGCTGCAGCATGAAGACGTCGAGCGCGACGTACTCATGGTAGTTGAAGCGCAGCGAGGTGGCGCCGCCGGGCAGCGGATGCGCGAGCTCCGTGCGCGTCCAATCCAGCACCGGCATGAAATTGTAGCACACCGTGCGGATGCCGCAGGCCGCGAGGTTGCGCAGCGAGATGCGGTAGTTCTCGAACAGCGGCTCGAGGTCGCCCTTGCCGCGCCGGATGGCCTCGTGCACCGGCAGGCTTTCCACCACGCGCCAGTACAGGCCGAGCGAGGGGTCGGCGGTGATGATGGCCTGCCGGGCGCGGATCTCCTCCTCGCTCCAGACAACGCCGTAGGGGATCTGATGCAGGGCGTTGACGATGCCGCGCGCACCCGTCTGCCGGATATGCGGCAGGGTGACGCGGTCGTCCGGGCCGAACCAACGCCAGGTTTCTTCCATGGTGCTCTCCGCAGGGTCGAAGGTCGGGACGGTCAGGCGGCGAGGCTGGCGCGGGCGCCATCCCGCAGCAGACGGGCATAGGCGGTGGTGACGGCCTGCACGAAGGGGCCGTTGCGCGGCAGGTCGTCACCGAAGATGGCGCCGAAGCCGAGGGCGGCCCGCACGCGGGCGGCGGGGTCGGTGCCGGCGGCGTCCAGCGCCGCGCGCAGTTCCCTGGCGAGCGGGTCGCGCACGTCGATCTCCTGGCCTTGCTCGTCCAGGCCGCCGACATAGCGGATCCAGCCGGCCACGATCAGCGCCAGCAGCGGGATGGGGCGGCCCTGCGCGAGCCGCTCGCGCAGCGTGCCGAGCAGGCGCTGCGGCAGCTTCTGCGAACCGTCCATGGCGATCTGCCAGGTGCGGTGGCGAATCGCCGGGTTGCCGAAGCGGTCGAGCAGCGCGGCGGCATAGGCGGCGAGGTCCACGCCGGGTGGCGGCGGCACCTCGGGGATGATCTCCTCCGCCCAGAGCCGCTGCACGAAGGCGCGGAAGGCGGGGTCCGAGACGGTGTCCACGATGGTCTCATGACCTGCGAGGTAGCCGAGATAGGCCAGCGCGGAATGCGCGCCGTTCAGCAGGCGCAGCTTCATGTGCTCGAAGGGCTCCACCTCGGCGACGAGCTGCGCGCCCGCTTCTTCCCAGCGCGGGCGCAGACCGTCCACGAAGCGGTCCTCGATCACCCATTGGCGGAAGGGCTCGTGCACCACCGGGGCGGCGTCCTGGCAGCCGGTGGCGCGGGCGGCGGCCTCCAGGTCCTCCGGCACCATGGCGGGGACGATGCGGTCCACCATGCTGCAGGGGAGCTGCACCTCGGCGGCGATCCATGCGGCGAGGCCTGGGTCGCGGACGGCGGCGAAGTCATGCACCAGGCCGGCCAGGAGGCGGCCGTTCTGCGGCAGGTTGTCGCAGCAGAGCACGGTGAAGGGACGGAGCCCCCGCTCGCGCCGCAGCCGCAGCGCCTCGACCAGGAAGCCCACCGCCGAGCGTGGCGCCTCGGGCGCCGCCAGATCGTGGCGGATGTCCGGGTGATCGCGGTTCAAACGGCCGCTGGCGGGGTCGTGGCAATAGCCCTTCTCGGTGATGGTGAGGCTGACGATGGCGGCCTCGGGCGCCGCCATGCGGGCCAGCACGGCCGCCGTGTCCTCCGGCGCCACCAGCACCTCCAGCAGGCAGCCGACGACGCGTGCGGCGTCGCCCGAGGCATCGCGGCGGAGGGTGGTGTAGAGCCCGCCCTGCGGCGCCAGACGGTCGCGCTGGTCAGGCCGCTGCAGGCTGACGCCCACCACGCCCCAATCCCCGCCCGAAGCGTGCAGCACGTCCTCGGTGTAGTGCGCGCCATGCGCCCGGAAGAAGGCGCCGAGGCCGAGATGGACGATGCGCGGGCGCAGCGCCGCGCGGTCGTAGCGGGGGCGCGCGACGCCCGCCGGCAGCGCGGCAAGGCGCTCCGGAGACAGGCGCGGCAGGGTCTCGCTCATCTCGGTCCTCCGCTCAGTTGAAGTACAGGCTGGGCAGCCACAGGGAGATCCAGGGCAGGTAGGAGACCAGCAGCAGCACGATCAGGTTGCAGATCAGGAAGGGCACGATGGCGCGGCTGATGGCGCTCAGCGGCACGTTGGCGATGTTGGCGGCGACGAAGAGGCAGACGCCTACGGGCGGCGTGGTCAGCCCGATCATCAGGTTCAGCACCACGACGATGGCGAAGTGGATGGGGTCGATGCCCACCGCCTGCGCCACCGCCAGCAGCGGCGGGAACAGGATGATCAGCGCCGCGATGGTTTCCATGAAGGTGCCGACGATCAGCAGCAGCACGTTGACCATCAGCAGGATCAGGTACTTGTTCTCGGTGACCGAGAGCATGGCCTGGGCGATGGCCTGCGGGATCTGCTCGCTGGTCAGGATCCAGCCGAAGACGTTGGCGAAGCCGACCAGCAGGATCAGCGCGCCGGAGCCGATGGCGCTTTCCAGCACGATGCCCGGCAGGTCGCGCAGGCCGAAGCCCTTGTAGACGAAGAGGCCGACCACGAAGGCGTAGAGCGCCGCGACGACCGAGGCCTCGGTAGGGGTGAAGACGCCGCCGACGATGCCGTAGAGGATCAGCGCCGTCATCAGCAGCGCCCAGACGGCGGCGCGCGAGGAGCGCAGCACCTCGCCGAAGCCCTGCCAGGTGCCCTTCGGGTAGCCGCGCCGGCGCGAGAGCATATAGACCGTGAGCATCATGCCGGCGCCGAGCAGCAGCCCGGGCACGGCGCCGGCCAGGAACATCTTGCCGACCGAGAGGCCGGTCAGGGTGCCGACGATGATCATCGGCACCGAGGGCGGGATGATCGGGCCGACGGTGGAGGCCGCCGCCGTCACCGCCGCGGCGAAGGGCGCGTCGTAGCCGGACTTGCGCATCGCCGGGATCATCACCGCGCCGATCGAGGCGGTCTCGGCGACGGCGGTGCCGGAGATGCCGGCGAAGATCATCGAGCCGGTGACGTTGGCGAGGCCGAGCCCGCCGCGCACATGGCCGACCAGCGAGTTGCCGAAGCGCACGATCTGGTCGGTGATGCCGCCGCCGTTCATCAGGTTGCCGGCCAGCACAAAGCCAGGGATGCAGAGCAGCACGAAGCTGTCCATGCCGGCATAGGTGAACTGCGCCACCACCGAGAGGTCGATATCGGCGGCGTAGAGATAGGCCGTCGAGGCGAGGGCCAGCGCGATGCCGACCGGCACGCCGAGAATGAGGCAGACCGCGAAGGTGCCGAAGAGCAGGCCGACGAGCATCAGACGGTCTCACCATGGGCGGGCGAGCCCTGCTGGCCGAAGCCGAGCAGGCGCATCACGGAGAAGAAGGCGAGCGCGCCCGGGATCAGCAGCATCACCGCGTAGACCGGCAGCATCGGGACATCCAGCGAGCGCGCCCGCTCGCCGGCGCTGAAGGCCACGTAGTCCCAGGCGCCGGGCAGGATGGCGAGCGCGAAGCCGAGCACCACGAGGTCCGACAGGCGCTCCGCCACGCGGCGGCCGCGCGGCGGCAGCGGCGCGACGAAGAGATCCACGTTGACCATCTCGCCGCGCAGCACGGCGAGGCCGCAGGAAAAGCCGACGAGGTAGACCAGCGCGAAGCGCGCCACCTCCTCCGTCCAGGGCACGGTCGGCACGCCGGGCACGCGACCCAGCACCTGGATGACGACGACGCCGACCAGCACGGCGAAGGCGGCCAGCGTGCCGATGCGGCAGACCGTCCGCACCGCCAGCAGCACCGCCCCGATGAGTGCGCGCATTGTGTTGTCCTCGATCTGCCACCCGGCGGGCGGAAGGGCGGGGGCGCGGGAAGCGCGCCCCCGGAGCCGGTCAGGCCGTGGCCAGGATCTGCTCGTAGAGCGGGCGGATCTCGTCGGAGAGCGCGGCGGCGACGGCCGGGCGGCCCTTCGCGGCATAGGCCTCCTTGTCCACCTCGGCGAACTTCATGCCCTTCGCCTTCAGCTCCTCGGCCAGCTTCTTCTCGTCGGCCAGGAACAGGCCGCGCTCATACTCCTGCGCGACCTTGGCAGCCTCCATGATGGCCTTCTGCTGCGCTTCCGGCAGGCGGCCGAGCTTGCGGCTGCCGCCCACCAGGTAGATCCAGCTGATGACGTGCTCGGTGAGGTTCACCACGCTCTGCACCTCGGCGAAGCTCGCCGACTTGATCAGCGCCAGCGGGTTCTCCTGCGCGTCGATGGTGTGGTTCTGCAGCGAGGTGAAGACCTCGGAGAAGGCCATCGGCGTCGGCTTGGCGCCAAGCGCGTCCCAGAACTTCACGAAGAGCGGCACGTTGGGCACGCGCAGCTTGAGGCCGTTCAGCTCGTCGGGCTTGGCGATCACGCGGTTGGCCGTCAGGTTGCGCGGGCCGCGCGCGAAGTAGCAGAGCGTGCGGAGCTTGGTCTTGTCCTCGATGTTGTCGGCGATCGCCTCGCCGACCTTGCCCTGCACCACCTTGTCGAGCTGCGCGATGTCCTTCACCGCGTAGGGCACGGCGAGCAGCGCCGCGGAGGGCGCCCAGTTCTGCAGCGATTCGCCGGTGATGGTGAAGTCCACCGTGCCGAGCTGGATGCCCTTGATCAGGTCGGTTTCCTTGCCGAGCTGCTCGTTCGGGAAGACGCGGACCTCAAGGGCGCCGTTGGTGCGCTGCGCGACCTCCTCGGCGAACTTCAGGCAGGCCTTGTGCCAGGTGTTGTCCTCGTTGGCGAGGTGGCCGAGCTTCAGCACGGTCTTGGACTGCGCCAGCACCGGCGGCGCGGCGCCGAGCGCCAGGATGGCGGCGAGGCCCTGGGTGGCGCCGCGGCGGGTGATGATGGTCATTGTGCTCGTTCCTCCTTGAAGTCCGGTTCAGCCGCCGAAGGCCAGCTGCACCTTCACGGTGCGGCCGGGGTCCTTCTCGATCAGCGCGAAGGCTTCCCGTGCGTCGGCGGCGGCGAAGGTCTGGGTGATCATGGCCTCGGGGCGCAGTTGGCCGCTCTCCAGCCACTGCACGACCTGCGGCAGCAGCTTGCGGTTCAGGCGCGAGCCGACCAGGGTCAGCTCCTTCTTCACGATCTCCTGCTGGCTGATGTTGCAGGGCTCGGGCGAGAAGCCGAGCAGGCCGATGCGGCCCGCCGGGCTGGCCAGGCGGCAGGCCTCCTCCAGCAGCGCCGGCACGCCGGCGGCGTCGATCACCAGCGTGGGGCCGAGCCCGTCGGTCTCGCCGGCCACCGCCTGCGGCACCGGCGTGCTGCGCGAGTTCACCACCACATCGGCGCCGAAGCCACGGGCGCGCTCCAGCCGGGCGTCGTCGATGTCGGCGACGATGCAGCGGGCGCCATGCAGCTTGGCCACCTGCAGCACGGTCAGGCCGATCGGCCCGGCGCCATAGACCAGCACCGAATCGTCCGCGCCGATGCCGGTGCGGCTGAGCACGTTGGCCGCGATCGAAAAGGGCTCGGCCAGGGCGGCGATGGCGAAGGGCAGGTCAGGGCTCACCTTCACCGCGTTGGCGCGCGGCACGGCCAGGCGGTCGCGGAAGCCGCCGTCGCGGTGCACGCCGAACACCTCGAGGTTGCTGCACACGTTCGGCCGGCCGGCGCGGCAGGGATAGCAGTGGCCGCAGCTCACCACCGGGTCCACCACCACATGGTCGCCGGCGGCGAGGTCGTGCACGCCCTCGCCCACCGCCTCCACCGTGCCGGCGAATTCGTGGCCGATGATGCGCGGGTATTTCGCGAAGGGATTGGTGCCGTGGTAGATGTGCAGGTCGGAGCCGCAGATCCCGGCGCGCTCGACGCGCACCACCACCTCGCCCGCCTTGGGCGCTGCCGGCGTGGCCTCGAACAGCTCCAGGACGTGTGGCGTTTTCACCGCAATGGCGACCATGCTCTCGCTCCAGCTCCTGGTGTGGTGTCAGCCGCGCGCGGCGGCCGGTCCGCGCGTCATGGCGCGGGCGTCTCGAAGAAATCGGCGTTGGTGCGGCTGAGCCGCTCGATGGTGGCGAAGACGGTGCGCAGATGCGCCCGCATCGCCGCCTCCGCCCGCTCGGCATCGCCGGCCAGCACATGGCCGACCAGGGTGGCGTGCTCCTCCACCAGAACCGGTGGCCAGTCGCCGCTCTGCAGGGACAGGTAGCGCACGCGGTCGAGCTGCGACTTCACGCCCTGGATCACCTGCCAGATGGCCGGGCGGCCGGCGATGCGCACGAAGCAGGCGTGCAGCGCGTCGTCCTGGTCGAAGAAGGCGTCCGACTCGCCGGCCTCCAGGCTGGCCTGCTGCGCCGCGAGGTTGGCGCGCAGCACCGCCGCGTCCGGCTCCGTCAGGTTCTCCGCGGCGAGGCGGATGGTGCGGCACTCCAGCGTCTCGCGGATGAACTGGCTGTCGTAGACGGCGGCGAGGCGGATCGGCGCCACATAGGTGCCGACCTGCGGGATGATGGTGACGAAGCCTTCGTCGGCGAGGCGGCGCAGCACCTCGCGCACCGGCGTGCGGCTGACGCCGGCGCGCTCGGCCAGGGTGGTCTCGGGAATGGATTCGCCGGGGCGGAGCACGCCTCGCAGGATCTGCCGGCGCAGCATGCCGTGCAGCTCGCGCCCGATCGGCGCGCGGCGGTGCAGGCGCAGCTCGGCTGTTGCAAGAGGCACGGTTCCTCCGGGAAAGGCATACTTGGATACTTGTATACTAGTATGCCTCTTGATCGGCAACCGGACCTCGCCACCTCGTGTCCATCCCCTTTCGCCGGCAGGGCGCCTGCAACTGGCCAATGAGAGGGGACGTTTCCCCTTCCCGGCCCGTTTTCCGCCACCCCTCCCGGGCGGCGCAGCGGGCACAGAAACGGAGGGGTGGATCCGGCATGAACCAGAAGCGCTGTATCCTCGCAGGCTTCATGCTGACCCTGCTCGCCAGCGGCGCCATGGCGCAGTCGCCTGTTCCGCCCAACAGGCCCGGCCCGACCATTCCGGAGCGCATCCAGCCACCGGGGAGCGGACAGCCGACGGCGCCGGGGCCCGGCGGTGACAGCGTCATCCCCCCGCCAGCCGGGGTCGATCCCAAGATCCATGTGCCCGCGCCGACACCGCAGCCAAACACCACGCCGGTGCTTCCGCCGCCAGGCTCGCCAGGAGGCGACCCCACGGTGCAGCCCCGCTAGCGCGGCGCTCCCTCCTTCGCCCCTCGGGCCAGGGCGGCGCCCGTTCTACCAAGAGGAAACCATGCCCATGATCCGACAAGCCCAGGATTTGGCCGCGCAGGACCCGACGGCACCGCCCGGGCCGCCGCGACCGCAGCCGCCGACGCCGCGGCCACCGGAGCCGGGGCCGGATATTCCGCAGCCCCGCCCGCCAGGTCCGGATGTCACGCCGCCGAACCCGGGCGGGCCGATGCCAGGACCCGGGCCGGACATCCCGCAGCCCCGCCCGCCAGGTCCTGACATTCCGCCGCCGCAGCCAGGCATTCCTTCTCCCGGCCCTGGGCCGGACGTGCCGCCAATGGCGCCGCCCAGCCCGCAGGAGCTTCCGCCACCCGTGGCCTGATCGCGGGAAGCCGCGAGAAAGCGAATTCTTCTCCGGGCCCCCCTCCTCTTTCTCCTGCCAGCTTGGCGGTGCCGGTGGGGGGCGCAGGCACGATGTGCGAAGGGCGCGACCGCCCGCTGGCAGAAAGCAGAAGGGGTTCGGGGGGAATTCCTTCCCCGAGCCTTCCCACTCCGCCCGGATGCCGGCGCTGCGGATGAGTTCGCCCCGAAGGTCCCATTCCTTCCGGACGGCCACCTGAAGGGGCCCAGCCGTGCCGATCCGCTTCTCGACACCGTTCTCAATGAAGCGCCGATCAGAGCAGGGTTGTGCGGCGGCCAAAGGCGGGGCGGGCGCGAGGCGCCGCCAAGCCGATGTCCGTTAGGTCCAGGCGCGTTCTTTCTTCTTAGTCCAGCCGCAGGTCGGCGCGACGCACCACCTCCGCCCAACGCTTGCGCTCCGCGACAATGAAGTCCCGGAAGGCCTCGGGCGTGCCGGGCGCCGCCTCGGCGCCTTCGGTTTCCAAGCGGCGGCGCAGCGCATCGCCCTGCAGCGACTTGGTGGCGGCAGCGTTCAGGCGGTCCACGATCGGCCGCGGCGTGCCGGCGGGCGCGAGCAGCCCGTACCACTGGTTGGCCTCGAAGCCGGGCACGCCCTGCTCCGCCACGGTGGGAATTTCCGGCGCGGCGGAAAGGCGGCGCCGCGAGGAGACGCCGAGCGCGCGCAGCATGCCCGCGCGCACCGGCGGCAGGGCGGGCGGGCCGCCGGTGAAGGTCAGGTCGATGGTGCCGGCGAGCAGGTCGCTCATCATCGGCCCGGTGCCGCGATAGGGGACGTGCTCCATCTCGGTGCCGGTGGCCAGGTTGAAGGCCGCCATGGCGATATGCGCGGCCGAGCCGTTGCCGCCCGAGCCGAAGGTGAGCGCGCGCGGCTTCTGCTTCGCCAGCGCGATCAGCTCGCCGATGCTGCCGGCCGGCACCTTCCTCGGGTTCACCACCATCACGTTCGGCACCATGGCAGCGAGCGTGATGGGCGCGAAGGATTCCACCGTGTCGAAGCTGAGGTTCGGATAGAGCGAGGGGTTGACGGCCAGCGTGCCGATATGCCCGAGCAGCAGCGTGTAGCCGTCGGGCGCCGCATGGGCGGCGGCCTCGGTGCCGATGGTGCCGCCGGCGCCGCCGCGGTTCTCCACCACGAAGGGCTGGCCGAAGGCGCTCTGCAGCTCCATCGCCAGGGCGCGGGCGATGATGTCGGTGGAACCGCCGGGGGTGAAGGGGACGATGACGCGCACCGGCCGGTCCGGCCAGGCGGCCTGCGCCCGCGCCAGGCGCGGCGCCGCGAGGGCCGCGGGCATGGCGAGCAGCGCGGACAGCGCCGCGCGGCGCGACAGGAATGCGGCCACCGCCGCAGGACCAGGGGCTTTCATCTTCGCTTCCTCCCGCCCGGTCTCGCCCGGGCCGCCCGCAGCCTAGGCGCGCCAGGGGCCCTCCATCGCATTCCTTCTTCCGCCTGAGCTATAATCCCGTGGAATAGCGACGCCCGGAGGGCGCCCATGGCGGTCCGCCGCTACCTCGACCAGCGCCTGAAGCTGCACCACCTGCGCGCGGTGGAGGCGATCGTGGCGCAGCGCAGCATCCTGAAGGCGGCGGCGGTGATCGGCGTCAGCCAGCCGGCGCTGACCAAGACGCTGCGCGAGCTCGAGGACATCCTGCAGCAGCGGCTGTTCGACCGCCTGCCGCGCGGCGTGCGGCCGACCGAGGCGGGCACGCTGCTGGCGCAGTCCGCCCGTCGCATCCTGGCCGAGCTGCGCCGGCTGGACGAGGCGCTGGACCACATCGCCGACCCCGAGGGAGGGACAGTGGCGATCGGCACCCTGCCGGTCGCGGCGACCGCGGTGCTGCCCGGCGCGCTGACCCGGCTGAAGGCGGAACACCCCGGCATCGGCGTCCGGCTGGAGCAGGGCCGGACGGAGGAGCTGCTGCCCAAGCTGGCCGCCGGCGAGATCGACCTGATCGTCGGCCGCCTCTACGAGCCCGCGGCGCCGGACGGCTTCTCGCGCGAGCCGCTCTGGGAGGAGCCGATCTCGATCCTCGCCCGCGCCGACCACCCGGTCTTCGCGGGTGGGCCGCCGAAGCCGGAGGAGCTGCGCCGCTACGACCTGGTGCTGCCGACCGTGAGCCAGCGCGTCGGGCAGGAGATCGACACGGTGCTGGACATGCTGGCGCTGGAGCCGACGCCGTCGCTGCGCTCCAGCTCCTACGGCTTCATCCGCGAGATGCTGCACGCCACCGACCTGATCTCGGTGATGCCGCGGCTGATGATGGCGGGCGACCTGCTGCGCGGCACGCTGCGGGTGGTGCCGCTGCCGATCCCGGCGCCGCCCCGCCCCGCCGGGCTGATCCTGCCGCGCGACCGCCCGCTCGCCCCGGCGGGCGCGGCCTTTGTCGCCTGCCTGCGCGCCCATGTCGCCGAGATCGGGCAGCGCGGCCTCGCCGATATAACCAGCGCTGATAAGAGGCGCGGGAAAAGCGATAGGACGAGACGCCGCAATCAGGGCTAGTCAGGTGCCAGACCTCCGCTCCAAGGGCGCGCCACGCCCTGGGGCAGAGCGGAAGGAAACGCCCCATGACCCCTTCGCGAGACCGGCCGGCAAACGCCCCGGCCCAGGGCTGGCATCCATGAGCCCCCAGGCCACTGCAGGGCCCGCCGTGCTGCGCGCGGCGATCGGCACCTACCCCCGCACCCGGGCGCTGAAGGAGGGTGGCGTCACCTCCCCCCTGCTGCGCCTGGACTTCGCCGACATCCCGGTGATCAGCCGCGCCTTCGCGCCGATGGTGCGGGAGCTGCGCTTCGACGTCTCGGAAATGGCGATCGCCACCTTCCTGCAGGCGCGCGCGGCCGGGCGGCCGCTGGTGCTGCTGCCGGTGGTGCTGGCGGCCCGGTTCCAGCAATCGGCGCTGCTCTGCCGCAGGGAGAGCGACATCCGCTCGCCCGCCGACCTCGCCGGCCGGCGCATCGGCGTGCGCGCCTATAGCCAGACCACGGGCATGTGGCTGCGCGGCATCATCGCCGAGGAAGGCGGCCCGCGCCCTGAGGAGAGCCAGTGGATCACCTTCGAGGACGCGCATGTCGCCGGCATCGCCGACCCGCCCTTCGCCGAGCGGGCGAAACCTGGGCGGGAGATGCTGGCCATGCTGCGCGAAGGCGCGCTGGACGCGGTGATCGTCGGCAACGACATGCCGGCGGACCCGGCCCTGCGAACCGTCTTCCCGGACCCGCAGGCGGCGGCGGAAGCCTTCTGGCAGCGTCACCGCCTCGTCCCCGTCAACCACATGCTGACGGTGACGCGGGAGCTGGCGGAGCAGCGCCCCGAGCTGGTGGTCGAGCTGGTGCGGATGGCCCGCGCCGCCGCCGCGCCCGTGCCGGCAGACGGGCACGGCGCGCCGCCGGCCAGCCGCGCGGCGCTGCGCCCGGTGGTTGAGCTGGCGCTCCGCTACATGGCCGCGCAGGCGATGCTGCCGCGGCCGCTGACGGTGGACGAGGTCTGGGACGGCCTGCCGCCGGAAATCGAATGAACAGCGAGGGAGGAACAGCCATGACGCGCTTCGCCATCATCGGCTTCGGCGAGGTGGGCGGCATCTTCGCCCGCGACCTGCGCGCCGGCGGCGCGACCGGGATCCACGCCTATGACACCGCCCCGGCGGCGCGCGAGCGCGCGGCGGCAGCCGGCGCCACCGTGCATGACGGCGCGGCCGCGGCGGCGGCGCAGGCCGAGGTGGTCTTCGTTCCCGTCACCGCCGGCGCGGCGCTGGCGGCGGCGCGGTCGCTAACCGGCGGGCTCGGCCATGCGCCCTTCGTGGTGGACGTGAACTCGGTCTCCCCCGGCACCAAGCAGGCGGCGGCGGAGGCGGTGGAGAAGGCCGGCGGCCGCTATGTGGAGGCGGCGGTGATGGCCAGCGTGCCCCCCAAGGGCCTGCGCTCGCCGATCCTGCTGGGCGGCCCCCATGCCGCGGCCTTCCAGGCGCTGATGGCGCCCTTCGGCATGAACCTGACCCCCTTCCCTGGGCCCATCGGCAAGGCGTCCTCGGTGAAGATGTGCCGCAGCGTGATGGTGAAGGGGCTGGAGGCGCTGACCACCGAATGCATGCTCGCGGCGCGGCACTACGGCGTGGAGCAGGAGGTGCTGCGCTCGCTGGCCGACACGCTGCCGCACGAGGACTGGCGCGGCCTGGCCGGCTACGTCATCAGCCGGGCGCTGATCCATGGCAGGCGGCGGGCGGAGGAGATGCGCGAGGTCGCCCGCACGGTGCAGGAGGCGGGGGTGGACCCGCTGCTGAGCGCGCCGATCGCCGAGCGGCAGGACTGGGCCGCCGCGCGCGGCCGCGAGATGGGCGCCGAGGCGCTGCGCACCACCGACCTCGACGCGCTGCTCGCCGCCCTGGCCGCCACGACGCCGCACAAGGCCGCCGCCGAATAAGGCGGCACCCGGCCGCTCCCGCGCGGGGGCGGCCCAACAAGGAGGATCATCCATGGCTCTCGGACGCCGCGACGCCCTGCGGCTGGCCGCCCTGGGCGGGGCCGCCGGGCTCACCACCCCCTGGGCAAGGCCCGCGCTGGCGCAGGGCAGCTATCCCTCGCAGCCGATCCGCCTGCTGGTGCCGAACGGCGCCGGCGGCGTGGCCGACCTGACCGCCCGCACCGTGGGGCAGGCGATGTCGGAGCGGCTCGGCCAGCCCGTGGTGGTGGAGAACCGTCCCGGCGCCGGCGGCATCGTCGCCGGGCAGGCGCTGATGACCGCCCCGGCCGACGGCTACACGCTGATGGTGGCGACCAACGCCCATGCCATCAGCCCCTCGCTGTTCCGCAGCCTGCCCTTCGACCCGGTGCGCGACTTCGCCCCCGTGGGACTGATGGGCAGCTTCGCCATCGCCCTGCTGGTCTCGCCCAAGTCGCCGATCCAGAACGTGCAGGACCTGCTGGCGAAGCTGAAGAAGGATTCCAGCGCCAATATCGGCACCATCAGCGTCGGCAGCACGCAGAACCTGGCGGCCGAGCTGTTCAAGACGGCGACCGGCATCGACACGGTGACGGTGCCCTTCAGCAGCACGCCCGACCTGCTGACCGCCCTGCTGCGCGGCGACGTGACGGTGGCCTTCGAGATCGTGGCGCCGCTGATGGGGCAGATCCGCGGCGGCTCCTTGCGTGCCATCGCCGTCACCTCGGCCGAGCGCGCCGCCAACCTGCCAGACGTGCCGACGCTGCAGCAGCACGGCTTGAAGGACTTCGACGTGACCTCCTGGAACGCCCTGGTGGCGCCGGGAAAGACGCCGCAGCCCGTGATCGACACGCTCAACACCGCGATGAACGCGGCGCTGGCGGAACCCGAGGTGCGCAAGAAGCTGCTCGACGCCGGCGTCGAGGCCCGCGGCGGCACGCCGGCCGCGATGAGCCAGCTGCTGCGCACCGAGACCGAGAAATGGCGCGGCGTCATCGAGAAGGCGGGAATCGAGAAGCAATGAGCACCAAGACCTGCAAGGCCCCGGACCCCAACCCGAGGACGCCCGCCTACAAGCTGCCCGCCGGCGCCTGCGACGCGCACTGCCACGTCTTCGGCCCGGCGGACAAATTCCCCTACGCGCCGGACCGCGCCTACACCCCGCCCGACGCGCCGGTGGAGGATCTCCGCCGCGTGCATGCGGCGATCGGCGTGGACCGCGCGGTGATCGTGCAGGCAAGCTGCCACGGCACCGACAACACGGCGATGATCGACGCCATCGAGAAGAGCAACGGCGCCTATCGCGGCGTCGCCATCGTGGACGGCAGCATCACCGACAAGGGGCTGGAGGAACTCGACCGCGGCGGCGTGCGCGGCGTGCGCTTCAACTTCGTGGCGCATCTCGGCGGCACGCCGGACCTCGAGGTGTTCGACCGCGTGCTGGAGAAGATCCAGCCGCTCGGCTGGCATGTGGTGCTGCACCTCGACGCCAAGGACATCGTCGAGCACGCCGAGCGCATCGCCCGCATCAAGGTTCCCTTCGTGATCGACCATATGGGCCGGGTGCAGGCGAAGAACGGGCTGGAGCAGGAGCCCTTCCGCCGGCTGCTGGAGCTGATGCGCAACGAGCTGGCCTGGGTGAAGATCTGCGGGCCCGAGCGCGTCTCCTCCGCAGGCAGCCCCTTCCACGACGCGGTGCCCTTCGCGCGCAGGCTCGCCGAGGTGGCGCCGGACCGCACGCTCTGGGGCACTGACTTCCCGCACCCCAACATCAGCGGCGACATGCCGAACGACGGCGACCTCGTGGACCTCCTGGCCATGGCCGTGGAGGACGAGGCGGCGCGCCGCAAAATCCTGATCGACAATCCCGACCGCCTCTACTGGGCGCGCTGAGAGGGGAAAGCACCATGTCCGGCACGCAGAAATCCGGCCTCGTCGTCACCGCCCATCCCGGCGACTTCGTCTGGCGCGCGGGCGGCGCCATCGCGCTGCACGCCAAGCTGGGCTACCGCATGAAGATCGTCTGCCTCTCCTATGGCGAGCGCGGCGAGAGCCAGGGCGCCTGGAAGCAGGCGGGCATGACCCTGGAGGCCTGCAAGGCCGGCCGCCGCGCCGAGGCCGAGGCCGCCGCCGCCGTGCTGGGCGCCGAGATCGAGTTCTTCGACGCCAGCGACTACCCGCTGCGCCTCAGCGAGGCCATGCTGGACCGGCTGATCGACGTCTACCGCGAGGTGAAGCCCGCCTTCGTGCTGACCCATGCGGTGGCCGATCCCTACAACGTGGACCATCCCGAGGCCGCACGCTTCGCGCAGGAGGCGCGCATCATCGCCCAGGCCGCCGGCCACAAGCCGGAGCAGGGCGTCACCTATGCCGCGCCGCAGGTCTTCCAGTTCGAGCCGCACCAGCCCGAGCAGTGCGGCTTCAAGCCCAACCGCATCCTCAACATCACCGAGGTGTGGGAGACCAAGTGGAAGGCCTTCGAGCAGCTCCCGGCGCAGAAGCACCTCTGGCACTACTACGAGCGCGTGGCGCTGAACCGCGGCATGCAAGGCGGCCGCAACTCGGGCAAGGCCATGACCTATGGCGAGGCCTACCAGACCATCTTCCCCGACGCGGTCGAGGTGCTGGCATGACGCCCGTCGTCGTCACCCGGGTGGAGCGCCTGCCGGTCGCGACCACCGACCGCTTCCTGCCGCTCGGCGTCTCCACCACGCACGAGGCCTCGGGCCGCGCGCCCAACCTGATGAAGACCTATATGCGCCCGGCCTGGGCCGGCGCGGCGGCGGTGGGCAGCGCGGTGACGGTGCTGGCGCAACCCGGCGACAACTGGATGATCCATGTCGCCGTGGAGCAGTGCCGGCCCGGCGACATCCTCGTCGTCGCCTGCACCACCGACAACACCGACGGCATGTTCGGCGACCTGCTCGCCACCTCGTTGCAGGCGCGCGGCGTGCGCGGCCTCGTCATCGATGCGGGCGTGCGGGACGTGGCGGTGCTGCGCGAGATGGGCTTTCCCGTCTGGTCGCGCGCCATCTCGGCCCGCGGCACGGTGAAATCCACCCTTGGCTCGGTCAACGTGCCGGTGGTCTGCGCCGGCGTCGCGGTCAGGCCGGGCGACCTGGTGGTGGCCGACGACGACGGCGTGGTGGTCATCCCCCGCGCCGAGGCGGAGGAGGTACTCGCCGCCGCCGAGAAGCGCCAGACCAACGAGGGCGAGAAGCGCGCCAAGCTGGCCAGCGGCGTGCTCGGGCTCGACCTCTACAACATGCGCCCGGCGCTGGAGAAGGCCGGGCTGCTCTACGTCACCTCGCTCGACGAGGTCTGAAGGGCCGGCGCCATTCCGGAAGATGACGGCCTTCGCGGCAGAAACGATAGGACAGGCCGGCTCCGCCTCGCTATCGTTCCGCTGCCGCCCGGGGTAAGGACCAGGCGGGGAGGAGCGCCATGCAACCACCCGAGGAACCCGTGATGGACGTGGCCCATCTGGGCCATGTCGAGCTGCTGACGCCCCGGCCAGAGGAGTCGCTGCGCTTCTTCGTCGAGGTCATGGGCATGACCGAGAGCGGCCGGAAGGGCGACAGCGTCTATCTCCGCGGCTGGGACGACTACGAGCGCCATTCGCTGCAACTCACTGCCTCGCGCAGCTCCGGCCTCGGCCATGCCGCGTTCCGCACGCGCAGCCCGCAGGCGCTGGAGCGACGCCTCGCCGCGCTTCGCGCCGCCGGGAATGACGTCGAGCCGCACGAGGGCGAACTGGGCCACGGCACCGGCTGGCGCTTCCGCGACCCGGACGGGCACCTCTTCGAGCTCTACTACGAAACAGAATGGTATGAGGCGCCGCCGGCGCTGCGGCCGGCGCTGAAGAACCAGGCGCAGCGCTTCCCGGGGCGCGGCATCAACGTCCGCCGGCTCGACCACTTCAACTGCCTGGCGGTGGATGTCCGCGCCTGCCGCAGGTTCTTCGAGAGCACGCTGGGCTTCCGCTGCACCGAGCGCATCGAGCTGGACAGCGGCGAGGAGGCGGGCATGTGGCTCACCGCGACCAACAAGAGCTACGACTTCGCCTTCACCAAGGAGGCGCATGGCGTGCCCGGCCGCTTCCACCACGTCACCTTCGCACTCGACAGCCGAGAAGCGATCCTGCAGGCGGCCGACATCTTTCTGGAGCACGGTGTGCACATCGAGACCGGCCCGCACAAGCACGCCGTGCAGCAGACCTTTTTCCTCTATGTCTACGAACCCGGCGGCAACCGCGTCGAGCTTGCCAATGCGGGCGCCCGCCTGGTGCTGGCGCCGGACTGGCGGACCATCACCTGGACCGAGGAGGAACGGAGGAAGGGACAGGCCTGGGGGCTGAAGACCATCGAAAGCTTCCACACCCACGGCACCCCGCCGCTCCCCCCGAATCACGACTGACCGCTGATCAGCGGCCAAAGCGATCCGTTCAACGCGCGTTGCGCCGCCCGGCAGAAGGGGAGTGGCGCATCAGGGAAGGAAACAAGCTATGCTCCGCAGAAGGCACCTGGTCATGGCGTCCATGGCGCTCGGCGCACCGGCCATGGCGCAGACGCCGGACTGGCCCGGCCGGGCCGTCACCGTGATGGTCCCCTGGCCGCCCGGCGGGCCGACGGACGCCTTCGCGCGCGTCCTCTCGCAGCGCCTGACGGCTGATCTCGGCCAGGCCTTCGTGGTTGACAACCGGGGAGGCGCCAGCGGCACGATCGGCATGGCCACGGCCGCGCGCGCCAAGCCGGACGGCTACACCGTCATCATCGCCCCCAACAGCACCTATGCGATCGCCCCGCACCTGTACCAACTGCCCTACGATCCCATGCAGGCCTTCACCGGGGCCGGCCTGCTGATCTCCAGTCCGCTTTTCATGATGGTGCCGCGCAGTTCGCCCGCGCATTCGGTCGCGGACTACGTTGCCCTGGCGAAGAAGCCCGGCAGCCGCCTCGACTACGCGAATGCCGGCGTCGGCGCCACCTCGCACCTGGCGACCGAGATGTTCCTGCAGATGGCGGGCATCGAGGTCAACGAGATTGGATACCGTGGCGGCGGCCCTGCCATCCAGGCGGTGCTGGCCGGCGAGGCCGGCATGCTCTTCATGCCTGCGGCGGCGGTAATGCCCTACATCCAGTCCGGCGACCTGCGCGCCCTGGCCGCGACAACAGCCACGCGCAGCCCCCTGGCGCCTGAGGTGCCGACCTTTCAGGAGCTTGGCTACTCCGGCTTCGAAGTGGTCGAGCATGTCGCGGTGATGGCGCCCGCCGGAACGCCGGAACCGATCCTGCGCCGCCTCAACCAGGCCTGTGAAGCGGCGCTGCGCGCGGCGGACATGCAGCCGCGCCTGCAATCCATGGCAGTCAGGGTCGAGGCGCAGCCGATCGAGGCCTGGGAGGCCTATTTCCGCCGCGAAAGCGCCAAGTGGGGCGACCTGGTGAAGGCGAGGGGCATCCGGGTGCAGTGAGCGCGGCTGTCGCGCCGCCCTGTTCGCCGGCCGCAGCGGGCGCGCAGGAGCCGCGATCCAGAAAGGCCGTGTGCACCGGCCGCGAGGGGGCGGCGCGGAGATGATCCTGCTCGTTGTTGCAGGTCTCCTCCGCGTTCTTCGCCAGGCAGGCTCCGGCAAACCCACGGAGCCAACCGGCTATGCCGGCTGCAGGGCCTCTACGTATCCTTGGGAGGAGAGTCTGCCGGTTGGGAAACCGACATCCGGATGTCGCGCATCGGAATGCCGATCAGGCCTTTGACCGAGATCTTGGTCACCTTGAATAGCAAGGCATCGTCGATCCAGTGATGCTGGACATGGTCGTCCTGCGTGCCTGAAGCGACCGCCACGGAAAGCGAGTAATCGCCGGCTGCCAGATAGGGCATGCGGAAGTCGAAATGGGCCGTCGCGACATCGCCGGGTGCCAGGGAGACAGGGGTGCTCCGGTAGGTGAGATAGGTGTTGTCGGCGAACAGGTGCTGGCCCAGGCGGTCCTTGACGCTGAAGCCGATGATCGGCTGCTCCACGGCGCGCTCGGCACGGCAGCGGATCTCAAGGCGGACATCCTCGCCCCCCTCGAAGGAGGACAAGGGCGCGCCATTCGCGTCGAGCACCCGCACCTCCTCGATCGTGGCGCCGCGTTGCCCATACCAGGGAGCGTCCGGATCAAAGGCGAAGACCTTGCCTTCGCCTTTCAGCCCGAACTCCGCGAGGGTCTCCTCGCGGTGGTCACGCGGGAAGGCTTCCTGGCCGGTCTGAGCCTTGCGCGAGCCGCCGATGCGGAAGTCGTTCTCGTGCCCCTTGGAGCCTTCCACATCGGCCTGGTAGGCTTCGCAGATCTCGCGCGCCGCACCGCGTGCGCGGACCATGCCCGCATCCATCCAGATCGCGCTATCGCAGAGATTCAGGACGGCGGCGACATCGTGCGAGACGAAGAGGAGGGTGCCCGTCTCCTTGAACTTGCGGATGAAGCGCATGCACTTCTGGGTGAAGGCCGCGTCGCCGACCGCCAGGATCTCGTCCACGATGAGGATGTCGGTATCGACATGCGCCATGACCGAGAAGGCAAGCCGCGCATACATGCCGCTCGAGTAGAGCTTCACCGGCTGGTCGATGAAGTCGCCGATATCGGCGAAGGCGGCGATCGTGTCGAAGCGCGCATTCACCTCGTCGCGCGAGAGGCCGAGGATCTGCGCCGACATATGGACATTTTCGCGGCCGGTGAATTCCGGGTTGAAGCCTGCCCCAAGTTCAAGCAGCGCCCCCACGCGGCCTTCAACCTCCATGACGCCGCTGGTGGGCTGCAGGGTTCCGGTGATGATCTGCAACAGCGTGGACTTGCCGGAGCCGTTGCGGCCGATCAACGCCACGGTCTCCCCTCGCCTGATCTCCAGGTCGACGTCCTTCAGCGCCCAGTACTCGTCGAAGAACTTCTTCCGCCGGAACACCATCTGCTTGAGCCGGTCCTCCGGCTTGCGGAAGATGTTGTAGACCTTGTTGATCCCCTTGCCCCGGATGACGACGTCAGACGACATCAGCGAACCCCTTCCGGGTCTTCTGGAACCACCATAAGCCGAGCAGCGCGACCACGGCCCCGACGGACAGCGCGAAGAGCGTCGAGGCCAGCCCCGGAACGTCCCCCTGGAACAAGAGGCCCCGCGCCTGCTCGAGCGGGATCGTCAGCGGGTTGATGTTGAAGATCCAGCGCACGTTCTCCGGCACCGCCGCGAGCGGGTAGAAGACGGGGGAAAGGAACTGCAGCGCGGTGACCACGGGCGCGACGAACTGCCGCAGATCGCGCAGGTAGACGCCGACGGCGCTCACGAACCAGCTCAGCCCGAGAATGACAAGGCACATCGGCGCCAGCGCGACCGGCAGCAGCAGAGCCTCCGGATGCGGCGCCCCGAAGGTGATGATGTAGAAGACGAGCCAGATCACCATCGACCCCGCCGCGTTGACCAGCGCCGTGAGCAGGGCGACGATGGGCAGGATCTCGAGGGGAAATACAACGCGCTTGATGTAGGAAGAGTTTTCGAGCACGAGCCCGGGCGAGCGCGTCATCACCTCGGAGAAAATGGTGAAGATCGTCAGGCCAGCGAACATGTAGACCGAAAAGGCGCCAACGCCCTCCTCCATCCCCACGCCCGACCAGCGCGCCTTCAGCACCGTGCGGAACACGAAGGTGAAGGCCATCAGGTTGAGCAGGGGCAGCAGCACGAGCCAGACGAGGCCGAGCGCCGACCCCCGGTACCGCGCCGCGACCTCTCGCTTGGCCAGGGTCCAGATCAGCCGGCGCGAGGCGATGATGGTGCGGAGCCCGGATGCCACGCCATGCGCAGTTGCCTGTTGGAGCAAGAGAAGACGACCTCTCCAGATGCGGCCGGACGGAGCTCCGGCGCCGCGACCGAGGGGTCATTAATGACCCAACCCAGGCATGGTCAAGCCTGCCCCCGCCCTGCGGTTGATCCGGACGCGGGGACGCGATAAGCTTAAGCGGGAAATCCAACCGCGCGAGCGCCGCCCGATTCAGGCCCTGTGACCGACGCCTTTCCACCCCCTGCCGCCCCGCAGGCTGGCCTGCTCAGGAAGCTCGTTCGCCGCCCCGCCGTCATGGCGCAGCGCGCCGCGGAGATGGCCCTGGGCGCTGCCTTCCTTTCGTCGCCCGTCCAGCGGTTGCGCGCCTGGCGGCTGCTGCGCCGCGAGGCACCCGCCACATGCCGCGCCGCCGTCATCGCGCACCTCTATTATCCCGAGCTGCTGGGCGAGGCGCTGGCGGTACAGGCCACGCTGCCTCCCCGCTCTCCCCTCCTGATCACCGCGCCGCCCCACCAGGCCGCGCGGCTCCGGCGCGAGACGCAGGGGCTGCCGGATGTGGAGGTGCATGAGGTGGAGAACCGGGGGCGGGACATCGCGCCCTTCGTGAAGCTCCTTGCCGAAGGGCGGCTGGACCGCTTTGACGCAGTGTTGAAGATCCACGGCAAGCGAAGCCCGCACCTCCGCCATGGCGATCTGCGGCGTCGCATCTTCTTTGTGGGTCTCGCGGGCTCGCGGGGCAATGTCGCCCGCGTGCTGGCGCAGTTTCAGAACCCCGCCATCGGCTTTGTCGGCCTGGCTCCCTATTTCCGGACCCGTCCTCTCTACTGGATGAAGAACCGCGAGCGCGTCGAGGCGCTGTGCGCGCGCATGGGGGCGCCCGCGCGGGTCGGCTTCTTCGAAGGGTCGATGTTCTGGTTCCGTCCGGCAGCCCTGGCGCCCCTGAAGCGGCTCGGGCTGCGGACGGAAGACTTCGAGGCCGAAGCCGGCCAGCTCGACGGCACGCTGCACCACGCCGTCGAGCGCTGCTTCATGCTGTCCGGGCTGGCGGCGGGATATGAAGCGCGGTCGCTCTCGGGCCGCCCCCTCCTCCCCCGCTGAGCCGGCTGGCACACCCCGCCGAAATCCCCTAAAAAGCCGCCTTCCTTGGCCGATCCGACAGTTGCAGCGGAGGCGGCCGCCCGCACAGGTACCCGATAGCGATGGCCGGCCGCGTTCTGATCGAACTCCCCTCCTTTGACAAAGGGGGCCTCCAGAAGGTTGTTCTGGATGTTGCCGTCGGCCTGAAGCGGCACGGCTACGAGCCGCTGATCGTGACCTGCGGCCCGCTGGGCAGCCTGGCCCGCGAGGCGCAGGCCTCCGGCGTCGCGGTGCGCCGCCTGCCCGCCGACCGTGTGCAGGAGACCTATCCGGCGCTGATCGAGGAGTTCCGCCCGACCGTCGCCCAGGCCCATTTCTCGGAAGTCGGCTACCCCTACCTGGCCGCCCGCGGCGTCCCGATCATCTGCTTCATCCACAATGTCTACGCCTTCCTGCCGGAGGAGGCGCGCGCGGCCTTCCGGGCCGGCGACCGCTACGTGGCCCGGTACATCGCCGTCTCCCGCAAGGCGGCCGAATACGCGCAGGCCAGCCTCGGCATCGCCCCGGAGAAGATCGTGACCGTCGCCAACGGGCTCGACTTCTCCAAGTATCCGCTGGGCAGGCAGGGCACGCTCACCCGTGCGCAGCTCGGGATCGGGGAAGAGGACTACGTCTTTCTCAACCCGGCCTCCTACAACCTGCACAAGGGCCACTACCTCATGGCCGCGGCGATGAAGCGCGTGCTGGCCGTGCGGCAGGACGTGCGCGTGCTTTGCGTCGGCAACGAGATCTTCGCCCCGCATGTCGAGGAGCTGAAGGCCTATCTCAAGCGCGAGGGCCTCGACCGGCATATCCTGATGCCCGGCTATTTCGAGGACATCGCCGATCCGATGGGGGTGAGCGACGCGTTCCTCCTCCCCTCCTTCATCGAAGGGTGGAGCATCGCCATGAACGAGGCGATGCACTACGCGAAGCCCATGATCCTCACCGACACGGGCGGCGCGGGCGAGGTCATCGAGCAGGACGACATCGGCATCCTCCTGCCGACGGAATATCCGGACTTCCTCAAGCTGGATTCCGCCAAGCTCGACCGGCTGGCCTATGCCCCGCAGGAATACCGCCTGGCGCAGCCCCTGGCCGACGCCATGCTGCGCTTCGCCGCCGAGCGCGACCACTGGGAGCAGGCCGGCCTGCGCGGCCGCGCCAAGCTGCATGAGCGGCACAGCTTCGAAAGCGTCCTGACGCGCTACCGCGAGATCATGGACGAGCTCGCCGCCGCCCCGGACGCTCCTGCTGCCGCCACGCCACCCCCGGCGCCACCCTCCCTGCCCACCCGCGCCAAGGGCCGCCTGCGGCGCCTCTTCCACGACGCCCGCTACCGCTACAAGCCGGCCCTCGCCTTCTGGCTGGGCAACCACTTCTTCATGAACTGGATGCCCTACCGCCTGCGCCACGCCTTCCTGCGGCGCTTCTGCAACGTGCGGATCGGCGCCGACTCCACCATCTGCTCGGGCAGCTTCGTGACCGGTTACGGCATCCAGATCGGCTCGAACACGGTCATCAACCGCTTCTGCTACCTGGACGGCCGCGTGCCGCTGAAGATCGGCAACAACGTCAACGTCTCGCACTACACGCTGATCCAGACCCTCACGCATGACCCGCAGAACCCGGACTTCGTCTGCCTCGAAGGTCCCGTGGAGATCGGCGACCATGCCTGGATCGGCGCGCGGGCGCTCATCTGCCCGGGCGTGAAGATCGGCGAAGGCGCGGTGGTCGGGGCCGGCGCGGTCGTCACCCGCGACGTGCCGCCCTATGTCATCGTCGCCGGCAACCCCGCCCGCCCGATCAAGGAGCGGACGCGGGATCTGCGCTACAAGACCCGCTATTTCCCCCTCTTCGACACGGACATCCAGTAAATGACGCAGATCTCCGTCGTCATCCCGCTCTACAACCATGCCGCCTATATCGAGGCGGCGCTCGACAGCGTGCTGCGGCAGACCGCGCCGGCCGACGAGATCATCGTGCTCGACGACGGCTCCTCGGATGACGGGCTCGCGCGCGCGCAGAAGCTGCTGGCAGGGCGGCCGAACGCCCACGCGCTCGGCCATGAGAACATCGGCGCGCACGCCACCATCAACAAGCTGGTCGGGATGGCGGGCGGCGACTATGTCGCCATCCTCAACTCGGACGACCTGTTCGCCCCCGGCAAGCTGGCCCGCTGCCGCGCGCTCGCGGCGGCCGATCCCGCGGTGGACCTCATCGTCGGCGAGGCCCAGATCATCGACGACAAGGGCAGGCCGCAGGAGAGCGGCGTGGCCGCCGACTGGATGCGGCGGGCGCTGGCCTTCCGCGACGCCCATGGCCTGCCGCAGCTGTCCCTGCTGCACGAGAACTGGGTCGCCACCACTTCAAACATGGTGTTCTCCCGGGCCTTCTGGCGGAGCGTCGGCGGGTTCCGCGACCTGCGCTACTGCCACGACCTCGACTTCCTGATGACCTGCTTCACCCGCGGGCGGGTGGCGATCGACCGTGGCGTCACGCACATCCAGTACCGCGTGCACCCGCGCAACACGATCGGCGAGAGCCTGGACAAGATCCGCCTGGAGATCGCCGCGGTCTGGGCCAATGCGCTGTTCGAGGCGGGGCCGCGGATCACCGGCGGGGTGCAGCCCGACGGCGTCGGGCCCTTCGTGACGGCGCTCGAAAGCAAGGGCCTCGGCCTTCTGGTGAGCCTCCTGCAATGTGTCCGCGCCGGCCAGCCTTCCGCCCCGGCCTTCTATGACGCAACGCTGCGCAGTGCCGCCACGCGCGCGTTCCTGAGCCACCTGAGGTAAGGCCATGGAGGACGTGACCCGCCCGCCGCAGGACGTGAACGACCTAGCTTTCCCCGCGCCGTCCGAGCAGCTCCCCTTCACCGGGGAGCGCTACACCTCGGACATTTCCGGCCCGATCCGCCACCAGCACCATCACCGCTACCTCTTCGCGGCCCGCTACTGCGCCGGCCGCGACGTGCTGGATGTCGCCTGCGGCGAGGGCTACGGCTCGGCGCTGCTCGGGACGGTCGCCCGCAGCGTGCGGGGCGTCGATCTCGATCCCGAGACCGTCGCCTTCGCCGAGCGCAACTATGGCGGCAGCCACGTCTCGTTCCGGCAGGGCGATGCCGCCCAACTCGTCGAGCAGAACGCTTTCGACGTGGTCGTCAGCTTCGAGACGATCGAGCATCTTGTTGACCATGACGCCTTCCTCGACGGTATCCGCCGGGCTTTGCGCCCGGGCGGCCTGCTGATCATCTCCTCGCCGGACCGGCAGATCTATACCGAGGCCGACGGCCACGAGAACGAGTTCCACCTCCGCGAGCTCGACCGCGCCGAGTTCAAAAAGCTGATCGGCGACCGCTTCTCCAACCTCGCCATCCTGGAGCAGGATTCCGTCGTGGGCTCGCTAATCGGGCCCGAGGGGGGGGCGCCGGCCCCGGTCGAGCTGTTCTCCTCCGCCGACGGCCGGGCCTATCAGCATTCCGCGGGCAACCCGCGGGCCCATTACCTCATCGCGCTGGCGTCCGATGAACCGCTGCCCGCCATCACCTCCAGCGCGCTCGATGACGCCTCCTGGCTCAAGCAGGCGGAAGGCCATGCGGCACATGCCGTCGCGCTCGGGCGCGAGGTGGTTGTGCGGGATGCCGAGATTGCCCGGCTGAACGACGAACTGCAGAAGCGCGCCGGCATCGAGTGGGAACTTGTTCAGGCCCGGAACGCCGTCGCGGAGTTGCAGCGCGAGGCGCGGCAGGTGCCGGGGCTGGTCGAGCAGCGCGCCCGCCTCGAGGCCGAGCTGGCCGAGGCCCGCAGCACCATGGCGGAGCTGGAGCGCGAGGCGCGGCAGGTGCCGGGGCTGGTCGAGCAGCGCACCCGCCTCGAGGCCGAGCTGGCCGAGGCCCGCAGCACCATGGCGGAGCTGGAGCGCGAGGCGCGGCAGGTGCCGGGGCTGGTCGAGCAGCGCACCCGCCTCGAGGCCGAGCTGGCCGAGGCCCGCAGCACCATGGCGGAGCTGGAGCGCGAGGCGCGGCAGGTGCCGGGGCTGGTCGAGCAGCGCACCCGCCTCGAGGCCGAGCTGGCCGAGGCCCGCAGCACCATGGCGGAGCTGGAGCGCGAGGCGCGGCAGGTGCCGGGGCTGGTCGAGCAGCGCACCCGCCTCGAGGCCGAGCTGGCCGAGGCCCGCAGCACCATGGCGGAGCTGGAGCGCGAGGCGCGGCAGGTGCCGGGGCTGGTCGAGCAGCGCACCCGCCTCGAGGCCGAGCTGGCCGAGGCCCGCAGCACCATGGCGGAGCTGGAGCGCGAGGCGCGGCAGGTGCCGGGGCTGGTCGAGCAGCGCACCCGCCTCGAGGCCGAGCTGGCCGAGGCCCGCAGCACCATGGCGGAGCTGGAGCGCGAGGCGCGGCAGGTGCCGGGGCTGGTCGAGCAGCGCACCCGCCTCGAGGCCGAGCTGGCCGCGGCCCGCAGCACCATGGCGGATCTGCAGCGCGAGACGCAGCAGCTGCAGGCGCAGATCGACGAGCGCGTCCGCCAGATCCAGGAGGTCTTCGCCTCCACCTCCTGGCGCCTCACCAAGCCTGTGCGCAGGATCGGCTGGGCGACGGCAGGCATGCGGCGCCGGCTGCGCGCCGCCATGACGCCGGCCGCCGCGCCTCGTCAGCGCGCGCCGAGCGAGCCTCCGCGCGTCCTCTTCATCGACTGGATGGTGCCGACGCCCGACCAGGATTCCGGCTCCCTGGACCTGTGGAACCAGCTGAGCCTCTTCCAGGCCATGGGCTACGAAGCCGCCTTCATGCCGGTGGTGGAGCGCCCGGGCGACGCGCCCTACGCGGAGGCGCTGCGCAAGGCGGGGGTGCGCTACCTCGCCGCCGGGGCGGACAGCTCCCCCGAGCAGCTTCTCCAGGATGCGGCGAACGACTTCGACCTGATCCTGTTGAACCGCATTCACGTGGCGGCGCGGTTCCTCGCGCATGTCCGGCGCTGCGCCCCGAATGCCCGCCTTGTCTTCAACACCGTTGACCTTCACTTCCTGCGCGAGGAACGTGAAGCGGCCCTCGAAGGCTCTCCGGACAAGGCACAGGCCGCCGCGCAGCGCCGCCAGGACGAGTTGCGCTGCATGGCGGAGGCCGACGCGACGATCGTGCTCAGCGACGAGGAAGGGCGCCTGCTTTCAGAGCTGCTGCCTGATGCGGCGATCCATGTCATTCCCTTCGCGCGGGGCGTGTCCGGCGGCGTGCCCACTTTCACGGAACGGTCGGGTGTGCTGTTCGTCGGCGGCTTCCTGCACACGCCCAATATCGATGCGGCCACCTGGCTGGTCGAGGAGATCTGGCCGAAGGTGCGGCACACCCTGCCGTCCGCCACGCTGGAGATCATCGGCAGCAACGCCCCGCAACAGGTTCGCCAGCTCGACGATGCCGGCGCGGGCGTTGTGATGCGGGGCTTCGTGCAGGACCTCCATCCGGTCCTCGCGCATGCCCGGGTAACGGTTGCGCCGCTGCGCTTCGGCGCGGGCATCAAGGGCAAGGTCGCCATGAGCCTGGCGGCCGGCGTGCCCTGCGTGGCGACGCCGATCGCCTCCGAAGGGATGGGTCTCGTTGATGGCGAGAACATCCTGCTGGGGCGGGATGCCGATGCCCTTGCGGCGGCGATCGTGCAGGCGCACGAAGATGCGGCTCTCTGGGAGCGCCTTTCCGCGGGCGGCCACGCGGTCATGCGCAATCGCTATTCCTTGGAAAGCGTGGGCGGGCGCTTCATCGCCCTGGCCAGGTCGCTGGATGTTCCGGTTCCCGCCGGGGCGGAGAAGCGGATCACCGGCCTTCATCCGCGCGAGTGGACGCTCTGACGGCGGCGTCGGCCAGGCGGATCGGCCAAGCGGATCGGTCAGGCGGATCGGTCAGGTCGATGGTGGTGTCCGCGAAAGCCGTGCCCTGAGCTTGGCCGCCGCCCGGCGGGCAGGCTTCACACCAGTCCGGTCGGCGCCGGCCCCATCCGGCCCAGAACGCCGTCACGCAGGCCGGCCCGAACCGGCCGGAGCGAGCTCGGCGAACCCCTGAGCGCCAGCAGGCCGATCTGGGCCACCAGGCTGACGCAGGAGCGTGCCCGCCAGAGCGCCGGCACATAGGGCAGCCGGGCGGTCGCCACCACGTTGCGGGCATAATAGTAGTTGCGCACGGGGGCGTGCCGCAGGATCTGCGGCGTCGCCGCATCCTCAGGCGAGGCTGCCTCTCCCCAGCGATGCGGCATCGCGAGATCCGTCGCCACAAAGGAGCTCCAGCCCCGGCTCCAGGCCCTGAACCCCCATTCGACGTCGATCCCCGCGATAAAGAAGTCCTCTCGGAAGGGGCCGATCTCGGCATAGGCGGCAAGGCGCGTCAGCGAGCCCGAGGTGGGGGCGAAGTCGACGGGCGCGAGTCCTTTCACCTGCGTCCGGCCGCGCCAGGCATAGCGGATCGGGCGGTAGTTTCCCTCCGCGGGGGGGAGGAGGCGGGGCGCCAGCACCGCGGCACGCTCGCCCGCCCGCGCCAGGGCGTCGGCGCGGGCCGTCAGGGCCCGGATCAGGCCTTGCGGCGGCTCGCTGTCCTGGTCGAGGAGAAAAACATGATCAAACCCCTCCTGGGCCGCCGCGCGCGTGGCAACGTTCAGGCCGACACCAAGCCCCAGGTTGCGTTCATTCTCGATTAGCCGCAGATCGACCTTTCCCAGCGCCGAACGCGCCGATGGAGCCAGGGGACCGTTCGCCACAGCGATGAGGCGGTGCCCGCGCAACCCGGCCGCCAGCCGGCCGAGGATCTCGGGATCCGGTCGATGCAGAACGACTGCCGCACAAGAAAGCGAGGCGCCGCCTTTCACGCCGCGATGCTCCACCATCCGCGCCTTTCTTTACCCAGCCAGCCCGCAGGGCCTTACTCCAGCACCAAACGCTAGGCAACGCGGGCATGGTTGCGTCACCTCTCCGTCAAGAGCAACCAAGCAATGTTTGACCGTGCGGCTTACTCCCATCCAAAGGTTGATCATTCTGGTCAGATTCCGCCTTCAAGGAGAGTCCCGGCGCGAGGCTGCTAGGCAGCTTGGCCTCTCGGCGCCGGGGAAAACACGTGTTGCGAGGACGGGCTGTCGCCGCAACACTTGTCGCATCGCGGCAAGCCACCGCGGCGAGCGGGCTGCCTGCCAATACCACAGGCATGGAGGAGCGCGCAGCACATGCGCATTGCGATCGGCGGCCTTGCCCTCGAATCGGTCAGCTTCCTTCCCCTGCTGACGGAGGTGGAGGATCTCAGGGCGGTTGAAGCGGCCGGTCCGGCGCTGCTGGACCGGTTCCGCGGCACCAACACCCTGTGCGGCGGCTTCATCGAGGTCTGCGAGACGGCGGGTGCGGAGCTGCTGCCCATCGTCTTCGCCGATGGCGGCGCGGCCGGCCCGGCCTCGGACGCGGCCTTTCTGCACTATGCCGACCGTCTTTGCGCCGCGCTGCAGGAGGCAGGGCCGCTGGATGGCGTGCTGCTTGCGCTGCATGGGGCCATGACCACGCCCACCCGCCTGGACCCGGACCGCGAGATCGTCGAGCGCGTGCGCGCCGTGGTGGGCCGGCGGGTGCCCGTCGTGGTGGCGCTCGACTATCACGCCAACATCGACGAGCACCTTGTCCAGCTGGCCGACGGCGTCTTCGGCTACCACTACTCGCCGCATACCGATATCGGGGAGACCGGCGCGCGCGCCGCGCGGTGCCTCCTGCGCATGCTGCGGGACGGGCTTCGGCCCGCCATGGCCTTCGACAAGCCGAGCGTGATGGTGCCGAGCATCTTCAGCGCAACGGGGCTGGCGCCGCTTTCCGCCATCGTCGCGGACTCCGTCGCCATGGCGGAGGAGGCACCGGGCTATCTCGACGTCTCCGTCTTCGCCGGCTTTTCCTATGCCGACGTGCCGAATTGCGGCTTCTCCGTCCTTGCTGTTTCCGATGACGCGGCGCGCGCCCGGCGCGCGGTGGAGGCGCTGACCCGCCGCATCCGGCGGGAGCGCCGCGCGCTGCTGCATGAGGGCCTGGTGCTGGGGTTGGAGGAGGGCGTGGCGCGCGCCCTTGCCCTGGCCGAAACCGCCACGCGGCCGATCTTGCTGCTGGAGCATGCCGACCGCTGCAACGACAGCACCTACCTGCTTCGTGCCCTGCTGGAGCGCGGCGCGAAGCGCGCCGCCGTGCCCTATATCTGGGACCCGCGCGCAGCGGCCGAGGCCGCCCGGGCGGGGGTGGGCGCGGTGGTGACGCTCGATGTCGGCGGCCATTCCTCGCCGCGCGCCGGCGGCCCGGTGCGGGTGACGGGCCGGGTGCTCTTCGCCGGCGAAAAGGCGTACCGGACCACCGGCCCCTACATGAATGGCCGGCTGGTGCAACTCGGCCTCGCCGTGGTGCTGGACCTGGGCGGCCTGATGCTCAGCCTGGTCAGCCGCCCGGCGCTGACGGTGGACGAGGACATGTTCATCCAGTTCGGCCTGCACACGCTGGACTACCGGCTCATCGTGCTGCGCTCGAAGACGCATTTCCGCGCCGTCTACGAGGAACTGGCCGAAGCCATCCTCATCATCGACACGCCGGACTGGGGCCCGGCGGACCTCACCACCCTGCCTTACCGGCAGGTTGATACCGGAGCGGTCTTCCCCTTCACCCCCTGAGGCCGCCGCTCCCTAGCGGCCTGGCCGCAGCACGGGCAGCACCTCCGGCGCCTTGCTGGCGTCGCCGTCGAAGCGGATCTCACCCAGCAGGAAAGCCGTGGCCTCGCGGATCTCGGCTTCCAGCTCGGCGGCCGCGCCTGCGCCATCTCCCGCACGCAGGGCTTCAAGAATCTGTGCGTGGCGGTGCGCTGCTTCCGCCGGCCGGCTCATCAGCATCCAGCGCGCTTCCCAGAACAGCGGACCACGCCGCAGCCAGAGGCTCTCGATCATCCCCAGCAGCAATGGTGCCTCGGCGCGGCGGTATAGGGTGAAAAGGAACTCGCGATCGGCACGCAGAAACTCCTCCGGCTTGCCATCCGTGCGTGAAGCGGCGTGCCGGGGAAGCAGCAACGCCAGCCTGTCCAGCGTCGCCGCATCCAGGCGGGGCGCCGCAAACCGCAACGCCAGGGGTTCCAGTGCCGCGCGCACCTCGCCCAGTTCCAGGAAGGCCGCGCGCGTCAGGCGCGGCACGACGGCGGTGCCGGAAGGGGCCATGTCCAGCGCTTGCTCGGCCGCCAGGCGGCGCAGGGCGGCACGTACCGGCATCGGGCTGGTGCCCAGCGCCGCCGCGAGGCGCCGCAGCGAGAGCTTGTCGCCCGGGGTGAAAGTGCCTTCCACCAGCGCCTGGCGAAGCTGCCGGTAGGCCTGTTCTTCCAGCGGGGGTGGCCCGGCGAAGGCTTCGGGCAGGCTCATTGAGATTCCATTTGCCGGTATTTCGTGATCACAATAGCATCGTTTTGAGGACGGCAAGGGCACGAGCCCGGTTTTCTGTTGTGCTTCGTCCGCCTGCGCCTGCCGTGCGGCCCGGCTCCACCAAGGTCCGCGTCACCGCCTGCTGGGGAGACATTGCATGAGTCCGGCCACCGCCCTGCGCCGCAACAGCGACCTCGGTGCCGCCCTGGCCGAGGCGCGCGCGGCCTATGCCGCCGCCCGACCGCGCAGCGCCGCGCAGCACGAGCGCGCGCGGGAGGTGCTGCCGGGCGGCAACACCCGCTCGGTGCTGATCTACGGCCCCTTCCCCACCGCCATGACGCGTGGCCAGGACTGCCGCCTGTGGGACCTGGACGGCCACGCCTACCTGGACCTCTGCGGCGAGTACACGGCGGGGCTGTTCGGCCATTCCGAGCCGCGCATCCACCGCGTGCTGCATGCGACGCTGGAAGAGGGGATCAACCTTGCCGCGGTCGGACAGGGCGAGGAGCGGCTGGCGCGCCTGCTCTGCGGCCGCTTTCCCTCGCTGGCCCAGGTGCGCTTCACCAACAGCGGCACCGAGGCCAACCTGATGGCGCTGGCCGCGGCGCGCGCCTTCACCGGACGTGGCACCACCATGGTGATGCGCGGCGGCTACCATGGCGGCGTGCTGACCTTCCCGGCCTCCGGCACCAATGCGGCCACCCTGCCGCTGCCCTTCGTCCACGCCGCCTACAACGACAGCGACGAGGCCGCGCGCCTGGCCCGCGCCCATGCCGGCGACCTTGCCGCCGTTGTTGTCGAGCCGATGCTGGGCAGCGGCGGCTGCATTCCGGCGCAGCCCGGCTTCCTGGCCGCGCTGCGTGCCCTGGCCGACGAAACCGGCGCCGTGCTGATCTTCGACGAGGTGATGACCTCCCGCATGTCGGGTGGCGGCATGCAGGCGCGGCTCGGCATCACGCCGGACATGACGACGCTGGGCAAGTATGTCGGCGGCGGCATGAGCTTCGGCGCCTTCGGCGGCCGCGCCGACATCATGGCGCAGTTCGACACCACGCTGCCGCATGCCGGCACCTTCAACAACAACGTGCTGACCATGGCCGCCGGCGGCGTTGCCATGGGCGAGATCTTCACCCCCGAGGCGGCGGAGGCGCTGTTCCAGCGCGGCGAGGCGCTGCGCGCGCGGCTGAACGAGATCGGCCGGCAGGCGGGCGTGCCGCTCGGCTTCACCGGGCTCGGCTCGATGATGACGGCGCACTTCCGCCAGCCGCTGCCGGACCGCCCCTATGCCGCCAGCCCCGCCGAGGAAGCCCTGCGCGAGCTGTTCTTCTTCGACATGCTGGCCGCCGGCATCTACCTCGCGCGGCGCGGCATGGTCGCGCTCAGCCTGCCGGTGGGCGAGCCGGAGATGGACCGCTTCGTCGCCGCGGTCGGCGAGTTCGCTGAATCCCGCGCCGCGCTGCTGCGGGCTGGCGGCATCGCCGGCTGATCCCTCCTCTATCTGAGATGAAAGCGCGGCGGGCGGGCCGTCCTTGCCGCCCGCCGCGCTCGAGCGATTTCCGTTCGCCTTCGCTCCCTTCAAACGCTCTCGCTATTTGTTTTGGCGAGCATCTTCGCCCGATCGGGTGAAGATGCTCTAAGCGCGCTTCCAGGTCCCGCCGGCGCGCACCAGCGACATCTGATATTCATAACGGTCGCTGCGGTAGAGCGAGGTCACGTGCTCGACCGGCCGTCCGCCCTGGTCATAAACAGTCCGCGTGACGCGGAACAGCGCGGCGCCTGCCTCCACGCCGAGCAGCCGGGCCTCGCGCCCGAGCGCGAGGCAGGCGGTGAAGCTCTGCTCGGCCCGCGCCACCTGCACGCCCAACCGCCGGAACAGCGCCTGCAGGGACAGCGCCTCCATGTCCGCGCGCTCGTAACGGCGGCCGAGGTCGGCGGGCACGAAGGTCTCGATCAGGCTCAGGGGCTGGCCGTCGTCCAGCCGCATGCGCAGGACGTGCTGCACCGGCTCGCCCTGGGGCACCTCCAGCGCGGCGGCGATGCTGGGCGAGGCCGGGACATACGCGAACTCGATCACCTTCACGGTGGTGCGCTCGCCCAGCACCAGGAGGTTCTGCAGCAGGTCCTCGATGGCGCCGCGCTGCCGCGTGCTCTGGAAGTTCACCGTGGGAGGGCGGCCGCGCTGCCGCTCGGCCAGTCCCATCCCCACCAGCTCCGCCACGGCGCGGCGGGCGGTGATGCGCGAGACGCCGAACCAGGCGCCGATCTCCGCCTCGCTCGGCAGGCGCTCGCCATGCAGGAGCTGCTTGCTCTGGATGCGCTCGCGGATCGCCAGGCAGACCTGCAGGAAGCGGGGACTGGCGGAATCCGGGTTGATACGCGCATCGGCGAACAGCGCCGCGAGGCGTGCGTCGCTGTTCTGCGCAGCCGTGGCAGCCAGGCTGCGGCGGCTCACCACCCCCTCCTTGGCGCGCCGCGGTCAGTCGGCGGCTTGTGGCTGGTGCCCCAGGGCATTCTCGTACTTCGTCATGGCTTCCTCCGGGAGATAGCACGCCTCCAGTGCGCGCACGCGGCCAAATCCCGCGAAGTCGTGCAGGTTGCCCAGGGGATGCTTCGCCAGCCGCTCGTCCAGCTCCCGCTGCGCCGCGGTGCCGCGCTCCCGCAGCGCGGCCGCCGCATCGTGCAGCGCCATCGCCGCGCTGCGCAGCGTGAAGCTCGGCAGGATGCAGGCGGCAATGCCGAGGGACGCCATCTCCGCCTCGGTCATCCGCGGCGAGATGCCGGTCATGTTGTAGAAGACCGGCCCCTTCACCCGCGCGCAGATCGCCTCGACCTCCGCCAGGCTGGCCGGCCCCTCGACAAAGGCGAGGTCGGCGCCGGCATCCAGATAGGCGTTGGCGCGGTCGATCGCCTCGTCCAGCGAGCCGTCATGCGCGCCGCGCGCGTCGGTGCGGGCGATGAGGACAAAATCCGGGTCCAGCTTCACCCGGGCCTCGGCGGCGGCGGCGATCTTGCGGACCGCCTCGGCGCGCGGGATCACCTCGCGACCGGCGACATGGCCGCAGCGCTTCGGCGCCACCTGGTCCTCCAGATGGATGCCGGCGGCGCCGGCGCGGATGAACTCCTCCACCGTGCGGATGGCGTTCAGGGCGTTGCCGTGGCCCGTATCGGCATCGGCGATCAGCGGCAGGCCTGTCGCGGCGGCGATGTGCTTCGCGTTGAGGGCCATCTCGGTCAGGGTTGCCAAGCCCGCATCGGGGAGGCCGAGCATGGCGAGGGAGGTGCCATAGCCCGTCATGTAGAGGGCCGGGAAGCCGGCGCTCTCCAGGATGCGCGCCGAGAGCGCGTCGTAGCAGCCCGGCACCACGAGCGGCCCCGGCTCGGCCAGCAGCTCGCGCAGGCGGGTGGTGGGAGGCTTGGAGTGGCCGAGGCCGAGGCGCATGGCGTGTCCCTTTTTGTGCTTGTCATGTCAGCATAACAAGATGTTCCTGCCCAAAGGAAGTCCGTGCAGTCTACGTCGGGCTTTTCTGATCGCCCGGTCGGCACGCTCATCCGCACTTGACATATATTCATGGCAAGTAGAAAGCTGCCTGGCGTCCAAGCGAAACAACCGCCCGGCAATGCACCGGGACGGCCAAAGAGGAGGAAAAGCGATGGCCATCAGGCGCCGCCATGTCCTGACCGTCGCGGCCGCCGGCCTGTCGGCGCCGCTGCTGGCGCGGGCCCAGACGCCGGCCTGGGACGGTCCCAGGCGTATCCAGTTCGTTGTGCCCTTTAATGCCGGCGGCAGCGCCGACACCATGGCGCGCGGCCTCGCGCAGTACATGCCGGAGGAACTGGGCGGCGCCAGCATCAGCGTGGTGAACCGCCCCGGCGCCTCCGGCGCGGCCGGCGCGGCCTGGTTCACCCAGCAGCGCGACGACGGCTCCGCCTTTCTGGTGATGCAGTGCATTCCCTTCCTGGCCAACGCGATCCTGCGCTTCGACGCGCCGATCAAGTGGGACCAGTTCAGCATCCTGAACATCCAGTGGAACGACTACGCCGTGCTGGTCGTGCCGAAGGACAGCCCCTACAAGACGCTGCCGGAGCTGGTCGCCGCCGTGAAGGAGAAGCCCGGCACGATCTCCAGCGCGGTGATGGCCGGCAGCGGCGCCTACATCCAGCACTTCATCCTGCTCGACAAGCTCGGCCTGCCGCGCGACGCGCTGCGCTACGTCACCTATGACGGCGGCGCGCCGGTGCGCACGGCGGTGGCCGGCGGCCACGTCAACATGACCATCGTCGCCGCCAAGAGCACCCTGGGCGTGCAGGACCGCGTGCGTGCCCTGGCGGTGGTGGACGACGAGCCCTCCTCCGACTGGCCGGCGCCACCGATCAACCAGGCGCTGCAGGATGCGTTTGGCTTCACCATGCCGCTGGTCAGCAACTACGCCGTTTCGCTGATCGCGCAGAGCAGCTTCTCCAGGAAGCATCCGGAGTTGCAGAAGCAGTTTCTCGAAGCCTATCAGCGCACGCTGCGCCGGGCGGACTATCAGGAGGCGGCGGCGAAAGCCGGCATCCCGACGCAGTGGTACGGCCCGGAACGCTCCACCAAGGTCGCCAACGAGGCTTTCGAGACGCTCGCCACCTATGCCCCGAAGCAGGGCTGAGGCGATGACGCCTCCTGCGGCGGCGCAGCGGTCCCGGCCCGGCCGCGTGGCGCTGCCGCTGGCCATTGCCGCCTTCGTGGCCTGGTTCGCCGCGGATGCCGCGCGCGCCTCCTTTACCCTGGAGAACCTGGTGATGGTGGCGCCCGCCGCGGCGATCGCCTTCGTCACCTGCGCCATCCTGGCGGTGCAGGCCTGGCGCGGACCGGAGCCGGACACGGCGGAACCCGCGCCGCTCGGCCCGGTGCTGGCGATGCTGGCGCTGCTCGCCGGCCTCGTGCTGCTGATGGAGGAGGTCGGCTTTGATGTCGGCGTGCTGCTCTTCCTGATCGCCGCCACCTGGCTGCTCGGCGAGCGACGGCCGCTGGTGCTGGTCGGCTACGCGCTGCCCTTCACCGTCCTCGCGGTGCTCGGCCTGCAGGCCATCCTGCCCTTCCCGCTCGAAACGCTGGTGCTGCGGCTGCCATGATCGACTTCGCCGCGCTCGCGCAGGCCTGCAGCCTGCTGCTCTCCGACTGGTGGCCCTGGATCGTGGTGCCGCCGGGGCTGCTGATCGGCCTGGTGTTCGGCGCCATCCCCGGGCTTTCGGCGCCGATCGCCATGGCGGTCTTCCTGCCGCTCACCATGGGCATGGAGTTCCTGCCGGCGATCATGTTCCTCACCTCGGTCTTCACCGGCGGCGGTTTCGGCGGCGCGGTGCCGGCGGTGTTGATGAACGTGCCCGGCACCTCCGCCGCCGTCGCCACCACCTTCGACGGCTACCCGATGGCGCGCCAGGGCCACCACAGCCGCGCGCTGGGCCTGGCGCTCGCCGCCTCCTGCTTCGGCGCGGCACTGGGCTACGTGTTGCTGCTGCTGCTGGTGGACCCGATCGCCGAGGCGGTTCTGCTGCTCGGGCCGCTGGAGATGTTCGCCATCGCCGCCTGGGGCCTGACGCTGATCGCCGTGCTGAACGAGGGCTCCTTCGCCAAGGGTCTGCTCGCCGGCATCCTCGGCGTGGTCATCGGCATGATCGGCATGAGCGCGCGCGGCGACATGCGCGGCACCCTCGGCATGCTGGCGCTGATCGACGGCATCCCGCGCATCCCCGCGCTGATCGGCTTCTTCGCCGCCTCCGAGATGTTCCGGCTGATGCGCAACGACTTCCTGGTGGCCGACGCGGCGCATCGCCGCCCGCAGTTCGGCGCCATCCTGCGCGGGCTGCGGGAGGCCTTCGCCTATCCCGGCACGCTGCTGCGCGGCTCGCTGATCGGCGTCGGCATCGGCGCCATTCCCGGCGTCGGCGCGGCGGTGGCCAACCTGCTCTCCTATGCCGAGACCAAACGCCGCGCGCCCGATCCCGCGCGCTACGGCCGCGGCGAGCCGCGCGGCGTGGTCGCCTCGGAATCCGCCAACAGCAGCTCCGAGGGCGGCTCGATGGCGACGCTGCTGGCGCTCGGCATTCCGGGCGGCAGCGCCACCGCGGTGATGCTGGGCGCCTTCGCCATGCACAACGTCACCGGCGGCCCGCGCTTCATCACCGAGAACAAGGACATCGTCTACGCCATCATCCTTGGCAACCTGGCGCAGGTTGTGCTGCTCCTCGGCATCGGCACGGTGTTCCTGTTCGGCGCCGCGGCGCTGGTGCGCATCCCGGTGCGCTTCCTGGTGCCCTCGGTGCTCGTGCTGGCGCTGCTCGGCTGCTATTCGATCACCGGCACTATGGTCGGGCCGATCACCATGGTGGCCTGCGCGGGCCTCGGCTACTGGATGCGGCAGAACGGCTATCCCGTCGCCGCCGTGGTCATCGGCCTGTTGCTGGGGCCGGCGGCGGAGGCGGAACTGCTGCGCTCCATCCAGCTTTCCGGCGGCGATCCGGCCTTCATCCTCACCCGCCCGATCGCGATGGTCATCCTGCTGCTGCTGGCCGCCTCGCTGCTCTACCCGCTGCTGCGGCGGCGCGGCTCCCGGGCAGGGGCACCGCCGGCGGCGCGCCGCGACGAAGCAAGGAGCGAATCCGCATGAGCCCGCGCACCCTGTTCGAAAAGATCTGGGCCAGCCATGTCGTGCAGTCGCGCGCCGAGGGCATCGACCTGCTCTACATCGACCGGCATTACTGCCACGAGGGCAGCTTCCACGCCTTCAACGCGCTCGCCGCCGAAGGGCGCCCCGTGCGCCGCCCGGACCTGACCTTTGGCGTCGCCGACCATTATGCGCAGACCCGCCCCGGGCCCATCGCCGGCCGCGCCGCGCCGCCCGACCCGGAAATGGGCCGGCTGATCGAGATCTTCGACCGCAACATGGCCGCCCACGGCATCGCCGCCGCCGGGCTGGGTGATCCGCGCCAGGGCATCGTGCACGTGGTCGGCCCGGAGCAAGGGCTGACGCTGCCCGGCATGACGGTGGTCTGCGGCGACAGCCATACCTCGACGCATGGTGCACTGGGCGCCATCGCCTTCGGCATCGGCGCCAGCGAGGTGGCCCATGTGCTGGCCACGCAGTGCCTCTGGCAGAGCCGCCCGGCGCAGATGCGCGTCCGCTTCGACGGCCGCACCGGTGCCGGCGTCGGCGCCAAGGACATGGCGCTGGCGATGATCGCCATGGTTGGCGCCAACGGCGCGCAGGGCCACGCCATCGAATATGCCGGCGAGGCCGTGGAGGCGCTTTCGGTCGAGGGCCGGCTGACGCTCTGCAACATGAGCATCGAGGCCGGTGCCCGCTGCGGCCTGGTGGCGCCGGACGAAACCACCTTCGCCTGGCTGGCCGGACGCCCGGGCGCGCCCGCCGGCGCGGCCTGGGACGCGGCGATGGAAGGCTGGCGCGGCCTGCGCAGCGACCCCGACGCGCGCTTCGCCCGAGAGGTGTCGCTGGATGCGGGGGCGCTGGAGCCGATGCTGACCTGGGGCACCAGCCCCGAGCAGGCCGCCCCCGTCAGCGGCGCGGCGGCCGATCCGGCGGCGCTCCCCGATGCCGAGCGCCGCCACGCCGCCGCGCAGGCGCTGGACTACATGGGCCTCGCGCCCGGTGCCCGGCTGGAAGGCCTGCCGGTGGACCGCGTCTTCATCGGCAGTTGCACGAACTCGCGGCTGGGCGACCTGCGCGCCGCCGCCGCCATCCTGCGTGGCCGCCGCGCGAAGGTGCCCGCGCTGGTCTCGCCCGGCTCGACCCAGATCAAGCGCGCCGCCGAGGCGGAGGGGCTGGACCGGATCTTCACCGAGGCGGGCTTCGAGTGGCGGGAATCCGGCTGCAGCATGTGCGTCGGCATGAATGGCGACCTGGTCGCGGCCGGCGAGCGCTGCGCCAGCACCTCGAACCGCAACTTTCCCGGCCGCCAGGGCCGGGGCGCGCGCACGCATCTGATGAGCCCCGCCATGGCCGCCGCCGCGGCGCTGGCCGGGCGCATCGTGGATGTGCGGGAGTATGCCGCATGAGCCGCCAGCCCGTGACCCGCATCGAAGGCCTCGCCGCGCCCTTCGACGTCTCGAACGTGGACACCGACCAGATCATCCCCGCCCGTTTCCTGCGCCGCCCGCGCGACACGCAGTACGGCACCTACCTCTTCCACGACCTGCGTTTCGACGAGGCCGGACAGGAGCGGCCGGACTTCATCCTGAACCGCCCGCCCTTCCGCCAGGCGGCGATCCTGGTGGCGGCACGCGCCTTCGGCGTCGGCTCCTCGCGCGAGGCGGCGGTCTACGCGCTGCAGGCCTACGGCATCCGCGCCGTGGTGGCGGAAACCTTCGGCGACATCTTCTTCGGCAACGCGCTGAAAAACGGGCTGCTGCCGGTGCGCCTTCCCCTTTCCACCGTCAACGCGCTGCGCGATGCCGTGGCTGCGTCGCCACCCGCCCGGCTGGCCATCGATCTGGAAAGGGAAGAACTGGTGGCCCCCGACGGTGCGAAGCACGCCTTCGCCGTTCCCGCCTTCGCGCGCGAATGCCTGCTGCAGGGCCAGGATGAAATCGGCCTGACGCTTTCCTTCCTGCCGCAGATCGAGCAGTTCGAAGCCCGGCGGCACACCCCCACCGTCTGACCGCGCCGCCGGAGCAGGCCGGGCGCGCCGGCCACACGGCCTCAGGTGCGGTCCGGCTTCTCCGCGGGCAGGCGGGCCGAGCGCCCGCGGATCAGCCGCCCACGCAGCAGCACGACCTCCTCGGCGCGCGGCCGGCCGCGCATGCGCTCCTGCAGCAGGTCCAGTCCCCGCTCGATCATGCATTCCAGCGGCTGCGCCACCGTGGTCAGCTCGTAGGGCGGGCGGCGGGCCGGCCCGATGCCGTCGATCCCAACCACGGAAACGGCCTCCGGCACGCCGATTCCGGCCTCCCGCAGGGCGTCCATCACACCCATGGCCAGGATGTCGCTGACGCCGAGCACCGCTTCCGGCCGCGTCCCCGGCGACATGGCGGCGATCTCCCGCCCGACCTGGTAGCCCGTCGCGTGGCTGTTGTCGCCGCCGAGGGCGAGCGGCGGCGGCAGCCCGGCGGCCGCCACCTGTCGCGCGAAGCCCTCCGCCCGCTCCGTGCTGGTCGAGGTGCGGGCATTGCCGCTGACCACCGCCAGGCGACGGTGCCCGGCGCGCAGCAGCAGGTCGGCCAGCAGCGCGCCGGCGGCGTGGTTGTCGCAGGAGACGGCGCTGCCATGCTCCCAGGCCACCCGGTTGATCATCACGAGCGGCACCTTGTTGGCCGCGCAGATGGCGGCGGCGCGCGAGGACAACTCCGCCGAGGTGATCAGGCAGCCGTCCACGCGGTATTGAAGCAGGGCCTCGGCCGTCGCGTCCTCGATCGGCCCCGGGCCGGCATGCAGCAGCAGCAGGCGCCAGCCGCGCGCCGCCGCCTGGGCGACCGCCTTCTGCATCAGCTCGGCATAGAAGGGGTTCTCGACCGGCCCGAGCACCAGGCCGATCAGGCCGCTTTGCCCGCCGACCAGCGAGCGCGCCAGGACGTTCGGCGTATAGCCCGCCTCAAGCGCCAGCGCGGCGATTCGTTCTCGCATCTCGGGCGAGATCCTGGGATCGTTCCGCAGGGCACGCGAGACGGTCGAGGTGGCGACGCCCGCCCGCCGGGCCAAGCTCGCGACCGTCGCGCGGCCGCCGCGCGGCATGTCCAGCGCCACCGGGAGGGAACTCTCCTTCATGCCCCGGCGATACACGGCAGGGTAAGGCGCTGCAAGGCTTGCGCAATCGATGGCCTCTATCCTCTCTCCAAAAGCCTGTATTTACCTACTCCTCGTCTGTGCTATCGATTGCACGAACAAGGCCCAAACGGGCACGGCAAGAGGGAACGAGCCATGCGCAAGCCAGGGCTGCGGCCATGAGCGGCCGCACCATCACCGAGAAGATCATCGCCGCGCATTCCGCCGAGGGTGCGGCGGTGGCCGGCGGGATCGTTACCCTGCGCCCCGACGTGGTGCTGCTGAACGACGTCTCCGGCCCGCTGGCCTTCGAGCAGTTCGACGCCATGGGCGCCACCCGCCCCTTCGACCCCGCCCGCATCGTGCTGGTCGCCGATCACTTCGCGCCGGCACCGGACATCACCGCCGCCGGCGCCATCGCCATGACGCGGGACTTCGCCCGTCGCCACGGCATCGCGCACTTCTACGAGCCCGGTCGGGGCGGCATCGAGCACACGCTGCTGGCGGAGCTGGGCATGGTCGGCCATGGCGGCATTGTCTTCGGCGCCGACAGCCACACCTGCACCGCCGGCGCCTTCAACGCGCTGGGCATCGGCTTCGGCTCCACCGACCTCGCCGGCGCCCTGGCGCTCGGGCAGCTCTGGATGCGCGTGCCCGAGAGCATCCGCGTGGAGCTGACCGGCACGCCCGGCCCCTATGTCACCGGCAAGGACGTGATCCTGGAGCTGATCCGCCGCATCAGCTCGGACGGCGCCGCCGACGCCTCGCTGGAGTTCGGCGGCCCCGGCCTGGATGCGTTGCCGATGGATGCGCGCATGGCCATCGCCAACATGGCGGTGGAGGCGGGCGCCGACACCTGCGTCTTCGAGGGCGACGCGCAGTCGGGGGCGGACATGGCGCGGCGCGGCGTGCCCGCCGCCCCGGCGGTGACGGCCGATGCGGGTGCCACCTACCGCCAGCGAATCGCCATCGACCTCGGCGCGCTCTCGCCGCTGGTGGCCAAGCCGCCCTCCCCCGCCGCCGGCGTGCCGGTGGAGGCGCTGCGCGGGCAGAAGGTGGACCAGGTCTATGTCGGCAACTGCTCGAACGGCACCATGACCGACCTGCGCCAGGTGGCGGAGCTGCTGCGCGGCCGCCAGGTCGCGCCGGGCGTGCGCATGGTGGTGGTGCCGGCGACGCAGAAGATCTGGCGGCAGGCTCTGGCCGAGGGGCTGCTGGACGTCTTCGCCGAGGCCGGCGCCGCCGTCTCGCCGCCCACCTGCGGCGCCTGCTTCGGCGGCCATATGGGCATTCTGGCGGCGGGCGAGACGGCGATCGCCACCACCAACCGCAACTATCGCGGCCGCATGGGCCACCCGGAGAGCCAGGTCTTCCTGGCCAATGCCTGGGTGGCGACGGCCGCCGCCATCGCCGGCGAGATCGTCCCGCCCGGCGAGGTCGCCGCGATGCCGGGGGGTGCCGCATGAGCATGACCTTCGAGGGCCGCGTCCACCGCTTTGGCGACGAGGTGAACACCGACGTCATCCTGCCCGGCCGCTACCTCGCGCTGCGCGACCCGGCCGAGCTGGGCCGCCACTGCCTGGAGGGGCTCGACCCCGGCTTCGTGCAGCGCGTGCGGCCGGGCGACATCCTGGCCGTGGGGCGCAACTTCGGCTGCGGCTCCTCGCGCGAGCATGCCGTCATCGCGCTGAAGGCGGCAGGGGTTTCGGCCATCGTCGCCGTCAGCGCGGCGCGGATCTTCTTCCGCAACGCCGTGAACCTCGGCCTGCCCGTCATTCTCTGCCCGGAGGCGGCGCTGGCGCTGCGCGAGGGCGAGGCGGCGCGCATCACGCTCGCCGACATGGCCGTGGAACAGGGTGGCCAGCGCTGGCAGGGCCTGCCGCTGGGCGATGAGGTGCGCGCCATCCTCGCCGCCGGCGGCCTCGTGCCGCGCGTGCGGCAGGCCCTCGCCGCCGCCTGAGCCGCCTTGCCCACCCGGAAACGTTCAGAGAGGAATCCCTCCCATGGCTGATCCCAGCATCAAGGCCGCGCTGGCGGCGAAGCAGTTCATCGTCGCGCCCGGCATCTTCGACATGATCTCGGCGCGCATCGCCGACCGCATGGGCTTCAAGGCGCTCTACGCCACCGGCTACGGCACCGTGGCCTCGCATCTCGGCATCCCCGATGCCGGCGTTGCCACCTTCACCGACATGGTGGGCCGCATGGCCCGCTTCAGCCAGGGTTGCAGGACGCCGGTCATCGCCGATGCCGACACCGGCTATGGCGGCCTGCTGAACGTGCGCCACACGGTGATGGGCTACGAGGCCGCCGGCGTCACCGCCATCCAGCTCGAGGACCAGGAAGTGCCGAAGAAGTGCGGCCACACCCCGGGCCGCCGCGTCGTGCCCGCGGAGGAGATGGCGCTGAAGATCGAGGTGGCCGCGGAGGCGCGCAGAAGCGAGGATTTCCTCATCATCGCCCGCACCGACGCGCGGACCACGCTCGGCCTCGACGAGGCGATCCGCCGCGGCCAGCTCTTTCGCAAGGCCGGGGCCGACATCGTCTTCATCGAGAGTCCGGAGACCGAGGAGGAGATGAAGCGCATCGGCGGCGAGATCGACGCCCCGCTGCTGGCCAACAACGTGGACGGCGGCGGCCGCACGCCGATCCTTTCCGCCGAGAAGCTCGCCTCCTTCGGCTACAGCATCGCGATCTATCCCGCGGTCGGCTTCCTGACCATGGCGGCGGCGCTGGAGCGCTCCTATGCCCACCTGCTGCAGCACGGCGACACCAACGCGCTGCCCGAGGGCGTGATCCACGACTTCGGCAAGATGAACGAGCTGATGGGCTTCCCGGAGGTCTGGGAGTTCGACCGCCGCTGGGCGCGGCCGGAAGCCTCCCGCGCCGCCGAATGATCCCCTGGGCGCGCCGCCCGGACCACGGACGGCGCGCGGAGACGATCCTTTCCCTGAAACGTCCATGAGGAAGACAATGAAGCTCACCCGCCGCGCCTTCGGCGGCATCGCTGCGGGCATGCTCGCGGCGCCTGCCCTCGCCGCCGACCCTGTTGCCGCCTGGCCGGACCGCCCGGTCCGCATCGTGGTCCCCTTCGGCGCCGGCGGCGCGGTGGACACGCTGATCCGCGCCTTCAGCCAGCGCTTCTCCGAGTTCGCCAACGGTCAGCCGCTGGTGGTGGAGAACCGTTCGGGCGCCGGCGGCATGGTGGCGGGCGCCTATGTCGCCACCCAGCCGGCCGATGGCTACACGCTGATGGGTGCCGATATCGGCGCCAACGTCATCGGCAAGGAGCTGAACGCGAAGGCCAGCTACGATCCGATGACCAGCTTCACCCCGCTGATGCACCTGGTGAACCTGGACGCGGTGATGGTGGAGAACCCGACGGTCGAGCAGAAGACCGTCGAGGAGATCGTCGCCGCCGCCAGGAAGGACCCGGACGGCTTCGTCTATTCCTCGGCCGGCATCGGCAATGGCAGCCATCTCTTCATGGCGCTGCTGGCACGCGAGACCGGCATCCGCATGGTGCACGTCCCCTACCGCAGCGGCGCCGAGACGGTGACGGCGGTGATGCGCGGCGACGCGCAGTTCTGCTTCCCCTCGCTCTCCTCGACCCTGCCGATGATCAAGGGTGGCCAGGTGCGCCCCGTTGCGCTCGGCGCCGGGCCGAGCAAGCTGCTGCCGGGCGTGCCGCTGATGCGGGATACCCTTCCCGGCTTCGAGGTTGCCGTCTGGTACGGGCTGGCGGCGCCGGCCGGCATGGACGGCGCCCTGGCCGACAAGATCAACGCCACCTTCGGCAGGATCGCCGCCCTGCCGGAAATCCGCCGGACGGTGGAGGAGGTGCAGGGCGGCCGCATCGTCGGCGGCTCGCGGCAGGACTTCGCCGCCTTCCTGCAGAAGGAATTCGACCGCTGGACGCCGGTGATCCGCGAGGGCGGCATCCGCCTGGAATGAGGCGCAGGCCAGGGGCCCCGCCCCTGGATCCCACCGGGGGAAGCCGGGCTTCCCCCGGCGCCTGTCACTCCATGCGGATATGCGCCGCCTGGATCACCTTGCCCCAGCTTTCCGTCTCCCGCGCCAGGAAGCCGCGCAGGAACGCCGCATCGCCGCTCTGCAGCGTGACCCCCTGCTCCGCCAGCCGCGCCCGCAGGTCAGGATCCTCCGTCGCCGTGCGCAGCGCCGCGCCCAGGCGGTCCAGAACGGGCTGCGGCGTGCCGGCGGGAGCGAAGAGCGCCTGCCAGTAGACCGCCTCGAACCCCGGCACGGTTTCCGCCACCGCCGGCACCTCGGGCAGCAGCGCGACCCGCTCCGCCGAGCTGACGCCGAGCGCCCGCGTGACGCCCTCCCGGATGGCTGGCAGCGCCTCCAGCACCGCCGAGAACATGCCCTGGATGCGCCCTGTCCGCAGGTCGATCAGCGCCGGCGCGCCGCCGCGATAGGGCACATGCTGCAGGTCGGTGCCGGTGGCGTTGTTGAAGCGCGCCAGCGCCAGGTGGTTGACCGCGCCGTTGCCGGAGCTGCCGAAGTTCAGCTTGCCCGGATTCGCCTTCGCATAGGCGATCAGCTCCGCCACCGAATGCACCGGCAGGTCGCGGTGGACATGCAGCACGAAGGCGGACTGGTAGCCCATGCCGACGGGCGCCAGGGCCTTCTGCGGGTCCTTCGGCTCCAGGTTCGGCTGCAGGGTGGGGTTGATGGCCAGGGTGGTGGCGCCCATCAGCAGCGTGTAGCCGTCCGGCGCGGACTGCACGACATAGGTGGAGGCGATGGCGGTGGCTGCACCGGAGCGGTTCTCCACCACCACGGGATGGCCGAGCTCCCGCTCCATCCGCTGCGCGATCAGGCGGGTCGCGGTGTCGCTGATGCCGCCGGGGGGATAGCCGACCACCACCGTGACCGCCCGGGAGGGATAATCTTCGGCACGTCCGGTCTGCGGGGCGGCGGTCAGCAGCAGGGTGCTGGCGGCGAGGATCTGGCGGCGTGACGGCAAGGGCATGGAGGTGGCTTTCCTTGGATCGTTCATTTCTTTCGGCCTTTCCGGGTGACGGGCGGCCCGGGCACAGGCTGCCATCGTTTTGAAGACCCTGGCTACCTTCGCCCGCGCTTTCCGAGCTGCGGCGCATCGCCGGCAACCGGCAGGTGGACGTCTCCGCCATTCACTGGCGCGGACGGGCTACGCCGTGCCGCTGCTGCGCGACTGGTGGCACTCCGCGCCGGAGCGCCACCGCCGCACGGCCGCGATCTCTGAGCGGCTGATCGCCACCCGCGACGAGCATCGCGCCCTGGCCGGGGCCATGCCGCTGCCGCGCCGGGTGGGCTGATGCGCCCCTGCCGCCGGCCAAGGGCGCCGGAGGCGGCCGACAGCGTGCCCGGCACTCCTCCGGCCCGCTATAAGGCAGGGAGCCGGAACACCATCCGAACCATGAGGCGCCTGCCATGCTCAGATCCGTTGATGCCGGAGTACTGAACGTCACCTTCGAGGAGAGCGGAAGCCCGGGCGGCTGGCCGGTGCTGCTGCTGCACGGCTTCCCGTATGACATGCATGCCTACGACGCCGTGGCGCCGATCCTGGCCTCGGCGGGCGCAAGGGTCATCGTGCCTTGGCTGCGGGGCTACGGGCCCACCCGTTTCCGCTCGGCCGGAACACCGCGCTCCGGCGAGCAGGCAGCCCTGGGCAAGGACCTGCTCGACCTGATGGACGCGCTTCAGATCCGCTCGGCGGTGCTGGCGGGATACGACTGGGGCGGGCGGGCGGCCTGCATCGTCTCGGCCTTGTGGCCGGAGCGCGTCCAGGGACTGGTCTCGCAGAACGGCTACAACATCCAGGACATCGCGCGATCGGGCCAGCCGCAGGCGCCGGAGGACGAGCTGCGCTACTGGTACCAGTATTACTTTCATTCCGAGCGCGGCCGGCTGGGGCTGGCGCGGAACCGGCGTGCCCTCTGCCGCCTGCTGTGGCGCTTGTGGTCGCCGAAATGGCACTTCGACGACGTGACCTTCGACAGGACGGCAGCGAGCTTCGACAATCCCGATTTCGTGGAGGTGGTGATCCATTCCTACCGGCATCGCTTCGGGCTGGCCGCCGGTGATCCATCGCTGCTGCCGATCGAGCGGCAACTGGCTGCGCAGCCGGCCATCACCGTGCCGACGGTGACCCTGGACGGCGACGCGGATGGGGTGCTCGCCTCTGGCGGCACGGCGAAGCATGCGCCGCGTTTCGCCGGACCGCATGAGCACCGGGTCGTGCGGGATGGCGGGCACAATCTGCCCCAGGAGATGCCGGAGGCCTTCGCGGCGGCGATCCTGGATGTTCGGGCCGGGCAGGCGGCGGGATGAGGGACGAAGAGCCTGCCAGGCCTCTGCCGCGATCAGAGCCCGGCCCGGCGACGGACGCGACCTGCGAGATCTGCTCCCTCCCCGGTCCGGTCACGCAGGGCGATCGTTGAGCCACGCGCAGGCCGGGCGGCCAGCGGCGAGACGCCACGATGCTGCCTCGTCGCGCGCCGGGTCCCAGCCCTTCCTGAATCCTGATCCTCGCCCTCGCAGGCATATCGGCGTGGGATGGCTGGCGGGCAGTCACGTCCCGTAGCCTGGTGGTTACCCGACCACGCGTCCAAAACTGCCTCCAGGCGCATACGCGGCGCTCACATGAAACGAGCCAGGCCTTCGCCCAGGCAAGCCCGGCGCAGTTCGCATTTGAAACGCGACTTGCGGCTGGCGCATGCTCGGACGCCGGCAACCCATGGAACATCCCGATGACAAGTTGGCGTGACTGGAACACAGACCGAAAGGCTGTGCTGATAGCCGAATCCGCTCCTGTGGTGATGGCATGAGCGCCGCGCAGTTGCGGCTGGCAGGGCGGGTTTGCATCGTCACCGGCGCCGCATCCGGCATCGGCCGGGCCATCGCGCGGCTGTATGCCCGGCAGGGCGCGGCTGTGGTCCTGGCGGACCGCGCGGAGGCGCCGCTGGAAGGCGGCACGCCGACCTTCGGCATGATCCGCGCGGAGGGCGGCGAGGCCCTGAACTGCCCCACGGACGTGTCGGATGCCGCGCAGGTCGGCGCGCTGCTCGCCGCGACGGTGGAGCGTTTCGGCCGGCTGGATGTGCTGGTCAACAACGCTTGCATCCGGCATGCCCGCCCGTTGCTGGAGATGGCGGAGGCCGACTGGGAGCGGGTGATGGCGGTCAACCTGAAGGGCGCTTTCCTCTGCAGCCAGGCAGCCGTGCGGCAGATGCTGACGCAGCCTCCCAGGGAGGAAGTGCGCGGGCGGCTGATCAACCTCTCCTCGCAGCACGGGATGATCGCGGCGCCCGATGACATCGCTTATGGCGTCAGCAAGGCCGGCGTGGACTACATGACCCGCCAGGTGGCGGTGGATTACGCCGCCGATGGCATCGTCTGCAATGCCATCGCACCCGGCAAGATCCAGACCGGCCAGCCCGGTCGCGGGATGGATGCGGCGGTCCTGGACCGCGCCACGCGGCGCACGCCCTGGCCGCGGCTCGGCCGCCCGCAGGATGTCGCGCAGGCGGCGCTCTTCCTGGCGAGCGACGAGGCCAGCTTCATCACCGGCGCCACCCTGATGGTCGACGGCGGCTGGATGGCCGCCTAGGCACCGCCCTGAACCGCACCGATAACCCGTGCGGAAGACCATTGTACCCGCACGGGCCGGTCATCCCGAGGGGAGCCCACCCGGCCCGCGGCCGACCGGAAGCGGTGAAACCGCCCCCGCCGCTATCCCGTGTAGCCCAAGACGCGATCCGTCGCCTGCGCGGCATCGGGCCGCTCCGAGGCCGGGCCGTAGCCGCCGCCGCCGGAGGTTTCCAGCCGGATGATGTCGCCGCGCAGCAGCCGCAGGTTGTTCACCTTGGAGCCGAGTGCCCGGCGCTCGCCATCGCGGATCAGCCACAGGCGGCCCTCGCGGCCCGGCTCTCCGCCTTCGAGGCCGTAGGGGCGGAACCTGAAGCGTTCGCCATTGGCCGTGAAGACAGCCTCCGGGCAGTCCACCCGCCATTCCCGGAACAGGCCCAGCCCGCCGCGGTGCCGGCCCGCGCCACCCGAGCCGGGCAGCAGGCCATAGGCGGTGATGCTGAGCGGCAGCTCGCTTTCGATCATCTCGGCCGGGATGTTGGAATTGTTGTGCATGCCGTAGGTGTAGCCGTTCAGGCCGTCCATGTCGGCATGGGCGCCGCTGCCGCCCACCTCGATCTCCACCAGGACGCCGCGCTCGCCAGTTTCCGCGACGGTCTGGAACGAGCAGACATAGCTCACGCCGTAATAGGCGGCGGGCACGCGGCCGGGCACGGCCTTGTGGAGCGCCCCCAGCAAGGTGGTGGCCAGGCGATGGCCGACGGCGATGCGGTTCGCGACCGGGGCGGGGTGCCGTGCGTTCACCACCGTGCCTTCCGGAGCGATCACGCGCACCGGGCGGTAGCACCCCGCATTGGGCGCGATCTCCGTATCCGCGATCGCCATGATGGCGAAGGAAACGGCGGAGCCGGAGGAGGCGAGCGTGGCGTTCACCGGCCCCAGCACCTGCGGGCCGCAGCCCGACAGGTCCACCACGATCTCCTCGCCCCGCACCTCGACCGCGGCATGGATGCGGATCGGCGCCTCGGTGATCCCGTCGTCGTCCAGGAAGTCCTCAAACTCGTAGCGTCCGTCGGGAATGCGGCCGATCATGGCGCGCATGGCGCGCTCCGACCCGTCGAGGATGCGGGCGCAGGCCTCCACCAGGGTTTCGGCCCCGAAGCGCGCGGCGATGCGCTGGAGGTTGGCCTCGCCCACCGAAAGGGAGGCGAGCTGCGCCTGCAGGTCGCCCCACAGCATGTCCGGCCGGCGGACGTTCTGGCGCATCATCGCCAGCAGGTCGTCGTTCAGCCGGCCGCGGCGCACGAGCTTCAGCGGCGGGATGCGCAGCCCCTCCTGGAACACCTCCGTGGCGGTCGCGGCATAGCTGCCGGCCGCCATGCCGCCCATGTCCAGGTGGTGGCACAGCGTGCCCACGATGGCGACGCGCCGGCCCTCCACGAAAACCGGGCGGAAGGCCAGGATGTCCGGGATATGCTGGCCGCCGCAGTAGGGATCGTTGGTGATGACCACGTCGCCCTCCTCCCACCGCTCCAGCGGCAGGAAGTCCCGCACTACGGTCAGCAGGCCCGTGCTCATGGAGTTGAGGTGCTGCGGGATGCGCGCGGACTGGGCGACGTTGTAGCCATGGCAGTCGAAGATGGCCGTCGAATAGTCCAGCAGCTCCCGCACCACGGTGGAGCGGCTGGTGCGCCACACCGTCACGTCCATCTCCGCCGCCGCGGCGGTCAGCGCATTGCGCAGGATCTCCAGCCCGACGGGCCCCAGTTCATCAGCCTTGCTCATGCCGTGATCCTCCGCGCGATCAGCGCCCCCTCGGGACCGGGCGCGCAGCGCCAGCCCTCGGCAACAAAGACGGTGGTGTATTCCTCCTCGATCAGCGCGGGGCCTTCCACGGCGTCGCGGAGCTGTTCCCGCTGGTGCACGGCGACGCGCCGCGCCGCGCCGGAAAGCCAGACCTCGCGCGCCGCGGTCGGACGGTCGGCGCCGGCGCCCGGCGCCCGGCGCGCCTCGGCGCGCGGCAGCAGGCCGGTCGCGGTCAGGCGCAGCGCCACCAGTTCCACGGCGGCGTCCGGGTTGGCGTAGGAGAAGCGCCGGGCATGGATGGCGTGGAACGCCTCCAGCAGGCGCTCCAGCGCCGACGGCTCTGCCGCCGCCTCCGGCCAGGGCACCACCAGTTCAAAGGCCTGGCCACGATAGCGCAGATCGGCGGAAACGGCGAAGCGGCGCTCCGCCTGCGGCACTCCATCAGCCTCCAGCAGGGCCTCGCCCTGGGCGCGAAGCTGCTCCAGCGCGGCGGCGATGCCGGGCAGGCTTTCCACCGCCGCCGGCATCACCCGGCTGCGCGCGACGTCATGGACGATGTCGGAATGCAGGATGCCGAAGGCCGAGAAGGTGCTGGCATCCGCCGGGAAGATGACCTCCGGCACACCCAGTTCCTCCGCCACCGGAATGGCGTGCAGGCCGCCGGCGCCGCCGAAGGAGAGAATGGAGAAGGCACGGGGGTCCAGGCCCTTCTCGAACAGGCTCAGCCGGGCGGCGGAAGCCAGTCCGGCATTGGTCACGGCCAGGATGCCCTCCGCCGTCTCGGCCGGCGCCAGGCCGAGCGGCCTTCCGACCTCCCGTGCGATGGCCTCCTCCGCGGCCGCCCGGTCCAGCGGCATGGCGCCGCCCAGGAAGAAACGCGGGTCGAGCAGCCCCAGGGCGACGTTCGCATCCGTCACCGTCGGCTCCATGCCGCCGCGCGCGTAGCACACCGGGCCAGGGCGCGAGCCGGCGCTGCGGGGGCCGGCGCGCAGCCGCCCCGCATCGTCCACCGCCGCGATCGAGCCGCCGCCGGCGCCGATCGTGCGGATCTCGATCATCGGCAGCCGCACGGGGAGCCGGTCGATCTCCCCCTGGGTCATCTGGGTCACGGCGCCGTCCTGCACGACGCAGATGTCGAAGCTGGTGCCGCCCATGTCGGCGCCGAGAAGATTGGGCCGGTCCAGCGCCTGCGCCATCCGCAAGGTGGCGAGCGCGCCGCCGCTGGGGCCGGAGAGCAGCAGGCGGGCCGGCTGCAGCGCGGCCATGCCGGCGCTGCACACGCCGCCGTTCGACTGCACGAGCAGCAGCCTGGCCTTCAGCCCCGCCTCGGCCATGCGCGCGGCGAGGCGCTCCAGATAGGCGCCGACCACCGGCATCAGCAGCGCGTTCAGCACCGTGGTGGAGGAGCGCTCGTATTCCCGGATCTCCGGGCTGATCTCGGAGGAGATGCAGACCGGCACGCCGGGCAGCGCGGCGCGCAGGCCTTCCGCGAGGGCCTCCTCATGCGCCGGGTTCACATGCGCGTTCAGCAGGCAGATGGCCACCGCCTCGGCGCCGAGCCCGCGCAGCCTGGCGGCCAGCCCGCCGGCGGCATCCGGCGCCAGCGGCGCCTCGACGCTGCCATCGGCGCGCATGCGCTCCGCCACGCCGAGGCGGCGGTCGCGCGGGATCAGCGGCGGTTCGTGGCGCGGCTTCAGCGCGTAGATCTCGCGGCGGGTATGGCGGCCGATCTCCAGCACATCCTCGAAGCCCGCCGTCGTCACCAGCACGCCGCGCGGCAGCCGCCGCTCCAGCACGGCGTTGGTGGCGATGGTCGTGCCATGCAGCAGGAGCCGGATGTCGGAAAGGGCGAAGCCAAAGCGCTGCGCCGCCTCGGCGATCCCCGTCATCAAACCGATGGAGGGGTCTTCGGGCGTCGTCGGCGTCTTCAGGCTGCGCAGGGCGAAGCTGCGCTCGTCCAGGATCTGCAGATCGGTGAAGGTGCCTCCGATATCGATGCCGATCCGGATAAAGGGGCTGTGTGGCAAGGGCTTATCCGGCCTCCGGCAGACGGTTGGCGGTGAATGGATGACGTGCGGGCGAAGAAAACCCGCATGCCGCAGCACGGGTGAGGCTCAGCCTAGCACCGGCGCCACGTCCGGCGGAATCCGTCAGAAGACGGCGAGCCGGGAATTCAGCAGATCCGTCACCAGCATGTGGCCGGGCGCGTGCGTGATGCAGAAGGAAGGCCGGCAGGCCGCGACAACGGTTTGCGGCGTGACGCCGCAGGCCCAGAACAGCGGCAACTCGTCCGGCATCAGCGTCAGCGGCTGCCCGGCAAGCAGCTTGTCCAGGTCCACCCCGATCAGTTCCGGCTTGCCGATATGCACGGGCGCACCGTGCACGGCGGGGAAGCGGGAGGTGATCTGGATGGCGCGGATGGCTTCCGCAGGTCGGAAGGCGCGCATGGAGACCGCCATCGGTCCCTGAAACCGCCCGGAGGGCGTGCAGGCGATGTTGGTGCGGTAGACCGGGACGGGCGTGTTGTTCGCGATGTGCCGCATCTCCAGCCCGTCGGCGGCCAGCGCCTCCTCGAAGGAATGCGAGCAGCCGAGCAGAAAGGAAACGAGGTCCTCACGCCAGTGCTCGCGCAGGTCCTCCACCTCCGCCACCATCTCTCCGTCTTTCCAGATGCGGTAGCGGGGCAGGTCCGTGCGGATATCGATATCGCGGCCCAGGGTGGGCAGGGCGGGATCGCCCGGCTCGGAGCTGGCGAGCAACGGGCAGGGGCGGGGGTTCAGCGCGCAGAAGCGCTGGAAGTCGGCCGCGTATTCCCGGGGAAGGATGGCGAGGTTCGCCTGGACATGGCCTGGCGCAAGGCCCTGCGTGACGCCGCGCAGCGCACCCCGGCGCGCGCGCTGCCGGACGTCCCAGCCTGTCTCGCGCAACGATGACGCATGGTCCATCGGGATCCCCTTTCACCGGCTGCCGGAACGATCATCGCAGCCTCCGGGCGCAGGCATGTCTAATCTTCATTTTGGATCACGCGATAGATTTTCCTTATCGGCAACCGCCGCAGCATTCTCAGCGCCCTCAATTTGCGCAGCGATTTCGCAGGCCAAGCCTGCCACCAGCCCCGCCAGGTAACTGTCGGGCTTCCGCAGGTAGCTGACCTGGAAGTTCACCGGCGGCAGGACGACATCTTCAACCTCCAGCAGCCGGAGCCGCCCCTCGGCCAGCTCCCGTCGCACCATGACGGGCTGCATCACGCTGATGCCGACGCCATCCAGCGCCAGCCGCACCATGGTCGTCACGGAGGCGCTGCCCCACAGGCGCAGACCGGACGCGTCCGTGCGCGCGAAGGCCTGCCGCAACTCGGCCGAGACCGAGGTGTGGTGCGGGAAGCTGAGCAGCGGCCAGCGCGTCAGCTCCGACAGCCGCAGAGGACGGTCCGGCAGGCCGAGATCCGGTCGTGCGATCCAGCCCAGGGGAAAGCCGCAGAGCGGCTGGTTCACGGCCCGGGGGTCGTCCACCGCGTCCACCAGCATGGCGATGTCGATGGCGCCGGAGAGAAGCTGCTCCCGCAGGGCCGGCGTGATGTCCACCACCATGTCCAGCACCAGCGAGGGATAGGTGGCGGCGATCCGTTCCACCAGCCGGGGCAGAAGGATGTGGACCAGCGTCTCGGAAAGCCCCAGCCGAAGAGCGCCCTGCACAACCGCCGGATGCGCCACGGAGCGAAGCATTTCGCCACGCAGCTCCAACATCTGCTCGGCGTAGCGCAAAAGCGTTGCGCCCTCAGGCGTGAGGGTGGCGCGGCGCTGGCGCGGCTGGAACAACGTGACGCCCAGATCCTGCTCAAGCTGCTGGATGCGGGCCGAGACGGCGGGCTGGGTGGTGTGGAGCCTGGCGGCCGCGGCCCGGAAGCCGCCGAGATGCGCCACCCAGACGAAGGTCTCAAGGGAGCGGAGATCGCGCATGCGCCAGCTTATGGCGCCGCCCCAGGGCTGTAAATCTGGCTGGCGCTCCTTCGCAGGGCCAGCGCCGCGAAGCGTGGCGACAGACAGCGGTGGTGCGCGGTCCACTCCTCTCTTGTCTCTTGCGTACCCGTCCTTTTCGGTGCGAGCATTCCGCTGCCTTGCGGCTGGCTGCGGCCAGCGAAGAAGCCATAACGATAAACGCAATCACCACTGAGGGATGCTCACGTGAAAAAGCGTGTTCTGCTCGGCGCCGCGCTGGCGGCGCTCCTTCCGTTGCTCGGACGCGCCGCGGCGCAGGATCTGCCGAAGCTGCAATTCAAGGCAGTGGGCCTCAACGGCCCGACGGTCGCCTCCACCGTGGACGAGATCCCTTTCTGGCGGAACACCATCCCGCAGGCCTCCAACGGCGCGATCACGGTGGACATCACGCCGCTGGACCAGATGGGCATCGACGACAAGACGATGCTGCGTCTCCTGAAGCTGGGCGTGATGGACTTCGCGAGCATGGACATCTCGAAGATGGCCGGCGACGATCCGCGCTTCGAGGGGTGCGACCTCGCCGGGCTGACGCTGGAGCCGGACAAGGCGCGGGCGGCCTGCAAGGCCTGGGCCCCGGTGCTCGACCAGCAGATGCAGAAGAACTGGAACGCGAAACTGCTCGCCATCGGCGGCAACCCGCCGCAGGTCTTCTGGTGCCGCTCCGCCATTGGCGGCCTCGACGACCTGAAGGGCAAGAAGGTGCGCGTCTTCAACAACACGATGCGCGACTTCCTGCAGGGCGTCGGCGCTACGGCGGTCAGCATGGCCTTCGCGGAAGTGGTGCCCGCGCTCAACAACGGCGTGGTGGACTGCGCCGTGACCGGCAGCCTTTCCGGCAACACCGCCGGCTGGACCGAGGTGACGAAGTCGATCTACCCGATGTCGCTCGGCTGGAGCATCAACGCGCTCGCCGTCAACCTCAAGACCTGGAACAGCATGGACCCGAAGGTGCAGGCCTTCTTCCTCGAGCAGATGAAGGCCTATGAGGACAAGATGTGGGAGACGGTGCGGCAGGCGACCGCCCAGGCCGAGACCTGCAACACCGGCCGGCAGCCCTGCACCATGGGCAAGCCGGCGGACATGAAAATCCTGGAGGTGACGCCCGAGGAGGAGGCGAAGCGCAAGAGCCTCGTTGAAGGCCCGGTGCTGTCCAACTGGGCGAAGCGCTGCGGCACCGAATGCGCCCAGGCGTGGAACGAGAAGGTGGGGCCCGTCGTCGGGTTGAAGGCGCCGGTGCGCTGACGCATCCGGCATCCCGGCACGGCGGAGGCGCGCCGTGCCCGCTTTCACCCCGGCCCGAAGGGAGATGGTGCGTGCAGGCTGTGATGAAGGTCGCCTCCTACGTGGCGAGGGCGGGCGTCTGGCTGGGCGGCGTGCTGATCCTTCTCGCCGCCGTCCTGATCGGCGTTGACGTGGTGCTGCGCCAGGTCTTCACGACCTCGATCGGCGGCGCCGACGAGCTCGCCGGCTATGCGCTGGCGATCGGCACCGCCTGGGCGCTGGCGGCGGCGCTGCTGGATCGCGCCCATATCCGGATCGATTCGCTCTACCTGATGTTTCCCTCGCCGTTCCGCGCGGCCTGCGACCTTCTGGGCCTGGCGCTCATGGTCGGCTTCTTCGCCCTGGTCTGCTGGCACGGCCTCGGCGTGATGGAGCAATCCTGGACCTCCGGCTCGCGCAGCCAGTCAGCGCTGCAGATCCCCGTCGTGGTGCCGCAGCTGCTCTGGGTCATCGGCCTCGGCACCTTTGTGGCCATCGGGGCGGCGGTGTTCCTGCTGGCCCTGCTGCGCCTCCTCACCGGCGACCGCGCCAGCGCCGGGCGGATGATCGGGACCCGCTCGGCCGAAGAGGACATTGAGGAGGAACTGCAATCCGCGGAAACGCGGCGGATGAAGGCGGGCGCCCCATGATCGTCACTACGCTCCTGATCCTGCTGACGCTGCTTGCCGCCGCCGTGCCTGTCGCGGCCGCGCTCGGCGTGCTTGGCCTCGCCCTCGGCGAGATCTACGCCCGGTTCCCGCTCTCCCTCGCCATGGGCGAGTTGGCCTGGTCCACCTCCAACTCCTTTCTTCTCGTCGCCATCCCGTTCTTCGTCCTGCTCGGCGAGATCCTGCTGCGCTCCGGCCTGGCGGAACGGATGTATGCGGCGCTCGTGCAGTGGATCCCCTGGCTGCCCGGTGGCCTGATGCATTCGAACATCGCCGCCTGCGGGCTCTTCGCGGCGACCTCCGGATCGAGCGTGGCGACGGCGGCCACGATCGGCACGGTCGCGCTCGGCGAGGTCGAGCGGCGCGGCTACAATGAACGGCTTTTCCTGGGCACCATCGCGGCCGGCGGCACGCTCGGGATCCTGATCCCGCCCTCGATCAACATCATCGTCTATGGCGTGCTGACCGAGACCTCCATTCCGCAGCTTTACCTGGCCGGGCTGCTGCCGGGCATCGTGCTGGCATTCCTCTTCAGCGTCACCGTCGTCATCGCCTGCCTGCTGCGCCCCAGCCTGGATGGATCCCGGGTCGAGACGGATTGGCGCAGCCGCTGGCGCTCGCTGCCTGACCTGGTGCCCCCGGTCTTCATCTTCATCGCGGTGGTGGGCTCGATCTATGCCGGTCTCGCCACGGCGACGGAGTCAGCTGCGCTGGGCGTTCTGACGGCTCTCGCCGTGGCCGCCTGGCGGCGCCGGCTGTCCCTCGCGGTGATGCGCGAAGCGCTCGAGGGAACGATGCGGACAACGGCGATGATCATGGCGATCCTCATCGCCGCCTACTTCCTGAACTTCGTCATCACTTCGATCGGCCTGACGGCTCAGGTGAACCGCTACATCACCTCCCTTGGCCTCTCCCCCACGGGGCTTCTCCTCGTCGTCGTGGTCTTCTACCTGATCCTCGGCATGTTCATGGAAACGCTCTCCATGATGGTCGCGACGGTGCCGATCATCACTCCCCTCCTGATCAATGCCGGCTTCGATCCGGTCTGGTTCGGCATCCTCGTCGTCGTGCTGATGGAGACGGCCATGATCACTCCGCCCGTGGGGATCAATCTCTATGTCGTCCAGGGCCTGCGCAAGCGCGGGCGCATCGACGACGTCATCATCGGCACCACGCCCTTCGTGCTGACGATGCTGGCCATGATCGCGGCGCTGATCCTTTGGCCGGGGATCGCTCTCTGGATTCCGCAGCACGCCGCGCGCTGAGCGCCGCTTCCTGCGAACTCCCATCCTCCGGCGTTCTGCTGTCGCGACGATGGCGCCTCACAACGCGCGTCGCCGTCTAGTGCGGCACCGCCTGGCCGCCACATCGTTTCTGAAGCGGCTTGACAAGCCAGGCCGCGGTGCGCCTACTCAGCTGCGACGTCGTGCTCGGAGAAGATGAAGGATGGCGGCGACAACATCGGAACTGACGGCGCTTCCCGCCCATGCCCTGTCGGCCGAGATCGCTTCACGGCGGCTTTCTCCCGTTGATGTCGTTGATGCCCTCCTCGACCGCATTCGCTCCCTCGATCCAAAATTGAACGCCTTCGTCGAGGTCTATGCCGGCGACGCGCGGCTGGCTGCCGAGGCAGCCGACAAGGCCATCCGGTCCGGCCATGCGGTCGGTCCGCTGCACGGTGTCCCGATCGCGCTCAAGGATCTTGTTGAGATCGAGGGCCGGGTGACGACGGGCGGCTCCATGGCGTGGCGAGACCGCCGATCCTCGTATACCGCGACGCTGGCCACGCGCCTCATCAAGGCTGGCATGATCGTGATCGGCAAGACCCACAGCGTCGAGTTCGCGCTGGGCCTCTGGGGCACGAACCAGCACATGGGCACGCCGCGGAACCCCTGGGACGCCACAAGGCCGCGCACGCCGGGCGGTTCGAGCAGCGGGTCCGGCGTGGCTGTCGCGGCGCGGCTGGTTCCCTGGGCGATCGGAACCGATACGGGAGGTTCCGTACGCCTCCCCGCTTCCTTCTGCGGAGTCACCGGCCTCAAGGCGACCATTGGCCGCATCAGCACCTATGGCGTGCTGCCGATCAGTCCGACGCTCGACACGCCGGGCCCGATCACGCGCTCGGTCGAGGATGCGGCGATCCTCTATCGGCTTCTCCATGGGCCTGACCCGCGCGACCATCGGACGCTGAACCAGCCGGACGGCGACGTCCTGCCCGGCCTGAAGCGGGGTATCCGCGGACTGCGCCTCGCGCGCATGCCGGAGGTCGAGCGGGAAGGCGTCTCCGCCGAGGTGCTGGCCGCCTATGAGCAGTCCCTGGAAGTCCTGGCCGGCCTGGGGGCGCTGATCGAGGAGGTGCCGCTGCCGCGCCGGCTGGACGACTATGCCGAACTGACAAACCGCATCCTGCTCGCGGAGGGCTACTCCCTCTACGGGGAGATCGTCGACGACGACAGGTTGCCGATCGACGCGGCGGTCCGGCAACGGCTCCGCTTGGGCGCGGGCATTTCGGCGCGGGACTACCTTTCGGCGCTGCGCCTGCAGAACGAACGGAAGCAGGAGTTCGCAGCGGCGCTGGCCAATTACGACGCGCTTCTGACGCCCACGACCTGGACCGCCGCCCTCCCGCTGGATTCCATCGACGACGTGCCGGTTCCGGCGCGCTTCACCCGCTTCGTCAACCTGCTGGAGCTCTGCGGCATCGCGCTGCCCAACGGATTCACCGCGGAGGGGCTCCCAACCTCGCTGCAGATCGTTGGCCGGGGCCATGACGAAGCAACGGTGCTCCGCATCGCCTGGGCCTATCAGGCCGCGACGGACTGGCACCAGCGCACCCCGCCCGCGCCCTAAAGGCCGGCACAGGGAAGCGGCCGCCCGGCGACCATGCCCATCGGCGGAGCGGGCAGCCTTTCAGGGAGAATGCGTCCATGTACGTCCTCAACCCACTTCCCCCGCAGATCGACGGGGCGATGCTCGATCTTCTGCGCAAGGCCGAGCCAGCCACGATCGGGCATTTCCTGCACACGGGCTTCATGGAGCCGGGCATCCGTGGGCTGTTCCCCGATGTGCGCATTGCAGGGACGGCGGTGACGGTCCGTGCCCCGGGCGCCGACGGCGTCATGGTGCACCACGCCGTGGGCCAGGCCCGGCCCGGCGATGTCCTGGTCATTGACCGGTGTGGCGACCACAAGCACGCCTGCATCGGAGGCGCGGTGGCCTATGCGGCCCGGAAGGCAGGCGTCGCCGGCATCATCGTGGATGGCATGGTCACGGATATCGGTGAGCTGCGGGCCTATGGCGTCCCGGTCTGGGCGCGCGGCCTGTCGCCTGTCACCGTGAAGCTTCTGGGCCTCGGTGGGGACTTCTGCGTGCCGGTTTCGTGCGGCGGGACCATGGTGAACCCGGGCGACGCGATCTTCGCCGACGAGAACGGCGTGCTCGTGCTGGATCCTTCGCAGATCGAGGCTGCGGCCAAGCGGGCCATCGGGATGCAGGCGGATGAGAAGAAGACGCTCGCGCGGATCGACGCGGGCGAGAAGTACCCCGACATCCTGGGTTCCTCGGCGATCATCCAGAAGCATCTGCGTCCGGACTAGGAGCGCCGCGCAGCCTTTCCGGTAAGCGGAGGCGCAGGATCATGGAATTCCGCAGCCTTGAGGTCTTCCACGCCGTTGCCACGCTGCGCAGCTTCGCCCGCGCGGCGGACACGCTCCGCATGACGCAGTCGGCCGTCTCCCAGCGGATCGCCAGCCTGGAGGCCGAGCTGGGCGAGCGGCTGCTGGAGCGCTCCTCCCGCGGCGCCTTGCTCACCCCGAAAGGCGAGATCCTGCTGCACCATGCCGAACGCCTGCTGAAGGCCCGCGCGGAACTGATCCAGGCGATTGCCGCGCCGCAGCCGGAAAGCCGCCTGATCCGCCTGGGCGTGGCCGAGACCATCGCGCAGACCTGGCTGCCCAGCTTCATCGGCAGCGTCAACGCGCGCTATTCGTTCGTCACCTTCGAGATCGAGGTCGATGTTTCCGCCAATCTGCGCAGCCGCGTGGTCCGGCAGGAGATTGACTTGGCCTTCCTGCTGGGCAAGGCGATCGAGCCGGGCATCACCAGCATCGACCTGTGCTCCTACCCTCTCCGCTTCGTGGCCAGCGCCGCGCTGCCGTTTCCGGAACGTCCGGTTCCGCTGGAGGCGCTGGGGCGGCATGCGCTGATCAGCTTTCCCAAATCCACCGTTCCCTACCGCAACCTGCAGGAGATGTTCCAGGAGCGCTCGCTCAAGGTGCCGCAGATCCACGCCAGCTCCTCGGTTTCCACCATCATCAAGATGACCCTGGACCGGATCGGCATCTGCGTCATCGCACCGATCCTGATCCGGCAGGAGTTGCAGGACGGCCGGCTGGTGGTGCTGGAAACCGACATCGTGCTGCCGACGCTCGACTTCACGGCCAGCTTCGGCACCGTCGCGGGCGGTCCGCTGATGGCGTCCGTCGCGCAGATCGCTTGGCAGACCGCGCAGCAATGGGCCTGATCCGATAAGCTCCCCTTATCGCCCGGCTTTACGTTTATGGATTGGACAGCACTGTGTTCTCGCGGCCATCCTGGGAAACACCCGTGACAAGATGCCGGACTCCGGCGCGCCAGCTGCCTTTTCTCGCGCGGTTTCCGGCAAGCCGTCTTGCAGCTTGGAGATCGCACGCCGATGCAGCCCCCCGCTCCCGACCCCTTCGAGTTCGAGCTCTTCCGCAATGCGCTGCTCTCGGTGGCCGACGAGATGGCGCTGACGGTGCATCGGACCACCTACTCCTCGGTTCTGCGCGACAACCTTGACTATTCCACCGCCTTCTTCGACGCGCGGGGCAGGATGATCGCGCAAGGCTTCTCCCTGCCCTCGCATCTCGGTTCCATGCCCACCGCCCTGGCCGCGGTGCTCCGGCGCTTCGCGGGGGAGATCCGCCCGGGCGACGTCTATGCCCTGAACGACCCCTTCCATGGCGGCATGCACCTGCCGGACATCTTCATCTTCAAGCCGGTCTTCGTGAATGGCGAACTGGTCGCCTTCGCCGGCACCATTTCGCACCACACCGATGTCGGTGGCCGGGTGGCCGGCTCCAACGCGCCGGATTCGATCGAGATCTACCAGGAGGGCGTCCGCATCCCGCCGATGCGGATCTTCGACGGCGGCAGGCGGAACGAGACCTTCTTCGAGCTGCTGGCCATGAACGTCCGTGTCCCCCGCATGGTGATGGGCGACATCCGCGCGCAGCTCGCCGCCTGTTATGTGGCCGAGACCGCCTTCGCCGAGCTCTGCCGCTCCTACGGCGTCGCCAGGGTTCGCCAGCTCACCGATGCCATGCTGGATCACACCGAGCGCCTGGCGCGCGCCGAGATCGCCAGACTGCCCGACGGCGTCTTCGCCTTCGAGGACTACCTGGACGACGACGGCATCGACCTCGGCCAGCGGATCGTGCTGAAGGTCACCGTCACCAAGAAGGGCGACGGCATCCTGTTCGACTGGACCGGCTCCTCCCGCCAGGTGCGCGGCGCGCTGAACGCCACCCTCTCCTTCACCAAGTCCGCCTCCTATTGCGGTGTGCTTTCAGTGACGGAGAACCCGATCCCCAACAATGACGGCGTGTTTCGTGCGATCGAGGTGATCGCCCCCGAGGGCACGGTCGTGAACTGCGTCCACCCCGCCTCCGTCGCGGCGCGCGGGCTGACCGGCTTCCGCATGGTGGACACGGTGTTCGGCGCGCTGGCCCAGATGGTGCCGGGCAAGGTCACGGCGGCCGGCGACGGCGGCAACACCAACATCTCGATCGGCGGCTACGACGCCGAGCGCAAGCCCTACATCTTCTGCGACTTCACCTGCTGCGCCTGGGGCGGCCGCGCCTTCGCCGACGGCATCGACGGCAATTCCCATATGTTCGCCAACATGGCCGGGCAATCCTCCGAGGTGATCGAGGCGGAGAACCCGCTCTTCGTCGAATGTTACGAGTTCATCGGCGACCGCGGCGGCGCCGGCAAGTTCCGCGGCGGCGCGCCCTATCGCCGCGCCTACCGCTTCCTTGGCAACGAGGCGACAATCTCGATCCGCTCCGATCGCCGCGATGTCCGGCCTTACGGCCTTTACGGGGGCTATCCCGGCGGCGTCTCCATGAATTACCTGACCCGCGCGGGCGGTGAGACGCAGGTCTATCCCGCCAAGTTCTACGACCGCCTGCGGCAGGGCGACCTCTTCGTCCACGAGACGGCGGCGGGTGGCGGCTGGGGCGACCCGCTGGAGCGCGATCCGGAGCACGTGCTGCGGGACGTGCGCAACGACTTCGTCAGCCAGCGGGCGGCGCTGGAGCTGTACGGCGTGGCGCTGCTGCCCGATGGCCGCGCGGTGGACCGGCCGGCCACCGAGGCGCTGCGTGCCCGCATCCGCGCCGCCCGTGGCTGGAGCAAGCCCCCCTATGCCCTGCGCGAACCGCCGCAAGGCCTGCCCAGCGCTGCCGAACCAACGCGAAGCCTGTCGGAGGACCGGAAGTGAGCAAGATTCGCGTCGGCGTCGATATCGGCGGCACCTTCACCGACATCTGCATCATGGATTCGGCGGGAGGCATCATCACCAAGAAGGTGTCCTCCACCGTGGACAACTATGCCCGTGCCATCAGCGAGGGCCTGGCCGAGGCCTTCGCCGAGCACGGCATCGGCGCCGGCGAGGTGGCGGAGCTGCTGCACGGAACCACCGTGGCCTCCAACGCCATCCTGGAGCTGAAGGGCGCCCGCACCGGATTGATCACCACCAGGGGTTTCCGCGACATCCTGGAGCTCCGCCTGCTGCGCATGCCCCGCCTTTACGATCTGATGTGGGAGAAGCCACCGACCCTGGTGGAGCGCAGCCTGCGCCTGGAGGTGGATGAGCGTATCAACGCGAAGGGCGAGGTCGTACGCCCGCTCGATCCGGCGGAAGTGGAGGCGGTGCTGGACCGCCTGCTCGCCGAGGGCGTGGAGGCGATCTCCGTCTGCCTGCTGCATTCCTATGCCAACGACGTGCATGAGCGCACGGTCCGCGACATCATCCGCCGCAAGGCGCCAGGAATGGTGCTCTCCATCAGCTCGGAGGTGCTGCCGGAGATCAAGGAATACGAGCGCACCTCCACCACCGTCATCAACGCCTACGTCAAGCCCGTGGTCGGTCGGTACCTGAAGTCCCTTTCCGCCGACATGAGGCGCATCCAACTGAATGCTCCCCTGCTGCTGATGCAGTCCAACGGCGGGCTGACGCCGGCGGAGGTCGCCGCCGAAATGCCGGTGAACATCATCGAATCCGGTCCCGCCGCCGGGGTCATCGGCGCGCAGTCCCTCGCCCGCCGCGCCGGCTTCAACAAGGTGATCTCCTTCGACATGGGCGGTACCACCGCCAAGGCTGCGCTGGTGGAGAACGGCGAGGTCTCGCGCGCCGAGGAATACTCGGTGGGCGGCGGCATCATGATCGGCTCCCGCCTGATGTCGGGCGCTGGCTATGTGCTGAAGGTGCCGGCGATCGACCTGGCGGAGGTCGGCGCCGGCGGCGGCTCGATCATCGCCATCGATGCCGGCGGCGCGCCGCAGGTCGGGCCGCAGAGCGCCGGCTCCTTGCCCGGCCCGGTCTGCTACGGCACCGGCGGCACCGAGCCCACCATCACCGACGCCAACGTCGTGCTCGGCTACATCAACCCGCAGCAGCTGGCTGGTGGCAGCATCAAGCTGCACGCGGAGAAATCCCATGCCGTGCTGGCGGCGAAGGTGGCGGGGCCGCTCGGCCTGCCGGTGGAGCAGGCGGCCTATGGCGCCCATCTGGTCGCCGCCGCCAACATGATCCGCGCCATCAAGGCGGTCTCCTCCGAGCGCGGCCGCGACCCGCGGGACTTCGCCCTGGTCGCCTTCGGCGGCAATGGCCCGCTCTTCGCGGCCGCCATGGCGCGCTCGCTCGGCATCCGCAGCGTCATCGTGCCGCCGCAGGCCGGCGTCTTCTCCTCGGTCGGCCTGTTGCACTCGGATGTCGAGTATCACCTCTCCCGCACCTATCGGCAGCACACCGGCGCCCTTGATCTCGCCGAGCTGGTCGCGGCCTGGCAGGCGCTGGAGACGCAGGGGCGCGCCAGGCTTGCGGCGGACGGCTTCACGCCGGAGCAGATGCGGCTGCGGCGCTTCGCCAAGCTGCATTACCGCGGCCAGGCTTATGAGCTCTCGGTTCCGATGCCGGAGGGGCCGATCACGGAGGCGACCGCCGCCCGCCTGGACGAGGCCTTCGGCGATGAGCACGAGCGCACCTATGGCCACCGCGCGGAGCCGGGCGAACCGGTGGAGCTGGTCAGCCTCAACCTCTTCGCCGGCGGCCGCCTGGACACGCCGGGCGGCGCGAAGGCGCCAGCCGTCATCGCGGAGCAGGCGCCCCCCACCGAGCGCCAGGCCTACTTCGGCCCGGAACACGGTTGGATGGCCACGCCCGTGCTGCAGCGCGGCCATCTTGCGGCACGCGACTGGATAGGCCCGGCGGTCATCGAGGAGTATGACTGCACCTGCGTTGTTCCGCCCGGCCTGCGGGTGCGCCTCGATCCGCATGGCAACATCGCCATCGAGAGCGCTCCGGCGCGCTGAGGCTGAAGGCAGATGGGGAGGGGAGGCATGAGCGGGACGGTGCTGGTGCTGGGGGCGGGGGTGGTGGGGGTGAGCGTTGCCCTGCACCTCCGCCGCAGGGGCTTCGACGTGCTGCTGGTGGACCGCCGGCCGCCCGGCGAAGGCGCCTCCTTCGGCAATGGCGGGCTGATCCAGCGCGAGGCCGTCGCGCCGCATCCCTTCCCCCGCGCCCTCTCCGAGTTGCGGCGCATCGCCGGCAACCGGCAGGTGGACGTCGCCTACCACCCGCTGGCGCTGCCGGGCTATGCTGCGCCGCTGCTGCGCTATTGGTGGCATTCCGCGCCGGAACGCTACCGCCGCACGGTCGTGGCCTATGAGCGGCTGATCGCCACCTGCCTCGACGAGCACCGCGCGCTGGCCGAAGCGGCCGGCGCCATGCCGCTGCTGCGCCCGGTGGGCTGGATGCGCCTCTATCGCCGGCCGGAGGCGCTGGAGGCGGCGGTGGCCGAGGCGGAGGCCCTGCACCGGGCCTACGGCGTCAACTATGCGGCGCTGGACACGCGCGGCCTCGCCACTGCCGAGCCGCACCTGCTGGCCGAGCGCGCGGGCGCGCTGCACTGGACCGACCCGGTCTCGGTCAGCGACCCGCACGCGCTGACGCTGGCCTATGCCGGGCTGTTCACCGCCGCCGGCGGCCGCTTCGTGCCGGGCGAGGCCACCAGCCTGCGCCGCCAGGGCGCCGGCTGGCAGGTCGCGACGGCGGAAGGGCCGGCCGAGGCGGCGCAGGTGGTGGTGGCGCTGGGCGCGGCGGCGCTGGAGGTCACCCGGCCGCTCGGCTATGCGCCGCCGCTGTTCGGCAAGCGCGGCTACCACCGGCATTTCGCGCTGCAGGGCAACGCCGTGCTGCACCGGCCGGTGATGGACGTGGAAAGCCGCTTCCTGCTGGCGCCGATGCGCGCCGGCATCCGCCTGACCACCGGCGCCGAGTTCGCCCGCCCCGACGCGCCACCGACGCCCGTGCAGCTGGCGCGGGCCGAGCCCGTGGCGCGCAGCCTGCTGCCGCTGGCCGCGCCGGTGGAGGCTACCCCCTGGATCGGCGTGCGCCCCTGCATGCCGGACATGCTGCCGGTGATCGGCCCCATGCCCGGCCAGCCTGGCGCCTGGTGCGCCTTCGGCCATGGCCACCAGGGGCTGACGCTGGGGCCGACCACCGGGCGGCTGCTCGCCGAGATGATGGCCGGCGAGCCAGCCTTCGTTGAACCCGCCCCGTACGGCCCGGAGCGTTTCGCGCGGCGCCGCGCCCTGGCCTCCTGAGCCCGGCCCGCTCCCATCCTCACAGCACGCGCGAGAGGAACTCCCGCGTGCGCGCCTCGCGCGGGTCGGCGAGCACGGCACGCGGCGCGCCGCGCTCGACCACCCGCCCGCCATCCATGAAGGTCAGCGCGTCGCCCACCTCACGCGCGAAGGCGAGTTCGTGCGTGACCACCACCATCGTCATGCCCGAGCGCGCGAGGTCCTTCATGACCGCCAGCACCTCGCCCACCAGTTCCGGATCCAGCGCGGAGGTCGGCTCGTCGAACAGCATGAGCCGCGGCTCCATCGCCAGCGCGCGGGCGATCGCCACGCGCTGCTGCTCGCCGCCCGAGAGCTGCGCCGGGTGCCGCCCGTGCTTGCCCGCCAGCCCGACGCGGTCGAGCAGCTGCATGGCCCGCGCCCGTGCCTGCTCGGGCGGCAGCCGCAGCACCTGCACCGGCGCCTCCATGATGTTCTGCAGCGCCGTCATGTGCGGGAAGAGGTTGAAGTGCTGGAACACCATGCCGATGCGCTGGCGCATGCGGGCGATCTGCCGTTCCGGCAGTTCGTGGAGCTTGCCGCCCTGCTCGCGGTAGCCCACCAGCTCGCCGCCCACCCAGAGCCGGCCGCCGTCGATCCGCTCCAGGTGGTTGATGCAGGCGAGCAGCGTGCTCTTGCCCGAGCCGGAGGGCCCGATGATGCACATCACGCTGCCGGCGGCGACGTCGAGGTCGATGTCCTGCAGCACCGGCTTCCCGTGGTAGCTCTTGGTGAGCCCGCGGATGCGCACCATCGGCTCGCCCGCCGCCGGTGCACCCGCAAAGGGCCGCACCTGTCCCATGCCGTTCATACGCCGTGCCTGTAGTGCCGTTCGAGGAAATGCTGCCCGACCGAGAGCACCGAGACGACGATCAGATACCAGAGCGAGGCGACGATCAGCAGCGGGATGGTCTCGTAGGTGCGCGCGTAGATCAGCTGCGCGGTGTAGAGCAGGTCGGCCAGCGCGATCACGCTGACCAGCGAGGTGCCCTTCACCATCGAGATCACCTCGTTGCCGACGGGCGGGATGATCACCCGCATCGCCTGCGGGAAGACGATGCGGCGGAAGATCGTGGCGGGGCGCATGCCGAGCGCCTTCGCCGCCCGCGTCTGGCCGCGCGGCACGGAGGCGATGCCGGCGCGGATCACCTCTGCCGTATAGGCCGCCTGGGCGAGGCCGAGCCCCGCCAGCGCCGCCGTCAGCGGCGTGATCACCGCGTTGGTGCTGGCGCCGTAGAGCAGCGGGCCGAAGGGCACCCGCAACTCGATCTGCGGGTAGAGCGCGCCGAAATTGTACCAGAAGATCAGCTGCACCAGCACCGGCACGCTGCGGAAGAACCAGATGTAGAGCCAGGCCAGGCTGGAGAGCAGCAGGTTGGCCGAAAGCCGCATCACCGCCAGGGCGGTGCCGAGCAACAGGCCCATCGCCATCGCCGCCAGGGTCAGCTCCAGCGTCACGGCGAGGCCCGCCAGGATCTGCCGGTCCAGCATGTACTCGGCGACCACCGGCCACTGGAAGGCCGGGTTGGCGGCGACGCTGTAGAACACGCCGAAGGCGACCAGCACCACCACGGCGGTCGCCGCCCAGGTCCAGGGGTGGCGCAGCGGCACCACCTCCTGCGCCGGCACCTCGCTGGCCACCGGCAGCCCGGATGCAGGCTGGGTCACGCTCATTTCGGCGCGTTGGTCGGGTTGAGCGGCGCCTCCTTCACGGCATTGTCCTGCAAGCCCCATTTGTGCACGATCTTGCCGTAGGTGCCGTCGGCGATCAGGTGGTTGACCGCCGCCTGCAACGGCTTCGCCATCTCCGAGCCCTTCGGCAGGGCGATGCCGATGTAGCTGGTGTCGGTGTAGTGGCCGACCACCTTGGCGCGGCCCTTGGTCTGCGCGACGAAGTAGCTGACGGCGGTGGAGCCGAGCCAGAACAGGTCCGCCCGGCCGCTCATCATCGCCTCCGCCGCGCCGTTGCCGTCGTTGAAGGCCAGCGCGTTGATCGGCTTCTTGCCGGCGGCGGCGCATTTCGGCTGGTGCTCGTCGGCGAAGACCATCTCGCGCGAGCCCCGCGTGGTGGCGACCGTGCGTCCGCAGAGGTCGTCGAGGCTCTCGACCTTCACCGGGTTCTCCGCCTTGGCGGCGAAGAGCTCGTTGCCGGTCAGCGTGCCGATCATGTCCACCACCTTCTCGCGCACCACCGTCACGCCCATCTGGCCCGTGGCGGCGTCGAAGCGCTTGGCCTGCAGGCCGGGGATGAGGGAGTCGAAGGTGGTCGGCCGCAGCTCCAGCTCCAGGCCGAGCGCCTGGGTGGCGGCGCGCAGGATGTCGATCTCCCATCCGGCGATCTCGCCCTGCGCGTCGCGGAAGTCGTCCGGCGGCGAGCCGAGCGCCACCGCGACGGTGAGCGTCTTGGGCGCCCCGTCCGGCAGCATCTTCACGAGGTCCGGCTGCGGCTTCTCGGCGAGCGCCGGGTCGGCGGCGGCCCGCGCCCCGGCCGGCGCGAGCATGCCGGCGAGGAGCAGGGCCAGGGTTGGGGCGAAGGCGGCGCGCAGGCCGCGGACGGGCTTGGGCATGGCGTCAGGCTCCGACGGGAAGGGAGGACTTGGCGAAGGCGCCGCGGCTGCGGAAGGGCGGCCTCGGCAGGCCGAGGCCGCCGCGCAACGTGCCGTCGCCCAGGTACTCGGTGCGGGCCAGGCCGCGGCGCTGCAGCTCGGGCACCAGCCACTCGAAGGCCTCGATGGCCGGCTCGGGCAGGAAGGCGGGCATGATGTTCCAGCCGTCGCAGCAGCCGTTCTCGAACCATTCCTGCATCAGGTCGGCCACGTCGGCGGCGGTGCCGACGGCGATGTTGTGCCCGGAGGCGCCGGCCTGGATCTGGTAGAGCCTGCGGATGGTCATGCCGGGCTGCCGCCCCAGGCGGATCAGCGCCTCATGCCCGCTCTTCACCGCGTTGCTGCGCGCCAGCGGCTCCGGCAATGGCCCATCCGGGTCGAGGCCGGAAAGGTCGCCATAGGTTTCCGCCAGCATCGGCAGGCCGAGGCAGGGATGCACCCGCTCCTGCAGCTGGTCGAAGCGGTCCTGCGCCTCCTGCCGGGTGCGGCCGAGGACGGGCAGGATGCCCGGCATCACCAGCATCTGCTCCGTGTCCCGCCCGGCGGCGGCGGCGTGACTCTTGACGCTGGCATAGAAGGCGCTGGCGCTCTCGCGCGTCTTCTGCGCGGTGTAGATCAGGTCGGCGATGCGCGAGCCGAGGTTCTGCCCCGGGCCGGAGGAGCCGGCCTGGGCGATCACCGGATAGCCCTGGATGGGCCGCGCCACGTTCAGCGGCCCCTTCACCGTGAAATGCCGCCCGCGATAGTTCAGCGTGTGCAGCTTCGCCGGGTCGAAGTAGTGGCCGCTCGCCTTGTCCCGGATGAAGGCGTCGTCCTCCCAGCTGTCCCACAGGCCGAAGACGACGTCGACGAACTCCTCCGCCCGCTCGTAGCGGCTGTCGTGCTCCAGCAGGCGCTCGGCGCCGAAGTTGTGCGCCTCCTGCTCGCTCCAGGAGGTGACGACGTTCCACGCCACCCGCCCGCACGTGACGTAGTCCAGCGAGGCGAACTTGCGGGCGATGTGGTAGGGCTCGTTGAAGGTCGTCGAGGCGCTGGCGACGAAGCCCAGCCGCTCGGTGACGGCGGCGAGCGCGCCGATCAGCGTCAGCGGCTCGAAGACGTCGATGCGCGCGTTGTAGGAGAGTTCCTCGTCGCTCTTGGCCGAGTGCCGCACGGCGATGCCGTCGGCCCAGAACATGAAGTTGAAGCGCGCGCGCTCGGCCGCCTGGGCCATCCGCATCCAGAGCCGGATGTCCGTGCAGGCGTCGGTCAGGGCCTGGGGCATGCGCCAGCCGGCGGCATGCGCGCCGTTGGCGACGATGTTCAGCCCGAGCCGCATGAAGCGAGGAGCGGCCATCCTCAGGCCCGCCCGGCTGCGCCAGGGGCGGCGGCGTGGGGCACAGTGCGAGGTGATCTCATGGCATCCCGACCTTGCTGGTGGTGACGCCGCGCGGCGGGGTTCCTGTCCCGCCATGGACGGTGGCAGGGCGTGACAAAGCCGTCAAAGCACTTATTCTCCCCGACTTCATTCCATGTGGTTATGGGTAGCCCGGCGATGAACCTGCGCCAATGCGAGGTCTTCCGCGCGGTGATGGAAGCGGGCACGGTGACGGCGGCGGCCGAGCGGCTGCACGTCACCCAGCCGGCCGTCAGCAAGGTGCTGGCGCAGCTCGAACGCGAGCTCGGCTTCCGCATCTTCCTACGCGAGCGGCAGCGGCTGCTGCCCACGCCGGAGGCCCAGGCGCTCTATGGCGAGGTGCGGCGCGCCTTCATCGGCCTGGACCACCTGACGCGCTTCGCCCGCGACCTGCACGCCCTGCGCAAGGGCCACCTGGTGGTCACCGCGAGCCATGCGGTGAGCAGCGAGCACCTGCCCGGCATCGCCGCCGCCTTCCTGCGCCGCCATCCCGGCCTTTCCCTGTCGCTGCAGACGATGGACAGCCCCGGCGTGGCCCAGGCGGTGGCCAGCGGCCGCGCCGACCTTGGCCTGGCGCAGTTCGAGACCCCCACGCCCGGCGTGCGGCGGGAGCGGCTCTGCACGAGCGAGGCGGTCTGCGTCATCCCGCCGGGCCATCCGCTGGCGCGGCGCTCCGTGGTGCGCCCGGCCGACCTGCATGGCGAGCCCTTTGTGGCCCTTGCGGCGGTGAACCGGCTGCGCGTGCGGCTCGATGCGCTGCTGCAGGAGCATGGGGCGGTGCCCCGCATCCAGGTGGACACGCCGCTGGCCAGCACCGCCTGCGGCCTGGTGGCGCAAGGGGTCGGGCTCTGCATCCTGGACCGCCTCAGCGCGGAGGCGAACCTCCGGCACCGCCTCGTCCTCCGCCCGTTCCAGCCGGCTTTGGCAGAAGACCTGCTGCTGCTCGTCCCCAGCCGCGCCCCGCTCTCCAACCTTGCCTCCGCCTTCGCGCAGATGCTGCGGGAGCGGTTCGGCGCGGGCGCCGGGCTGCCTGCTTGAAAGCGGCGGCAACGCTTTGCATATCGCTCGCGGAACTGCATCCGAGCCTTGGAGGGCGACCGTGAGTGATACCGTTGAGCGCCATGAATTCGGCGCTGAGGTGGGACGCCTGCTGGACCTGGTGGTCCACGCGCTCTACTCCGACCGCGAGATCTTCCTGCGCGAACTGGTGGCCAATGCCGCCGATGCGGTGGACCGCAGGCGCTTCGAGGCCCTGACCCAGCCGATCCCGGCGCTGCCCGCCGATGCCGCCGTCCGCATCCTCCCCGACAAGCCCGGTCGCACCCTCACCATCGCCGATCCCGGCATCGGCATGGGCAAGGAGGAGCTGGCGCGAAACCTCGGCACCATCGCCCGCTCCGGCACCCGCGCCTTCAGCCAGGCGCTGGCCGAGAGCAAGGCGAGCGACCGCCCGAGCCTGATCGGCCAGTTCGGCGTCGGCTTCTACTCCGCCTTCATCGTCGCCGAGCGGGTGGAGGTGGTCTCCCGCCGCGCCGGCAGCGAGGAGGCCTGGCGCTGGGAGTCGGAGGGCCAGGGCGCCTTCACCCTCGCCCCCGCCACGCGCGAGGCGCCGGGCACCGACATCGTCCTGCACATGCGCGCGGATGCCGAGGAGTTCCTGGAGCCCTTCAGGCTGCACGCCATCATCCGCAAATGGGCGGACCACATCACCGTCCCCATCACCATCGCGGAGGACGGCAAGGACACGCCGGCCAACGAGGGCACCGCGCTCTGGCGCAAGCCGAAGCCCGAGATCAGCGCGGAGGACTACACCGCCTTCTATCGCCATCTCGGCCACTACTTCGACGAGCCCTGGTCCACCCTGCACTGGCGCGCCGAGGGCACGACGGAGTTCACCGCCCTGCTCTTCATCCCCGGCATGAAGCCCTTTGAGGCTTTCGAGGGCGAGCGCCGGAGCCGGCTGCGGCTGCATGTCCGCCGCATGTTCATCACCGACGAGGCGGAGCTGCTGCCGCCCTGGCTGCGCTTCGTGCAGGGCGTGGTGGACAGCGAGGACCTGCCGCTCAACGTCTCGCGCGAGATGCTGCAGGCCACCCCCGTGCTGGCGCGCATCCGCCGCGCCGTCACCGGCCGCGTGCTCTCCGAGCTGAAGAGCCGCGCCAAGGACGCCGAGGGCTACGCCACCTTCTGGCAGAACTTCGGCCCGATGCTGAAGGAAGGCATCTGGGAGGATTCCGAGCAACGCAAGGAGATCGCGCCGCTCCTGCGCTTCCGCTCCTCCGCCGTGGAGGGCTGGACCTCCCTGCCCGACTACGTCGCGCGCATGCCGGAGGGACAATCCGCCATCTACATCCTGGTCGGCGACAACATCGAGGCGCTTTCCAGGTCCACGCAGCTCGAAGGCTTCCGCGCCCGCGGCGTCGAGGTGCTGTTGCTGGCCGATCAGATGGACGCCTTCTGGCCCGAGCGGCTCGGCGAGTTCGAGGGCAAGCCGGTCCGCAGCATCACCCAGGGCAACATCGACCTCTCGGGCCTCGGCACCGCTCCGCCGGAGGGCAAGGCGCCGGCCGACGTCACGCGCCTGCTGCCGCTGCTGAAGGCCGCGCTGGAGGCCGAGATCTCCGAGGTCCGCGCCACCGACCGGCTGGTGGACAGCGCCGCCGTGCTGGCCGCCCCCGCCCATGGCCCGGACCTCGCGCTGCAGCGCCTGCTGCGCCGCGCCGGGCGCCCGGTCGGCGGCGAGAACCCGGTGCTGGAGGTCAACCCGCGCCATCCCCTGGTGCGGCGCCTCGCCGCGCTGGCGGACTCCGGCGCCGACCTCGAGGAGGCCGCCGGCACGCTGCTCGACCTGGCGCGGGTGCAGGATGGCGACGTGCCGCGCGAGCCCGCCGAGTTCGCGCGGCGCATGGCGGCGGCGCTGGCGAGCAGCCTGTAAGGGAAAAAGGCTGGGGAAAGGAATTCCCCCAGACCCCCATCTTTTTTTCTGCCGCCTCGAAGAAAGAAGATGGGGGGCTCGGGGGAATTCCTTCCCCCCGACCTTCCTACGACAGTTCCACGATCACGCCCTCTTCCGGGCCGAGCAGCCCGTCAAACGGACCTTCGCGGCGATCCAGCCCGGTGGAGAGCAGCAGCCGCACCCCCTCCGGCAAGGCCACGCGCTGCGGCGCCTTGCCGAAGTTCAGCGCCACCAGCAACGGCGCCTCGCCCTCGGCATGCCGGCTATAGGCGAAAACATCGCCCTCCACATGGGCCTCCTCGTAGCGCCCGACGCCGAGCGCCCGCCTTCCCTGCCGCAGCGCGATCAGCCGCCGGTAGAGTGTGAGAATCGAGCGCTCGTCCCGTGCCAGTCCCGCGACGTTGCGCGCGGCGTGGTCGGGGTTGATCGGCAGCCAAGGCTCGCCGGTGGTGAAGCCCGCCTTGGCCGAGCCATCCCAGGGCATCGGCGTGCGCGCGGGGTCGCGCCCGAAGCCGAGCCCCGGTTCGTTCTTCTCCCAGGGGTCCTGCACGCGGTCCGGTGCGATCGGCACGTTCTCCAGCCCGAGTTCGTCGCCGTAGTAGAGGGTGGGCGTCCCACGCAGCGTCAGCAGCAGCATCGCGGCCAGCCGTGCGCCCGCGGCGCCGACGCGGGTGGCGATGCGCTTCTGGTCATGGTTGGAGAGCACCCAGTTCGGCCAGCCGCCTTCCGGCAGCGCCGCCTCGTACTCCGCCACGACGCGCGCGATCTCCCGTGCGTTCCACGCGGCAAAGACAAGCTGGAAGTTGAAGGGCAGGTGGGCCCCGCGCATGTCGCGGCCGTAATAGGCAACCAGACGCTCCAGCGGCAGGTAGATCTCGCCGATCAGCAGCCGCTCGGGATAGGCATCCAGCACGCCGCGCATTTCCGTCACGACGTCATGGATCTCGGGCCGGTCGGCGGAGTAGCGCTGCAGCAGGCGGTCGATGCCGGCCTGGTGCGGCTGCCAGGCGAGATTCGGCGGATTGTCGCGGAACTGCTCGTCCTTGATCAGCAGCCAGATCACGTCCACCCGAAAGCCGTCCACGCCGCGGCCGAGCCAGAAGCGCAGCACGTCCAGCATGGCGCGGCGGACCTCGGGGTTGCGCCAGTTGAGGTCGGGCTGTTCCTTCAGGAAGGCATGGTAGTAGTACTGGCCGGTGGCCTCGTCGAAGGTCCAGCCGCTGCCGCCGAAATTGGCGAGCCAGTTGTTGGGCGGGCCGCCATCGGCGGCCGGGTCGCGCCAGAGGTACCAGTCGCGCTTCGGGTTGTGGCGTGAGGCGCGGCTCTCGCGGAACCAGGGATGCTGGTCCGAGGTGTGGTTGGGCACGAAATCGAGGATCACCTTCAGCCCGCGCGCATGCGCCTCCTCAAGCAGGCGGTCGAAATCCGCCAGGGTGCCGAAAATAGGGCTGATGCCGCAGTAGTCGGCGATGTCGTAGCCGAAATCCGCCATCGGCGAGGGGTAGATCGGAGAGATCCAGAGCGCATCGACGCCAAGCCAGGCGAGGTGGTCCAGCCGGCGGCGGATGCCTTCCAGATCGCCGATGCCGTCGCCGTTGCTGTCTTGGAAGGAGCGCGGATAGATCTGGTAAACAATGCCATGCTGCCACCAGAGCGTGTCGGACATGAGGGGTCTCCGCCTGCAGTCTTGCGTCGCGTGAACGACCGCCGCCCCATCGGCGGGCCGCCGGCACCGCATCAGGAACCCGGCTCGGCTGAGCGGGTTTCCTGGCAATGGGCAGCGCCTCCGCTGCCGCGCAACCGGTAAGGCAGCAAAGCATCATGTGCGCGACGAGAGCAGCCCGGCCACCCGCCCATTCCTTCCCCGGCAAGGATCCCGTGAACATGGCTCCCGGCGGCGAATGGTGGCGGCAGGCGGCCATCTAGCAGACCCTGCTTCCCTCCTTCAGGACAGCGACGGAGACGGGTTTGGCGACCTGCCAGGCATCCTCCGACGGCTCGACCATCTCGCCTGGCTCGGTGTCAATGCCATCTGGCTCTCCCCCTCTTCTATCCCACGCCGCGGCGTGACTGCGGCGATGAGATCAGCCGCGACCCCGAGCGTTCGCCGATGCGCTGGCATCCGGATGAACCTCATGCCGGCTTCACCACCGGTGAGCCCTGGCTGCCGATCGGCCCCGATGCCGAAACGCTGAACCTGTCCACGCAGCGCGCCAACTCATGTTCCATCCCCACCTTCTTCCGCGCCTTGCTGGCACTGCGGCACCGGGATCCGGCGCTCCGCAGCGTGGCCCCTGCCCCGCTGCGCAACACCGCGCAGGTTGTCGCCCTCCGTGGCGGCGCCCCTCCCCACCGCCCCCTGCTCGTCGCGCTCGATCTCAGCGATGCGCCTCAGGTGCTTGAGGGGATCGGTGCCGGGAAGGTGCTGCTCTCGCCGCATCTCGACCGGCACGGCGCCCACATCGCGGGCGATCCGCACCTCCGCCCCGACGAAGGGCTGGTGCTTGTGGAAAAAAGCGGCCAGGAAATGAATTTCCCTGCCCCCATCTTCATCCTCTATCCGTCTGAGGCAGCACTTTCCGCCTGTCGAGCAATTCGAAGAAGGGAGATGGGGGCCTGGGAGAATTCGTTCTCCCAGCCTTGCTCCTTGGCTTGCCTTCCGCTCCCGCCTGCCGCATCCCTCTCCCTGGAGTATCTTTTTCCCTTTGCCGAACCTTCCGTGACCAGCTTCCGCTTCCTGCACGCTGCCGACCTGCATCTCGACAGCCCCCTCCGTGGCCTTGACGTCGATCTTGACGCACCGGCCCAGCGCATCCGCCAGGCCAGCCGCCAGGCGCTGGCCAACCTGGTCGAGCTTGCCATTGCCGAGGCGGTGGATTTCGTCGTGATCGCCGGCGATCTCTACGACGGTGACTGGCAGGACTTCCGCACCGGGCAGGTGCTGATCGCTGCGCTGGGGCGGCTCACGCGGGCGGGAATTCGCGTCATCGCGATCCGTGGCAACCACGATGCAGAGAGCGTGCTGACGCGCAACCTGCGCCTGCCGGATGGCGCCACCCTGCTCTCGGCCCGCACGCCCGAGACTGCGCGACTGCCGGAGATCGGCGTTGCCGTGCATGGGCAAAGCTTCGCCACGCGCGACGTGCAGGACAACCTGGCGCGCGGCTACCCCGCGCCTCTTCCCGGTTTCTTCAACCTCGGCCTGCTGCACACCGCCGCCACCGGCCGCCCCGGCCATGCCAGCTACGCGCCCTGCACCGTCGAGCAGCTGGCAGGGCACGGGTATGACTACTGGGCGCTCGGCCACATCCACACGCGGGAAGAAGTGCTGCGCAATCCCTGGATCGTCTTTCCCGGCAACATCCAGGGCCGCCATGTCAATGAGCCCGGCGCCAAGGGCGCCACGCTGGTCACAGTGCGGGATGGCCGGGTGGCGGAGGTTGCCCATCGTGTGCTCGACACCGTCCGCTGGCAGCGCCTCGCAGTGGATTGCCGCGGCGCGGCTGACCTGGAGCAGGCGCTGGAGCGCGTCCGCAATGCACTCGGCGCCGCATTGGACGACACGAGCGGGCGCCTTCTGGCGCTGCGCCTGACGCTGGAAGGCGATTGCGCCGCGCATGCCGCGCTGGCCAGGGATCCGCTCGGCACACGCGAGCGGGTGCGCGCCGCCGGGCTCGAGGTCGCGGAAGAGGGAGCCTTCTGGATCGAGGCGGTGCGCGTCGGCACCCGTCCCTTGGCCGGACCCACCGTGCGCGGCTTGGCGGATGATGCCGCCGGCCGCCTGCTCGGCGCCATCGAAGCCATGTCCGACGGCACCGACCATGCGGCGTTGGCCGAGGCGGTGCAGGCCTATGCCGCCACGTTGCTGGACCGCGCCGGTGGCCTGCGGGAAGCGCTGGGTGCGGAGCATCCCGCCGTGCTGGCCGCGGAAGGCCGCCTGTCGCCCAAACTCCTGCGGCGTGCCCGCCAGCTCCTGCTCAGCCGCCTGAACCCGGATTGAACGATGCGCCTTACCCGGCTGAGCCTACGCCGCTACGGCAACTTCCAGGATACGATGCTGCGCTTCGATCCGGCGCCGCAGCGACTGAACCTGGTGCTGGCGCCGAACGGTGCCGGCAAGTCGGTGCTGCGCGGCGCGCTTGGCGATCTGCTCTTCGGTATCGGCACGCAGACGCCGATGGGCTTCCGTCACGGCTATGCAGGCATGCAGATCGGCGCCGAAGGTGTGCTGCCGGATGGCGCGCCCTTCAGCCTCACCCGCCGCAAGGGGCGCGGCAACACGCTGCTCGGCCCTGACGAGGCGCCGCTGGATGCCGCCCTCCAGGCTCGCCTGCTCGGCGGCATGGACCGCCCCCTGCTCGAACGGCTCTTTGCATTGGACACCGAACGCCTGCGCATCGGCGGCCAGGGCCTCCTCGCTTCCGGCGGCGCCTTGGCCGAGGCGCTGCTGGAAGCGGCGGGCGGGCTGCGCCCGGCGCAGCGCCTGCGGGAAGAGCTGAACGCGACGCGCGACCAGCTCGCCCCCACGCGCAAATCGGCGCAGCGCCCCTTCTATGCCGCGCTGGACCGGCTGACCGGGAGCCGCCGCGCCATCAGGGAGCAGCTGGTGCGGCCAGAGCGTTGGCTGGACCAGGAGCGCGCGCTGGCCGCCGCGAAGGAGCGGCGGGAGGCCGCCAGCCGGGCGGCGGCGGAAGCGGCGCAGTCGCTGCACCGCCTGGAGCGCGTGCGGCGCCTGCGCCCGCTGCTGGCCCGTCGGGCTGCGGCGGCGGAGTGGCTTTGCACCCATCCCGAAGCTCCACGCCTGCCTGCCGCGTTGCGCAGCCGGTTGGTGCATGCCCGCCAGGCTGCCAGCCGGGCCGCCGAAATGCGGAACATGCTGCACCGGCGGCATGACGAACTCGTGGCTCAGGCCGCCGCCATCGCGCCGGACGACGCTGTCCTCGCGCAGGCGGAGAGCATCGCCAGCCTGCTGGAAGCCGCTGGCGCCACTGAAAAGGCGCGGCAAGACCTGCCGGGCCTGGAAGCCGAGTTGCGGAGCCAACGAACACAGATCGACGCCTCGCTCCGCGCCCTGGGGCTGAGCGGGCCTGCCTCCCGCGCGGCAGAGGCAATCCCCGCCGCTATTTCTCTTGCCCAGGCCCGGCGGCTGCTGCGCACCTATGTCCGGCATGCGGAAGCGCTCGCCACCCTGCCCTCCGCCGTCGCCGAGCAGGAGGCTGCCCTGAACAGGGCAGAAGCGGCATTGGCCAGCCTGCCGCCGCCGCGTGACGCCGAGGTTCTGGCGGCGCTGATCAGTAGCATCGCCGCCGAGGGTGACCCGGTCAGGATGGCAGCCGCCGCAGCCCAGGCCACGGCGCAGGCGGCGGCGCGGCTGGATGCCCTTCTGGCCCGGCTCCCGGCCGCCTGGCGCGATCTCGACTGGCTCCACGCCGTGGAAGCGCCGCAGCCCAGCCTGCTGCGGCAGCGAGCCGAGCACCGCAGGGTGGCCGGGGCGGCCCATGGCGAGCAGGTGGCGGTCCTGGAGCGCTTGCAGGGGACACTCACCGCCAGCCGCCAGGAGCGCGCGCAGCTGAATCGCGAGGGCCCGCTGCCCGGGGCCGCGGTTCTGACGGCCGCCCGCGCACGCCGGGACGCGGGCTGGAACCTGATCTATCGCCGCGCCTTCAGCGGTGAGGCGCCGGATACCAGGGCGGAGCAGGCCTTCGGCGCGGAACAGCCATTGCCTCTCGCCTATGTCGCTGCCGTGGTGGAGGTGGATCGTCTGGCCGACCTCCGAAACCGGGAGGCAGAGCGCGTAAGCGCCGCCGAGCAGCTGGACCGGGCCATCCTGCAGCAGGAGGAGGGCCTGGCCACCGCGCGCATCGCCGAGGCTGCGGCACGTCGGCAGGCTGAGGCGGCCGAAGCAGCCTGGGCGGCCCTGCTGCATCCCCTGGCGCTCGCGCCGAGAACCGAAGCGCCCGAGCTGGAGCAGCTTCTTGCGCTGCGCACGGCAGCGTTGGAGGAGGCCGCCAACCTCATCCTCGCCCGCGAGGCCGAGAAGCAGCTCCTGGTGCGACAGGCCGCCGACGCCTGCCGTTTGCGGCAGGTTCTGGGCGGTCCGCGCGACAGCGATCCGGATCTGCGCGCCCTGCTCGCCGAAGCCGAGGCGCGGCAGCGCGAGACCCGCCGCACGGAAAGCGACCGCGCACGCCTGCAGGAACAGCGCGAGGCCGCGCGTGAGAGCCTCGCCGCGGCAGAGCGTGCCCTGGCCACGGCGCGGGAGCAGATGGCTGGCTGGCACGCCGACTGGAAGCCCCTGGCGGCCCGGCTCGGCCGCGCTCCGGACGAGCACCCCGAGGACAGCGCCGAAGCGCTTCGGCTATTCGAGGAGCTCGCCCCAATCGTGCGCGAGGCAGACAGGCTCGCGGAACGGATCACCGCCATCGGTGCGGAGATCGCTGCCTTCACCACCCGCTGCAGCCGTCTCGCCGAAGAACTTGGCACCGCGGCTTCGCGCGATCCGGTGGCCGCTGCGCGGGCGCTGGGCCAGCGGCTTCAGGCTGCGCGGGGCGCGGCCGAGCGGCGAACACTGCTGGCCCTGCAAGCCGAAGAGGCAGCCGCGAGCCTTGCCGCCGGCATGCGGCAAGCGGAAGCCGATGCCGCGGAGTTGCGGGCCGTCATCGCTGCCACCGGCGCGGACTCCGCCGAGGCGGCAGAAGAACGTCTCGACCTCTCCAATGCGCGGGAGCATCACGAAAACCTGCTGGCCGAGGCGCAACAGGAGATTTTCGCCGGCGGCGACGGCCTGTCTCTGGAGACACTATGCCGGGAGGTGGAGGCCCTCGCGCCTGAGATGATGGAAGCTGAACTCCTTCGGGCACGCGAGGCGCTGACGGCGCAACAGGCGGCTGCGGAGCATGCGGCCGCCGATGCGGCTCATGCGGAGGCAGCCTTGCAGGCTTTGAGCAATGAAACAGCCTTCAGCCGAGCGGTGCAGGATCAGCAGACCGCTGTCACCCAGGCCGGCGAGACTTTGGAGAACGCACTGCTGCTGCACACGGCCAGCCTGATGCTGGAACTGGCCTTGGGCGCCGCGCAGGAAGCCGGAGACGACCGCCTGCTCCGGCGCATCGGCGCCACTTTCGCCCTCCTGACCAACGGCGCCTACCCTTCCGTAACCTCCCGGGAAGACGAAAAAGGCGTGGCCCACCTGGTGATCCGCCGGGCCGACTACCCGGACGAGGAGACGCTGGTGGATGAACTCTCCGAAGGCACCCGCGACCAGCTTTTCCTAGCGCTGCGGCTGGTCGCCATCGAGGATCATGTCGCACAGGGAGCGATCCTGCCCTTTCTGGGCGATGACATCCTGCAAAGCTTCGATGATGGCCGGGCGGCCGCCGCTTTCCACGCCTTGCTGGACTTCAGCCGCACCACGCAGGTGATCCTGCTGAGCCACCACCAACATCTGCTCGACCTTGCCCGTGCGACACTTGCGCCCGAGCAGGTCCACGTCCAGCGCCTGGAAGGTTAGCGGAGGCGTCGCCGCCTAGCTCTGATGCGGCGAAAGCAGGCGCACCAAGCCATCCAGTTGATCCAGATCCCGGTAGCTGATGGTCAGCCGCCCGCCCCGCTTGCCGTGCTGGATGGCCACCTTGAGCCCCAGCCGTCCCATCAGGTCGCGCTCCAGCGCCTTGGTATCGGCGTCAGGGCGCACCGGGCGCGCGCTCGGCTTCATCCGCTCCGCAGCCGCCGCGAGGGCCTCGGTCTGCCGCACGTTCAGCCCGCGCGTGACAACGGTTTCCGCCAGCTTCACCGGGTCGGGCGCCGTCAGCAGGGCACGTGCATGGCCCGCGGAGATGCTGCCGCGATCCAGCATCTCGCGTACCTTGGGCGGCAAGGAGAGCAGGCGCAGCGTGTTGGCCACGTGGCTGCGGCTCTTGCCCACCGCTTGGCCCAGGCCGTCTTGCGTCAGCCCGAACTCCTCCAGCAGCCGCTTGTAACCGCGGGCTTCTTCCAGCGCGTTGAGATCCTCGCGCTGCAGGTTCTCGACCAGCGCGGCGGCCATGGCCATGCGGTCGTCCAGCTCGTGCACATAGACCGGCACCTCGTGCCGCTGCGCCAACTGCGCCGCGCGCCAGCGCCGCTCTCCACCGATGATCTGGTAGGCCCCTGCCTGACCTGGCTTGGGCCGCACCAGCAGTGGCTGCAGCACGCCGTGCTCGCGGATCGAGGCCGCCAGCTCCGCCAGGCCGGACTGGTCGATCGGCCCACGCGGCTGGAAGGGCCCGGGCTCCAGGGTCTCCAGCGGCAGGGTCCGGGGGATGCTGGCGCCAGGACTGGCCGGCGTCGCCGCGTTCTGGTCGCCCAACAGGGCGGAAAGCCCCATGCCGAGCCGGGGTGACTTGCGCGCGCTCATGCTGCCTTGCCTCCCCGCACCCGCTCGCGCCGCAGCATCTCGGCCGCAAGCTTCACATAGGCCTGCGCCCCAGCCGAACGCGGGTCGTAGAGCAGCACCGGAAGGCCGTGCGAGGGCGCCTCGCTGACGCGAATGTTGCGGGGGATCACGGTCTCGAACACCTTGTCGCGAAAGAAAGCACGCACGTCAGCCGCCACCAGTTCGGAAAGATTGTTGCGGCGATCAAACATGGTCAGCACGATGCCATCCAGCGCGAGCGCCGGATTCAGCACGCGCCTGACGCGGTCAATTGTGCGGGTGATTTGAGAAACACCCTCCAACGCAAAGAATTCCGCCTGCAAAGGGATCATGACCGACTCCACGGCGACCAGCGCATTCAACGTCAGAAGGCCGAGCGAAGGCGGGCAGTCGATCAGGATGAAATCGAACCCCTTCAGCGTCTCGCCAGCGGCTTCCAGAGCCAGTCGTAACCGGTGCTCGCGCCTGTCCATGCCGACCAGCTCGATTTCCGCGCCTGCCAGATCATTGTCTGCCGGCAGCAGAAAGAGGTCCGGCACTTTGGTGGGGCGCATCAGTTCGGCAAGCGGCTTCTGCCCCACCAGCAGCGCATAGGATCCAGCACCGCGCTCACCCCGCGGCAGGCCCAGGCCGGTGGACGCATTGCCCTGCGGATCCAGGTCGATGACCAGAACCTTTTTCTTAGTTGCGAGCGCGGTTGCCAGATTGATGGCGGTCGTCGTCTTTCCGACACCACCCTTCTGGTTGGCGAGCGCGATACGGCGGAGGGATGGCTTAGGCGCCGGCAAGGCGGATTCCAGACATGCGGAAAAGAGTGGCGTTAGGGTCCGTCTTGCTCTTGAACTGCTCCACCGACATTGTCCAGCCCGCCGCCTTCGCAGCCGCCAGTTCGTCGGCGGCGGAACGTCCCTTCGGGAAGATCGCAACACCTTGCGGGCTCAGCATCGCCGCAGCCCAGGGAAGAAGTACGGCGAGTGGCGCCAGCGCCCGCGCCGTCAGCACCGCCGCCGGCGGCAGGCGCAGCGATTCGATCCGAACCGGATGCACCGTCACATGAGACAAGGCCAGCTCGGCCGCAGCCGCTTGCAGAAAGGCGGCCTTGCGACGGTCCGCCTCCACCAGGTGCACCGGACGCATCAGGGCGGCCGCCAGCACCATCCCCGGAAATCCGCCGCCGGAACCCAGATCCACCAGCGCACCTTCGCCCGGCGGCACCAAAGGCAGCAATTGCAGGGAGTCGGCCAGGTGCCGCTCCCTCACCCCTTCCAGATCCCTGCCGGACACAAGATTGATCCGCGCGTTCCAGCGCAGCAGCACGTCCAGAAACCATTCGAGACGCTCCTCTGTTTCACGTGAAACGCCGGGGGGCGTCAAACCTGCTCCCGATCCCTGTTTCACGTGAAACGCTCCTGCGTCCGTCGCAGATGGACGGCCAGTGCCGCCAAGGCCGCCGGCGTGACGCCCGGCACCCGTCCCGCCCCGCCGAGCGTCGCTGGTTGCGCGGCGCCAAGCCGCTGCCGCATCTCATGCGACAGCCCCGGCACGGCGGCGAAGTCCAGCCCCCGCGGGATGGCGAGCTGCTCCTCACGTTCCAGCAACCGCAACTCCGCTGCCTGTCGCTGCAGATAGGGGGCGTAGAGCGCCTCCGCCTCCATCTGTGCCCGCACCCCTGCTTCCAAATCCTGCAGCCAGGGAAAGGCTCGCTGGATGGCAGCGGCCTCCACCTCCGGCAACGCAAGGACCTCCAGCAGGCTGCGCCAGCGCCCATCCTGGTTGATGCTGATCCCTGCCGCCTGCAGCGCTGCCGGCGTGCCACCTTCCGCGCGGGCCCGCATCAGCGCCTCCTCGACCTCGGCCGCGAAGGTCCGGAAGCGCGCGGCGCGTTCGGACCCGACAACCCCCCAGCCAATCCCCTTTGCAGTCAGGCGCAGCCCGGCATTGTCGGCTCGCAGCGCCAACCGGTGCTCCGAACGGGCCGTCAGCATCCGGTAGGGCTCGGTCACGCCCTGTAGCACCAAGTCATCCACCATCACCCCGAGATAGGCTTCCGTGCGCGCCAGCATCCGGTCGGCTGCCTCACCGCTCGCCAGTGCGGCAGCGTTCATGCCCGCCAGCAGCCCTTGCGCCGCGGCCTCCTCATAGCCTGTGGTGCCGTTGATCTGCCCTGCCAGAAAGAGGCCAGGCACCTCGCGGACTTCCAGGGTCGGCCGCAGCGCGCGCGGATCAACATGGTCATACTCGATGGCGTAACCCGGCCGCAGGATCGCCGCCTTCTCCAATCCCGGAATCGTGGCGATGAAGGCGTGCTGCACATCCTCTGGAAGGCTGGTGGAGATGCCGTTGGGGTAAACAGTGTGGTCCTGCAGTCCCTCCGGCTCCAGAAAGATCTGGTGGCGCTCCCGCTCAGCGAAGCGCACCACCTTATCCTCGATCGAGGGGCAGTAGCGCGGACCCACACCCTGGATCTGGCCGGAATGGATCGGTGCCCGATGCAGGTTCGCACGGATCACGGCATGCCCGGCCGAGGTGGTCGCGGTGATGCCGCACTCCACCTGCGGATTGGTGATACGCCCCGTCATCCAGGAGAGTGGCTCTGGCTCGGCATCTCCGGGCTGCATCTCCAACGCAGCCCAGTCGATCGTCCTGCCATCCAGCCGCGGCGGCGTTCCGGTCTTGAGGCGCCGCATCGGCAGCCCGAGCGCCTCGATCGCCACCGCCAAGCCGACCGAGGGCGCATCGCCGGCGCGCCCCGCTGCGATCCGCCGCGCGCCAATATGGATCTCGCCGCGAAGAAACGTGCCCGTGGTGATCACCAGCGCTCCGCACATGATCCGCGCGCCCTCGGCCGTCAGCACGGCGGCGATGCGTCCGCCGGCGTCACGCTCAACGCCTTCGGCCGCCACCCCGCGGATGGTCAGCCTCGGCTGCGCCTCCAGCAATTCACGGATCGCACGGCGATACAGGGCGCGATCTGCCTGCGCGCGCGGGCCGCGAACCGCCGGTCCCTTGCTGCGGTTCAGCAGCTTGAAATGGATGCCCGCCATGTCGGCCGCGCGGCCGATCAGCCCATCAAGGGCGTCCACCTCGCGAACAAGATGTCCTTTCCCCACCCCGCCGATCGCGGGGTTGCAGGACATCTCGCCCAGCGTCTCCAGCTTGTGCGTCAACAACAGGGTACGGGCGCCGCAGCGGGCAGCGGCGGCCGCCGCTTCGGCCCCGGCATGTCCGCCGCCCACGACCACCACATCGAAAGCATCATCGCGCATGGCGCCATCCTATAGCGCCCCGCGGCCTACTTTCCGATGCAGAAATCCCCGAACACGACGTCGAGAACCGCTTCGACGCCGACACGCCCGGTCAGCCGCCCCAGCGCCCGCAGGGAAGCCCGCAACGCTTCGGCCGCAAGCTCCGGCAGGGGTGCCTGCTCCACCTCGCCGAGCCAGGCCGCTGCCTCCCCCAGCGCGGCGCGATGCCGCGGCCGCGTCAGGCCTGCCTCCTCCGAAAGCCCGGCCCGCATGCCTGCCGCCTCGGCGAGCACGCCCTGCAGCTGCTCCAGCCCGCTCCCGTCCCGTGCCGAGACCGCCACCGGCGCCACTCCGCGGATCTGCCGCGGGGCCGGCATGAGGTCCGTCTTGTTCGCCACCACCACGACGCCAGGCTCCACCAATGCCAGGGTCGCCGCATCCGGCGGCTGGTCGGCCGCGAAAACGGCAATCACCAGATCCGCCTCCTCCGCCCGCCGCTTCGCCCTTCGCACACCCTCTGCCTCGACCTCGTCCGCCGTTTCGCGCAGGCCCGCCGTGTCGGCCAGCCAGACCGGTACCCCGCCAAGATCCAGGCGTACTTCCACCACGTCCCGTGTGGTTCCCGCCCTTGCCGACACGATGGCCGCCTCTCGTCCCGCCAGCGCGTTCAGCAGCGACGACTTCCCCGCATTCGGTGCCCCGACGATGGCCGCCCACAACCCTTCCCGAAGCCGTTCGCCACGACCGTTGTCGTCCAGATGCGCCCTGATCTCGGCAGCCAAGGCCGCCGCCCCCGCGCGCACCTCCGCCTCCAAGCTGTTGGGCAGCCCGTCCTCGGCGAACTCGATGGCGGCTTCCTGATGCGCCAGCAAACGGGTCAGCCGCTCGCACCAGGCGGCATAGCGCGCCGCCAGTGCGCCATTCGCCTGCCGAAGAGCCTGACGCCGCTGCGCCGCCGTCTCGGCCTCGATCAGGTCAGCGATGCCTTCTGCCGCCGTCAGGTCCATCCTGCCGTTCAGAAAGGCGCGGCGGGTGAACTCTCCCGCCTCCGCTGGCCGCGCGCCACAGGCCAGCAGCGCCTCCGTCACCCCCTCGCGCACCGCCCGCCCGCCATGCAGGTGCAGTTCGGCGGCGTCCTCGCCCGTGTAGGAGTGAGGCCCGGGAAACCAGAGCACCAGTGCCTCATCGAGCACCTCGCCGGTGGTGGGGTGGCGCAGCCGCCGCAGGCGGGCCATGCGCGGGGCTGGCAGCCCGCCCGTCAGCTTGACGAGAATGGCGCCGCTACCCTGACCCGAAAGCCGCAGCAGCGACACCGCCGCGCGGCCGGCACCGGAGGCCAGGGCGAAGATGGTGTCGAATGTCATTGCGCAACTCCAAAGGCCCGGCCAGAGGCGCTGTCCCCTGAACCCTGCCGGGAGGGGTGGGTAGTAAGCCCCTCCCTGCCTCCGCCGGAGACGAATGGCAGGCTTCAGGGGAAGGCGCCCTCCTGCCGCTAGCCCTTCTTGGCCACGTCCCTTTCGGTCAGCATCAGCCGATGCGCGCGCCCGCCTTCGACCAGATGCGCCTGCAGGATCTCGTCCACGTCTTCCCGCGTCTCGGCGCGGTACCAGATCCCTTCGGGATAGATCACGATTGCAGGCCCGAACTCGCAGCGGTCGAGGCAGCCCGCCTGGTTGACCCGGATGCCGGGAATCCCGAGTTCCTTAGCCCGCGCCTTCATGTAGTCCTTCAGCGCCTCGCTGCCCTTGGCGGCGCAGGAGCCACGGCGGTGCCCCTCTGGCCGCCGGTTGCAGCAGACAAAGACATGCGCCTGGAAATAGGGCGGCGGATCGGTCTCGCTCACGGATACGCTCCTTGGGGTGTGCAGGCTCCCCTGCCTCGCCCATGTAGCGAGGACCTACGGGAGCGACCAGAGCCATGCCCGAGATCGCCGAGAACCTGCTGCGCCACGAGACCTCGCCCTATCTGCTCCAGCACGCGGAAAATCCGGTCCACTGGCGCCCCTGGGGAGCCGCCGCGCTGGAGGAGGCGCGCAAGGCGAACCGCCCCATTCTGCTCTCCGTCGGCTACGCCGCCTGCCACTGGTGCCACGTCATGGCGCATGAAAGCTTCGAGGATCCGGAAACGGCGGCGCTGATGAACCGCCTCTTCGTCAACATCAAGGTGGACCGCGAGGAACGGCCGGACATCGACGCGCTCTACATGGGCAGCCTGCATCTGCTCGGCGAACAGGGCGGCTGGCCACTGACCATGTTCCTCACCCCGGAAGGCGCGCCCTTCTGGGGCGGTACCTACTTCCCGCCCGAGCCGCGCTGGGGTCGCCCCTCCTTCCGCCAGGTGCTGCAGGGCTTGGCGCAGGCTTACCGGGAGGAAGGTGGCAAGGTGGCGCAGAATGTCGCCGCCCTGAAGCAGGGCCTCGCCCGCATGGCGGAGGCCAGCCCTGGGGCCCTGCCTGGCCCTGCCGAGCTCGGCGCCATCGCCCAGGCCCTGGTGGATGCCCAGGATCGCGTAGCCGGAGGCATGCAAGGCGCGCCCAAATTCCCCAACCCGCCGGTTTACCGCTTTCTGCTGCAGATGGCGGAGGCGCTGGGCCGGCCCGTCTGCGCCGAACCCGTCCACCTGCTGCTGCGCCGGATGAGCCAGGGCGGCATCTACGATCACCTTGGCGGCGGCTATGCCCGTTACAGCACCGATGCCGAGTGGCTGGTGCCACATTTCGAGAAGATGCTCTACGACAACGCGCAAATTCTCGAGCTGCTGGCCCTCGTCCATGCTCGCCAGCCGGATCCGCTCTACGCCGCCCGCGCCGCGGAAACGGTGGCCTGGCTGGAGCGCGAGATGCTGACCGCTGGAGGCGCTTTCGCCGCCACCCAGGATGCCGACAGCGAGGGCGAGGAAGGCCGCTTCTACGTCTGGCAGGCCCAGGAGATCGACAGCCTGCTCGGTGACCGCGCGCCCCTCTTCCGCCGCGTCTATGACGTCTCGGAGCAGGGCAACTGGGAGGGCAAGGCGATCCTGAACCGCACAGCCCACCCGGACCCGCTTTCCGGCGCCGAGGAAGCCATCCTGGCCGAGGCCCGCGCCCTCCTTCTCGCCGCCCGCGCCAAACGGATCGCGCCCGGGCGCGACGACAAGGTCCTGGCCGACTGGAACGGCCTGATGATCGCCGCCCTCGCCCGCGCCGGTGCCGTCTTCGATCGTCCCGAGTGGCTGAGCCTCGCCCGCCGCGCCTTCGCCGCGGTCGCCGAGCACATGGCCGCTCCCGATGGCCGCCTGCACCATGCCTGGCGCGCGAATCGCAGCTCCGCTCCCGGCCTGCTGGAAGATCACGCGGCCATGGCCCGTGCCGCTCTGGCGCTGTTCGAAGCCCTGGGCGATACGGCCTACCTCCGGCAGGCGATGGCCTGGGCGGAAGTGGTTGAGACCCGCTTCGCCGCTCCTGAGGGCGGCTACTTCACCTCCGCCGACGACGCCACCGATGTGCTGGTGCGCGGCCGCACCGCCGGCGACAACGCCACCCCCGCCGGAAACGGCGTGATGGCCGAGGTGCAGGCACGCCTCTTCCACCTGACAGGTGAGGCCCGCTGGCGCCAGCGGGCGGAAGCCACCATTGCCGCCTTCAGCGGGCTGGCGCAGGCACTGCTTGCCATGCCCACCCTGCTGTCCGCCGCCGACCTGCTGGAGAACGGCGCCACCCTCGTTGTGGCGGGTGCCGAGGCCGCCGCCGAACAGTTGGCCGCCGCCGCCCTGGCCCTGCCGGATCCGGCCGTGATGGTGCTGCGTGTCCCTGACGCCGCGACGTTGCCGCAGGGGCACCCCGCCTTCGGCAAAGGCAAAGTGGAGGGCCGTGTGGCCGCCTATCCCTGCCGTGGCGGCACCTGCGGCCTGCCCGTGCTGCAGCCTGAACGCATCGCCGCTGCACTCCGCCGCGTTGCCTGAGCCGTGACCGTGCGCCTCCCGCCGCCTTCCCGACTTGACGCTGCGGACAGAGCGTGTCGAATCAGCACCGCATGCCGCAGCTATCCTTTCTCACTCCCCTCGGCGCGCTGACCCTGTCCGAGGAAGATGGGGCCATCGTCGCTCTGGATTGGGGCCGTGGCCGAGACCAGGCGGAAACACCCCTGCTCCTGGCCGCGCGCGACCAGATCCAGGATTATTTCGACGGCCAGCGGACGCAGTTCGACCTGCCTCTGGCGCCGTTCGGAAGCGCCTTTCAGCACCGGGTCTGGGCCGCGCTGCAGGCCATTCCCGCAGGCGAGACGCGTAGCTACGGCGAAGTGGCGCGCCAGCTCGGCTCCGTGGCGCGGGCGGTGGGGCAGGCCAATGGCGCCAACCCTATTCCCATCCTGATCCCTTGCCACCGAGTGGTCGGCAGCAACGGCAAGATGGGTGGATATTCCGGCGGCGAAGGCCTCGCCACCAAGCGTTATCTTCTGGACCTCGAACGCCGTGCACGGCGCCAGCAAGGAACACTCCTATGAACCACGCCATCCGCATCCATGAACCTGGCGGCCCCGAGAAGATGGTGTGGGAGGAGATTCCCCTGCCCGCGCCCAAGGCTGACGAGGTGCTGGTCCGCCACCATGCCGTCGGTCTCAACTACATCGACGTTTACTTCCGCACCGGCCTCTACAAGATTCCCTCGCTTCCGGCGACGCTTGGCATGGAAGGCGCCGGGGTTGTCGAGGCGGTGGGCAGCGAGGTCACGGAGCTGGCGGTGGGCGATCGTGTGGCCTATGCCATGCCGATCGGCGCCTATTGCGAGGCTCGCACCATCAAGGCCGACAGGCTGGTGAAGCTGCCCGACGGCATCGACTTCAAGACCGCCGCCGGCATGATGCTCCAAGGCATGACGGCGCAGTACCTGCTCCGCCGCACCTTTCCCGTGAAGGCCGGCGACACCATCCTGGTGCATGCCGCGGCCGGCGGCGTCGGCCTCATCATGTGCCAATGGGCCAAGCAGCTCGGCTGCACCGTCATCGGCACCGTCTCCACCCCCGCCAAGGCAGAGCTGGCGCGTGGCCATGGCGCCGACCACGTGCTGATCTCCGGGCAGGACGACATCGCCGCCCGGGTGAAGGACATCACCAACGGCGCCATGCTGCCGGTGGTCTATGACAGTGTCGGCAAGGATACCTTCATGGCCTCGCTGGACTGCCTCGCTCCCTTCGGCATGATGGTTTCCTACGGCAATGCCTCCGGCCCGGTGCCGCCGCTCGACGTCGGCGTCCTGGCCGCCAAGGGATCGCTCTTCCTGACGCGGCCGACGCTGGCCACCTACACCGCCAAGCCCGCCGACCTCGTCGCCACCGCCACCGACCTCTTCTCGGTCGTGCTGTCCGGCGCGGTAAAGATCAACGTCAATCAGACCTACCCGCTGAAGGAGGCCGCCGAGGCGCACCGCGCCCTGGAAGCCCGCAAGACGACCGGCAGCACCGTCTTCATTCCCTGACCGCGCAGGCAGGGCCGGTGCTGTCCGGCCCTGCCCCTCAAGCCGTGCGCAGGAAGTAGCGGTAGCGGTAGATCTCCCGCATTCCCATGGCCTCATAGAGGGCAACGGCCGGCGCGTTGTCGGCCGAGACCTGAAGCCAGCCCGTCACCCCGCCGCGCGCCTGCCCCCAGGCTGCCGCGGCCCGGAACAGCCGCCGGGCCATGCCCTGGCGCCGAAAGGCAGGGTGCGTCGCGACGTCGAAGAAGCCGAGCAAACGTCCATCCACGGCGACCTGCGCGGCTGCCGCCGGTTGCCCGTTCGAGGCCCGCAGCAGCATCCAGGCGGCGGGAACCAGCATCATGCCCGCCGCCTGCACCTTTTCCGCCCGTCTTGCCGGCGTCTGGTGCTCCGCCGTGGCGATCAGTGACAGCCACGCGTCGCTGGGCCGTGCCGCCACCTCGAGCCCGGTCTCCGCCGCCGCGAAACGCTCCAGCGGCCCTGCCATGACGCGAGAACCCTTATCGGCGGTATAGCCACGTTCCAGCAGCGCCTCCTCCAGGCCGGGCGGATCCAGCGGCGTCGAGCGGAAACGGACCGGCAGCCCGGCGCGCCGATAGGCCGCCTCGATCCGATCCAAGCGCAGCGCGAGGCCGGCATCCGGCGCGGGATCGAGCGAACTCACCGCATTGGCCCGCCCCGTGCCGCCCAGGAAGGCGCGCAGCAGGAATGGCCCGTCGAAAGCGGTACGCAAGGCGGGAACGGCGGTGTGCGACGCCCGCTCCAGCTCCACAACCGAAACACCCTGCCAAGACTTCCCTTCCATGCGCCTTCCTCCGTCCGGAAAGCCAAGCCTAGCGCGAAGCCGCGTGCCGAAGCCCCGCAGCCCCTGCAATGCGGGACTGCGCGCAAAAAAAAAGCCGGAGGAATAAATCCCCCGGCCTGCATTCTTCACTCGCCCATTCAGTACTGAAGATCCGCGGAAAAGAAGGAAGTCTGGAAGGATTCAGACTACCAGCTTCCTCCCCTCAGGTATTCATTGCATCGAAGAAATCCTGGTTGGTCTTGCTGTACTTCAGCTTGTCCAGCAGGAACTCCATCGAGTCCTGAGTGCCCATCGGGTTCAGGATGCGGCGCAGCACCCACATCTTGGTCAGCGTTGCGCGGTCGATCAGCACCTCCTCGCGGCGCGTGCCGGACTTGGTGATGTCGATCGCCGGGAACACCCGCTTGTCCGAAAGCTTCCGGTCGAGAATGACCTCGGAGTTGCCGGTGCCCTTGAACTCCTCGAAGATCACCTCGTCCATGCGGCTGCCGGTGTCGATCAGCGCGGTGGCGATGATGGTCAGCGAGCCGCCTTCCTCGATGTTGCGCGCCGCGCCGAAGAAGCGCTTTGGCCGCTGCAGCGCGTTGGCGTCCACGCCGCCGGTCAGCACCTTGCCCGAGGAGGGCACGACGGAATTGTAGGCGCGGCCGAGGCGGGTGATGGAATCGAGCAGGATCACCACATCCCGCTTGTGCTCGACGAGACGCTTGGCCTTCTCCAGCACCATTTCCGTCACCTGCACGTGGCGGGTGGCCGGCTCGTCGAAGGTGGAGGCCACCACCTCGCCGCGCACGGTGCGCGCCATATCGGTGACTTCCTCCGGCCGCTCGTCGATCAGCAACACGATAAGGAAGACGTCGGGGTGGTTGACGCTGATGCTGCGCGCGATGTTCTGCAGCATCACCGTCTTGCCGGTGCGCGGCGGCGCCACGACCAGGGCGCGCTGGCCCATGCCGACCGGCGCCACCAGGTCGATCACGCGGGAGGTGTAATCCTTCTGCACCCCCTTCGCGACACTCTCCGCCTGCGGGTTCTCCATCTTCAGCTGACGCGTCGGATAGAGCGGCGTGAGATTGTCGAAGTTGATGCGGTGCCGCAGCGCTTCGGGCGGCTCGAAGTTGACGGTGTTGACCTTCAGCAGCGCGAAATAGCGCTCCCCGTCCTTCGGCGCGCGGATCTGGCCTTCCACCGTGTCGCCGGTACGCAGGCCGAAGCGGCGTACCTGAGCGGGGGAGACGTAGATGTCGTCAGGGCCGGGCAGATAGTTCGACTGCGGCGAACGCAGAAAGCCGAAGCCGTCAGGCAGGATTTCCAGCGTGCCGTCGCCGTGGATCGCCTGGTCATTCTCCGCCAGCTGCTTGAGGATCGCGAACATCATGTCCTGCTTGCGCAGGCTGGAGGCGTTCTCGATCTGCAGGGACTCGGCGAAAGTGAGCAGGTCGGAGGGGCTTTTGGCCTTGAGTTCAGAAAGATGCATGGGTCGGACGCGTTCCGTTCCGGCGGGAAGCAGAGGGACATTTCCGAGGCCACGCAGGAGATTCCGCCTGCAAGGCGGGGCCGCGCGCGCAGTGCGGCCGGCCATGTCCCAGATAAGGAGGAGGGAGTCTCGGCGCCAGTCGGGGCATGACGCCCACTTGTCGCCAGGACGGGAAGTGGCGAGACGCTACGAGGAACCTTCCCCTCCCGTCAATGGTGCAAATGGGCCTTTGGCGAGCTTCGTCAAGCTTTTCCGAAAGTTTTTCCGCCCACAACCGACAGGGGATCGACTGTCGCTGGCATTCTCCGGCAGCGGCAAGCGGCCGCCCTCTCCCCAAGGGTGGAAGAGCAACCAAGCCGCTGGACAGGGGCTCCGCCGGCGCCGTCAGAACGGCTTCACGATCACCATGATGACGATCAGAACCAGCAGCACCGTCGGCACCTCGTTCATCGCCCGCCAGTACCGTTCCGAGTGCCGCCGCCGGTCAGCCAGGAAGTCCTTCCGGGCATATCCGAGATGGTGGTGGAACAGTGTCATGCCGAGGAAACCGGCCATCTTCCCGTGCCACCAGCCGGCGCTCCAGTCCACCACGCCCGGTGTCAGCACCAGGGTGGCGCCAAAGATCCAGGCGGCCACCATGGCCGGATTCATGATGCCGCGCAGCAGCCGGCGCTCCATCACCTTGAACAGCTCGCTCTGCGCCGAACCGGTCTCACTGGTGGTGTGATAGACGTAGAGCCGCGGCAGGTAGAACAGCCCGGCCATCCAGGCGATGACCGAGACCAGGTGCAGCGACTTGGTCCAGGGATAGAACCCGGCAAGGAAATCCAGGGACATCAGCCGATCCCCAGCAGTCCGGGCAGCTCGGTCATCTGCCGGAAGGGCTCCGCACCCTGCGAGGCCAGCAGGGCCGGGTGCATCTCCCCGGCATAGGCCAGCACGCGGCAGCCGGCGGCCAGGCCGGCGCGAATGCCGGGCAGGCTGTCCTCCACCACCACGCAGTCCACCGGCGCCGCGCCGCAGGTCGCCGCCGCGGCCAGATAGAGATCCGGATAAGGCTTGGGCCGGTCCACGTCCTCGAAGGAGAAGGTCCGCCCGCCGAAGGCCTCCGCCAGCCCAAGCCGCTGCAGCTTGGCCGCCAGTTCGGCGCGCGAGGAGTTGGAGGCGCAGGCGCAGGGCAGGCCGGCCCCGACCACTGCCCGCAACGCCGCAGCGGCGCCTTCCACCGCCACCACCTCCACCGCCATCCGCTCGGTCAGGCGGCGCGACATCTCGGCTGGCCAGCTGTCCGGCAGCCGGCCGTACTGCGCCTCGATCACCGGCACCATGTCCGGCACCGCGCGGCCGAGGAAAATGCGCCGGCTTTCCTCCGGGGTGATGAACCAGCCACGTTCGGCGAGGTCCTCCGCCACCACGATGGCGGCCAGTGCCTCGCTGTCGGCCAGAACGCCGTCGCAGTCGAACAGCACGGCGGCGGGACGGCCAGCGGGGCGGCCAGCGGGGCGGCCAGCGGGAGGGGCAGGCAGCGGGCGCATCAGGCGCCCACCCCGGTCATCAGCGCGCGTGCCCGCGCATGCGGGCAATCGCCGAAGGCCTTCGGGCACTGCCGGGCGCCGGCAAAGGAGCAGAGGCGCCGGTCGCCCGCCCGCACCCGCCGCACCAGGTCGGCCAGGGCGGCGATGAAGGCCGGGTCGCTGTTCTGCGCCGGCACGCGGAAATAGCCGGGCAGGCCGAGCTTGTGCGCCAGCTCGCCATACTCCACGTCCAGCTCCACCAGCGTCTCGGAGTGCTCGGAAACGAAGGCGATCGGGCAGACCAGCACCGCCGTCCTGTCCTGCGCCGCCTGCTGCAGCGCCGCCTCGGTGGACGGCCCGATCCATTTCTGCGGCGTCACGCGGGACTGGTAGCAGAGCGCGTGGTCCAGCCCCTCGATGCCGATCCGCTCCATCACCGCTGCCACGCTGCGCTCCACCTGCCACTGGTAGGGGTCGCCGCGCTTGACGATGCTTTCCGGCAGCCCGTGCGCCGAGAACAGGATGCGCAGCGGCACGGTGGGCGGCAGCTCCGCGCGCGCCTTCTCATAGGCTGTGCGCACCAGGGTGGCGGTGGCCTTGGCGAAGCCGTCGTCGGAATGCCAGCAGCACAGCACGCGCGTGGGCAGCAGCAGCCCGATCCGGGCGCAGGCCGCCTCCCAGTCCTCCACCGAGGAGCCGGTGGTGGTGGTGGAATACTGCGGATAGAGCGGCAGGATCAGGATCTCGTCGGCGCCCCAGGCCTGCACCTCGCGGGCGGCCTCCTCGGCGAAGGGGTGCCAGTAGCGCATGGCGACAAAGCAGCGCGCCTCCACCGCCTCGTCCGCCAGCGCCGCCTCCAGGGCGCGCGCCTGCTCCTCGGTCAGCTCCAGCAGCGGCGATTTGCCGCCGAGGATGGCGTAGTTCTCGCTGGCGGCCTTGGTGCGCCGCGCGGCGATGAACCGGCCGAGCCAGGGCCGGATGAAGCCCGGCACCCGCAGGATCGCGGGGTCGGTGAAGAGGTTTTCCAGGAAGGGCCGGACCGCCCCGGGGGAATCCGGTCCCCCGAGGTTGAACAGCACGACGGCGAGGCGGGGACGGGGCTCGGGGGACATGTGCGGGAGATGCCATGCACAAGCCCGTGGTCAAGCCTCGCCCCGATGAATTCACCGGGTTGCACGGTCTTCCGGCGGCCGGCGGGGAATGGCAGGATGGCGCCTCGCCGCACGCGCTTTTCCTTGTTCTGCCGGTCGCGCCTGCCTAGGTGGGGGCGTGAACGGCTTTGCAGACCTTTGACATGACGGAAAAGAACAACCCCGCGATGAACGACCAGACCCCCGCCCCGGAAACCCAGGCCGACGCCGCCCAGGCGCAGCCCACTCCGGAGCAGCCGGCCGACACGCTGGCCCGCATCGCCGAGCTCGAGGCCGAACTGGCCCAGATGAAGGATCGCTGGCTGCGCTCCGAGGCCGAGATGCAGAACCTGCGCGCCCGCACCAGGCGCGAGGTGGAGGATGCCCGCCAGTACGCCGTGCAGAAGTTCGCGCGCGACGTGGTGGAGGCGGCCGACAACCTGCGCCGCGGCCTGGACGCCCTGCCCCCCCTGCAGGAGGGCGAGGCCGAGCTGCTGACCAAGCTGCGCGGCGGCTTCGAGGGCGTCGAGCGCGCCTTCCTCGCCATGCTGGAGCGCAACGGCGTTGTCCGGCAGGACGCCACCGGCAAGCCCTTTGACCCCGAGCTGCACCAGGCCATGGCGCAGCAGCCGCCGCCGGAAGGCGTCGCCGCCGGCACCGTGCTGCAGTCCTGGACCCCGGCCTGGACGCTGAACGGCCGGCTGCTGAAGCCCGCCATGGTGGTGGTGGCCGGCGAGGGAATCTCCGAGACGGCATGAGCCCGGCGCGCCCGATCCTGCCGGCCGAGCTGCCCGCGCTGCTGGCGCTGAACAACCGCCACGCCCCGGCGGTGAACGCGCTCACCCTGCCGGAGTTCGCCGCGCTGGCGGAGGGCGCGCTGCTGGCCCTGGCCGCTTGGGAAGACAGGGAAGCCCGGGCGCTGCTGCTGGCCTTCGGACCGGCGGGCCCGGCGCGCGGCCCGAACCATGCCTGGATCCGCACGCACGCTCCCGGCGCCGCCTATGTGGACCGCATCGTGGTGGACGGACCGGCGCAGGGCCGCGGCCTCGGCCGCGCGCTCTACGGGGCGCTGGCGGAGCGTGCCGCCGCGTGCGGGCTGGCCGAACTGGGCTGCGAGGTGAACCTCGCCCCGCCTAACCCGGAGAGCCTGGCCTTCCACGCCCGCCTCGGCTTCCGCCGGCTTGGCGAGGCCACCGACCCGCGCAACGGCAAGCGGGTAGCCTATCTCGGCTGCCCGGCTGCACAATTCTTGCGCAGTGCGGCAACCTCGCCCTTGTCGGGCGGCGCCCGGCTCAATACATCGCAGTCACAGTCGGCCGGAGCCTCCCTTCCGGGCGACCCCCCTATCACCCGCCTGATGAGCAAGGGGATGGTTGCGGCGCCACAGGACCGGGCCGCCTCCATCCGCCGCAGAGGAGAACTCGCATGAGCAAAGTCATCGGCATCGATCTCGGCACGACGAATTCCTGCGTCGCCATCATGGAAGGCGGCGACGTGAAGGTGCTCGAGAACGCCGAGGGCGCGCGCACCACGCCGTCGATGGTGGCCTTCTCGAAGAACGGCGAGCGCCTGGTCGGCCAGGCCGCGAAGCGGCAGGCCGTGACCAACCCGACCGATACGCTCTATGCCGTGAAGCGCCTGATCGGCCGCCGCTTCGAGGACGCGACCGTCAAGAAGGACGTCGACCTCGTTCCCTACAAGATCGTGCGCGCCGACAACGGCGACGCCTGGGTGGAGGCCGGCGGCCAGAAGATGGCCCCGCAGCAGATCAGCGCCTACGTCCTCGGCAAGATGAAGGAGACGGCCGAGAACTATCTCGGCGAAAAGGTGACGCAGGCCGTCATCACCGTCCCCGCCTACTTCAACGACGCCCAGCGCCAGGCCACCAAGGAAGCCGGCCAGATCGCCGGCCTCGAGGTGCTGCGCATCATCAACGAGCCGACGGCGGCCGCCCTTGCCTATGGCGAGGACAAGAAGCACTCCGGCACCATCGCGGTCTATGACCTGGGCGGCGGCACCTTCGACATCTCCGTGCTCGAGATCGGCGACGGCGTGTTCGAGGTGAAGTCCACCAACGGCGACACCTTCCTGGGCGGCGAGGACTTCGACCAGCGCGTCATCGACTACCTGGCCGACGAGTTCAAGAAGGAGAACGGCATCGACCTGCGCGGCGACAAGCTCGCCCTGCAGCGCCTCAAGGAGGCCGCCGAGAAGGCGAAGATCGAGCTCTCCTCCGCTAAGCAGACCGAGATCAACCTGCCCTTCATCACCGCCGACGCGACCGGCCCGAAGCACCTGGTGCTGCAGCTGACGCGCGCGAAGCTGGAGGCGCTGGTCGATGATCTCGTCCAGCGGACGCTGGAGCCCTGCCGCAAGGCGCTGAAGGATGCCGGCATGTCGGCCGGCGAGATCGACGAGGTGATCCTGGTCGGCGGCATGACCCGCATGCCCAAGGTCATCGACGCGGTGAAGCAGTTCTTCGGCAAGGAGCCGGCCCGCAACGTCAACCCGGACGAGGTTGTCGCCATCGGCGCCGCCATCCAGGGCGGCGTGCTGAAGGGCGAGGTGAAGGACGTCCTGCTGCTCGACGTGACCCCGCTTTCCCTGGGCATCGAGACCCTGGGCGGCGTGTTCACCCGGCTGATCGACCGCAACACCACGATCCCGACCAAGAAGAGCCAGACCTTCTCGACGGCCGACGACAACCAGACCGCGGTCACCATCAAGGTGTTCCAGGGCGAGCGCGAGATGGCGGCCGACAACAAGCTGCTCGGCAACTTCGACCTGCAGGGCATCCCGCCCGCCCCGCGCGGCGTGCCGCAGATCGAGGTGACCTTCGACATCGACGCCAACGGCATCGTCTCCGTCAGCGCCAAGGACAAGGCCACCGGCAAGGAGCAGCAGATCAAGATCCAGGCCAAGTCCGGCCTGTCCGACGCCGATATCGAGCGCATGGTGAAGGAGGCCGAGGCCAATTCCGAGGCCGACAAGAAGCGCCGCGAGGCGGTCGAGGCCCGGAACCAGCTGGAAGCCCTGATCCACACGACCGAGAAGTCGCTGAAGGAGAACGGGGACAAGGTCGGCGCCGCCGAGAAGGGCGAGGCCGAAGCGGCCCTGGAAGCCGCCCGCAGTGCCCGCGAGGGCGAGGATGCGGAGGCCATCCGCAGCGCCACCGAGCGCCTTTCGGCCGCGGCGATGAAGCTCGGCGAGGCGATCTACAAGGCCAACCCGGCCGAGGGCGCCGCGCCGGAGGCCGGCCAGGCCGAGGGCAAGCCCGGCGAGAAGGTGGTGGACGCCGAGTTCGAGGAGGTCGACCCCACCAAGAAGAAGCCGGAGTGAGGCGCCCGGCGGAGTTCGGCTCCGCGCGCTGACCTGCGGGCGCCCGGCTCCGGCGATGGAGCCGGGCGCATCTTCGTTCCGGAGCTTGGGGGACAGGCCACGTCATGGCCAAGAAGGACTACTATGAGACCCTGGGCGTGGCCCGGGATGCGAACGAGGATGAGCTGAAGAAGGCTTATCGCAAGCTCGCGATGAAGTACCACCCGGACCGCAATCCGGGCGACAAGGGCGCCGAGGCGACGTTCAAGGACCTGAACGAAGCCTACGACGTGCTGAAGGACGCCGAGAAGCGCGCCGCCTATGACCGCTTCGGCCATGCCGCCTTTGAGGGCGGGGGCGGCGGTTCGGGTGCCGGCGGCTTCAGTGGCGGCCCCTTTGGCGGGGGCGGCTTCGGCGGCGGCGGCTTCGAGGACATCTTTGCCGAGATGTTCGGCCAGTTCGGTGCCGGCGGTCGTGGCCGCAGCACCGGCGCGGCGGCCGGGCGCGGCGCCGACCTGCGCTATTCCATGGAGGTCTCCCTGGAGGAGGCCTTTGCCGGCGTGCGCAAGACCATCCGTGTCGCCACCAGCGTGCAGTGCGAGGCCTGCGACGGCACCGGCGCCGAGGGCAAGAGCCAGGCGGCGCAGACCTGCTCGACCTGCGGCGGCGCCGGCAAGGTGCGGGCGCAGCAGGGCTTCTTCCTGATCGAGCGCACCTGCCCGACCTGCAACGGCACGGGTCGGGTGGTGAAGAACCCCTGCAAGGTCTGCGGTGGCGCCGGCCGGGTGCAGCGCGAGCGCACGCTCAACGTCACCATCCCGCCCGGCGTGGAGGACGGCACCCGCATCCGTCTCACCGGCGAGGGCGAGGCCGGGCTGCGCGGCGCCCCTGCGGGCGACCTCTACGTTGACATCAGCATCCGTCCGCACAGCCTTTTCCAGCGGGATGGCGCCAATATCTACGTCCGCGTGCCGCTGCGCATGACGCAGGCGGCGCTGGGTGGCGCAGTGGAGGTGCCGACCATTGATGGCGGCCGCGCCCGTGTCACCATTCCCGCCGGTACGCAGACGGGCGACCAGTTCCGCCTGCGCAGCAAGGGCTTTTCCGTGCTGCGTTCGGCGGCGCGGGGCGACATGTATGTGCAGGTCGCCGTGGAAACGCCGCAGAACCTTTCGGCCCGCCAGCGCGAGCTGCTGGAGCAGTTCGAGAAGGAAGTCGGCCAAGGCGGCAACAGCAGCCCGGAAAGCGAGGGCTTCTTCGCCAAGGTGAAGGAGTTCTGGGACGGCCTCGGCCGCTGAGGGAAAGCGCCTGGGGGACATGAATTCCCCCAGGCCCCCTTCTTTTCTTTTTGCCAGATAAAAAGAAGATGGGGGTCCGGGGGAATTCTTTCCCCCGGCCTTTTTTGGCTTCAAAGGGGTTCCCTGCCATGACGCTCCGCATCGGCATTGCCGGCATTTCCGGCCGCATGGGCAAGCTGCTCGCCGAGGAGGTCGCCGCCGCGGGAGCGGAGCTCGCCGGCGGCATCGGCCGTCTTGGCGATGCCGCGGGCCTCTTCGCCGGCAGCGATGTGGTGATCGACTTCACCAATGCCGCTGCCGCCGAGGCGCATGCCACCCTTGCCGCGCGGCATGGCAAAGCGCTGATCCTCGGTTCCTCCGGCCTGTCCGCGGCGCAGGAGGCGGCCGTGGAGCGCGCGGCGCGGCAGGTGCCGGTGGTCTATGCCGCCAACTTCGCCCCGGGCGTGAACCTGCTTTTCGCCCTGGCCGAGCGCATGGCCGCGGCCCTCCCCCCCGAGCAGTACGATGCCGAGATCGTCGAGATGCACCACCGCCAGAAGGTGGATGCCCCTTCCGGCACCGCCATCGGCCTGGGCCGCGCCGTCGCCCGCGGGCGCAGCAAGACGCTGGAGGAGGTCGGCATGGAAAGCGGCCGCGACGGCCATACAGGTCCCCGCGCCACCGGCCCGATCGGCTTCGCCGCCTTGCGCGGCGGCCAGGTGGTCGGCGAGCACACCCTGCTCTTTGCCGCCGGCAGCGAGCACATCGCCCTTACCCACCGCGCCTTCGACCGCCGCGTCTATGCCACCGGCGCGGTCCGCGCCGCGCACTGGGCCGTGCGCCAGCCGCCCGGACTCTACGACATGAAGCACGTGCTTGGCATAGGATAAGCCGGGCCTTGGCCTCAACCATTTTTCTCCCTTGGCGTTCCTTCGCCTGACCACAAATCTGCCTGAAAGGAGCAGAGGTGAGCATGCGTGAGCAGGACACGGCAGCAGGCGGGCAGGAAACTGAGCCCGATGTCCAGGGGAGCGGCGACAGTCAAAGCGCCGGCATTCCCGCCGCTGGCCGGCTTGAAGGCACCTCCTACGACCCCACCGGTGGCCCCGGCGTCCACCATTGGCAGGAGGCGACGATCACCCGCCCGGGCCTCGACGACCGGGGCGACGTGTTCTTCGCCGCGGTCGAAATGACCCGCATGCCGATGATCCTGACCGACCCAAACCAGCACGACAATCCGATCGTCTTCGCCAACCGTGCCTTCCAGGACCTCACCGGCTATCGCGAGGACGAGATCGTCGGCCGCAACTGCCGCTTCCTGCAAGGCGCCCAGACCGACCGGGAAGTTGTTGCCGAGATGCGCGAGGCCGTCGCCGAGCAGCGCCCCCTCTCGGTCGAGGTGCTCAACTACAAGCGCGACGGCACGCCCTTCTGGAACGGCGTCTTCATCGCCCCGGTCTACAACAAGGACGGCGCGCTCCTTTACTTCTTTGCCTCGCAGCTTGACGTCACCCGCCGCCGCACCTCCGAGCAGGCCTTCCGCCAGGCGCAGAAGATGGAGGCCATCGGGCAGCTCACCGCCGGCCTGGCGCATGACTTCAACAATCTGCTGCAGGTCATCGCCGGAAGCCTGGAGATCCTCGAAAGCAGCCTGCAGGACGACAAGCTGCGCGGCCATGTGGAGCGCGCCGGCGCCGCGGCCGAGCGCGGCAGCAAGCTGACCCGGCAGCTGCTCGCCTTCGCCCGCAAGACCCGCCTGGAACCCAGGCGGATCGATATCAACCGCCTGATCGATGATTTCGGCAACATGCTGGAGAGCACCGCCGGCAGCCGCGCGGAGCTGCAGTTCCACCAGCGCCGCCGCCTGCCGCCGGTCATGGTGGACCCGGTCCATCTCGAGATGGCGCTGCTCAACGTGGTCATCAACGCGCGGGACGCGATGCCGGAAGGCGGCAGCATGACCATTTCCACCCGCATCGCCACCCTTGAGCCCAACGGGCTTCCCGGTGGCCAGTATGTCGCCCTCTCCGTGACCGACAACGGCACCGGCATGCCGCCGCATGTGCTGGAGCGCGCCACCGAGCCCTTTTTCACCACAAAGGGCACCGGGCGCGGCACCGGCCTCGGCCTCGCCATGGTGCAGGGCTTCGTGCAGCAGTCGCGCGGCAAGCTGGAGATCGAGAGCAAGCCTGGCCAGGGCACCACCGTCCGCCTGCTTTTTCCCGCCGCCAGCGAGCCCGCCGAGGAGGCTGCCGACATTTCGCCCGAGGCGGGCGGCTCCCCTCCAGGCGACACCTCCGCGCGGCAGACCGAAACCATCCTCATCGTGGAGGACAGCGACGACGTTCTGGTGCTCGCCCGTGAGCACCTGCAGATGCTGGGCTACCGCATCCTGGTCGCGAGCAATGCCGACGAGGCCCTGCGGCTGCTCGACCAGCCCTCGGCCCCGCCCATCGACCTGCTGTTCTCGGATATTCTGATGCCCGGCAGCATGAACGGCATCGTGCTGGCCGAGCGGGTGCGCGAACGCCATCCGGACATCGCGGTGCTGCTCACCACCGGCTACAACGAGGACCTGGTGGCCGAGGCGCGCGCCCCCGCCATGGACGTGCTCGGCAAGCCCTATCGCCGCTCCGAGCTGGCCGAGCGCATCCGCGCAGCCATGAACCGCCGCCATTCCTCCCGCAACAACCCCCGCCAGCCCCCGCGCGTGAACCAGGGGCCGCGACACGAGGCCTGAGGGTGGGCCAGGGAGCCTGCCAAGGGATCGGCGCCCCGGCGCACGAGGCCGCTGGCGGTCCCGTGCGGCCCTGCTACGCCGCCTGTGCACTTGACCCCCTGTTCCGCGCTTGCGAAACAGCCGGGCCGCGTTCTGCGGAACTCCAGCCAGGCCGGGGCGAACCGGTCGCCAGCGCGACAAGAGGACGAATTAGGCCATGCGCGACAAGGGCGAGTATCTGTTCACCTCGGAGAGTGTCTCCGAAGGCCATCCCGACAAGGTGGCGGACCGCATCAGCGACACGGTGCTGGACGCCTTCCTGGAAGCCGACCCCTATGCCCGGGTGGCCTGCGAGACGCTGGTCACCACCAACCGCATCATCCTGGCCGGCGAGACCCGCGGCCCGGCGAGCGTGACGCCCGAGCTGCTGATGCACCTCGCGCGCATGGCGGTGCAGGATATCGGCTACGACCAGGAAGGCTTCTCCTGGAAGAACGCCGAGATCGCCTGCCACCTGCATGCCCAGTCCGCGCATATCGCGCAGGGCGTGGATGCCGCCGGCAACAAGGATGAGGGTGCCGGCGACCAGGGCATCATGTTCGGCTATGCCTGCACCGAAACGCCCGACCTGATGCCGGCGCCGCTCTACTACGCACATCTGATCCTGCGCCGGATCTCCGAGCTCCGCCGCAACAACGACAAGTCGGTCGCCGGCCTGCTGCCGGACGCCAAGTCCCAGGTCACCCTCCGCTACGTGGACGGCAAGCCGGTCGGGGTCAGCTCGGTCGTCGTCTCCACCCAGCACGAGGAAGGCCTGACCCAGGACCAGGTCCGCGCCCTGGTGCGGCCGGTCGTCGAGTCGAGCCTGCCCCGCGGCTGGACGGTGCCGGAGGACGAGTTCTACGTGAACCCGACCGGCACCTTCGTCATCGGTGGCCCCGACGGCGATTGCGGCCTGACCGGGCGCAAGATCATCGTGGACACCTATGGCGGCGCGGCCCCGCATGGCGGCGGCGCCTTCTCGGGCAAGGACCCCACCAAGGTGGATCGCTCCGCCGCCTATGCCTGCCGCTACCTGGCCAAGAACGTGGTCGCCGCCGGCCTGGCCGAGCGCTGCACCATCCAGGTCTCCTACGCGATCGGCGTGTCCAAGCCGCTGTCGGTCTATTTCGACCTGCACGGCACCGGCCGCGACATCGACGAGGCGAAGCTCGCCCGCGTGGTGAACGAGATGGTCAACCTCTCGCCGCGTGGCATCCGCGAGCACCTGCACCTGAACCGGGCGATCTATGCTCCCACCTCCGCCTACGGCCATTTCGGCCGCACGCCGGACCTGGAGAAGGGCACCTTCACCTGGGAGAAGACCGACCTCGCGGACGAGCTGAAGCGCGCCTTCAGCCGCTGATTTCCGGGAGGGGCGCCGCTCCTCCCGAACCCTCCCCGCCAGGAACCGGAGTTTCCCGGACCCTCCCCTGATGGCGGGGTCCGGGGTGACACTGTCACCCCGGCGGGTGATCCAAGGGGGCGGTGCCCCCCTTGGCCCCGGNTGATCCAAGGGGGCGGTGCCCCCCTTGGCCCCGGCGTATCGCCCTCTTCCAACGGTTCCCCCATGAGCGAGTCGCCCCCTCCCCCCGTTCCCGATCGCCTTTATGGCCGCCGCCGCGGCCATCCGCTGCGCGCCCGACAGCAGGTTCTGCTGGAGGAGACGGCCCCGCGCCTTGCCCTCGATCCGGCTGACCCGCTGGCCGGGTTTCCCGTGCGGCCGCAGGAACTGTGGCTGGAGGTCGGCTTCGGTGGCGGCGAGCACGCGCTGGCGCAGATCGCGGCGCATCCCGAGGCCGGGCTGATTGCCTGCGAGGTCTTCGAGAACGGCATCTGCTCCCTGCTCACGCGCCTCGTCCCCGAGGGCGGCGAGGCGACTGCCCCGCTGCCGCCCAACCTGCGGCTCTGGACGGAGGATGCACGCCGCCTGTTGCGCGAGCTGCCGGAAGGCGCCCTGTCGCGCCTCTTCCTGATGTTTCCCGACCCCTGGCCCAAGGCGCGCCACGCCAAGCGCCGCTTTGTCCACCCTTCCATCCTGCCGGTGCTGGCGCGGGCGCTGCGCCCGGGTGGCGAGTGGCGCATCGCCACCGACGACCCGACCTATCAGGCCTGGGTCGGGGAGGTGCTGGAAGGGCAGGACCTGTTCGAGCGCGTCCTTTTCACCGACAGCCGGCCTGAGGACTGGCCTGGCACGCGCTACGAGGCCAAGGCGCTGCGGGAAGGCCGGCAGCCGCTGTACTGGAGCTGGCGCCGGCGGAGCTGACGCCGGGCGTGGCATAATGGCCACGCGCTGCACTGGACTGAGGCAGCATCCCACAATGCGATTGACCCTGTCGGTTCATCACGACACCGTGCGCGACATGGACTTCCCTCGCCTCCCCAACCCGGAACAGGAAGCCGGACGACGCGGAGCCGAGACGCTGACGGCGGAACGCGGCGGCTGCGTTCCCTGGTGCGGCCCGGCCGTGATCGCACTTGCTTCCGGCTGCTCCTACACGGTTGCCTGCATGCTGCTGCACGAGGTGGCGCCGACGCGCTACACGCCGGGCGAGGAGGTCGTCACCGCCTATTGGCGGGATGTCGTGGCGGCGCTGGGGCGCACCGGCGTGATGGCGGCATCATGCGACCTCGAGGGGCGGCCCACGCTGCTCGCGGTGGCCCGCCGGAGCGGACTGAAGCCAGGCCTCTACCTCGTGCGCGTCACCGGGCACTTCCTTCTGTTGCGGCTGCATGGCTTCGGCCTGGCGCAGGTGCATGACAACCGCCTTTCCGGCGCAGTGCTCTCGCGCCGCACCCATGGCCTTTGCCGGGTGACGCATCTGGCGCGGCTCACCGGCGGCTGAGGCCGGATTCCTTGTGTTTCCACGGGCCGGTTCTATATAATCGGCTCGACATCTTCGCTGCACAGCCAGGGGGGTGGCCTTCACAGGCCGCCTTTTTTGTTTTTGGAAGACGACTCGCCCATTCATGGGGGCCTCGAGGCCCGCATCGCCACCGCCATCGGGCCCACGCTGACCGCGATGGGCTATGAGATCGTGCGCGTGCTGATCCAGGGCAAGCAGACGCCGACCGTGCAGATCATGGCCGACCGCGCCGATGGCCGGATGATCGGCGTGGAGGATTGCGAGGCGATCAGCCACGCCGTCGGCGCCGTGCTGGACGTGGACGACCCCTTTCCCGGCGAGTGGAACCTCGAGGTTTCCTCGGCCGGCATCGACCGCCCGCTCACGCGCACCAAGGACTGGCTGCGCTTCGCCGGCCACCTGGCCACCGCCGAGATGAGCATCCCCTTCGAGGGGCGCCGCCGCTTCCGTGGCACCATTCTCGGCGCCGACGAGGAGGTGGCGCGGCTGCGGCTGGAGGACGGTGCCGACGTCGCCCTGCCGCGCGCCGACATGCGTCGCGCCAAGCTGGTGCTCACCGATGAACTGATCGCCGCAACCGCGGCCGATGCCGCCCGTGCGCGCGGGGAGGACGACGCTCCCGGCGCGGATGGTGGCGACTCGCCTTTCGCCAAGAGGAACTGAGGACCATGGCCGCAGACGTCGCCATTGCCCGCCCGGAGCTGCTGCAGGTCGCCGAGGCCGTCGCGCGCGAGAAGATGATCGAGCGTGACGAGGTGCTGGAGGCGATGGAGCAGGCCATCCAGAAGGCCGGCCGCGCCAAGTACGGGCACGAGAAGGACATCCGCGCCGTCATCGATCGCCGGAGCGGCGAGGTGAAGCTCTCCCGCTGGACCGAGGTGGTGGCCGAGGAGCCGGTGGAGAACGAGGCGACGCAGATCCCGCTGCGCATCGCCCAGAAGATCCAGCCGGGCATCGAGGTCGGCCAGTTCATCGTCGATCCGCTGCCGCCGATCGACTTCGGCCGCATCGCGGCCCAGACCGCCAAGCAGGTGATCGTGCAGCGCGTGCGCGAGGTCGAACGCGGCAAGCAGTTCAACGAATACAAGGACCGCGTGGGCGAGATCGTCAACGGCGTGGTCAAGCGCACCGAGTACGGCAACCTGATGGTGGACCTCGGCCGGGCCGAGGCGCTGCTGCGGCGGGACGAGACCATTCCGCGCGAGGCCTTCCGCAACGGCGACCGCGTGCGCGCCTATATCTACGACGTGCGCGAGGAGCCGCGCGGGCCGCAGATCTTCCTCTCCCGCACGCATCCGGGCTTCCTGGCGAAGCTGTTCGCGCAGGAAGTGCCGGAGATCTACGACGGCATCATCGAGATCAAGGCGGTGGCCCGTGACCCCGGCAGCCGCGCCAAGATGGCGGTGGTCAGCCGCGACTCCAGCATCGACCCGGTCGGCGCCTGCGTCGGCATGCGCGGCTCCCGCGTGCAGGCGGTGGTGGCCGAGCTGCAGGGCGAGAAGATCGACATCATCCCCTGGTCGCCGGACAACCCGACCTTTGTGGTGAACGCGCTCGCCCCCGCCGAGGTCAGCAAGGTGGTGCTGGACGACGACAGCAAGCGGGTTGAAGTGGTCGTCCCTGATGACCAGCTATCCCTTGCGATCGGGCGGCGCGGCCAGAACGTCCGCCTAGCTTCCCAGCTCACCCGCTGGGACATCGACATCCTGACGGAAGCCGAGGCCAGCGAGCGGCGGCAGGAGGAGTTCCGCAAGCGGACCGGCCTCTTCGTCGAGGCACTGGACGTGGACGACGTCATCGCCGGCCTGCTGGTCAGCGAGGATTTCAGCTCCGTCGAGGAGCTGCTTGAGGTGTCGGACGAGGATCTGGCGGCGATCGAGGGCTTCGACGAGAACGTCGCCGCCGAGCTGAAGCGCCGGGCCCAGGCCTGGCTTGACCGGCGCGACGAGGAGCTGGACGAGAAGCGCAAGACGCTGGGCGTCGAGGACGCGGTGGCCGACGCCGGCGGCTTCAGCCCCGCCATGCTGGTGACGCTGGGCGAGAAGGGCGTGAAGACGCTTGACGACCTTGCCGACCTCGCCGCCGACGAGCTGATCGAGATCCTCGGCACCGAGGCGGTGGACGAGGAAACGGCGAACGCCATCATCATGGCCGCGCGCGAGCACTGGTTCGCGCAGGAGCAGGACGAGGGTGCGGCCGCCGGGGAGAAGAGTGACGAGCACTGATTCAGGGCTGATGCCGGACCCCCTCCCCGAGGGGGAGGGGCCGGAGCCGGAACCGAAGGGCCCGCTGCGCCGCTGCATCGTGACGCGGGAGAGCTTGCCGAAGGAAGCGATGATCCGCTTCGTCATCGGCCCGGGGCGGGAAATCGTTCCGGACCTGGCCGGGCGCCTGCCCGGGCGGGGAATGTGGTTGAGTGCGCGGGCCGATGTGCTAGAACGCGCGCTGAGCCGGGGCGCCTTTCCGAGGGCGGCCCGCGGCCAGGTGCATTTGCCCTCCGACCTTCGCGCCCGGATCGAGACTGGCCTCAGAAGTCGCCTACGCGACCAGCTGGGGCTTGCGCGCAGGGCCGGTCAGGCGGTGTGCGGCTTCCAGCAGGCGCGCGAATGGCTGCAGGCCGGGCGCGCCGCCGTGCTGGTCGAGGCAAGTGACGGCAGCCCCAGCGAGCGGGCAAGGCTGGCCGGGCGGCGCGACGTGCCGCTCGTGGTCGTGCTGACAGCAGAGGAGTTGGGTGCGGTGTTCGGACGAGATCATGCGGTGCATGTGGCGGTCGCCCGTGGGGCGATTGCCGTGAAACTGGTGCAGGAGGCGGGCCGTCTGGCTGCTGTCTCCGGTATCGCGAGCGGAGCAGGGACGTGAGTCCGGCAACGGCTCGCGATAGGATCGATGGCACAGGACGGATCGGGTTCAGGCGAACGAATGAGCGATCACAATGAGCAGGATACGGCGAAGGGCCGGCTGAGCCTCCGCCCGGGCGGGCGGATGGAGCTCGGCAAGACGGAGGCCGCCGGCACGGTGCGGCAATCCTTCAGCCATGGCCGCGGCAAGACCGTGCAGGTGGAAGTGGTGAAGAAGCGCGCGGCCGGTCCGCAGACCGGCGGCGGTCGTCCCGCTGGCGGTTCGCAGGCCAGCGGCCCGCGGCCCGCGGGCGGCCCGCAGCGCACCGCCTCCGGCCCCGCGCAGCGCGGCGGCAGCGGCTCCGCCCCCGGGCGCCCGCTGAACCAGGCAGAGCAGGCCACCCGCCTGCGCGTGCTGGAGGAACATCGTCGCGCCGAGGCACAGCGCCAGCGCGAGGAGCGTGAGCGCCAGGCCCTGCAACTGCGCAGCGCCGCCGAGGAAGCGGCCCGCAAGGCGGAGGAGGAGCGCCGCGAGGCCGAGGAGGCCGCGCAGCGCGCCGTTGAGGAAGCGCGCCTGAAGGCCGAAGAGGAAGTCCGCCGCAAGGCCGAGGAGGAGACGCGCAAGAACGCGCCGCCCCCGCCGCCTGCCGCGCCGCAGCGTGCCGCCGGTGCCGGCCCGCGCCCGATGGGCGCGCGTCCTGCCGGTGGCCCCGGTGCCGCTGGCGCGCCGCGCCGTCCGGCCGGCCCG
>NZ_SNVJ01000011.1 GCF_009829925.1 Teichococcus coralli
AACGTCAGCTTCGAGGCAACAGGCAGCGCTGCCTCGGATGAAGCGGTGGCCGCCCCTGAAGGCGCGCTGCCGGGGGCCGGAGCGGAGGAGATCCAGCTCATCGCCGAGCACCCGCCTGTCGCGGAGGGGCCGTCCCTTGCCGCGGGCATGTGGCCCGTGCCGGCCGGGTTCGTGGCGCCGACGATTACGGCGGCGGAGCTGGTGCTGGCCTGACGGCACGCGGCGGCGCTCCGCTGTGCCGGAGCCTGCCGCCCGCCGGGCAATGGAGGGGGGAGTCCGGGGGCATTCAATGCCCCCGGCGGGGCGAGGCCGGGAGGGGCGGCGCCCTCTGGAACCCCGCCATGACGGCGAACACGGCCTGCGTTATAGCAGGCCCATGGACACGCAGCGCCCACCCCTGGCCCTGACGATGGGCGAACCCGCCGGCATCGGCGGCGAGATCGCCGCCAAGGCCTGGAGCGTGCTGCGCCAGGAAGGCCCGGCCTTTTTCTTCCTCGGCGACCCCGCGCTGCTGCCCGGCGTGCCGCACCGGCGCATCGCGAGCCCCGCCGAGGCCGCCGCGGTGTTTCCCGAAGCGGTGCCGGTGCTGCCGCTGGACCTTCCCGCGCCCGTCACCCCTGGCCGGCCGGACGCACGCAACGCCGCTCCGGTGATCGCCGCCATCGAGCAGGCCGTGGCGCTGGCGCGCAGCGGCGCAGCGGGCGGCGTCGTCACCAACCCGATCCAGAAGTCGGTGCTCACCGCCGCCGGCTTCCGCCATCCCGGCCATACCGAATTCCTCGCCGAGCTGGCGCCGGGCGAAGGCCCGCCGGTGATGCTGCTGGCCGCCGCCGGGCTGCGCGCCGTGCCCGTCACCATCCACCAGTCGCTGCGCAGCGCCATCGCGCGGCTGGACGCGGCGCTGATCTGCCGCATCGCCCGCGCCACCGCCGCCGGGCTGCGGCGGGACTTCGGCATCGCCGCGCCGCGCCTCGCCCTCGCCGGGCTGAACCCGCATGCGGGCGAGGATGGCACCATGGGCACCGAGGACCGCGACATCATCGCCCCCGCCATCGCCACCCTGCGCGCCGAGGGCATCGACGCGCGCGGCCCCTTCCCGGCCGACACGCTGTTCACGCCCCATGCCCGCGCCGGCTACGACGTGGCGCTCGGCATGTACCACGACCAGGCGCTGATCCCGGTGAAGACGCTGGACATGGCCGGCGGCGTCAACGTCACGCTGAACCTCGCGGTGGTGCGCACCAGCCCGGACCACGGCACCGCGCTCGACATCGCGGGCCAGAACCGGGCCGATCCCGGCAGCCTGATCGCCGCGCTGCGCCTCGCCGCGCAACTCGCCGACCACCGCAGGAACCAAGCCGCATGACCCCGCTGCGCCTCTCGGTCAACGTCGACCACGTCGCCACCCTGCGCAACGCGCGCGGCGGCCGCTTCCCCTGTCCCGTCGAGGCGGCACGCGCCTGCCTCGCCGCCGGCGCGGACGGCATCACCGTGCATCTCCGCGAGGATCGCCGCCACATCCGCGACGAGGACGTCCGCCGCCTCGGCGCCGAGCCCGGCCTGCGGCTGAACTTCGAGATGGCGGCGACCGGGGAGATGGTGGGCATCGCCGAGGGCCTGCGCCCCGCCGCCTGCTGCATCGTGCCGGAGAAGCGCGCCGAGCTGACCACCGAGGGCGGGCTGGACGCGCGCGGCGCCGGGCCCTTCCTCGGCGAGGCGGTGCGCCGCCTGGCTGCCGCCGGCATCGAGGTCGCGCTGTTCGTCGAGCCCGACCCGGCGCAGATCGCCGCCGCCGCCGCGCTCGGCGCTCAGGCGGTGGAACTGCACACCGGCACCTATGCCGATGCGCCCGAAGCCGCGCGCGGCCCGCTGCTGGCGCGGCTGCGCATGGCGGCGGCGGAGGCCGGGCGGCTCGGCCTCGCCTGCCATGCCGGCCACGGGCTGGATTTCGAGACGGTGCGCGGCGTCGCCGCCATCCCGGAGGTGGTGGAGGTCAGCATCGGGCATTTCCTGATCGGCGCCGCCGTGTTCCAGGGCCTCCCGGCCGCGGTGTCCGGGATGCGCGCCGCCATCGCGGCCGGGCGCGGCGGCGGGAGGAACTAGGCGCCCACGCCCGGCTGCCGCCTGGCCGCCCTCCAGCCTGCACGCATCGCGATCAAAATTCCCCCCGAACATTGCGCAGGGGTGGCTTCGCGGTGCAGTTTGCAGGTCCGGATGCTGGAGGAACGATGTGCTTGTGAAGAGGCTCCCTGCCTGGTTGGCGGTGCTCACCTCTTCGGGCTTCAGCGGCGGGCACGACTCCGGCGGCGGGATCAGGGGCGCCAGGGGGCGGCGCCAATGGCCGCTGGCGGCCCACCTGGCCCTGCTTTGCATGGTGCTGCTGCTGCCCGTGCTGCTGCTGTCGGGGGGCCTGGGCCGCCTCTACCTGTCCACCGAACGCAACGCGCTGCGGCAGGAGGCCCTGTCCTGCGCGCGCAACATCATGACGCTGGTGGAGCGCGACATGGAGGGGCAGGTCGCCGCCCTCCAGGTGCTGGCCGCCAGCCTGCCGCTCGAATCCGCCGGCTTTCCCCATCTCGCCGCGCTGGCCAGGGAGGCCGGGCCCGCGCTCGGCGGCGAGGTTACGCTGCATCGGCCGGGCGGCGTTCCCGCGCTGGCGCCGCCCGTTCCGGTCCACAGCTTCGCCGAGGCGCGGCGCAACCGCTCGCCCACCGTTTCCGGCCTCGTGCAGCAGGCGCCGGGCGAGCCTTTCCTGGTGGTGGTCACGGTGCCCGTCCTGCGGAACGAGGAGGTCGCCTACCTGCTCAGCCTGAACCTCAACCCGGAGCGGCTGCTGCAGCGGCTGCGCGAGGTGCGGCTGCCGGAGGGCTGGATGGCGCTGCTGGTCGATGGCCAGCGGCACCTCATGGCCCGCTCGTCGAGGCAGCAGGAGTTCCAGGGCCGGCTCATCTCAGAGGAGGCGCAGGAGGCCAGCAGCGCCACCTCCAACTTCTGGTCCGCGCACAGCTTCGAGGGCGAGCCGGTGCTGATCGCCTCGGCGCTGTCCTCGCCGCTGGGCTGGCGCGCCGGCGTGCTGGTGCCGACGCGTGTCGCCGAGGGGCCGCTGCGCCGCTCCCTGCTGCTGCTGGGCCTGGGCGCGGGGCTGCTGGGAACGCTGGCGCTCGGCCTGGCGATCGTGTTCGCCCGGCGCATCGCGCGCCCCGTGCAGCGCCTGGTGCGCGCCGCGCACCGGCTCGGCCGGGGCGAGCCGGTGGAGCCTCCGCCGACCTCGATCGAGGAGGTTTCGGCGGTCGGGGCGGCCATGGCGGAGGCCAGTGTCACCCTGCGGCTCCGCGAGCAGGCCCTGGCCGAGAGCGAAAGCCGCCTGGCGCGCGCCCTGGAAGCGGCGCAGGTCGGCACCTGGGAATGGGAGGTGCCGAGCGGCCGGCTTACCGGCTCGGTGGGGCGGGAAGCCCTCTACGGCCTGTCCGAGGGCAGTCTGCCGACGCATGCGGCCATGGAGGCCGTGATTCTCTCGGAGGACCGTCCCCGGCTGCACCAGGCCGTCACGGCGGCGCTCGATCCGGCCGGCCCCGGGCATTACGACGCGCTGTTCCGCGTCCTTTGGCCGGACGGGCAGGTGCGCTGGCTGCGCCGGCAGGGTGCGGTGGTGGAGCGCCTGCCCGATGGCACCCCGTTGCGGGTGAGCGGCGTGGTGATGGACGTCACCGCGGCGCGGGAGGCCGCCCTGCGCGAGCGGCGGCTCGCCAGCGAGGTGGATCACCGCACGCGCAACGTGCTGAGCGTGGTGCAGTCCGTGCTCCAGATGAGCCGCGCCGACAATCCCGCGCGCTTCGTCGATGCGGTGAAGGGCCGCGTGACGGCGCTGGCGCGGGCCCATACCCTGCTGGCCAACGCGCAGTGGCTCGGCATCGCGTTCCACGACCTCGCGCGGGAGGCGGCGGGAACCTGCCAGGCGGGCGGGCGGATCGCGCTGCAGGGGCCGCCGCTGACCATCGCGCCCCATGCCGTGCAGCCCCTTGCCCTGCTGCTGCATGAGCTGGTCAGCAACGCGGCGCATCATGGCGCGCTCTCGGAGGAGCGGGGGCAGGTCCGGCTGTCATGGACGCGCCAGCGGGAAAGCCTGCTCTTCTGCTGGCACGAACGGGGCGGCCCGCCGGCGCGCCAGCCCGCCCGCCAGGGCTTCGGGCTGAGGGTGGTGGAGAACACGGTGCGGCGGCAGCTCGGCGGCACGGTGGAGATCCACTGGGAGGCGGAAGGGCTCGATTGCCGCCTGCACTTCGAGGCAACCCGCCTGCTGCAGGAGGGTGACCTCGCCGCGCCGCCCATGCTGCCGCCGGGGCTGCTGCCGCTGCGGGCCTGAGGCCGGGGCATCAGGAAGCCGCGGGAGAAGCCATTCTCCCCCGGCTTCCGTCTGCCGCGCCGCTCAGCGCAGCTTGCCGGCCCGCGGGTCCTTCCGCGCCACGCGGGCGAGCAGGTACTCCACCTCGCTCCTCGCCTTGGCGGTCAGCGCCGCGCCCGGCTTGCGCTGCGCGTCGGAGGCGATGATGCCGCGCTTCGCCATCACATACTTCCGCACCGCGAGCCCGGTCGGGCCCTGCTGCTGCTCGTAGCGCAGCAGCGGCAGGTGCGCGTCGAACAGGTCGTGCGCCGCGTCCCGCTGCCCCTCGGCCTGCAGGCGCACCACGTCGCAGAGCATGTCGGGGAAGGCGTAGCCGGTCATCGCGCCGTCGGCGCCGCGCTCCACCTCGAAGTCGAGGAACAGGCCGCCATTGCCGCAGAGGATGGAGATCGGGCGCATCGAGCCGTCCGCCTGGAAGCCGCGCAGCGTGGAGATCTTCTCCAGCCCCGGCCAGTCCTCGTGCTTCAGCATCACGCAGGAGGGGCTCTCCTGCACGATCCTGCGGATCACCGCCGGCGTCATCACCACGGAGAAGGTCTGCGGGAAGTCCTGGATGACGAAGGGCACGTCCTCGCCGACCGCCTCCGCCGCCTGGCGGTAGTAGGTGGCGATCTGGTCGTCGGTGCGCAGCGTGTTGGGCGGCGCGATCATCACCCCGGCGGCGCCCTTGTCCATCGCGGCGCGGGCGAGGCCGCGCATGGCGGCGAAGCCCGGGGCGGAGACGCCGACGATCACCGGCAGTCCCCCGGCGCGGCGGATGAAGCGGGTGGCGATCTCCAGCGCCTCGGCCTGGTCGAGCTTGGGCGCCTCGCCCATGACGCCGAGCACCGTCATGCCGGTGCTGCCGACCTCGCGGTAGAAGTCGGTCATGCGGTCGATCGAGTCGAAGTCGATCCGGCCATCGGCATGGAAGGGCGTGGGGGCGATGGGGTAGACGCCCCGGGCGGTGTGGTCGAGCGGCATGGCTTCCTCCGGCTGACGCGACGCCCTGCTTTACCGGAGAAGCCGCCGGGCGGGAACCGGCGGCCTTTGCCGGCTCAGGCCAGCCCTTCCAGCATCGCCTGGGCCAGTTCGACCTCCTCGGCGTTCACCCCGTGGAAGTCGCCCTCGTAGAGCCGGGTGGTGACCGCCGCGCCGAGGCCGCGCAGCACCGCCTCCGTCTCCAGCACGCGCGGCTCGGGGATATGCGCATCCCGCCGGCCGCAGCCGAGCAGCACCGGGGTGCCGCCCAGCGCATCCACCGTCTCCGGCGCCGGCAGCCGGTCGCCGATCAGCCCGCCGCTGAGGCCGATCACCGCGCCCAGCGGCGCCCGCCGCCGCGCCAGGAACTCCAGCGCCAGGCAGGCGCCCTGCGAGAAGCCGAGCAGCGCCACCCGCTCCGGCGGCAGGCCGCTGCCCGCCACCAGGTCCTCCAGCACGGCGAGCGCCGAGGAGAGGAAGGGCTCGTTGCGCGCCACCGGCTCCAGGAAGCGGTGCGGGTACCAGGTGTTGCCCGCCGCCTCCGGCGCCAGCCAGGCCATGCCCGGCGCCGCGACGTGGCGCGCGAGGCCGAGCATGTCGGCCGCGCCGCCGCCACGCCCATGCACCAGGATCAGCGCCGCCCGCGCGCTCTCCAGCGGGGTGCCGGCCTGGGCGACGGGGCGGCCGGCATGCGGTCCCGCCCCGCCGGTCCGCAGCCCGCTCACAGCGGCTTCAGCCCGCGCTCGATGGCCTCGCGCCGCGGCTCCAGGAAGGGCGGCAGGGCGAGGCGCTCGCCGAGCTGGTCCTTCGGCTCGTCGGCGTCGAAGCCGGGGCCGTCCGTCGCGATCTCGTAGAGGATGCCGTTCGGCTCCCGCACGTAGAGCGAGCGGAAGTAGTAGCGGTCCACCGGGCCGCTGGAGCGCAGGCGGAACTGGTTGAAGCGGTCCACCCAATAGCCGTACTCCTCGTCCCGCACGCGGAAGGCGACGTGGTGCACGCTGCCGGCGCCGGGCTGGTGCGCCGCGAGATGCGGCTCGACCCGCATGTGCAGCTCGGCCGCCGGCCCGCCCTCGCCCATCTCGTAGACCTGGACGTCCACCGGCCTCGGCTCATCGCTGCGGTAGCTGCGGCCGCGCCGCATCGCCATCACCTCGGTGACGAAGGCGTCCGAGCGGCGCAGGTCGGGCACGCTCATGGTGATCGGGCCGAGGCCGCGGACCTGCTGCGCCGCCGGCACCGGGCTGCGCGCCCAGGGATGCGCCTCGCCGGCGCCGCCATCGTCCACCAGCGCGAGCCGCTGCCCCTCCGGGTCCTCGAAGAGGAGCTGCAGCCGGCCGTCGATCTCGCGCACCGGCTCGGCGCTGACGCCCTCGGCCGCCAGCCGCTCGGCCCAGAAGCGCAGCGCCGCCTCGCCGTTCACGCGCAGCGCGGTGCGGGTGATGCTGTGGGTGCCGCGCCGCTCGCGCTCCACCGGCCAGTCGAAGAAGGTCAGGTCGGTGCCGGGGCTGGCCTCGCCATCGGCGTAGAACAGGTGATAGGCGCTGGTGTCGTCCTGGTTCACCGTCTTCTTCACCAGCCGCATGCCCAGCACGCGGGTGTAGAAGTCGTGGTTGCCCCGCGCATCGGCGGAGACGGCGGTGAGGTGGTGAATTCCGTGCAGCTGCATGGCTGCCTCCTTTCGCGGGCCGCATGGCGCGGCCGGCGCGGCGGGCACCGGCCCTCCGCGGCGGGGCTTGCGCCTCCAGCCTCGTCTCTGTCAGGCCCGGTTCGCGCCGCCGCCGAGGATCGGCGGCGGCGACCGGGCAAGCATGGTTGGCGCCGGGGCGCCTCAGCCGCGCCCGCGCACCAGCGCGGCGGTCACCTCGGCCACGTGGCGGCCCTGGTACTTCGCCATCTCCAGCTCCGCCTCGCTCGGCTGGCGGGAGCCGTCGCCATTGGCGATGGTCGAGGCGCCATAGGGCGTGCCGCCGCTCACCGCGCTGATGTCGGTCAGCCGCTTCTCGCTGTAGGGCAGGCCGACGATGATCATGCCGAAGTGCATGAGGTTGACGATGGTGGAGGTAATCGTCGTCTCCTGCCCACCATGCTGGCTGGCGGTGGAGGTGAAGACCGAGCCCACCTTGCCGACCAGCTTGTCCTGGAACCACAGACCGCCGGTCTGGTCGAGGAAGTTGGCCATCTGCGCGGTCATGCGGCCGTAGCGCGTCGGCGTGCCGATGATGATGGCGTCGTAGTCCACCAGCTCGTTCACCGTGGCGATGGGGGCCGCCTGGTCGAGCTTGAAGTGGCTCTTCCTCGCCACCTCCTCCGGCACCAGCTCCGGCACGCGCTTCACGGTGACCTCGGCGCCGGCCACCTGCCCGGCGCCCTCGGCGATGGCCCTGGCCAGCGTCTCGATATGGCCATAGCTCGAATAGTAGAGGACCAGGATCTTGCTCATGGGGCGGTTCCTTGCTCGGGGAAGCGATGCGGGGAAGGTGCGTTCTCGGCGGCCGATGCGCAACACGTTGCGGAGAAACGCATCGTTCGCTAGACGCGAACGATGCGGCCTGACATCGAGGCGCTGGCCACCTTCGTCCAGGTGGTGGACAGCGGCACCATCACCGCCGCCGCGGCGCGGCTCGGCCTGGCGAAATCCGTGGTCAGCAAGCGCGTGGCGGTGCTGGAAACGCAGCTTTCCGCCAGGCTGTTGCACCGCGCCCCGCGCCGGGTGACGCCCACCGAGGCGGGCAGCCTGCTCTATGAGCGCGCACGCGCCCTGCTGGGCCAGCTCGACACCGTCGCCGACGAGGTGATGGCCCGCTCCGGCGCGCTGCAGGGCATGATCCGCCTCGCCGCGCCGCTCAGCTTCGGCATCCGCTACCTCGGCCCGCTGATCGCCGACTTCATGCGGCGCTACGAGGGCATCGAGGTGGTGCTGGACCTCGACGACCGGCATGTGGACCTGTTCAGCGGCGGCTACGACCTGGCGCTGCGCAGCGGCCGGCTCGGCGATTCCGAGCTGCGCACGCGCCGCCTCGGCACCAGCAACCGGGCGCTGTGCTGCAGCCCCGACTACGCCGCCCGGCACGGCCCGCCCCCGAGCCTGGAGGCGCTCGCCGCGCATTCCTGCCTCGGCTACGCCAATGCCGCCGCCGGGCATATCTGGCGCTTCGCTCCCGTCGGCGGCGGCGAGCCGCGCTCCCTAGTGCTGCGCGGCCGGATGGTCGCCAACAGCGGCGAGGCATTGCTGGACGCCGCCCGCGCCGGAATCGGCCTCGTCGTGCTGCCCACCTTCCTGGTGGCCGAGGCCGTGCGCGCCGGAGACCTCATCCCGCTGCGCATCCCGGGCTGGGAGCCGGTGCCGGACACCATCCAGCTCGTCTATCCGCCGACTCCGGCCATGCCACTCAAGGTGCGGGCGCTGATCGAGCACCTGGCCGGCGCCATCCGCGAGCCCTTCGCCTGGGATGAGCCTTTCGAGCGTTTCCTGAAGCCCGGAGGCAGTGTTGGGGGAGAATGAATTCTCCCCCGGCCCCCCTCTTCCTTCTTTTCTGTCGGTTTGAGGCGCGTGCAGCCCCGGCGACTGCTGCCAGGCGGATCATCAGGGGTGCCTTTGTCCCAGGCGAAGCCGAAAAAACTGACAGAAAAAAGAAGGGGGCCTGGGGGAATTCATTCCCCCAGTCTTTTCCGGCACGCTGAACCCTCGTCCAGCAGGGAGCGACGCCCATGACGAACGCCAAGCCCGATCCCGAGGTTCTCGCCGCCCAGGAGCAATTCCAGCGCGAGGGCCTCGCCGCCGGCGACGTGCTGACCCAGCCGGTGGAGGAGGCGCGCGCCGCGACGCGCCGCTTCCAGGCCTGGCTGAACCAGGGCGGCCCGCAGGTGGCGAGCGTCACCGAGCATGTGCTCGGCACCACGCCGCCATTGCAACTGCGGATCTACCGCCCCGCGGCCGAGGGGCCGCTGCCGACCTACCTGCACATCCATGGCGGCGGCTTCGCGCTCGGCAGCCTGGACGCGCTCGACCGCTGGAAGCGCGAGATCGCCGCCGAGGCCGGCATGATCGTGGTCGGGCTGGACTACGCCCTGGCCCCCGAGCACCCCTACCCCGCCGCCATCGACCAGGTTCTCGCCGCGCTGCGCTGGCTGCGCGACGGAGCCACCGAGTTCGGCGTGGATGGCCGCCGCCTGGCGGTGGGCGGCGATTCCGCCGGCGGCAACCTGGCGCTGGGCGCGCTGCTCCGCCTGCGCGACGCCGGCGAGGCCGGGCCACGCCTCGGCGCCATCATCTACGGCATGCTGTCCGCCGCGCACGACACGCCGTCCCACCGCGAGCTCGGCGACGGCCGCTTCGGCCTCTCCACCGCCAAGCTCGACTGGTTCTGGACGCGCTACCTGCCGGATGCCGCCCTGCGCCAGGATCCGGCCGCGGCGCCGCTGCACGCCGAGCTCGCCGGCCTGCCTGAGATGCTGCTGCAGGCGGCGGCGCTCGATCCGCTGCTGGACGACACGCTGAACCTCGACCGGCGCCTCACCGCCGCCGGCGTGCCGCACGCGATGACGGTCTATCCCGGCGTGCCGCACGGCTTCATCGGACAGACCGCCGTGCTGGAGAAGGCGCGCGCGGCCCGGGCGGAAGTGGTGGCGGCGCTGCGGCGGGCGCTCGGCTAGGCAAGGGCCTCCCGCCGGTTGGCGCCGGGGCGGCGGCAGGGGCAGACCGCAACCCCTGCGCGGCAGCCCCGTTCCCCCGGGAGAACTCGCTGGAGAAAGGGAACCCGATGACCAACGACGCCAAGAAGCGGCAGGATGCCCGCAAGCAGGACGGCACCCCGGACGACAGCACGAAGCTCGGCACCCTCACCGGCATGATGACGGGGCATTCGACCCGCGACGCCGAGACCACCCGGCCCGGCAACAAGACCACCGGCCCCGGCGACATGGGCAACCTGCTCAAGAACCAGCGCGAGGAGGAGGGCTGACCGCCCTCCGGCGGCGCGGCCGGAGCGAGATCCCGATCAGGCGGCCTCGCCTGATCGGGTTGAGAGGCGCGTCAAGCCAGGAAGCCGCGGCGTTTGCAGCGAGCCAAGGCGGGCGGAAGCCGCGTTAGAGCGTTTTCCGTTCGCTCTGGCTCACGGAAAACGCTCTAGCCGTTTGTTTCGACGAGCATCTTCACCCGTCCCGATGATGCCATCGGAACGGGATCTGCTCTAATCCGCCGCAAGCGCGTCCGCCGGAAGCGAAGGCCGCGTCTCCGGCATGGCCAACAGGGTCAGCAGCACGCAGAGCAGGCCGATCCCGCCCAGCATCATGAAGGCCATCTCCGGGCTTGCCCAGCTCGCCACCGAGCCTGCCAGCCCCGTGCTGATGGTGCCGCCCACGCCCACGGCCAGCCCGAAGAAGCCCATGCAGAGGTTGAAGCGGTTGGTGCCGCGCGTCAGGTCGGCGGCGGTGAGCGGCAGCATCACGTTCAGCGTGGCGGCGCTGACACCGTCCAGCGCCTGCACCAGCAGCAGCATGTAGGGCTCCTGCACCACCGCCAGCAGCAGGCCGCGCAGGGGCAGCATGCTGAAGCCCATCAGCAGCACCACGCGGCGCCCCTGGTCCTGCGCCAGCCGCCCCACCCAGGGCGAGATGCCGGCCACGATGAGCTGCGGCACGACGATGCAGCCGGCGATGATGAGGTTGGCCTCGTCCCCCGCCGCCCGCGTCACCGCCGTGCCGGCCAGCGGCAGCATGGCGGCGTTGGAGAGGGTGAACAGCAGGGCGCAGCCGGCGAAGACCAGGATGCCGCGGTCGAGCATCAGGTCGCGCAGCCTGCCGCGCGGCGCATGCGCCTGCGACTGCAGCGCCGCGACATTCGCCGCCATGTCGCTCTCGCGGATGCTCAGCAGGGCCAGCAGGCTCGGCACGGTCAGCGCCGCGGTCAGCCAGAACACCGCCGCCGGCGCGAGATAGGTGCCGATCAGCCCCATCACCCCGGCCGCGATGGCGCCGCCCAGCGAGGCGAAGCGGGTGTTGCGCCCGAGCCGCTCGCCCAGCGCGGCGCGCCCCACCAGGGCCAGGCTGATGGCCGCGATGGAAGGCGTCAGCACGCAACTGGCGAAGCCGTGCAGCACCTCGGAGAGCAGCACCGGCAGGGTCGCCGGCCAGGCCGCCAGCAGGATCGCGGCCAGCAGGATGCCGAGCAGCCCTCCCATCGCCGCCCGCCGCTTGTGCCGCGTGGCATCCACCAGCGCGCCGGCCGGCACCTGGCTGAGCATCGCCGTCATCGTGCCCAGGCTGAGCGCGAAGCCGATCTGCACCTCCGTCCAGGCCTGCGTGGTCAGGTAGACCGCGACAAAGGGGCCGAAGCCGGTCTGCACGTCGGCGACGAAGAAGTTGAGCCAATCGAGCCCGCGCTGGCTTTGCCGTGAGATTGTCATGCCGGCCTAATGCGGCTGCGCCACGGTGGTCGCCATCACCGCGTCCTCACCATCGCGATATTCCGGGAAGCCCTTGAGCTGCTCGCGCGTCAGGGACAGCAGCGCGCCCTTGGCGCCGAACCGCACCATCGGCCAGGCGACGGCGACGCGCCGCTTGCCCACGCCGAGAAAGCCGCCATAGTCCAGCACCACGGCGCGCGGGTTGCCGCCGTCGTCCACCAGCACGTTCACCACCTGGCCGACGACGATGCCGGTCGGCCCCTTCACATCCGAGCCCAGCACCCGGAAGGTGGAGTCCTTCGGCAGGGGCTCCTGGTTGGCGAGGGGCGTTGGCGCGGCCTCGGCCGCCTCCTCGTCGTCCGCCGCGGCCAGCGCCGGAGCCGAAAGGCCCGCGCACAGCAGGAGCAGGGCCGGCAATGTCACACGGGATCTGCGTCCGGAAATGGCATGGGCGATGGGCACGGTGTCCTCCTCCTGGATCGGGTGGCCGGGCGCGCCGGCGAGGCTTGCGCCGCCGCGGGCGCCACGCATCTCTTGCCGCGCGCAACTGCGGCTTTCCTGCAAATCGCAGCGGCTTCTTGCAACCACAGCAATGCGAGGGACTTCACGCCGGGCTCTGGCTGTGCTTTGCCTAAGGAATCGCTCGAAAGGCAAGACCATGTCAAAGAAGTTCCTCGCCGACACGATCCAGAATTCCATCGAGATCACCGGCGTCGGCGCCAATGCCCTGGCCGGCGACATCATCGAGGCCATGAAGGCCGAGATCATCCGCACCGGCCGCTTCACCATCCCCGAGTTCGGCGCCTTCATGGTGCGCGAGACGCCGAAGCGCACCGCCATGAACCCGCGCACCGGCGAGAAGGTGGCCGTGAAGGCCGGCGCCACCGTGCGCTTCAAGCCTTCCCCGGCGCTGCGCGAGGCCGCCTTCGCGGCCATGAAGAAGAGCAAGCGCAAGGCCGCCAAGGCCTGATTGCGCAGCCCCGCCGGCCGCGCCGGCGGGGCGCCGCCGCGAAACAGGCAACGCCATCCCCTGGCCTTCAGGCGGAGGGTGGCTTCAGCAGCAGCGCGATGCAACGCGCCAGATCCGCCTGGCGGAAGGGCTTGCGCAGCACCGGAAAGCCTTCCGGCACCACTTCGGGATCGGCATAGCCGGTCAGCAGCAGGACCGGCAGGCCGGGGCGCAGCGCCTGTGCGCGCCCCGCCAGCTCGCGCCCCGTCATGCGCGGCATCGCCAGATCCGTGACCACCACACGGATATCGTCGCTCTTCTCCAGCATCTGCAGCGCCGCCTCGCCATCCGCCACCGCCACGGCGCGGTGGCCCAGATTGGTCAGGAAGGTCTCGGTCACGCCCCGCACGCCGGGATCGTCATCCACCACCAGCACGCTGACCGGCGCCACCAGGGGCGCCGCCGCGCCGCGGCATTCCGGCGTTCGGTCCACCTCCTGTTGCGCGCGCGGCAGGAGCAGTTCCACGGTGGTGCCCTCGCCCGGCGCGCTGACGATGGTGGCCGTGCCGCCGGACTGGCGGGTCAGCCCATAGACCATCGAGAGGCCGAGCCCGGTGCCGCGCCCCACCTCCTTGGTGGTGAAGAAGGGCTCGAAGGCCTGCGCCAGCACGGCCGGCGGCATGCCGCTGCCGGTGTCGGCCACCGCCACCGACACATAGTCCCCGGCGGCGAGGTCGTGCACCATGTCCTCGCCGACCGCGAGGTTGCGGGTGATGATGCTGATGGCGCCGCCTTCCGGCATGGCGTCGCGGCTGTTGATGCAGAGGTTGAGCAGGGCGAGGCCGAGCTGCTCCGGATCCACCAGCGCCGGCCAGAGCTCCGCCTCCAGCTGGTGCCGCAGCTCGATGCCCTCCCCCAGGCTGCGCAGCAGCAGGTCGTCCATCTCGCGCACGAGCTGGTTGATGTCGCTGGCGCGCAACTGCAGCTCGCGCTTGCGGCTGAAGCTCAGGAGCCGCTGCGTCAGGGTGGAGCCCCGCTCCGCCGCGGTGATGGCGTTGCGCACCAGCCGCTGCTGCCGCGGCTCCGCGAGCCCGGTATGCGTCAGCAGGTCCAGGCTGCCCAGGATGGCGGTCAGCAGGTTGTTGAAGTCGTGCGCCACGCCGCCGGCCATGGTGCCGAGCGCCTGCATCTTCTCCGCCTGGTGCAGGCGCTCCTCCAGCCCGCGCTGCTCGGTGGTGTCGTGCTCAATGGTCGCGAGATGGGTCACCCGCCCGGCGCCGTCGAAGATCGGGATGCGGTTGACCCGCACCCAGCGCGGCGGGGCGCCCTCGGCGCTGCGCTGCTCCGTCACCTCGGCGGGCCGGCCGCTCTCCATCACCGTCCGCTCAGCCGCCAGCAGCGCCGCGCCGGCCCCGGGCGGCAGCAGCCCCGCCTCGGCGCGGCCGGCGCACTCGGCCACCGTCCGGCCGAGCGCCGAGGCCTTCACCGCGTTCAGCCGCACGAAGCGGCCGCCAACGTCCTTGAAGCTCAGCGCATCCGTCGAGGACTCGAGCAGCCCGCGCAGCAGCGCCCGCTCGGTGTCCAGCGCGCGGGCCAGGCGGCGGCGCTCGACGGCGTTGCGCACCATGCTGAGCAATGCCGCCGGTTCCCAGGGCTTCGGCGCGTAGCCGGCGATGCGCCCGTTGTTCACCGCGCTGATCACCGCCTCCAGGTCGGCGTAACCGCTGAGCAGCAGCGCCTCGGCGCCGGACACCTCGCGCGCGCGGGCGAGGAAGGCGTCCCCCGTCATCCCGGGCATCCGCTGGTCCGAGACGATCACGTCCACCGCCGGCTCGCGCGCCAGCAGCGCCAGCCCGTCGGCTCCGCAGGGGGCGGTCAGGACGCGGAACTCGCCCTCGAACAGGTCGGCGAGGGCGACCAGGATCTCCGGTTCATCGTCCACCAGCAGCAGCGTCGCCGGCGACAGCTCGGGCATGGGGTCCATCGTGCTCAGCGTTCCGCCTGCATTGGTACGCTGATCACGAAGGATGCGCCACCGGCCGGCCCGTTGCCGACGGAGATCGTGCCATCATGCGCCTGGATCACGTTGTAGGCGATGGCCAGCCCCAGGCCGGTGCCGGAACCCACCGGCTTGGTGGTGAAGAACGGCTCGAAGATCCGCTCCTGCAAGCCCGGCGGCACGCCGGGGCCGGAGTCGCTGATCGCGATGCGGTAGATGCCCGCATCGTTCGAGGTCTCGATGGTGATGGTGCCCTCGGCCGGGATGGCGTCCGCCGCGTTGCTGACGATGTTCATCACCACCTGGTTCAGCAGCGCGGGGGAGCAGCGCAGCTCGGGCACCGCCTCGTAGCGCCGCTCGACGGTGATGCGGTCGCCGAGCTTGTGTGCCAGCAGGGTCAGCACGGTGTCCAGCGCATCCGGCACGTTGACGCGCTGGAAGGCGTCGTCCTGGCGGGAGAACTTGCGCAGCTTCAGCACCAGGTCCTGGATGCGCCGCAGCCCGAGCGCCATCGAGCCGGAGCGCTCGCGGCACTTGGCGACCAGCGGTCGGGCGGCCGCGTTCTGCTCCAGCATCCCCTCCACCTGGCCGAGCAGCCGCGCCACCGTGCCCTGATGCGCCAGGATGAAGGCCAGCGGGTTGTTGATCTCGTGCGCGATGCCGGCCACCAGCTCGCCGAGCGAGGCCATCTTGGCGGCCTGCACCAGCTTGGTCTGGGTCTCGCGGAGCTGGCGGTTGGCTTCCTCCAGCTCGCCATTGGCGCGCGCCAGCGCCTCGGCCAGCGCTGCCTTGGCCTGCGCGGCGGCGGCCTCGGCCTGGGCGCGCTGCATGGAAAGCTCGCGCGCGCGCAGCTCGGCGGCGACGCGCCGGTCCTCGTCCTGCAGCAGCTTGCGGCGCAGCGCGGCGCGGATGCGCACGCTCAGCACCTTGGGTTCCGCCGTGGCGGGGATCAGGTCGTCCGCGCCCGCCTCGAAGACGCTGGCCAGCGTTCCCCGCCCCACCGGGCTGTCGGTGCCCAGCGCCACGATCTGGAAGCTCGCCCCCTCCCCGCCCGGCGTGCCGGCGCCGCGGAGCGCGTTGAGCCGGGCGCAGAGCGCGGCGCCGTCGAAACCCGCGCTGAAGGCGTTCAGCACGACGCAGTCCCAGGCCAGCGGCTCGGCGGTGACGGCGGCCAGCGCCGCCTCGGCGCTTTCCGCCGCCTCCAGCCGGTAGCCGTCGCGCCCGAGCAGTCCGGTGAGATAGGTGCGGTAGGTCAGGCTGTCGTCCACCACCAGCACCTGCGCCCGGCGGAAGGCCAGCACCCCTGGCGCCTGCTCGCCCGGCGCCGCCGCCGTGCGGCTGCGCAGCAGCGCGCGGATGCGCAGCAGCAGCAGGTCGTGCCCGGCGGATTTCGGCACATAGGCGTCGGCGCCGCTCTCCAGCCCCTGGCGCTCCAGGTCGCCTTCCTGCGCCTCGGTCAGCATCAGCACGGGAATGGCGCGGGTGCGGCTGTTGAGGCGGATCTGCCGCACCAGCTCGTCGCCGTTCATCCCGGGCAGGTGGTAGTCGGCGATCACCAGGGCGGGCAGCGTGCGGTTCAGCGCCTCCAGCGCCAGTTCCGCCGTCGCCGCGCGGGCGGCGGCGAAGCCTTGCCGCTCCAGCAGGCGCTGCATCTGCAGGGCCTGGGTGTCGGAGTCCTCGACCAGCAGGACCGGCGGCCCCGGTGGAAAGCTGGCGCTGTTCGGCAGGGTGGCGCTGTTCATGGCCGCCGGCCCGCGAGCTGCACCAGGCGCGGCCCGATCAGCGGCAGCGGCAGGCTGAGGCTGGAGCCGCCCATGCGCACGGCCGCCGCCGGCATGCCATAGACCACGGCGGTGCTCTCATGCTCGGTGATGGTCAGGCCGCCGGCCCGGCGCAGCTCGGCCAGCCCCGCCGCGCCATCCTCGCCCATGCCGGTGAGCAGCACGCCAAGGCCCTGCGGCCCCACCACCTCGGCCACCGAGCGGAACAGCAGGGTGGCGGCGGGGCGCTGGCTGGCCAGCGGCCGCTCGCCGCTGATCCGCAGCAGGCCGCCCGGCCCGATCAGCAGGTGGCGGTCCCCCGGCGCGACATAGACCCGCCCCGGGCGCGGCGCCTCGCCCTCCTGCGCGATGCCGACGGCAAGCGGCACCAGCCCGTCCAGCCAGGCGGCGAAGCCCTCCATGAAGGCGCTGCCCATGTGCTGCACCAGCAGCACCGGCAGCGGGAAGTCGGCCGGCAGCGCGCCCAGCACCTGCGCCAGCGCCGGCGGCCCGCCGGTGGAGGCGGCGATCGCCAGCAGGGCCGGCGGCTGCGGCGCCGCCAGCGCCTCCGGCCGCGCCGCCTGCGGCGGCCGCGCCGCCCCCAGGCTGCGCTGGCGGATCACCGGCACCTGGCTCATGATGTAGAGCTGCGTGCAGATGGTGCCGGCGATGCGCTCGTGGCCGCCGGTCTCCATGCCGACCGGCTTCTCCACCACCGACAGCGCGCCGGCGCGCAGCGCGTTCATCGAGATGCGCAGCGAGGCGTCCTCGACGCTGTCGGCGATGACGACGATCGGCGTCGGCTGCTCGGCCATGATCCGCCGCGTCGCCTCCAGCCCGTCCATGCCGGGCAGGCGGATATCCATCGAGATGACGTCGGGGCGGACGCGCGGCAGCTCGCGCAGCGCCTCCTCGGCCGAGGCGACGGCGGCCACCAGCGTCAGGCGCGGATCGCGCGAGACGATGTGGGCGAGCAGCCGCCGCACCACCAGCGAATCCTCGACGATCATGACACGGACAGGATCGGTCGGAAGTGTCACAGCATCTGGCCAATGGTTGCGAGCAACTCGCGCTGGTCGAACTTCTGCTTGGTGATGTAGGCGCCGGCGCCCAGTTCAAGGCCGCGCCGCATGTCCTCGGAACTGGCTCGCGAGGTCATCAGGATGACCGGGATCGGCGCCAGCCGCGGGTCGTTCTTCAGCGCCTGCAGCAGGCTGAAGCCGTCCATGCGCGGCATCTCGACATCGGCGACGATCAGGTCCACCAGCGCCTCGCCGCCGCGCAGCCGGTTCAGCGCGTCCAGCCCGTCCACGCTGAGCAGCACGCGGAAGCCCTGCGCCTCCAGGATGCTCTTCTCCAGCGTGCGGGTGGTGATCGAATCGTCCACCACCAGGATCGTGGCCGCCTCTCGCGTCTCCTGCGCCGGCAGCAGGCCGAGCCCGGCGGCGGCGAGCCGCCCCTCGTCGCGCAGCCAGCGGCCCACCAGCCCTTCCGGGCTCAGCACCAGGGCCGGCGCCGCCGTTCCCAGCGGCACGGCGCCCACCACGAGGTCGCCCTCCAGCCCGGGGGCATCCACCGCATCCACCATCAGCGTGCGCACGTCGTACAGCGCGTCCACCGCCAGCGCGCAGCGGCGCTCGCCGCTGCGCAGCAGCACGGCGGTGACATGCGCATCCTCCACCGGGATGGGGCTTGCGGCCTGGCCGAGCAGGTTTGGCAGAGCGATCATCGGGGCGATAACGTCGCGTCCCCCCGCTTCGATGCGCAGAACAGGCTTGCCCTCGACGGTTTCCACCGCCGTCGTGCGCAGGCGCAACAGGCGCTCGATCCCGCGGCTTGGCAGCCCGTAGGTCTGCCCGCCCGCGCCGAACAGCAGCACCGGCTCGCGGGCGGCGGAAAGCGGCACGGCGATCTCGATCTCGGCGCCCCAGGGGCGGCGCGGGCGCAGCGTGGCGCTGCCGCGCAGGCGGCGCGCCGTCTCCGCCACCACCGAAAGCCCCATGCCGCGGCCGGAAAGCCGGTCCACCGCCAGGCTGGTGGAGAAGCCCGGCTCGAACACCAGCGACAGCACGCGGTCGGGCGGCGGCGGCGGCTGGTCGGCGGTGCGCGGCGGCAACAGGCCGCGCTGCACCGCCACCGCCTCGATGCGCTCCAGGTCCGGGCCATGGCCGTCGTCGAACACCGTCAGCACCAGCAGGCCGCCGCGCGTGGCCAGCCGCAGGCCGATCTCGGCCTCCGCCGGCTTGCTCCGGGCGGCGCGCTCCTCCGGCCCGTCCAGCCCGTGGCTGACAGCGTTGCGCAGAAGGTGGGTGGCCGGGTCCTTCAGCGCCTGCAGCACCCGGCGGTCAACCTGCAGGTCAAGCCCTTCGAGCCGCACCGCGGCCTCCCGCCCGGCCTCGCGCACCAGCTCGCGAGCCATGCGGCCGAGCGAGCCGAGCACCGCCTCGGCGGGAACCAGGGTGATGCGCTCCACCCGCTGCCGCAGGGCGCCGAGGGCAGCCTCCACGTCCCAGGCGCGGCCGCGCTGCTCCCGCCCGAGCCGGGTCACGTGGCGCTGCAGGCGCGTGAGGTCCCGCTCGAAGTCGCGCGCCCGGCCACCGGCCGCCGCCTCGCGCGGCCGGGCCTCCCAGGCACGCCGGAGACCACGGATCTCCGCCTCCAGCGCGCGCAGCTCACCGCCGAGCACCGCCTGCCCCTCCAGCGCCTCGGCCAGCGCCTGCACGGCCCCCGCCAGGCTTTCCACCTGCCCGGCATTCACCCGCAGGTATTCCACCGCGGCGCCGCCCGCCTCCGCGGCGGCCGGCGCCTCCGGCAGGGGCGAAACCGGCAGGGGCGCCGGCGCCGCGGGCACGGCTTGCTCCGGCGGGGCCTCCTCGCGGCCGAGCAGCCGGTCCAGCGCCTGCTCGGCCGCCCGGGGCGGTTCGGAAGGCGCGCCGCCCTGCAACGCCGCCACATGGCCCTCGATGCCGTCCAGCCCGAGCTGGATCGCCGCCAGCGTTTCCGGACCCAGCGTCAGCCCGCCCTCGCCGACGCGGCTGAACACCGTCTCCAGCCGGTGCGCCATTTCCTCCACGGCCGGCAGGTCCACCGCCCGCGCCGCGCCCTTCAGGCTGTGCGCGCGGCGGAACACGTCCCGCAGGTCGAAGGGCTGGCCGCTCTCCACCGCCGCCAGCGCGGCGCGGATGGCCTGCAGGTGCTCCTGATGCTCGATGCCGAAGGCGGCCAGCAACTCCTGGCGCAGGTCATCGCTCATGGGCAACCCTCCGGGCCATGCCGCCGAGGCCATATCCCAACCGGCCATGCCCCAACCCGCCATATCCCAACCGGCCATATCCCAACCGGCCATATGCCAACCGGCCATGCCCCAACCGGCCATGCCCCAACCGGCCATGCCGCACCGGGCGGGGGGCGGCGGGCATCGGGGCCATGGCGGGGCGGCGGCGCATGGGGCGGCGCATGGGGCGGTTCAGAAGCGGTAGCGGTCGGCCAGCCCGACCAGCCGCTCGGAAAGCTGCGACAGGTTGGCCGCCGCGGTGTCGAGCTGCCGCGTGCCGGCGGCCGTCTGCTGGCTTGCCTGACGGATGTTCTGCAGCGCGCTCATCACCTGCTCGATGCCGAGCTGCTGCTGGTTGGTGCTGGCGACGATCTGCTGGAAGGTCTGCACGCTCTCCTGGATGCGGCCGGTGATCTCGGTGATCGTGGTGTGGGTGGTGTCGGTGCGCCGCCGCCCCGCCGCCACGCGCTTCACCGCCTCCTCGGTGAGCATGACGGAGGAATTGATGCCGCGCTGGATGTCGCCCAGGATCGAGCGCACCTGCCCGGTGGCCTCCTTGGCCTGGTCGGCCAGCGTCTTCATCTCGGCGGCGACCACGGCGAAGCTGCGCCCCTGCTCGCCGGCGGCGGCGGCCTCGATCGCCGCGTTCAGCGCCAGCAGGTGGCTGCGCTCCGAGATGTCGTTCACCGTGGCGATGATCTCGCCGATCGCCTGGGTCTTCTCCGAGAGCGCGACGATGTTGCTGGCCACCGCCTCCGCCTGCTCGCGGATCTGCTCCATCGCCCGCACCGTCTCGTCCACCGCCTTCAGGCCGGCGGTGGAGGTCTGCGCGGTGGCCTGGGCGGAGGCGATCACCTCCTGCGCGCGCTTGCCGATCTGCACGCCGGAATGGGTGATCTCGTCCACCGTGGCGGCGGTCTCCTGCACGGCGGCGAGCTGCTCCTCGACGCTCGCCGCCTGCTCCTGCGTGCTGGCGCGGATCTCGGCGGCCGAGGCGTTGAGGTTCTCGGTCGCCTCGCGGCTCTGCCGGGCGAGCTGGCGCAGCCCCTCGACCATGGCGTTGAGCGTGACGCCGAGCCGTCCCAGCTCGTCCGGCCCGGTCACCGCCGCCTCGCCGGTCAGGTCGCCGCGCCCGATGCGCTCGACGAAGCTCATGAAGGTGGCCAGCGGCTGGGTGATCGAGCGGCGGATCAGCAGGGTGATGGCGATGCCGAGCACCACCGCCCCGATCAGCACCAGGATCACGGAGAAGCGGCTGTCCTGGTAGATCTCCCGCCCGCGCGCCTGGCCGTCGGCGATCACGGCGTTCAGCGTCTCCTGCACGGCCTCGGTCAGGCGGTCGAAGGCGGTGCGGCTGGCGACGATGGCCTCCCCGGCGGCGACGGCGGCGGCCAGGTCATTGGCGCGGATGGCCTGGAGCTGCGTCTGCGTGTGGTCGCGGATCTGCCGCAGCGCCGCGGCCGCCTGGTTCAGCTGCTGGCCGATGCGTTGCCAGCCGCCCCCCCGGTCGCTGGAGACCGCCTGCGCGGCGTTGCGGCTGGCGGCCGCCTGCATCTGCTGCAGGATCGTCTCGCCTTCCGCCGCGGCGCGCGCCCAGGATTGCGACAGGTCGTCCGCCGGCACCTCGCGGCCGAGCCCGCGCAGCAGGAAGCGCGACAGGTTGCGGCTGCGGCTGTCCTGCATGGCGCTCTCGGCGTCGCGCAGCTCCATCAGGTGGCGCAGCATTCCCAGGTCCCGCGTGACGATGGTCTCGGTGGCCTGGGTGACGACGCTGATCTGGTTCAGGCTGTACAGGCCGAGCCCGATGAGCAGCAGCGTGATGGCCATGAAGCCGGCGAGGATTCGGTTGGCGATGCTCAAGTTCGTCACGCTCCGGAGGGTACGGCAGGCGCCATGAAGGGTTGCAGCAGCCGGTGGGGGTCGATCAGCCCGAGCAGGGCGTGCCGGCCGCCGGCCAGTTCGGGAGGGGCAAGGGCATGGCCGGTGACGGCCCGCTCGACCGGGCGGCCGGGGTCCGGCAGCGGCGCGACCTCCGCCACGGCGGCCACGCGCTCCACCCGCAGGGCGAAGCGGCGGGAGCCGGCCGCGCGCAGCAGCAGCACATGGCCGCCCTCCGCTTGCGGTGCCGCGCGGCCGAGCGCCAGCGCCAGGTCGAGCAGGCAGACCATCTGCCCGGCATGGCTGAACAGGCCGAGCACCGCGGGCAGCGCGCCGGCCACCGGCGCCCAGGCCACCGGCGGCAGCACCTGCGCGACCGCCTCCAGCGGCAGGCCGTAGAACTCGTCGCCGAGCTGGCAGGCCAGCACCCGCAGCCGGGTCCCGGCCGGGGCTGCCGCCCCGCGCGCGGCGAGCAGCCGCGTGCGCTGCTCCAGGATGCGCGCCGCCCGCTGGGGAGGAACGATGACGCCGCGGTTCGGCATCAGGAATTCCGCACCGGGCCAAGCGTCTCAAGGTGCAGCCGCGCCGCGGTGCGAAGCTCCTGCGCCGTCATTCCATCTCCCTCCTCCAGCGCCGCATCGCCCGGCAGGCTCATGGCGATGCGCGACGCCACCGCCAGGGCCCTGCGGCCCGCGGCGGCGCGGCCCTCATCTAGCAACAACAGCCCAAGCTGGTAATGCGCCATGATGAAGTCGCCGCGCAGGTAGAGGGCGCGGCGGAAGGCCTGCTCCGCCGCCGCCGGCCGGCCAAGGGCACGCGCCACCAGACCCTCGTAGTAGTGCAGCGCGGGATGCGTCGGCTCGACGGCCAGCCCGGCGCGGCAGGCCTCCTGGGCGCCGGCCAGATCCCCCCGGTCGGCCCGGAGGCGCGCCTCCTCCAGCAGCGCCCCGACCGCGGGCGCCGCCGCCGGCTGCGGCGCGGCAGGCCGGGGCGGCAAGGGGTGCGGGACGGGCGGGACCGCCAGGGGAGCCCAGACAGACGGCGCGACGGGCGGCGCGAAAGGCGGCGCGACGGGCGAGGCGGCCAGCGGCGCCGCGGCAGGCGGGGAGGATGGCAGCGCCCCCCCGCCACGCCGGTAGGCGATGGTGCCCGGCAGGTTCACCACCTCCAGGAACCGCGTGAAGGCCGGGTTGGGCTCGGCATGGCCAAGCAGCATCCAGCCGCCCGCGTTCAGCCGCTCCGCCAGGGCGTGCACCAGCCGCTCCACCACCTCGGGATGGAAGTAGATGAGGACGTTGCGGCACAGGATCAGGTCGAACTCGGTGAGCTGCAGCGGCGCGCCGGCGTCGAGCAGGCTCAGCAGGTTGTGCCGCTCGAAACGCACCATCGCGCGGTGCTGCGGGCGCAGCGCCCAGTGGCGGCCATCGGTATCGGGGGTGAAGTCGCGCGCCACCTCCTCGGGCGGCAGGCTGCGCAGCGCCCAGCGGCTGTACAGGCCACGCCGGGCCACCTGCAGCACCGCCTCGTTCAGGTCGGTGCCGGTCAGGCTGATCCGCCATTGCGGCAGCGCCTCGCCCAGCAGGCGGCGCAGCAGGATGGCGACGGAATAGGGCTCCGCCCCGCTGGCGCAGCCGGCGCTCCAGATCCGCAGGCGGCGCGTCGCCGCGTTGCGCGCGATGATGTCGGGCAGGATGGTTCCCTGCAGCGCCGCGAACTGCTCGGCATAGCGAAAGAAGAAGGTCTCGCCGATGGTGATCGCCGCAACCAGCGCCGCCCATTCCTCCTCGCCGGCGACGGGGTCCTTCAGCCGCTCGACATAAGCCGCGGTGCCGGGAAGGCCGGTTTCGCGCAGCCGGCGCCGCACCCGTTCCCAGAGCAGCGTGTCCTTGTCCTGGTAGTAGAAATGCCCGGTACGGGCGATCACCATCGACTTCAGGCGCAGGAAATCCGCGTCCGGGATGAAGGCCGGGGTGAAGGGACCGGGCGCGCGGGGCATCAGCCCGCGCCGGCCCATTCGGCGAGCCGGGCCTGGGCGTTCTCCCGCAGGGCCTCCAGGGCGGCCTTTTCCTGCGCCAGCAGGATGCGCTCCACCGCCAGCAGGTGCACGAAGCCTTCCGGCATCTCGATCTCGGCCACGGCGCAGCCATTGGGCGTGGCCTCCGGCGCCAGCGGCCGGAGCTGCCCCCGCGGGATGCGCTGGAGGTCGAGCGCGCGGTCCACCAGCAGGCCGAGGGGCCCTTCCCGCCCCGCCGCCACCACAACATGCCGGTACAGCGCCGCCTCCCCCTCCGCGCCTTCCGCCGCGAGCCCGAACAGCCGCATCAGGTCGAGCACCGGCAGCGCCCCGCCGCCGAGGTTCAGGAAGCCGGCGAGCGGGCGCGGCAGGCCGGGCGGCCGCCACAGCCGGGGCAGCGGCAGGATCTCCCGCACCTCGGCGCCCGGCAGCGCGCAGGTCCGGCTGCCAAGCCGCAGCAACAGGTAAGGTTCGGCGGAAGGGACGGCGAGGCTCACGGTCGACGAATCCTGGACGGCGTCCTGGTTATCACCGCCGCAAGAGAGCCGCCAGCCATCCGGGCCGCCCCTCTCGACGCCGCCGCCGGGCCTCGCCAGGATGGCGCGCCAGTTCCCGGAGGACCCGCCCCATGGCTTTTGACGCCGCCGCCGCCGCCGCCGCCCTGCTACAGGCCCGCCGGACCCGCATCTGGCTGGAGGCCCTTCCCGAAGGCGCCCGGCCGGCCGACATGGAGGAGGTCCAGGCCATCCAGGCCCTGGTGGCGGCGGAGCTGGGCCCCCTCGCGGGCTGGAAGGTCGGCGCCGCCAGCCCGGACGCCGAGCCGGGCTGCGCGCCGCTGCACGCGCAGAACCTCCGCTTCGACGCCACGCCCTTCCGCGCCGCCGACTTCAACATCACCGGCATCGAGGCCGAGATCGGCTACCGCATGGGGGCCGACCTGCCGCCGCGCGACGCGCCCTACTCGCGCGAGGAGGTGATGGCCGCCATCGCCACCATGCACCCCACCATCGAGATCGTGGACACGCGCTTCGTCAGCCTGGGCCTCGACCCGCTGAGCCATTCGGCGGACCAGACCAGCCACGGCGCCCTGGTGGTCGGCCCGGCGCTGGCCTACTGGCAGCGCATCGACCCGCCCGCCGTGCCGGTGCGGCTGACCTTCAACGGCGAGGTGGCGGTGGAGCACACCGGCGGCAACTCCGCCGGCGAGCCGATCCGGCTGGTGCAGTGGCTCGCCAACACCGGCGCCCGGCGCTACGGCGGGCTCAAGGCCGGCATGGTGATCACCACCGGAAGCTGCACGGGCAACATCCTGGTCCCGCCAGGCACCAGGGTGCGGGCGGAGTTCCAGGGCGTCGGCAGCGTGGAAACCGAGATCCAGTAAAAAAGCCCGGGGGAAGGAATTCCCCCGGACCCCCATCTTTTCTCTTCGCGTTTCCCGCGCGGGCGGGAAGCGCAGCCCCAACTGGCAAAAGGAAGATGGGGGGCTCGGGGGGAATTCCTGCCCCCCAAACTCTTTCCTCAGGCCAGGAAGCTGCGCAGCGACTTGCCGCGCTTCGAGCCCTGCAGCTTCTTCAGCGCCTTCGCCTCGATCTGGCGGATGCGCTCGCGCGTCACGTTGAAGGTCTTGCCGACCTCCTCCAGCGTGTGGTCGTTCTCGCCGCCGATGCCGAAGCGCATGCGCAGGATGCGCTCCTCGCGCGGCGTCAGGTCGGAGAGGATGCGCATGGTCGCCTCGCGCATCGAGGAGCGCGCCGCCGCGTCGAACGGCATCACCGCGTTCTCGTCCTCGATGAAGTCGCCGAGGCGCCCGTCATCGTCGTCGCCCACCGGGTTCTCCAGGCTGACCGGCTCGCGCGCCAGCCGCTGCACGGCGCGCACCTTGTCCACCGACATGCCCAGCTCCGCCGCCAGCTCGTCCGGCGTCGGCTCGCGGCCGGCCTTCTGCGCGAAGCGGCGGCTCATGCGCGCCACCTTGCCCACCGTTTCCGTCATGTGCACGGGAACGCGGATGGTGCGCGCCTGGTCGGCCAGCGAGCGGGTGATCGCCTGCCGCACCCACCAGGTGGCGTAGGTCGCGAACTTGAAGCCGCGGCGCCAGTCGAACTTGTCCACCGCGCGCATCAGCCCGATGTTGCCCTCCTGGATCAGGTCGCCGAACATCAGGCCACGGTTGCGGTAGCGCTTGGCGATGTGCACCACCAGCCGCAGGTTGGCCCGGGTCAGCTCCTCCTTCGCCTTGCGCATGTCGCGCTCGCCCTGCGCGACCTCGGCGCAGACACGGCGCAGCTGCACGGCGACCAGGCCGCTCTCCACCTCCAGCTTCGCGATCGCGGCGCGGATGCCGGGCAGCTTCTCGGCCAGCTCGCGCAGCGCCGCCTCGCGGCGCGCCGAGGAGGTGCGGACCTTCTGCGCCGCCACCAGCAGCGCATCGGCACCGTTCTCGCTGCCGTCCCAAAGGCGCAGCACGTCCTCGCGCTCCATGCGGGCCGCCACGGCCAGGCGCAGCGCCTGGCCGTCCAGCGCCAGCAGGCGGCGGCTCGTCTCGCGCACCTGCGCCACCAGCAGGTCAAGGCGCGCCGGGCGCAGGCGCAGGGCGCCGAACAGCCCCACCATCTCCTGCCGCTCCGCCATCGCCTCCTTGCCGCCGGGCGGCAGCGCGCGCAGCCGCGCGAAGGCGTCCAGCGCGGCGGTGAAGGAGGCGAGCACCTCCGGCTTCATCTTCTCGTCCAGCGTCGCATGCGGCGCCGCCTCGCCGCCGCCTTCCTCCGTCTCCTCGGGCTCCGAGGAGGCATCGGCCGCCATCGCCTCCAGCTCCACCACGTCGCGCAGCGGCATCTGCCCCTGCTCCAGCGCGGCCTTCCACTGGGCGAGGTGAGCGAAGCTCATCGGGCTCTCGCACAGCCCGGCCAGCATGGCGTCGCGCCCGGCCTCGATCCGCTGCGCCAGCGCGATCTCCTGCTCGCGCGAAAGCAGCTCGGTGCCGCTCATCTCGCGCAGGAACATGCGGACGGGATCGTCCGAACGGGCCAGGCTGGCACCGTTGACGTTGCCGCCCTCCTCCTCGGACTCCTCGCGCTCCTCGTCGGACTCGGAAGCCTCGGCGCGCTCGCCGTCCTCCCTCTCGTCCTCCTCGGCGGCCGGGCGGGTCTCCTCCTCCAAGCCGTCGAACTCCTCTGCGAACTTCTGGCGCCAGGCATGGCTGGGGCTGCCGTTGGAATCGAGGCGGTCCGTATTGTCCTGGCCATCCTGGGTCAGAATGTCGCCGAACCCCGCCCGCGCCTTAAGCGTGGCGTTCTCCGACTCGCCCTGATCCGCCGTGCCGTAGGTAAACATCCCGTCCATTGATTCACCTGCACTTCATTCTGGGGGACCGCACAGGTCCCGGAACCCTGCCCTCGTCCTTGCCCCACAAAGAGCCCCGCACCACGCCGGAAAGCGCGGAGCGAGCGAGGGACAGGCTAGGGGATTGGCGTCACCGCCAGGTGGCCGCCGCATGATTTAGGGAGTGTAGCGCCTTTGAAACACCCCCCCTGCCGCCCTTTGCCGGGGCGGCGCGTTGCCGCCTCAAGGGGAGAGGCCGTAACGAAGCTCGAGCTGGCCGGAGGCGGCTTGCCGCGAGCCGGCGGAGGGGAAGAAGCGCAGCAGCACCGTCATGCCCGTTGCTCCCCGCCCCCGCCGATGCGGATCAGCGCCACCCGGCCGGCCTCATCCAGGGCGTAGCGCAGCACCAGGCCGATCCCGGCGAGCGGCACGAGCAGCTCGCGCCGCCCGGTGCCGTCGCCCATCGGGCGGCCCAGCATCGCCTCCTCCGCGAGGCGCCGTGTCACGCGGATGACCGCCTGCGCGGCGCGGCGCGCGGCCTCCGGGCTGCGGGCGCGCAGGTCATCGAGAAGACGGTCGAGATCGGCCACCGCCTCGGGCAGCCATACCAGCTTTGCCATGGGATCCGGCCGATCACCGCCCCGGAAGGGGGCGGCTGCCTTCCGTGCCGAAACTGTCGAGCCATTCCTCGACGGCCTGCTGGGCCACAGCCTCCTCCGAAAGGCGGAACCGCTCCCAGCGCGCCAGATCCTCCCGCCTTTCCTGCTCATAGCCTTCTTCGCGAGCCAGGAACTCGAGCACGGCCTTCTTCATCAGCCAGTGCGGCGAGCGGTCGCGCGCCCGGCCAAGCGCCTGGAGCCGCTGACGCGTCGCTTCATCCAGCTTGAGCGCGAGGCTGCTCGACAACACAGGCTCCGGCGGTGGTGATCGGTCATACCTCTCTATACCGCACGGGCCTGTCACAGGGATGAAATCTCCAAAGGGCAGCCCTGCCGCAGGCGCGGCGGTGCGGAAGCGCCGGAAAGCGCGCAGGGGCGACGTTCTACTCCCCTCCGGCACCCGGATGGGAAGGGAAATCCCCCGAGTCCCAGCCTTGCCCTGTTGTTTTTCTCACCGCACGAGACGATCCGGGGCGCCAGAGCGCTGGCCGGGCCGCTGCCGGCCGCCGCCTCCGCATGCTATGGACCGCCCATGGACAAAGGAATGCGATGAACCAGGCTGCCGAACTGGCGCGGGTGAAGGCCCGCATCCGCGCCCTGACGGAAAAGACCGTCTCCAACGGCTGCACCGAGGCGGAGGCGCTGGCCGCGGCCGAGATGGTGGGCCGGCTGCTGGAGCGCTATGCCCTCAGCATGGACGAGGTGGAGCTGCGCGAGGCCCGCTGCATCCAGGTCGAGGTGCCGCTTGCCGGCCGGCGGCGCCGCCCGGTGGACGCCTGCGTGCCGGCCATCGCCCGCTTCTGCGACTGCAAGGTCTGGCTGGCCCGCGAGGCCAAGGGCCCGCACTACGTCTTCTTCGGCCTGGAGCCGGACACAGCCCTGGCTTCCTACCTCTTCGCCGTGGTGGAGCGCAGCATCGGCACGGAACTCGCCGGCTTCCGCGCCGCCCGCCCGGCGCTGCGCGGCCTGTCGCTGCGCCGTGCCTCCACCAGCTTCCAGCAGGGCATGGCCGGCCGCCTCGCCGAGCGCCTGGAAGCCATGGTCCGCGAGCGGCAGGCCGGCATGGCGGCCCGGCCCGCCACCGGCACGGCGCTGGTGGTCGCCAAGCGGCAGGTGGTCGAGGAGGCCTTCCGGGAAGCCGCCATCCGGCTGGTTTCCAGCCGGCGCCAGGCGGTGCGGGCCGATGGCGCCTACCACCACGGCTATGCCGCCGGGGACCGCGTCAACCTGAACCGCCCCGTGCATGGCCGCGCCCCCGGCCTGATCGAATGAAGCGCGGGCGCGACAGCCAGCGCCAGCGCCTCTACGCCTGGGAAGACCGCGTGGTGGCCCCGCATGGCGGCACCCCGCTCCCCTTCGCCGCCGCCCAGGGCATGGTGGACGCCATCTGGGCCGAGCTGGGCCTGCGCTACCCGCCCCGCGTCGAGCCCCTGCCCCGGCAGGCCACCCGCCGCATGGCCGATGCCAACCGCCTGCGCCTGCGCCTGCCCGCCGCGTTCCCGCCCTGGGTGCTGCTGCACGAGCTGGCCCATGCGCTCAGCAGCACGCAGGACGGCGCCTCCGACGGGCATGGCCCTGTCTTCGCCGGGCTCTATGTGCAGCTGCTGGAACGCTACCTGCGCCTGCCGGCGGACAGGCTCGCCGCCTCGCTGGCGGAAGCCGGGCTGCGCGCGGAGCTTTCGGCCAGGCCCGTGTTCGTCGGCTGAAAAAGGCCGGGGAAAGAAATTCCCCCAGACCCCCTTCTTCTTTTTGTCCGTTGAGGGTCCGGCCGCAGTCGCCGGGGCTGCTCCAGCCCCGGCGCGAGCGCGCGCCACCAGCGCGATGAAACTGAAAGAAAAAAAGAAGAGGGGGCCCGGGGGAGAATTCATTCTCCCCCGACCTGCGCCCTCAGATCGGGCAAACCCCGCTGGCGCATTGCAGATGCGCCCAGTCCACCGCCTCGCGGCTGGCCTCGTCGGCGATGCCCTCCACCAGCGCGGCGAAGCGCCCGGCCGAGACCTCCTCCTCCGGCAGGTACTCATAGCCGAGCTTGCCGTCCGGCAGGCTGGGCAGCACGCTGCAGCAGCGGACCTCCGGCTGGTGCGCGGCGACGATGGCGCGGAAGGCGTCCAGGTCGTGCCGGTCGGTATAGACCTTCAGCGTGTAGCTGACCTGGTTGCCGCGCTCGGCGCCGATCCAGTGCCGCTCCAGCAGCCGCAGCCACTGGTACTGCTCCTCCGGCGTCGCCTCCGGCGCGGTGACCAGCTTCTCCGCCATCCCCAGCCGCTGCGCCAGCGGCACGGTGGGGAAGCCGACAACCGTCATGCCGGGGAAGCTGCGCAGCTCGCGCAGCGGGTAGCCGCGCGCGGCGTAGTCAGCCAGCAGCGGGTCGGAGCCGCGGTGCCATTCGCCGGTGCCGGGGTCGCGGGTGCCCTTGAACTGCACCCAGCGCAGGTACTGCCGGCGGGCGGGAAGATGCGCGCCCTCGGTGAGGCCGAAAAGCTTGCTGGTGGTGCCGGCGGGCTTCACCGTGGTCACCGTCACCGGGCGGGCGACGCCCAGCTCGTCGGCATAGCGGTCGGCCTCGTCCTTGGCGGCGGCGGAAAGGCGGCGCAGCGCGGCCCAGAAGGGCGCCGCGCGCCTCTCGTCCAGCAGGTCGCGGAAGCCCAGGCCGAAGCGCATCCAGGCCCATTCGTGCAAGCCGGTCGGGCCGATGCCGATGCGATTGGTGCGCGCGACCTCCTCGCCATAGAGCGCGTCCATCCGGTTGGCGCGCACCAGGAAGCGCACGCCGAGCCGCACCGCGTCCTCCACCCGGCGGTCCCAGAGATCGGCCACCGCCTCCGGCGCCGCGCCGGGGGCGAAGCTGTCGAAGGCCGCCGGGCAGGCCAGCAGCGGGGCGAAATCGGCGATCACGCAATAGCCGCCGGTGACGTGCAGCGTGATCTCGCCGCAGGGGTTGGTGGTCACCGGGAAGCGCGCCCCGGCGGCCCGGCGGGAGGCCTCGGCCAGCAGCCCGGCGGCGGCGTCCACCTGGTAGCGGTCGCTGCGGAAGTCGCGGCCATCCTCGTGGACGGGCTTGTCCCAGGCGCTGCCGGTGCGGTGGTCCTCCAGCAGGTCGCCGTTGATGAAGCCCGGCTCGCCGTTGATGTAGGCGCAGGCCGTGACTTCCTCGAACACCATGCGGGCATGCCGAGCCAGCGGCCCCTCCGCTTCGCCGCGCACCAGCGCCCAGAAGGTGCGGTCCACCATGACGGAATGATTGGCCGTCCACAGCCCACCCTCCGACTTGGCGCGGATGAAGCGGCGGATGCCCGGGTCGCGCCAGGACTTGGTGGCCATGCGCGCGGCGCGGCGGGCGCCGCCCACCTGCACCTCGACGGAAAGGTAGTGGTCCACCAGCAGCGCCTGCTCCCAGGGCTGCAGCGCCTCGCCCTCGGAGTCGCGCGCGCGGGCCGGCTCGATCACATGGCGGCGGATGTTCAGCAGGCCGCGCAGCAGCGAGATGGGGCCGGAGGAAGGCCGCCCCTGCATGCCGCGGATCGGGCTGCCGGCCGGGCGGATGGCGGAAAGGTCCAGCACCAGCACGCGGTCGGCCTCGCCGCGGAAGGCCATCGCCTCCAGCACCTCGACCGCCTTGGCCCAGCCCTCGCGGCTGTCGGCCACGCGGTGCAGCACGGCCGTCGCCGGCAGTTCCGCGAGATCGGCCACCAGTTCGCGGGCCAGGAAGCCGCGCAGCCCGGCCTCGGCGGCGGCGTCGAAGCTCTCCCCGGTGCTGTCCCAGGGCAGCAGGCCCATCTCGGTGCCGAAGCGGCGCAGGGCGGCGCGGTCCCTCGGGTAGTCCGGATGCTCCGGGGAAAGGTGCAGGCGCAGCGCCGGCGCCCGCCCCCAGTCCACCGTGGCCAGCGCGTCGTCATAGGCGCGGCCGACGCCGGAACCGTTCAGCAGCAGGTAGAACTTGGCGAAGGAGGCGATCGCCGTGGCGCAGTTGGTGAAGACCTCCAGGTTGCGCCCGCCCTGCCCGGCATCGCCGTGCTGCAGGTGGCGCCCCGAGGTGAGCAGCGCCCCAGTGGCGATGGCGTTGCGCAGCCGCGCCCGCTCCCCTTCCGGCCCGGCGCCGAGCAGCCCGAGGTTGCCCTCCGCCACCCGGTCCGCCACGCGCCCGAAGCTCTCGCCATCCTCCGGGCGGAACACGGTGCGGCGGCCCACCGCCAGGCCCATGCCGGCATCCAGCGGGCGCGCGGGCAGCGGCGCCTCGCCGAAGCTCGCGCCCGGCGGGGCATCGGCCTCCGCGCGGAGGAGGCGGGGCAAGGGGTGGCTGTATCCGTCCATGCAGGCTCCGGTGGGCAAGGCGTGCCGGCGCCAGCCCTGCGAATCGGCCGGCGCCACTACCAGATATGGTATGGAGCTTCGCTTCGTAACACCAGACCTCGTTTTCCCGTGGCCATGACCAAGCTGCTGCCCTGCCCCGCCGCCTCAGCGCAGCGTCGGGTCGAGGCGGTCGCGCAGCCAGTCGCCCAGCAGGCTGACCGAGAGGGTGGTCAGCACGATCACCAGGGAGGGCGCCAGCAGGATCCAGGGCGCCCGCGTCAGGTATTCCCGCCCATAGCCCACCATGTTGCCGAGCGAGCTGTCCGGCGGCTGCACGCCCAGGCCCAGAAAGGAAAGGCCGCTTTCCAGCAGGATGATCTCCGGGAAGGCCAGCGTCATGGAGACGATCAGGGTGGAGGCGATGTTGGGCAGCACGTGCCGGGCATAGGTCCGCCAGGGCGTGGCGCCGAGCTGCCGCACGGCGGCGGCATAGCCCTGGCTGCCGGCGCTGATCGCCAGGCCGCGGGCGATGCGGGCATAGCGCTCCCAGCCATGCAGCCCGAGCAGGCAGACGAAAAGCGGCAGCGCGTTGCCGAAAAAGGCGAGGACGGAAAGCGCCAGGATCAGGAAGGGCATCGAGGCCTGGAAATCCGCCAGCGCCATCACCGCCTGCTCGACCAGCCCGCGGAAATGCGCCGCCAGGAAGCCCAGCGTGACGCCCAGCACCGCGCCGATGATGGCCGCCCCGAAGGCGATCAGCAGCGACATGCGGATGGAGACGATCAGGCGGCTCAGCACGTCCCGCCCCAGCTCGTCGCTGCCCAGCGGGTGCAGCCAGGAGCCGCCCATGAAGGCCGGCGGCGCGAGGCGCGCCCGCAGGTCGAGCGCGGTGGGGGAGAACGGCGTGATCCAGTCCGCCAGCAGGGCGATGCCCAGCATCAGCGCGATCCAGCACAGCGCGAAGGCGACCATTGGCGGCACGCGCCCGCCCTTGCGGGCCAGCGGCGCGGCGACGACGGCCGGCGGCGGCGTGGCGGCGGTGGCGCCGGACATCACGCGGCCTCCCGCGCGCCGAGCCGCAGCCGCGGGTCCAGCACGCCATAGAGCAGGTCCACCACCAGGTTGGCGGTGATCATGGTGGCGGCCACCAGCAGCAGGATGCACTGCACGACGGCCAGGTCGCGGTTGGCGACGGCCACCACCAGCAGCCGCCCGACGCCGGGCCAGGAAAAGACGCTCTCCACCACCACCGCGCCCGCCAGCAGCGAGCCGACCATGAAGCCGATGATGGTGACGGTGGGAATGGCGTGCATCCAGCTGTCCTGCCCGCCCGAGGGAAGCCAGCCCAGCTGCACCGCGAACACCAGCACCAGCAGCAGGCCGAGCACGAAGGAGGGCACGGTGAAGCCGGCGACCGCCAGCAGCATCACCGCGCGGTCGGCGAAGGAGTTGCGGTGCAGCGCCGCGTAGATGCCCGCCGGGATGCCGAGGCCGAGCTTCAGCGCCAGCGCCGGCAGGGTGAGCGCCAGGGTGGCCGGGATGCGCTCGGCGACGAGCGCGATGGCGCTGCGCCCGTCGCGCATCGAGTTGCCGAGGTCGCCGTGCAGGATGGCGGTGAAGTAGCGGAGGTACTGCATCCAGAGCGGGTCATCGAGGCCCCAGGCGCGGCGGAAGGCGGCCACCGCCTCGGGCGGCGCGTCGGGCGACATGATGATCTGCGCCGGATCGCCGGAAAGCCGCAGCACGACAAAGGCGAAGGTCACCACCAGCACCAGGGTCAGCAGCGCGCGGGCCAGGCGGAAGGCGAGGAAACGCAGCATTCAGGCGGCTTCCCGGATGGACGGGGTGGCGATGCCCTGCCCGGCCGGGATCTCCCCCTGGGCCACGTGGCAGGCAACAAGGCGGCCGTCGCCGGGGCGCGGCTTCAAGGCCGGGCTTTCGGCGGCGCAGCGGCGGCTGGCCACCGGGCAGCGCGGGTGGAAGGCGCAGCCGGTCGGCCGCGCGGCGGGGTTGGGCGGGTCGCCCTGCAGCACGATGCGCCGCCCGCGCCGGCCGGGATGCGGGATGGCCGAGACCAGCGCCCGGGCATAGGGGTGGGCCGGATCGTGCAGCACCGCGTCCGGCTCGCCCTCCTCGACGATGCGGCCGAGATACATCACCGCCACGCGGTGGCTGACCTGCCGCACCGCGCGCAGGTCGTGGCTGATGAACAGCAGCGCGACGCCGCGCGCCGCCTGCACCTCGGCCAGCAGGTTCATCACCTGCGCCTGGATGGAGACGTCGAGCGCGCTGATCGGCTCGTCGCAGACCAGCAGCGCGGGGTCGGTGGCGAGCGCGCGGGCCAACACGGCGCGCTGCCGCTGGCCGCCGGACAGCTCGTGCGGGTAGCGCGCCGCCTGGTCCGGCCGCAGCCCGACCGCGCGCAACAGCGCCGCGACCTTCTCCGCGCCGGCGCCGAGGCGGTGGATCTCCAGCGGCTCGGCGACCTGCGCGCCGATGGTCAGCCGCCGGTCCAGCGCGCCGAGCGGGTCCTGGTAGACCATCTGCATCCGCGCCCGCTGCGCCCGCCAGGCGGCGGTGCCGGGCGGCGGCAGCGGCGCGCCCTCGAAGCGGACGCTGCCTTCGTCGGGCGTCTCGGCGCCCAGCACCAGCCGCCCGGTGGTGGACTTGCCGCAGCCGGATTCGCCGACCAGGCCGAGGGTCCGGCCACGCTCCAGGGTGAGGGAGACGCCGTCCAGCGCCCGTACCGCGACCGGCCGGCCGAGCCAGCCGCGCCGCATGGCGTAGCGGCGCACCAGCCCTTCGGCCTGCAGCAGCGGCGCGCTCATGCCGGCTGCAGCTCAGGCGCCCGCGCCGCCGCCACGGCCGGGGCGAAGGGGCGGATGCAGGCGGCGCGGTGGCCGGGCGAGACGGTGGCGAGGCCCGGCACGCCGGCCTCGCAGGCGCTGCTGGCCTTGGGGCAGCGCGGCGCGAAGGCGCAGCCGGGCGGCATCGCCCAGGGTTCCGGCACGCCGCCGGGAATCGCGGCCAGCGGGCGGCGCGGCCCCTGCATCGGCGGCAGCGCGGCGAGCAGGCCTTGCGCATAAGGATGCGCCGGGCCGCTGAACAGCCGGTCGGCCGCCGTCTCCTCGACGATGCGGCCGGCATACATGACGCAAACCCGGTCACAGGTCTCCGCCACCACGCCGAGATCGTGGCTGACCAGCACCAGCGCCATGCCGGTGTCGCGCCGGATCTCCGACAGCAGCTCCAGGATCTGCGCCTGGATGGTGACGTCGAGCGCGGTGGTCGGCTCGTCCGCCACCAGCAGCTCGGGTTGTCCCGCCAGGGCCATGGCGATCATCACGCGCTGGTTCTGCCCGCCCGAGAGCTCGTGCGGATAGGCCTCCAGCCGCCGCCGGGCATCCGGCATGCCGACCTGGTCGAGCAGGCGCCGCGCCGCCTCGCGCGCGGCGGCGCCGTCCAGCCCGCGATGCAGCCGCAGCGCCTCCACGATCTGCCGGCCGATGCGGTGCACCGGGTTGAGGCTGCTGGCGGGGTCCTGGAAGATCATCGCCACGCGGCCGCCGCGCACCTTGTCCAGGGTGGCGGGGGCGGCGCCGAGCAGCTCGGCGCCCTCCAGCCGCACGCTGCCGGAAACCCGCGCCCTGGCGGGCAGCAGCCCCAGCGCGGCCAGCCAGGTGACCGACTTGCCGCAACCGGATTCGCCGACCAGCGCCACCGCCTCGCCGCGCCCGACCGCAAGGTCCACGCCGCGCAGCGCCGGCACGCCGTCGAAGCTGACGGCGAGGCCGCGGATCTCGACGAGGGGCCCCGCCATGCCTCAGGCCTTCCAGTTGTGCGCGCGGAACTCCATCGCGAAGGCCGGCGCCGCCTTCCAGCCGAGGCGGCGCGGCAGCGCGGTGAAGGTCGCGTTCTGGTGCAGCACCGTGTAGGCCGGGTCCTCCCGCTCGCAGATCGCCAGCATGCGGCGGAAGATCTGCTTGCGACGGGCGTGGTCGGTCGAGGTCTCCATCTCCACGGAGAGCTTGTTCATCTCCTCGTTGCTCCATTCGCCGACCTGCTGCTGCTGGCCGTTCGGCCCGTGCTGGTTGACGATGGAGGAGACGGGATCGTTGAAGGGCGCGCTGTTCGACCAGTCGCGCACCGCCCGGCCCGGCTCGCGCGAGAGGATCTGCGACCAGTTCTCCTTCATCTCGATCTGCACGTTCAGGCCGACCTGCTTCCACATCTCGACCAGGACCTGCGCCGTCGGCACCTGGTTGGTGTAGTAGTTGTTGAGCAGGCGATAGGGGATCGGGTCGCCCTTGTAGCCGGCCGCCTTCAGCAGGCGCTGCGCCTCGGCCGGGTCGTATTCCGGCACCGACCAGTCGGCTACGAACATGTCGTCGTAGTAGGGCCATTGCAGGCCCTTCGGCACCTCGGTGCGGCCGGCCCAGAGGCTGTCCACGATGGCCTGCCGGTCGATCGCATGGGTGAAGGCGCGGCGCACGCGCGCGTCGGCGAGCTGCGGGTGCGTCTTGTCGAAGCAGGTCAGGCGGTGGTTGAGGATGGTGCCGCCCTGCACCTGCAGGCGCTTGTCGCCCTCCACCGTGCCGATCTGGTCCGGCGGGATGTCGCAGGCGAACTGCACCTCGCCCGAGCGGAGCATGTTGATGCGCGAGGAGACCTCGGGGATCTCGATCAGCCGGACCGACTTCAGCGGCGGCCGCTCGCCCCAGTACTCGTCATGCGCGGCGAGCAGGAGGGACTGGTCGGCGGTGAACTCCACCACCTTGTAGGGGCCGGTGAGCACGGGCCTGCGCGCCCAGTCGAACCAGGTCTCCGCCTCGATGAAGGCGCGCTTGCTGATGATCTCGCTGCCATAGCGCGAAAGGCGGCCTTCCAGCGTGACATCGGGCGTCGCGTTGTGGAACCGCAGCTTGTACTTGTCGACGATCTCGACGCGCTCCAGCGCCGGCCAGGAGCGGCGGGCGACGGCCGGCACCTCGGGGGGCAGGTCGCGCCCGGCGCGGGTCGGGATGCGGTCGCCGCCGATCTCGATGGTGCGGCCCTGCGCGGTCGGGCGGGTGTCGCCGAACATCCGCTCGGGGCCGAAGGAGAAGACGACGTCCTCGGCGGTCATCTCGTCGCCGTTGTGGAACTTCACGCCGCGCCGCAGGTCCAGCTCGACCACGCTGTCGCTGACGCGGCGCCAGGCGGTGGCGAGGCGCGGGATGGGCTTCAGCCCGCCCAGCAGGTCACGCCCGATCAGCCCTTCCCAGAGCATCGAGAAGGCGCGCTCGCCGACGTTAGACTGCTCGCGCAACACCTCCAGCGTGTTGCTGTTGCTGATCTTCTGCACGGCGATGGTGATCGCGGGGCGCTGGTCCGCCTGCGCGATGGCGAAGCGCGGCAGGGCGGAAAGGCCCAGCGTGCCGCCGGCGCCGAGCAGCAGGGAACGGCGCTGCAGGGAAGGAGGGGGGGCGAGAATCATGGCGTGCGCTCCTCGAGGCCGCGCGGCGTGGCGCGGAAATGCGTCAGGGTGCGTTCGGCGTGGCGCATGCGGTGGGAGAGCGCCTTCCGCGCGTATTCGGCCACCACGGCGGCATGGGCCGGGTCTTCGGCGAGGTTGGTGAACTGGTCCGGATCGCGCTCCAGGTCGAAGAGCAGCGGCGGAAGGGCGGCGAAATGGACGTATTTCCAGCGCGCGTCCTGCACCACGCAGAGCGCGCTCTCGTCCATCGAGAGGCCGAGCGCCGTCTCGGGCTGCGAGTAGTGCACGTCGCGGAAGTCGTATTCGTAGAAGAGATGGTCGCGCCAGCCGGCGGGCTTCCGGCCCTGCACCAGCGGCACCAGGGAATGGCCGTCGCAGGCGCGCGGCGGCGCGCCGCCGAGCCAGTCCAGGATGGTCGGCAGCACGTCCACGCTCTCGGTGAAGCTGTCCTCGATGCGGCCGGCGCCGAGCCTGCTCTCCGGGTCCTTCACCACCAGCGGGATGCGGAAGCTCTCGTCGTGGTAGCCGATCTTGCCAAGCAGGTAGTGGTCGCCGAGCTGCTCGCCATGGTCGGAGGTGAAGATGACCAGCGTGTCGTCCCACTGCCCGGTCTCGTCGAGATGGGCGAAGACCTGGCCGAGCGCCGCGTCCACCTCGGTGATCAGCCCGGCATAGGTGGCGCGCATCTGCCGGATGGCGGCCTCGTCCAGCTCCGAGGCGGCGCCGCCCGCCCCGTGGAAGAAGGAGCCCTGGCTGATGCCCTTCAGGTAGAAGTCGAGCAGCGGGTGCTGCGCCGCCTCCTGCTGCCAGGTCTCGCGCCGGCGCAGCGCCGGCATCGCGGCCGGGCTGTACAGGGTGTTGTAGGGCGCGGGCGCGATGAAGGGCGGGTGCGGCCGCCAGTAGCCGAGATGCAGGAACCAGGGCTTCCCGCCCTTGCCCTTCAGGTAGGTGAGCGCCCGCTCGGTGAAGTAAGCGGTGTCCGACAGCGCGGCGGGGATGCGGCTCGGGCGGTCCGTGGCGCCGGGCACCGAATCCTCGCCCTCCGGCAGCCAGATGTTCTCGCGGTTCGCCGGCAGTTCGTAGCCCTTCTGCGCCAGCCAGCCGAAATAGCCGTCCATGCTGGGCTCGAAAGCGCCGACGGCGCGGAAGCCCTCCATCAGGTCGCCCAGCGTGGTGAAGCGCGGGTCGCGCGCGCCCGATGTGCGCGGGTCGGGCGTGGTGGTGGTGTAGCCGATCAGCGCCGGGTCATAGCCGATCTGCCGCAGCGCCTTGCCCAGGTTCATGTGCCGGGCATCCAGCGGCACCGTGTTCTGCACGGCGCGGTGGTTCATCAGGTAGAGGCCGGTCAGCAGGCTGGCCCGCGCCGGGCCGCAGGGCACGGTGGTGGTGACGTGGTTGCGGAAGGTCACGCCCTCCCGGCAGAGCCGGTCCAGGTTCGGCGTGCGCAGGAAATCCGCGCCCAGCGCCGGCACGAAGTCCGCCCGCCACTGGTCCACCACGATCAGCAATACGTTCTTCCGGCGCGCCATGGGCATCCCGTCTTCCGGCCTTGATGGCGCGACGGCTTAGTCCGCGGCGGCGACAGGCCGATGACGCTTGCATGGCGGGGCGATGACAACCGCGCCGCCCCTCCTCGCTTGACGCGTCCGGACAACGGCGCGACATGATCCGGCATCGCACGCGCCAGAAGGGGAGAACCGCCCATGCCGCATGACGGCCACGACCATTCCGACCTGCCGGCCGGCACCCCGCAGGATGGCTGGAAGCACAGCGGCGTCCGGGTCATCCCGGGCGACCAGCTCGACGCCAACACGGCGCAGACGCCGGGCATGAACCGCCAGGCGGCGATCAACCTGGCCCGCGTCGGCGCGCAGAAGATCTGGGCCGGCACCGTGCACATCCATGCCAACGCCAAGACCGGCGCGCACCACCACGGGCCGCTGGAAAGCGTGATCTACGTGCTGAAGGGGCGCGCCCGCATGCGCTGGGGCGAGCACCTGGAGTTCACCGCCGAGGCCGGGCCGGGCGACTTCATCTACGTGCCGCCCTACGTGCCGCACCAGGAGATCAACGCTTCCACCGACGAGACGCTGGAATGCGTGCTGGTGCGCAGCGACAACGAGGCGGTGGTGGTCAACCTCGACATCGAGCCGGTGGAGAAGCCGGAGAACGTCCCCTGGGTGGACCCGATCCACAAGGCGCCGGGCGCCTGAGGTAAAAAAGTCGGGGGGACACGAGCGCGCCCTCGGACCCCTGACTGAAGCGGAGGCCGGGGGAGAGAACTCCCCCCTGCCTGCCCATGCTCCCGCCCCTGGGCGGATCGGAGGACAGGCCCTCCTTTCCCCGGCCTCGCGCCGGCTACTCGGCGGGCACGCCCATCATCCGCGCCCCGCTGCGGCCGCGGTCGCGCCGCGCCGCCAGGATCGAGACCACCACCAGCGCGCCGATCATGCCGACATGCTCGGTCGCGGTATGGAAGGCGACGATGCCGCGCTCGCCCTCCAGGCTCCAGAAATGGTGCACCAGCGGGATGGTCAGCGCGGTGAACACGCCGAGCGCCCCGGCGCCCAGCCAGGTATGGCGGCCCAGGATGATCAGCGCCGAGCCGCCGAGCTGGGTGATGATGACGGCGGCGTTGAAGGCGGCGGGCGGGTTGAGCCCGAACATGGCCATTTCCGCCACCCCGCCCTGGAAGTCGATGAGCTTCGCCAGCCCGCTGCCCCAGAAGGGAAAGGTCAGCAGGATGCGGGCGATGACTTCCACCGCCGGCTGGCACAGAAAAGTCTCGATTGCGCGGGCCATGGTCTTCCCCTCCAACGGCGCGCGAAGCGCCACGCCATGGCTTAACTCGTTTCGATGCCGGAGGAAATATGCGCTAGGAAATATGCGCGCGGGAAGGTGCGCGCCCCCGGGCCGGGGCGCGCCAGGGCGGCCTCAGCGGCCCGACATGATCCGCTCGACCAGTTGCTTCACCGTCGGGATGAAGCCGTTCGAGTAGAAGGGATCGGCGCCGAAGCGATAGGCGTTGTGTCCGGCGAACATCAGGTTGTGGTCGATGTCGCCGTCATGCGCGATGTCCCGCAGCGTCTTCTGGATGCAGAAGGAGCGCGGATCGGCCTTCTTGCCGTTGGTGTAGTCCGGCCCGTGCTGCGTCCAGTTGGAGAAGCGGCAATGGCTGAGGCAGCCCATGCAGTCCGTCTGGTCCTTCAGGATCAGCTTCGCGCTTTCGGGCGTGACGAAGACCAGCGTGCTGTCCGGCGTGCGCAGCGCCTCGGTGAAGCCCTGCGCCTCCCAGTGATGCACGCGCTCCAGGTCGCCCGGCGCCAGCCAGACCAGCCGCTTGCGCGGCCCGACGCCATACTCGGCGGTGTGCTCGCCGACCGGCTCGGGGCTGACCGCCACCTGCCGCTCGTTGCGCGCCTCCAGGTCCCGCAGGAACTCGTTGCGCACGGCCGAGGAATAGAAGCCGGTGGGCGAGAAGGGCTGCAGCAGCACGTCGCCGGGCTGGAGCGAAAGCAGCTTCTGCTTCCAGGCCTCGCTGATCGGGCTTTCCTTGGTCACCAGCGGGCGGGTGCCGAACTGGAAGGCGATCGGGCCCAGTTCCGGGTTGTCGATCCAGTCCTCCCACTCCTCCAGCCACCAGACGCCGCCGGCCATGATGATGGGGACGTCGCCGAGGCCGAACTGGCGCATCTGCTCGCGCAGCTTCAGCACCCGCGCATAGGGCGCCTCAGGCTTGTTCGGGTCCTCGGAGTTGGAAAGGCCGTTATGGCCGCCGGCGAGCCAGGGATCCTCGTAGACCACCCCTCCCAGCAACTCCGAAACCTTGGAGTAGCTGCGCTTCCACAGCGCCGTGAAGGCGCGGCCGGAGGAGACGATCGGGTAGTAGAAGACGTTGAACTCGCGGGCGATCTCGGCGAGCTTGTAGGGCATGCCGGCGCCGCAGGTGACGCCGTTGATCAGCCCCCGCGCGCCTTCCAGCACGCCGCGCAGCACGCGCTCGGCGCCGCCCATCTCCCACAGCACGTTCATGTGGATGCGGCCCTGGCCATCGGCCCGCTCATAGGCCTCGCGCGCCTGGGCGATGCCGCCGGCGATGCCGTAGGCCACCAGCTCCTCGTGCCGCTCGCGGCGCGTGCGGCCGTGATAGACCTGATCGACGAGGTTGCCTTCGGCGTCGTAGCTGTCGGCATTGACGCCGGAGAAGGTGCCGATGCCGCCGGCACCCGCCCATTCCCCGCAGGACGTCCCCGTGGAAACGGCAACACCCTTGCCGCCTTCCACCAGCGGAAGCACGTCCACACCGCCCATCCGAATCGCGTTGATTGCCTTCACCGCAGCCTACCGCCCTCAGGAACCGAGTTTCACAGTATCGTCATTTAGGGCCGGCAATACCAGCTTCTTAGGGCCAGCCCTGAAATTTACGGAAATACGCCGTGAGGGGGCGGTGGGTTTCCGCCGCCCCCTCAAGCCTGCGTCAATCCGCGGCGTGGCCGCGGTCGCGGCGCGGGCGGCGGTCACGCCGCTCCTCGCCCTCGCCGCCGTTCTCACCCTGCTCGCGCGGCCGGCGGGCGCCGACCTGCTCGCTGATATCGGCACCCGTGGCCTGGTCCACAACCCGCATGGAGAGCTTCACCTTGCCGCGGTCGTCGAAGCCGAGCACCTTCACCTTCACCTTGTCGCCCTGCTTGACCACGTCGGTGGTCTTGGCGACGCGCTCGTTGGCCAGCTCGCTGATGTGCACGAGGCCGTCCTTGGCGCCGAGGAAGTTCACGAAGGCGCCGAAATCGGCGGTCTTCACCACGGTGCCGTTGTAGATCACGCCGATCTCGGGCTCGGCGGTGATGCCGCGGATGCGGTCGATTGCCGCCTGGGTCGCCTCGGGGCTGGTCGAGGCGATCTTGATCGTCCCGTCATCCTCGATGTCGATCTTGGTGCCGGTGGTCTCGACGATGTCGCGGATCACCTTGCCGCCCGTGCCGATCACCTCGCGGATCTTGTCCTTGGGGACGTTGATCACAGTGATCTTGGGCGCGTTGGCGGCCACGTCGCTGCGGGCGCCGGTCAGGCCCTTGGCCATCTCGCCGAGGATGTGAAGCCGGCCGCCCTTAGCCTGCTCCAGGGCGATCTTCATGATCTCCGGCGTGATGGAGGTGATCTTGATGTCCATCTGCAGGGCGGTGATGCCCTGCTCGGTGCCGGCCACCTTGAAGTCCATGTCGCCGAGATGGTCCTCGTCGCCGAGGATGTCGGACAGCACGGCGAAGCCCTTCTCCTCCTTGATCAGGCCCATGGCGATGCCGGCGCAGGGGCGCTTCAGCGGCACGCCGGCGTCCATCAGGGAGAGCGAGGTGCCGCAGACCGTCGCCATCGAGGAGGAGCCGTTCGACTCCGTGATCTCGGAGACCACGCGCAGCGTGTAGGGGAAGGTCGACTTCTCCGGCAGCAGCGGGTGCAGGGCGCGCCAGGCCAGCTTGCCATGGCCGACCTCGCGGCGGCCGGGCGAGCCCATCCGGCCCGTCTCGTTCACCGAGTAGGGCGGGAAGTTGTAGTGCAGCATGAAGTTCTCGCGGTACTCGCCCGCGAGCTGGTCGATGATCTGCTCATCCTGCCCGGTGCCGAGCGTCGCCACGCAGAAGGCCTGCGTCTCGCCACGGGTGAACAGCGCCGAGCCATGCGCGCGCGGCAGCACGCCGACCTCGGCCAGGATCGGCCGCACGGTCTTGGTGTCGCGCCCGTCGATGCGCATGCCGGTGTCGAGGATGGCGTTGCGGACGACGTCCGCCTCCAGCTCCTTCAGCAGGCCCTTGGCCTTCTCGGCCTCCTCCGGCGTCAGCTGCGCCAGGATCGCCTTCTTGGCCTCGCCCACCTTGCCCTGGCGGACGAGCTTCTGGGTCTCCTTGTAGGCCTCGGCGATCGGGGCGCTGCCCAGCTCGGCCAGCTTGGCCTTCAGCGCGGCCTCCTCCGAGGAGGGCTCCGGCAGGTCCCAGGGCTCCTTGGCGGCGCGCTCGGCGAGCTCGATGATGCCCTCGATCACCGGCTGGAAGCCCTGATGGCCGAAGGTCACGGCGCCGAGCATGTCGTCCTCGGACAGCTCATGCGCCTCCGACTCGACCATCAGCACGCCCTCGGCGGTGCCGGCGACAACCAGGTCGAGCTTGCTGGACTTCATCTGCTCCAGCGTCGGGTTCAGCACATAGGCGCCCTCGATCAGGCCGACGCGCGCCGCGCCCACCGGGCCGAAGAACGGGATGCCCGAGAGCGTCAGCGCGGCCGAGCAGCCGACCAGCGCGACGATGTCCGGGCTGTTCTCCATGTCATGCGACAGCACCGTCGCGATGACCTGCACCTCGTTGCGGAAGCCCTCGGGGAAGAGCGGGCGGATCGGCCGGTCGATCAGGCGGGAGATCAGCGTCTCCGCCTCGGAGGGCCGGCCCTCGCGCTTGAAGAAGCCGCCCGGGATCTTGCCGGCCGCGAAGGCCTTCTCCTGGTAGTTCACGGTGAGCGGGAAGAAGTCCTGCCCCGGCTTCACCGAGCGGGCGCCGACCACCGTGCAGAGCACAATGGTGTCGCCGAGCCGCGCCATCACCGCGCCATCCGCCTGGCGGGCCACCTTGCCCGTCTCCAGCGTCAGGGTCTTGCCACCCCAGGCGATGTCCTTGCGGAAGTAATTGTCGAACATGGATCGTCCTTGGCATCGCGGCCCACGCCATCCCTGGCGGCGGGCCCTGCTCTCCCCGGCTTGGCCGGAGGCCGAAAGAGCGGCACGGGACGCCCAGGCCCAGACCGGATGTGAAGGCCCCGTGAAGGAGGCCCACCGGCGTCTCGGGCGGCATGGCTGGCCGCGGGAGCACCGCGGGTCGCACCATGTGGCCGGAAACGCCGCCCCGCCGCCCCGATCCCCGGGGGAACACCCCAGGGCAGTCTCGGGAGGCGCCCGGTGCAGACGCTGACATCCCGCACGCTCGCGGGTCCGGGCGCCCGGCTTGCAGGCCGCCCGGTGCGCCTTATGGACCGCACCGGGCCAGGACGCCACGGGTTTTTTCGTCGGCTTCTCAAGGCCAAGCCTGGGCCAGAGGGGGCGCCGCCCCCTCTGAAACGCCCCCGCCGGGGTGGTTGAACCACCCCGGACCCCGACATCAGAGGGCACCAGCCTCACGCATGGGCGATGATGGGTTCGTAGTGGGCCATGAAGGCGTCAAAATAGGCCTTGGCGGGAGGGTACCGTTCGGATTGTGGAATCCGAACTTCTTCCTCGAAGTCTGTCCACCGTTTCCGGAGATCGCCCAGAGCTTCACACAGAAACGCCATTGGGCCGGCCAGTGTAACGAGCCCGTCGCCATCGCCGATGAAGGCGAAGTCCCGTTCCGCTGTGAAGCCCATCACCCAGACGCCGCTATGCGCAGTGTGAAACCAGCCGAAATCGCCTTCGGCAAATCCCCACTTCCACACGGCGGTCAGTTCTGCCCCTCTAGGATCGACTGCCGTACCGAACCATCCGTTGTGACCCCGGCTGCGTACAGCTTGGAATAATCTAGCCTCATCTGTTGCGGACAACTGATCTGAGACAAAGGCCACACACCAACCTTTATGCCGCAGCCAATCCGCCGAGAAGCGTGTCGCGCGTTCGCCATGTGGCGGCGGAACCGTCCAGATTTCCGCCATTTCCCACGCCAGAAGCCCAAGACGGCGCTGTTCTGCGTCATCGCCTGCCCGGGGAACATGGCGATCCAGATCGGGATCGAGGGCCCGTAATCCGCTGGGAGACTGGGTCATTCAACCGGTCCATAACGGAATTTATGGGTTCGGATGCCGCCTCGGCCATCCGGCTTTGGAACCTGGATCTCCATCGCTAATTCCTTGCTTAGAGTACCTGGGCGGATCAGGGCCCATCGCCCGTCCGGCAGAGAATACATCTGATATCCTTGTCCAACCTCTCGTTCGAAACGGCCGGCAAGTCCCTCCAAGTCGGCCTGTCGCTGCGCCACACCGCCGCCTCGGTCGTATTCAGGCGTTCCTGTGTACCGACCCCCGGCTCGCGCCTGCACGCGCGGCGTGGCCGCCGTCAGTTCCTCCACGGTGCCGGGCGAGGGCCGCAGCGGGCCGGCAGCGCTGGGTGCTCTGAGCGGCAGCGTGACCGGCGGCGGTGAGGGCCGGAACCCGCCGCCGCCTGCATCGAGATCCTCCGGCCCAGGTGGACCATCGAGGGCGCTCCGGCCACTGCCGGGATAGCGCCCCGCGGCAACCGGAAGCACGGCAGCGGGCTGGCTCGTCCCCCTGCCGGACGTTCCCGCGCCTCGCACATAGGCGGAGACATGCTCCGCCTTCCCATTCCGGCTGCGGTCATAGGCCCGGACGAAAACCAGCCCGCCGGTTCCACCGCCATGGGATGATGATCCTAGAGCCTGCCAGCCTTCCGTGACCCAGCCGACATAGGCGGGGCGCTCCGGATGTCCGCTCTGCCAATGGCGCTTTTCCGCCATGGCAGGCTTGAGGCCGGCCTCGGTGACGGGAACAAGGTTCCTGCGCCACCTCCTGTCTTGCGGACTTTATTCCTATTTCGGCTCAAAAGCCAAGCTCAGGCTCACACCGTGCCGGCGCTGCCTGTGCCAGAGCCGTTCGAGGCGGGGTCCGGGGTGGCCCTGCCACCCCGGCGGATGGGGCCTGGGGAAGGCGGCGCCTTCCCCAGGGGTGCCCAAAGAAAAAGGGCGGAGCCGTATCCGGCCCCGCCCTCTTCAATCGCGAAGGATGCTGCCGGTCAGGCGGCGGCGCGCAGGGCCGCGGCCTTCACGTCGTCGCTGACCGCGCCGGCGAAGGTCTCGAAGTTCTTCTCGAACAGCGAGACCAGGTGCTTGGCGGTCTTGTCGTAGGCGGCCTTGTCGGCCCAGGCGTCGCGCGGGTTCAGCACGTTGGCCGGGATGCCCGGCACGTCCTGCGGCACGGCGAGGCCGAAGAACGGGTCGGTCGCGAAGGTCGCGTTGTTCAGCGAGCCGTCCAGCGCCGCGCGCAGCAGGGCGCGGGTGTGCTTGATCGACATGCGGCTCCCCGTGCCATAGGCGCCGCCGGTCCAGCCGGTGTTCACCAGCCACACCTGGGCGCCGTGCTTGGCGATCAGCTCGGCCAGCATCTTGCCATAGACCTCGGGATGGCGCGGCAGGAAGGGGGCGCCGAAGCAGGTGGAGAAGGTCGCCTGCGGCTCCTTGCCCAGCCCCTTCTCGGTGCCCGCCACCTTGGCGGTGTAGCCGGAAAGGAAGTGGTACATCGCCTGGGCCGGCGTCAGCCGGGCGATCGGCGGCAGCACGCCGAAGGCGTCGGCCGTCAGCATCACCACGTTCTTCGGCAGGCCGGCCATGCCGCCCTCGACCGTGTTCGGGATGAACTCGATCGGGTAGCAGGAGCGGGTGTTCTCGGTCAGCGAGCCGTCGTTGAGGTCGAGGTTGCCGCGCGCATCGGCGATCACGTTCTCCAGCACGGCGCCGAAGCGGTGGGAGGCGTCCCAGATCTGCGGCTCGGCCTCCTGGCTGAGCTTGATGACCTTGGCGTAGCAGCCGCCCTCGAAGTTGAAGACGCCCTTGTCCGACCAGCCATGCTCGTCGTCGCCGATCAGCGCGCGCTCGGGGTCGGAGGAGAGGGTGGTCTTGCCGGTGCCGGAGAGGCCGAAGAACAGCGCCGTGTCACCATCCTTGCCGACATTGGCCGAGCAGTGCATCGGCAGCACGCCCTTGGCCGGCAGCAGCCAGTTCATCACGGTGAAGATGCTCTTCTTGATCTCGCCCGCGTAGCTGGTGCCGGCGATGGCGATCACCTTCCTGGCGAAGGAGAGCGCGATCATGGTCGGCGAGCCGGCGCGGCCGCCATCCACCTCGGGGTCGGCTTCCATGCCCGGCGCGTGCAGGATCACGAAGTCCGGCTCGAAGCTGCCCAGCTCCTCGACGGGCGGGCGGATGAACATGTTGCGGGCGAAAAGGGCGTGCCAGGCGTGGGTCGTCACCAGGCGCACCTTGATGCGGTGCGCCGGGTCGGCGCCGGCATAGAGGTCCTCGGTGAACAGCTCGGGCTGCTGGCCCAGCCAGTTGCGCACGCGGCCGGTGAAGGCGTCGAACTTGGCCGGGTCGAGCTTCTGGTTGACCTTGCCCCACCAGATCTCCTGGGAGACCTCCGGGTCCTCCGCCACGAACTTGTCCTGCACGGAGCGGCCGGTGTGCTGGCCGGTCACGGCGATGAAGGCGCCGTCCGCCGAGAGCCGGCCCTCGCCGCGCCGCAGCGCATGCGCATAGAGCCCGGCGGCGGTCAGGTTGGCGTGGATGTCGGCGGTGGAGGTCACGCCGGTTCCGGCGAGGGCTCCGGTGGACGCGGCATTCGGCGCAGTCATACGAGTCTGTTCTCCAGTCAAGGCGCTATGCCTCCGGGGAGTGATTCCGCCGGGGTAGTGGCCATTGAATTGCCCAGGCCGGGATCCGCATCTCGTACAACAACGTACCGCATGGGCATGGCCGGCGCAGGCGAATGGACCCTAGGGCAGCGCCGAGGACGCGGTCAACGTTCGTGCACTCGTCATATTATACGACGACAGAGGCATCTCGCGGCACGCGATCATTCACGTTTTAGAGACGAAGCCCGCGCCTGCCGGGCCGCCTGCACCAGCGCCTCCCGGACCTCCTGCACCTCCCCGGCGGGCGCCGGGAAGTCGAGCCGGCAGCGGCGCTCCTCCGCCACGAAGTCGCAGCCATCCACGTCCAGGCTCACCATCCGCCATTCGCCATGCGCCTGCCCCAGCAGGTTGACCACAATGTTTTCAACGGCTTCGGCATGATCCTCGTTCATGTGCGCGCAAACTCCCGCCTCCGCCGCAGCGATCGCCGCCACCTCCCCGGGGGTTGGCAGAAGCTCACTCGCCCGCAGCCGCGTGGCCGCCGCGAAACCGCCCACCAGCAACGCCGCCACGGGTCGGACGCGCCAAAGGGCGAAGTCCGCGAATCCGGCATACGGCGCTGCATAGGGGTGCAGGGCCAGCCAGCGTGCCTTCAGCGCGGCCTTTTGATCGCCCTCCACCCGCTCCGCCACGCCGGTCACTGTCACGCGAGGAGCGGTCTGCGGGTTCGCCTCGGGCGCGTCTCCCTGCACCAGCAGGGCGCAGCGCGGCTCCCGCAGCAGCTGGCGGGTGTGTTCGGAAAGGCTGGAGAGCCAGAGCAGCAGCGAAAGGTCCGGCGCGGCGGCAGGGGTCACCAGGCTGGCGAAGGGCTGGCCCTCCTGCTGGGTGGCCAGCGTGGCGGCGCGCGCGCCACGCAGCAATGCGCGCGCCTGGCGAACCGGTTCGGCCTTGTCCATCATCCCTCCGAAGCCCTAATGCGCATCCGGCGGCCCGGCTTGCGCCACAATCTCCGGCCATCAGGGTGCCAGGGGGCCCCTCGCCCCACGGAACCGCGCTCCGCCGGACCTATATGCCGAATGGACCTATGCCCAGTGGCCCGATGCCCAGTGGACCTATGCCCGTTGGACACAACCCGAGTGGACGCCTCAGGAGCTCCGCGCCCATGCCTGCCACGATCGCCCTGGTCGACGACGACCGCAACATCCTCACCTCCGTCTCCATGACGCTGGAGGCGGAGGGCTTCCAGGTGCGCACCTTCACGGATGGCGAGAGCGCCCTGCAGGGCATGCTCACCCGCCCCGTGGACCTCGCCGTGCTGGACATCAAGATGCCGCGCATGGATGGCATGGAGCTGCTGCAGCGCCTGCGCCAGCGCTCCTCCGTCCCCGTCATCTTCCTGACCAGCAAGGACGACGAGCTGGACCAGCTGATGGGCCTGCGCCTCGGCGCCGACGACTACATCACCAAGCCCTTCTCCCAGCGCCTGCTGCTGGAGCGCATCCGCGCCCTGCTGCGCCGCAACGAGGCCAGCCGCGCCGAGGGCTCCGGCGCGCCGCCCTCCGGCGTCATCACCCGCGGCGACCTGGTGCTGGACGAGACCAAGCACACCTGCACCTGGAAGGGCCAGCCGGTGCAGCTCACCGTCACCGAGTTCCTGCTGGTCAAGGCGCTGGCGCAGCGCCCGGGCATGGTGAAGAACCGCGACCAGCTGATCGACGCCGCCTATGGCGAGAACCTCTACGTGGACGACCGCACCATCGACAGCCACGTGAAGCGGGTGCGCAAGAAGTTCCGCCAGGTGGACGAGGATTTCTCGATGATCGAGACGCTCTACGGGATCGGCTACCGCTACAAGGAAGCCTGATGCCCGACGCCAGCGGCCCCGCCGCCGAGGCCCGCGCCCCGGCCCCGAAGGAGCGGCACCCGCGCAAGCGGGTCTCGCCGCTGCTGCGCCGCATCCTGCTGCTGAACATGATGGCGCCCGCCCTGTTGGCCGCCGCCCTGCTCTACCTCGACCAGTACCAGAACGGGCTGATCGCCGCCGAGGTGGAGGCGCTGCGCACCCAGGCCCGCATCTATGCCGGCGGCATCGCCGAGGCGGCGGTGCGCATCCAGGACGACCGCGCCGTGCTGGTGCCCGACACCGCCCGCCCGCTGCTCCGGCGCCTCGTCGAGCCCAGCCCCAACACCCAGGCCAAGCTGTTCGACACCACCGGCCTGCTGGTGGCCGACAGCCGCGTGCGCGAGGGCCAGGGCGGCGCCATTGTAACCGAGCCGCTGCCGCCGCCCGAGCACCGCAGCCTTCTCGCCGGCACCATCGGCGGCCTCTACGACCGCATTCTCGCCCTGCTGCCGCGCAGCGTCTTCGGCCCGCGCAGCGCCGATGACGACGTTTTCGTGGATGTCGGCCCGAATGCCGGCTCCTTCGACTGGCAGCCCGCCCTCGGCCCCGACCGGCGCGAGGAGCTGCGCCTGGCGCTGGAAGGCGGCGTGCGCCCTTATATCCGCCGCACCCCGGACGGCCGGCTGCTGGTCTCGGTGGCCGAGCCCGCCCGCCGCGGCAACCAGAGCATCGGCATCGTGCTGCTGACCCGCGAGGCGCGGCAGGTGGACGAGCGGCTGCTGGAGATCCGCTCCTCCGTCCTCGGCCTGTTCCTGCTGGCGCTGCTGCTGACCGTCGCCGCCTCGCTCTACCTGTCGCGCACCATCGCCTCGCCCATCCTGGCGCTCGCCGGCGCCGCGGCGGCCATGCGCCAGGGCAAGGGCCGCGCCGGCTCGGTGCCGCCACCTCTGCTGGAGCGGGAGGACGAGATCGGCGTGCTGGCGCGCGACCTGCAATCCTCCGCCACCGCCCTCTGGGCCCGCATCGACCAGAACGAGCGGTTCGCCGCCGACGTGGCGCACGAGCTGCGCAACCCGCTGACCAGCGTGCGCTCCGCCATCGAGACGCTGCGCCGCATCGAGAACCCGGAGCACCAGAGGCGCCTGCTCGCCATCATCGCCGACGACGCCGTGCGGATGGACCGGCTGATCGCCGACATCGCCGACTCCTCGCGGGTGGACGCGGAGCTTTCCCGCACCGCCTCCGAGCCGGTGGACATCGCCCCCATCCTGCCGGCGCTGACCGAGCTGCACAACGCCACCCGCAAGCCGGACGCGCCCGTGGTGGAGCTGGAAATGCCGTCCGGGCCGCTGGTGGTGCGCGGCGTGGAGGGGCGGCTGGTGCAGGTGTTCCGCAACCTGCTGGGCAACGCCATCTCCTTCTCGCCGCCCGGCGGCCATGTGCGCATGCGGGCGCGGCCGACCGGCGCCATGATGGAGTTCACCGTGGAGGACGAGGGCCCCGGCATTCCCGAGGCCAAGCTGGAAGGCATCTTCGCCCGCTTCTACAGCGAACGGCCGCATGGCGAGCAGTTCGGCCAGCATTCCGGCCTCGGGCTCTCGATCAGCCGGCAGATCGTCGAGGGCCTCGGCGGGCGCATCAGCGCCGAGAACCGGCGCGACGAGAGCGGCAAGGTGATCGGCGCGCGCTTCGTGGTCCGGCTGCCGCTGGGCTGAGGCGAGCCGGGAGAGGGCCCCACCCCCTCGTGCTCCGACCAGGAGAAAATTGCGAGAGAGCTCCGCCCTCTCGCGCTCCGGCCAGGAGGAAGTTGCGAGAGAGCTCCGCCCTCTCGCGCTCCGACCAGGAGGAAATTGCGAGAGAGCTCCGCCCTCTCGCGCTCTCCGGCCAGGAGAAAATTGCGAGAGAGCTCCGCCCTCTCGCGCTCTCCGGCCAGGAAACTGAGTTTCCTGGACCTTCCCTCAGTGGCTCCGGCCCGGCCTTGCGGCGGAACCCTGCCGCGCCGCGACGAGGCCGAGGCCGAGGCCACACCCTTCGGGCCTGGCTCGGGTCGGTGGCATCAGTCAGCGGAAGGCATCTTCCAGCTGCGCCGCCATTGCCCCCAAGAGGATCACCCCTCCAAGCCTGCGGACTCGAAGAAGGAAGATGGGGGTCTGCGGGAATTCCTTCCCCCAGCCGTTTCACCTTTCAGCCGTTGAGCGACGCCGGGTCGGTGTTCCCCCCGCACACCAGGACGCCCACCCGCGCGCCATCCGGCGGCACGAAGGCGCCGCAGAGCAGCGCCGCCAGGGCGGTGGCGCCGCCCGGCTCGGCGACGATGCGGCAGGCTTCCCACAGCGCCTGCCGCGCCGCGCGGATCGCGTCGTCCGGCACCAGCACGGCGGTGCCGATATGCTGGCGGGCCACCTCGAACATCAGCGCGCCGACCTGCCGCGCGCCCAAGCTGTCGGCCGCCACGCCGCCGACGGGCGCCGACACCGGGTGCCCCTCGCGCAGGGCGGTGTAGAGCGTCGGGCAGCCTTCCGGCTCCACGCTCACCACCTCGGCGCGCTCGCCGTACCAGGCGGCCATGCCGCCGATCAGCCCGCCGCCACCGGTGGCCACCAGCACATGCGTCAGCTCCGGCGCCTGCTCCTCCAGCTCCAGCGCCACCGTGCCCTGGCCGGCCAGCACCTCGGGCTGGTCATAGGCGTGCACCATCAGGGCGCCGGTCTCGGCGGCGCGGGCCTCGCAGGCCTGGCGGGCCTCGTCGTAGCTGGCGCCACCCTGCACCAGGGTGGCGCCATAGGCGCGAATACGGGCCAGCTTGGCCGGGCCGGTGATTTCGGGCACAAAGATCTCGGCCTTCACCCCCAGCGCCCGCGCGGCATAGGCAACCGCGGCGCCATGGTTTCCACCGGAGGCGGCAATCACCCCCGAGGCCGGCAATGGGCCGGAAAGCAGGCGATTGAAGGCGCCGCGCGGCTTGAAGGAGCCGCTGGCCTGCAGAAGTTCGAGCTTCAGCGTCACGTCGCATGGCGTGCCGAGGTCGGCGGCGCTCAGCCGCAGCAGCGGCGTGCGGCGGATCCTGGAGGCGATGCGCGCCGCGGCGGCGCGGATGGCGGCCGCGTCCGGTGGAACGGGCCCCGGAGCGGGAGAGGCGGATTGGGTCATGGCGGCGAACGGTGGCATCACCCGCCCGGAGCCGCAACCTGGCAGCGTGGAGGGGGGGAGCTTTCACACCCGCCTTCAGAATGCCATATTTCAGCAGGTTTCAGAGCGCCCCGGTTCCGGGGAGGCCAGGAGCAGAAATGTTGCTGCATGGGAGCTGCGCGGCGTCGCAAGGCGCAGGCGTGTTGTTCCTGGGTCCTCCGGGATCCGGAAAGTCCGATCTGGTGCTGCGGCTGATGCAGCGGGGCTGGCAGCTGGTCGCCGACGACCAGGTGGTGCTGCGCGGGGACAACGCGGGCACCGAGGCCGAGGCGCCGCCGCCGCTGGCCGGGCTGCTGGAGGTCCGTGGCGTCGGCATCTTCCAGGGCCTGCCGCATGGCCCCGCGCCGCTGCGGCTGGTGGTGGACCTCGCCCCCCAGGCCGCGGTGCCGCGCCTGCCGGAGCCGCGCCGCTTCGCCGCCCCCGGCGGCCCGCTGCCCCGCCTGGCGCTGCATGCCTTTGAAGCTTCCGCTCCCGCCAAGCTGGAGCTGGCCCTCGCCGCCGCGCAGGCACGGCTGGCGCAGCGCGCCGGAGCCTTCGTCGCGTGAGCACGCCCGCTCCCTCGGCGCGTCCGGTGGTGGTGGTCACCGGCCTCTCCGGCGCCGGCAAGGCCTCCATCCTGCGCGCCATGGAGGATCTGGGCTTTGAAAGCGTCGACAACCCGCCGCTCTCGGTGCTGGAGGAAGTGGTGCGCGAGGCCGGCGGCGTGCCGCTCGCCGTCGGCGTGGACGCCCGCACCCGTGGCTTCGACGCCGGCGGCCTGCTGGCGCTGATGGACCGGCTGCACAACGTTCCCGGCGTGGCGCCGCAGCTCCTCTACGTGACGGCGGAGGAGACGGTGCTGCTGCGCCGCTTCTCCGAGACGCGGCGGCGGCACCCGCTGGCGCCGGGCGGCTCGCTCGGCGGCTCGGTGGCCGACGGCGTCGCGCGGGAGGAGGCGCTGCTCGCCCCGCTGCGCGACGCGGCGGACTGGGTGGTGGACACCACCGAGCTGCCGCTGCCCGAGCTGCGCCGGATGGTGGAGCGCCGCTTCCGGCAGGCGGAGGGGCATGGCCTGGGCGTCGCCGTGCTGTCCTTCGCCTTTCCGCGCGGCCTGCCGCGCGAGGCGGAACTGGTGTTCGACCTGCGCTTCCTGCGCAACCCGCACTACGACCCCGCGCTGCGGCCACTGACCGGGCAGGAAGCGGCGGTGGCTGCCTTTATCCGCGAGGATCAAGACTTCGCCCCATTCTGGCAGCGCATGACGGCGCTGCTGGACCCGCTGTTGCCCCGCTACGCGGCGGAGGGCAAGAAATACCTCACCGTGGCCTTCGGCTGCACCGGCGGCAGGCATCGCTCCGTCCTGCTGGCCGAGATGCTCACTGCCCATTTGGCGGCGCAGGGCTGGCGGGTTGACCTGACGCATCGTGAACTGACCGCCACCCGCGGCCTCGCGGGTGCGCAACGCGGCGCCGCATCGCCGGGCGCGCCGCATTCCCTACCGGGTCGGGAGGCCCCTTCTTGCAAACTATGATGGCTTATCTCTCATGATCGGGCTCGTGCTGGTCAGCCACGGCCACCTGGCGGAGGAGTTCCGCCTGGCGATGGAGCACGTCGTCGGGCCGCAACCCCAGGTCGAGACGGTCTGCATCGGGCCGGAGGACGACCTGGAGGCGCGCAAGCGCGACATCCTCGGCCGCATCGTGGCGGTTGACCGCGGCGACGGCGTGGTGATCCTGACCGACATGATCGGCGGCACCCCCTCCAACCTGGCCACCGCCGTGGCGCAGGGCGCGGCTCCCGAGCGCATGGTGGAGGTAATCGCCGGGCTGAACCTGCCGCTGCTGGTCAAGCTGGCGCGCATCCGCGGCGCCGAGACGCTGGGCCCGGCCGTCGAGCACGCGCTGGCGGCGGGACGCAAATATATCGCCTGCCCCACCCATATGAACTGCGCTCCCCCCGCGGGAGCCGTCCCGGACAAGCCTGCCTGACCCGGCGCCGGGCGCACCCAACGGAGGCTACCGATGACCCTGCTGTTCCACCGCACCGTGCCGCTGCGCGCCCCCTCCGACGTGTTCCGGGCCCAGGCGGCGGCGCAGGCCTCGGCCGAGGCAGGCAACCCGCTGCTGCTGCGCCGGGTGGTCGTGGTGCCCAACAGCCGCGGGCTGCACGCCCGCGCCGCCGCCAAGCTGGTGTCCTGCGCCGAGCGGTTTTCCGCCTGCGTGACCGTCTCCCGTGATGGCGAGAAGGTGCCTGCCTGCTCCATCATGGGGCTGATGATGCTGGGAGCCGGAAAGGGCAGCGAGGTCGTGGTGGAAGCCGAAGGGTGGGACGCCAGGGAGGCGCTTGATGCTGTGGCCGGCCTGATCGAGGCCGGTTTCCATGAAGACTGAGAAGAGCGAGAGGACCGAAGCCGCCAAGTCCGCCGAGCCGCCGCGCCGCGCCGGGCGGAAGACGCGCGAGGTCGCCATCCGCGGCATCGCCATCAGCCCCGGCGTCGCCATCGGCGCCGTCTATGACACCAGCGAGGCGCCGACCGAGGCGCCGCGCCGCAGCGTCCCGGCCGGGCAGGTAGAGGCGGAGAAGGCCCGCCTCGCCGCCGCCGTGGTCGCCAGCCGCAAGCAGGTCGGCAAGCTCAAGGGCCGCCTCGCGGTCCTGCCCGAGGAGGCGCAGGACGAGCTGGAGCCGCTGCTCGACGCCTATTCGATGATGCTGGGCGACAGCCGCCTGCTGCGTGGCGCCCGCCGCCGAATCGCCGAGGAGCTGCTGGCCGCCGAGACGGCGGTGCAGGACGAGGCGGAATCGATCGCCGGCACCATCCTCGCCGCCAAGGACGACGACAAGCCCGGCCTGCGGCGCCGCGCCGGCGAGGTGCGCGAGATCGCCCGCCGCCTCACCCGCAACCTGACCGCCATGCCGTTCCGCAGCCTGAAAGGCGTCCCGCCCGGCGCCATCCTGGTGGCCGAGGAGCTGACGCCGGCCGACGCCGCCCTGCTCGACCCCACCAGGATCGCCGGCGTCGCCACCGAGGAGGGCGGCGCCGACGGCCATACCGCCATCATGCTGCGGGCGCTCGGCATCCCGAGCGTGCTCGGCTGCCCCGGCCTGACCGAGGCGGCGCGGCGCGGCGACGAGGCGGTGCTGGACGGCGGCACCGGCATCATCGTCATCCGCCCGGGCGCCGCGGCGCTGGAGGCCGGACGCGAGGCGCTGGCCGGCTACGCCAAGGAGAAGCAGCGGCTGGCCAAGCTGCGCCGCCTGCCCTCCGTCACGCTGGACGGCGAGGAGGTGGAGCTGCAGGCCAACCTGGAGATCCCGGCCGAGCTGCCGCTGATCGCCCAGGCCGGCGCCCAGGGCATCGGCCTGCTGCGCACCGAGTTCCTCTTCATGAACCGCGAGGACCTGCCGGACGAGGACGCGCAGTTCGAGGCCTACAGCCAGATCGTCGGCCCGCTCGCCGGGGATGGCGTGACCATCCGCGTGCTCGACTGGGGCGGCGAGAAGGACATGCAGGCGCTGGCCGAGGGCGTGGTGCCCTGGCACACCGGCCCCAACCCGGCGCTTGGCCTGCGCGGCATCCGCATGCTGCTGAAGCGGCCCGAGCTGCTGGAGGCGCAGTTCGCCGCCATCCTGCGCGTCGCCACCCAGGGTCCGGTGCGCATCCTGCTGCCGCTGGTCACCATTCCGGCCGAGGTGGCGCAGGCGCGCGAGATCTACGAGCGGGTGGCCCGCCGGCTGCGCCGCAAGGGCATCCCCCTGCCGGACAAGCTGCCGCCCCTCGGCGCCATGATCGAGACGCCCGGCGCCGCCCTGGCCGCCGACGCCATCGCCCTGGAGGCCGACTTCTTCGCCATCGGCACCAACGACCTGGCGATGTACACCCTGGCGGTGGACCGCGCCGAGACGGAGGTTTCCCACCTCTACGACCCCCTGCACCCGGCGGTGCTGCGGCTGGTGCAGTTCGCCACCGAGGCGGCGCTGCGCCTGCGCATGCCGGTCTCCGTCTGCGGCGAGATGGCCGGCAACCCCCGCCTGGTACCGCTGCTGCTGGGCCTCGGCATCCGCGCCCTCTCGATGAACGCCAGCGCCATCCCGCGCGTGAAGCAGATGGTGCGGACGCTGAAGATCGACGACTGCGCCCGCTTCGCCCGCCGCGTCATGGAGCAGGGCGACCCGCGCCTGATCCAGGAGCTGGTGATGAACTTCGGCAACCCCGACGGGGCGTGACGCGGCGGGAGGGCCGCCTCAGCCGCAGCACAACGGCCGGGGAGCCGTCCGAGGCAGTGCCTCGCCCCTCCCAAACCCCTCTTTTCCACTCGGTTCCCGGCCCCGCCTGAGGCAATCGCGACTCTGATGATCCGTGTGGCAATCGTCGCCGGGACTGTCGCAACCCGGCGCGCGCCCGCGCCACCCGCACAACAGGCTGACAAAAAAGAATAAAATTGGGGTCCGGGGGAGAAATCGGGCCTGCCCTCCAACGCTCGGCTGAAGCAAGGTCAGGGGGAGTGAACTCCCCCCGAACCCCCCTCCTTTTTCTGTCAGTTTCCGGCGCTGCCTTTGAAGCAACGGTCCCGCCGATGATCCGCCCGGTGGTGACAGTCGCCGGGGCTGCTCCAGCCCCGGCGTGGGTCCGCTCCACCGGCACAACAGACGGATCAAAAAGAAAGAAGAGGGGGCCTGGGGGAGAATTCATTCTCCCCCAGACCTGACCATGATCCTGCCCATGGGCGGTTTCGAAGACCGGCTCCGGTCCCGTATGGCCGCGGGCGCCACCACGCATGAGGGCGGTGCAGTGCGTGCCGTGCGCCCTGAAGGGCCAAAACACATAAAGACATTATTATGTCTCGCTGCATCCCTTGGCCCTGCGGGGCGGGCCGTGCTATCGGGCGGGCACCTTCTGGAGAACAGACCCATGCCCGACGCGAACACCGCCGCCGCCGACCACAAGGTGAAGGACATCTCCCTGGCCGAATGGGGCCGGAAGGAGATCTCGATGGCCGAGGACGAGATGCCCGGCCTGATGGCGATCCGCGCGGAATACGGTCCCTCCCAGCCGCTGAAGGGCGCCCGCATCGCCGGCTGCCTGCACATGACGATCCAGACCGCGGTGCTGATCGAGACGCTGACCGCGCTCGGCGCCGAGGTCCGCTGGTCGTCGTGCAACATCTTCTCCACCCAGGACCACGCCGCCGCCGCCATCGCCGCCGCCGGCATTCCCGTCTTCGCCTGGAAGGGCATGAACGAGGAGGAGTTCTGGTGGTGCATCGAGCAGACCGTCCGCGGGCCGGACGGCTGGGAGATCAACATGATCCTCGATGACGGCGGCGACCTCACCGTGCTGATGCACGACAAGTACCCCGAGCTGCTGAAGAACGTCCGCGGCCTCTCGGAGGAGACCACGACCGGCGTGCACCGGCTGTGGGAAATGGCGCGCAAGGGCACGCTGAAGGTGCCCGCCATCAACGTGAACGACAGCGTCACCAAGTCGAAGTTCGACAACCTCTACGGCTGCCGCGAGTCGCTGGTGGACGCCATCCGCCGCGGCACGGACGTGATGATGGCCGGCAAGGTCGCCGTGGTCGCCGGCTACGGCGATGTCGGCAAGGGCTCCGCCGCCTCGCTGAGCAAGGCCGGCTGCCGCGTGATGGTGACCGAGGCCGACCCGATCTGCGCCCTGCAGGCCGCCATGGAAGGCTATGAGGTCGTGACCATGGAGGATGCCGCGCCGAAGGGCGACATCTTCGTCACCGCGACCGGCAATGTGGACGTCATCACGATCGACCACATGCGGGCGATGAAGCACCGCGCCATCGTCTGCAACATCGGCCACTTCGACTCCGAGATCCAGATCGGCGCGCTGCGCAACTTCCATTGGGACAACGTGAAGCCGCAGGTGGACGAGGTGATCTTCCCCGACGGCAAGCGCCTGATCGTGCTCTCCGAGGGGCGCCTGGTGAACCTGGGCAACGCCACCGGCCATCCGAGCTTCGTGATGTCGGCCAGCTTCTCCAACCAGACGCTGGCGCAGATCGAGCTGTGGACCAACCACCAGGCCTACGAGAACAAGGTCTACACCCTGCCCAAGAAGCTGGACGAGAAGGTGGCCGCCCTGCACCTCGCCAAGGTCGGCGCCCAGCTCACCAGGCTGAGCCCGAAGCAGGCCGAGTATATCGGCGTCGAGGTCAGCGGCCCGTTCAAGCACGACCTCTACCGCTACTGAGGCGGCAGCGGCGGTCCCGCCGGGCTGGCGGGCCGTGCAAGGCCCGGGGGGAAGGAATTCTCCCCCCGACCCCCTCATTCTTTCTTTTTGTCAGTCTGACTTTCTTTTTGTCAGTCTGATCCGCGGGCGCGCGCCGGCGCTGGGCCAGTCCCGGCGACTGCTGCCACGCGGGTCGTCAGGGGCGCCATGGCCTCAGGCGGCGCCGAAAACCGACAGAGGAAGGAGGGGGGTTCGGGGGGAGTTCACTCCCCCTGACCTGGCTTCCGCAGGGAGTTACGTGGCAGCCCTGCCTCTTGCGGCGTCCGGCAAGCACCAAAAGAGCCGAAATTTTCGCTCTTCGCGCAATAAAATTGCGCGGCACCCCTTCCCCGGCAGCTTGATCGAGGGGATAAGCCCCTGCATGGCCCAAGCCGGGCCGCAAGCAACTGCCTGCGAAGGATCCCGCCAATGAACCGCCGCGCCCTGCTCGGCGCCGCCGCTGCCGCGGCGCCGGCTGCCCTTGCCACCCCCGCCCTGGCGCAGTCGGCGCCGGAGGTGCGGTGGCGCCTGACCAGCAGTTTCCCGCGCAACCTCGACATCCTCTTCGGCGCGCCGGAGGTGATCGCCCGCCGCGTCGCCGCGCTGACGGACAACAAGTTCCAGATCCGCGTTTTCCCGGCCGGCGAGATCGTCGGCGGGCTGCAGGCGCTGGACGCGGTGCAGGCCGGCACGGTGGAGTGCGCCCACACCGCCTCCTACTACTACGTGGGCAAGGAGCCCTCCTTCGCCTTCTTCACCGCCATGCCCTTTGGGCTGAACACCCGCATGTACAACGCGTGGTACCGCCATGGCGGCGGCGCCAAGCTGGCGGCCGACCTGTTCGGCGCCTACAACTGCGTGGGCTTCACCGCCGGCGACACCGGCGCCCAGATGGGCGGCTGGTTCCGCAAGGAAGTGAAGACGCTGGCCGACATCCAGGGCCTGAAGTTCCGCATCGCCGGCTTCGCCGGCCAGGTCTTCGCCAAGATGGGCGCGGTGCCGACCCAGGTCGCGGCGGCCGACATCTACCCCTCGCTGGAGCGCGGCACGCTGGACGCGGTGGAGTTCGTCGGTCCCTATGACGACGAGAAGCTCGGCTTCGCCCGGGTGGCGCCGAACTACTATTTCCCCGGCTTCTGGGAGCCCGGCGCTCGGCTGCACCTGCTGGTCGGCAAGAACGCCTGGGAGGCCCTGCCGCCGGCCTACAAGGCGGCCATCGAGATCGCCTGCGCCGATGCCGACATGGACATGACGGCCCGCTACGACGCCAGCAACCCGCAGGCGCTGCGCCGGCTGCTCGCCAATGGCGCCCAGCTCCGCCCCTGGTCGCGCGAGATCCTCTCCGCCGCCTGGAAGGCCACGCACGAGCTGTATGACGAGACCAGCGCCAAGGACGCGCGCTTCAAGACGATCTGGGACTCCTACCGCCCCTTCCGCGACGACGAGTACGCCTGGTTCCGCGTCGCCGAGAACTCCTTCGACAACTTCGCCTTCACCGCGGCCCAAACGGTAAAGTAATCCCGGCACCGGAGCGGGGCTTCGTTCCACTCCGGTGAAGCTGACCTCGATTTCATCCCGTGCGCAGCCTTAACCGCGGCTTCGCGCGGTGACAGATGTTGCGCTGCACGCTATCGGGTCCGCTCCAGCGCAGGACCGACGCCATGGATCTCGTCTCGCTCCTTTCCGCCATGCTCATGGGCGTGGTGGAGGGGGTCACCGAATTCCTCCCGATCTCCTCGACCGGCCACCTGATCCTCCTCGGCGAGGTGATCGGCTTTCAGGGACCGCCCGGCAAGACCTTCGAGATCAGCATCCAGCTCGGCGCTATCCTGGCGGTGATCTGGCTGTTCCGGGAAACGCTGCTGCGCATCGCCTTCGGCATGTGGCGGCGCGGCAGCACCGAATACTACTTCGCCATCAACCTGCTGCTGGCCTTCCTGCCCGCGCTGGTGCTGGGCGCCACGCTCTACAAGCCGATCACCGAGATGCTCTACACGCCGCTGGTCATCGCCCTGGCGCTGATCGCGGGTGGGGTGGCCATCATCCTCATCGAGCGCAACCGCCCCGCTCCCACCATCCATTCGGTGCCGGAGATCGGACCGCTGGCGGCCCTGCTGATCGGCTTCGGGCAGGCTCTGGCGATGATCCCCGGCACCAGCCGCTCTGGCGCCACCATCATCAGCGCCCTGCTGGTGGGGGTGGACCGCCGCGTCGCCGCCGAGTTCAGCTTCCTGCTGGCGGTGCCCACCATGCTGGCCGCCACCGTGTTCAGCCTGTGGAAGAACCGGGCGGAGCTGGACCTCTCGGCGGCCGGGCAGATCGGCGTGGGCTTCGTCGTCACCTTCCTCGTCTCGCTGCTGGTGGTGCGCTGGCTGATGTCGGTGATCAGCCGCATCGGCTTCACGCCCTTCGCCTGGTACCGCATCATCCTGGGCGTGCTGATCCTGGCCTGGCTGGGCCTGCGCTGAAGCGCCATCAGATCGCTTGATCCGGGAAACACGAGCCGTCATCTTCGCCTCATCTTCCGGATGGTGAGGCCCGATGCGGCTCGCGGCGCAGACTTTCATATTCCTGATCCTGCTGGCCCTTCCGGCCCTGGCCCAGACATGGCCGAACGAGACCGGGCCGGGTGGCGACCTCTTCCGCAACTCTTCCCGCCAGTTCGACCGGCTGTGGCAGGCGACACCGCCGGCAAGCAGCCAGCCGGAGGCGCGGCCCGGCCTGCCGCGCCCGGTGGCGCAGCCGGCGGTCCCCATGCTCGACTGGACGCCCCCGCCGCCCGCCGCGCGCGCCACGGCCCCGAGGCGGCCGGTCCAGCGCCGCAGCACGCCCCGCCCCGCTCCGGCGCCGGCGACGCAGGCCGCCGCCCCGAACCGGCAGGACTGGGAGCGCAGCCTGAAAGAGCGGGAGCGGGAGATGGACACCATGCGCCGGCGCCTGGATGAGGAGCGGCAACGCTTTGACGCGCAGGGCAAGGCCACGCCGAACCCATAAAAAAGTCCGGGGGAAGGTATTCCCCCGGACCCCCATCTTCCTTCTGTCAGTGCGCCGGCGGGGAGGCGGAAGGCGACCCGCTTTCAGGCCAGGCCAGGGCCGGCCTGGAAGGCGGCCTCGGTCTTCTCCCGCAGCTCGCCCGGCGTGACGCCCGGCGCCAGCTCCACCAGCGTCATGCCGCCCGCCTGGCGGTCGATCTCGAACACGCCGAGCTCGGTGATCACCATGTCCACCACCGCCTTGCCGGTCAGCGGCAGGGTGCATTCGCGCAGCAGCTTCGGCTTGCCGCCGGCGGTGTGTTCCATCAGCACCACCACCTTCTTCACCCCGGCCACCAGGTCCATGGCGCCGCCCATGCCCTTCACCATCTTGCCGGGGATCATCCAGTTGGCGAGGTCGCCGTTCTCCGCCACCTGCAGCGCGCCGAGGATGGAGAGGTCCACGTGCCCGCCGCGGATCATGGCGAAGCTGTCGGCGGAGGAGAAGAAGCTGGTGGTGGGCAGCTCCGTCACGGTCTGCTTGCCGGCGTTGATCAGGTCCGGGTCCTCGTCGCCCTCGTAGGGGAAGGGCCCCATGCCGAGCATGCCGTTCTCGGACTGGAGCTGCACGCTGATGCCGTCGGGGATGTGGTTCGCCACCAGCGTCGGGATGCCGATGCCGAGGTTGACGTAGAAGCCGTCCTGCAGCTCACGCGCGGCGCGGGCCGCCATTTCATCGCGGGTCCAGGGCATGTCTCGTCCTCCCTCTCAGGCCAGGCTCTCGGCGCCGGCGGCCGAGGCGTTCGCGTTGGCCGGGATCGCATCCGTCACCCGCTTGCGGGTGGTGCGCTGCTCGATCCGCTTCTGGTAGCCTTCGGGCAGCTTCACGATGCGCTTCACGTAGATGCCGGGGGTGTGGATCTGGTCAGGGTCGATCTCGCCCGGCTGCACCAGGTGCTCCACCTGCACCACCGTCACCTTCGCGGCGGTGGCCATCATCGGGTTGAAGTTGCGCGCCGTCTTGCGGAAGACGAGGTTGCCCTCGGTGTCGGCCTTCCAGGCGTGGACGATGGCGAGGTCGGCGAAGAGGCCGCGCTCCATCACATAGTTCTCGCCGTCGAACGCGCGGGTCTCCTTCCCCTCCGCCACGGCGGTGCCGTAGCCGGTTTTGGTGAAGAAGGCCGGGATGCCGGCGCCGCCGGCGCGGATGCGCTCGGCCAGCGTGCCCTGCGGGTTGAACTCGATCTCCAGCTCGCCGGCCAGGAACTGCTCGGCGAAGGTCTTGTTCTCACCCACATAGGAGGAGATCATCTTGCGGATCTGCCGCGTCTTCAGCAGCAGGCCGAGCCCCGCGTCGTCGATGCCCGCGTTGTTGGAGACGACCGTGAGGTCCTTCACGCCGGAATCGCGGATCGCCTCGATCAGCGCCGCCGGGATGCCGCAAAGGCCGAAGCCGCCGGAGTGGATCAGCATGCCGTCCTGCAGCAGCCCCTCCAGCGCGGCACGTGCATCCGGGTAGATTTTCCGCATCACAGACGCTCCCCAGTTCGGAATGCGCCGAAGCTACCCACCCGGCCGGGCGGGCGAAAGGGGGGCGGCGTGTGCACCGCACCGGAGCGGCCGGAGCCGACGAAAAAACACGAAAAACAGCGTCTCGCCCGCTTGCGCGCCCCTGGCCGCATGGTTATACCCCGGCCACTTCCCTGAGGGGCCATAGCTCAGTTGGGAGAGCGCTTGAATGGCATTCAAGAGGTCGTCGGTTCGATTCCGATTGGCTCCACCAGTTTCCGGAAACCCGGCCTCGCGAGAGGCCGGGTTTCCTGCTTCCGGGAGCCAGCATTCCTGGTGAAGCGTATCCGGCGTTCCGCTATACAACCGGAACGTTCACGGAGATCCTGCCCTTGAAGCCGCTTCTGTTTCTGCTCACCGCCGCGGCCCTGGCCTGCGCGACCCCTGCCCTCGCGCGCGGCAAGGCCACCGGGGAGGCTGTCCAGCACCGCGCCCCCTCCCCCGCGCGCCTGGCGCAGCAGGAGCGGATGCGCGGCTGCAACGCCACCGCCCGCACCCAGAACCTGCACGGCGCGCCCCGCAAGGAGTTCATGCGCGGCTGCCTGCGCAAGCACTGAAGGCCCCCGGGGCGGAACGCTTCCCCATCTCCTCCTGCTGCCGGCCCGGGTGGTGCTCGCCGCGGTGGCGTGACCAAAAGCTGGCAAGCGAAGGAGGGGGTCTGGGCGAGTTCACTTCCCCGGGCTTTCCCGTCCCGCTTGCCTTGAGGTGCCCCGCCGCTCTACCCAGCGCCGCGACACGGAGGCAGAACAGGCCATGACCCCAGCCGATCTGCATGATCCCGCCCTGCGGGACCGCGCGGTGCGCGCCGCGCGCGGCGAGGCCCCTTTCGACATCCTGCTCACCGGCGCCGAGGTCGCCGACATGGCCACCGGCGAGCTGCGCGCGGCGGATGTCGGGCTGGTCGGGCCGCTGATCGCCAGCGTCCACGCCCCCGGCACCCGCGCCGACGCGCGCGAGCATCGCGCGGTGCCCGGCCGGATCATCGCGCCCGGGCTGATCGACACGCACATGCATGTCGAAAGCTCGATGGTGACGCCGCGCCGCTATGCCGAGACGGTGCTGCCGCAGGGCACCACCACCATCTGCTGGGACCCGCACGAACTGGGCAACGTGGCCGGGCTGGACGGGCTGCGCTGGGCGATCGGCGCGCTGCGCGGCCTGCCCCTGCGCGCGCTGGTGCTGGCGCCCTCCTGCGTGCCCTCCGCGCCCGGGCTGGAACGCGCCGGCGCCGATTTCGGTCCCGCCGAGATGGCGGAGATGCTGTCCTGGCCGGAAATCGCCGGCGTGGCGGAAGTGATGGACATGCGCGGCGTGCTGGAACGCAGCCCGCGCATGGCCGGCATCGTCGGCGCCGGGCTCGCCAGCGGCAAGCTGGTCTGCGGCCATGCCCGCAGCCTCTCCGGCCCCGGCCTGCAGGGCTTCGCGGCGGCCGGCATCGAGTCGGACCACGAGATCACCTCCGGCGCCGACCTGCTGGAAAAGCTGCGCGCCGGCTTCACCGTCGAGCTGCGCGGCAGCCACGATTACATCCTGCCCGAGGCGGTGGCGGCGCTGAACGCCCTGCCCCGCTACCCGCAGACCCTCACCCTCTGCACCGACGACGTCTTCCCCGACGACCTCGTGGCCCGGGGCGGCATGATCGACCTGATCCGCCGGCTGGTGCGCCACGGCATGCCGCCGCTGGAGGCGCTGCGCGCGGCCACGCTGAACGCCGCCATGCGGCTGGGCCGGCGCGACCTCGGGCTGGTGGCGCCGGGCCGGCGGGCGGACCTCCTGGTGCTGGACGGGCTGGAGACCCTCGGGGTGGAGCAGGTCTTCGCCTCCGGCGCGCGGGTGGCGGAAGGCGGGCGCCTCGCCACCGCCCTGCCCCTCGCCGACCCTCCCGGCCTGCGCGACACGATGAAGCTGGCCCCGCTCGCCGCGGCGGACTTCCACCTGAACGCCCCCGGCGGCACGGCGCGGCTGCGCAGCGTGGTGAACCCGCGCTTCACGCAATGGGGCGAGATCGCGGTGCCGGTGCGCGAGGGCCGCGCGGTGCTGCCGCCCGAGGCCACCCTTCTCGCCGTCATCCACCGCCACGGGCTGGCGCCGGCGCGGCCGGTGCTGGGCGTGCTCGAGGGCTGGGGCGCCTGGCGCGGCGCGCTGGCCACCACCGTCGCGCATGACAGCCACAACCTCTGCGTCTTCGGCCATGACCCGGCCGACATGGCGGCCGCCGCCAATGCATTGATCGCCTGCGGCGGCGGCATGGCCGTGGCGGCGGCGGGCGAGGTGCGCGCGGTGCTGCCGCTGCCGGTCTGCGGCCTGCTCTCCGACGCCCCGGCGGAGCAGGTGGCGGCGCAGTTCACCGCGCTGCGCGCCGCCGCCGACGGCATCGCCGAGTGGCAGCCACCCTACCGCGTCTTCAAGGCGGTGGTCGGCGCCACGCTGGCCTGCAATGCCGGCCCGCATGTGACTGATCTCGGCATCGCCGACGGCGGCACCGGCGCGGTCTTCGCCGGCGCCCTGGTCGAGGAATGATGCGCTATTCCGGCGTGGTCGCCTCGCCGCGCTCGGCCATCAGCGCGTCGTCGATCTGCCGCGCCCGCAGCGCCGCCGGCCGTGCGGCGAGGCGCTCCCAGTAGCGCTCGAAGGCCGGCCGCCGCTCCACCATGCCGAACATCATCCCCCATCCGACCTGCGATCCAAGATAGAGGTCGGCCATGGTGAAGCGGTCGCCGAGCAGGTAGTCGCCCCGGCTCACCGCGCCTTCCAGCACGTCCAGCACCGCGGCGAGCGTGCCGTGCCCCACCATCGCCCGCTTCTCCTCCGGCACCACGAAACCGCAGGCGGCGTTGCTCACCGCCGCCTCGACCGGGCCGGCGGCGAAGAACAGCCAGCGGTAGTAGGGGCCGCGCCGCCGGTCCTCCACCGCCGGGGCCAGCTGCGCCGCCGGGAAGGCATCGGCGAGATAGGCGCAGATGGCGGCGGTCTCGGTCACCACCGTCCCGCCGTGGGAAAGGACGGGCACCTTGCCCATCGGGTTGAGGGCGCGGAAGCCCGGCGCCTGCATGGCGGGCCCGTATTCGACGATCTCAGTCCGATAGGGCTGGCCGCTCTCCTCCAGCGCCCAGCGGACGATGCGGCCGCGCGACATCGGATGGGTGTAGAAGACAAGCTCGTCCGTCATCCTCGGGTCCTTTCCCGGCCGGCCGCCATGCGTAGGGGCGGCAGAACCTGCTGCGGATCGCACCCGGCCGGGCCTGCCCCTGCACGGGCGGAGCGGGATGGCAGGCAGCGCCCTCCGCCCTGCCCTTCTTCTACCAGCTTTCGGCCCCGCCTGCGGCGAGAGGATTTCCTGCCGCTGCCGCGCGGATGCGCAGGGCCGATGCAAGCCCAGCCGGCAGGAGATGGGATGAGAAGGGGGGAAAATGAACGCGGGCGCATCCTGGGCAGCCAGCCGGAACAGGGTTGGGTGAATTGCCCAAGGCAGTGCCTCGCACCCCCATCCCCTTCCTCTGCCAATTTTCGGCTCTGCCTTGAGACGAAGGCGCCGCCGATGATCCACGCGGCGACAATCGCCGGGGCTGTCGCAGCCCCGGCGCGAGCGCGCGCCATCCGCGCAGCAAACTGACAGATAAGGATGCAGAAGGGATCCGGGGGAGAATTCGGGCCTGCCCCTCAAATCCGCCCAGGGACGGCAGTACGGGCAAAACTGGGGGAGAATGAATTCTCCCCCAGGCCCCCTCTTCTTTCTTTCTGATCCAACTGTTGCGCCGGTGGGGCGGACCCACGCCGGGGCTGGAGCAGCCCCGGCGGCGGCGGCCACCGGGCGGACCGTCGGCGGGGCCCTTGCCTCAAGGCAGCGCCGGAAACTGACAGAAAAAGGAGGGGGAATGGGGGAGTTCGCTCCCCCATCCTTGCTTCAGCCGAGCGTTGGAGGACAGGCCCGATTTCTTCCCCGACCTGCGCGTGAGGGAGGCGAGGGCAGACCCTTATCCTCCCCTGACCGCCCCCTCAGACCACCACGCCCCCATCCACATGCAGGCACTGGCCCGTGATGTAGCCGGCGCCCTCCGAGGCCAGGAAGGCGATGGCGCGCGCCACGTCCTCGGGCTCTCCCAGGCGGTGCATCGGGATGCGGGCGATCACCGCCTCCCAGGCCCGGGCATCCAGTGCCGCATGGGCGCCGGCGTCCTTGCGGGTGTAGCCCGGCACCACGGCATTCACCGTCACCGCCGGCGCCCATTCCAGCGCCAGCGCCTTCACCAGCGCCTCCACCCCGGCCTTGGCCGTGGCGGAGGCGGGAAACACCGTGCTGTCCGTGCGGAAGTTGTGCGCCACGAAGGATGAGACGGCGACCAGCCGCGGCGCCCGCCCCGCCGCCAGCAGCGGCCCGGCGGCGCGCGCCAGGCGGAACAGCGCCCAGAGGATCGTATCCTGGCTGCGGGCGAAGGCCTCGTCGGTGAGTTCCGCGACCGGGGTGCGGTCGGCGAATCCGGCGTTGGAGACCAGCACGTCCAGCCCGCCCAGCGCCCCGGCGGCCCGCTCGACCAGCCGCTCCGGCGCGCCGGCCTCGCGGAGGTCGGCCAGCAGCACCACCGCCTCGGCGCCCCGCCCGCGCACCTCCTGCGCGGTTTGCTCGGCGCCCTCGCGGTTGCCGCGGGCGTGCAGGGCGAGGGCGGTGCCCGGCCCGGCCAGCGCGCGGGCGGTGGCCGCGCCGATGCCGCTGGAGGCCCCCGTCACCAGGATGCAGCGCTGCGCCATCTCCGTTCCTCTCCATGCCTGAGGCGCGGCAGGATAGGCCGGCTCCCTTGCGCCCCCAAGGCCGCCCCCGCATCCTTGCCCCACAACGATGCCGACAGGGGACGGAAACTGGCGATGCTGACCGTACTGGAGCCGGAAGGCCTTTATCCCGACACCGCGCTGGAGCAGGAGATCCTGGGGCCCGGCGTGCGCGTGATCCGCGGCGGCGGGCGCGGCGGGGTCGAGGAGCTGCCCGATTCGCTCTGCGCCGAGGCGGACGGCCTGTTCATCTTCCGGCACTGGCTTCCCGGCAGCCAGCTTCACCGTTTTCCCAAGCTGAAGGCCGTGGTGCGGATGGGGGTCGGTTACGACCGGCTGGACCGTCCGGCGCTCGCCGCCCGCGGCGTGAAGGTCTGCAACGTGCCGGACTACGGCACCACCGAGGTGGCCGACCACGCCATGGCGCTGGCCCTGACGCTGCGCCGCGGTATCGCACTGCACCACGACCTGCAGCGCGCCGACCCGCCGGCCCCCTGGCAGTATCTTGAGACTCCCCTCGTGCAAAGGGCGGAGACACAGAATTTCGGCATCCTCGGCCTCGGCCGCATCGGCACCGCCGTGGCGCTGCGGGCCAAGGCCTTCGGCTTCCGGGTGGTGTTCTTCGACCCCTTCCTGCCCAACGGCGTGGACCGGGCGCTGGGCATCCGCCGCGTCCGCGGCCTGGAGGAGCTGCTGGCGCAGAGCGACGTGCTCTCCATCCACACGCCGCTGACCCGCCACACGCGCGGCCTGCTGGACGAGGCGGCGCTGCGCCGGCTGCCGCGCGGCGCGGTGCTGGTGAACACCGCCCGCGGCCCGATCCTCGACCTCGACGGGCTGGCGGCCTGCCTGCGCGACGGCCAGCTCGCCGGCGCCGGGCTGGACGTGCTGCCGGAGGAGCCGCCGAAGGAGCCGGTGCATCCCTTGCTCGCCGCCTACCGGGCGCGCGAGCCGTGGCTGACGGGCCGGCTGATCGTCACGCCGCACAGCGCCTTCCACACGCCGCAGGCCTTCGAGGACATCCGCCGCAAAAGCGCGGAAACCATGCGCGACGTGTTGGTTGAGGGCCGTAACACCAATGTCATCGCAGCCGACGCGGATTGAGGAAAGCTCTGCCGCGGCCGGCGCGAATACGAGCAATTTCTGAATATTAAGACTGAAAAAGTCGGGCCTCGAACTGCCGTTGTGATTGCAATTGACGCTGCAAGCATTCTACACAAGATTGTGAGAGCGTCGCCTTCGCATCCGCAACGTAGAATTCCGGCGAGCACAGTTCTGCTGACGCGATAGGTTCGTGCAGCAGCGGAACGGTGCTCCCTGAGGTCCGATAATGCCCGCTGAGCTGCGCCAAAACGGCCCCCATGTGATCCTGGACGTCTCCCGGCTGCTGGGCTGCGGGCGCAAGCGGACTCCCTCCGGCATCGACCGTGTCGAGCTCGCCTATGCGCGCCACTGGCTGCAGGCGCCGCCGGAGCGCTGCTCCTTTGTCGGCCAGGAGGTGCAGGGCGGCTTCGCCATGCTGCCCCGCCGCCTGGTGGCGGACCTGGTGGCGGCGCTCACCGAGGCCTGGAGCGCCGGCATCGCCAACAGTCCCGCCTTCCGCCGCGCCGCCCGCATCGGCGCGCTCGGGCGTGGCCGGCTGCTGCTCGGCTTCGGCCGCACCGAGCTCGCGCGCCTGTTGCATTCCCGCCGCCGGCTCGCCTTCTTGCTGGTTTCCCACCAGGCGCTGGACCGCAGCGGCCCGATCGAGGCGCTGCGCCGCGCCGGCTGCGCCTTTGTGCCGCTGATCCACGACCTGATCCCGGTGACGCATCCGGAATATGCCCGCCCCGGGCAGGCCGAGAAGCACCTGCGCCGCATCACCACCACCGCCGCCCTGGCGGACGGCGTGATCGTCAACTCGGCTGCCACCGCCGCCGCGCTGGAGCCGCATCTGCGCGGCCGCACCCGGCCGCCATCCGTTCTGGTCGCGCCGCTCGGCATCGACACGCTGGAGCGCGCCACGCCCACCACGCCGCTGGAGCCCTATTTCGTCGCCCTCGGCACCATCGAGCCCCGCAAGAACCACCTGCTCCTGCTGCATCTCTGGCGCGAGCTGGCCCGCGTCCAGGGCGCCGCCACGCCGCGCCTGCTGATCATCGGCAAGCGCGGCTGGGAGAACGAGAACATCATCGACATCCTGGAGCGCTGCACCGCGCTGCACGGGGTGGTGCAGGAGGTCGGCCAGCTGCCCGACCGCATGGTGGCCGAGCTGATGCAGGGCGCCCGCGCCCTGCTCTTCCCCTCCTTCGCCGAGGGCTACGGCCTGCCGCTCGCCGAATCCCTGGCGATGGGCGTGCCGGTGGTCTGCTCCGACCTGCCGGCGCTGCGCGAGGTCGGCGGCCAGGTGCCGGACTACCTCGACCCGCTGGACGGTCAGGCCTGGCGCCAGGCGGTGACCGACTACGCCGCGCTGGACAGCGGCCGGCGCGGCGCGCAGCTCGACCGCCTCGAAGCCTGGCAGGCGCCGCGCTGGGCCGACCACTTCCGCCTGGTGGACACGCTGCTGGACCGGGTGACCGAGCCGGTCCAGGCGCGCCCGGCGCCCCGGCCAGGCGCCGCCTGGAGCCAGCCGGCGGGCTGGGGCGGACGCCGCGGCACCGCCTGGGCGGAGCGGCCGGCGGGTCTTGTTGCAGCGCGGGATGAAGCCGTGCCATGAAAGCCGCCGGTGGGCCGGGTTCTTGCCCGCCCCCCTGGTGAGCGGCCATACGCGGGCGGAGCGCCCCTCGCTCCGCGAAGGCGCAGGTGCCAAAACGGCCGACTGGGCAAATGGAATTGAGCAACGGACCACGCCTCCCCGGCGCCGCGCGCCACGCTGACGCCGTCGCCATTGTCGGCGCGGCCTGCCGGCTGCCGGGCGCACCCGACCTGGAAGGCCTCTGGAACCTCCTGGCGCGCGGCGGCGACGCCGTGGGCACCCTGCCCGCGGACCGCTTCCCCCAGGCGGCCTTCCACCACCCGCGCAGGAGCGAGCCCGGCCGCAGCTACAGCTTCGCCGCCGGCCATCTCGGCGACATCAGCGGCTTCGACGCGCCGGCCTTCGGCCTGTCCCCGCGCGAGGCGGCGGAGATGGACCCGCAGCAGCGCCTGCTGCTGGAGGTCGCCGCCGAGGCGGTGGAGGATGCCGGCTGGCCCGCCGGCCGCCTGGCCGGCCGCGCCGTCGGCGTCTGGGTCGGCGGCGCCTCGACCGACTACGCCGAGCTGCGGCTGGGCGACGTTTCCGGCGCCGACCGCTACTTCATGACCGGCAACACGCTGTCGATCCTGGCCAACCGCCTGACCAACGTGTTCGACCTGCGCGGCCCCGGCCAGACCGTGGACACCGCCTGCTCCTCCTCGCTGGTGGCGCTGGACGCGGCGGTGGCCGCGCTGCGCGCCGGGCGGGTGGAGGCGGCGCTGGTCGGCGGCGTGCAGCTGCTGCTTTCCCCCTTCGCCTTCACCGGCTTCTCGCGCGCCGGCATGCTTTCCGCGCGCGGCCGCTGCCAGGCCTTCGCCGCCGCCGCCGACGGCTATGTGCGCGGCGAGGGCGCCGGCCTGGTGGTGCTGAAGCCGCTCGCCGCGGCGCTGGCCGATGGCGACGCGATCCGCGGCCTCGTCCTGGCCACCGGCACCAATGCGGCCGGCCGCACCATCGGCCTGTCCCTGCCCAACCGGGAGGCGCAGGCCGCCCTGCTCGCCCGGGTGCTGGCCGAGGCCGGCGTGGCGCCGGAGGACTTCGCCTATTTCGAGGCGCATGGCACCGGCACGCAGGTGGGCGATCCGGCGGAATGCTGGGCCATCGGCACCGTCCTGGGCCAGCCGCGCGGCACGCCGCTGCCGGTCGGCTCGGTCAAGACCAATATCGGCCATCTGGAGCCCGCCTCGGGTCTGGCCGGGCTGCTCAAGGCGATGCTGGTGCTGGAGCGCGGCGCGCTGCCGCCCAACCTGCACTTCAACGCGCCCAACCCGCAGATCGACTTCAACGGGCTGAACATCCGCGTCCCCACCGCGCTGGAGCCGCTGGCGTTGCCGCCCGGCGCCGTGGCGGGGGTGAACAGCTTCGGCTTCGGCGGCACCAACGCCACCGCGCTGCTCGCCGCACCGCCCGCCGCCGCCACGCCGGAGGCCGCGCCGCCGGATGCGGAAGCGCCGCCGCTGGTGCTGACCGCCCGTTCCGCCGCCGCGCTGAAGGCCCTGGCCGGCGCCTGGCGGGAGCGCCTGGCCGAACGGCCCGCCACGCCCGCCCTGCGGCGCGGCGCGGTGCGCCACCGCGACCTGCATCCGCACCGCCTGCTGCTGCGCGGCGACGCCACCGCCCTGCCGGCGCGGCTCGGCGACTGGCTGGCCGGCAAGCAGCCGGAGGGCGTGACGCAGGGCCTCGCCCGCCCCGGCCCAACGGCCAGCCCGCTGGCCTTTGTCTTCTCCGGCAACGGTGCGCAGTTCGCCGGCATGGCGCGCGAGGCGATGGCGCACAACGCCGCCTTCCGCCGCGCCGTGGAGGAGGCCGATGCCGTGCTGGCGCCGCTCGCCGGCTGGTCCGGCGCCGCGGTGCTGGCCGAGGGCGCCAGCGCCGGGCAGCTCGCCGGCACCGACATGGCGCAGCCGCTGCTCTTCCTCGTGCAGCGCGGCATCCTCGCCGCCCTGGCCGAGCAGGGGCTGCGGCCCGACCTCTGCCTCGGCCATTCCGTGGGCGAAGTGGCCGCCGCCCATGCCGCCGGCATTCTCGACCTCCCGCAGGCGGCCCGGCTCGTGGTGGCCCGCTCCCGCGCGCAGCACCGCCAGCGCGGCATCGGGCGCATGGCGGCGGTGGGCGCCTCCGCCGAGGCCCTCGCCCCCCTGCTCGCCGCCTGCCCGCCCGACGCCTCCGGCCAGCGAGCCGAGATCGCCGCCTACAACGCCCCCGGCTCGCTCACCCTGGCCGGGCCGGAAGCGGCCATCGACTGGCTGGTGGCCGAGGCCAAGGCCCGCCGCTGGCCCGCCGTGCGGCTCGACCTCGACTACGCCTTCCACTCGGCGGCCATGGACCCGGTGCGCGCCGCCCTTGCCGCCGATCTCGCCGGCCTCGCGCCGCGGGCGGAGCGGCACGGCTTCCTGTCCTCCGTCACCGGCACGCGCCTGCCCGGCACGGCGCTCGACGCGGAGTACTGGTGGCGCAACCTGCGCGCGCCGGTGCGCTTCCAGGCCGCCGCGCAGGCCGCCGCGGCGGCGGGGGCGCGGCTCTTTGTCGAGATCGGCCCGAACCCGGTGCTGCAGGCCTACCTGCGCGACAGCCTGCGCGCCGCCGAGACCGAGGCGGCGGTGCTGCCCAGCCTGTCGCGCCGCGACCCGCCGGGCGACCCCTTCCCCGCCCTGGCCGACCGCGCCTTCGCCGCCGGCGCCGACCTGCGCGCCGCCCCCGCCTTCGCCGGGCCGGCGGTCTGGCGCGGCCTGCCCTTCACCCCCTTCGACCGGCAGCGCCACTGGTTCGCCGCCACGCCGGAATCCACCCGCCTGACCGATCCGGCGCAGGACCACCCGCTGCTCGGCCTGCGCCAGGGCCAGGAGCCGCTGCGCTGGTCGCGCCTGCTCGACACCGCGCTGGAGCCCTGGCTGGCCGACCACCGCCTGGGCGGCGAACCGGTGCTGCCCGCCGCCGCCATGCTGGAGATGGCGCTGGCCGTCGCCGCCCTGCGCTTCCCCGAGGCGCCGGCGCTGGAGGTGCGGGAGTTCCAGATCCTGCGCGTCCTGCCGCTGGCGGCGGAGAGCGCGCGCGAGCTGCGCTGCACGCTGGAGCCCGAAAGCGGCACCCTGCTGCTGGAAAGCCGCCCGCGCCTTTCCGCGGAGGGCTGGACGCTGCACGCACGCGGCCAGGTGGCACCCGCCACCCTCGCCGCGCTGCCGGAGGCGCCGCCGCCGCGCGGCGAGCCGGGCATGGCGCTGAGCGGCGCCGAGGCGCTGGCCGCCGCCCGCCGCCTGCAGCTCGACTACGGCCCCGCCTTCCAGGCGCTGCATTCCGTGGAGCGCACCGCCGACGGCCAGGCCGCCACCCTGCGGCTCGGCCTGCCGGAGGCGGCGCCGCCCGATTCGGCGGGCTGGCTGCTGCACCCGGTGCGGCTGGACGGCGCCCTGCAGGGCCTGGTCGGCCTGCTCGGCGCGGCCACGGAGGCCGAGGGCGGCGCCGTCGTGCCGGTGCGCTTCGGCCGCCTGGTGCTGCGGCGCGGCGCCCCGGTGCCGGTGAGCGGCGAGCTGCGCCTGCTTCGGCAGGGCGCGCGCAGCGGCCAGTACAGCCTGGCGCTGCGCGACGGCGGCGGCGAGGTGGTTGCCTGGCTGGAGGATGGCTGGATGCAGCGCATCCCGCTCGGCGCCCGCCGTGGCGTGGGGGAGGCGCTGTTCCGCGTCCTCCCGCAGCCGGCGCTGGCCTCCCTCGCGCCGGACGGCCCGGTGCCCGACCTGGATGCCGCCACCCGGGCGGCGCTGGCCGAGGACGCGGCGCAGGACCTTTCCGAGGCGGCGCTGCTGCTGGAGGGCTACGTGGCCGCCAGCGCGCATGCCGCGCTGCGTGCCCATGCCGGCGCGGGCGGCCTGCTGCCGCGGCCCGGGCTGAACGCCTATGCGCTGGGCCTGCTGCGCGCGCTGGCCGAGGACGGGCTGGCCGAGCCGACGCCGGCCGGCTGGCGGCTGGCGCCGGAGGGCGAGCTGCCGCCGCCGGCCGAGATCTGGCAGACCGTGCTGGCCGAGGCGCCGGAACTGGCGCACGAGCTGGCCTGGCTGGCGCATGCCGCCGAGCGCCTGCCCGCCGCGCTGGGCGGCATGGCGAGCGCCGAAGGGCTGCTGCCGGCCCCCGAGGCGGCCGGCTTCGAACGCCTCGCCGGGGTGCTGGCGCGCGCCGTCGCCGCGCTGGCCGCCGCCTGGCCCGCCGGGCGGCCGCTGCGGGTGCTGGAAGTGGGGGCGCAGGGCGGCACGCTGACCCGCGCCCTGCTGGCCGTGCTGGAAGCCAGCGGCAAGCCGGTCCGCTACGTCGCCGCCGGCGCGCCGGGCGATGCCCGCGCCGCCTTTGTCCCGGCGCATGCCGAGAGCATCGCCTTTCGCTTCGAGGCCTGGGACCCTGCCCTGCCCGGTCCCGCGCCGGACCTCGCGGCGGATCTCGTGGTGGGCATCGCCGCCGCCGCCCGCAGCCGCCGGGGCGCCGCCCTGCTGCCCGCCCTGGCGCCGCTGCTGGCGCCCGGCGGCACGCTGCTGCTGGCCGAGCCCCTGCCCGGCCGCGCCTGGGCCTTTGCCTGCGGCCAGGATGCCGAAACCGGGGCGAATGGCGCCGCCCTGCCGGACACCGCCGCCTGGGAAGGCGCCGGCGCCATGCCGGACTGGGCGCGCGCCTGGACCGCCCCGCTTGGCTCCGCGCCCTGGCCCGCCCTTCTGCTGGCCGCCCGCCGCGCCGCAAAGCCGCTGGCGGTCCAGGGGGCGGTCCAGGCGGCTGCCCCCGCGACACCCTTCCAGATCCATGCCGATGCCGCCAGCGCCGCGACGCGCGACGCCCTGGCGGAGGCCCTGAAGGCGGCCGGCGCGCAGGTCGCCAGCCTGCCGCTGGAAGCCGCCGCCGCCCAGCCGCCACGCGCCCTGGCGGGCGCCACGCTGGTGGTGCTTGCCGCGCCGGAAGGCGAGGCCCTGCCGGCCACCCTGGCGCAGGTCACCGCCCTGGCCGAGGCCGCGCGCGGCCGTGCCGCCGGCTTCACCCTGGTGGCCAGGGGTGCCACGACCGTGCCGGAGGCCGCTGCCCTGCTCGGCCTCGGCCGCGTGTTGGCCAACGAGATGCCGGAGCTGAAGCTCCGCCGCATCAGCCTGGACGGGGCGCCCGCTCCGCAGGCCGCCGCCGCCCGCCTGCTGCCCGAGCTGCTCGGCACCGTTCCCGAGCCGGAGCCGGAGCTGCACCTGGCCCCCGGGGGACGGCTGGTGCCCCGGCTGCGGCCTGGCGCCGCTTCCCCGGCGCCGCCGGAGGGGCCGGCGGTGCTGGCCATCCGCCAGCCCGGCCAGCTTGGCAGCCTGGCCTGGGCGCCGCTGGATCTGCCCGCGCCGGGCCCCGGCGAGGTGGTGGTGCGCGTCGAGGCCGCCGGCCTGAACTTCCGCGACCTGATGTGGGCGCAGGGCCTGCTGCCGGAGGAGGCGCTGGTCAACGGCTTCGCCGGCCCGACGCTGGGCATGGAAATGGCGGGGGTGGTCGAGCAGGCCGGCCCCGGCAGCCCGTTCCAGCCCGGCGAGGCGGTGTTCGGCTTCGCCCCCGCCGCGCTGGCCAGCCGCGCCCGCACGCGGGTGGAGGCGCTTGCCCGCATCCCGGCGGGGCTCGGCTTCGCCGCCGCCGCCACCGTGCCGGTCGCCTTCCTCACCGCCGTCTATGCGCTGGAGCGCTGCGCCGCGCTGCGCCCGGGCGAGACGGTGCTGATCCATGGCGGCGCCGGCGCCGTCGGCCTCGCCGCGCTGCAGGTGGCGCGCGCCGCCGGTGCCCGTGTCGCCGCCACCGCCGGCACCGCCGCCAAGCGCGCCTTTCTGCGCGCCGCCGGCGCCGAGCTGGTGCTGGACAGCCGTGACCCCGGCTTCGCCGACCGCCTGCGCGCCGCCTGGCCCGAGGGGGTGGACGTGGTGCTGAACTCGCTGGCCGGCGAGGCGATGGAGCGCAGCCTGGGGCTGGTGAAGCCCTTCGGCCGCTTCGTCGAGCTGGGCAAGCGCGACTTCTTCGAGAACCGCCGCGTCGGCCTGCGCCCCTACCGCAACAACCTCACCTATTTCGGCGTGGACGTGGACCAGCTGCCCAAGGCCCGCCCCGCCCTGGCGCGCGAGCTGCTGGAGGAGATCGCCGCCCGCCTCGCCGCCGGCGCGCTGCGGCCGCTGCCCCATGCCCTTCGCCCGGCCGGGGCGGTGGAGGCCGCCTTCCGCACCCTCCAGGCCAGCGCGCAGATCGGCAAGCTGGTGCTGACGCCGCCGCCGGTCCCGCCCCGCCCCGCCGCGCGGCCGGACCCGGCCGCCTGGGCGCCGCCCGCCGGCACCATCCTGGTGGTCGGCGGCACCGGCGGCTTCGGCTTCGAATGCGCCAAGTGGCTGGCGGCGCGCGGCGCCACCGACCTGGCGCTGCTGTCCCGCCGCGGCGGCGCGGCGCCGGGCGCGGAGGCCGCCGTCACCGCCCTCGCCGCGCTCGGCGCCCGCGCCACCATCCATGCCGCCGATGCGGCGGACGAGCCTGCCCTGGCCGCCGCCCTGGCGGAGATCCGCGCCGAGGGGCCGCCGCTGGTCGGCGTGGTGCAGGCCGCCGCCGTGTTCGACGACGCCGCCGCCGCCGCCCTGGATGCGCGCCGCTTCGCCGCCGTGCTGGCGCCCAAGCTCACCGCCGCCGAGAACCTGGACCGGCTGACCCGGCGGGACCCGGTGGCCCTGTTCCTGCTGTTCTCCTCCGCCACCACGGCGATGGGCAATCCCGGCCAGGCCAACTACGTCGCCGCCAACGCCGCGCTGGAGGCGCTCGCCCGCCGCCGCCAGGCGGAGGGGCTGCCGGCGCTGGCGGTGGGCTGGGGGCCGATCGCCGATGCCGGCGTGCTGGCCACCCACGCCGCCACCGCCGAAACGCTGGCCCGCCGCCTCGGCGTGGAGCCGATGCCGGCGGCCGAGGCGCTCTCCGCCCTGCCCGCCATGCTGGCCAGCGGCGAGCCGGTGCTCGGCCTCGCCCGCATCGGCTGGCGCGAGGCGCGGCTCGCCCTGCCGCTGCTGGAGGAGCCGCTCTTCGAGGCGGTGCGCGGCCGCGCCGAGCTGGCGGCGGAAACCGGCGCGCTCCGCGAGCACCTGCTCACCCTGCCCCCCGAGGCCGCGCGCGCCCTGCTGCGGCAGACCGTGCGGGAGGAGATCGCCCGCATCCTGCGCCTGCCCGCCGAGGCGGTGCCGACCGACGCGCCCGTGGCCGGGCTGGGGCTGGACAGCCTGGGCGGGCTGGAGCTGCGCGGCGCGCTGGAGCAGCGGCTCGGCATGGCGGTGCCGCTCGCCTCGGTGACGGAGGACCTGACCATCGACCTGCTGGCCCGCAAGCTGGCGGAAGGCCTGGCCGGCGGCCAGCCCGTGGAGGACATGGTGGCGCATCTCGTCGAGCAGTTCGAGCCCAGCGGGCACCCGCCCTCCCGGCAGGCAGAGGTCGCCGAATGAGCGGCGGGCTTTCCGCCACCGCCCGCATGGCGCTGCTGGCGCGGCTCTCGAAGCGCCGGGGCGGCGAGGCGCCGCGCCCGGAGGCCGGCAGCGCGCGCGACTTCGCCACCCTGCCGGGCATGCGCGACTTCGCCCTGCTCGGCACCGCGCTGGATTCGCTCGGGCTGGAAAGCCCCCTTTTCCAGCAGCATGACGGGCGGGCCGGCGCGCACAGCCGCATCCGCGGGCGCGAGGTGGTGAACTTCGCCAGCTACGACTATCTCGGCCTGAACGGCGACCCGCGCGTGCAGGCCGCGGCCAAGGCGGCGATCGACCGGTACGGCGTCTCGCCCTCCGGCGCGCGCATCACCGCCGGCGAGCGGGCGCTGCACCGCGAGCTGGAGGCGGCGCTGGCCGAATGGCACGGCGCCGAGGCGGCGCTGACCTTTGTTTCCGGCCACGCCACCAACGTCACCACCATCGGCCACATCATGGGCCCGCGCGACGTGGTGGTGCACGACGCGGCGATCCACAATTCCTGCACCGAGGGCATCCGCCTCTCCGGCGCCCGCCGCATCCCCTTCGCGCACAACGACCTCGCCGCCGCCGAGCGCGAGCTGGCCGGCGCCCGGCGCGGCGCCCAGCGCGCCCTGCTGCTGGTCGAGGGCCACTACAGCATGGACGGGGACAGCCCCGATCTCGCCCGCTGCGTCGCCATCGCCCGCCGGCACGACGCCTGGCTGATGGTGGACGAGGCGCACAGCCTGGGCGTGCTGGGCCGCGGCGGGCGCGGCGTGGCCGAGGCGCAGGGCGTGGACCCGGCGGGCGTCGACCTCTGGATGGGCACCCTCTCCAAGACGCTGGCGGCCGGCGGCGGCTACATCGCGGCGCGGGCCGACGTGATCGACTGGCTGCGCCACACCGCGCCCGGCTCCGTCTATTCCGTCGCGCTGGCCCCGCCGCTGGCCGCCGCCGCGCTGGAGGCGCTGCGCATCCTGCGCGCCGAGCCGGAGCGCGTGGCGCGCCTCGCCGCCAACGGCACCGGCCTGCGCGACCGGCTGAAGGCGCGCGGCTTCAACACCGGCGGCAGCCTGGGCGCCGCCATCGTGCCGGTGATCCTCGGCTCCTCGGTGCGCACCGCCAGGGTGGCCGCGGCGCTGCTGGAGCGCGGCGTCACCAGCCAGGTGGTGGTGTTTCCCGCCGTGCCCGAGCAGTCCGCCCGGCTGCGCTTCTTCGTCTCGGCCGAGCACACGCCGGAGGATCTCGACCGCGCCGCCGAGGCGCTGTCCGAGGCGGTGGCCGGCGCCGGCCGGGTGGAAAGCCTGCCGGCCGGCCTGGTGGGATAGCCCCGCTTGCCCGCGCCGGTGGAGGTCCGCCCCGTCGGCGGCGCGGCGGAGGCCGAGCTGTTCGTCCGCCTGCCGGCGCGGCTCGGCGGGGCCGCCGCCGGCTGGTCGGTGCCGCTCTTCGCCGATACCCGCCGCATCTTCGATCCCGGCTTCAACGCCGCCCTGGCCGAATGGTCGGTGCCGCGCTGGCTGGCCTTCCGAGACGGCCGCCCCGTCGGGCGCATCGCCGCCGCCTGGCCGCGCGACGGGGTGGCGAGCCAGGGCATCGGCGGCTTCGGCTTCCTGGCGCTGGAGCGGGAGCCGGCGGTGCTGGCGGCGCTGCTCGGCGCCGCCCGGCGCTGGCTGGCGGAGCGCGGCGCCACGCGGATGCGCGGGCCGCTCTCCTTCACCATCAACCACGAGGCCGGCGCGCTGGTGGAGGGCGGCACCCTGCCCATGCCACGCATGCCGCGCAACCCGCCCTGGCTGCCGCCCATGCTGGATGCCGCCGGGCTGGCGCGCGAGATGGACCTGCTGGCCTGCACCCTCGACCTCGCCGAGGAGGCCCACCGGCCGCGCTTCGCCGCCCTGCTGGCGCGCTGGCCCGGCCGCTCGGAGCTGCGCGTCCGCCGCCTGCGGCCTGGCCGGCTGAGCGAGGAGGTCGGCCTGATGCGCGACCTGTTCAACGACGCCTGGGCGGAGAACTGGGGCGCCCTGCCCGTCTCGGCGGCCGAGGCGGCCACCATGGCGCGGCTGCTGCGGCCGCTGCTGCTGCGCGGCGCCGTGTTCTTCGCGGAATGGCGCGGCGAGCCGATCGGCGTCGCCTCGCTGATCCCCAACATCGAGCCCGCCGCCGCACGGCTGGACGGCCGGCTGCTGCCCTGGGGCTGGGCGCGGATGCTGCAGGCCCTGGCGGGCGGGGCGGCCAGCGCCCGCATGCCCATGCTCGGCATCCGCCGGGCCTGGCGGGGGCATCCGGTCTCCGCCTATGCCATGGGGGCGCTGCTGAGCGCGGCCATCGGCCATGCCGAGCGGCGCGGCTGGGCACAGGTGGAGGTTTCCTGGATCCTGGCCCACAACACGGCCATGCTGCAGGCCATGGCGCGCCTCCCCGCCCCGGTGAGCGGCCGCTGGCGGCTGTGGTCGGCCGGCCTCGGGCACTGACGCGCTCCCCCCGCCCTCCGGGGTGAGGGGAGGCCGGGGGAGCGACCTCCAGGCCCCCCCCTCCCCTCGCCGGCTTCCGGCCCCCCGGTAGGCGGGGATGCGGGGAGACCTCACCACCGGAGAAATTTTTTACCATCCTGCAAGCCGCGCTCTGCCAGACTGCGGGAAGGGGCCGGATTTGACAGGACGCATGCCGGCCGCTTTGAACGAAAGGCACGATGTCGGCCCAAGAACCTACGGCAGCAAAACGCTTCCTCTTCCTGCAGGGGCCGATTTCCCCCTTCTTCCCCCGGCTCGGCGCCGGGCTGCGGGAGCTGGGCCACGCCGTCCACCGCATCAACCTCAACCTGGGCGACCGCCTGTTCTGGCAAGGCCCCGGCGCGGTGGATTTCCGCGGCCGCCCCGCCGAATGGCCGGCCTTCATCGCCGGTTTCCTGGATCGGCACGCCATCACCGACATGGTCCTGCTCGGCGAGCAGCGCGCGTACAACAAGGTCGCCATCGCCGCCGCCGAGGCCCGCGGCGTGCGCGTGGCGGTGACCGACTTCGGCTACATCCGCCCGGACTGGATCGTGCTGGAGCGCGACGGCATGAACGCCGCCAGCCGCTTCACCCGCGACCCGGCCGAAATCATCCGCCTGGGCGCGCGCCTCCCCCCGCCCGAGCTGGCCACGAAATACCGCGACAGCTTTCCCGCGCAGGCGCGGTGGGACATCCTCTACCACCTCGCCAGCCTGCTGCCCTGGCCCTTCCCGCACTATGCCAGCCACCAGCTCTACAACCCCATCCCGGTCTATCTCGGCATGGCCTGGCGGCTGCTGCGGCGGGGCGCCGCCAACCGCCGCGCCGAGACGATCCTGCGGGAGCGGATGGGCACCGGCCCCCTCTTCCTGATGGCCATGCAGATGGAGACCGACTTCTCCATCCGCGCCTATTCCAAGTATCGCGACCTCGACAGCGCGCTGCGCGAGGTGGCGCAGAGCTTCGCCGCCCATGCGCCGGCCGACGCCCACCTGCTGGTGAAGGTGCATCCGCTGGACCCCGGGCTGAAGAACTGGAAGCGCCGCAGCCAGCGCATCGCCCGCGAGTTCGGGCTGCAAGGGCGGATGCACTATCTCGGCGGCGGCAACCTGGGCGCCATCGTCGAGGAGGTGCAGGGCACGGTCACCGTGAACAGCACGGTGGGGCTGCGCTCCATCCTCGACCAGAAGCCCACCTTCGCGCTGGGCGAGGCGCTCTACCGCATCCCCGGCCTGGTCTTCTCCGGCCCGCTGGACCGCTTCTGGACCGAGGCGACGCCGCCCGACCCGGCGCTGCGCGAGGGCTTCCTGCGCTGCATCGCGCACATGCTGCACATCCGCGGCACCTATTACGGCCAGCCCGGGCTGGACGCGGCCGTGCAGGCGGCGGTGCGGCGGCTGCATCTCGGCCTGCTGAACCAGCCCGACCCGGCGCTGCCCCTGGCACCGCTGCCGGAGCCCGCCGGCAGCGGCGCGGGCGGCTGAGGCCGGCAGGCCCCGGCTCCCGCGCGGCGGATTACAGCGCCGCAACCTCTTCGCCGCCCTGGCGTTGCCCCGGCCATGGCGCGGCACGGCCGCTTCCGCTCCGCCGGGGGGATGATGCGACTGAAGTTGGGAGGCTGCCGCGGCCGGGCGCTGCTCGCCCTGCCCGTGCTGGCGGGCTGCAGCGGCGCGCAATCCGCGCTCGACCCCGCCGGCTTCGAGGCCGATGCGGTCGCCCGCCTGTTCTGGATCATGCTGGGCGCCGCCGCCCTGCTCTGGGTGGCGGTGCTGGGGCTGGCCCGCTACGCCGCGCGGCCGCGGCAGGAGCCCTGGCGGCACCGCAGCGCCGGGCGGCTGATCCTGTGGTGCGGCGCCATCGGCCCCACGCTGCTGCTCTGCGGGCTGCTGGTCCATTCCCTGCTGCTGATGCCGGCGCTGCGCGCGCCCGGCGGCCCCTTGCGCGTGGAGGTGCAGGGCGAGCAGTTCTGGTGGCGAGTGCGCTACCACCCGCCGGGCGGCGGCCCGCCGGTGGAAAGCGCCAACGCGCTGCGCCTGCCGGTCGGCCAGCGGGTGGAGCTGCGCCTCACCAGCCCGGACGTGATCCATTCCTTCTGGGTGCCCGCCCTGGCCGGCAAGATGGACATGATCCCCGGCCGCACCAACCGCCTGGTGCTGGAGCCTTCCCGCACCGGCCTCTTCCGCGGCGCCTGCGCCGAGTTCTGCGGCGCCTCGCACGCCCTGATGGCCTTCACCGTGGAGGTCATGGAGCCCGCGGCCTTCCAGCGCTGGCTGGCGGAGGAGGGCCGCCCGGCCGCGGCGCCGGCCGGGGAGGGCGCGGCGCTGTTCCTGAAGAACGGCTGCGGCGCCTGCCACACGGTGCGCGGCACGCCGGCGGCGGGGCGCGTCGGGCCGGACCTGACGCATCTCGCCAGCCGCCCGACGCTGGGCGCCGGCATCCTGGACAACACCCGGGCGAACCGCGAGCACTTCATCACCCATCCCCGCGAGATCAAGCCATCCGCGCTGATGCCGGGCTTCGGCATGCTGCCGGAGGGGGAGATCGCCGCGATCGCGGCCTGGCTGGGAAGGCTGCAATGAGCGACGAGACGACGACGCGGCACGACGGGGCCGACCGGGCGCGGCAGGAAGCGCAGCAGCGGCGGCTGGACGCCGCCTGGGAAACGCCGAAGGGCTGGCGCTACTGGTCGGCGGTGAACAACACCGAGGTGGGCGTCTGGTACACCGCCACCTCCTTCCTGTTCTTCCTCTTCGCCGGCGCGCTGGCGCTGCTGATGCGCGCCCAGCTCGCCGTGCCGGACAACGGGCTGGTCTCCGCCCCGCTCTACAACCAGGCCTTCACCCTGCACGGCACGGCGATGATGTTCCTCTTCGCCGTGCCGATCTTCGAGGCGGTCGCGATCCTGCTGCTGCCCACCATGCTGGCGGCGCGCGACCTGCCTTTCCCGCGCCTCTCGGCCTATGGCTACTGGTGCTTCCTGATCGGCGGCATCTTCGTCTGCGGCTCGATCTTCTTCAACGCGGCGCCGGATGCCGGCTGGTTCATGTACCCGCCGCTGACCACCGACACGCGCATCACCGGCATCGGCGCCGACGTCTGGCTGCTCGGCCTTTCCTTTATCGAGGTCGCCTCCATCGCCGCGGCGGTGGAGCTGATCGTCGGCGTGCTGAAGTGCCGGCCGCCGGGCATGCGGATCAACACCATCCCGCTCTACTGCTGGTACGTGCTGATCGTGGCGGGGATGATCCTGTTCGCCTTCCCGCCGCTGATCGCCGGCGACATCCTGTTCGAGCTGGAGCGGCTGGCGGGCTGGCCCTTCTTCGACCCCAAGCGCGGCGGCGACCCCGTGCTGTGGCAGCACCTGTTCTGGATCTTCGGCCACCCCGAGGTCTACATCGTCTTCCTGCCCTCGATCGCGCTGCTGGCGATGATCATCCCGACCTTCGCGCGGCGGCCGATCGTCGGCTATTCCTGGATCGTGCTGGCCGCCGTGGGCACCGGCTTCCTCAGCTTCGGGCTGTGGGTGCACCACATGTTCACCATCGGCCTGCCCGCCATCTCGATCGGCTTCTTCTCCGCCGCCTCCACCGCCGTCGCCATCCCCACGGGCGTGCAGATCTTCGTCTTCATCGCCACCATGCTGGCCGGGCGCGTGACCGCCTCCACGCCGATGCTGTTCGCCGCCGGTTCGCTCGCCATCTTCGTCGTCGGCGGGCTGACCGGCGTGATGGTAGCGATCGCGCCCTTCGACTGGCAGGCGCATGACAGCTACTTCGTCGTCGCCCACCTGCACTACGTGCTGATCGGCGGCATGCTGCTGCCGCTCTTCGCCGGCGCCTACTACTATTTTCCGCTGATGACGGCGCGCAAGCTTTCCGACCGGCTGGCGCGCTGGGTGTTCTGGCTGATGTTCGCCGGCTTCAACATCGCCTTCCTGCCGATGCATCTCAGCGGGCTGCGCGGCATGCCGCGGCGCATCTTCACCTATCCCGGCGGCATGGGGCTCGACTGGCTCAACCTGGCCTCGTCGGCGGGCGCGGCGATCTTCGCGGCCGGCGTGCTGCTCTTCACCTGGGACGCCGCCTGGGGCTGGCGCCGGCGCGCCAACGCGGAGCGCAACCCCTGGGGCGCCGGCACGCTGGAATGGCTGAACCCGCTGCCGCAGCCGAGCTGCGGCGTGCGCAGCGTGCCCGGCATCGCCTCCCGCTATCCGCTGTGGGACGACCCCGACCTGCCGCGCCGGGTGGACGAGGGCCGCGAATACCTCCCCGATGCCGAGGAGGGGCTGCGCGAGACGCTGGTCACCTCGGTGCTGGACGCCGGGCCGATCCAGTGCCTGCGCGTGCCCGGCCCCAGCTTCCTGCCGATGGTCGCGGCGATCCTGACCGGCGCGGTCTTCATCCTCACCACCTTCCATCTCTACTGGAGCGGGCTGGTCTTCGGCGTGGCGGCGCTCTTCGCCATCCTCGCCTGGCTTTGGACCGGCACCGCCATGGTGCCGGAGAAGCAGGCCAAGGATGTCGGCCACGGCACCCGCCTGCCGCTCTACAGCTCCGGCCCGCACTCGGTCGGCTGGTGGGCGATGTTCATCACCATGACCGGCGACATGACGGCCTTCGCCAGCCTTCTCTTCGCCTATTTCTACTACTGGACCATCCTGCCGGTGTTTCCGCCGCTGGATGCCGCGGGCGCTCCGCTCGGCCCCGGCCTGCTCTGGCCCGGGCTGGCCCTGGCGGCGAGCCTCTCCGCCTGGGGGCTGATGCTCTGGGCGCGCCGGCAGAACGCCGCCGGGCGCGCGGGCGGCCTGCGGCTCGGCCTGCTGCTCTCCGCCCTGCTGGCCGCCGGCAGCGCGGCGGCGATGCTGATGGGCCCCTGGCAGGCCGGCCTGCAGCCGGAGACGCATTCCTATCCCGCCGCCGTCTGGGTGCTGCTGCTCTGGGCGGCGGCGCACTATGCCGCCGGCATCGTCATGCAGCTCTACGCCGTCGCCCGCAGCCTGGCGGGCAAGCTGACGCGCGAGCACGACATCGATATCCAGAACATCGTGCTCTACTGGCATTTCGCCGCCATCACCGGCCACGTCACGCTCGCCACCGTGGCGCTGTTCCCGCTGCTCGCGTGAGGAAGCGGCCATGCTGATCTACAACCGCAAGCACGCCGACCTCTGGACCCTGCTGGCGCCGCCGGCGATCTGGGCCATCCATTTCCTGGTCTGCTACGCCGCCGCCGCCATCGCCTGCGCCAAGGCGGAGGACATCTTCGCCGGCCTGGGCGGGCTGCGCATCCTCATCCTGGTCGTCACCCTGCTGGCGCTGGCGCTGATCGCCGTCGCCGGGCTGCAGGCGCGGCGCCATTGGGGCTTCGGCACCGACGACCCGCCCTACGAGCAGCCGACCGCCGACGTCCGGCAGCACTTCCTCGGCTACGCCACGCTGCTGCTTTGCGCCCTCAGCTTCGTCAGCGTCGTCTTCGTCGCGCTGCCGGCGCTGACCATCGCGGATTGCCGCTGATGGGCCGGGGCCTCGCCTCCCCCGCCCTGCCGCTCGCGGCCCTGGTGCTGGCGCTGGCCTGGGGCGGGCCGCTGCTGCTGGTCTTCGACCGCTCCTTCACCGGGCACATGGTGATGCACATGGGCGTGGTGGCGCTGGCCGCGCCGCTGCTCGCCATCGCCCTCGGCGGCACCCGGCTCGACCCGACGCGGCGGTTCCCCCAGCTGCTCGGCCCGGTGGTCGCCTCCGGGCTGGAGTTCATCGCCATCTGGGGCTGGCACGCGCCGGCGCCGCACCAGGCGGCGCGCGGCGCCTTTCCCATGCTGGTGCTGGAGCAGGGCAGCTTCCTGCTCGCCGCGCTGCTGGTCTGGCTGTCCTGCCTCGGCGCCGGCGCGGCCGACCGCCGCCCGCGCCAGGCCGCCGGCATCGTCGGCCTGCTGCTGACCTCGATGCACATGACCCTGCTGGGCGCGCTCATCGCCCTCGCTCCCCGCCCGCTCTACGACCACCCCGCCTGCCTCGGCCTGACGCAGCTGGAGGACCAGTCGCTCGGCGGCGTGGTGATGCTGCTTGCCGGCGGCGGCGCCTACCTGGCCGGCGGGCTCTGGCTGGCGGCCCGGCTGCTGCGCGACCCCGCCGAGGAGGCCACCCGATGACCCTCCGTCTCACCCTCCGGCGCCTCGCGCTCGGCCTGGCGGTCCTGCTGCTCGGCGGGCTGCTCTTCGCCTGGTCCGGCCTCTTCAGCGTGCGCGCCAGCAGCGGCCACTGGCCGGTGACCGGCTGGTTCCTGCACTGGGTGATGCAGAACTCCGTCCGCACCGACGCCCTTCCGGTCGCCGCTCCCGAGGACCTCTCCAGCCCCGCCCTGCTCGCCCGCGGCGCCGGCCATTACGCCACCGGCTGCGCGCCCTGCCACGGCGCGCCGGGCCAGCCGCAGGACCCGGTGGTGCGGCAGAGCCTGCCCGCGCCGCCGCCCCTGGTGGATGAGCCCGGCGACTGGACGCCGGCGGAGCGCTTCCGCATCGTGCAGCACGGCGTGCGCTACAGCGGCATGCCCGCCTGGGTGGCGCCGGAGCGGGCGGACGAGGTCTGGGCCATGGTCGCCTTCCTGCAGGCCATGCCGGACATGCCGCCGGAGGAATACCGCCGCCTCGCCTATGGCCCGCAGGCCGGCGGCGAGGCCCAGGCCGCCGGCGCCGCCGGGCTGCGCGGCCTCGCCCGCGACGGGATGGCGGATTGCGCGCGCTGCCACGGCCCCGACGGCCGCGGCCGCGACAACGAGGCCTTTCCGGTGCTTTCCGGCCAGAGCGAAACCTATCTCGCCCAGGCGCTGACGGCCTTCGCGCAGGGCAGGCGGCACAGCGGCATCATGCAGCCCCCCGCCGCGCGCACCGAGGCCGCCGCGCTGCGCGAAATCGCCGCGCATTACGCGCGCCAGCCCGCCTTCCCCGTGCCGCAGGCGGCGGACCCTGGCCTGCTGGCCGAGGGCGAGCGCATCGCCCGCGAGGGCATCCCGGCGGAGGGCGTGCCCGCCTGCCTGTCCTGCCACGGCGCCGCCGCACTGGCGCGCAACCCGGCCTATCCGCGCCTGCACGGCCAGCACGCCAGCTACCTGGAGAACCAGCTCGCGCTCTGGCGCGAAGGACAGCGCGGCGGCGGCCCGTTCAACGAGCTGATGCACACCATCGCGGAGCGGCTGGCGCCGGACCAGGCGAAAGCCGCCGCCGCCTGGTTCGCCACGCGCCGCGAAGCGCCGGAACAGTAGGCCGGGGGAATGAATTCCCCCAGGCCCCCTTCTTTTTTCTTCGGGTTTTCAGTGCGCGTGGCAGGTCGCGAGCCGCGCTTTCCCGTTCAACGCTCTTCCCCAGGCTTTCGGCGTTGGGCAAGCACCAGAACATGGGAGGCAGCTTCGCCCTTCGCGCGGGCGAAGCCCTGCCGGGCGTAGAAGCGGGCAGCCTCCCCCGTCTCCGTCCTGAGCCGCACGATCCGGAAGGTGTCCTGCGCCCGCCGGAGCAGTTGCGCGACCAGGAGCGAGGCGATGCCCCGGCGGCGAACTGCCCGCGCGACATAGAGGTGCCGCAGCCGGCCCACGCCTTCCTCGCTCGCGTAAGGGTCCCGGTTCAGCCCGCCGACGGCCAGCAGGGTGTCGCCGTCGAAGGCGCCCAGCAGCACCTCGCCTGCGCCGTCGAACCTGTTCGTGCCCGCGTGCCAATCCATGACCAGGCGGTCCATGAAACGGAACCCTTCGGCCACGGCTTCGGCCCGCAGCGCCTCGATGCCGACGGGAAGCTCTGCCAGCGGCCGGATCTGCCACGCGTCATGCATGCCCGCAGCATGGCTCCGCCCGCGGAGTCCCGCCGAGGCCATTCTTCGCGCCAAACGAACAGAAGAAAGAAGGGGGTTCGGGGGAATTCATCCCCCCGACCTTCCTCCCAACCGTGCAGCCGCCTTCCGCGTTGCCCACCGCAGCACAAAGCGAAAGGAACAGCCATGGCGAAGTTCGAGGGCAAGGTGGTGCTCGTCACCGGCGCGGGCTCGGGCATCGGCGAGGGCACCGCGCGGCGCTTCGCGCAAGATGGCGCGATGGTGGTGCTGGCCGGCCGCACGGCGGAGAAGCTGCAGCGCGTCGCGCAGGATCTCGACCCGGCGCGCACGCTGGTGCATGCGGCGGATGTCTCGGATCAACAGCAGGTGGAAGGCCTGGTGGCGGCCGCCGTGGAGCGCTTCGGCCGGCTGGACGTGCTGGTGAACAATGCGGGCGTGGCGACGATGGGCCCCTTCGAGGAGCTGCGCTTCGAGGACTGGCGCCAGGTGATGGCCACCGACGTGGACGGCGTCTTCCTCTGCTGCCACGCGGCGCTGCCGCACCTGCTGGAGAGCAGGGGCTGCATCGTCAACGTCTCCTCCGTCTCCGGCCTCGGCGGCGACTGGCAGATGAGCGCCTACAACGCGGCCAAGGGCGCGGTGACCAACTTCACCCGCGCGCTGGCGATGGACCTCGCCGCGAAAGGTGTGCGGGTGAACGCGGTGAACCCCACCTTCACCCTGACCGACCTCACCAGGAACATGGCAAAGGACGAGGCGCTGGTGGCGAAGTTCCGGGAGCGCATCCCGCTCGGCCGCCCCGCCGAGCCGGCCGACATCGCCGGCGTCATCGCCTTCCTGGCGAGCGAGGATGCGCGCTTCGTCACCGGCGTGAACCTGCCGGTGGATGGCGGCCTGTCCGCCTCCAACGGCCAGCCGCCGCAGGCCTGAACGCGAAAGGGCCGGGGAAGGCGCTTCCCCGGCCCCGCCACCCTTGCCGCGGGGAGGGCGCGGCCCTCCCCCGCACGGCTCAGCCCTTGTTGGCCTGGCCGGCGCGCACCGCGACAAAGATCTGCTGGCCGTCGCGCAGCACCCGCAGCGCCACCGCGCCCTTGCCGCCGCTGCCTGCCTCGCGGATCGCGCTGGCCGCCTGCTCCGGCCCCTTCACCGCGCGGTCGCCGACGCCGAGGATCACGTCCCCGGTCTGCAGCCCCGCCTCGGCGGCCGGGCTGCCCGGGCGCACCTGGGCCACCACCGCGCCCTCGGTGCCCTGCGGCAGGTCCAGCCCGGCGCGCCCGGCCTCCTCGACCGAGGCCAGGCCGATGCCGATGCGGCCACGCTCGGAACCCTCGTCACCCGCCTGCTGGCCGGCCTTGGCCTTCCCGTCCTGCAGCGTGGCGAGCTTCACCTCGACCTGCTTCTGGTCGCCGCCGCCGCGGCGCGTGGTCAGCTCCGTGCTGGTGCCGGGCGCCATGGAGGCGATCAGGCGGGCCAGGTCGCGCGGGCCGCTCACCCTGGTGCCGCCCACCGCCGTCACCACGTCGCCGGCCTTGATGCCGGCCTCGGCGGCGGGGCTGTTCGGCTGCACCTGCGCCACCAGCGCGCCATCGGCGTTCTTCAGGTTCAGCGCCTCGGCCATGGTGGCGTCCACCGGCTGGGTCGTCACGCCGAGGAAGCCGCGCTCGACATGGCCGCTCTCCTTGAGCTGCGTCACCACCGTCTTGACGAGGTTGGACGGAATGGCGAAGCCGATGCCGATCGAGCCGCCGGAGGGGCTGAAGATCGCCGTGTTCACGCCGATCACCGAGCCGTCCAGGCCGAACAGCGGGCCGCCGGAGTTGCCGCGGTTGATCGGCGCGTCGATCTGCAGGAAGTCGTCATACGGGCCGCTGTGGATGTCGCGGCCGCGCGCCGAGACGATGCCCGCCGTGACGGTGCCGCCCAGGCCATAGGGATTGCCCAGCGCCACCACCCAGTCGCCCGGCCGGGCCTTGTCGGAGTTGCCGAGGTTCAGGAAGGGCAGCTTGTCGCCGGCCTCCACCTTCAGCAGGGCGAGGTCGGTGCGCGGGTCGCGGCCGACGACCTTGGCGGAAAGCTCGCGCCCGTCGTCCAGCGTCACCTTCACCGAGGAGGCGCCGTCGACGACGTGGTTGTTGGTGACGATGTCGCCGCCGGCATCGATGATGAAGCCCGAGCCCAGCGCCTGCGCGGCCTGCGGGCGGCTGCCCTCCGGCGCGCCGAAGTAGCGGCGGAACATGCGGTCCTGCGGCGAGCCCTCGGGGAAGGGCGAGCGGAACGGCTCGGCCTCGACGCGCTCGGTCGCGGTGATGGTGACCACGGCGGGCTTCACCCGCGCCACCAGGTCGCCGAAGCCCGGCAGCGCCACCTGCGGCGCGGAAAGCTGCGCGGAGGCGTTCTGCTGGACCTGGCTTCCCTGGGCCTGCCCCCCCTGGGTCTGGACCTGCGCCTCGGCATGGGTGGGCGCGGCCAGCCAGCCGGCGCCGCCGCCCAGGGCCGTGCCGGCCAGCAGGAAGGCGGCGAAGGCGGCGCTGCGGCGGCGGTTCGTTGGGTTGCTCATGCGGCGTGTCCCTCTCGTTTGCGGGCGGCGGGCTGGCCCACCGCGATGCCCTGCAATCTGGGAGAGGCACGGTGGAAGGGCGCCGACAGAAGCATGAAAGAGTTTTCAGACTCCGGCGCCCGCCCGCCGCCACGCCGCGCCGCGGGCCTAGCGATAGGCCTCCGCATGGGCTTCCGCGAGGGCATCCTCCAGGCTGCGCCCCTCGCGATAGGCGGCCAGATCCGGCGCGCGCGCCACCCCCGGCCGCAGCCGCGGGCAGGGCTCCGGCGCGCCGATCACGGTGCGCAGCGGCAGCCGCTCGGCATAGATCGGCAGGGCGTAGTCCTCCTCGTCATCCGCCACCCCCTTGGCGCGGATCTTGGCCGCGGCGCGCTCGATCTCCATGACGATCACCGCCGTGGCCTTGATCTCCTGCTCCGTGCTGGCGCGCAGCCCGGCGGTGCGGCCGGGAAAGAAGCGGTCCACCATCATCACCAGGGCGCGGCGCTTCTCCTCCAGGTCGCTCACCAGCCGCGCCTGGCCGAAGGCCATCACCGAGCGGTAGTCGGCCGAATGGTTGAAGCCGCAGCGCGCCAGCACGATGCTGTCGAAATGCGTCACCGTCAGGCAGGCGGGCTCCCCCTCGGCGAGGTTGCGGAGCATCCGGCTGGCGCTGCTGCCGTGCCAGTAGAGCCGCGTGCCCTCGCGCCAGAACAGCGTCGGCGTGCAGTAGGGCTGGCCGTCCACCACATAGGCGACGTGGCAGAGCGCGGCGGCGTCGAGCAGGCGGTGCACCGTCTCGTGGTCGTAGAAGCCGCGGTCATGGCGGCGCTTCACGCGGTTGCGGGCATCCACCGGGTAGCTGGTCGCGTCGGCGGGCGCATCGGTGTCGGACATGGCGGCGGTCCTCGGTTGACAGGCGGATGCTTGCGCCGGGAAATTGGTCGGCGCGAGGGCCAATCCGGAGCGGAAATTGCCGACCACTTCCCTGACGGCGCCGGACCTGCCGCTGCTGCTGGACGGCAGCGGAGGCAACCAGTCCAGCCGCCTGCATGCCGGGCTGCGCGCCGCCATCCTCGGCGGCCGGCTGCCCGCGGGGCTGCGCCTGCCCTCCAGCCGGGCGCTCGCCGCCCAGCTCGGCCTGCGCCGCAACGCCGTCATCGCGGCCTATGAGCAACTGCTGAGCGACGGGCTGGCGGAATCCCGCACCGGCGCCGGCACCTTCGTGGCGCCCCGGCTGCCGCAGGGGCACGCTCCCGGGCCGGTGGAGGCTGCCCCCCGCCCCACCCTGCCGCCGCCCGCCGCCCAGGCGCCCTTCGCCATCGGCCGCACCCAGCCGGACCAGGCGCTGCTCGACCAGCTCGGCCGCCTGATACGGCGCCAGCTCGCGCAGGCCGACCCCGCGCATTTCGGCTATGGCGACCCGCGCGGCGGCGAGCCGCTACGCGCCGCCATCGCCGCCCACCTGGCGGCGACGCGCGGCATCCTCTGCGATCCCGGCCATGTCCTGGTCACCAGCGGCACGCGCCACGGCCTGCACCTCTGCGCCGCGACGCTGCTGCGGCCGGGCGACGCCGCCTGGATGGAGGACCCCGGCTACCCCTCCGCGCGGCAGATCCTGGAGGCCGCCGGCGCCCGCCTGGTGCCCGTGCCTGTGGACGGCGCCGGGCTGGACGCCGCCGAGGGCCGCCGCCGGGCGCTCGCCGCGCGGCTGGCCTATGTCACGCCCTCCCACCAGTTCCCCACCGGCGTGACCATGAGCATGCCGCGCCGCCTCGCCCTGCTCGAATGGGCCCAAGAGGCCGATGCCTGGGTGCTGGAGGACGACTACGACAGCGAGTTCCGCTATGCCGGCCCGCCGCTGACGGCCCTGGCCGGCATCGACCGGCAGGCCCGCGTCATCTATCTCGGCACCTTCTCCAAGACGCTCTTTCCGGGCCTGCGCATCGGCTACCTGGTGCTGCCGCCCGCCCTGCTGCCCGCCATCACCACGGCCCGCGCGGCGGTGGACCGCTTCCCACCCAGCCCGCTCAGTGGCGCCCTGGCCGAGCTGGTGAGCGGCGGCGGCTTCGCGGCGCATGTCCGCCGCATGCGCGGCCGCTACCGCGCGGCGCGCGACCGCGTGGCCGAAACCCTCACCCGCACCTCCGAAGGCGCCCTGCGCGTCGCCGTGCCCGACCAGGGCCTGCACCTCCTGGCGCTGCTGCCGGATGGCCTGCCGCCCGGCGCGGCGCGGGCGATCCGCGCGGCGGCCGGCGTGGAAGGCTGGCTGCTCTCCGACACGCGCATCATTCCGAAGGAACCGGACGGCTTCGTGCTGGGCTTCTCCGGCCACCCGCTGCCGGCACTGGAACGGGCGGCGGAACGCCTCGGCCGCGCGGCGCGCAACTTCGCCCGGGCATGAGGGGGCTCTGCCCCCTCAAACTCTCCCTTCATCCCCCCCCGGGCAGGGGACACGGTCCCCTGCACCCGCGGTTCCGAGGAAAGGGTTTCCAAAGGCCTCAGGCCTTTGGCGGGGTGGGTTCGGGAGAGGCAGCGCCCCGCCCGCCCGCCCGTAGGCAGACCAGCCGTGCCGCGCCATGCGCCCGCTCGGCCAGCACCTCCGTCTCCGGCAGGTCCAGCGCCTCCTCCTGTCCCACTTCCGCGACGATCAGCGCCCCCGGCGCGATCCAGCCGGCCGCGCCAAGGGCCGCCACGGCGCGCGGCACCAGGTCCTGCCCATAGGGCGGGTCGAGAAACACCAGCCCGCAGGCGGCGGCGGCGCGCGGCGGCCGGGTGGCGTCGCCCGGCAGCACGCGTGCCCGCTCCTCCTCCCGGCAGGCCGCGACATTGGCCCGCAGCACCGCCAGCGCGGCGCGGTCGCGCTCGATGAAATGCGCCATGGCGGCGCCGCGCGAGAGCGCCTCCAGCCCCAGCGCGCCGGTGCCGGCGAAGGCGTCCAGCACCTGCGCCGCCTCCACCACGGCCCGCCCGGCCCAGGGCGCATGCCAGAGCATGTCGAACAGCGCCTGCCGCACGCGGTCGGCGGTGGGGCGGGTGGCGGCGCCGGGCGGCGCCTCCAGGCGGCGGCCGCGATTCCGGCCGGCGATGATCCGCATGCCGCTCAGCGCGGCTTGCGCGGCCCGCGGCGGCGCGGGCCCTCGGGCTGGTCGGCCGCCTCCGGCCCCTGCACCACGGCGCCCCAGGGGCGGCGCAGCGGCTCGCTCGCGTTGCGCGCGCGCGGCGGCCGCGCCGGGCGGCTGCGCTGCACGCCCTCGGGCTTCGGCGCCCCCTTCTGCTTCGCCTCGGCGGCCAGTTCCACCCCGCGCCGGATGCGCGGCGGCGCGTCCAGCCCGAGCTGCTCGCGCATGAACTTGGCGTTCACCTCCTCGACCGCCCCGCGCGGCAGGGTGCCAAGCTGGAACGGCCCGTAGGCGGTGCGGATCAGCCGCGTCACGGTCAGGCCGAGATGCTGCAGCACCCGGCGCACCTCGCGGTTCTTGCCCTCGCGCAGGCTGACGGTCAGCCAGGCATTGGTGCCCTGCCGCGAGTCGAGCCCGGCCTCGATCGGCCCATAGGCGACGCCCTCGACGGTGACGCCATGCGCCAGCGCCGCCAGCGCCCGCTCGTCCACCCGGCCATGCACGCGGGCGCGGTAGCGGCGGATCCAGGCATTGTCCGGCAGTTCCAGCTTCCGCGAGAGCGCGCCGTCATTGGTCAGCAGCAGCAGCCCCTCGGAGTTGAGGTCCAGCCGCCCCACCGAGATCAGCCGCGGCAGCCCCTCCGGCAACTCCTCGAAGACGGTGCGGCGCCCCTCGGGGTCGCGGTGCGTCGTCACCAGCCCCGGCGGCTTGTGGTAGCGAAACAGCCGGCTGCGCTGCGCCGCCGCCACCGGCTTGCCGCCCACCGTCACCGTGTCGCCCTCGGCCACGAAGGTGGCCGGTGCCTCCACCCTGCGGCCGTTCAGCGCCACCTTCCCCTCGGCGATCAGCTTCTCGGCGTCCCGGCGGCTGGCGATGCCGGCGCGCGCCAGCCACTTGGCGATGCGCTCGCCCTTCTGACCCTCTGGCAGCCCCTCTGACTGCTCCTCGGGCAGCCCCTCGGGACCGTCGTCATCCGCCGCGCCGCTCATCGGCAGGCCGCCACGAAACCGTCGAGGATGCGCTGGTCGGCGGCGTCCACGGCGTATTCCGGGTGCCACTGCACGCCGAGGGCGAAGCGGTGGCCGGTGGACTCGATCCCCTCGATCACCCCGTCCGGCGCCACCGCGTTGATGACGCTGGCCGGCCCCGGCCGCTCCACCGCCTGGTGGTGCGCCGAGTTCACCGCCATCCGCGTGCCACCGACCAGCCGCGCCAGCAGCGTGCCCTCGGAAATCTCCACCGTATGGCCGGGCTCGGTGCGCGGGTTCGGCTGCTCATGCGCCAGCGCGGCGGGGATGCTGTCCGGGATGTGCTGGATCAGCGTGCCGCCCAGCGCCACGGCGAGAAGCTGCTCGCCGCCGCAGATGCCGAGGATCGGCATGTTCCGCTGCAGCGCGCCGCGCACCATGGCCAGCTCGAAGGCGGTGCGGCCTTCCTTCAGCGCCACCGTCGGGTGCGCCGCGCCGCCGCCATAGAGGGCCGGGTCCACGTCGAAGGCACCGCCGGTGACCAGCAGCCCGTCGATCTCGTCCAGATAAGCCTCGGCCAGTTCCGGCGCGTGCGGCAAGGCGACGGGCAAACCTCCGGCCCGCGCCACACTCGCGAAATAGTTCTGGCGGAGGGCGTACCAGGGCAGCTTGGAGTAGCCGCCAGGCTGTTCCGCATCCAGGGTCAGGCCGATCAGGGGAAGCTTGCGCATGGTGGGGTTGCTAGCCGCGCACGGCACGGGGGACAACAGAAAGGTTGGGGGAATGAATTCCCCCAACCCCCTTCTTCTTTTTGCCGGATAGAAGACAAAGAAGAGGGGGTGCGGGGGAGAATTCATTTTCCCCCGTGTCCAGCGCCGGAAGGAAGGGACAGCGGATGCAACTGGCAGGAAAGCGCGTGGTGGTGATGGGCGGCAGCCGCGGCATCGGGCGCTCCGTCGCGCTCGGCTTCGCCCGGGAGGGCGCGGCGGTGGCCATCTGCGCCCGTGGCGCGGCGAAGCTCGCCGAGACCCAGGCCGAGATCGCCGCCCTCAAGGTGCCGGCCTTCGCCGCCCCCTGCGACCTGGCGGAGGCCGAGCAGATCGCCCGCTTCATCCCCGAGGCGGCTGAGGCGCTGGGCGGCATCGACGTTCTGGTGAACAACGCCTCCGGCTTCGGCGCCACCGATGACGAGGCCGGCTGGGCCGCCTCCTTCGCGGTGGACATGATGGCGATCGTCCGCGCCACGCATGCCGCCCTGCCCTGGCTGGAGACGTCGGGCGCCGGCGCCGTCGTCAACGTCTCCTCGATCTCGGCGCTGCGGGCCAGCAGCCGCAGCGCGCCCTATGGCGCGATCAAGGCGGCGGTGGACCACTACACCGGCAGCCAGGCCAAGATGTACGCCTCCAAGGGAATCCGGGTGAACGCCGTCGCCCCCGGCTCGATCGAGTTCCCCGGCGGCTCCTGGGAGAAGCGCCGGCTGGAGGGCGCGCCGCTCTACGAGCAGATCCGCAACCAGATCCCCGCCGGCCGCCTGGGCCATCCCGAGGAAGTGGCGGACGTGGTGCTGTTCCTGGCCTCGCACCGCGCCCGATGGGTGACGGGGCAGAGCATCGTGGTGGATGGCGGCCAGCTCATCGGCCCCTGAGGTGCCGCCCCCGCGCCCGATCGAGCTGGCGCTGGCGGAGGCGCGCGCCGCCGCCGCGCGCGGCGAGGTGCCGGTGGGCGCGGTGGTGACCGACGCCGCCGGCACGGCGCTCGGCCGCGCCGGCAACCGGGTGGAGGAGTTGCACGACGCTTCCGCCCATGCCGAGCTGCTGGCCCTTCGCCAGGCCGCCACGGCGCGCGGCGAACCCCGCCTGCCCGACTGTACCCTGACGGTGACGCTGGAGCCCTGCCCGATGTGCGCCCAGGCGGCCAGCTTCTTCCGGGTGCGGCGGGTGGTGTTCGGCGCCTATGACCCGAAGGGCGGCGGCGTGGAGCATGGCGCGCGCATCTTCGCCGCGCCCTCCTGCCACCACGTGCCGGAAGTCGTGGGAGGCGTGCGGGAGCGCGAATGCGGGGAGGCGCTGCGCGCGTTTTTCGCGCAGCGCCGGGGAGGCTGACGCCTCCCGGTAGCGGCGCTGCGGTGATCTTCGAACAAAGCATGTCCAAAAGGCGCACCTGCCGCGGCGGCATTCCCGAGTCGCACGAACGAATCGCGGACGTCTCTCCCGCGCGGGACGGGGGGAGCCAAGGCGGCGCGGGGAAGCGCCCTTGCCGCGGCGTCAGAAGTCGCTGACGCGCCCCTTCCGTTCCCAGTCGCCGTAGCGGGTCGGTTCCGGACCCTTGGGCCCGTCGATCTCCTTCGGCATCTTCGGCTTCTCGGCGACCTTCGGCGCCTCCGCTGCCGGCTGGGCCTCGGTCTGGCTTGGGCTGGCCGGCTTGCCGGCCTCTTGCTGAGCGCGTGTCATGCACCCCATCTGGGGATGGGAACGCGGAAACGGAAAGAGGGCATGAGCGGCTATCTGCGAACGACCCTGCTGCTGGCGGCGATGACGGCGCTCTTCGCGGCCGTGGGCTATGCCATCGGTGGCCGTGGCGGCATGATGGTGGCCTTCGGCGTGGCCTGCGTCACCAACCTCTTCGCCTGGTGGAACAGCGACCGCATGGTGCTGCGGATGCACAACGCGCAGCCCGTCGGCCCGCAGGAGGCACCGGATCTCCACGCCATGGTGTCCCGGCTGGCGCAGCGCGCCGGCCTTCCGATGCCGGCGCTCTACATTATCCACGAGGATCAGCCGAACGCCTTCGCCACCGGCCGGAACCCGGAGAACGCGGCCGTGGCGGTCAATACCGGTCTGCTCCAGCGTATGCCGCCGGAGGAGGTGGAGGGCGTCATCGCTCATGAGCTGGCGCATATCCGTCACCGGGACACGCTGATCATGACCGTCACCGCCTGCCTGGCCGGCGCCATCGGCATGCTGGCGCAGTTCGGCTGGCTGTTCGGCGGCCTGCGCGGGCGGGACGAGCGCGGCGGACTGGGCCCGATCGGCTCGCTGCTGATCATGCTGCTGGCGCCGCTGGCCGCCATGGTGGTGCAGATGGCGATCAGCCGCTCGCGCGAATACGAGGCGGACCGCGGCGGCGCCGAGATCAGCGGCAACCCCGGCGGCCTCGCGCATGCGCTGATGCGGCTGGAACAGGGCCGGCGCAGCTTCATCAACCACGCCGCCGAGGCCAATCCGGCCACGGCGCACATGTTCATCATCAACCCCCTGGCGGGGCTGCGAATGGACAGCCTCTTCTCCACCCATCCCAGCACCGAGGAACGCGTGGCGCGGCTGATGGCGCTGGCGGGCGAGATGGGCGGCCCTCCGCCGCGCGCGGCGCAAAGCGCGTGGCAAGCGCCGGGCGCGGCGGCCGGCCCCTGGGGTACGGCACGGCCGCAGCGGCGGCGCGGGCCCTGGGGATAGAAAGAAGAAAGCGCGGCGGAAGGAATTCTCCCGAACTCCCGTCTTTTTGCTGTCAGTCATTTTCAGGGAGTCCGAGATCCCGGTGCAGCGCCTTGACCTGCGCGCAGCCCTCGGTCGCCTCGCGCGCCACCGTCAGCACCAGCCGCCGCAGCCAGGCATGGCCCTGGTCCGCCTCCAGGCGGCGCGGGAAGAGCAGCGAGAGGCGGCTGTGCGGGATCTCCACCGGGCAGGGGCGCAGGGCCAGGCCATGCGCCTCGGCCAGTTGCATCGCCAGCCGGGCAGTGAGCGCCATGACCATGTCCGTGCGCTTCAGGATCGCCGGCACGGCGGAAAGATGCGCCACCACGGCGCCCAGCCGGCGCGGATGGCCGGCCTGGCGCATCGGCTCGTCCAGCGCGCCCTCGCGCGAGCCGTTCGGCGAGTGCAGCAGGTGCGGCCAGGCGGCGAAGCGCTCCGGCGTCATCGGGCCATCGGCCAGGGGATGGTCGGCGCGCATCAGGGTCAGGAAGACCTCGGGCAGCAGGCGCAGCCGGGTATAGAGGGCGGGCGGCTCGGGCAGCATGCCGAGGGCGATCTGCACCGCGTCGCTCTCGAGCAGGGCAAGGGCGTTGGTGCGGTCGGCGTGGCGGATGGCGAGCAGGCAGCCCGGCGCCTCGGTGGCCATCCGCGCCAGCAGGGGGGGCGCCAGCACGGCCTCGGCATATTCGGAGAGGCCGATGGGGAAGACGCGCTCGGCGGTGGCGGGCTCGAAGGGGGCGTGGGCGGCCAGGGCATCGCGCAGGCGGTCCAGCATCTCCGCGACCGGCTGCATCAGGGAAAGCGCGAGCGCGGTAGGCTCCACGCCGCCGGGGCGGCGGAGAAACAACTCGTCCTGCAGGGTGGCGCGCAGACGGGCGAGCGCGTTGGAAACGGCCGGCTGCGAAAGGTTCAGCCGCTGCGCGGCGCGCGTCACGTGCCGCTCGCGCGCCACCGCGTCGAACACCCGCAGCAGGTTGAGGTCGAGCCGGGCCAGGTCGGTCATTGATGCCGCCAATGATGGCCGTTTCCGATGGCGGTTGGAAGCCGGAGGTGCCTTGGACGTAGAGGGGAACGCAACGGCCGCCACAGGCCCCCTCTCCCACGGAGAACACCCATGCTGGATTCCCGCACCGCGCCCTACGCCGCCCTGCTGCTGCGCGTCAGCCTCGGCGTGATGTTCCTGGCGCACGGCTTCCTGATGAAGATCCTCACCTTCGGCCTCACGGGCACGATGGGATATTTCGGCAGCCTCGGCTTTCCGCCCGTTCTCGGCGCGGTGGTCGCGCTGGCGGAAACGGCGGCGGGCATCGCGCTCGTGCTCGGCATCTGGACGCGGCTGGTCTCGCTGCTCGCGGTGCCCATCCTGATCGGCGCGACGCTGCAGCATATCGGCAATGGCTGGGTGTTCAGCCGGCCGGGCGGCGGATGGGAGTTCCCGGCGTTCTGGATCGCGGCGCTGCTCGTGCAGGCGGGGCTCGGCGCCGGCGCCTGGGCGCTGGTCCCGGCGCGGCTGATCGGCCGCAACCGCCGGCCGCAGCTCGCCTGAGAGAAGAGGCGAAGGAGCCGGGCGGGGAAGACCCCGCCCGGCGGCCAGGCGGATTCTTAGCGGGGCGAAACGGTCCGCACGCTGCCATCCGGCATGTATTCGAGGATCATGCCGCCCCCGTTGTAGGCGCCATTGCCGACGTTCTGCCGCGGCAGGTCCAGGCCCTGGAAGGGCTGCTGCGGCGGGTTCGCACGGCTGTCGCCGCGCATGCCGCCCTGCATCGCCATGTTGCCCTGCATCGACTGGCCGTGCATGGCGCCGCCCATCCGGTCGTGACCCTGCATGCCACCCGGCGGGGCCATGCCGCCACCCGGCATCGCGCCACCCGACATGCTGCCGCCGGACATACCGCCGCCAGACATGCTGCCACCCGACATGCTGCCGCCGGACATGCTGCCGCCCGACATGCTGCCGCCGGGGACGCTGCTGCCAGACATGCCGCTGCTGCCGTAGCTGCCGCCGCCGGGCACGCGGCTGTCCGGCATACGGGTGCTGGAAGGGCCGACGCCGTTCTGGACGGCGCCGCCAAGCTGCGTCGGGGAGTTCTGGGTGCCGTAGCCGGCGGTGCCGTAGACGCCGGTCTGGGCATGGGCCAGGGGGGCACCGATGGCAAGGGCCAGGCCCGCGGCGGCAATGGTGGTCGGAAGACGGATCATGCGCGTCTCCTCCTTCGCTGGTTTTTTCCTGCCGCTGGCCGGGTGGCCGCAGCTTGTGGCGAAACAACGCGAGCGAAAGAGGGGGGTTTCGGACCCCGCGCGGCAGGGGGCGGGCCGCGGGAGAGGTCGCCCTCGCCCGCGGCCCGCCGCGCATCAGACGGCGCCGCCCTTGCGGCCGGCCATGGCGCCCAAGCGCAGGCGCAGCGCGTTCAGCTTGATGAAGCCCTGGGCGTCGAACTGGTCGTAGGCGCCCTGGTCCTCCTCGAAGGTGACGTATTTCATGGAATACAGGCTGTTGGGCGACTGGCGGCCGGTCACGATGGTGTTGCCCTTGTAGAGCTTCAGGCGGACGGTGCCGCTGACGCTGTTCTGGCTCTCGTCCACCATGGCCTGGATCATGCGGCGCTCGGGGGCGAACCAGAAGCCGTTGTAGATCAGCTCGGCGTAGCGGGGCATCAGGCTGTCCTTGAGGTGGGCCACCTCACGGTCCAGGGTGATGCTCTCGATGGCGCGGTGGGCGGCGTGCAGGATGGTGCCGCCGGGGGTCTCGTAGCAGCCGCGGGACTTCATGCCGACGAAGCGGTTCTCGACGAGATCCAGGCGGCCGATGCCGTTGGCGCGGCCGAGCTCGTTCAGCTTGGTGAGCAGGGACGCGGGGGAGAGGCGCTCGCCGTTGATGGCGACGGCGTCGCCGCGCTCGAACTCCACCGTGATCTCGGTCGGGGTGTCGGGCGCGTCCTCGGGGCGGATGGTGCGCTGCCAGACGGATTCGGGGGGCTCCTGCCAGGGGTCCTCCAGCACCTTGCCCTCGCTGCTGCTGTGCAGGAGGTTGGCGTCCACGCTGAAGGGGGCCTCGCCGCGCTTGTCCTTGGCGATGGGGATCTGGTTGGCCTCGGCGAATTCCAGCAGGCGGGTGCGGCTGGTGAGGTCCCATTCGCGCCAGGGGGCGATGACCTTCACGTCCGGCTTCAGGGAATAGTAGCCGATCTCGAAGCGGACCTGGTCGTTGCCCTTGCCGGTGGCGCCGTGGGAGACGGCATCGGCGCCAACCTTCTCGGCGATCTCGATCTGGCGCTTGGCGATGAGCGGGCGCGCGATGGAGGTGCCGAGGAGGTAGCAGCCCTCATAGAGCGCGTTGGCGCGGAACATCGGGAAGACGAAATCGCGCGTGAACTCCTCGCGCAGGTCGTCGATGAAGATGTTCTCCTCCTTGATGCCGAGGAGGCGGGCCTTGTCCCGCGCCGGGCCGAGCTCCTCGCCCTGGCCGAGATCGGCGGTGAAGGTCACCACCTCGCACCGGTAGGTGGTCTGCAGCCACTTCAGGATGACGGAGGTGTCCAGCCCGCCGGAATAGGCGAGAACCACCTTCTTCACGTCCTTCACCGCCATAGCGTCCGGTTCCTTTTCCGCTGGGAGCGCGTTCCGGCGGGGTTTGCCGCAGCGGGCGGGCGCGGGCAAGGCGATCATGACCAGGAGAGGCGGACGGAGCGGGGAATCCGCCGCCGGCCGGCGGTGGCGCGGGCGAGATGGAGCAGGCTGCGGATGGCCTCGGGCGGGGTGCGGGGGCCGAGGGGGAGGCGGAGGAGGGTTTCGGACAAAAGCGGATCGGGCAGGAGCCAGGGGGGCGCATCCAGCGCGGAGCGCAGGCCGAGGCGGCGGATCAGCACCAGGAGGGCCAGGCCGCCGAGGCGCGCGGCGCGGCGGCAGGCGCGGCAGATGGCGTATTCCAGGGCGCGCAGCGGGTGGTCGGGCGGGGCCTTGGCGAGGGCGCGGAGCAGGGCATGCCAGACGCCGGCATGGGTGAGGCGGCGGAAGAAGCGGGAGACGGTATCCGGCTTGCCGTGATGTTCGGCCAGGGATTTCCACGGGGCGCCGCGCTGGTGGGCGAGGTGGAAGATCGCATCCAGCCGGGCGCGGGGATCGGCGGTGCGGCGGCCCTGAGGGGAGAGGGCCGGGAGAAAGGGTTGGAGGGCGGCCCAGGCGGCGTCGGAGAGCGGGGTCCAGGGGGTTCGGGGGGTGAGGCGGGACATGGGGGCCGCTCCGGGTGGGAAGCGGGAGGGTATTAGGAATTTATGCCTTTTGTCAAGCTTCTACCAGAGGCTCGTCTATCCCTCGCTAGGGGCGTAGCTCAGCCACCTTTTGGACTTAAAAACAGAGGTTCTCATCGTACATTTTCGCGCTAATCTTCTACCCTGAGTTTATATCAACCGCTTTAGGTTCGAAGATGGAGAGACAAAGATGGGATAATACTGCTTCGAAAAATATACAGCGCCGCTCCTAAATTATTGTATATTTTCTAGAAAAATAACGAGCAGACCACATGGTAGATGTGCGAAAAACATTGGCAGCGAAATACAAGCTTGCTCATCGTTTTAAGAATTTTGGACCTGTTATTACATCATCTGATGTGGAAGGTTTTCGAGGTGTAAAAGCAAAATTATCATTCGAATACCCAATTACCGCCCTCACAGGCTTTAACGGATCTGGGAAAAGCACAATTGGGCAACTCATGCTTTGCGGCTATAAGAAACTATCGACTTCAACAACACGAAAACGATTTTACGTAAAAGATTTTTTTCCTTCTTCTGCTGCTGATCCCGAACCCTTTATCCGCGACGCGGCGGTCACATTTCGCTATCAAACAGACAAACCAGAACAACCACAAGAACTAACCATAAGTCGAGCACAGAAGGAGTGGTCCGGATACAAGCGGCAGCCCGAGCGGAATACCGAGTACGTGGGTTTCACAGTCTACATACCCAAAGTCGAACGCAGAGATTTAAGTATATATGGCGCAGCCAATTTGGAATTGACTTCTCGCAACGAAATCGAAGACGCCGCCCGTCGTGTGAGCCGTATTCTTGGCTCCAACTATGATGATATTTATTTTCAAGGAGTTTCCCTCAAAAAGCGAGAGGGAGAATTAGGAATTGCCTGCCGATTAGGAGCAACCTATTCAGAAAATAATATGGGATTTGGTGAAGGCAGGCTCATCTATACGGTTAGGCTACTCGAAACTTGCCCTGAGCAAAGCTTAATAGTTCTTGAGGAGCCGGAAACATCTCTACATGAAAATGCTCAGTACGAATTTGTTAAGTACTTAATGGATGTGGTCGATCGCCGCCATCACCAGATTATATTTTCGACTCATTCTAGCGTTATGATGGATGCCCTTCCCCCGGAAGGCCGCAAGTTGCTTATACGAGATCAGGATGGCGTAAAGGTTTTTGACAATGTGTCCTCTTCTCGTATCCGGACAGCATTATCCGCTGGCGAACGTGGCCATTTTGTTATTTGTGTGGAAGATAAATTTGCTCAGTCGATGCTGAGGGAAATCCTGATGCGTTTTGATCGCCAGCTCATTGAAAGCGTTGAAGTTCTCCCCTTTGGGGATAACCGAGCCGTTGTTTCGGCACAGAAAGCCATCATCCATTCTGGACAAAAAGCAATTTCTGTTCTGGACGCCGATCAAACCGCCAATGAGAGCCAAGGAATATACTGTCTCCCTGGCTCTCTCCCTCCAGAAAAAGAAGTATTTCATTCAAAGTCTGCCGAGAAAACGCTGCGCGAAAACTATGGGTTCGATTTTCCTACTTTTCGCACATCCTTCCCAGATCATGATCACCATCAATACGCAAGCCACATTGCAGAGAAGAAAAGCTGCTCGCGAGAAGTTCTGGAGAGCGACTGTATACGGGCATTTCTCGATGAAGTCGGCGCGACGTGGTATGACAGCCTCTGCAAGAAGATTAGGACCGCAATTTCGTAGCACAAGATGCGCGTTATTCTATCCACAGCGTAGGGTAAGAACTTCCCAAGATATGGTTTCAAAGCCTGATAAGCAGGCAGGTCCAGGAGGCTCAGCCTCCTGGCGGATGGGGGTCCGGGGGAAGGCGGCGCCTTCCCCCGGCCGGCCTCAGCGGGCGGGCGTCATCCGCCACACCGTGTTCGACAGGTCATCGGCGATGATGAGGGCGCCGCGCGGGTCCACGGTGACGCCGACCGGGCGGCCGCGGGCGTTGCCTTCCTCGTTCAGGAAGCCGGTCACCACGTCCTGCGGGGGGCCGGCGGGGCGGTTGTCGCGGAAGGGCACGAAGACGACCTTGTAGCCCACGGGATTGGTGCGGTTCCAGCTGCCGTGCTCGCCGACGAAGGCGCCTTCCGCGAAGGGGGCGCCCATGGCGGGGGTGGAGAAGTCCACGCCCAGCGCCGCGACGTGGGAGCCGAGGGCGTAGTCGGGGGCGATGGCGGCGGCGACCTTTTGCGGGTCCTGCGGGCGGACGCGCTCGTCCACGTTCTGGCCCCAGTAGCTGTAGGGCCAGCCGTAGAAGGCGCCTTCCTTCACCGAGGTCAGGTAGTCCGGCACGAGGTCGGGGCCGATCTCGTCGCGCTCGTTGGCGACGGCCCAGAGCTGGCCGGTGCCGGGCTGGATGGTCAATGCCGTGGGGTTGCGGATGCCGGTGGCGTAGGGGCGGTGGGCGCCGGATTCGGCGTCGATCTGCCAGACCATGGCGCGGTCCACCTCGGCGGCCATGCCGCGCTCGGTGATGTTGCTGTTGGAGCCGATGCCGACGAAGAGGGATTCGCCGTCCGGGCTGGCGGCGAGGGACTTGGTCCAGTGGTGGTTGATTTCGGCCGGGAGGGCGGTGACCTGCTCGGGCGGGCCGGAGGCCTCGGTCTGGCCGTCGCGGTAGTCGAAGCGGACCAGGGCGTCCTGGTTGGCGACGAAGAGGCTGCCGTTGACCAGGGCGAGGCCGTAGGGGGCGTTGAGGTTTTCCGCGAAGGTGTGCTGGAGCTCGTAGGTGCCGTCGCCGTCGGCGTCGCGCAGGAGGGTGAGGCGGTCGCCGCTGGGGGCGGAGCTTTTGCCGAGGCTCTTGATGAAGCCGGCGACGAAGTCCTTGGGGCGGACCTTGGGCGCCTGCTTTCCGCCGGAGCCCTCGGCCACCAGGATGTCGCCATTGGGCAGCACCAGGGTCTGGCGGGGGATGCGGAGGTCGGTGGCGATGGGCTGGATGGTGTAGCCCTCGGGCACGGTGGGGCGCTCGTTGTTCCAGCCCGCCGGGCGGGGGATCGTCATGTTGGGGAGGAGGCCGCGCTGGGGCTGGGGCAGCGTGGGGTCGGGGCCGGTCTGGCCGGGCCGCGGCGGGTTGGTCTGCGGCTGGGCGGCGGCGGGGGCGGCCTGGAGGGCGAGGAGGGCCAGCGCCGCGGCGCCGGCGGTGTGGAGCGGGCGCATCAGGTGGTTTCCCTCGGCTGGAGGCGGGAATAGCCCAGCCAGGCGGCGACGAGCGCCAGGAGGGCGGCGATGGCGGAGAGGGGGATGGCCTCCGGCATGATGGCGAAGGCGTCCTTGGCGTGGACGAGGGCGTTGAGGAAGCCGAGCACCCACATGGCGAGCAGCACAGCGAAGTAGAGGCCGGCGCGCTTGCGGGCCGGGGCGCGGGCGCGGATCAGGTCCACCAGCGCCCAGAGCACGGCGAAGGCGCCGACGAGCAGGCCGCCGGCGATGAGCCAGGAGGCGAAGTTGGTCCACTGGACGTGGAAGCTGGCGTTGTAGGCGAGGTCGCTGAGCAGCGCGCCGAGGAAGAGCGGCAGCGGGAAGGCCAGCAGGATGGCGTGCAGCGGGTGGAGCGGGCGCGGGGATCGGGTTGGGAGTTGGGTCGGGGATCTGGAGGTCGGGGTGGCGGCCACGGCGGATCCTCTTGTTTCTTAGCCTGGTTTCCGGGTCGGGCCGGGCGGCGCGCAGGGTGACGCGGCCTGCCTCCGGCGGGGACGATGTCAGGAGAACGGGGCAGTCAACGGGGGGTTGCGGGGCCGTCGTGCGGCTCGCCGTTCAGGGGCAGTCCCCGTGCGGGCGGCCTCGGTCCCGCCGCCGGCGGGGGGCCATCATTGCGCTCGCGGCCAGGGGCGTTCGTGATCGCGGGCCAATGCGCCCTCGAAGGCGGGAGCCTGGGGAAGGCGGCGCCTTCCCTTTGCGCGGGTGGCGGGGGGCGCGCATGAAAAAAGCCGGGCCTGCGCGGCCCGGCTTTGTTGGGTCTGAGCGGCGCGAACGCCCTCAGGCGGCGGCGGCGCGGCCGGCCTGGGGGTCGAGGCGGTAGCCGCCGCCCTCGGTGAGGAGGAGCGCGGCGTTGGCCGGATCGGGCTCGATCTTCTGCCGGAGGCGGTAGATGTGCGTCTCCAGCGTGTGGGTGGTGACGGCCGCGTTGTAGCCCCAGACCTCGTTGAGGAGGACCTGGCGGGCGACGGGGCGGCCACCGGCGCGGTAGAGGAACTTCAGGATCGCCGCTTCCTTCTCGGTCAGGCGGATCTTGCGGTTCTTCACCGGCTCCAGCAGGAGCTTGGCCGAGGGGCGGAAGGTGTAGGGGCCAATCACGAAGACGGCGTCCTCGGAATTGTCGAACACCCGGAGCTGCGCGCGGAGGCGGGCCAGCAGCTCGCCGATGCGGAAGGGCTTGGCGATGTAGTCGTTGGCGCCGGCGTCGAGGCCGCGCACCACGTCCTGCTCGGCATCGGCGCCGGTCAGCATGATGATGGGGAGCTTGACGCCCTGCTGGCGCAGGCGTGCGCAGAGGTCCCGGCCATCGCCATCGGGGAGGCCGATGTCGAGCAGCACGGCGTCGAAGCGGGCGCCGCCGGCGAGGAGCTGCTCCGCAGCCTCCGCAGAGGAGCCGGCCTCGGCGGGCGCGAACTCACCGTCCAGCGCCAGTTGTTCGGACAACGTGGCGCGCAGGGCGTCATCATCGTCCACGATCAGGATCGGCCGCGGGCCAGTCATGCGATTTCTCGACCTAGCCAGTGGAAAGACAAGGCATCAACCTTCCAGATATGGAGTTCCCGACGGGAAGGCCATCAAGCCTTATCGTGACGGCAGTATGGCCATCCGGCAAGTCCCGGAACGGGTTCAGGCGCATCCAAAGATTGATTTTTCTGCCGAAAAACGGGGGATGGCAATCCTGCACGCGGCGCCACATTGCCAGAGACGGGACTCCGCGACCAGATTACCCGAAAGGCGACGGGAAGCGATGGGATGACCAGCACAGGAAACGTGGCGCCGGATGTGAGGCATGATCCGGAAATCGGAGCTCCCCTGCCGGATGCCACCGCCCTGATGCTGCGCGCGGTGCACCGGGCGGCGAGCGACCTGCGGCGCGGGACGCCGGTGCTGATCGAGGGGCCGCAGGGACCTTTGGTGGCCGCGGCCGCGGAGGTGGTGGGGGCGCGGGGGCTGGCGGAGCTGGCCGCGGCCGCGCTGGCGCCCCCGGTGCTGCTGCTGGCGCCGGTGCGGGCGGCGGCGGTGTTGCAGCGGCCGATCGCCGCCGCGCCGCCGGGCGGGGCCGAGGGGCGCAAGATGGAGGAGGGCGTGGTGGCGCTGCGGCCGGGGCCGGCGCTGCTGGAGCCGGCGGCGCTGCGGCGGCTGGCCGATCCCGTGGCGGAGCGGCTGCTGCCGGAGCTGCCGGAGCTGATCCCGCCGCCGGCCCTGTCTCCGGCCGCGCTGGCGCTGGCCAAGCTGGGGCGGCTGTTGCCGGCGCTGGTGGCGGCGCCGGCGCGGGCCTCGGCGGCGGCGCAGCTCGGATTGCTGAGCGTGCCGGCGGCGGATGTGCTGGCCTATCCCACCACGGCGGCGACCACGCTGGCGCGGGTGGCGGAGGCGCGGGTGCCGCTGGAGAATGCGCGGGACGCGCGGATCGTGGCCTTCCGGGCGGCCGATGGGGGCATCGAGCACCTGGCGATCCTGGTGGGGGAGCCGGAGAAGCTGGCCGAGGCCGGCGGGGCGCCGCTGGTGCGGGCGCATTCGGAGTGCTTCACGGGGGACCTGCTGGGCAGCCTGCGTTGCGACTGCGGGCCGCAGCTGCGCGGCGCCATCCGGCGCATGGGGGATGAGGGCGCCGGCGTGCTGCTCTACCTGGCGCAGGAGGGGCGTGGGATCGGGCTGGTCAACAAGCTGCGGGCCTATACGCTGCAGGACCAGGGGCTCGACACGCTCGATGCCAACCGGGCGCTGGGCTACGGGGCCGACGAGCGTGGCTTCCTGGTGGCGGCGACCATGCTGCGGGCGCTGGGCATTCCGCGGGTGCGGCTGCTGACCAACAATCCGGACAAGATGGCGGGGCTCGCCGCCTGCGGCATCGTCGTGGAGGGGCGGGAGGCGCATCGCTTCGCGGCCAACGGGGTGAATGACAAGTACCTGGAGACCAAGGCGGAGCGGTTCGGGCACCTGCTGCGCTGAGGGCCGGCCCGCGGGGCCCTTGCCAGGGCGCGCGGGCGCGGCATGCTGGGCGGCATGGCCCGTTCCGATGACCTGACCGCCACTGTTTTCCCCGATGGCCGCGTCGTGCTGCGCGGCACCACCTGGCGCTGCGCCCTGGGCAAGGGGGGCGTGCGGCGGGACAAGGCGGAGGGGGATGGGGCGACGCCGGTGGGGCGGCTGCCGCTGCGGCGGGTGCTGTACCGGGCCGACCGGGGGGCGGCGCCGGCCTGCGCGGTGCCGGTGGAGCCGATCGGGCGGAACGACGGGTGGTGCGACGATTCGTCGCATCCGGCCTACAACATGGCGATCCGGCTGCCGCATGACGCGCACCATGAGGCGCTTTGGCGGCAGGACCCTGTCTATGACATCGTCGGCGTGCTGGGGTGGAACGACGCGCCGGTGGTGCGCGGGCGGGGCAGCGCGATCTTTCTGCACCTGGCGCGGCCGGGCTATGCGCCGACCGAGGGCTGCATCGCGCTGGAGGCGGGCGACCTTCGGGCGCTGCTGGCCATGGGCGTGACGGCCTTCGAGGTGCTGGATGCGGGCTGAGGCTTCCCCATCTCTGCGGAACTGACAGAAAGAAGATGGGGGTCCGGGGGAATTCCTTCCCCCGGCCTTTTTGGAGCGCCATGCCCGAGCTACCCGAAGTCGAGACCGTGATGCGTGGCCTGGCGGCCGTGCTGGAGGGCCGCACCATCATCCGCGCCGCCACCAACCGGGAGGGGATGCGCTGGCCCTTCCCCGCCGGGCTGGCGGCGCGGCTGACCGGCGCGCGGGTGGAAGGCTTCCGGCGGCGCGGCAAGTACATGCTGATGCGGCTTTCGGGCGGCGATTCGGCGCTGATCCATCTCGGCATGTCCGGGCGGATGGTGGCGCGGCCGCGCGGGGCCAATGCGCCGCCGCCGGCGCATGAGCACCTCGCGCTGGAGGTGGAGGACGGCACGCGGGTGGGCTTCGTGGACCCGCGCCGGTTCGGCTGCGTGGACCTGGTGCCGACCGCCGCCGAGGATGGGCACAAGCTGCTGGCCGGGATGGGGCCGGAGCCGCTGGAGGAGGGCTTCACGCCCGGCGTGCTGGGGGCGGCGCTGGCGGGGAAGCGGACGCCGGTCAAGGCCGCGCTGCTGGACCAGGGGGTGGTGGCGGGGCTGGGCAACATCTACGTGGCGGAGGCGCTGTTCCGCGCCGGGATCTCGCCGCGGCGGCTGGCGCAGACCATCCCCGGCGCGCGGGCCAGGCGGCTGGTGCCGGCGATCAGGGCGGTGCTGGAGGAGGCCATCGCGGCGGGCGGGTCCTCCTTGCGCGACTACGTGCGGGCGGATGGCGAGCTCGGGCATTTCCAGGACCGCTTCCAGGTCTATGACCGGGAGGGGGCGCCCTGCCCGCTCTGCCCGGGCGCGCCGGCTTGCCAGGGGGTCGCGCGCATCGTGCAATCCGGGCGCAGCACCTTCTTCTGTGCCCGCACACAACGCTGAAGCAACGGGAGGCCGCGCCATGCCGGACGCCACGCAAGACCAACCCCCGCAAGACCAACCCATGATCCTGACCGAGGTGCAGGGCCGCGCCGGGGTGATCCGGCTGAACCGGCCCGCCGCGCTGAACGCGCTGTGCGACCAGCTCATGGGCGAGCTGGGCGAGGCGCTGGGGCGGTTCGACGCCGACCCCGCCATCGCCGCCATCGTGCTGACCGGCAGCGAGCGCGCCTTCGCCGCCGGGGCGGACATCAAGGAGATGCAGAACCGCCGCTTCCCCGGGACCTACCTGCACGACTTCATCGGCGCGCGCTGGGAGGCGGTGCTGACGGTGAGGAAGCCGGTGATCGCGGCGGTGGCCGGGTTCGCGCTGGGCGGCGGGTGCGAGCTGGCGATGATGTGCGACCTCATCCTGGCGGCCGAGACGGCGAAGTTCGGGCAGCCGGAGATCAATCTCGGCATCATCCCCGGCGCCGGGGGAAGCCAGCGGCTGACCCATGCCATCGGCAAGTCCAAGGCGATGGAGATGGTGCTGACCGGGCGGATGATGAACGCCGAGGAGGCCGAGCGCGCCGGGCTGGTGGCGCGCGTGGTGCCGGCCGAGTCGCTGGTGAGCGAGGCGGTGGCGCTGGCGGAGAAGATCGGCGGGCTTTCCGCGCCGGCCGTGGCCATGGCGAAGGAGGCCGTCAACGCCGCCTTCGAGCTGCCGCTGCGCGAGGGCGTGCGGCTGGAACGGCGCCTGTTCCTCGGGCTGTTCGGCACCGAGGGACAGAAGGAAGGCATGGCGGCCTTCCTGGAGAAGCGGAAGCCACGCTTCTGAAGCGGGGCTTGAGCGCTGGGGGAGAAAGAATTCTCCCCCAGGCCCCCTCTTCTTCTTTTCCATCCGTTGGGCGGTGCGGGCGGCATGCGCCCGCGCCGGGGCTGGCGCAGCCCCCCCCTCCCGCCGGCGACGGCGACCGGCAGGTCAGAACCGACAAAAAGAAGATGGGGGTCTGGGGGAATTCCTTCCCCCAGGCTTTTGTTCAACGCGCGGCGACGGCGACAACCTCGATCAGCGTGTCCGCCGAGCCCAGGTTGGCCACGCCCACCGTGGCGCGGGCCGGCAGGTTCTCGGCGCCGAAGAAGCTGACCCAGGCCTCGTTCATCTCGGCCTTGGCCGCCATGTCCGTGACATAGACGGTGGCGGAGAGCACCTTGCTCTTGTCGCTGCCGGCGCTGGCCAGGATCTCCTGCAGGCGCGCCAGGGCCTGCTCGGTCTGGCCCTTCATGCCCACGCCCTCGCGCCTCTCGGCCACGATGCCGCCGAGATGCAGCACGCCGCCATGCGCCACGGCGCGGTGCATGATCGGGGTGCGGGTGATCCGTTCAATCATCGGGTGGTCCTGTCCTGGTGGAGGGCGGCAGTCTGCCGCCGGGCGGGACGCGGGGGAAGCGGGGCCGGCCTGCGTTCCGCGGCGGGTCGCGGGGGCCACACCAGGGCCGAATCCGGGCCCCGGCCAGGCGGCGGGCCCCGCATCCATTGACTCCCGCCTCCCCCGGCGGCTAAACCGCGCCTTCCCGCAGCGACCCCGAGGGGTTCCGCGCGTTCCTGAAGACACAGACGACTGGTTCGAAACACCGCCATGGCGAACACGGCTTCCGCGCGCAAGCGCATCCGGCAGACGGCCATCCGCAACGAGCGCAACCGCGCCCGCCGCTCCCGCGTCGGAACCTTCCTCACCAAGGTCGAAAAGGCGATCGCCTCCGGCGATCAGGCCGCGGCCAAGGCCGCCTTCCAGGACGCGCAGCCGGAGATGCAGCGCGCCGCGACCAAGGGCGTGCTCCACCTCAACACGGTTTCGCGCAAGCTGTCCCGCCTTTCGGCGCGGATCAAGGCGCTGGGCGCGGCCGCGCAGGGCTGAACATTCCGCGCTCCGGCGCGGAATGACCGGCGGCTTTCGTGTTCTCGCTAAGTCCCCGTTGCGCCAGAGGCGCGGCGGGGGATAGCCTCCAGAGACCACGCGCTAGACCAAAACGACTCAATTACATCACCGGATTACCGGTCGACTTTCGCCTCGTGGGTTCTGTTCTTGAATCCGAGGTCGCAAGCGAATCGGTGATTTGCGTCCTGCGCACGGCGAGCGGTACCAATGTCCGTCCTGGTCCTGGCCACAGTCGGAACAGGCCGACCGTGCCGCACAGTGGTTCCTTCCCCCGCAAGGGGATGCATCAGGCTGGCCTCGGGCCAAAAGGGTGGCAGGTGCTTCGCATGGAGAAAGAGCTCGGCGCTTCCCCTTCCGCTGCCACCGGGCAGGTCACGGAAGCCTGGGCCCGCATTCGCGGCCGGCTCAGGGAGGAAGTGGGCGAGGTCGAGTATCGCAGCTGGCTGCGCCAGATGACCCTTTCCGCCATCGAGGGCGAGGAGGCGGTCATCCTGCTGCCGACCCGCTTCCTGCGCGACTGGGTGCGCGGCCATTACGGCGACCGCCTGCGCAGCCTCTGGGTGGCCGAGAACCTGGGCGTGCGCCGGGTGGACATCCGCGTCGCCCCCGAGCTGCGCGCCCCCGAGCCGGAGGCCGCGATGGCCGACGGGCAGGCCAATGGGCAAGCTGGCGGGCTCGCGGGGGCGGCGCCGGTGGCGCGGCCGCAGCAGGCGACGCTGGCGCTGGCCGAGCCCCTCTCCTCCCCGCCGCGCGCCGAGTCGCGCGCCGAATCGCGCAATGACTGGGCGGCGCCGCTCGATCCGCGCTTCACCTTCGAGAGCTTCGTCGTCGGCAAGCCCAACGAGTTCGCCCATGCCTGCGCGCGGCGGGTGGCGGAGAAGCCGGCGAGCCCGGGCTTCAACCCGCTGTTCCTCTATGGCGGCGTCGGGCTCGGCAAGACCCACCTGATGCACGCCATCGCCTGGGCGATCTCCTTCAACGGCCAGCGCAACGTCGCCTACATGTCGGCCGAGAAGTTCATGTACCGCTTCATCGCGGCGCTGCGCGCGCAGTCCACCATGGAGTTCAAGGAGAGCCTGCGCTCGGTCGACGTGCTGATGATCGACGACCTGCAGTTCCTGATCGGCAAGGACAACACGCAGGAGGAGTTCTTCCACACCTTCAACGCGCTGGTGGATGCCGGGAAGCAGATCGTCGTCTCGGCCGACAAGTCGCCCTCCGACCTTTCGGGGCTGGAGGACCGGCTGCGCACGCGGCTCGGCTGCGGCATGGTGGCCGACATCCACGCCACCACCTACGAGCTGCGCATCTCCATCCTGCAGGCCAAGGCGCAGGGTGCGGACGTGGAGGTGCCGCCGCGGGTGCTGGAGTTCCTGGCGCACAAGATCACCTCCAACGTCCGCGAGCTGGAGGGCGCGCTGAACCGGCTGATCGCGCATGCCAACCTGTTCGGCCGGCCGATCACCCTCGAATCGGCGCAGGAGGTGCTGCACGACATCCTGCGCGCGCACGACCGGCGGGTGACGATCGAGGAGATCCAGCGCAAGGTGGCGGAGCACTACAACATCCGCCTGACCGACATGTCCTCCGCCCGGCGGGCGCGCAACGTGGCGCGGCCGCGGCAGGTGGCGATGTACCTGGCCAAGCAGCTCACCTCCCGCTCGCTGCCCGAGATTGGCCGGCGCTTCGGCAACCGCGACCACACCACGGTGATGCACGCGGTCTCCCGCGTGGCGGAGCTGATGCAGGCCGACAGCACCTTCGCCGAGGATGTCGAGCTGCTGCGGCGGATGCTGGAGAACTGAGGCCAGCCCGCGCCGGGCCGCGCGGGCGAGGCGGGGCCGGGGGCCTCATCGTGGCGGCGCCGCGCTCCCCTGCCCGCCCCTCCTGCTGCTTCCGGCGGCGGGCGCCTCACCGCCCTGGCGGGGCCCGTCCCGCTTGCGGCCCGGCGCCCCGGGCGCGCAGGAGCGCCGTGGCCGAAAGCAGGACGGCGGCAACCAGGATCGCCGCCGCGATCAGGCCGGCCGGCGTGGCTCGCGCGGCGGCCGTGAGGGTCCTGCCGCCGCCCAGGCTGATCTCGACGCGGGCATGCATCTCTTCCGGATGAGCCGGGAGCATCGGTGAGGCCTGGTTCATCGGACCGCCTTCGGCATGCTGCGCGCCGCCCCATGGCCGCTGGCCCATGGGCGTGGGTCGCAGGGTGGCTTGAGGCAGGTTGCGTGCCTGCCTGCGCCAATCCCGCCCTCACGGCATGGGCGGATTGTTTCGCCTGCCCTCAATCGGGTTGATCAGCCCGCTGCCAGCCGTGGGGCTGCCGACGCCCGGCGCGGGGCTCTGCATGCTGCGGCCCTCGATCGGATTGATCGTGCCGGTGCCCGCGGTCGGGCTGCCGATGCCGGGCATGGGGTCCTGCATCCTGCGGCCCTCGATCGGATTGATCGTGCCGGTGCCCGCGGTCGGGCTGCCGATGCCGGGCATGGGGTCCTGCATCCTGCGGCCCTCGATCGGATTGATCGTGCCGGTGCCCGCGGTCGGGCTGCCGATGCCGGGCATGGGGTCCTGCATCCTGCGGCCCTCGATCGGATTGATCGTGCCGGTGCCCGCGGTCGGGCTGCCATAGGCGGCCGCGGGCGGGGCGGGGCTCCTGGAAGCCGGCGGCGTGTCGCAGGCGGCCAGCAGGGCTCCAAGGCCGCAAAGCATCGCGAGAGACAAGCGGGGCATGGGAATTCTCCGGAACCGGGTTGCGCTCTGCCAGAGGGCCAGCACGCGCGAAGAGCCCAGGTAATTCATTTTGATTCCGTATCGGAAATCATTTTTCCTTGCCCGCCGGATTGCTTGTGCGAAGCGTGCCGGCGGCAGGCTCCTTTCCCGTTTTTCTTTGGAATGGGCCCGGCATCTGGCACGCCGAGAGCCTTCGCCGCCGGCCAGCGCCTTCCCCGATGCGTCGGACGGCGGGACAGGGCGTGCGCGGGCGGGGATTGCCCCTCGCCCATGCCGTGCCGGCGGCTGCCATCAGCGCGGCCGGAAGGACCGGAGAAAGGAAGGGGGGGCGAGTCGGGGGAGGCGCGCTTCTTGCCCGGCCCTGCCTCCCGCAGGGGCTGAGGGCTGAAATTTCTCCTTCCCAACCTTCGCATCGCAGCGCAGCAATGCCAGAATTGCCGAAACGTTCAGGCCGGCGAGAAGGGTTGCCTGATGGATGATGCTGCCATCCCGGCCGAGGGGGCTTCGGTGAGCGCGGCGTATCGCAAGTTCGGGCGCCAGGAATGGGCGGGGCTGCGGGCCAACACGCCGCTCTCGCTTTCCGGCGAGGACATCGAGGGCCTGCGCGGGCTGACCGAGCGGCTCTCGCTGGACGAGGTGGTGGATGTCTTCCTGCCGCTCTCGCGCCTGCTGAACCTGCATGTGGCGGCGGCGCGCAGCCTGGGGCTGGTGCAAGACACCTTTCTCGGCCAGCCGGCGGCGCGGCCGCCCTACATCATCGGCATCGCCGGCAGCGTGGCGGTGGGCAAGAGCACCTTCGCCCGCGTGCTGCGCGCCCTGCTGGCGCGCTGGCCGGACCACCCGAAGGTGGAGCTGGTGACCACCGACGGCTTCCTCTACCCGACGCGGGTGCTGGAGGAGCGCGGGCTGATGCAGCGCAAGGGCTTCCCGGAGAGCTACGACCTGCGGCGCATGATCGCCTTCCTCAGCGCGGTGAAGGCGGGCGAGCCGGAGGTGGCGGCGCCGGTCTATTCGCACCTCTCCTACGACATCGTCCCGGGCAAGCAGCAGTTGATCCGCCGGCCGGACATCCTGATCTTCGAGGGGCTGAACGTGCTGCAGGCAGCGCCGGGGGCGACCCTGCTGGCCTCCGACTTCTTCGACTTCTCCGTTTATGTGGACGCCGAGGAGCGCGCCATCGCCGACTGGTACGTCCAGCGCTTCCTGCTGCTGCAGCGCACCGCCTTCCAGCAGGCGGGCTCCTACTTCCAGCGCTACAAGGACCTGCCGCAGGAGGAAGCCGTCGCGGTGGCGCGGCGGATCTGGGAGGAAATCAACCTGCGCAACCTCCGGGAGAACATCCTGCCGACGCGGGAACGGGCGCGGCTGGTGCTGCGCAAGGGGCCGCAGCATGCCGTGGAGGAGATCCGGCTGCGGCGGATGTGAGCCGCGCCGCCTTGCGCCGCCGGCCCGGGAGGCCGGTGGGGCGGCTCGCGGCGGCGAGGAAGGGGGATTCCGGCCGCCCGTGAGGGCCCGTGACCATCTGGTTATTTCCCCTTTGGGCAGTTCGCCCTAAAATGGCCGTGATTGACCCTCTGGACGGTTCGAACGGTACAAATTTTTAAGTATCGTCTCGGCAACCGCCACAGCCGGAATCGCTCTCCTCCCGGTTGTGCGACTCGCAATGCCGGCTCCAAAAGGGTCTCCGCCCAATGCTGTTCAACTCGGCCATCTTCATCGCTGGGTTCCTGCCAGTTGTGCTCCTGGGCTTCTTTCTCTTCGCCGGGACAGGGCGCCAGCGGCTGGCCGGGGTCTGGCTGACCCTCGCCTCGCTGTTCTTCTACGCCTGGTGGGACCCGCACTACCTGCCGCTGCTGATGGGCAGCATCGTCGCCAACTACCTGCTGGGGGGCTGGCTGCTGAAGCACCCCTCGCGGCTGGTTCTGCTGCTCGGCATCGCCGGCAACGTCCTGCTGCTGGGGTACTACAAGTACACCGGCTTCCTGGTCGGCACGCTGGACGACACGCTCGGCCTCGGCTGGAACGTGCCGCACATCATCCTGCCGCTGGCGATCTCCTTCTTCACCTTCCAGCAGATCGCCTATCTCAGCGACGCGCATGACGGCGCGGTGGTGGAGCACGACTTCCTCAACTACTGCCTGTTCATCACCTTCTTCCCGCACCTGATCGCCGGGCCGATCACGCACCACCGGGAGATGCTGTCGCAGTTCAGCAACCCGGACAATTTCCGCCCGCGGCTCGACAACATCTCGGTCGGCGCCACGCTCTTCGTGCTCGGGCTGGCGAAGAAGGTGCTGCTGGCCGACCCGATGGGGGCGGAGGCCGGCCCGGTCTTCGCCGCGGCGCAGGGCGGCATGGCGCTGCCGCTGCTGGACGCCTGGAGCGCCGCGCTGGCCTATACCATGCAGCTCTACTTCGACTTCTCCGGCTACACCGACATGGCGATCGGGCTGGGGCTGCTGTTCGGCATCAGCCTGCCGCCGAACTTCGACAGCCCCTTCAAGGCGCACAACATCGCCGACTTCTGGTCGCGCTGGCACATGACGCTGACGCGCTTCCTGACGGCCTACCTCTACAACCCGATCGTGCTGCGGGTGACGCGCGCCCGCGTCGCCGCCGGCAAGCCGCTGCCGCGGCGCGGCAAGATGGGGGTCAGCACCTTTCTGGCCCTGGTCGCCTACCCGACGCTCGCCACCATGGCGATCTCGGGCATCTGGCACGGCGCGGGCTGGACCTTTGTCGCCTTCGGCCTGCTGCACGGCTTCTACCTGGTGACGGTGCAGGGCTGGCGGGCGCTGAAGGCGCACTGGGGCTGGAAGGTGGACAGCGACAAGCTCCGGCACCGCGTGCCGGCCGTGCTGCTGACCTTCCTCTGCGTGGTGGTTGGCAACGTCTTCTTCCGCTCGGCCAGCATGGAGGCGGCGCTGAGCATGCTCTCCAGCATGGTGGGCCTGAACGGCGTGCTGCTGCCGACCTCCTTCGCGCGCATCCCCGGCATCGCGCCGCTCGCCGGGCTGCTGGGCATTCCCTTCGACGCCGGGCCGTTCTTCCGGCCGGTGCTGGCGGTGCAGATCGCGCTGCTGCTCGGCATCGTCTGGTTCCTGCCGAACACGCAGCAGTTCCTGCGGCGGTACCGCACCGCGCTCAACTGGCGCCCGCAGACGGCCTGGCTGCAGCAGCGGCTGGCGGCCGCCACCTGGCGGCCCAGCATGGCCTATGGCGTGGCGCTCGGCGTGCTCGGCTTCTTTGCCCTGGCCCGCGCCATGTCCGCGGCGCCGACCGAATTCCTTTATTTCCAGTTCTGAGGCGGATCATGGATCAGCTCGCCTGGTTGCCTACCCATCCCGATCTCGGCGCCGCCCTTTCGGCGGCGCGCCGCCTGCCCGACGCCGCGGCGAAGCTGAACGAGGCCATCCGGCTCGCCGGCTTCCGGCGCGACTTCACCGCCACCGGCCGGATCGACCGGCTGGCCGCCGAGGGGCTTGCCGCGGAAGGCCGGCCGGGCGGGCTGACGCCGCTGCGGCTGGCCATCCTGGCCTCGCACACGGTGGACCACCTGGTGCCGGCGATCCGCGTCTCCGGCCTCGGCCGGCGCGTGGCGCTCGCCGTGCATGTGGCGCCCTACGGCATGTACCGGCAGGCGCTGCTGGGCGAGGACCCGGCGCTGGCCGCGTTCAGGCCGCAGCTCATCCTGCTGGCGCTCGATGCGCGGGACGCGCCGATCGACCTGCCGCTCGATTCGGGCGAGCAGGCGGTGGCGGAGGCCGTCGGCGCGCGCGTGGAGGAGCTGCGCGGGCTGTGGCGCCGCGCCAAGGCGCGCCATGGCGCGCAGGTGGTGCAGCAGACGCTGGTGGCGGCCGACCCGCCGCTGTTCGGCTCCTTCGAGGCGCTGGTGCCGGCCGCGCCGGCGGCGGTGATCGAGCGGCTGAACACCGCCATCCGCGCCGCCGCGCGGGAGGAGGGCGTGCTGCTGCTCGACCTCGCCTGGCAGGCGGCGCATTTCGGCGGGGCCGGCGCGCTGGCCGACCCGGTGCGCTGGCACCAGGCCAAGCAGCTCGTCAGCCCGGCCGCCGCGCCGCTCTATGGCGACCTGGTCGCGCGCATCGCCGGCGCGGTGGCGGGGCAGGCGCGCAAGTGCCTGGTGCTCGACCTCGACAACACGCTCTGGGGCGGCGTCATCGGCGATGACGGGCTGGACGGCATCAAGCTCGGCCAGGGGAACGCCACCGGCGAGGCCTTCCTGGCCTTCCAGCGCTATGCGGCGGCGCTCGGCCGGCGCGGCGTGATCCTCGCCGTGTGCAGCAAGAACAATCCGGAGGTGGCGGAGGAGGCCTTCGCCAAGCATCCGGAAATGGCGCTGCGGCGGGGTGACATCGCCTGTTTCGTCGCCAACTGGAAGGACAAGGCGGGCAACCTCCGCCACATCGCCAAGACGCTGAACATCGGGCTCGACAGCCTCGTCTTCGTCGATGACAACCCCGCGGAGCGCGAGATCGTCCGGCGCGAGCTGCCGGAGGTCGCGGTTCCGGAAGTGCCGGAGGATGTCGCCTTCTATCCCGAGATCGTCGCGACGGCCGGCTATTTCGAGGCCGTCTCCTTCACCGCCGATGACGCGGCGCGCGGGCGCTCCTATGTGCTGAACGCCGAGCGCGCCGCGGCGCTGGAACAGGCGACCGACCTGCAGGGCTACCTGCGCAGCCTGGCGATGACCATGCAGGCCAAGCCCGTGGGTCCCGCCGAGCTGCCGCGCGTGACGCAGCTCATCAACAAGACCAACCAGTTCAACCTGACCACCCGCCGCTACACCGAGGCCGACACCGAGCGCTTCTCGACCGATGCCGGCACGGTGATGCTGTCCTTCCGGCTGCGCGACCGCTTCGGCGACAACGGGCTGATCAGCGTCGTCATCGCCCGGCCGGACCCGGCGCTGGCGCCGAACGAGCTGCTGATCGACACCTGGCTGATGAGCTGCCGCGTGCTGGGCCGGCAGGTGGAGGAGGCGACGCTCGGCGTGGTGGCCGGGCATGCCGCGCGCAAGGGCGCGGCCGCGCTGGTCGGCGAATACCGCCCCACCGCCAAGAACGGCATGGTGGCGGAGCACTATGCGAGGCTGGGCTTCAGGCCCATGCCCGCCCCGGAGGGCGCCGAACCCGGCGCCAGCTTCTGGCGTTACGAACTGAGCGCCGTCAAGGCGCCCGAGCACTTCATCGAGGTTGATGCCGCATGACCGAGCCCGAGATCTACGCCGCCCTGACCGAGGTGTTCCAGGAGGTGTTCGACGACGACGACATCGCCCTGCACCCGGACACCAAGGCGGATGACATTCCCGGCTGGGACAGCCAGGCGCATGTGAACCTGGTGGTGGCGGCCGAGATGCGTTTCGGCGTGCGCTTCCGCACCGCCGAGTTGGAATCCCTGCACGATGTCGGCGATTTCGTGAAGCTGATCGGCAGCAAGCTGGAGGCCGTCGGGAATGGATGAACCTGCCCCTCAACGCGGAGCCGCCGGCAAGGCGGCCAAGCCGGCGGCGCCGCCGCCGCCCGCCGTGCGGCCGCGCTACCTGGCCGCCGTCTTCGGCAGCGCCCTCGGCGCGCTGGCGCTGTTCTACGGCGCGCTGTTCACGCTGCGGGCGACGGAGAACCTGCCGCCGCCCGCCTTCTCCAACTCGATCTGCGTGGACGAGAAGCTCGCCTTCCACCGCGAGCACCCGATCGGCGACCCGAACCTGCTGGTGATCGGCTCCTCGGTGGCCTGGCGCCATTTCGACGGCGCCGTGCTGGTGCAGGATTCGCCCACCGTGAAGCCGCTGAACGGCGCCTTCTGCGGGCTGAGCGTCAACCAGACCCGCTACGTGGCCGACTGGTTCCTCGACCGCAGGCCGAGCATCCAGGACGTCCTGCTGATCACCTCGCCGCAGGACTTCGAGAACTGCACGACCACCCGGACGGCGCTGTTCGACGCCGAGGACGTCGAGGACTACGTGCTCGCCCGCGGCACGCCCTGGGGCTACTACCTGCGCTACTTCGACATCTTCTCGCTTGCCCGCAACGCCAGCGAGATCGCGGCCAAGCGCAGCGGCGAGAACTGGGTGGACCCGCTGGTCTTCGACCCCTATGGCGGCGGCCCGCTCCATACCCGCAAGAGCCGCGAGACGCCGCTCTACGGCATGGTCAAGCAGCTGGACGACGCCTGCTTCGACGCGCTGGGCAGGCTCAGCGCCCGGCTGCAGAAGGAAGGCCGGCGCCTGATGGTCGCCTCGACGCCGCTGAACCCGGAATGGAAGGAAAGCGGCGATCCCAGCGGGCGGACCGTCGCGGTGTTCACCCGCCGCATCCGCGAGACCCTGGCGAACAACGCGCTGGCCGAGTTCTGGGACGGGGACGCCGCGCAGGTGGTCGGGCCCGCCGGCTTCTTCGACGCCATCCATCTGCGCTGGTCGGCGGCGAAGACCTACACGGCGGCGCTGGCGAAGGCGCTGCACCCCGGCATCACCAGCACGCCGCGGGCGATGACCAAAACCGAGGGCAACAAGCTCTGAGGCGGCGGCGGCCGCGCCGGGAACGGGCAAGCCCTTTCCGGCGCGGCGGCGCGCTCCGCGCCCTCAGCCTTCCGGCAGGATCTGGTGCTTGTGGCCGGGGGCCTCGATCAGCTCGATGATGAGGCTGAGCGGGCTCATGAAGAACTGGATGGGCCGCCCGCCATAGGCCACCGCCGGATTGGGCTCGGCGATCGGCAGGCAATGCGCGTCCCGCAGGCGCTCGCGCTCCGCCGCCAGGTCCTCCACCAGGTAGGCGACGTGGTTGAGGATGCGGGACTTCTGCTTCAGCGCCAGCGCCACCGGGCTTTCCTCGCCCAGCGGGGCGATCAGCTCGTAGCAGACGCCGGACGCGTCGTGGCCGAACTGCACATGGACCTTGTTGACGGGATCCTCCCATTCGCGGGTCCAGGCGCGGATCCGCAGGGGCGGGCCCAGCAGGTCGCGGCCGCGCCGCAGCGTCTTCACCACCACGCCGATATGATCGAATTGCATGTGCTTCCCAGGCGTCCAGAATCGGTCCGACAAGCCGCGACCGTTTCACGGCCAGCATACCGCATCGCGGCCGGGCACGGAATCGCGGCGCGAAAGCCGGGCGGCCGCCTGAACGGGACGGTTGGGGGAGAGCCTGCCTGTCGGGCGAGGGAACCGGCGGGGGTGGTGGAGCTGAGGGGAATCGAACCCCTGACCTCCTCATTGCGAACGAGGCGCTCTCCCAACTGAGCTACAGCCCCACACTCGCGCGGTGGGCGCGCTTATCCCCGAGGCCGCACAACAAGTCAAGTGGCGCTTGCGGGGGCGGGCAGGGCTTCGTAGATGGGGACCTCACGACAAGGGGAATGCGATGTACGCGGTGTTCTGGCTGATCGATCAGGCCATCGGCCTTTATGTCTGGGCCCTGATCATCGCGGCCGTGTTCAGCCTGCTGATTGCCTTCAACGTGCTGGACACCCGCAACCGCTTCGTCTGGGCCGTGGCCGACTTCCTCTACAAGCTGACCGAGCCGGCGCTGCGGCCGATCCGCAACTTCCTGCCGAGCATGGGCGGCATCGACATCTCGCCGATGATCCTGATCCTGCTGCTCTACGCGCTGCGGATCTTCCTCTGGACCACCTTGTGGCCGCTGGTGGCGCGCTGAAGGGCTGGCGGGCCGTCGAGGGCGGCGTCGAGCTGCGCCTCCGGGCGCAGCCGGGCGCGAGGCGGGACGGGCTCGCCGGCTGGCTGGACGCGCCCGACGGGCCGCGCCTGAAGGTGGCGGTGCGGGCGCCGCCGGAGGACGGGCGGGCCAACACGGCGATCCGCGCCCTGCTGGCCGCGGCCCTGCATGTCCCCCCTTCCGCCATTGCGGTGGTGCGGGGGGCGGCGGCGCGGGAAAAGACCTGCCGCATCGCGGGCGACCCGGCCCGCCTGGCCGAGCAACTGGAGAACCTGCCATGAGCGCCAGCATCATCGACGGCAAGGCCGTGGCCGCGGCGCTGCGCGGCCGCATTGCCGAGCGGGTGGCCGCCCTGCCCTTCACCCCCGGCCTGCGCGTGGTGCGCGTCGGCGAGGACCCGGCCAGCGGCGTCTATGTCCGCAACAAGGACCGCGCGGCGCAGCAGGCGGGGCTGGACAGCGCCACCATCCAGCTTCCCGCCGAGACTTCCGAGGCGGCGCTGCTCGGCCTGGTGCGGCAGCTCAACGACGACCCGGCGGTGGACGGCATCCTGGTGCAGCTTCCGCTGCCGCCGCAGGTCGATCCCGCCAAGGTGCTGGCCGCCATCAACCCGGCCAAGGACGTGGACGGCTTCCACGCGGTGAATGCCGGGCTGCTGGCCTCCGGGCAGAAGGGGCTGGTGCCCTGCACGCCGAAGGGGGTGATGCACCTGCTCAAGGCCGCCCAGGTGACGGTCGCGGGGGCCAGGGCGGTGGTGGTGGGGCGCTCCAACATCGTCGGCAAGCCGATGGCCGCCCTGCTGCTCGCCGCCGACGCCACCGTGACGGTGGCCCATTCCCGCACCCGCGACCTGGCCAGCGAATGCCGCCGGGCGGAGATCCTGGTCGCCGCCGTGGGGCGGCCGGAGATGGTGCGGGGCGACTGGATCGCCGAGGACGCGGTGGTGATCGACGTCGGCATCAACCGGCTGCCGAACGGCGGGCTGGTCGGCGACGTGGAGTTCGCGCCGGCCAGGGAGCGCGCGGCGGCGATCACGCCGGTGCCGGGGGGCGTGGGGCCGATGACCATCGCCTGCCTGCTGGAGAACACCGTCGAGGCGGCGATCGCCCGGCGGGGGTGAGGGAAGCGGAGCCGCGGGCAGGCGGCGGGATCGCGGCAAGGTCGGGGGCGTTGCCGGAGGCAGTGCCTCGGACCTCCGAAGCCGCTCTTTTTTCCGGCCGTTTTTGGCGCCGCCTGGCGCAAGGGCCTTTCCCGTCGCCCTTGCGGGGGCCGCTTCCGCGCTGGGGTGAGCGCGCGCGGCCAGAGCGCCAAAGCTGCCAGAAAAAGCAGAAGCAGGGGGTGCGGGGGGGGAATTCAGTCTCCCCCGGCTCTGCTGCCCTTCGATCTCAGGGGGAATCGCCGGCCGGCTGGGGGGCAGCCTCCTTCGCCACGCCCGAACCCCGCGCTCCGGAGACGGCGGCCTTCAGGCAGGTCGTCACCGCCGCATGCAGCGAGGCGGTGTAATGGTCCGCGCCGACGGCGCGGGCCTGGGCGGCATCGGTCAGCACCGCCTCGCCCTCCGGCCAGAGCCCGACCAGCACCGGAACCTCCGGCATGCGCCGCTTCAGGCGGCGCAGGAGATAGCGCAGATGCGCGGGGCTGCCGCTGATGTCGAGGTAGGAGATGCAGACCATGGCGACGCCGGCCGTGTCCAGGCGGCTGACCTGCGCGCGCGAGCTGGCCTCGTGGGGGACCACGCGGGCGCCGAGGCCATGCTTGGTGAGCAACTGGGCCAGCATGGCCGAGGCCGCCTCGTCCAGCGGGCCGCGCCCGGCCAGGCAGAGCACCGGCGTTTCCGAGCCCCAGGCCCCGGCGCGCTCGGCGGGCGGCGGCAGGGGGAGGTCGGGGGCGGGCTCGTGCGGCACCGCCTGCTCCGCGACGCTCACCCCGGCGGGTGTCGTGTTGTCCGGCCTGGAGCCCTTCTCCGGCGGATCGCGGTCCGGGGCCTCGGAAAGGTCGTCCACCAGGCCGGCGACGGCATTCCTGATGCCCTCCAGCCGGTGCCGCGGGAGCACGCCGCGCTCCAGGTCGGTGGCGGCCATGCGCAGGCCCTTCAGGGCGACCTCGTCGTAATAGGCGGTGAGCGAGCGGTCCTGCAGCAGCGTCTCGGCCTGGGCCAGGGCCTCGTCGGTGTCGCCGGCCAGGATGCGCTGGTAGAAGTTCTGCACCGGCGTCAGGGCGGGGCGGTCGCCCAGCAGCACGTCGAGGAACTCCAGCCGCTCGACATGGCGGCCGAGCACCACCAGGCAGAGCGTGAGCGGCGTGGCGAGGATCAGGCCGATCGGGCCCCAGAGCCAGGTCCAGAAGATCGCGGCGACAATGACCGAGACGGGCGAGAGGCCGGTGCTGTGGCCATAGACCATGGGCTCGATCACCTGGCCGATGAGCGGCTCGGTGATCAGGAACAGGGCGGCCGTCCAGATGACCATGGACCAGCCCGGCGCCGTGCCGGCCGCCAGCAGCAGGGGCAGGCCGGCCGCCAGGATCGGCCCGACATAGGGCACGAAGCGGAAGAGCGCCGCCAGGAGGCCCCAGACGACGGGGCTGGGCACGCCGATCAGGAACAGCCCGAACCCCACCAGCACGCCGAAGCAGCTGTTCACCATGAGCTGGGCGAGGAAGTACTTGCTGAGCCGCCGCCCGGCGTCGTCGAGCGCCTCGGTCGTGCGGTGCAGGTCCCGCGAGCCGAAGAGGCGGATCAGGCGATCGCGCAGGTCCTCCTGCTGGAGCAGGACGAAGATGCTGACGATCAGGACGATGAAGGTCGTCTCCAGCGGCCCGAGCACGGGCGAGACGAACTTCTGCACCAGGTCGAGGGTCGAGGATTCGCCGGGGCGGACCTCCACCGGGACGGGGCGGGGTTCGCCCTTCGCCGGCGTGCCCGCGCCGGGAAGGCTGGGAGCCGGGCCGGAGGCGGGGTCGGAGGCGGGCGGCGCGGCGGCCGCGGGCGGCTGCCCGGGGCGGGTTCCGGCGTCGTTGTTCAGGCGGCGGGAGAACTCGCTGATCCGCCCGAAGACGCTGGATTGGACGGCGTCCATCTTTTCCTGGATGGCGCTCTGGTAGCGCGGGGCATCGCGGGCGAGGCCGGCGATCTGCGTGCCGATGATGCTGCCGATGAGCGTGATGATCCCGAGCGCGAGCAGCACCGCCAGCAGCACCGCGAGCACGCGCGGCAGCTTCAGGCGCCGCAGCAGACGGACCACGGGGGCGAGCACAAAGGAAAGCAGGATGGCGAGGGTGATGGGGACCAGCACCTCGCGCGCGAAGTACAAGGCGCAGACCGTGACGACGCAGACCACGACGGTGAGGAGATGGGCGGCGTCCGGGCTGGGCGGCGGCTGGACCTGGGCTGGCGGGCGAGGCTCCGAAGCGGTCGCTGTGCTCATTGGCGGGACTGACATGCTCCGGCTTTCAAGCGGAGAACGCGCGAGCGCGAGCGCGGTTACGGACCGCGGCGAAGGCTTTCCCCGGCCCGCCGGCCGGCCTTCGGCGGCGGCTTCCTCCGCCGTGGCGGGCGCGCATGCCGCCGGCGCCGCAAGGACGGGCGAAGGAGGAAGGGGGCCTGGGAGAGCGCCGCGCCGATGGCGGGGAAGGCGGGGCCCGGGGGGGAATCCCTTCCCCCCGGTCCGTTTGTCAGCGCCGGAGCGAGGCGTGCGCGGCGAGGCAGGCCATTTCCAGGATCTGCGAGACGCTGCTGCCCATGTTCACCAGCTGCACCGGCTTCTCCATGCCGACCAGCAGCGGCCCGATGGTGGTGGCGCTGGTCAGGTGCGGCACCGCCTTGGTCAGGATATGCGCCGAGTGCAGCCCCGGCATCACCAGGATGTTGGCCGGGCCGGTCAGGCGGCAGAACGGGTAGAGCGCGCGGAGCTGCGGGTTCAGCGCCACGTCGGCGGCCATTTCGCCGTCGTACTCGAAGTCCACCTGCTTCTGGTCGAGCAGGCGCACCGCCTCGCGCAGCGAGCCGGGGATGGTGCCGCCCGGGTCGCCGAAGGTGGAGAAGGAGAGAAAGGCCACGCGCGGCTCCAGCCCCAGCTTGCGCGCCTCGGCGGCCGACTGGATGGCGATGCTGACCAGCGTCGCCGGGTCGGGCCGCTCGTGGATGGCGGTGTCGGCCACCAGCACGGTGCCGGAGCTGCGCGCCAGCATCAGCGTCAGGCCGAAAAGCACGGTGCCGGGCGCCGGGTCCACCGCGAGGGTGACGTTCTCCAGCGTGTCGCCGATGGAGCGGGTGACCCCGGAGACCATGGCGTCGGCGTCGCCGAGGGCCACCATGCAGGCGGCGAAGGCGTTGCGGTCCTGGTTCACCAGGCGCTGGCAGTCGCGGAACAGGAAGCCCTGGCGCTGCTTGCGGGCGTAGAGGTGCTCGGCGTAGCGGCGGTTGCTGTCGGAGAGGCGGGCGTTGTGGATCTCGACGCCCTCCGGCAGCGGGATGCCGAGGGCGGCGACGGTGGCGTTGATGCGGTCCTCCCGCCCGACCAGCACCGGGGTGCCGTAGCCGGACTGGCGGAAGGCGATGGCGGCGCGGATGACCTTCTCCTCCTCGCCCTCGGCGAAGACCACCTTGCGCGGGCTGGCCTTCAGGCGCTCGGTGATGATCTCCAGCGCGCTGACCGCGGCGTCGAGCCGGCCGGCGAGGCCGCGCGAATAGCGCTGCAGGTCGGGGATGGGGCGGCGGGCCACGCCGCTGTCCATCGCCGCCCTGGCGACGGCGGGGGAGACGCGGGCGATCAGCCGCGGGTCGAAGGCGTGCGGGATGATGTAGTCGGGGCCGAAGCGCAGGCCCTGGCCGCCGCCGGCGCCGGCCACCTCCTCCGGCACGTCCTCGCGCGCCAGCATGGCCAGCGCCTCGGCCGCCGCGACCTTCATCGCGTCGTTGATGGTGCTGGCGCGGACGTCGAGCGCGCCGCGAAAGATGAAGGGGAAGCCGAGGACGTTGTTGACCTGGTTGGGGTAGTCCGAGCGGCCTGTGGCGATGATGACGTCGGGGCGGACGGCGCGCGCCTCGTCCGGGGTGATCTCGGGGTCGGGGTTGGCCATGGCGAAGATGATCGGGTTCTTCGCCATGGAGCGCACCATGTCGGCCGTCACGGCGCCCTTGACGGAGAGGCCGAAGAAGGCGTCCGCGCCGTCCAGCGCCTCGGCCAGGGTGCGGCGGTCGGTGGCGACGGCATGGGCCGATTTCCACTGGTTCATGCCCTGCTCGCGGCCGCGGTAGAGCACGCCCTTGGTGTCGCACATCATGATGTTCTCGGGCCGCATGCCCATCGCCCGCATCAGCTCGGCGCAGGCGATGGCGGCGGAGCCGGCGCCGTTGATGACCAGGCGGGTCTCGGCCAGGGCGCGGCCGGTCAGGTGGCAGGCGTTGATCAGGCCGGCGGCGGCGACGATGGCGGTGCCGTGCTGGTCGTCGTGGAAGACCGGGATGTCCATCAGCTCGCGCAGGCGCTGCTCGATGACGAAGCATTCCGGCGCCTTGATGTCCTCCAGGTTGATGCCGCCGAAGGAGGGGCCGAGGAAGCGCACGGCGTTGACGAACTCGTCCACGTCCTCGGTGGAAATGCAGAGGTCGATCGAGTCCACGTCGGCGAAGCGCTTGAACAGCGCCGCCTTGCCTTCCATGACGGGCTTGGAGGCGAGCGCGCCCAGGTTGCCGAGGCCGAGCACGGCGGTGCCGTTCGAGATCACGGCGACCATGTTGCCCTTGGCCGTGTAGTCGTAGGCCAGCGCCGGGTCGCGGTGGATGTGCAGGCAGGGCTCGGCCACGCCCGGCGAATAGGCCAGGCTGAGGTCGCGCGCCGTGGTCAGCGGCTTGGTGAGGCGGATCTCCAGCTTGCCCGGCTTGCCCTCCGCGTGCAGGGCCAGCGCCTCCTCCGCCGTGATGCGGGCGGTGCGGGTATCGCCCAATGGCGTCTTCTTCGCGTCGTCCATGTTCTCGGGGCTCCCGTGCTTCTTGCCCCCCTTTATGTCGGTCCCGGGCGATGCGGGAAAGCGGGGCGCTTCGCGGGTGCGGTAGAGCGGGAGCCCGGCGGGGGAGAACGGGGAGGCATGCCTCCCCTTCCCGTTCAGGCGCGCTTCACGTTCCAGGGCAAGGGCGCCGGCGCCTCCAGGATGCCGGTGATGTCCTTGCGGAAGGCGGTGCGGATGGTGAACTGGCCGAGCGGCACGGTGGAGACCTCCTCCAGGCCGAGGCGGCCCAGCTCCATCGCCGCCTTGCGCTGCGCCGCCTCGTCCTTGGCGTAGAGCCATTCCTGCGTCAGCGCCTCGGCGCGGTCGTTCTTCCACCAGCCGAACCAGCCCTCGGCGCCCTGGCCGCGGATCAGCGGGGACATCGCCGGGTTGCCGTAGTAGGCGGCGCCGCCGGTGGTGTGGAAGATGCTCCAGCCGCCCTTCTCCACCGGCTCGCGCGAGCCGCGCCGCTGGATCACCGTGCCCCAGTCGCTCTCCGCCAGCTCGACGTTCATGCCGATGCGCTTCAGCGCGTCGGCCGTCACCTGGCCGAGCGGGCCGATGTCGGGGAAGTCGGTGGGGTTGATGATAACGGTCTTCTGGTCGGCGTAGCCGGCCTCCTTGAGCGTGGCGCGCGCCTTGTCGAGGTCGCCCGGCATCAGGTCGGCATGGTCCTCGTAGTAGGGGGTGTGCTTGGGGAAGATGCTGCGCGTGGTGGTCCAGGTGGAGGGGTCGTCCCCCTGGCTGGCGCGCATGTAGTTCTCCTGGATCACCGACTGCAGCACCGCGCGGCGCAGCTTCACGTCGTTGAAGGGCGGGTGCAGGTTGTTGAGCCGCATCAGCGCCAGGCGGCCGGCGGTGTCGGTCACCTCGCGGCGGATGTCGCGGTTGCTGGCCAGCATCGGCTGCAGGTCGGCCAGCGGGCGCTCCCACCAGTCGGCCTCGCCGTTCATCAGCGCCGCCGCGGCGGTGGCGGGGTCGGGGATGATCATCCACTCGATGCGCTGGAAGTTCGCCACCTTGCCGCCGGCGGCGGAATCGGGCGGCTCGTCGCGCGGCACGTAGCCGTCGAACTTCTCGTAGACCACGCGGCTGCCGGAATTGTACTGGTCGGCCAGGAAGCGGTAGGGGCCGGAGCCGACCATCTCGGTGACGGCCTTGTTGGCATCCGTTTTCGCCAGGCGCTCGGGCATGATGAAGGCGACGTTCGCCTCCGCCTTGCCGATCGCCAGCAGCAGCTGCGGGAAGGGGCGGGTGAGGCGGATCTCGATCGTGCGGTCGTCCGCCGCGCGCCACTCGTCCACAACCTTGGCGAGCAACTGGCCGAAGCCGTCGCGCACCGCCCAGCGCTTGAGGCTGGCGACGCAGTCCGCCGCGCGCACCGGCTCGCCGTCATGGAACTTCAGGCCGGGGCGCAGGCGGATGCGCCAGCGCAGGCCGTCGTCCGAGACCTCGTGGCCCTCGGCCATCTGCGGCTTCACCTCGCCCGCCTTGTTCACGGCATAGAGCACGTCGAAGACGTAGTAGCCGTGGTTGGCGGTGACGGTGGCGGTGGTCCAGATCGGGTCCAGCGCGCTCAGGTTGGCCTGCGGGATGAAGCGCAGCAGGCTGTTGCCCTTGTTGCCCTGGGCGAGCGCGGGTGCTGCGAGCAGCGCGGCGCTGGCGCCCAGAAAGGCGCGGCGGTGCAGGTTCATGGCGGTTCTCGACCTCCCCTTGGTGGTGCTTCCTGTGCGCGCACCCTGCCCGCCTCTTCCGGGGGTGCCAAGCAGGCCGGGGGAAGGAATTCCCCCGGGCCCCCATCTTTTTTCGTCGGGTTTGGGCGCGCCCCTGCCCGCAAGGGAACGCCCAACGAACAGAAAAAAGAAGGCGGGGCGCGGGGGGAAATCCATTTTCCGCCGCTGCTTCCCCCCAGGGCGCGACCTGCTCTAGGAAAGGGGCATGACCTCCCGCCCCTTTCCTTCGCCCGAGGGCGCGACGCCGGCCCTCGCGCAATGGTTCGCCGCCAAGCAGGCGCATCCGGACGCGCTCGTCTTCTTCCGCATGGGCGACTTCTTCGAGCTGTTCTTCGACGACGCGGCGCGGGCGGGCGAGGCGCTGGGGCTCGCGGTCTCGCATCGCGGCGAGCATCGCGGCGCGCCGGTGCCGATGGCCGGCGTGCCGGTGCACGCGATGGAGAACTACCTGGCGCGGCTGATCCGCCATGGCTTCCGCGTCGCCATCTGCGAGCAGCGGGAGACGCCGGAGCAGGCCAAGGCGCGCAAGGCGCCGACCATCCGGCGCGAGGTGGTGCGGCTGGTCACGCCCGGCACGGTGACGGAGGAGGCGCTGCTGGACGGCGCGCGGCCGGCCTGGCTGCTGGCGCTGGCGCGCGCCGAGGGGGAATGGGGCGCCGCCTGGGTGGACCTCTCGACCGGCGCCTTTGCCTGCGAGGCGCTGCCGGTGGGCGAGCTGCCGGCGTTGCTGGCCCGGCTCGACCCGGCGGAGGTGCTGGTGCCGGAGGCGTTTTCCGGGCTGGCGGCGCTGCGGCCCTTCGCCGAGCGGATCAGCCACCTGGAGCCGGCGCGCGACCCGGCGGGGCGGCTGGCCGGCTTCTTCGAGGTGGCCACGCTGGAGGGCTTCGGCAGCTTCAGCGAGGCGGAGCTGGCGGCCTGCGCGCTGGCGCTCGACTATGTCCGCCGCACCCAAGGGGGCGCCGTGGGGGGGGCCAGGGGCGAGGCGGCGCCGCGGCTGCGGCCGCCGGAGCCGCAGGGCGGGCGCGCGACGCTGCGGATGGACGCCGCCACCCGCCGCTCGCTGGAGATCCTGAAGAGCGAGCGCGGCGAGACGCGCAACTGCCTGCTGGCGGCGGTGGACCGCACGCTGACGGCGGCGGGTTGCCGGGAACTCGCCGCGCGGCTGGGCGCGCCGCTGACCGAGGCGGCGGCGATCGCGGCGCGGCACGACGCGGTGCAGGCGCTGCTGGCGGCGCCGCCGCTCGCGGCCAGCCTGCGCGCCGCGCTGAAGGGGGCGCCCGACATGGCGCGGGCGCTGGCGCGGCTGGCGCTCGACCGCTTCGCGCCGCGCGACCTCGCCGCCATCCGCGACGGGCTGGAGCGCGCCGAGATGATGGCGGACGCGCTGGCCGAGCGGCGAACGGCGGCGGCGCCGCTGCCGGCGCTGCTGGAAGGGGCGCGGGCGGCGCTGCTGCCGCCGGATTCGCCGCGCGGCGAGCTGGCGCGGGCGCTGGCCGCCGAGCTGCCGGCGCGGCTGGAGGACGGCAACCTCGTCGCGCCAGGGTATGACGGCGAGCTGGATGCGCTGCGGCGGATGCGCGACGACGCGCGCGGCGCCATCGCGGCCATGCAGCTCGACCTGGCGCAGGCCTGGGGCGTGGCCAGCCTGAAGATCCGCCACCACCAGCAGTTCGGCTATCTGGCCGAGATGCCGGCCGCCGCCGGCGAGAAGCTGCTGCGCGCGCCGCCGCCGAGGCTGGCCGGCACGCCGCAGGCGCCGGTGCACCGGCAGACCATGGCCAATGCCCACCGCTTCACCTGCGCCGCGCTGGCCGAGCTGGACCGCAAGCTGGCCGCCGCCGGGGAGCAGGCGGCGCGGCGCGAGGCCGCCGTGGCGCGCCACCTGCGCGACCTCTGCCTGCGCGCGGCGCGCGGCCTCGACGGCGCCGCCGCCGCCATGGCGGAGCTGGACATCCACGCCGCCGCCGCCGCGCTCGCCGCCGATGGCGGCTGGTGCCGGCCGGAAATGGTGGAGCGGCCGGAGTTCCGCATCCGGCAGGGGCGGCACCCGGTGGTGGAGGCGGCGCTGGCGCGCAGCCGCGGCACGATGGCCTCGGGGGCCTTCGTGCCGAACGACGCCGACCTCTCGCCGGGGCAGCGGCTCTGCCTGCTGACCGGGCCGAACATGGCGGGCAAGTCCACCTTCCTCAGGCAGAACGCCATCATGGTGGTCCTCGCCCAGGCCGGGCTTTTCGTGCCGGCCGCCGCGGCGCGGCTTGGGCTGGTGGACCGGCTGTTCTCCCGCGTCGGCGCGGCGGACGACATCGCCGGGGGGCGCTCCACCTTCATGGTGGAGATGACCGAGACCGCCGCCATCCTGAACCAGGCGACCGCGCGCAGCCTGGTGGTGCTGGACGAGGTGGGGCGCGGCACCGCCACCTGGGACGGGCTGGCGATCGCCTGGAGCGTGCTGGAGGCGCTGCACGACCGCATCCGCTGCCGCGCCGTCTTCGCCACGCATTTCCACGAGCTGACGGCGCTCGGCGGCAAGCTGCCCGAATTGCAGCTGGCGCACATGAAGGTGCGCGAGCATCGCGGCGAGGTGGTGTTCCAGCACCTGGTCGGGGCGGGGGCGGCGGAGAAGTCCTGGGGGCTGCACGTGGCGCGGCTGGCGGGCGTGCCGCGCGCGGTGGTGCAGCGGGCGGGCGCGGTGCTCACGGCGCTGGAGCAGCGGGCCGCCGGGCTGGAGCCGCTGGCGGAGGAGCTGCCGCTGTTCAGCGGCGCCGCCACCGCGCCAACGGCGGCCGCTCCGCAACCTCCGGGTGCGTTTCACCCGGTTCTGGACGCGCTTGAGTCGCTGAATCCCGACACGCTCTCGCCGCGCGAGGCGCTGGAGGCGCTTTATCGCCTGCGCATGCTGCAGAGCGGCAAAGATTCCGGCAAAACGGCTCACGAAGCTGTTGCCGCAGCGCACGGCGCAGTATCATCCGTCGAATGAGAAGCTCCGGCGACCTGCCAGATGCCCCTGTCGCCGCGATCGACGCGATCTCCGTCGCGCCGATGCGGCCGCTCCCCGACGTCGCCCTCGACCTGATCCCGCGCCCCGGCGCCCCGGTGCCGCGCGAGGCGGCGCTGACGCTGCTGCGGCGGCAGCTCGGGCGCATCCAGTCCCGCGTGCAGGAAGCCTTCGAGGCGCATGCCCTGTCCGGCCTGACCGCCGCGCGCATGCTGGGCGAGCTGACCGACGGGCTGATCTTCGCCATTCACGCCTATACCCTGGCGCAGGTGGGGCAGGCCCAGCGGGGGGCGGCCCAGCGGGAGATAGGGGGGGACGAGGCGGAGGCCAGCCCTTTCGGCGCCCCCGAGCCGCCCTTCGTGCTGGCCGCCACCGGCGGATACGGGCGCGGCGTGCTGGGCCCCTATTCCGACATCGACCTGCTGTTCCTCTCCGACGCGCCGCTCGGGCCGCGCGGGCGGCGGGCGGTGGAGTTCATGCTCTACCTGCTGTGGGACCTCGGGCTGAAGGTCGGCCACGCCACCCGCACCATCCATGAGTGCCTGGAGGACGCGCGCGCCGACGCCACCATCCAGACCGCGCTGCTGGACAGCCGCTTCCTGGCCGGCGACGCCGCCGTGTTCGACCGCTTCGAGCTGGCCTTCGCCGAGGCGCGGCAGGACTGGGGGGTGGGGCAGTTCCTGTCCGCCAAGCGGGCCGAGCGCACCGCCCGCCACCACCGCTACGGCGACAGCCCCTACCTGGTGGAGCCGCACATCAAGGAGGGGCGCGGCGGGCTGCGCGACGTGCAGACCATGTACTGGCTGGCGCGCTACGCCTTTGGCGTGAAGCGCATGCCGGAGCTGGTGGGGCCCGGCAGCCCCGGCGGCGGGCTGCTCACCGCGCGCGAGGCGCGCGCCTTCAAGCGCGCCTGGGACTTCCTGTGGACGGTGCGCTTCCACCTCCACTACGTCACCGGCCGCGCCGAGGAGCGGCTCACCTTCGACCTGCAGCCCGTGGTCGGCGCCCGCATGGGCTACACGCGCCACGGCAAGCAGGACGGGGTGGAGCGCTTCATGAAGCACCTCTTCCTGACGGTGCGGGATGTGGTGCGGCTTTCGCGCCTGCTGGAGCCGGCGATCGAGCGCGCCACGCTGGGGCTGCCCGCGGTGAACCGCGCGCCCGACCCGGGGCTGGCCAGCGAGGGCGTGGCGGTGGCCGACGGCAAGCTGCTGATCATGCCCGACCACGACGCCAGCGCCGACCCGGCCGTGATGCTGCGGCTGCTGCGCGCGGCGCGGGACCGGGCGATCGAGCTGCACCCGCTGGCCTATCGCGCGCTGATCCGCAACGCTCCCGCGGCGCAGCGGCTGCGCGGCGACCCGGCGGCCAGCACGCTGTTCCTCGACCTGCTGACGGGCCGCGATTCGGCGCGCTGGGTGCGGGTGCTGAACGAGGTGGGCTTTCTTTCGCGCTACATCCCGGACTGGGCGCGCATCGTCGGGCTGATGCAGTTCGACACCTACCACGTCTTCACCGTGGAGGAGCACACGATCGAGGCGGTCGCCGTGCTCAACCAGCTGGAGGCGGGGCTGCTGGACGAGGCGGCGCCGGTGGCCAGCGAGCTGGTGGGCCAGGTGCATTCGCGCCGCGCGCTCTACGTCTCGGTGCTGCTGCACGACATCGCCAAGGGGCGCGGCGGCGACCATTCGGAGATCGGCGCCGGGCTGGCGCTGGAGATCTGCCCGAAGCTCGGCCTCAGCCCGGAGGAGACGGAAACCGTCTCCTGGCTGGTGCTGAACCACCTGCTGGTCAGCCAGACCGCCTTCAAGCGCGACATCGACGACCCCAAGACCATTCTCGACATCGCCGAGGTCGTGCAGTCGCCCGAGCGGCTGCGGCTGCTGCTGGTGCTGACGGTGGCCGACATGCGCGCCGTGGGCCCGAAGGTCTGGAACGGCTGGAAGGCGACGCTGCTGCGCGAGTTGTACTGGCGGGTGGCCGAGGTGCTGGCCGGCGGGCTCTCGGTGCCGGAGCGCGACGTGCGGGTGGCGCGCGCCAAGCAGGCCGCCGCCGCCATGCTGCAGGAGCAGCCGAAGGAGGCGGTGGAGCATTTCCTCGGCCTCGGCTATCCCGGCTACTGGCTCTCCTTCGACCCGGAAAGCCATGCCCGCCATGCCGGCATGATCCGCGAGGCGGAGGCCGAGGGCATGCCGCTCGCCATCGCCACCCGGGTGCTGGAGGCGCGGGCGGTGACCGAGGTGACGGTGTACTGCTCCGACCATCCCGGCCTGTTCAGCCACATCGCGGGCGCGCTGGCGGTGGGCGGCGCCACCATCGTGGACGCGCGCATCCACACCATGACCAACGGCATGGCGCTCGACACCTTCTGGGTGCAGGACGCGCAGGGCGGCGCGCTCGATGCGCCGCACCGGCTGGCGCGGCTCTCGGTGCTGATCGAGCAGGCGCTGTCCGGCCGGCTGAACCTGGTGCGGGAGATCGGCAAGGTCCGGCGCGAGCCGGCGCGGCTGCGCGCGGTGCAGGTGCCGGGGCGCGTGGTGATCGACAACTTCGCCAGCAACACCCACACGGTGATCGAGCTGAACGGGCGCGACCGGCCGGGGCTGCTGCACGACGTGACGGCGGCGATCTCGGCGCAGGGGGTGCAGATCGCCTCGGCGCACATCACCACCTACGGCGTGCGGGCGGTGGACGTGTTCTACGTGAAGGACGTGTTCGGGCTGAAGATCGAGAACGAGCGCAAGCTGGCGACGCTCAGGGCGGCGCTGCTCGCCGCGCTGACGCTGCCCGGCGGCGAGGAGGCCGCAGGGGGGTGATTTCGGCCGGGGGGTGATTTCGGCCGGGGGGCAACCTTTCCCCGCCCCGGCGTTTGAATCCGCTGCCGGCGCGACGTCAAAGCGCGCCGTCCAACGGAGAGAAACCCCATGCGCACGTCCTATGCCCTCGTCGCTGGCCTCGCGCTGGCGCTGGCCACTCCCGCTTTTGCCCAGACCACCGGCTCCGGCACCGCGCCGACCGCCGGCACCGCCGCGAAGGCCGGCCAGGCGCACGGCAACAGCGCCCACCGCACCATGCCGACGCACCGGCCGGGCAGCACCGTCGGCAAGACGGACAGCTATGGCCGGAACGCCACCAGGGCGCAGAGCCAGGGTGGCCAGGCGCAGGGTGGCCAGGCACAGGGCGGTCAGATGCGCGGCGGCGGCGCCACCGGCGGCACGGCGAGCGGCACCACCAGCGGTGTCCCCCTCAACCCCTCCGGCAGCCAGAGCGGCACGCCGCGCACCGGCTCCGGCGTCGGCGGCCCGAGCAGCACCGGCATCGGCACGCCGAGCCCCGGTGGCCAGGGCAGCGGCAGCAATTCCGGCTCGGGCGGTTCGGGCGGCAATTCCGGCAGCGGCGGCTGAGGCCGTGGCGGCGCGCCTCGCCCGGCGCCACGTGCCGGGTGCGGTGCGCCGCGTGCCGGACGGGCGCTGACCGGGGGCGCTGGCCGAGTTCGTCCAGGCCCGATCACCGTGCGCCGGGAACCGCGCCCTTGCCAGGAGGCCCAGTGATGCGGCGTGCCCTCGCCTTGCTCCTTGTCATGGGCCTTCCGGCGCTGGGATGCGCTCCAGGGCCGGCCGCCCGGGGCGGCCCGCCACAGGCGGCGCAGGGCGCCGCCACCGGGACCGGCGGCGTGCCTGGCCTCGGCGGCGGTGGGGTGGCCAACCCGGCCGGCAGCGAGGAAGGCAACAGCACCAGCACGCGCCGCGCCGCCGGCGCGGCGAAGCGCCGCGGCGGCTGAAGGCGGAGGCGCCCCGCAGCGCCGTGGGATCCTGGGCTTTCCCGTGGGTTTGCCCTTGGGCTCACCCCTCCTGGGCTCACCCCTCCTGGGCTCACCCCCTCCTGGGCCGCCCGGCGGAACCTTTCCCGGCGGGCCTGCTGGTCCGCCGCGTTGGTGGAAAGCCCCACGAACCTCGCGGGCAGGACACGGGTGCGCCGAACACTGTCGAGTTGGACACGGCGCCAAACGCCGCCCGCCGGCTGCGCGGCCAAGCTGACGGATGCGGCGGCGCAACCTTTCCGTTTGGGCGGAATTAGTCCTCCGCCGGCGTGGCCTTCGCCGCGTCACCAGAACTGGAGAATGCAGATGCGCACGTCCTATGCCCTGATTGGCGGCTTGGCCCTGATGCTGGCGGCCTGCGGCCAGGCGCAGACCGGCAACGGCCTCGCCAATGGTCCGGCCGGACCGATGCGTGGTGGCGCACCGACGGCGGGCACCGGCACCATCTCGCCCGTGCAGGGCGAGAACAGCGTGCCGCCCACCCGCAACACGCCGGGCACGCCGACGGCCGGCACCGGCACCATCTCGCCCGTGCAGGGCGAGAACAGCGTGCCGCCCACCCGCAACACGCCGGGCACGCCGACGGCCGGCACCGGCACCATCTCGCCCGTGCAGGGCGAGAACAGCGTGCCGCCCACCCGCAACACGCCGGGCACGCCGACGGCCGGCACCGGCACCATCTCGCCCGTGCAGGGCGAGAACAGCGTGGCGCCCACCCGCGCCGGCCGCGGCCGCCCGACCGCCGGGACCGGCACCATCTCGCCGATCCAGGGCCAGAGCGACGTGGGCCAGGGCACGACGACCCGTCCCTGAGGCCGCGTGAGGGCAGCGGCGCGCGTGGAAGGGACCCCCTGACCGCCCGCGCCGTTCCCGCTACAGTGAGGTGACGCCCGGAGGAGTTCTCGCCCGTGCATGTCACCTCGCCCGCCTTCAAGGCCAATGCCGCCCGCGCGCTGGCCGACCCCGGCCTGCAGAAGGCGCTGGGCCGCTCCGGCCCCGCCTTCCATGCCAAGCGCGGCCGCGCCATCGCGGCGCTGCCCGAGTTCCAGCAGCTCCGCGACATCGGGCGCGACATCAAGAACCACACGCTGGCCAACCTCGACTTCTACCTGGAGGCCTATGCCGCCAGGGTGGAGGCGGCAGGCGGCAGGGTGCACTGGTGCTCCACCGCCGAGGAGGCGCGCGCGGCGGTGCTGGAGATCTGCCGCAAGGCCGGGGCGCGCACCGTCACCAAGGGCAAGTCAATGATCTCCGAGGAGCTCGGGGTCAACGAGCACCTGGAGGCGAACGGCATCGAGCCGGTGGAGACCGATCTCGGCGAGTACATCCTGCAACTGCGCAAGGAGCCGCCGAGCCACATCATCGGCCCCGCCTTCCACCTCAACCGCGAGGACTGGGAGGACACCTTCCGCAAGTCGCATGTGGACCTGCCCTTCGACCGCAGCTTCGCGCAGCGGCGCGACATCCTGGAGGAGGCGCGCGTGCGGCTCAGGGCGCGCTTCCTGGCGGCCGATGTGGGCATCACCGGCGCCAACTTCCTGATCGCCGAGACCGGCTCCTCGGTGATCGTGACCAACGAGGGCAACGGCGACCTGACGCAGACGCTGCCGCGCGTGCATGTGGTGCTGGCCAGCATCGAGAAGGTGGTGCCGACGCTGGAGGACTGCACCGCGCTGCTGCGGCTGCTGGCGCGCTCGGCCACGGGGCAGGAGTTTTCCGTCTACACCACCTTCTCCACCGGGGTGCGGCGGCAGGGCGACCTGGACGGGCCGGAGGAATACCACGTGGTGCTGGTGGACAACGGCCGCTCCAACATGGTCGGCACCGAGTTCCAGGACATGCTGCGCTGCATCCGCTGCGCCGCCTGCATGAACCACTGCCCGGTCTATGGCGTGACCGGCGGGCATGCCTATGGCTGGGTCTATCCGGGGCCGATGGGCAGCGTGCTGACGCCCTCGCTGATCGGGGTGGACAAGGCGGGGCACCTGCCCAACGCCTCCACCTTCTGCGGGCGCTGCGAGAGCGTCTGCCCGGTGAAGATCCCGCTGCCCAAGCTGATGCGGCACTGGCGCGAGCGGGAGTTCGAGCGGCACCTGACGCCGCCCACCCAGCGGCGGGCGCTGCGGCTCTGGGCCTGGCTGGCGAAGCGGCCGGAGGCCTACCGGCTGGCGATGCGGATGGGCATCGGTGCGCTGGCGCGCCTCGGGCGGGGCAAGGGCGCCTTCAGCAAGCTGCCGGGCGCCGGCGGCTGGACCGAGGGGCGCGACCTGCCGGCCCCGGAGCCGGGCGGCACCTTCATGGACCGCTACCAGCGGCAGCAGCGGGAGCGCCGGCATGGGGAGCGCCGGCAGGGGGGGAACCGGCAGGGGGGGAACCGGCAGGGGGGGAACCGGGCATGAGCCGGGAGGCGATCCTGGGCGGCATCCGGCGCGGGCTGAAGCGCGGGGAACTGCCCGCCGACCAGCAGGCGATGCTGCGGCACCGGCTGGAGAGCCATCCGCGCCACCTGATCCCGGCGCGCTCGCGGGTGCCGCACCCGGAGCAGGTGGCGCTGTTCATCGCGCGGGTGGAGGCGGAGTTCGGCACGGTGGAGCGGGTGCCGGAGGCCAGCCAGGTGCCGGTGGCGCTGATGGACTACCTGGCCGGGCAGAACCTCGGCCCGCGCTTCGTGATGGCGCCGCACCCGGAGCTGGAGGCGCTGCCCTGGGCCGAGCACCGGCTGCTGATGATGGAGCGCCGCCGCGCCGAGGGGAGCGACCAGGTTTCCGTGCAGCACGGCTATGCCGGGATCGCGGAGACCGGCACGCTGATGCTGCCCGCGGCGCCGGGGCGGCCCACCACGCTGAACCTGTTGCCGGAGACGGAAGTGGTGGTGCTGCGCGCCGACCGGGTGGTGGGCGCCTATGAGGAGGCCTGGGACCTGCTGCGCGCCGAGAACCAAGACGCGCTGACCGGCGGCTTCATGCCGCGCAACGTGATGCTGGTGACCGGCCCTTCGCGCAGCGCCGACATCGAGCAGACGCTGGAGCTGGGCGCGCATGGCCCGCGCCGGCTGCATGTGATCCTTGTGGGTTGAGGGGGCGCTGTCGCCTGGACCTGGTTTGCCTTCCTGACTAGAGGAAGGTGCAGGAACCTCAGGGTCCTGCCGGGGGTTTCAGGGGCGGCGCCCCCTGACCTTCGCTGGCCTTTCCAGAACAGGACCGAGATGCCCCGCCGCGGCCGCAACCTGACCGAGCAAGAGCGCGCGCTGTGGCGGGCCTATGTCGCCGCGGTGACGCCGCTGCCCGGCCATGCGCTGCCGCCGGTGCCCGCCGCGCCGGCCGAGCCGGCGCCGCCTCCGCCGGTGGTCGCCGCCCCCGCTCCCTCCGTCAAGCCTGCCCTGAGGCCTTTGTCGCCGGTGCTGCATGTCGGCGTGCAGCCGGGCGGGGTGGACAGCCAGCGCTGGAAGGACCTGCGCCGCGGCCGCACCCGCCCGGAGCGCACGCTGGACCTGCACGGCCGCCGCGCGCAGGACGCCTGGCACGCGGTGCGCGCCTTCCTGCACGCGGCGCAGGCCGACGGGCTGCGCTGCGTGGCGGTGGTGACGGGCAAGGGGCCGGTGCCGGATGGCGGCGTGCTGCGGCGGGAGCTGCCGCACTGGCTGAACGCGCCGGACCTGCGGCCGCTGGTGCTGGGGGCCGTCCACCCGGCGCCGAACCAGGGAGCGGTGCACCTGCTGCTGCGGCGGCGGCGGTGACGCCCTTCGGCGCCCGGCTGCGCGCGCTGCGGCAGGCGCGCGGGGTGACGCTGAAGGAGCTGGCGGCGGCGCTGCAGGTCTCGCCGGCCTACATCTCGGCATTGGAGCATGGGCGACGGGGACGGCCGAGCGTCGGGCTGATCCATCAGGTGAATGAATTTTTCGGGCTGATCTGGGACGACGCGGAGGAGATGGCGCGGCTGGCCCGGGTCTCGCACCCCAAGGTGACGCTGGATACCAGCGGGCTCTCGCCGGAAGCGACCGAGTTGGCGAACCTTCTCGCCGCGCGAATCCGTCGGCTCTCGCCGGAGGTGATCCGGGAGATGCGGCGGCTGCTGGGGGAATAGAGGGGTGGATAAAGGCTGGGGGAAGGAATTCCCCCAGGCCCCCTTCTTTTTTCTGTCGGTTTTGTCGCGCTGATGGTGGGGGTCTGCCTTGGCGGTCGGAACAAGTCCCAACTCAGCGTGAAAACCGTGGTCAGAAGAGCCGGAATGGCTGGGAAACGGAGCAACACGTCCGCACCTGCTTAACTGCTGAAATTTTCTGTTGAATATTAGAGAGGCGCATATAGATGATGCGCCAGGAACAGAATCATCGGTAGGGTCAGCGTATTACTGGCAGTTTGGCTTGATAGAAACACGATTTCGAAGAAATCATTTCTCCAGTCATGTTGGTGAGAGTTCTTTTGAATGCGTTAGGCGGATCTCATGCTGAAGATGATCAGGGCCACGCCCCCCACAAAATGGCGATACCCAGCAAGTCCTTCATCATCTGCCTCATCCACACTTCTGGCCGGCAAATTCATTCCTGCTGGCATCACTTCGCCAAGCAACCCACTGCGGGCGGTCACTGAGCGACATACCGTCGATTCGCCGTTCACCCTGGGTCCGCTCTGAACCGTAAGCAGACCTTCCTGCTCGGTTTTCCTCTACGGCCAGGCACAACGGCTGCCACAAGCGCCACCACGACCGGATAAAGAGAAAAGAAGTGGGGGTCCGGGGGAGAATTCATTCTCCCCCGGTGTTCAGGCGTCCCCGATGGGCGGCACGGCCTGGGTCATGTCGGCCAGCACCTCGGCCACGTGGCGGACGCGCACGGCGCTGCCCTGGCGCTTCAGGCGGCCCGCCATGTTCAGCAGGCAGCCCATGTCGCCGGCCAGCAGGGTGTCGGCGCCGGTGGCCTCGACATCGCGGGCCTTGTCCGCGACCATGCGGGTGGAGATCTCGGGGTATTTCACGCAGAAGGTGCCGCCGAAGCCGCAGCACAGCTCGGGATCGGCCAGTTCCTTCACCGTCAGGCCCTCGACCGTGCCAAGCAACTGGCGCGGCTGGGCACGGACGCCGAGTTCCCGCAGGCCGGCGCAGCTGTCGTGGTAGGCGGCCACGCCCTCGTAGCGCGCGCGGACCCCCGTCATGCCGCGCATGTCGGCGAGAAAGGAGACCAGCTCGTGCGTCCTGGCGGCCAGCGCCTCGGCGCGGCCGCGGTAGTTGGGGTCGTCGTCGAAGAGCGCGGGATAATGCCTGGCGATCATGCCGGCGCAGGAGCCGGAGGGGGCCACCGTGTAGTCGTAGCCCAGGAAGGCGTCGATCACCGGGCGGGCGAGGTCGCGCGCCGTGGCGCGGTCGCCGCTGTTGTAGGCGGGCTGGCCGCAGCAGGTCTGCAGGCGCGGCACCTCCACCGTGCAGCCGGCCTGCTCCAGCAGGCGGATGGCGGCGAAGCCGACGGTGGGCCGGTAGAGGTCCACGAGGCAGGTGACGAAGAGCGCGACGCGCGGCTTTGTCGGGGACATGCGGGCGACGATAGGCCGCGGGCGGCAAGATGCAAGGATCGCGCAGCGTCGGCCGGCCCGGGCAGGCCGGGCCGGCCATGCCCTCAGCGGGACGAGCCGCCGCTGCCCGAGCTGCCACTGCCCGAGGAGCCGCCACTGCCCGAGCCGCCACTGCCTGCGGAGCCCTGGCTGCCCGAGCCGCCCACCGCGGTGACGGCAGTGATGGAGTCGGGGTTGATGACCATCATGACCGGACGGCCCTGTTTGTCGTTGGCGCGCACCAGGAAGGATTGCGGCATCACCCGCACATTGGTGAAGCCGGCCTGCTCCAGGTCCTGCTTCACGCGCTGCTGCGACATCATCTCCCGCTGGCCGGATGCGCCCTGCTGCTGCTGGCCATTGTGGCTGCCTGCGGTGCCGCCGCTCTGCGCGCCGGAGCCGGCGCTTTGCGCCATGGCGGGCATGGTGAAGGCCAGCATGAGGCCAGCCAAGCCGTAGGTGATCTTGTTCATCGGGATTCCTCCAATTTTTCCGCGCCACGCGGGACGCATTGGAAGAACCCCTGCCCTTGCGCACGGTTTTGCTACGTCGGAGCTTACAGTTTTCACGTGAACGTGGGCCAACAGCGTTCTTTCGCCGTTTTCATGCTGCAGAAATGCCATATTCGAAGGTGCGTGCGCGGCCACTCAGGGTGCGGCGGGCTCCAGCACGTAAAGGATGGCCTTCTCCTTCATCCGCCCGGCGGCACCGGCGGCGGCCTCGCCCCAGCCCCAGAAGAGGTCGGCGCGGGCCTCGCCCCGGATGGCGCCGCCGGTGTCCTGCGCCAGGACCAGGCGGCGCAGCGGCGCGCCGGTCAGCGGGTGGCGGGTGACGATCCAGACCGGGCTGCCGAGCGGGATATGGGCGCGGTCCACCGCCACCGAGCGCAGCGGCGTCAGCGGCACGCCGAGCGAGCCGGTGGGGCCCTGGTCCGGCCGGGCGGGGGTTTCGCGGAAGAAGACGTAGGAGGGGTTCGCGTCCATCAGCGCCCTGGCGCGGGCGGGGCCGGCCTGCTCCAGCCAGGCCAGGATGCTCTGCATGGAAACCTGCTCGCGCGGGATCTCGCCGCGGTCCGCGAGCAGGCGGCCGATGGGGACGTAGCGGCGGCCGTTGCCGGCGGCATAGCCCAGGCGGCGGACGGAGCCGTCCGGCAGCACCACGCGGCCGGAGCCCTGGATCTGCAGGAAGAAGGCCTCGGCGGGGTCGGCGGCCCAGAGCAGCACGGGGGCGTCGGTGGCGCCGGCCTCGATGGCGGCGCGGTCGGGATAGGGGACGAAGGCGCCCTCCTCCACCCGGCCGAGGATTTTGCGGCCCTTCAGGTCCTCGGCGAAGCGGCCGAGATCGACTTCCATGAGGTCGCCAGGGCGGCCGAGCAGCGGCGTACGGTAGCCGGGGCCGGGGGTGAGCGCGCCGCGCAGCTCGGGCTCGTAGTAGCCGGTCATCAGCCCCTCGCCCGCGTGGCGGAGGGTGAAGCGGCGGGCGAAGAAGGCGCGGGCGGCGGCATCGTCGCCAGGCGGCAGGCCGGCGGCCTCGGCGCAGAGCGCGGCGGGGAAGCGGGGCGGGCGGCAGCCGGCCAGGAAGGGGGGGATGGCCTCGGCGAGGCGGTCCTCGCCCCAGCCGGGCAGGTCCGGAACCTGGCGGGGGGCGGGGGAACAGGCGGCGAGCAGGGCCAGCAGCAACAGGACCGGCAGCAGATGGACCGGCGCCGCGCGCCGCAGCCGCCGGCCCGCGGACGGCGGGCGCCGCCGCGGCCCAGGCCCCCGCTCCACGGCCGCGCTCAGGCGGCGTGCGTGCCGACCAGCTTCCAGGTCGGGTCGCTGCTGCGCAGGTCGCGCTGGAAGGTCCAGATGTCCGTCACCTCGGTCACCGCCTCGGCGCCGGCCACCGCCTCGCCCTTGGCGTCGGTGGTCACGTTCACCTGCTCGGAGACGATCCGCGCCGTGATCTCGGCGGTGCTGCCGCGCAGCTCGGCGCCGGTGATCGCCGCCTCCAGGACGGCGCGGATCTCGCTCCGCTGGCGCTCGCCGGCCTGCTCGCGCGCGCTGATCGCCTGCTCGAAGCCGGCATAGGTTTCCTCCGAAAGGAGGCCGCGCAGGGTGGCGCGGTCGCCGCTGGCGAAGGCGGCGACGATCATGCGGAAGGCGCCCTCCGCCCCGGCCAGGAAGGCGTTGGGGTCGAAGCCGCGATCGGCCTGCTGGATGGCCTGCAGCGCCTGGCCGGCGGGCGAGCGCATCTCCGGCACCACCTGGTGGGTGCCGCTGCCGCCCGTTGGCGGCGGCGGGGCTTGCGCCTCCGCCTCGCGCAGGGGCGGCGCGCCGGGCGCCGGAACGGGGCGCTCGCGCGGGGGCCGCTCGAAGCCCTGGCGCCGCCCCAGCACGCTGCGCAGGCGGAGCACCAGAAAGGCCGCGACCATGCCGAACAGGATCAGATCGAGCGGGAAGCCGCCGGACATTGCAATCTCCTCATGTCCGACACTTAAGCGCGCATTCCCCTGACCGCAACGGCCCCGCGGCGACGGATGCTGGCGGAGCGGCCGTCGGGCACACGAAACCGCCAGCGCGCGGCGGGCGCCAGGGCCACCAGCTTGCGACGGGGCGGGCCTGCCGGTACTGGCTGGGGCACCGCCCTGCGTCACCTCCCGCTGCGCCACCTCCCGGAGTCTAGCGATGATCCTGCTGCGTCACGGCCAGAGCGAGTTCAACCTGCATTTCTCCGCGACGCGGCGCGACCCCGGCATCAAGGACCCGAAGCTGACGGTGCTCGGCCAGCACCAGGCGGAGCAGGCGGCGCAGGCGCTGGCCGGGGAGGACGTCCGGCGCATCATCGCCAGCCCCTATACCCGCGCCCTGCAGACGGCGGCGCCGCTGGCGCGGCGGTTCGGCCTGCCGGTGCTGGTGCACCCCATGGTGCGCGAGCGCTACGCCTTCACCTGCGACGTCGGCTCGCCGCGCACCGCCCTGGCGATGGCGTGGCCGGAGCTGGAATGGTCGCATGTCGAGGAGGTGTGGTGGCCGCCGGTGGAGGAGCCGGCGAAGCAGGTGGAGGCGCGGGCGCGGCTGTTCCGCGCGGAGATGGCCGCCTTGCCGGACTGGCAGCACACCGTGGTGGTCTCGCACTGGGGCTTCATCCTTTCCATGACCGGCGAATCGGTCGGCAACGGGCAGTGGCTGCGCTGCGACCCCTGCATGCCGGCCCCGGCGGAGATTTCCTGGCACCACCGCTGACGCCGCGCGGGGAGGGCACGCCCGCAAGCAGCCCGCCCGCAAGCAGCCCGCCTGTGACAGCCCGCCTGTGACAGCCGGGGCGCGCCGTGCTACCCCGCGCGCCGGAACCGGAACCAGACGCCAGGGGCTTGCATGTCCGACACCAGCCTTCCCCCCAACGGAAACCAGCCCCCGAACGGCGGGGCGCAGCCGCCCCAGGGGCAGCCGCCCCAGGGACAGCCGCCGCAGGGACAGCCGCCGCAGGGGCAACCCCAGGGTCCGCTGCTGCTGAACCTGCAGTACACCAAGGACCTCTCCTTCGAGGTGCCGGGGGCGCCGGAGATCTTCACCACCCTGCGCGAGCAGCCGCGCATCGACCTGGCGCTCGACGTGCAGGCGCGGCCGTTGCAGCAGGGCGGCAACGTCTACGAGGTGGCGCTGCAGATCCGCGCCGACGCCCAGGCCAGCGGGCCGGACGGCCAGTCGCAGACCGCCTTCATCGCCGAGCTGGTCTATTGCGGCATCTTCACGCTGAACGTGGAGCAGAACCTGGTCGAGCCGCTGCTGCTGGTGGAGTGCCCGCGCCTGCTCTTCCCCTTCGCCCGCAACATCCTGGCGGACGTGACGCGCGACGGCGGCTTCCCGCCCGTGCTGCTCTCGCCGATCGACTTCGTGGCGCTGTGGCAGAGCCGCCGCGGGCCCGAGGCGGGCCAGCAGCCGGTCAACGCCTGAAGCAAGGCCGGGGGAAGGAATTCCCCCGGACCCCCTTCTTTTTTCTTCGAGTCTGCAGCGCGGCCCGCCACAGGGCGCCGGAACCGACAAAAAGAAGACGGGGGCTCGGGGGGAATTCCTTTCCCTCCGATCTTTTTCCTCCTCCCGGCGGGCGGCCCTGCGATGCTGCGCAACATCCTGACCATCGGCAGCTGGACCTTCGCCAGCCGCATCCTGGGCTTCGCCCGCGACATGCTGATCGCCGCGATGCTCGGCGCCAGCCCGCTGGCGGACGCCTTCTTCATCGCGCTGCGCCTGCCCAACCTGTTCCGCCGCCTGTTCGGCGAGGGCGCCTTCAACGCCGCCTTCGTGCCCGCCTTCACCGCGACGCTGACGCTGGAGGGGCCGCGCCGCGCGCGCGAGCTGGCGGCGCGCATGTCCACCCTGCTGGCGCTCTGGCTGGCGCTGATCGTGGGGGTGGGCATGGTGTTCATGCCGCAGATCATGGCGGTGCTGACGCCGGGGCTGCGCGACGAGCCGCTGCGCTTCGGGCTGGTGGTGGAGCTGTCGCGCATCACCTTTCCCTACCTGCTGTTCATCTGCCTCACCGCGCTGGTCAGCGGCGTGCTGAACGCCATCGACAGGTTCGCCCTCGCCGCCGGGGCGCCGCTGATGTTCAACCTCTTCGCCATCGTCTCGCTGTTCGCGCTGACCCCCTTCGTGGCGACGCCGGCGCATGCGCTGGCCTGGGGCACCATGCTTTCCGGCCTGGCGCAGCTCGCGGTGGTGGTGGTGGCCTGCCGCAAGGTGGGCATGGGCTTCAGCCTGATCTCGGCGCCGCGCCTGACGCCCGACACGCGCGAGGTGCTGCGCCGCATGATGCCGGGCGTGCTCGGCGCCGGGATCACGCAGATGAGCCTGGCGATCGACGTGTTCATCGCCTCGCTGCTGCCGGCGGGGGCCATCAGCTACCTGACCTATGCCGACCGCGTGGCGCAGCTGCCGCTCGGCGTGGTGGGCGCGGCGGTGGGCACGGCGCTGCTGCCGGTGCTCTCGCGCCAGCTGCGCGGCGGCAAGCCGCTCGCGGCGCACCGCAGCATGAACCGCGCGGTGGAGCTTTCCCTCGCGCTCACCATTCCCGCCGCCGCGGCGCTGGTCGTGATGGCCGACCCGATCATCCTGACGCTGTTCCAGCGCGGGGCGCTCAGCGTGGAGGAGGCGTATTCGGTGGCCTGGGCGCTGCGCGCCTATGCCTGCGGCCTGCCCGCCTTCGTGCTGATCAAGGCCTTCTCCCCCGGCTTCTTCGCGCGCGGCGACACCGCGGCGCCGGTGAAGATCGGCATCGTGGTGGTGCTGGTGAACCTGGCGCTCAGCCTGCTGCTGACGCGCGTGCTCGCCCATGTCGGCATCGCGCTGGCCACCGCGATGGCCGCCTGGTGCAATGCCGGGCTGCTGTTCGGCCTGCTGGCGCGGCGCGGCCACTTCCATGCCGACCGGCGGCTGCGGCGCAATGTCTGGCGCCTGGTGCTGGCCGCGGCGGTGATGGCCGCGGTGCTGGCGGCGGTGGAGCCCTGGCTGTTCCCGGCGCAGGGGCTGATGAAGCTGGCGGGGCTCGCCGCGCTGGTGGTGCTGGGGCTGGCCACCTATTTCGGCGCGACCCAGGCGCTGGGCGCGCTCGACCTGCGCGACCTGCGGCGGCGGCGGTCCTGACGGGGGCGCCCCTGCCCCTTCCCGCCGCCGCGCATCGCGCTATCCTGCGCGCATGACCCAGACCACGGATTTCGGCTTCCGCGAAGTGCCCCGTGACGCCAAGGCGTCCATGGTGCGGCAGGTCTTCGACAGCGTCGCCCCCAAATACGACGTGATGAACGACCTGATGTCGCTCGGCCTGCACCGGGCCTGGAAGCAGGCCTTCGTCGCCGCCATCGGCGCCGGGCCGCGCGATACCCTGCTCGACCTCGCCGCCGGCACCGGGGATGTCGGCTTCCTGGCGCGCAGGCGCGGCGCCGGGCGGGTCATCCTGGCCGACATCAACGCCAGCATGCTTGGCGTCGGGCGGGACCGCGCGCTGCAGAAGGGCCTGATGGAGGGGCTTGCCTTCGCCTGCTGCGACGCCGAGCGCCTGCCCTTCCCGGACCGCAGCGTGGAAAAGGTCTCCATGGCCTTCGGGCTGCGCAACTGCACGGACAAGGACGCGGTGCTGCGCGAGGCCTTCCGCGTGCTGCGCGTGGGCGGCCGGATGCATGTGCTGGAGTTCTCGCGGCTGGAGATCGAGGCGCTGCGGCCGCTCTACGACGCCTGGTCCTTCAAGGCGCTGCCGGCGATCGGCGCGCGCGTCGCCAAGGACGCGGAAAGCTACCAGTACCTGGCGGAGAGCATCCGCATGTTCCCGGACCAGCCCACGCTGGCGGGGATGATGGAAGGCGCGGGCTTCGAACGGGTGAAGTGGCAGAACCTCTCGGGCGGGGTGGTCGCCATCCATACGGGGTGGAAGTTCTGAGGGGCCGTTCCGGGGGAGAATGAATTCTCCCCCGGGCCCCCTCTTCTTTCCTTTTTATCGGTCCGCCGCGCTGGCCGCTTGNCCTTTTTATCGGTCCGCCGCGCTGGCCGCTTGCAGCCGCCGTGGCTGGGGCAGTCCCGGCGGCTGCACGCGGTTCAACGGACAAGAAGAAGAGGGGGGTTCGGGGGCGTTCCTTCCCCCGACCTTTTCTAGCCCCGCGCGAAGGCGATCAGGTCGGCGTTGAGCCGGGCCTGGTGGGTCAGGAAGAGCCCGTGCGGCGCATCCTCGTAGATTTCCAGCCGGGCGTCGGGCAGCAGGGCGGCGGTGGGGCGGGCGGTCAGGTCGAGGGGGCTGGTGATGTCCCGCTCGCCATGCAGCAGCAGCACGGGAACGCCGATGGCGCGCGCCTCGGCGCGGAAGTCGGCGGCGGCCAGGGTGCGGTGGCATTCCAGCAGGGCCTGGAGCGAGCTGCGCAGCGCCATGTCGCGCACCCAGTGGCGCAGGCCGGCGGGGGTTTCCGGGGACACGAAGGGCTCCATGTTGGCGTCGATCCAGCCGGGGAAGTCGCGCATCAGCCAGTCCCGGCGGAAGCTTTCGAGCAGGGCGGGGTCGAGGCCGGCGGGGTTGTCGGGCGCGCGGGCCAGCTTCGGCGTGGTGGTGCCGACCAACACGGCGCGGGCGACGCGGCCGGCGGCGCCGTGCCGCGTGAGGTAGCGCAGCACCTCGCCGCAGCCCATGGAGAAGCCGACCAGCGTGGCGCCGCGCAGGTCGAGGTGGTCGAGCAGCGCGGCGAGGTCGTCGGCCAGGGTGTCGAAGTCGTAGCCGCGGCCGGGATCGTCGGAGCGGCCATGGCCGCGACGGTCATAGGCGACGCAGCGGAAGCCGGCCTCGGCCAAAGCGAGCATCTGGTAGCACCAGGAGTCGGAGGGCAGCGACCAGGAGGCGGCGAACACCACGGGCGGGCCGGAAGCCCCTTGGGGAGGCCCTTGGGGAGGCCAGTCGCGGTGGAACAGCGCGGTGCCGTCGCGGGTGCGGAAGGGGGCGGGCATGGCGTTCAGGCCTCGCCGGGCAGGGGGTCGAGGAAGCCGGTGACGGTGTGGAGCCGGCCATCCCCGGCGAGCTGGGCGAAGTCGGTGCCGGCGACCAGGGGCTCGCCCGAGTCGGGGCCGAGGGTCCAGGAGAAGCGCAGCCGGTCGGCATAGCCGTCCGCGCGGCCGGCGAGGCTGAAGCGGTGGCCGGGGAAGCGGGCCTGCACGGCGGCGACCAGCGCGGCGATGGCCTCGTGGCCGGTGCCCTGCATGAGGGGGTCGCGGTAGGTGGCGTCCTCGGTCCAGAGGGCGGCGAGAAGGGCCAGGCGGCGGGCGGGGTCGGTCTCGTTCCAGGCCGCGATGTAGCGGGTGGCGAGGGCCTGGGCGTCGGTGGCGGTCATCGGTCGGGCGCTCCCTGCGCGGTGGTGGGGACGGGCGCAGTGTTCCGCGGGGCGGGCGGCGGCGCGATGACCTCGCAGGTCATGGGCGCGCGGCGCGGCGGCGGGCTAGGCTGGCGGCATGTCGCTGTCCCGGCCCTCCCCCTCCGGTTCCCCCATCGGCGCCCTGCTGCGGGCGTGGCGCCAGCGGCGGCGGCGCAGCCAGCTCGACCTGGCGCTGGATGCCGAGGTCTCGCAGCGGCACCTCAGCTTCGTGGAGAGCGGGCGGGCGGCGCCGAGCCGCGAGATGGTGCTGCGGCTGGCCGAGCAGCTCGAGGTGCCGCTGCGCGAACGCAACGCCCTGCTGCTGGCCGCCGGCTATGCGCCGGCCTTCGCCGAGCGGCCGCTGGGCCACCCCGCCATGGCGGCGGCGCGGGCGATGGTGGAGCGCATCCTGGAGGCGCATGCGCCGCATCCGGCGCTGGCGGTGGACCGGCACTGGCGGCTTGTCGCGGCGAACGCGGCGGTGGCGCCGCTGCTGGAGGGGGTGGCGGAGGCGGCCCTGCTGGCGCCGCCGGTGAACGTGCTGCGGCTCAGCCTGCATCCGCGCGGGCTGGCGCCGCGCATCGCCAACCTTGGCGCCTGGCGGGCGCATCTGCTGGAGCGGCTGCGGCGGCAGGTCGCGGCCAGCGCCGACCCGGCGCTGGCGGCGCTGCTGGCGGAGCTGGCGGCGCTGGAGACGCCGGCGGCCGGCGGGGAAGTGGCCGGTGGGGAAGTGGCCGGCGGGGAGATGGCCGGCGGGGAGATGGCGGTGGACGGGCTGGCGGTGCCGCTGGAACTGGAAAGCCGGGCGGGGCGGCTTTCGCTGCTTTCGACCACCACCGTCTTCGGCACGCCGGTGGAGGTGACGCTGTCGGAACTGGCGATCGAGGCCTTCTACCCGGCGGATGCCGCCACCGCCGGGCGGCTGCGGCGGCTCGCGGGCACGAAAAAGGGGGCCGGAGCCCCCTCTTCTGCCTGGCCGTGACGGGCGGTCAGCCGCGCGGCTGCGCGGCGGCCGGGCCGGGCACCGGCGTGTAGGTGATCTCGTTGTTCTCGCCCTGGTTGGCGAAGCTGGCGACCACGCCGCGCTGCGCGGGCGCATCCGGGGCGTAGATGTAGCGGGCGTTCTCGTTGCGGCCGATCACCTTCACCGGGCCGCCGCCGACGATGTTGCCGCCGTCGTTGGAGTAATCGACGGCGAAATTCTCGCCGGTGCCGAGAACACGGATGCTGCTCTCCTGCGCGGCGGCAGCACCGATCACGCCGAAAGCCAGAACCGTCGAAAGAATAGCTGTGCGAAACATTTTTCGTTCCCCTGTTCAGTCGTTAGGGGACGTCCTTGCGTCCTCTTACAGGGGGCTAGATGGCGCCCGGGCGGAGCCGGCGCCAATCGCTTCCCGGGATACCGGGCATCCGTCCGCGTGATGACAGCGGCATGACAGGCGCGGCGCGGCTTCCGGCGGCGGCCCGGCCGGTCTAGCTTGCGCGCCATGCTCGCGGACAAGCGCATCCTTCTCATCGTTGCCGGCAGCGTCGCCGCCTACAAGGCGCTGGAGCTGACCCGGCTGCTGCGCAAGGCGGGGGCGCGTGTCATCCCCGTGCTGACGGCGGGCGGCGCCCGCTTCGTCACGCCGCATGCCCTGCAGGCCATCGCCGGCGAGGCGGTGCACCAGGAGCTGTGGTCGCTCGCCGGGGAGGCGGAGATCGGCCATATCCGGCTCGCCCGGCTGCCGGACCTGGTGGCGGTGGTGCCGGCCTCGGCCGACATGCTGGCGCGGATGGCGCACGGACTGGCCGACGACCTCGCCACCACCCTGCTGCTGGCCACCGACCGCCCGGTGCTGGTGGCGCCGGCGATGAACTGGGCGATGTGGGCGCATCCCGCGACCCGCGCCAACATGGCGGCGCTGGCGGCGCGCGGGGTGGCCGTGGTGGGGCCCGGCGAGGGCGCCATGGCGGAGGCGGAAAGCGGGCCCGGGCGGCTGGCCGAGCCGCCGGAGATCCTTGATGCGATCGCCGCGCTGCTGGGGGCGGCGGCGCAGCCGCTGGCGGGGCGGCACGTGCTGGTCACCAGCGGGCCGACGCATGAGCCGATCGACCCGGTGCGCTACATCGCCAACCGCAGCAGCGGCCGGCAGGGGCACGCCATCGCCGCCGCGCTGGCGGCGCTGGGGGCGCGGGTGACGCTGGTCGCGGGGCCGGTGACGATTGCCGACCCGGCGGGGGTGCGGGTGGTGCGGGTGGAGAGCGCGCGGGAGATGCTGGCGGCCTGCGAGGCGGCGCTGCCGGCGGATGCGGCGGTCTGCGCCGCCGCGGTGGCCGACTGGCGCGCCGCGCTGGCGGCCGGGCAGAAGCTGAAGAAGGTGCCGGGCGAGGCGCCGCCGCCGCTGGCGCTGGCGCTGAACCCCGACATCCTGGCGACGCTCTCCGCCCATGCGCGGCGGCCGCGGCTGGTGGTCGGATTCGCGGCGGAGACGGAAAACGTGGTGGCCAACGCCGTGGCGAAGCGGCAACGCAAGGGATGCGACTGGATCGTGGCGAATGACGTGTCGGGCGACGTGATGGGCGGCGCCGAGAATGCCGTGCACCTGGTGACGGAAGGCGGGGTGGAGGACTGGCCGCGCCTGCCCAAGGAGGAAGTGGCGCGGCGGCTGGCCGCGCGGCTGGCCGAGGCGCTGGCCGGGGAGAGCCCGGCATGAGCGGCGCCGAGATCATCGTCCGCCGCCTGCCGCATGCCGAGGGGCTGCCGCTGCCGGAATACGCCACCGCCGGCGCGGCGGGCTTCGACCTGCAGGCGGCGGTGACGGCGCCGCTGGTGATCGCGCCGGGGCAGCGGGTGCTGGTGCCCACCGGGCTCTGCGTCGCCCTGCCGGCAGGCTACGAACTGCAGGTGCGGCCGCGCTCGGGGCTGGCGCTGAAGCATGGCATCGTGCTGCCCAACGCGCCCGGCACCATCGACGAGGACTATCGCGGCGAGCTGCAGGTGATCGTCATGAACGCGGGCGAGGCGCCCTTCACCGTGGAGCGCGGCACGCGGATCGCCCAGGGGGTGCTGGCGCCGGTGACGCGCGCCACCTGGCGGGAGGCCGATGCGCTGCCGGACACGGCGCGCGGGGCGGGCGGCTTCGGCAGCACGGGGCACTGAGGCGCGGCGGGCCATGGCAGCCATGCCCTGGCCCCTCGCCGCTTCGCCCGAAGCCCCATTGCGCCGGCCGCGCCCCCTCGCCCATATGCCGGGCATGGACCTCGATTTCTCCGAAGCCGAGCTGCACCGCTATTCCCGCCACATCCTGCTGCAGGAGGTGGGGGCGGTCGGCCAGGCGAAGCTGCGCGCGGCGCGCGTGCTGGTGGTCGGCGCCGGGGGGCTCGGCTCGCCGCTGGCGCTCTACCTCGCCGCCGCCGGGATCGGCACCATCGGGCTGGTGGACGACGACCGGCTGGAGCTTTCCAACCTGCAGCGGCAGGTGGCGCACGACACCGGGCGGATCGGCCGCAACAAGGCGGACAGCGCGGCGGAGACCATCCGGCGGCTGAACCCGGAGGTGGCGGTCGAGGTGCACGCCCGCCGGCTGGACGCCGCCGCCGCCGAGGCGCTCATCCCGCGCTACGACCTGGTCTGCGACGGCACCGACAACTTCGCCACCCGCTTCCTGCTGGGCGACGCCTGCCACCTGCTCGGCCGCACGCTGGTCTCGGCCGCCGTGCTGCGCTTCGAGGGGCAGCTCGCCGTGTTCAAGTCGCATGTGCATGGCCCCGGGGGACTTGCCTATCCCTGCCAGCGCTGCCTGCACCCCGAGCCGCCGCCGCCCGGCCTGGTGCCGACCTGCTCCGAGGCCGGGGTGCTGGGCGCCGTGACCGGCGTCATGGGCACCTTGCAGGCGACCGAGGTGCTGAAGGAGATCCTGGGCATCGGCGAGAGCATGGCCGGGCGGCTGCTGCTGTGGGACGCGCTCGACACCCGCTTCCGCACGGTGAAGCTGCGGCGCGACCCGGCCTGCCCGCTCTGCGGCGACGCGCCCTCCATCCACGACCTTTCCGGGCACGGCACCGCGCCCGTGGCCTGCGCGCTGCCGGCGTGAGCGCGCCGCTCGGCATCCTGCTGCGCGCGGCGGGGCACGAGCCGGCGCATTACGCGCTGGTGCTGGCCACCGGGGCGGCGGCGGTCGGGCGCGAGGTGGTGCTGTTCGCCACCAATGCCGGCTGCCGGCTGCTGCTGCGCGACACGCCGCTGCTGGCCGACCCGCGCGAGGCGCTGCTGCGGGAGCGCGGCGTGGCCGGCATCGGAACGCTGCTGGAGGCGGCGGGCGAGCTGGGCCTGCGCCGGATCGCCTGCGAGGCGGGGCTGCGGGCCGAGGACATCGAGGCCGGGACGCTGGCGCCGGGGGTGGAGGTGGCGGGCGTCGTCACCTTCCTGGCGGCGGTCGGCGGCGGGCAGATCGTGTCGCTTTGAGGAAAGAAGCGAATTCATTGCGGAGGGACGCTTGACCGCAACCCCAGATTGCGCGCCAGATCAGGCCATGGCTTGGCTTCGCTTCGCATCCCCGCTGCTGCTGCTGCTGCTTCTCGCCGCGCCGGCGGCCGCCCAATCGTCGCTCGGCGGTTCCAGCCTGGGCGCTCCCTCGCCCTCGCTGCCGCAGCCGGTGCCGCCCGGCGGCGGCCATGTGCTGCGCGCACCGCCTGGCATGGTGCCGAAGCAGCCGGCGCCCGCCGCGCCGCCCGCCGCCCCGCCCGCCTCCCCGGCACGCCCGGCGCAGAACCTCGAGCCGCCGCCCGCCGCGCCCCGGCAGGCCCCGCGCCAGG
>NZ_SNVJ01000012.1 GCF_009829925.1 Teichococcus coralli
CGGTCGCCCTCGACCTCGATGATGGTCGCCATGAATGTCTCCATCTTGGATGAGTTCCAGCGCGGCGGCCGTGCAGGTCCAGACCGGGCCTTCAGGAGCAGATCCTTGCTCCGGCGCCATCACTACAATGTCCGCGCGAAATGCGTTAGAATTTTCTAAATTCAGGCGTTCATCGCCGCCGGTCATCAGCCCGCCTGGAAACGCCGGCGGGGCGGGTGGGCGTTGCTCGCGCCAGACGCGGAGCGGCCCGGCCTGCTCCTGGAGCACGCCTTTGCGGGACACGCCCCCCCAGGGGGGGCGCCTTGGAATCCTCAGGCACTCCGCCGCCGGCCTGTTCTCCCCCTCCGGCGGCCAAGGCGCCCTGCGCGGCGGGCTGGCGCCGCCCGCCGGCAGGTTCGTTCTCTTACCGCAGCCCGGCGAAGGTGTCGCAGGCGGCCAGCTCGCCGCGCTGCAGCCCGGTGCGGAACCACTGCACGCGCTGCGCCGAGCTGCCATGGGTGAAGGTCTCGGGCTGCACCTGGCCCTGGGCGCGGCGTTGCAGGCGGTCGTCGCCGACGGCGGCGGCGGCGTTCAGCCCTTCCTCGACGTCGCCCTGCTCCAGGATGTGGCGGGCCTCGTCGGCCTGCTTGGCCCACAGGCCGGCGAAGCAGTCGGCCTGCAGCTCGACGCGCACCTGGATCGCGTTGGCGTCGGCCCGGTCATTGGCCTGCTGCTGGAGCTGGCGCGTCAGGTTCAGGATGCCGAGCTGGTTCTGCACGTGGTGCCCCACCTCGTGCGCGATGATGTAGGCGGCGGCGAAGTCGCCCCTGGCGCCGAGCTTCTGCTGCAGCTGGGCCATGAAGCCGAGGTCGATGTAGATGCGCTGGTCGTTCGGGCAGTAGAAGGGCCCGACCTGCGACTGCGCCGTGCCGCAGCCGGACTGGGTGGCGCCGGTGAACAGCACCAGCGACGGGTCCTGGTAGGTTTGGTCGAGTCGCTGGAACTGCGCCTTCCAGACCTGCTCGGTCTCGCCCAGCACCTGGGCGACGAAACGGCGCTCCGGGTCGTCGCCGCTGGCCGCCGGCGCGCCGCTGCGGGTGGCGACGGGGCCGCCGCCCTGGTCGTCGGTGAACAGCACCGAGGGATCCACGCCGAGGAACAGCATGACCAGCACAAGCGCCACGCCGCCGAGGCCGCCCACGGCGATGCCGCCCCGCCGCACGCCGCCCATGCCACGCCGGTCCTCAACGTTCCGGCTTTCTGGTCCACCCAGCCGCATGGCCGCCCCTTTTCATCTGCATGACCGACTGGCAGCACAAGTGGCCAGCCTGGCCTGCGGTTGCATGGCCTCCTTCAAGGCGACCCCGCGGTTTCGCTCAAGGGGCAGAACAAAGGCCGGGGAAAGAAATCCCCGCCCGCGCGGGAGGCTGACCAAAGAAGGGAGGAAGCCCGGCGGAGTTCATTCACCCATGCTTGCCCCCATGCTTGCCGCGGCCTTGAAGCGCAGGCCGCAGCCCTTCAGCACCAGCCGCAGCACCGTTTCGGTGCCCTGCGCATGGTCCTGCGCGGTGAGTTCCGGCCGGTCCAGCACGGCGCGGATCTGCGCCTCGAAGTCGGCATAGGTCTGCGTCATCGCCCAGATGGCGAAGAACAGGTGGGGCGGGTCCACCGGCTCCATGCGTCCCGCGGCGATCCAGCCTTCCAGCACGCGCGACTTCTCGCGCACCAGGCTGCGCAGCTCGCCCGCCAGGTAGCTGCCGAGATAGGGCGCGCCGTGCAGCACCTCGTTGGCGAAGACCTTCGAGGCGAAGGGGCGCGTGCGGGACCAGTGCATCTTGGCGCGGACATAGGCGGCGAGCGCCTCGGCGGGATCGTTCTCCGGGCGGATGCTGTCGGTGGCGGAAAGCCAGAGGTCGAGAATGCTGTCCAGCAGCGCGGTGTAGAGCGCCTCCTTGGTGCCGAAGTAATAGTGGAGGTTTGCCTTGGGCAGGCCGGAGGCGGCGGCGAGGGCCGACATGCTGGCGCCCTCGAAGCCGGTTTCGGCGAAAACCGCCTCGGCCGCGGCGAGGATATGCGCCACGCGTTGCCTGCGCTGCCAGGCCCGGCTGCCGCGAGGGGGCGTTTCCGCCTCGTTTTGCGTCGTTCGGGGTACTTCCATGCTTGGATCCTGGGCAGGTGCCGCGCCACCGAACAAGATTGACCGATTGGTCAGCTTTCTCCTAGCCTCTCCTGGCCGCCGCACCAAACCCGCCCGTGGGGGCGCAGGCCGGTGTGGCCCCGGAGGTGCGACCGCGACGATGACCGGTTTGAACCGACTGCGCGATGGCAAGGGCGGCGTGCCGCGCCCGATCATCCTGACCTCCCACCCCAATCGCGGCGCCGGCGCCGTGCCGCCGCTGAACTGGGGCGCGGCCGACCCGCAGCAGCGTGGCCCGGTGATCGCGACGCTGCAGAACCCGGCGACGCGCAACGCCATCGGCACCCATGCCGGCTCCTATGCGCTGTACCGCGCGCTGGCGGTCGCCTCCGGCCAGCTCCGCGCCGACCACCGGCCGGACTTCAGCAACACGCGGCCTGCGGTGCCGCTCGGCCCCTTCGGCGCCTGGGGCGATCCGGCGAAGATCGTCTCGCTCGACCCCTGGGGGCACCTGGTGCCCGAGGTCTATGCCGCCGAGCTGGCCGCCGGGCAGGACATCCGCCCGAGCATCGCGGTGACGCGCGCGCACATGAACATGCCGGAGGTGACGCAGGCGATGCGCGCCGGCCGCCTGGCGCCGGATGGCGAGGTGCTGCTGCCCAATGGCGACGTGCGCGTCACCAAGGTCGCCATCGAGCCGGTCTGGTGGCTGCCCGGCGTCGCCGCGCGCTTCGGCATCACCGAGACGGAGCTGCGCCGCCACCTCTTCGAGCAGACCGGCGGCATGTTCCCGGAGCTGGTGACGCGGCCGGACCTGCGCGTCTTCCTGCCGCCGATCGGCGGCATGACCGTCTACCTGTTCGGCGAGCCGGAGAAGCTCGGCAAGCCGGAAACGCAGGTCGCCTGCCGCATCCATGACGAGTGCAACGGCTCGGACGTCTTCGGCTCCGACATCTGCACATGCCGGCCCTATCTGGCGCATGGAATCGAGGCCTGCATCGAGATGGCGCAGGAGGGCGGGGTCGGCGTCATCGTCTACAACCGCAAGGAAGGGCGGGCGCTGGGCGAGGTGACGAAGTTCCTCGTCTACAACGCGCGCAAGCGGCAGGAGGGCGGCGACCGCGCGGAGCAGTATTTCCAGCGCACCGAATGCGTCGCCGGCGTGCAGGACATGCGCTTCCAGGAGCTGATGCCGGACGTGCTGCACTGGCTCGGCATCACCCGCATCGACCGGCTGGTCTCGATGAGCAACATGAAGTTCGCGCCGATCGTCGAGAGCGGCATCGCGGTGGTGGCGCGCATCCCCATCCCGGATGGGCTGATCCCGGCCGATGCGCGGGTGGAGATGGATGCCAAGAAGGCGGCCGGCTACTTCACCGAGGCGGTGCCGGATGCGGCGGAACTGGCCATCGCCAAGGGCCGCGCGCTGTGACCAGCGCGGCCGTGGCGCTGCTGCGCCGCCCGGAGACGATCCGGGCGCGCTGCCACGCGCTGCTGCGCCTGGCCGAGGCGGAGGCGCTGCCGCACTTCGCGCTGCACGCGGAGCGCCTGCCCGCCGCCGCCGACTACGTGGCCGAAACCATCCGGCAGAACTATCCGGACCTCGCCATTCCCTACCATGCGCGCTGGCGGCACTTCGCGGCGGGCGGGGTGGACCGCTGGGGCGCGCTGGCGGCCGCGCGGCTTGGCGGCGAGGATGCGGCGGCGGTGGCGCGGCGGCGGATCGACCTTTGCGTCGTCTCCGTGCTGCTCGATGCCGGTGCCGGGCCGGACTGGGCCTTCGCCGAGCCGGACGGAACGCGGCTCGCCCGCTCCGAGGGGCTGGGCGTGGCCAGCCTGCACGCCTTCGCCGCCGGGCTCTTCTCCAGCGATCCCGATGACCGGCTGCGGGTGGATGCGGCCGGGCTGGAGGCGGTGACGGCCGAGGCGCTGGGCGCCGCCTTCCAGGTTGGCCCGGCGAACCCGCTGACCGGGCTGGAGGGGCGTGCCGCGCTGCTGCGCGACCTGGGCGCCGCGCTGCGCCGGTCCCCCGCGCTGTTCGGCGGCGCGCCGCCGCGCCCGGGCGGGCTGTTCGACCACCTGCGCGCCGCCGCCACGCCGGATGGCCTGCCAGCCGACGCCATCCTGGCCGCCGTGCTGGAAGGGCTGGCGCCGGCCTGGCCGGCGCGGATCGTGCTGGAGGGCGAGAATCTCGGCGACGTCTGGCGCCACCCGCTGGCCGCGCCGGAAGGGCCGGCACCGGGGCTGGTGCCCTTCCACAAGCTCTCGCAATGGCTCAGCTACTCGCTGGCCGAGGTGCTGGAGGAGGCGGGCATTCCCGTCCTCGCGCTCGACGCGTTGACCGGGCTGCCGGAATACCGCAACGGCGGGCTGCTGCTCGATCTCGGCGTGCTTTCCCTGCGCGACCCGGCGCTGGCGCGCGAAGCCCTGCCGGTGGACCACCCCGCGATCGTCGAATGGCGCGCGCTGACGGTGGCGCTGCTGGACCGGCTGGCCGGGCTGGTACGCGAGCGCCTGGGGCTGGATGCCGCGGCGCTGCCGCTGGCGCGCGTGCTGGAAGGCGGCACCTGGGCCGCCGGGCGGCGCATCGCCCGCGCGCTGCGGCCCGGGGGCGGGCCGCCGCTCCAGGTCGTCAGCGATGGAACCGTATTCTGATGGAACGCCCGATGACCGACGCCTCCAGCCCGACCCTGCCCGACAGCGTGACGGTGATCCGGCACCCGCTGGTGCAGCACAAGCTGACGCTGATGCGGCAGAAGCAGACCTCCACCGGCGAGTTCCGCCGCCTGGCGCGCGAGATCAGCCTGCTGATGGCCTATGAGCTGACCCGCGACCTGCCGCTGGAGGACGTGGCGATCGAGACGCCGCTGGAGCCGATGCAGGCGCCGCGGCTCGCGGGCAAGAAGCTCTGCATCGTCTCCATCCTGCGCGCCGGCGACGGCATCATGGAGGGGATGCTGGATCTCGTGCCCTCCGCCCGCGTCGGCCATATCGGCCTCTACCGCGACCCGGAGACGCTGGTGCCGGTGGAGTATTACCTGAAGCTGCCGGACGACGTCTCGGAGCGGCTGGTGATCGTGGTGGACCCGATGCTGGCGACCGGCCATTCCGCCGCCGCCGCGCTTTCCCGCCTGAAGCAGGCGGGCGCCGGGCAGTTGCGCTTCGCCTGTCTGCTGGCGGCGCCGCAAGGCGTCTCGGTGCTGACGGAGGCGCACCCCGACGTGCCGGTCTTCACCTGCAGCATCGACCGGGAACTCGACAGCCACGCCTATATCCGGCCGGGGCTGGGGGATGCGGGGGACCGGCTCTACGGGACGAAGTGAAAGTCCGGGGGGAATGAATTCCCCCCAGGCCCCCCTTCTTTTTTCTGCGAGTTTTGCTGCGCCGGCGGAGCGCGCTCGCGCCGGAGCTGAAGCAGCCCCGGCGGCTGCCTGCCGTTCGTTCCTGAACAGATAAAAAGAAGAAGGGCGTTTGGGAGAATTCGGGCCTGTCCTCAGACTTCCGGCTGAAAGCAAGATGGGGGAGAGAACTCCCCCCATTCCCCCTCCTTTTTCTGTCGGTTTTCGGCTCCGCCCTGAGGCAAGGGTTCCGGCCGATGATCCGCGCGGCGGTGGCAGTCGCCGGGGCTGCTCCAGCGCCGGCGTGGGTCCGCTCCACCGGCACACCAGACGGATAGAAAAAAGAAGAGGGGGTCTGGGGGTAGAATTCATTTTCCCCAGACCTGCCCGTGATCATGCCGCTGGGCAGGTTTGAGGACAGGTCTTCATTCTCCCGACCTTTCTCCCTTACGGGAAGGACGGATTTCCATAGGGGTAGTAGCTTTTCAGGTCGAGATACTCGTAGCGCAGCCCATCCAGCCGCACCGTGCCGAGGAAGGGCTCCAGCGGCTCGACCAGCAGGATTTCCTTTGCGAAGCCGGTGTCGTCGAAGCCGCGGCGGAAATGCACGCGCGACTTGATGGCGATGACGTCGAAGGCTTCCGGGTCCAGCCCGATCCTGCGCAGCAAGGAAGGCTCCATGATCTGCGCCAGATAGGGGCTGAGCACGAGCACGTTGCCTTCGCCGAAATCGACGGTGACCCAGGGCAGGGTGGCGCTTTCGCGCAGCCCCTGGGTGATCTCGCGGATGGTGCCGGTGACGCGCACCGGCTGGCCGGCGGATTCGTCGGCGAGGCCGCCGATCGCCATGTCGAAGGCATCGCCGGGCCTGGCGCCCTTGGCGAGCAGCGCCTCGATGGCCGCGGAGTCGGCGACCGTCGCCACCAGGGTCCGCGTCAGGCGGTGCGCGAGGATCTCCCGCAGCAGCCAGGTGGCGGAGCCGGAGCGGTCGCTGTGGTCGCAGAGCACGACGGGCGTGCGGCCTTCCGCCACCGCCTGCCGCGCCAGCGCGACGCCGTCGGGAATCTTGTGCACTTTGGTGGAGTTCAGCAGCGCCTCGCGCTGGCGCCAGGCCGTTTCCGCCATGTCGCGCCCGATGCGCTCGGCGAGCTCCGGCTTGCCGTTGGTCAGCACCTGGAAGGTCATGCCGGCATCCGGCACGTCGGACCAGGGGAAGCCGAAGAAGACGTTCACGTAGGTGTCGGGCTCGCGCGCCTCCCAGGTGAGCGCGCGCTGGATCAGGTCCATCCAGGGCGAGGCGCCGGTCCATTGCAGGACCGTGGGCGAGATGATCGGCACCCTCACCGTCACATGCGCGGGCCTGTAGTCGCCGCGGATGGCGCGGACCAGCGTGCGCGCCGCCCGCTCGCCCTGCAGGTAGCTGTCGTAATGCGGGTAGTATTTCACGGTGAAGGCCATGTCGGCCTGGCGGAGGAATTCCTCGTCCTCGTTGCCGTGCGGATCGAAGGTGGCGGCGATGAAGGCCTTGGGGCCGACCACCGCGCGCACGCGGCGGGCGATCTCCGCCTCGGGGCGGGGCACGCCGCGCACGCCCATGGCGCCGTGCAGGGAGAGATAGACGCCGTGGAAGGGGCCCTGCGCCTCCAGCTCCTCCACCATGCGGCCGGTGAACCGCTCGAAGGCCTCGGCGGTGATCCAGCCGGAGCCGGAGCCGCGGCGGGAATCGAGCGGCGACTCGATGCCCACCAGTTCCACGCCGGCGAACTCGCGCGCCACCTTCACGAAGCCGCCGATATAGGATCTCGGCTCGGCGGCCAGCAGCGCCTCGCCTCTGGCCGGGGAGCCGGCATAGGTGAAGTCCTCGGCCGTGGTGTCGTAGGGAAGGAAGGTCACGGTCTCATGCGAGAACTTGAGCACCGCGATGCGGATCGGCTGCGTGTCTGTCATCGGTTCCCTGCGACGCCGGAGGCGTTCTGCTGCGCGGCCCGTTGGACGGGCGGGAGCAGGCAGACTAGGCCGGGGGTGCGGGGTGGCCAAGCCAGGCGAAGCGGGCGCCGGCAACGCTGGGATGGCCCGCGCGGTTCTATCGGGCGCGTCAGCATGAAGGGAGCAGCGGTTGACGAAGCGTCGCGCATGGGTGCTGCTGGCGGTCCTGCTGCTGGCCACCGGCCCGGCATGGCTGGGCGTGCGGTGGTACCAGGGGCATGATCTCCTGCTCTCGCAGGCGCCGGAGCGGCGCGCCAGCCGCCTCACGCTGCCCGCCCGCGAGAGTGCGATGGCGCTGCCGCTGCGCATCCCGTTCCCGCTGATCCGCGACACCGCCGAGCGCCTGCTGCCGGAGTCCTTCAGCGATGCCGGCGAAAGCGAAGGCACCCGCTACCGCTACACCGTCCGGCGCACCAGCGGCCTCGCGCTGTCCCGCACGGAGGAGGGCCGGCTGCGCGTGACCACGAGCCTGGTGGTGAACGGCGATGCCGGGCTGAGCGGCGGGCTGGCCGAGCTGCTGGCGCTCGGCACCAAGAACTTCGACGCCGCCGCCGAGGTGCAGGCCGATCTCGGCGTCGCGCTCGGCGAGGACTGGTGCCCGGAGGTGGGTGTGGATGTGGCCTACCGCTGGACCAAGTCGCCCCGGCTGGAGGTGATCGGCGGCGTCTGGGTCAATGTGGAGGGGCAGGTGCGGGGGCGTGTGGACGCGGCGCTGCGCGACCTGCCGCGCCTGCTGCGCGAGGCCATCCCCTGCGACGCGATCCGGCGGCAGATGCAGGACGCCTGGCGCAACTACGACGTGCCCGTGCAGCTTCCGGCCGCGCCGCCGCTGCATGTGCAGGTGCATCCGCTCGGGCTGGGCCTTTCCGGGCTGGCGGTGGAGCAGGACCATCTCCGCCTCGGGCTGGCCCTGCAGGCGCGCACGGCGGTGGCCGCCACGGCCGGCGGAATGGCGCCGGCCGGGGCGCTGCCGCCGCTGCGCCGGGTGCCGGACCGGAACGGCCGGCTGCAGCTCTCCATTCCCGTCCGCGCCGGCTACGACATGATCCGCGACTGGCTGATGGAGCAGTTCGGCAAGCGGGACATCCCCTTCGAGGTGGCGGGCTGGAAGGGCACGCTGCGTATCCGGGAGATCTTTCTTTACCCGAGCGCGCCGGCGGTGGTGGCCTCGATCGGCTTCACGGTGGACCTGCCGGGGGCGCTGCTCGACACCGCCGGACGGGTCACCCTCTCCGCCCGGCCGGTGGTGGAGCGCGGCGGCACCCGCATCCGCCTTACCGACATCCACTTCGCGCGCGATGTGGACAGCCTACTCTGGTCGGCGGCGACCCTGGTCCTTGAGGCGCCGATTCGCGCGCGGCTGGCCGAGGTCGCCGTCTATGACCTTCGTGGCGGCATCGCCGATGCCCTGAAGGCGCTGCAGAAGACGCTGGCCGACCCCGAGCGCACCGGCGGCGTGCGCCTGGCCCTCTCCAAGCCCAGCCTGCGGCTGGAACGGGTGGTGCCGGAGAACGACGCCCTGACGGTGCTGGGCGCGGCGGAAGCCACCGTCTCGGCCGAGCTGACCACCCTGCCAGGCGGCTGAGGGCTGGCCCATGCGTCCGGCGAAGGGCGGCGGCCGGCAGAATGCAAAGCGCGCCCCGCATCTCCCCGTGATTTTTCCGGCGGGATGTCCTATATAGGCCCTGATGACGCTGTCGCACGTGCCGCGAGCCCGACTTCCCGGGCACAAGCAACGACGTAACGCGTCCTTTTCGGTCGAGCCGGCCACCCGTGGGCCGGCGTCCTTAAGGGAAACGCCTATGTTCGCTGTCCGTCACGCGGCGATGCCATGCCATCGCAACCACGCCTGAGGCATCCGGGCGCCTGATGCGCCGGGCCGCTGGCCCTCTCCCTTCCGCCCTGTGCCCGCCCGGCCGGTCCGCCGCACCCCTCCTGCGACGTTGCGAGTTCTGCCCATGGCCCCGATCCGTTCCCGTGCCGCCGTTGCTCCGATCCGCCGCCGCCCCGAGGCGGTGCGCGCGCCCCTGATGCTGCCGGGCGTGAGCGAGCTGGTGGCCGCCGACCGCCCCGCCGAGCCGATGCACTGCCTGCGCCCGGCGACCCTGGCCGCCGCCGCCCGCCGCTTCGTCGGCGGCTTCGCGGGCGACGTGCTCTATGCCGTGAAGTGCAACCCGGAGCCGGCGGTGCTGCGCGCCCTCTGGGCCGGCGGCGTGCGCCACTTCGACTGCGCCTCGGCGGCCGAGGTGCGGCTGGTGCGGCAGATGTTCCCCCGCGCGCAGATCCACTTCATGCACCCCGTGAAGTCGCGCCCGGCGATCCGCGAGGCCTATGAGCGCCACGCGGTGCGCGACTTCGTGCTCGACAGCGCGGAGGAGCTGGAGAAGATCCTGCAGGAGACCGGCGGCGCGGCCGATCTCGGCCTTGTGGTGCGGCTGGCGATGCCGAAGGGCGGGGCGGTCTATGACCTCTCCGGCAAGTTCGGCGCGCCGCTGGAGGAGGCCGTGGCGCTGCTGCGGGCGGCGCGGCCGCATGCCGTGCGGCTGGGCCTCAGCTTCCATGTCGGTTCGCAGTGCCTGGACCCGGCCGCCTACCGCCGCGCCCTGGCGCTGGCCGGCGAGGCGATCCGCGGCGCCGGCGTGCCGGTGGAGGTGATCGATGTCGGCGGCGGCTTCCCGGTCGCATACCCGGATGTCACCCCGCCGCCGCTGGGCGACTATTTCGCCGCCATCCGGGAAGGCTTCGCGGCGCTCGGCCTGCCCGGGGCGCGCCTCTGGGCCGAGCCGGGGCGGGCGCTGGTGGCCGCCGGCACCTCGGTGGTGGTGCAGGTGGAGGCGCGGCGCGGCGACGTGCTGTACGTGAACGACGGCGTCTATGGCAGCCTCTCGGATGCCGGCGCGCCGGGCTTCCGCTTCCCCGCCCGGATGATCCGCCCGGAGGGCGGGGCCAGCGACACGCTGCGGCCCTTCGCCTTCTTCGGCCCGACCTGCGACAGCGCCGACTTCATGCGCGGCCCCTTCCTGCTGCCTGGGGACATCCGCGAGGGCGACTGGATCGAGATCGGGCAGCTCGGCGCCTATGGCGGCTGCCTGCGCACGGCCTTCAACGGCTTCGACCGCGCGCGGATGGCCGAGGTGCGGGACCAGCCGCTGCTGGAGACGCCGGGCCATGCCGAGGAGGTCGCTGCGGCGGCCTGAAAAAGTCTGGGGGAAGGAATTCCCCCAGGCCCCCATCTTTTTTCTGCAGGTTTTCGGTCGCGCCAGCCCCGGCGCGCACGCGCGTCGTCCGTGCTGCAAAACTGATGGAAAAAAGAAGGGGGTTCGGGGGAATTCATTCCCCCGACCTTGTTCTTATCGCGGCGCCACCAGCGCCAGGTATTCCCAGACGACCGTCGCCGCCGCCAGCGCCGTGATCTCGGCGGTATCGAAGGCGGGCGCCACCTCCACGACGTCCATGCCGCGGAAATCCAGGCCATCGAGCCGGCGCAAGATGGCCTGGGCCTGCCAGCTCGCCAGCCCGCCGATTTCCGGCGTGCCGGTGCCGGGGGCGAAGGCGGGGTCGAGCGCGTCGATGTCGAAGCTGAGATAGGCCGGCGCCTCCTCCACCGTGGCGCGGATGCGCTCGGCCACGGCGGCGGGGCCGAGTTCCTGCACCTCCTGGCCGGTCAGGATCGTCACGCCCTGGTCCAGCGTCCAGTCCCAGACCTCCCGCTGCACGGGCGAGCGGATGCCGACCTGGATCATCCGGCGCGGGTCCACCAGCCCCTCGCGGATGGCGTGGAAGAAGACCGAGCCATGGCCGAGCGGCTGGCCGAAATTGTCCGGCCAGGTGTCCACATGCGCGTCGAAATGCACCAGGGCGAGCGGAGCGGAGAGCCGCTTCGAGAGGGCGCGCAGCAGGGCCAGGGTGATGCCGTGCTCGCCGCCGAGGGCCAGCAGATGCGGCAGGGGCGCGGCCTGCTCCTCGATCAGCCGCAGGCTGGTGGGCAGGTCGCCGAGGGCGATGCGGAAGTCGCCGGCATCCACCAGGGGGAGGGTGGCGGGGTCCACCCAGCGGGTGGGATGGGCGCCGTCCACCAGCATGCGGCTGGCCTGGCGGATCGCCTGCGGGCCGGAGCGGGCGCCGGCGCGGTTGGTGGTGCCGATGTCGAGCGGGATGCCGGCCACGGTGAAGCCGGCCTGATGGCCCCAGGGCGCGCCGAGGAAGCTGGGTGCGGTGGCGAAGGTGGGAACCAGGGACATGCCGGGCCTCCTGCGGGGGTGGGCGGCCTCGTTAGCATGACGGGCCGGCGCGGCGAGACGCTCGCCTGCGGAAAGACGCTTCCGGGGAAACTCCGCCGCCCGCCTCCCGGTTTGATGCCAGAGAAACTCCAGCCGGGCAGGAGGCCGGGATGTCCGACATCCCCCATGCGACCACCCTCGACGACTCGCTGGCCCTGCTCCGCGAGGGCTACACCTACATCGCCCGCCGCTGCGACCGGCTGGGCGCCGACCTGTTCGCCACGCGCCTGATGCTGAAGCCGGTGATCTGCATGCGTGGCGCCGAGGCGGCCCGCATCTTCTACGACGGCGACCGCTTCACCCGGCAGGGCGCCATGCCGCAGACCACGCTGTGGCTGCTGCAGGACGCGGGCAGCGTGCAGCAGCTCGACGGTGCCGCACACCGGCAGCGCAAGCAGATGTTCATGGGGATGATGACGCCGGAGGCCCTCGCCGCGATGGAGGCGCTGCTGGCGCGGCGCTGGCGCGAGGCGGTGGCGCGCTGGGAGGCGCGGGAGGAGGTTGTCCTGCTGGAGGCCTCGGCCGAGGTGCTGACCCGCGCCGCCTGCGACTGGTGCGGCGTGCCGCTGCCGGAGGATGAGGCGCCGGAACTGGCGCGCGAGCTGGCGGCCATGGTGGAGAATGCCGGCGGCGTCGGGCCCGGGGTGCTGCTGGCCCTCGGCCTGCGCCAGCGCACCGAGGCGCGGCTGCGGCGGCTGGTGGAGCGTGTCCGCGCCGGGGAGGCGCAGGCGCCGGCCGGTTCGCCCCTCGCGGTGATCGTGGCGCACCGCGAGCCGGATGGCAGCCTGCTGGACAGCACGGTGGCGGCGGTGGAGCTGATCAACCTGCTGCGCCCGCTGCTGGCGGTGAACCGCTACATCACCTTCGCCGCCCTGGCGCTGCACGAGCATCCGGACTGGCGCGACCGCTTCGCCGCGGGCGACGAGGCGGATCTGGAGCCCTTCGTGCAGGAGTTGCGGCGCTTCTATCCCTTCTTTCCGCTGATCGGCGGCCGGGCCCGCGAGAACTTCGAATGGTCGGGGCACGCGTTCGCGGAGGGCGACTGGGTGCTGCTCGACCTCTACGGCACCAACCACGACGCGCGGCTCTGGCCGGAGCCGGAGCAGTTCCGCCCGGAGCGGTTCCGCAACTGGGCGGGCGATCCCCACACGCTGATCCCGCAGGGAGCAGGCGATTTCCTCGGGGGGCACCGCTGCCCTGGCGAATGGATCACCATCGCCATCCTGAAGCAGGCGGTGCGGCTGCTGTGCCGCGAGATGCGCTTCGAGGTGCCGCCGCAGGACCTCAGCGTCAGCCTCGCGCGGATGCCGGCGGCACCGGCCAGCGGCTTCGTCATGAGCCGGGTGCGGGGGAAGGCGGCTCGGGCGGCGGCCTGAGTTTTCCTGGCGGGCGGCGGAACCGGGGGAGAATGAATTCTCCCCCGGAACCCCCTCTTCTTCTTTTTGTCAGTTTCGGCTGCGCTCGCTGTAAGCGCCCACGCCAGGGCGCAAGGCGCCCCGGCGACTGCAGCTCGCAGGGAGGTCAACCAAGCTGATGAAAGGATGGGAGTTCGGGGAAATTCGGGCCTGTCCTCAGACTTCCGGCTGAAAGCAAGATGGGGGAGAGAACTCCCCCATTCCCCCTCCTTTTTCTGTCGGTTTTTGGCTCCGCCAAGAGGCGAAGGCATTTCCGATGATCCGCACGGTGATGGCAGTCGCCGGGGCTGCTCCAGCCCCGGCGTGGGGCCGCTCCACCGGCACACCAGACGGATCGAAAAGAAAGAAGAGGGGGCCTGGGGGAGAATTCATTCTCCCCCAGCCTTGCGCGAGCTCCTGCTCGGGGGTGCATTTGAGGACAAGGCCCTCCTCCCCCGAGCTTTTCTACCCGCCACGGCGGAACACCACGGTGAGGTTGTTGGCCGGCATCGGCACCACCGGCCCGGCGACGAATCCCGCCGCGACGGCCGCCTCGGTGACGGTGCCGAGGTCGCGCAGCCCCCATTCCGGGTCGCGCTCGCGCAGGCTGCGGTCGAAGGCGGCGTTGCTCTCGGCCAGCGGCACGCCGGGCTCCCGGAAGGGGCCGTAGAGCACCAGCGGCGCGCCGGCGGGCAGGATGCGGGCCGCGCCGGCGAGCAGGCCGAGCGCCGCACGCCAGGGCGCGATGTGGATCATGTTGATGCAGAGCACCGCATCCGCCGCCGCGATGGGCCAGTCCGGCGCCGCCGCGTCCAGTTCCAGCGCCGGGCGCAGGTTGGGCAACCCGGCTTCCCCGGCCCAGGCGTCGATGCTGGCGCGGGCCTCGGGGCCGGGGTCGGAGGGCTGGATGGTCCAGCCGCGCAGGGCGGCGGCGATGTGCAGGGCGTGCTCGCCCGTGCCGCTGGCGACTTCCAGCAGCAGTCCGGAGTCGCCGAGCTGCTCGCGCAGCACTTCCAGGATGGGCCCGCGGTTGCGCAGCGCGGCGGGGGCGGAGCGGCGGGCCTCGCTCATGCGCGGCGCACCAGTGCCAGGCCGAGCTGGCGCAGCCCGGCCCATTGCTGCCGCAGCCAGCCGCCGCTGGCCAGCTCCTCCGGCAGGCGCCTGTCGCCGGTGGCGGGGAAGAGGTCGCGACGGAAGTCGGCGGTGCCGAAGATCCAGTCCCAGACCGGCAGCAGCACGGCGTAGTTCTTGCCCAGGCGCGCGGAGCCGAAGCGGCTGTGGTGCAGGCGGTGGAAGCGCGGCGAGACCAGCAGCCGCTCGCCGACCCGCCCGAAGGAGAGGCGGATATTGGCGTGGCTGAACGCCTCCGCCACGCGCAGCACGACGACGACAAGGGGGAATTGCCCCGGCGGCACGCCGATCAGCAGCGCCAGCCCGCCGAACCAGACGGCGCCGAGCATGTCGTCCAGGATGTGGTTGCGGTCGTCGGTCCAGAAGGTCATCTGCCGCTGGGCGTGGTGGATGGAATGCAGCGCCCACCACCAGTCGAAGCGGTGCTGGAAGCGGTGGTGCCAGTATTCCCCGAAGTCCAGCACGACGATGTAGACGGCCAGCGCCAGCAGCGGCGCGTCGCGCAGCGCCGGAAACAGCGTCTCCAGCGTCGGCGGCACCCAGCCGCTGCTGGCCACCAGGCCGGAGAGGCGCGATTCCATCGAGGCGAAGAGGACGAAGGCCAGCAGCGGCAGCAGGCCGAGGCGGGTGAGCAGCGTGTAGAGGATGTCGGTGCGGATGCTGCGCCCGTCGGTGCGCGGCTCGACGGGGCGCCAGGCCTCCAGCGGCCGGCAGATGGCATAGACGACCAGGACCTGCACCAGCCCGAACAGGGCGAAGTCGATCCAGTCGAAGGCGTCCTCCGCCCATTCCATCAGGCCGAGGCTGTAGAGCGCCGGCTGCACCAGCGTCTCGAAGATCCAGCCGTTGAGGCTGTTCCAGCTATCCTGCAGCGCCCCGATCATGGGCAACCCCTTCCGCTCTCAGGCACCTTGCGCGGGAAGCGGGGCGAAGCAGTAGCCCTTCGCCTGCAGCCCGGCCAGAAGATCCTCGACCACCAGCCCGAAGGGCTCGCGCCGGCTGCGCACGCCCCAGTGCATCAGCAGCACCTCGCCGTCCCGCACGCGGGCCAGCGCCTGGGCGAGCAGCCTGTCGTTCGGGTATGTGGTGCTGTTCAGCTCGTCGCCCAGGAAGCCGTTGGCGCTCCAGCCCTGGTGGTGGAAGCCGGCGGCGGCGGCGAGGCGCAGCGCGTTGGGCGTGGTGCGGCCGCCCGGGGCGCGCCAGAGCGGCAGCACCCGCGCCTCCGGCGCGATGGCCCGCAACGCCTCGATCGGGCGGGACAGCTCGGCGCGCAGGGCGGCGGCGTCCAGCACCTCGTCGCCCTTGCCGCGGCGGTTGGCGTAGCGGACGCGGTCATGCCCGACATCGCCGGTGAAGTACCAGTGCCGCCAGGTATGGCTGGCGAAGGCATGGCCCTCGGCGGCGCGGGCGCGCCAGAAACCGGCCCAGGCGGGGCCGAGGCTGGTGTCGCCGCGGGCGGTCGGCTCGTTGGCCAGGAAGAGGGTGGCGCGCACCTCGCGCCGTTGCAGGGCGGCGGCGATCATCTCCGCCTCGCGGCCCCAGCCGGTGTCGATGGTGAGGTGCAGCGTGCCGGCGCGGCATTGCGGCAGGGCGGGGCGGGCGAGGGGCGCCTGGGCATGGGCGCCACGCGTGGCCATCGCCCAAGGGGCGAGGCCGGCCAGCCGCAGCAGGGTCCGCCGGCCGGGCGGGGGCGGTTTTGTCATGCGGGAGCCTAGTTGGTGAGCGGCTCGGCGGGGGCGGCGGCCGAGTAGAGGATGCCGTGCGGCGAGCGGCCGACGCGGCGGGTTTCCAGCACGCCCTTCTGCGGGTCCACCAGCGCGATGCGCCCCTTCCAGCGCAGCGTCACCCAGAGCCGGCCCTGCGGGTCGAAGCTGATGCAGTCCGGCCCGCCCGGCACGTCGAGGACGCGGACGATGTCGAGGCTCCTGGGGTCGAGCAGGGTGATGCGGCTGTCCACCCGGCTGGTGACGTAGAGGACATCGCCTTTCGGGGAGGGGAAGAGGGCATGGGCGCCGCGGCCGACGGTGATCCGGCGCTCCACCGCCTGGGTCTCGGGGTTGAGCACCGCCACATGGTCGCTGCCCATGACGCCGACCAGCAGCTTGCCGTCCTGCCAGATGATGCCGGCCGGCTCCGGCCCGACCTCGGTCTTCCAGAGCGGCTGCATGGTCTCCAGGCTGATGGCGACGACGAGCCCGTTGCCCTGCAGCGTCACGTAGACCACCTTGCCGTCCGGGCTGTAGGCGAGATGGCTCGGCATGTCCGGCAGGTCGAAGCGGGTGGCGAGGGTGAGCGCCTTGCCGTCCCAATTGTAGACGTCCACCTGGTCCCGCCGCAGGCTGGTGATCACCAGGAAGCGGCCATCCGGGCTGAAGCCCATGTGGTAGGGGTTGGAAAGCGGCTCCCGCTTCAGCAGCTCGCCCGTGCCGGGGTTGATGAACAGCATCTCGTTGGCGCCGGAGTCGCCGACCAGCAGGGTCTTGCCGTCGGGCGTCAGGGCCAGGTGGTGCACCTCGCGCAGCACGCGGATCCGCGACTTCTCGGCCTGGCTGTCGGCGTCGAGCACCTGGATGGTGGCCTCGCCCGAGTTTAGCACGTAGACCAGCCCCGCCGCCCGTGCCGGAAGGCTGCCCGCGAGCAGTCCGAGACCCAGGGCGAGGGGGGCGAGGAGGGGGGCGAGAAGCAGGGGCACCCGCATGGTCGCTGCCTTCAGAGATCAGGCCGCCGGGGGGAGGGCGAGGCGGCGGAGGGGTCCCTGTTGTAGCAGGTCCGCTTCCGGGCTCGCCAGCGCGGCACCGGGCGCGGTGCGTGAAAGCTGCTTCATGCCTTCAACCCTTCGTTTTCCGTGCCGGAAAGGGCGAAGCCGGGGCCGGAGGCCTGTTTCCTTCCCCCGGCCGCCGGCGCTCAGAGCGCCGACTTCTTCGCCTGGTGCACGGCGAGGCTGCCGATGGAGTTGCCGCCATCCACCGTCAGCGTCGCGCCGGTGACGTAGCTGGCGGCGCTGCTGGCCAGGAACAGCGCGGCATTGCCGACATCCGCCGGGGAGGAGCCCCGGCCGAGGGGGATCGCGGCGAGGGTGGCCTCGACATGCGCGTCGGTCAGCGGGCTGGCGGTGCTGCCGGGCGCGAAGCCCGGCTCCAGCGCGTTCACGCGGATGCCGTATTCGGCCAGTTCGATGGCGAAGCCCTTGGTCAGCCGGTCCAGCGCCGTCTTGGAGGTGCAGTAGGGCACCACGGAGCGCCGCATCTTCCGCGCCGCGCCGGAGGAGATGTTGATGATGTTGCCCTTCACCCCGGCCGCGATCATCTGCCGGGCGGCGGCGCGGGCCACCAGAAAGGGCGCGCGCAGGTTGATGTCGAAGATGCGGTCCCATTCCTCGGCGTCGATGTCGAGCAGGAAGCCGCTGGGATAGACGCCGGCATTGTTCACCACCACGTCGGCGGCGCCCCAGCGCTCGCCGATGGCGGCCACCAGCGCCTCGATGGCGGCGGCGTCGCGCAGGTCGGCGGGATGGGTGAAGCCGCCCTCCGGCAGGCTCGCGGCCATCGCGGCCAGGGCGGCGGCGTCGCCGTCGGTCAGGCAGAGCCGGGCGCCGGCCTCCGCGAAGGCCTGCACCAGCCAGCGGCCGACCACGCCGCAGGCGCCTGTCACCACCACGCGCTTGCCGGCCAGATCCTGAGCAAAGTCCATCGTGTTTCCAATCCTGTACCGTGTGCTGAACAGCCCGCCGGGCTGGCGCGGGCCGCAGGTTAGGGGGCGGTCGGCCGATGCGGCAAATCTGCCGCATGCCTGGCCTGCCACGCAGTCCCGCACTTTTCTGCGGTGACCATTGTGCGCCTGCGCCGTTAGGATGCTGCACCGCAGCAAACGGCCTTGCTGTGACGGGGCTGGCCTGAGGCGAAAAGGATCGACTTCAATGGCGGAGACGCTTTCCGGGCTGGACGAGTTGATCCGGTTGCGCCAGCGCTGGGCGCGCCTGCTGACGGGAGGGCTTCCGGCGGAGGAGGCCGGGGCGGAGGCCAATGCGCGGCTCGCGGAGGTGACGGGGTTCGGCAGCAATCCCGGGGACCTGCGGATGTTCGCCCATGTGCCGCCCGGCCTGCCGCCCGGCGCCCCGCTGGTGGTGGCGCTGCATGGCTGCACACAGAGCGCGGCGGGCTATGACCATGGCTGCGGCTGGTCGGAGATGGCGGATCGGCTGGGCTTCGCGCTGCTGCTGCCCGAGCAGGACCGGCACAACAACGCCTATCGCTGCTTCAACTGGTTCGGCCCGCAGGACACGCTGCGCAATGCCGGCGAGGCGCTTTCGATCCGCCAGATGGTGGCATGGATGGTGGAGGAGCACGGGCTCGACCCGGCGCGGGTCTTCATCAGCGGGCTTTCGGCCGGCGGCGGCATGACCTCGGTGATGCTGGCCACCTATCCCGAGGTCTTCGCCGCCGGCGCCATCCTGGCCGGGCTGCCCTATGGGGCTGCCAGCAACCCTTCCGAGGCGCTGGAGGTGATGCGGCAGGCGTCACGGCGCAGCGCGCGCGACTGGGGCGAGGCGGTGCGGGCGGCATCGGCGCATGCCGGCCCCTGGCCGCGCGTTTCGGTCTGGCAGGGCGAGGCTGACAGCACCGTGCATGCCGGCAACGCCGAGGCGGTGCTGCAGCAATGGCTCGACCTGCACGGTCTGGCGCTGGACGCGCCGGATGAGGTCGAGCGGAGCGACGGGCACGTGCTGCGGCGCTGGCTGGGCGCGGACGGGCGCGTGCTGGTGGAGAGCCACAGCATCGCCGGCATGGAGCACGGCGTGCCGCTGCATGCCGGCGACGGGGAAGGGCGGATCGGCGTGGCGGGGCCGCACCTGCTGGATGTGGGGATCTCCTCCACCCACGGCATCCTGCGCTTCTGGGGCCTGGGCACCGACCGGGCGGACGTGCCGCGGCAGTTCCGCGTCAACAGCCAGGGCGAGGCGCAGGAGGTGACGCCGCGCCGCTTCGATCCGGCGCGCCTGCTGGACAAGGCGCTGCGCTTCGCCCGGCTGCGGTAGGAAAATGGCCGGGAGAATGAATTCCCCCGGACCCCCTTCTTTTTTTCTGTTCGTTTCGGCTGCGCCTGGGAGCCAACCCATCGCTGATGATCGGCACGGCCGCACTCGCCGGGGCTGTTGCAGCCCCGGCGCGAGCGCGCTCCACCCGCACATCAAACTGAAAAAAGAAAGAAGAGGGGGTCTGGGGGAGAATTCATTCTCCCCCGCCCTTCTGCGTTTCAGCCTTCGGAGCGCAGCGCCCGCTCGACGATGCGCGCGTAGAGCGCCGCGCCGAAGGGAATGGCCTCGTCGTTGAAGTTGTAGTGCGGGTTGTGCGCCGAGGCGCCCTCGCCGTTGCCGACATGGATATAGGCGCCCGGCACCTTCTCCAGCATGAAGCTGAAGTCCTCCGAGCCCATCAGCGGCGCGCGGTCGCGCTGCACGAGGTCCTCGCCCACCAGGTCGGCGGCGGCGTCCGCCAGATGGGTGCTGGCTTCGGCATCGTTGACGAGGGGGGCGAAGATCAGGCGGAAGTTGAGCGTCGCGCTGGCGCCGAAGCCGGCGGCGACGCCCTCGGCCATGCGGCGCATCGCCGCCTCGATCTGCTCGCCGACCTCCTTCTTGAAGAAGCGCGCGGTGCCGGAGAGCGTGGCCGTCTGCGGGATGACGTTGTAGGCGTCGCCCCCCGTCACCTTGGTCACGCTGACCACCGCCGTGTCGCGCGGGGCGATGTTGCGCGAGACGATGGATTGCAGCCCGGCGGCGATGTGGCAGGCGGTCAGCACCGGGTCGATGCTGGCCTCGGGCCGCGCGCCATGCGAGCCCTTGCCCTCCACGGTGATGTCGAAGAAGGCGCCGCCCGCCATGAACGGCCCGGCGCCGATGGCATACTTGCCGACATCGAGGCTGGTGGCGTTGTGCATGCCGTAGAGCGCGTCGCAGGGGAAGCGCTCCAGCAGCCCGTCCTCCAGCATGGCCAGCGCACCGCCGCAGCCTTCCTCGCCGGGCTGGAAGATCAGGTGCACGGTGCCGTCGAAGTTGCGCGTCTCGGCCAGGTAGCGCGCGGCGCCGAGCAGCATGGTGGTGTGGCCGTCATGGCCGCAGGCATGCATCTTGCCCGCCACGGTGGAGGCATAGGGCAGGCCGGTCAGCTCGCTCATCGGCAGCGCGTCCATGTCGGCGCGCAGGCCGACGGCGCGGTTGCCGCTGCCGCCGCGCAGCACGCCGACGACGCCGGTGCCGCCGACGCCGCGATGCACCTCATCGACGCCCCATTCCTCCAGCTTGCGCGCGACGAGTTCCGCCGTGCGGTGCTCCTCCATGCCCAGCTCGGGATGGGCGTGCAGGTCCTGCCGGATGGCGGTCAGCTCGTCGTGGTAGCGGCGCAGGTGGTCGAGGGCGGTCATCAACGGGGTTCTCCAGGGGTGGGCGGCGTCACGCGGGGCGCACGCCCCAGAACACGAACAGGCCGTCCGGAACGTCCTTCAGGCGCTTGCGGAAGGCGGTCTTGTAGAAATACTGGCCGAGCGGCAGGAACGGCACCTCGCGCATCGCCACCGCCTGGATCTCGCGCGCGACGGTCTGCTGCGCCGCGACGTCGGGCGCGTCGAGCCACTGCTCGCGCAGCTCGCCGATGCGCGGGATGTCCGGCCAGCCGAAGAAGGCGTTGTCGGCCCCGCCGGCGCGCAGCACCTGGGTCACCACCGGGTTGATCATGTCGAGCCCGGCCCAGGTGGTGTTGAACATGTTCCAGCCGCCTTCCGCGGGCGGCTTCTTGATGGCGCGGCGCTGCACCAGCGTGCCCCAGTCCGAGACCACGTATTCCACGTTCATGCCGAGCTGCTTCAGCATGTCGTTGCAGACCTCGCCCAGGGCGGCGAGCACCGGCTGGTCGGAGGGCGCCATCAGGATGACGCGCTCGCCCTTGTAGCCGGCCTCCTGCAGCGCCTGGCGCGAGCGCTCCAGGCCCGGCGGCGTGCCGAAGACGTCGAGCGAGGCGCGCGTCGCCATCGGCGTGCCGGGGGTGAAGATGCCGACCGGCACGTTGTAGAGGTCCGGCTCCGTGCCGGCGGCGGCGATCATGTAGTTCTGCTGGTTGACCGCGCCGAGGACCGCGCGGCGGATCGCCGGGTTGTCGAAGGGCGGGTGGAGGTGGTTGAAGATGCCCGTTCCCATCGTGCCGAGCGGCCCCGCGCGCTGCGTGGCGACGTCGCGGCTGCCTTCCAGCACCGGCAACAGGTCGTTCGGCGGGTTCTCCCACCAGTCCACCTCGCCGTTCTGCAGCGCGGCGGTGGCGGTGCCGGGATCGGGCATCACCTGCCACTCGACGCGGTCGAAGAACACCCGCTTGGGGCCGGCGGCCCAGGTGGCGGTGCCGCCCTGGCGCGGGCGGTAGCGGTCGAACCTCTCATAGACCACGCGGGCGCCCACCACCCGTTCGTCGCCCTTCCAGCGGAAAGGGCCGGAGCCGATGATCTCGGGGATCGGCTTGGAGGCGTCCGTCGCCGCCAGCCGCTCCGGCATGATCAGCAGCGCCGGCGGCCCGACCTTGGCCAGGGTGTCGAGCATGGCGCCATAGGGGCGCTTCAGGCGGATGGTGAAGCTGCGGTCGTCGGGCGCCGACATCTCGTCGGTGCGCGCCATCAGCGCCTGGCCGAGCGCGTCGCGCTGCGCCCAGCGGCGGATGGAGGCGACGCAGTCGCGCCCGCGCACCGGTTCGCCGTCGTGGAACACGAGACCCTCGCGCAGGCGGAAGGTCCAGCGCCTGCCGTCATCCTCGACGGTGTGGCCCTCGACCATCTGCGGCTGCGGCTTGAGGTCGGCGTCGAGCCCGTAGAGCTGGTCCCAGATCATCAGCCCGTGGGTGCGGGTGATGTAGGCGGTGGTGAGCACCGGGTCGGTGATGGTGAGGTCGGATTGCGGCACGTATTTCAGCACGCGCGCCGAGGCGGGCTGCGCCAGGGAGGGGCGCGGCAGGACGGCGGCCGCGGCGGCACTGGCGAGCAGGGTGCGACGGTGCATGGAACCTGTCTCCTGAGGGCGGGGCGGGGACTGGCGGCGGACTCTGCGGACCGGTTGGCGGCCAGCAAACACCGCCGCGCGCCGCCTCGCAAGACGCGCCCCCTCGACAAGCGCCACGCGCCGGGGCTTGCTGCCGCCCAGCCGCCTGGAGCAAAGCCAATGACCGACCCCACCTATTTCTACGACCCGCGCGAGGGCCACGGCCTGCCGCATGACCCGTTCAAGGCCATTCTGGCGCCGCGCCCGATCGGCTGGATCACCAGCCTGGACGCGGAAGGGCGGGTGAACCTCGCGCCCTACAGCTTCTTCAACGGCTTCAACAGCAACCCGCCGGTGGTGGGCTTTTCCGCCGAGCGGCGCCCCGGCGGCGGCGATCCGCGCAAGGACAGCCTGCGCAACGTGGAGGAAACGGGCGAGTTCGTCTGCAACTTCGTCTCGCGCGAACTGGCCGAGGCCATGAACGAGACCTGCGCGCCGATGCCGCACGGCGAGGACGAGATGCGGCGCGCGGGGCTGGAGGCGGCGCCCTCCACCCGGGTGCGGCCGCCCCGCGTGGCGCGCGCCCCGGCGGCGCTGGAGTGCAAGCTGCTGCAGATCGTGGCGCTGACGGATCTGGAAGGACGCCCGCTCGGCAGCCGGATCGTGCTCGGCCAGGTGGTCGGCGTGCACATCCGCCACGAGTTCCTGAAGGAGGGCATCTTCGACACCGCGGCGGCGCGGCCGGTCGCCCGCTGCGGCTACCGCGGCGACTACGCCGAGGTGACCAGCCTGTTCGAGATGCTGCGGCCGGTCGCCTGAGAGCCCGTTTGAGGCTGGGGCGGTGGAGGGCCAGCGAGGGAGTTTTCGTGCCGGGGGCCGCCAGACCGACCCGCAGCCATTCTCGAACGGGCCCTGAGACGAAAAAGGCCGGGGGAAGAAATCCCCCCGGCTCCTAATCCTTACTTTGATCGGGTTGCCGCCGTACTGGCCGCCCGCGGGAAGCAGAAGGGCGACTGGGGGAACTCATTCCCCCAGCCTTGCTCAGTTCTGCAGCTCGGGCACCAGGGCGGACGGTGCCGGCGCCGTCTCCAGGCTGGCCAGCAGCACCCCATAGGCCGGCAGCACCGCGCCGCCATCCTCCATCGAGGCGCTTTGGCCGGTGACATCCGGCAGCGGCACGGCGCCTTCCAGCAACGGCCCAGCGAAGCGCGCGGGCGCGTCGGAGAGGTTGAACACCGCCAGGATGCGCTGCCCGCCATATTCGCGCACCAGCCCGGCCAGCGGTGCCGGCAGGTCCAGCGGCCGCTGGGCGCCGCGCACCAGCGCGGGATGGGCCTGCCGCAGCAGCAGCAGGCGCCGCCAGGCATGCAGCAGGCTGCCAAGCTCGGCTTCCTGCCGGTCCACCGCCAGCGGGTGGTGCGCGGCCGGCACCGGCAGCCAGGGCGTGCCGGTGGTGAAGCCGGCCTGCGGCGCGCCGTCCTGCCAGGGCATCGGCGTGCGGCTGCCGTCGCGGCCACGGAATTCCGGCCAGTAGGTCAGGCCGAAGGGGTCGCGGATCTCTTCCAGCCTCAGTTCGGCCTCGGGCAGGCCGAGCTCCTCGCCCTGGTAGAGGCAGACGCTGCCGCGCAGCGAGAGCAGCAGGCTGGCGAGCAGGCGCGCGAAGCGCGGGTCCGGTCCGGCTTCGCGCCCCGCCGGGTTCCAGCGGGTGACCGCCCGCTCCACGTCATGGTTCGAGAAGGACCAGCAGGGCCAGCCTTCCGCGCTCTCGCCGGCGGAGGAGGCCTGGATCAGGTCGGTGACCGTCGGGTGGTCGAAGCCGCCGCGCAGTGGGCGCAGCGTATAGGCCATGTGCAGCAGGTCCTCGCCGGCGGTGTAGCGGCGGACGCGCTCGAAGGCGCCGTCCTGGCTCGACACCTCGCCCAGGGTGGTGGTGCCGGGATAGCGGTCGGTCAGCGCCCGGATGCGGCGCAGGATGGCGAGCGTCTCCGGGTGCATCATGTCGTGGTCGTGCTGCTGCAGGCCGAAGAGCTTGGCCGGCACCTTGCCGTCCTTGGGGGGGTGGGCCGGGTTGCTGCGCAGCGCCGGGTCATGCGCCAGGAAGTCGATGGCGTCGAGCCGGAAGCCGTCCACGCCGCGCTTCAGCCAGAACTCGCCCACCTCCAGCACAGCCTGCAGCGTGTCCGGATCCGTCAGGTTCAGGCTGGGCTGGCTGGAAAGGAAATGGTGCAGGTAGTACTGGCGCCGGCGCGGCTCCCAGGTCCAGGCCGAGCCGCCGAAGACGCTCAGCCAGTTGTTGGGCGGGGTGCCGTCCGGGCTGGGATCGGCCCAGACGTACCGGTCGGCCTCCGCGGCGCCGCGGCTGGCGCGGCTGCGCTGGAACCAGGGATGCTGGTCGGAGGTATGGCCGCCGACCAGGTCGATCAGCACCTTCAGGCCCAGGCCATGGGCCGTGGCCACCAGCCGGTCGAAATCCTCCATCCGGCCGAACTGCGGGTCCACCGCGACATGGTCGGAGATGTCGTAGCCGAAGTCGCGGCCCGGGGAGGCGTAGAAAGGGCAGATCCAGACGGCGTCCACCCCGAGCGCGGCAACATGGGCGAGCCGCGCCTCGATCCCGGCCAGGTCTCCCACGCCGTCGCCATTGCTGTCGGCGAAGCTGCGCGGATAGATCTGGTAGAGCACCGCACCACGCCACCACTCTGCGCCTGCGACCATTGCAGGTCCCTCCCCCCTTGGTTCCTTCCGCGGCATCCGGCGTTCACGGCAAAGCGATATCACCGGCGCGTGATAGCAATCTAAGCGGGAACAGTCTTGCTGATTTATGAATGCAAGTGTTTCAGCGGCGCGGCCGCGGGGCCTGCGATGCCGCTATAGCCTTTTCAGCGCCTTGTGACCGTGTTCCTGCGCCGCACACAAAGCTTTCGGTTGCTCTGCCCGGTCGCTGCCAGAACTATGGCGCGCAAGGCTCGCCCTTTGGTCAGCGCCCAGGGGCGTTGGCGGTTGGCGCAGGCATGGCGGGGAGTGCGCGGCCATGGGACGGATGATGCGGCAGGAAAGGGAGCATGCCTCCTTCCTGTTGGACATGCCCGGCGCGCCGAAGGCTTCCCTGGTGGGGAGTGCCCTGGCCTCGCCAGCCGGCGCTGCGGCGGGCGGCTTGTGGCGCATGACGCATGCGACGCCCTTCGGGCGGGCCACGGAACGCATCGTGGACCTGGCGCTTGCCGCCTTCGGAACCCCGGCGGCGATGGCCTGCTTCGCCGGCGCCCCGCTGGACCCGGCGGTGGTGCAGCACGGGCTCGATGCCGCCGCCACGGTGGGTTGGGCCGATTGGCAGATGCTGGCCCGGCGCAGCGGTCCCTGCGTGGTGGAGGATGCCCGGAGGGAAGCCTGGCTGGCACAGCACTCCCTGGTGACCGGCCCGGCCAGGATCCGTTTCTACGCTGCGGCGCCGCTGTGCGACCACCAGGGGCGGCAGCAGGGCGTGCTGGCCGTTCTTTCGCCCGAGCCGCAGGGCTTCGCACCGCACCAACGGGCGCGGCTGCAAACCCTGGCCGACATGCTGATGGCCGGGCGCGAGGCGGCGCGGGGGCCGGAGGGGGACAGGCAGCGCCTCGCCCAGGCCGAGCAGGCGCTGCGCGAGCAGGCGGCGCGGCTGCGCAGCCAGGCGCACACGATCCATGAGATGGACCACCGCGTCCGCAACGGGCTGCAGATGGTCAGCGACATGCTTTGCCTGCAGGCCCTGCCGGAACAGGAGGACGCCTGCGCGGCCCGGCTCAATGCCGCCGCAGGGCGCATCCAGGCGGTGGCCGAGATCCACGCGCTGCTGCAGCGCCAGCCCGGCGCCGGGCGGCTCGGCGCGCGTGCCTGCCTGGAGGGCCTGCTCGGGCCCTTCGGGCGGCTCTGGCAGGGCAGCGGCCGGCAGGTGCGCCTGCATGCGGGCGACGACCTGACGGTGAGCGCATTGGATGCACCCCGCCTCGCCGTTGCCGCCTGGGAACTGCTGGCCAACGCCATGCGCCACGGCCAGGGGAACGTCACGCTGGAGCTGCGCGGCGAGCCGGGGCTTCACCGCTTCCGGCTCGCGGTGCGGGACGAGGGGCCGGGCTCGGAGCGCCTGCTGCGGGCGGCCAGCGATGCCGGACACGAGTCGGGCTTCGGGCTGATTCGCCTCATCGCCGGCGGCGAGGCGGCCCAGGTGCGCTGCGGCCCGCCCACCGAGGTCAGCATCGTGCTGGATCTTCCGCCTCCCGGGTGAAGCGTCCCGCGCGGATTTAACGCGGGGGTGGCGGCTGGGACGCCCTTGAAGGATCCTCTCATCAGGGCCATGGGATAAGCAGGGCGTGCCGGAGCGGCAGGCGATGCGCCTCTCGCTCCGGCCCGGTCCGGCCACCGCGCCTGCATCATACTCCGCCAGTGAGGGGAAGCTTTCGCCGCATGGACAGCCCCATTGCCCAGCCACTCGCCGAGGAGGCGGAAACCGCCGCCACCCAGCCAGGCCGCACCCTCACCCTGAAGCATGGCGAAAGCTTCGCGGTGTTCAACGCGGCAGGCGACTTCGCGGGAGAGTCGCAGGGCCTCTACCACAGGGACACCCGGCATCTTTCCTTTCTCTGCATCCGGCTGAACGGCGCCGCGCCGCAACTGCTCAGCGCCAGCCTGCTCGACGACAACACCGAGCTGACCAGCGACCTGACCAATCCGCCGCAGTGGGAGGAGGAAGGCAGGGAGCCGCTGCCGCGCGGCCGGCTGCACCTGCGCCGGACCCGCTTCCTGTGCGGCGACACCTGCTACGAGCGGCTGGCGGTCCGCAACTACGACGACCGCGCGCACCGCCTGCGGCTGGAAACCCATTTCGCCGCCGACTTCGCCGATCTCTTCGAGGTGCGCGGTCGCAAGCGGGCGCAGCGCGGGCAGTATCACCGCGCCGACTTCTCCACGAGCAGCGTGACCCTGGCCTATACCGGGCTGGACGCGCGGCGCCGCAAGACGGTGCTGCGCTTCGAGCCGGCGCCGAACCATCTGGAGGCGCAGCGCGCCGTGCACGAGGTCGAGCTGCCACCAGGCGGCCGGCAGGTGCTGTTCCTCACCATCCGCTGCGACGCGGCCGTCACGGAGCGGCCGCGCGACGCCTTCGGCGCCTCGCTGCGAAGCTCGCGCCAGGCGCTGCGGCAGTTGCGCGCCGAGGCGGTGGAGATCGAGAGCGGCCATGCCGTGTTCGACGAGATGCTGCGCCGCGCGGGAGCCGACCTCGCCATGCTGGTGACGCACACGCCGCAGGGGCCCTACCCCTATGCCGGCGTGCCCTGGTACAGCACCGCCTTCGGGCGGGACGCGCTGATCACCGCCTGGCAGACATTGTGGCTCGCGCCTCGGCTGGCGCGCGGCGTGCTGCGCTTCCTGGCCGCCCACCAGGCCACCGCGGTGGACCCGAACACCGATGCCGAGCCCGGCAAGATCCTGCACGAGACCCGCCAGGGCGAGATGGCGGTGCTGGGCGAGGTGCCCTTCCGCCACTACTACGGCAGCATCGACTCGACGCCGCTCTTCATCATGCTGGCCGGCGCCTATCTCGACCGCACCGGCGACGTCGCGACGCTGCGCGAGCTGTGGCCGAACATCGAGGCGGCGCTCGGCTGGATCGACACCTATGGCGACGAGGACGGCGACGGCTTCGTCGAGTATCTCCGCAAGACCCCGAACGGGCTGCTGAACCAGGGCTGGAAGGACAGCCACGACTCGATCTCGCATGCCGACGGCCGCACCGCGGAAGGGCCGATCGCCCTGGTTGAGATGCAGGGCTATGTTTATGCGGCCTGGCGCGCCGCCGCCCGCATCGCGGCGCGGCTCGGCGAGCCGGGCCGGGCGCAGCGGCTGGAGGAGCGTGCCGCCGCGCTGCAGGTCGCCTTCGATGCCGCCTTCTGGGACGAATCGCTGGGCACCTACGTCCTGGCGCTGGATGGCAACAAGGATCCCTGCCGGGTGCGCAGCTCCAATGCCGGGCATGCGCTGTTCGCCGGCATCGCCCTGCCGCAGCGGGCGGAGCGCGTGGCGCACACCCTGCTGCAGCCCTCCTCCTTCTGCGGCTGGGGCATCCGCACCCTGGCGGCGGGCGAGGCGCGCTTCAACCCGATGAGCTACCACAACGGCTCGGTCTGGCCGCACGACAACGCCATGATCGCCGAGGGCTTCGCCCGCTACGGTCTGGGCCATGCCGCCGCCCGGCTGCTGACCGCGCTGTTCCAAGCGGCCAGCTTCGATCCCGCGCGGCGCCTGCCCGAGCTGTTCTGCGGCTTTCCTCGCCGGCACGGGCAAGGGCCGACGCTCTACCCCGTGGCGTGTTCCCCGCAGGCCTGGGCGGCGAGCACGCCCTTTGCCCTGCTGCGCGCATGCCTTGGCCTGCGCTTCTCGCCCGAGCAGGGCAGGGTGGTGCTGGAAAGCCCGGTGCTGCCGGACTTCCTGCCCTCAGTGACGTTGCGCCGGCTGCGGCTTGGCGAGGGCCAGTTCGACCTGCGGGTGCACCGCGACGGCGACAGGGCGCGCCTGGAGGTGCTGCGGCAGAGCGGCGACCTGAGCGTGGCGCTGCACGCCGGGTGATGGAAGGGGCGGGGGAGGCGCTTTCCCGGGCGGCCTTCGCGAGCCCGCCCGGTCAACGGCCGCGGGTTGGCGGAGCGCCTCGCCGCCGGTTCCCTCAGGGCAGGAGCAGATCCCGCGGCCGGCTCGCCGGATCGGGCACCCAGCCTTGCTCGCCGGGCCGGAAAAGCGGCGTGGCGAAGGCGGCGGCGACCGGAATCCCGGCCGGCCAGGTGGCGCGCCAGCGGTCGCCCTGCGCCAGCGCGACGCAGAGGCCGACCGGCTGTACCCCCACCGCAGCCAGCAGCGCCAGCCCCGCCAGGGCCGAGCTGCCGGTGCTGATCACGTCATCCACCAGCAGCACGCGCCGCCCGGCGAGTCGCGGCAGCAGGCGGGGATCGAGCCAGATGCGCCGCGCGTCCGGCGAGGTGGAGGAAACGGTGGGCACGGAATAGGCGGGGTCGTACCAGCTCTTGCGCGAGTAGCCCGGGGCGACCCAGTTGGAATGGCCGAGCGCCTCGGCCACCGGGCCGCCGAACACGTGGCCCAGGGTGGGCAGCCCGACCACCACCTCCGCGCCCAGGGGGCGGGCGGCGGCGGCCATCCAGCCGCAGAGCGCCCGCAACACGGGAAAGGCGGCCTGGTTGGCGATGAAGCCGGTCACCGCGATGGCACCGTAGTCGCGCAGCGGCAGGCGCAGCGCGCGCCCGTCCGGCATGGGGGCCGGGTAGCTGGCGCCGAAGGCTGTTCCGGCCGTGGCGGCCTCGAAGTCCTGCCAATATTCCATGCCTGCCGGATGGCATGGCCGGCCGCGTCGTGCCAGAGGGAAATTCGCGGGGAAATCAGCGGGGAAACCCGCGGGGAAATCCGCGGCGGATGGATCGGCCCGCCCTGCGCAGGGCATGGCGCAGCGGGGGCGCGGCGCGCTACATAAACAGGGTTCAGGAGGTCCTTCACCATGCTCACACGCCGTTCGATGCTGCTTGCTTCCGCAGCGGCCGCCACCCTGCCCGCCGGCCTGCCCACTGGCCTGCTGGCCCCCGGCGCGGCCGCCCAGACCCCGCCCAACGTGCTGGTCTTCGCGAAGCAGATCGACGACATCATCAGCCTGGACCCGCAGGAGGCCTTCGAGTACACGGCCTCCGAGATCGCCGGGAACGTCTACCAGAAGCTGGTGACGACGCCGAACTCCGACCCCTCCAAGATCGAGGGCGAGCTGGCGGAGAAATGGGAAGCCTCCGGCGACAACAAGACCTTCACCTTCACCCTGAAGGACGGGCCGAAGTTCGCCTCCGGCAAGCCGGTGACGGCGGAGGACGTGGCCTTCTCGCTGACCCGCGCGGTGGCGATGAACAAGCCGCCGGCCTTCATCATCAACCAGTTCGGCTTCACCAAGGACAACGCGGCCGAGCGCATCCGCGCCACCGGGCCGAAGACGCTGGTGCTGACCACCGCCGAGCCGACCTCGCTCTCCTTCCTGCTCTACTGCCTCTCGGCGGCGGTGGGCTCGGTGGTCGAGAAGGCCACCGTCATGTCCCACGCCCAGAAGGACGACAAGGGGGGTGACGACTGGGGCAACGGCTGGCTGAAGCAGAACTCGGCCGGCTCCGGCAGCTTCGCCGTGCGCCAGTGGAAGGCGAGCGAGAGCGTGGTGCTGGAGGCCAACCCGCACAGCGACGCGGCGCCGAAGGTCAGGCGCATCATCATGCGCCACATGGCCGATCCCTCGGCGCAGCTGCTCGGCCTGCAGAAGGGCGACGTGGACATCGCCCGCAACCTGGTGGCCGACCAGATCAAGCAGGTGCAGAGCGACCCGAAGTTCAGCGTGCAGTCGGCCCGCAAGGCGAGCCTGATGTATCTGAGCCTGAACCAGAAGAACCCGAACCTGGCCAAGCCCGAGGTGCGGCAGGCGATCAAGCTGGCGCTGGACTACGAGGGCATCCAGAAGAACATCGTGCCCACCACCTATGCCGTGCACCAGGCCTTCCTGCCGGCCGGCCTGCCGGGCGCGGTGACCGACCTGCCCTTCAAGCAGAACATCGCCGAGGCCAAGGCGCTGCTGGCCAAGGCCGGCCTGCCCAATGGCTTCGAGGTCAGCTTCGACTATGCCTCGGCCGCGCCGAGCTCCGACATCGCCCAGGCGGTGCAGGCCAACCTCGCCGCCATCGGCATCCGGCTGAGCATGCTGCCGGGCGAGATGCGCGCCGTGATCACCAAGACCCGCGCGCGGCAGCACGACATCGCCATGCTGCGCTGGGGCAGCGACTATTTCGACCCGAACAGCAATGCCGAGGCCTATTCGATCAACCTCGACAACAGCGACAACGCCAAGAACCGCACCATCGCCTGGCGGGCGAGCTGGGAAATCCCCGAGCTTTCCGCCCGCGCCATCGCCGCGCGCGAGGAGACCGACTCCGAGAAGCGCACGCAGATGTACGAGGACCTGCAGCGCGACCACCAGAAGGTCTCGCCCTTCGTCATCATGCTGCAGGAGATCGAGGTCGCGGTCTCGCGCGCCGGGGTGACGGGCTTCGACATGGGCCCGATGAACGACCGGCACTCCTACACCAACATCACCAAGGCATGAGCGACAGCACCACTTCCCCGGCGGACCAGCCGCCGGGGGGGCAGCCTGCGGGGGGGCGCCGACGCCCCTCCGCCTTCCGCCTGCGCTTCCAGGCCGTCTCGGCCACGCTGGCCAGCATCCCGATCACGCTGTTCGGCCTCGTGCTCGTCACCTTCTTCATCGGCCGCGTGGTGCCGATCGACCCGGTGCTGGCGATCGTCGGCGACCGCGCGCCGCAGGACGTGGTGGAGCGCACCCGGCTGGAGCTCGGGCTGGACCAGCCGCTCTACGTGCAGTTCTGGCGCTACCTGGAGCACATCGTCAGCGGCGATCTCGGCCGCTCGGTGATGACCTCCAACCCCGTGACCCAGGACATCGCCCGCTTCTTCCCCGCCACCTTCGAGCTGGCCACCGTGGCCATGGTCATCGCCGTGGTGATCGGCGTGCCTCTCGGCGTGCTGGCGGCGACCAGGCAGGGCAAGTGGGTGGACCAGGCGGTGCGGCTGTTCTGCCTCGCCGGGCACTCGCTGCCGGTCTTCGTGCTCGGGCTGGTTTCGCTGCTGCTGTTCTACGCCCGGCTCGGCTGGGCACCGGGCCCGGGGCGGCAGAGCATCTATTTCGAGGGCATGGTGGACGAGCGGACCGGCATCCTGACGCTCGACGCCGCGCTCGCCGGCGACTGGGGCGCCTTCCAGGACGCGCTGGCGCATCTCGCGCAGCCGGCCGCGGTGCTGGCGATGTTCTCGCTGGCCTATATCGCGCGGATGACGCGCGCCTTCATGCTGGGCGAGCTGCGCAGCGAATACGTCACCACCGCCCGCGCCAAGGGCCTTTCGCGCCGCCGCATCATCTGGGGACATGCCTTCCGCAACACCGCCGTGCCGCTCGTCACCGTGCTGGCGATGTCCTATGCGGGGCTGCTGGAGGGCGCGGTGCTGACGGAGACGATCTTCTCCTGGCCGGGCCTCGGGCAGTATCTCACCGTCTCGCTGCTGAACGCCGACATGAACGCGGTGCTCGGGGCGACGCTGGTGGTGGGCCTCATCTATGTCGTGCTGAACCTGCTGTCGGACCTGCTCTACCGGCTGCTCGATCCCCGCGTGAAATAAGGAGGGCGAAGTGAGCATGTCCGCATCCACGCGCGACTGGCTGCTGACCGACACGCCGGCTTCCCGCTCGCAGGCCAAGTGGGGCCGGCGCTACCAGCTCTGGCTGGCCTTCCGCCGCAACCCGCTGGCGGTGGCGGGGCTGGCGGTGGTGGTCGTCATGCTGATCCTGGCGATCGCCGCGCCGCTGCTGGCGACGCATGACCCCGGCGTGCAGGAGCTGGGCAACCGGCTGCAGCCGCCTTCCGCCGAGCACTGGCTCGGCACGGACGAGCTCGGCCGCGACGTGTGGTCGCGCCTGCTCTATGGCGGGCGGGTGACGCTCGGCATGGTGGTGGCCGTGGTGGTGCTGGTGGCGCCGCTCGGGCTGATCGTCGGCTGCGTCGCGGGCTATGCCGGCGGGCTGCTGGACCGGCTGCTGATGCGCGTCACCGACGTGTTCCTGGCCTTCCCGCGGCTGATCCTGGCGCTGGCCTTCGTCGCCGCGATGAAGCCGGGCGTGGAGAGCGCGGTGATCGCCATCGCGCTGACCGCCTGGCCGCCCTATGCGCGGCTGGCGCGGGCGGAGACGCTGACCATCCGCAACACCGACTACATCGCCGCGGTGCGGATGACGGGCGCCTCGCCCTGGCGGATCATCTGGCGGCATGTGACGCCGATGTGCCTGCCCTCGCTGACGGTGCGGGTGACGCTCGACATGTCCTCGATCATCCTGACGGCGGCTGGGCTGGGCTTCCTCGGCCTCGGCGCGCAGCCGCCGATTCCCGAGTGGGGCACGATGATCGCGACGGCGCGGCGCTTCATCCTGGAGCAGTGGTGGGTGCCGGTGATCCCGGGCATCGCGATCTTCACCGCCTCGCTGGCCTTCAACCTGCTGGGCGACGGCCTGCGCGACGTGCTGGACCCGAAGCAGCGATGAGCATGAATGGCGGGGCCCGGGGCGACACTGTCACCCAGGCGGAAGAGGTCTGGGGAAGGCGGCGCCTTCCCCAGCGGGAGCAACAGGCATGAGCAACCTCGTCGAGATCCGTGACCTGCGCGTGGACTTCCCCACGCCGACGGGCTTCACGCAGGCCGTGCGCGGCATCTCCTTCAGCCTGGGCCGCGAGAAGCTCGGCATCGTCGGCGAAAGCGGCTCCGGCAAGTCGGTGACGGGCCGCGCGCTGATGCGCCTGCTGCCGGAGGCCGCCCGCGTCCGCGCCGGCGCGCTGCGCTTCGACGGCATCGACGTCCTGAACGCCTCTGAGCGGCAGATGCGCGACCTGCGCGGCGGCCGCATCGGGCTGATCATGCAGGACCCGAAGTTCAGCCTGAACCCGGTGATGACCGTCGGCCGGCAGATTTCCGAGGCCTGGCTGGCGCATCAGAAGGGCGGGAAGCGGGAGGCGCGCGAGGCGGCGCTGGCGTTGTTGGAACAGGTGCGCATCCGCGACCCGCAGCGCGTGCTGGAATCCTACCCGCACGAGGTCTCGGGCGGCATGGGCCAGCGCGTGATGATCGCCATGATGCTGGCGCCGAACCCGGACCTGCTGATCGCCGACGAGCCGACCAGCGCGCTGGATGCCAGCGTGCAGGCGGAGATCCTGAAGCTGATCGAGGACCTGGTCTCGGCACGCGGCATGGGGCTGATGCTGATCAGCCACGACCTGCCGCTGGTCAGCCGCTTCTGCGACCGGGTGGTAGTCATGTATGCCGGCCAGGTGATGGAGGAACTGCCGGCGCGCGACCTGCACCGCGCCCGGCACGCCTACACGCGCGGGCTGCTGGAATGCATGCCGAGCCTGAGCCACAAGCGTGCGCGCCTGCCCACGCTGAGCCGCGACGCCTCCTGGCTGGAGCCGCGCGCATGATCGGCGTCGAGCATCTCAACGTCCATTTCGGCAGCAACCACGTGGTGCGCGACGTTTCCTTCAACGTCGCGGCGGGGGAAACCTTCGGGCTGGTGGGAGAAAGCGGCTCGGGCAAGTCCACTGTGCTGCGCACCATCGCCGGGCTGAACGCGGACTGGAACGGCACCCTCACCGTCGCGGGGAAGACGCTGGGCCACAGGCGGGACCGCGCCTTCTTCAAGGCCGTGCAGATGGTTTTCCAGGACCCCTACGGCTCGCTGCACCCGCGCCAGACGGTGGACCGCATCCTCTCCGAGCCGCTGGAGGTGCACGGCATCCCCGATGCCGAGGCGCGCATCGTCCGGGCGCTGGAGGAGGTGGCGCTGCCGCGCGCGGCCCGCTTCCGCTATCCGCACCAGCTTTCGGGCGGGCAGCGGCAGCGCGTGGCGATCGCCCGCGCGCTGGTGGCCGACCCCTCGGTTCTGCTGCTCGACGAGCCGACCAGCGCGCTCGACGTCTCCGTGCAGGCAGAGGTGCTGAACCTGCTGGCCGACCTGCGGGAGGCGCGGCAGCTCACCTGCATCCTGGTCTCGCACAACCTGGCCGTGGTCGCGCATCTCTGCGAGCGGCTGGCGGTGATGCAGGGCGGGCGGATCGTCGAGGTGCTGACCGAGGCGCAGTTGCGCGCCGGCGAGGCCCGGCATTCGCACACGCAGGACCTGATTGCGCTGTCGCATGAGCTGGAAGCGTGAGATAGAAAGGCTGGGGAAATGAATTCCCCCAGACCCCTTTCTTTTTTCTGCCAGTCTGGCGGCTGAGGATGATGGCGATGCGGCGCGTGATGACGGCGGTGATGGGAAGCGGGGTTTGCGCGGTGGCGCTGCTGGGCCTCTATGTCGCCAAGCGCAAGCTCGGGATCGACGTCTTCCCCGGGCGCGACATGCTGCCGGACGCCGAGATCAAGGCCGCCGTGCTCGGCACCCTGGCGCTGCTCACCTTCGCCCCGCGTTGAACTGACAAAAGGAAGATGGGGTCCGGGGGAATTCCTTCCCCCGGCCTTCTTGCTTCAGAAGGCGAGCAGGTTGTCGCGGAAGAGCGCGTGCTCGTAGCTCTTCCGCATCAGCCCGCGGCGCTGGAGGGCCGGCACCAGCCCGTCCGCCACCTCGGCCACCGTGCGGCGGCTGACATCGGGCAGCGAGAAGAGGAAGCCGTCGCCGCCGACGGCCTCCATCGCCTCGCCCATGCGCCCGGCGATCTGCTCCGGCGTGCCGATCAGCTCCACCGAGCCGGTGTTGTTGTAGAGGCCCATGGCCTCGCGCAGGGTGCGGTTGCCCGCCTTGCGCAGGAACTCGTCCAGGCTCTGCTGGTGGCCGTTGGTGGTGAGCCTGCCGAGCGGCTCGTCCAGCGGCAGGGCGGCGAAGTCGATGTTGGTGATCTTGCTGAGATGCGCCATGCGGAGGTGCAGGTTCTCCGCGTTGTAGGCGTCGCGCCGCCGCCTACGCGCCCAGGCCTCCTCCTCTGTCTCGCCGATGATGGGAGAGATCAGGAACAGCACCTTGCAACTGTCAGGGTCGCGGCCGGCGGCGGCCATGCGGGCGCGGATGTCGTCCCGGTAGGCCTTCATCCCCTCGGTGCCCTTGATGCTGGCCACGATGGTGTCGGCATGCTGCGCGGCGAAGGCGCGGCCGCGCGGCGAGCCTCCTGCCTGGGCGATGACGGGGCGGCCCTGCACGCAGGGGCCGGAGTTCAGCGGCCCGCGCGAGCGGAAGTAGCGGCCCTCGTGGTTGACGGCGTGCACCTTGGCGGGATCCACCAGGATGCCGCTTTCGGTATCGGCGAGGAGGGCGCCCGGTTCCCAGGAGCCCCAGAGGCCGTTCACCACCTGCATGTACTCGTCCGCCATGTCGTAGCGGGTGTCGTGCTCGGGCAGGCCGTCCAGGCCGAAGTTGCGGGCGGCGAAGTCGGAACTGCCGGTGACGGCGTTCCAGCCGATGCGGCCGGAGGAGACCTGGTCCAGCGTCGCCACCAGCCGCGCCAGGAGGTAAGGCGGATAGGCGAAGGTGGCGAAGGTGGGCACGATGCCGATCTGCCGCGTCTCGCGCGCCAGCAGGGTGGCCACCACGGAAGGGTCCTGCCGCGGCACGGCGATGGCGTTCCTGAGGTAGACGTCGCGCGAGCCGCCGAAGCTCTCGCCGACATAGGAGGAATCCTCGATCAGCACGTAGTCGAAGCAGGCGCGCTCCAGCGCGCGCGCCATGTCGATGAACAGTTCCGGCACCATCCAGTCCTGGCCGATCGTGCCGGTCCAGGGCTCGCCCCAGGACTGCACGCTGGAGCCCTGGAGGAACCATCCGAGGTGGAACCGCTTGTCGGCCATGCGCCGGCTTCCTTCCGTCAGTGTTCGTCGCGGCGGCGCCGCAGGGTGAGGTCCATCAGCAGCAGCAGCACCGTCGCCACCACCAGCAGCACGGCGACGGCGGCCATGGTAGGATCGAGGTTCTCGTTGATGCCGTCCCAGATCTTGCGCGGCAGGGTGAAGACGTTGCGGGAGGCGATGAACAGCACGATCACCAGCTCGTCCCAGGAATGGATGAAGGCGAAGATGGCGCCGGAGACGATGCCGGGCATGATGCGCGGCAGGATCACCCAGCGCAGCACCTGGCCGAGCGAGGCGCCCATGCCGCGCGCCGCCTGCTCCAGCCGCCCGTCGAAGGCGGCGAGCGCCGTGGAGACGGTGACCACCACGTAGGGGATGCCGGTGACGCCATGCGCCAGCACCACGCCGAGGAAGTGGTCCAGCAGCCCGGCGATGGCGAAGGCGCGGTAGAGGCCGACGGCATAGACGATGGTGGGAATGATGATCGGCAGCAGCATCAGCGCCCGCACCAGCTCGGTGCTGCGCCGGCCGATGCGCCAGCAGCCGATGGCGCAGAGCGTGCCCGCCACCACCGCCAGCGCCGTGGAGGCGAGGGCGATGGCGAAGGATTGCAGGATGGCCTCGCGCCAGGCGGGGCTGCCGAACAGCGCGGCATAGTGCTGCAGGGAGAGCGCATGCTTCGGCAGGGAGAGGAAGCGCTGGTCGGTGAAGGAGACGGGCACCACCACGGCGACAGGCAGGAGCAGGAAGAGCGCCGTCGCCCAGGCGATGGTGGAGTTCAGCCAGCCCGGCCGGTATCCGCCCATCGGCTCAGCTCCCCGCGCCGAAGAGGCGGCGCAGGTCCACCACGCGCGAGAACAGCGCCAGCGTGGCGAGGATGGCGACCACCAGCACCGTGGCCAGCATGGCGCCGAGGCCCCAGCGCAGCAGGTCGGTGATCTGCAGCTTGATCCATTCCGCCGCCATCAGCGTGCGGCCGCCGCCGAGCAGGGCGGGGGTGATGTAGAAGCCGAGCGAGAAGATGAAGACCAGCACGCCCGCCGCGATGACGCCGGGCAGGGAGAGCGGCAGGAAGACGCGCAGGAAGCTCTCGGTGCGGCCGGCGCCCAGGCCGCGCGCGGCGGCCAGCAGGCGCGGATCCACATCGCCCATGCTGGCCAGCATCGGCAGCACGGCATAGGGCACCATGTAGTGCACCATGCCGACGACGATGCCGAACTCGTTCCACACCATGCGCAGCGGCGCGTCGATCAGCCCGCCGGCCAGCAGCGCCTCGTTCACCAGCCCCTCGCGCCGCAGCAGCGTGACCCAGGCGAAGGCGCGCACGAGAACGCTGATCCAGAGCGGCACCAGCACGGCCAGCAGCCACCAGCGGCGCCTGTGCGGCGGCGACATCGTCACCTTGTAGGCCAGCGCATAGCCCAGCAGCAGTGCGATCAGCGTGGTCAGGCCGCCGATGCGCAGCGTGGTGAGGATGACGCTCTGCACGCTGCCGCTGGTGAAGAGGCGCTCGTAGTTCTCCAGCCCCAGGCGCGGCTCGGTGACGCTGATCACCAGCACCTGGCCGATCGGCACCAGATAGACCAGCGTCATCAGCAGGAAGGCCGGCAGGATCAGGCCCCACCATCCGAGTTCGCGCCGCATCCGCTCAGCCGGTGATGAAGTCGAGGTACTCGGCGTTGGCGTCCTGGTAGTTCTTCCCCCACCAGGTCTCGTCCAGGTAGAACTGCTTGGCCACGTTGGCCGGATCGGTCGGGTTCAGGCGGCGCAGCTCCGGCGGCACCATCTCCGCGGCGCGCGGGTTGGTCGGGCCGTTGCCCATTAGCTTCAGCAGGGCGACCTGCGGCTCGGGATGCGCGAGCATGGAGGCCAGCAGCCGCTGCGCCGCGGCACCGCCCGGATTGTTCTTCGGGATGACCATGATGCCGGCCTGCAGCATGCCCTGATCCCAGATGAACTTGATGCGGCCTTGCGTCTCGCGCTCCAGCACGCTGGCGCGGGTGTGCCAGATGCAGCCCATCACTGCCTCGCCGGTGCGCAAGTACTGCTCGGATTCCGAGCCGTTGTTCCAGTACACGGCGTTGCCCTTGATGTCGCCGATGCGCTTCAGCGCCTTGCCGACATCGAGCGGATACATCGCCTTGGGGTCGGCGCCGAGCGAGACGGTGGCGATGTCGAGCGAGGTGCGCGCGTCCCGCCGGATCAGCCGCGTGCCGGGGAAGCGCTTGAGGTCGAAGAAGTCCTTCCAGCCGGTGGGCGGCGTCGGGAACTTGCTGCTGTCATAGGCCAGCACGTTGGAGAAGGAGTAGGGCGCCGCGCCGTATTCCACCGCGAAGGCGGGGCCGATCACGTTCTCCTTCCTGACCACGCCGTAGTCCACCGGCGTCAGCAGGTTCATGCCGCTCAGCAGGGTGGCGGAGGCGGCGGAGCTGTCGCAGAGGTCCCAGGTGACGTGGCCGCTCTCCACCATGGAGCGGATGCGGCCGGCGGAGGGGCCGCTGCTGTCCTGCACCACCGTCCAGCCGGGGTTCTCGGCCATGAACGGCTTGCCATAGGCTTCGTCGAAGCCCTTCATGGCGATGCCGCCCCAGTTCACCAGCACGAGCTCCTGCTTTCCCTGCGCGGCGGCGGCGGGCCGGCGCAGCGCCGGCGCCGCGCCCAGCGCCGCAAGACCCCAGAGCATGGCCCGGCGGCTGATCCGCCCGCGCTGGTGCTGCTGTTGCAGAAGCTCGACGCAATCCTGCTGGAAGGTCTGTGTCATACGCACCTGGCCCCCTCTGGCTGCGCGCCGCTGCGGCGCGGTCAGGCCCGATGCCAAGCACGAGCCGTGCCAGGGGAGGGAAGAAAGGCCGGGGGAGGGAACTCTCCCGGACCCCCGCCTTTTTTCTGTCAGTTTGCGGTCCCGCCCGAGGCGGTGGCGCAGCCGATGATCCGCGCGCCAACAGTCGCCGGGGTTGTCGCAGCCCGGGCGGATGCCCGCCCCACCTGCGCACCAGACTGACAGAAAAGAAAGAAGAGGGGGTCCGGGGGAGAATTCCTTCTCCCCCGGTTCCATCGCTTGCCGCCGGAAAGGACGCGCCATTCCGAACCGGCGCCTCTGGCCGAAGCGATGCCGCTGGACTAAGCCTCCCGGCATGTCCGGGAACCCTCTTGCCCGCCTCTGGCTCTTCATCGGTGGCCTCTCCGGCCTGCTGGCGGTGGCGCTCGCCGCCTGGGCCGCGCATGGCCTGGCGCCGCGGCTGGGCCCGGTGGAGGCGACGATGGTGCAGAGCGCGCTGACCATGCAGGGCTGGCACGCCCTGGCGTTGCTGGCCACCGGCCTGCTGGCCGAGCGCCGCGCCGGCCGGCTGGTGCACTGGGCGGGCGGCTGCTTCGTGCTGGGCATGCTGGGCTTCTGCGGCGCCATCTGGTGGCGGGTGCTGGCGGGGGCCTCGCCCGGCATCGCGCCGGTCGGCGGCACGCTGCTGATGCTGGGGTGGCTGCTGCTGGCCATCGCCGGGCTGCGCCGCCCGGCAGGGCCCGGCACGCCATGATCCGCAGCGCCTACCTGGCCGCCGAAGGCTTCGAGCCGGAGGTGGAGGAGGAGTTGCGCCGCGCCGGCGTGGCGGTGGCGCGGTGGCACGGGCGGCTGGCGCTCAGCGAGGCGCCACCGGTGCCCTGCGCCTGGGCGCTCGACACCTGGACCGACCCGCGCGAGATCCCGGCGCCCTCGATCAAAGCTGCGGCAGGGGCATTGCGGGCGATCCAGCGCAACTGGTCGCTGGAGGCGATGGCGCATCACCGCCGCGCGGCGCTGATCGAGGCGGCGCTGCCGCCGCTGAAGGCGCGGGCGCTGCCGTTCCCGGAGCCGGCGCCGACCGGCCATCTCGGCGCCTGGACCCTGCTGGCGCCGGACCGGCTGCTGGCCTCGCCCAGCAAGACCAGCCCTTTCCTGCATGGCGCCGTCCGCTTCGCGGAGGATCGCGAGGGGCCACCCTCCCGCGCCTACCTCAAGCTTTGGGAGGCCCTGACCCGCATCGGCCGCTGGCCGGGACCCGGGGAGGTGGCGCTCGACCTCGGCGCCGCGCCGGGCGGCTGGAGCTGGGCGCTGGCGCAACTCGGCTGCCAGGTGGTGGCGGTGGACAAGGCGGCGATGGACCCCGCCGTGGCGGCCCTGCCGAACGTCGCCATCCGCACCGAGAGCGCCTTCGGCCTGGAGCCGGAGAAGCAGGCGGCCGTGGACTGGCTGTTCAGCGACATCATCTGCTACCCCTCCCGCCTGCTGGCGCTGGTGCGGCGCTGGATGGAGGCGGGCAGGGCGCGGAACTTCGTCTGCACCCTGAAGTTCCAGGGCGAGACCGACCACGAGACCGCCGCCGCCTTCGCCGCCATTCCCGGCGCCCAACTGTTCCATGGCGCGCACAACAAGCACGAGCTGATGTTCTGCCTGCTGAGAGAACAGAGTGCCTCAGGCGTGCTTGCGGGATAGCATTCCCCCTCCATCGCCGCACGGGAGCAATGGCGAGGGGGAATGCTGACGGTCCTGCCACCGTCGCCTGTGGCGGCTCTGACTAGAGGATGAGACGAACTGCGGAGGAACTTCTTTCCTCCCGCTGTTTTTATCCGCTGGATGCTCGGCGCGGGGCGTGGCTGCCAGGATTTGGTCTGTGCGCCACCCCCTTCTATGCTGCCGGGCGCCAACTTCATTCACGGAGACAATCCCGCCCGATGCGCTTCCTCCTGCTTGCCCTGCTCAGCCTCTGGCTGAGTCTCAGCCCAGCACAGGCCCAGGCCCCGGTTCCGGCGGCGCCTGCCGCGACGCCGCCGACCGAGGCCTCGCTGCAGGAGCTGGTGCGGGTGCTGGAGGACGACACCGCCCGCGCCGCCCTGATCGCCCGGCTGCGCGCGGCGGAAGGGGTCAAGGCCGCCGACGCCGCGACACTGCCGCCGGAAACCGAGCCCACGGTGGCGCGGCAGCTTGCCGAATACAGCCAGGGTATCGTCGAGCAGGGGGGCGCCATGCTGCGGCGGGTGACGGAGGTGGGGCGTGGCCTCCTCCAGCTTGCCGGCGAGGCGGCCCAGGCGGACCGGGACGTGCTGTGGAGCGGAACCTTCCGGATTCTTCTGCTGGTCCTGGTGGTGGGCGGCCTCTTCGCCCTGCTGCGGGCGCTGGCGGCGCCGCTGCTCAACGCGCTCGGCCGCCGGGCGCAGGGGCGGAGCAGGCTGTTCCGGCTGGCCCTGCAGCCGGTCGCCCTGCTGATCGAGGCGGCGACCGTGCTGCTGGCCTGGGGGGGCGGCTACCTGTTCGCGCTCACCTACGGCGTCACCGGCGTCATCGCCGTGCACCAGACCCTGCTGCTCAACGCCTTTCTGGCGGTGGAGGGCATCAAGGTGCCCATCCGCATGCTGTTCCGGCCGCGCCTGCGGGCGTTGCGGCCGCTGCCGCTGGGCGATGAGGGCGCGCGCGCCTGGTTCTTCTGGCTCAGCCGCGCCACCTCGATCATCGGCTACACCTTCATGCTGCTGGCGCCGCTGCTCAACGCCAACGCCTCCTGGGCGGCGGCGCGGTCGCTCCGCTTCCTGGTCATGCTGCTGGCGCTGGGCATGGGCATCTTCGCGCTGCTGCGGCACCGCAATGCCGGGCGGCGCTGGATCGCGGCGCAGCGGCACCGTCGCGGCATCCGCCTGCTCGGCAGTGTCTGGGTCGCCTTCGGGCATGTCTGGCACCTGCTCGCCATGCTCTACCTGGTGACGCTGTTCGTCGCCTGGGTGACCAACCCGCGCGAGGCGCTCGGCTTCATCCTGCTGGCCACCCTCTATTCGCTGCTGGTGGTGGCGCTGGGCGCGATGCTGATGCACCTGCTGCGGCACCTGTTCTCCGGCGGCATCAGCCTGCCGGAGGCGGTGACCGAGCGCCTGCCGCTGCTGCAGCGCCGGCTCAACACCTTCATCCCCGCCATTCTCCGCGTGCTGCGCGGCATCGTGCTGGGGGTGGTGCTGCTCGGGCTGATGCAGGCCTGGGCGCTGTTCGACGTGCTGGGCTGGCTGGCCACCCCCATCGGGCAGCGCTTCGCCGGCGCCCTGATCTCCGCCGCGGTGATCGTGCTGGCCGGCATGGTGGCGCATCTCGCGCTCTCCTCCTGGGTGGAGTACCGGCTCAACCCCAACTACGGCACGGTGCCGACGCCGCGCGAGCGAACCCTGCTGGCGCTGTTCCGCAACGCCGCCACGCTGACGCTGCTGGTGCTGATCTCGATGCTGGCGCTCAGCCAGCTCGGCGTGAACATCGGGCCGCTGCTGGCCGGCGCCGGCGTGGTCGGCCTGGCGATCGGCTTCGGCGCCCAGAAGCTGGTGCAGGACATCATCACCGGCGCCTTCATCCAGATCGAGAACGCGATGAACGAGGGCGACGTCGTCACCGCCGGCGGCATTTCCGGCGTGGTGGAGAAGCTGACCATCCGCTCCCTTTCGCTGCGCGACCTGAACGGCACGCTGCATGTGGTGCCCTTCTCCTCGGTCAGCACCGTGTCGAACATGACAAAGGACTTCGCCTTCCATGTGGCCGAGATGGGCGTCGCCTACCGGGAGAGCGTTCCGGAGGTGAAGGCGGCGATGCAGGAAGCCTTCGAGCGGCTGCAGCAGACCGAGCATGGCGCCTCCATCATCGGCGGGCTGGACATGCAGGGCGTCACCCAGTTCGCCGACTCGGCGGTGATGGTGCGGGCGCGGATCAAGACCCTGGCCGGCAAGCACTGGGGCGTCGGCCGCGCCTACAACGAGATCATCAAGGAGGTCTTCGACGCGCGCGGCATCGAGATCCCCTTCCCGCATCTCACGCTCTACATGGGCGAGGACAAGCAGGGAAAGGCGCCGCCGGTGCGCGTCATCGACGAGACGCCGCGCCCCGCCCTGGCGCAACCGTCACCGCGCAGCTTGCGTTCCGCTTCCGAAGAGAAACCAGCGGCGGACGACGATGCAGAAGGCGTGGTGGCTGATCCGCCAGACCGTGCTCGGCTTCATCGAGGATGAGGCGCTGAGCCGCGGCGCGGCGATCGCCTTCTACACCGTCACCTCGCTGGCGCCGGTGCTGATCATCGCCGTCGCCATCGCGGGCCTGGCCTTCGGCGAGGAGGCGGCGCGCGGCGCCATCGTCTCGCAGCTCGCCGGCCTGATGGGGCGCGCCGGGGCGCAACTGGTGCAGAGCATCATCGTCAGCGCCTCCAACCCCACCTCCGGCATGGTGGCCAGCGTCTTCGGCATCGTCACCCTGCTGGTCACCGCCAGCGGCGTGTTCGGCGAGATCCAGGCCAGCCTGAACATGATCTGGCGGGTGGAGCTGCGGGGCAGCACCGTGTCCCGCCTGCTCCGCGCCCGCGCCGCCAGCCTGGGGCTGGTGGCGACGCTGGGCTTCCTGCTGCTGGTCTCGCTGGTGGTGAGCGCCGCGCTCACCGCGCTCAGCGACATGCTGCACAACAGCCTGCCGGGCATCGCCGTGCTGGCCAGGCTGATCAACGCGGTGCTCTCCTTCGCGCTGATCGCCGTGCTGTTCGCCGCCATCTACAAGGTGCTGCCCGACCGCGAGCTGGAATGGCGGGACGTGCTGGTGGGAGCGCTGGTCACCACCCTTCTATTCAACCTGGGGAAGGCGCTGATCGGCCTCTATCTCGGCAGCACCGCCATCGGCTCCACCTATGGCGCGGCCGGCTCGGCGGTGATCGTGCTGCTCTGGATCTATTACTCGGCGCAGATCTTCCTGCTCGGCGCGGAGTTCACCAAGGCCTATGCCATGCGCCGGGACGCCGAGGCCTGGGCCGCGCACAAGACGGGCGACGCATTATCCGAGGAGGGCCCGGAACGGCCGCCCATCGGCCTGCCGCCCGCCAGCTGACCCTTCTCCTGGCGGCCTGGGAGAGGTAGGTCATGCTGTCATGAGGCTGTTTCCTCCCTTGCCCGTCCGATGAAGAAGCGCGGCCGCCGCTCCCGCGCGCCCTGGCTCGCGCTCGCCGCCGCGATCATCGGCCTGTTCGGGGCCGCGCAGGTCAGCGAGCGGGACCTGCTTCGCGTCGGCCGCGCCGCCTGGGACGTGGTGCAGAGCCTGCAGGAGCCGCAACGCCGTTCCGGCGGCGGGCCGGCGCCGGCCAAAGGGCAGCCCTTCTCCGGCCACCCGCGGGTCATCGACGGCGACACCTTCGAGCTGAACGGCATCCGCGTGCGCATGCAGGGCATTGATGCGCTGGAACATGACCAGCAGTGCAGCCGCACCGGCGCCGGCCGATCCGCCTGCGGCACGGAGGCGCGGGACGAGCTGGCGGCGCTGATCGGCGGCAGCGAGGTGACCTGCACTCCCGACGGCACGCTGACGCATGGCCGCACGGTGGCGGTCTGCACCGTGCCGGAGCCCGGAGGCGGGGTGCGCGACCTCAACGAGGCCATGGTGCGATTGGGCCTCGCCTTCGACTGCCCGCGCTATTCCAAGGGCCGCTATGCCGCGGCGGAGGCGGAGGCCAAGGCGGCGAAGGCGGGTGCCTGGGCCGGGCGCTTCACCTATCCCTGGTCGCACCGCGACCGCGCCGGCGCCTGCGGCCGCTGATGGGGGGACGGTGGCGAGGCTGGCTCCGGCGCGCCGCGCTGCTGCTGCTGCTTGGGCCGCCGCTGCTCATCCTGCTGTTCCGCTTCGTGCCGCCGCCGGTCACGCCGCTGATGCTGCTGCGCGGCGCCCAGGGCCATGGGCTGAGCAAGGACTGGGTGGCCTATGACCGCATCGCGCCCGCCTTGCCGCAGGCGATCATCGCCTCGGAGGACAACACCTTCTGCCGGCAGGCACTGGGCTTCGATTTCCCGGCGCTGCGGGGGCAGATCGAGGCGGCGCTGGCCGGCGAGCGGCCACGTGGCGCCAGCACGCTCACCATGCAGGTGGCGAAGAACCTTTTTCTCTGGCCGGGGCGCGACCCCCTCCGCAAGGTGCTGGAAGCCTGGCTGACGCCGCAGGTCGCCCTGCTCTGGCCGAAGCGGCGGGTGCTGGAAGTCTATCTCAACATCGTCGAGTTCGGCCCGGGCATCTATGGCGCCGAGGCGGCCTCCCGGGCCTTCTTCCAGCGCCCGGCGGCGCGCCTCAGCGCCACCGAGGCGGCGCGGCTGGCGGTGGTGCTGCCCAACCCGCGCGAATGGTCGGCCGGCGACCCCGGGCCCTTTGTGCGGGAGCGCGCCGCACTGATCCGGCGGCGTGTGGGGCAACTCGGCCCGTTGCTGGACTGCACGGAATAAGGCCGGAGCGGATGAACGCCCCCGAGACCCCTGTCTTGTTTCTGCCCGCTTCAACCGCGCCCTGGCAGGGGGCCGTCCTGGCACTCGCCGGAACAAGCGGAAGCCTGACAGACGAAGGAGGGGGTTCGGCGGCGTTCACTCCCCCCGCCTTGTTCCGCCCGCAGCTTGGCGACGCGCTGTCCTTCTCGGGCCTTCACGCGCTCAGCCCACGCAGCAGCAGGTCCAAATGCGCGTCGCGCAGCGACTCGGGGGCCGGCGCCTCCGTCTCGCCCAGGATCATCCGCCAGACCGAGGCCATCAGCACCGGCGCCAGAACCACCTCCGCCAGGCCCGGCATGTCCGCCACCTCCGGGCGGAACTCGCCCGCGGCGACGCCGGCGCGCAGCACGGCGCGGGCGATGCCGGTGGCGCGGGCCAGCATTTCGTCGCGGTAGAACCGGGCCAGGTCGGGGAAGCGCTCGGCCTCGGTGATGATCAGGCGAAACAGGATGCGCTCCTGCCGGTCGGCGCCGATGCGGGCATAGCCTATGCGCACCAAGCTGCCGAGCAGGTCCCGCGCCGGGCCGGCATGGCCGGCGAGCTGCCGCTCCGCCTCCTCGAAGACGGGCCGTGTGCAGGCGTGCACGGTGGCCTGGAACAGCGCCTCCTTGGAGGGGAAGTAGTGGTAGATCAGCCCCTTGGCGATGCCGGCGCGGCTGGCCACCGCTGCCATGCGGGCGCCGGCATAGCCGCGCTCGGCAAATTCTTCCAGCGCGGCGCGCAGGATCTGCGGGGTCCGGGCTTCGGGCGGGAGCCGACGGCGTGCCTGCGGGGCATCGGAACCTGCGTTCATTCGTTTTCCAGACCGAGTCCTTGATCTTGCCGCCGGTTCTGCCAGATAAGACGGACTTACTGACCGTATGGTCAATAAGCAGGCGCCGCGCACAGGACAAGATATGCCGGACCACAACCCTCCCGCCCAGATTGCCGCGCCGCATGGCCTGACGCGCCGGCGGCGCCGTTGGCTGCCGCCGCTGCTCGGCCTGCTGCTGATCGCCGCCCTGGGCGGGCTGGCGGCCCCACGGCTGCTGCACCGTGCCGAGGCGCCTCCGGGCGCCGCCGTGCCGCAGGAGCCGCCGCCGGCGCTCACCGTGACCCTTGCGCCTGCCCGGCCGCGGGACCTGGCGCGGCCGGTGATCGGCGACGGCTCGGTGGTGCCCTGGCAGGAGCTGGTGATCGGCGCCGAGGCGGGCGGGCTGCGCGTGCAGGCCGTTCCGGTGGAGGAAGGGGACCGCGTCGCCGAGGGGCAGCTCCTGGTCGCGCTGGACGACGCGGTGCCGGCCGCCCTGGTGGCCCAGACGGAGGCGGCGGTGGCCGAGGCGGAGGCGGCGCTCGGCATCGCGCAGGCCGACCTGCGCCGCGCGAGCCAGCTTTCGCGCAGCGAGAACGTGGCGCAGCAGGTGCTGGAGCAGCGCCAGGCCGCCGCCCGGCAGGCCGAGGCGCGCCTCCGGGCCACCCGCGCCCAGCTCCAGGAAGCGCAGGCCCGGCTTGCCCAGACCCGCATCCTCGCCCCCGCCGGCGGCACGGTGCTGCGCCGCGCCGTGCTGCCCGGCGCGGTGGTGCAGCCCGGACAGGAGCTGGTGCGCCTGCTGCGCGACGGGCGGCTGGAACTGGATGCCCGCGTGCCCGAGCTGGACTTCGCTTCCGTGCGGCCGGGGCAGGCGGTGCGGGTGCGCCATGGCGAGCGCGAGATCATGGGCACGGTGCGCGCCCTGGCGCCGGTGGTGGCGGGCGAGACGCGGCTCGGCGTGGTGCATGTGGCGCTGCCGCCCGGTTCCGGCCTGCGGCCCGGCATGTTCGCCCGCGCCGAGATCCTGCCGGAGCCCGCCCCCGCCCTGACGGTGCCGCAGGAGGCCGTGGTGTTCCGGGATGGCCGGCCAACCGTGTTCGTGTTGCCGGAGGGCGCCGAGCAGGTCGCACCGCGCGCCATCGCCACCGGCATGCGGCGCGATGGGATGGTGGAAGTGACCGAAGGCCTCGCCGCCGGCGAGCGGGTGGTGGCGACCGGCGCCGGCTTCCTGTCCGCCGGCGACCGCGTGCGCGTCGCCGCGCCGCGCTGAGGAGGACGCCATGGCCGAGACCCGCGACGACGCCGGCTGGAACATCTCCGGCTGGGCGATCCGCAACCCCATCCCCACGATGGTGCTGTTCCTGCTGCTGACGCTGGGCGGGCTGGTCGCCTTCCCCATGCTGCGCATCAACAACACGCCCGACATCGACCTGCCGGCGGTGGTGGTGACGGTGGCGCAGCCCGGCGCCGCCCCCTCGGAACTGGAAACCCAGGTGACCCGCCGCGTCGAGGACGCCGTGGCCGGCCTCGGGGACGTCAAGCACATCACCTCCATCGTGCAGGACGGCACCTCCACCACCGTCGTCGAGTTCAACCTCGGCAAGGACGTGGACCGCGCCACCAACGACGTGCGCGACAAGGTGTCGCAGATCCGCGCCGACCTGCCGGCCTCGATCCGCGACCCGGTGATCAGCCGCATCGAGGTGACGGGCGGGGCGGTGCTCACCTACACCGTGGCGTCGCCTGGGCTCTCCACCGAGCAGCTCTCCTGGTTCGTCACCGACACCGTGGCCAAGTCGCTGCTCTCGGTGCCCGGAGTGGCGCAGGTGAACCGCGTCGGCGGAGTGGAGCGGGAGATCCGCGTGGCGCTGCGGCCGGAGCGGCTGCGCGCGCTCGGCATCACCGCCGTGCAGGTGAACGAGCAGCTCCGCTCGGCCAACCTCAACCTGCCGGGCGGCCGCGGCACGCTGGGCGCGAGCGAGCAGAGCATCCGCACCCTCGGCTCCGCCCCCACGGTGGAGGCGCTGCGCGCGCGGCCGATCATCCTGCCCGGCGGCCGCACCGCGCGGCTCGGCGACCTCGCCGAGGTGACCGACTCGACCGCCGAGATCCGCACCGCCGCGCGGCTCGACGGCGAGCCGGTGGTGGCCTTCGAGGTGATGCGCACGCGCGGCTCCTCCGAGGTGAAGGTGGCCGAGCAGGTGGCGGCCCGCGTGGCGGCGCTGGAGGCGGCGCATCCCGGCACCGAAATCCGCCGCGTGACCTCCACCGTGGCCTTTGTCGAGGCCGGCTACCACGCGGCGATCGACGCGCTGCTGGTCGGCTCGGGCCTGGCGGTGCTGGTGGTCTGGATCTTCCTGCGCGACTGGCGGGCGACGCTGGTGGCCTGCGTCGCCATGCCGCTCTCGCTGATCCCGACCTTCCTGGTGCTGCAATGGCTGGGCTACGCGCTCAGCAACATCACCCTGCTCGGGCTGACGCTGGTGGTCGGCGTGCTGGTGGACGACGCCATCGTCGAGATCGAGAACATCGTCCGCCACCTGCAGTCCCGCCCGCAGCGGGGCGCCTACCGGGCGGCGCTGGAAGCCTCGGCGGAGATCGGCCTGGCCGTCATGGCGACCACCGGCGCCATCCTGGCCGTCTTCGTGCCGGTGAGCTTCATGCCCGGCATTCCCGGCCAGTTCTTCCGGCAGTTCGGCCTGACCGTGGCGGCGGCCGTCACCTTCTCGCTGCTGGTGGCGCGGCTGCTGACGCCGCTGATGGGCGCCTACCTGCTGAAGCCCCGCAAGCAGGCCCGGTCGGAGGAGGTGGGGGACGGCGCCGTGGGCCGGCGCTACCTGGCGCTGCTGCACTGGTGCCTGGGCCACCGCTGGATCACGCTGGGTGCCGCCACCGGCTTCTTCGCCCTTTCCCTGGCGCTGGTGCCGCTGATCCCCTCCGACTTCATCCCCGCCGCCGACCGGGGCCGCTCGGCGCTGGCGATGGAACTGCCGCCGGGCTCGACGCTGGCCGAGACGGATGCGGCGGTGCGCCGCGCCACCGCCATCCTGAAGGCGCGGCCGGAGGTGGAATCGGTCTTTGCCTCGCTCGGCACCTCCAGCGTGGTGGGCGGGCCGGGCATGGGCAGCACCACGGCGCAGGGCGACCCGCGCAACGCCAACCTGATGATCACCCTGAAGCCGCGCGGCGAGCGGGCGCTGAACCAGCAGCAGTTCGAGGCCGCCGTGCGGCCGGCGCTGGAAGCCATTCCCGGCATGCGCGTGCGCTTCGGCGCGGACGGCATGAGCGGCTCCAAGGCCAGCGTGACCCTGGTCGGGGATGATGCGGCGCAGCTCGCCGCCGCCGCCCGCGCGCTGGAGCAGCAGATGCGCGGCATTCCCGCGCTTTCCGGCGCCCGCTCCACCGCCAGCCTGGAGCGGCCGGAGCTGCAGATCGTCCCGCGCGAGGAGCGCGCCGCCGAGCTGGGGATCTCCGCCGCGGCCATTGGCCAGACGGCGCGAATCGCCACCATCGGCGACATCGAGCAGAACCTGGCGCGCTTCAACCTGCCGGACCGGCAGATCCCGATCCGCGTCATGCTGGAGGAGGGCGCGCGCAACGACCTCGACACGCTGCGGGCCCTGCGCGTCGCCGGCCGGGCCGACCTGCCGGTGCCGCTCGACGCGGTGGCGGAGATCCGCCATGGCGCCGGCCCGGCGCAGATCGACCGGCTGGACCGCGTGCGCAAGGCTACCGTGGAGGCGGAGCTGAACGGCATGCCGCTCGGCGAGGCGACCAGGCTGATCGAGGCGCTGCCGATCATGCGCAACCTGCCGCCCGGCGTGCACGAGCGCGAGACCGGCGACACCGAGGTGATGAACGAGCTGTTCAGCGGCTTCGTGCTGGCGCTCGGCGCCGGCGTGCTGCTGATCTACCTGGTGCTGGTGCTGCTGTTCGGCGGCTTCCTGCAGCCGCTGACCATCATGTCCGCCCTGCCGCTCTCGCTCGGCGGCGCGCTGATGGCGCTCTTGCTGGCGCAGAAGGCGCTCGGCGTCTCGGCGGTGATCGGCGTGCTGATGCTGATGGGCATCGTCGCCAAGAACTCGATCCTGCTGGTGGAATACGCCATCGAGGCGCGGCGCGGCGGCCTCGCGCGCGGCGCGGCGCTGGTGGAGGCGGCGCGCAAGCGGGCGCGGCCGATCGTCATGACCACCGTGGCGATGACGGCGGGCATGGTGCACATCGCAGCCGGCGTCGGCGCCGATGCCGAGTTCCGCGCGCCGATGGCGCTGGTGGTGATCGGCGGGCTGATCACCTCCACCCTGCTCAGCCTGGTGGTGGTGCCGGTGGTCTATACGGTAGTGGACGATGTCGGGCGGTTCTTTGCCCGGCTGCTGCGGCGTGGCGGCGCGGCGCGGACGCAGCCGGCGCTGGAGCGGTGAGGCCGCCCGCCCGGCCTATTCGGAACGCTGCGGCAGGCCCTGCCAGAGCCAGTTGACCAGGTTGAAGACAATGCCGCAGGAGGCGATGCGGACCACCGTATCGGCCGTGAGACCGAAGGCGCCGGCGACGAGCAGGGGCGCCAGCCAGACGGCGCCGGCCTCGGCCAGGATGGCGCCGCTGATCCCGCGGCGGGCGATCAGCGCCCAGGCGACCAAGGCGCCCAGGCACTGCAGAAGGATGAAGGGAGCGATGTAAAGCACCTTTCCTTTACGCCACGATCCATCAGCGGTTGCAATAGGGATGGAAGGTTGTGCGCACCTCCCCATGGCTGCCGCCGGCATCCGGCGCGGGAGAGCGGGCTGCCTCAGCGCGGCGGGCGGGCGGTGGCGGGCGCCAGCGACTCGCCCTGCTCGGCCGCGGCGGCACGCCGGGCTTCCTCGCGCTCGGCCGTCTCGTCCACGGCGCCGAGCCAGGAATGCAGGAGCCCCGCCGCGACCGCCCCGGCGATCGGCGCGATCCAGAACATCCAGAGTTGCGCCAGTGCCCAGCCGCCGACGAACAGCGCCGGGGCGGTGCTGCGCGCCGGGTTCACGCTGGTGTTGGTGATGGGGATGCTGATCAGGTGGATCAGCGTCAGGCACAGGCCGATGGCGAGCGGCGCGAAGCCGGCCGGCGCCCGCTTGGTGGTGACGCCGAGGATGACCAGCAGGAAGAAGAAGGTCATCACGAACTCGGTCAGGAAGCTGGCGGTCAGGGAATAGCCGCCGGGCGAGTGCTCGCCGAAGCCGTTGGCGGCGAAGCCGGTGGCGGTGGAGAAGTCGCCGCGGCCGGAGGCGATGAGGTAAAGCAACCCCGCGCCGACCGCGCCGCCCAGCACCTGGGCGAGGATGTAGCCGCCGGCCGTGGCCCGATCGAGCCGTCCGGCAGCGACGATGCCGAGCGTGACGGCGGGGTTGAAATGCGCGCCCGAGATATGGCCGACCGCATAGGCCATGCTCAGCACCGTGAGGCCGAAAGCCAGGCTGACGCCGACCAGGCCGATGCCGACCTCAGGAAACTTGGCGGCCAGCACGGCCGCGCCGCAACCGCCCAGAACAAGCCACAGGGTACCGAAGAACTCGGCCACGAGTTTGCGGGACATGAACAACGCCTTCCCCAGGAATTTTGCCCGCGTTCATATGAGCCGAAATCGAAACGAAAATACTGCGCAGAATCCTGACGCTCGCGTGCATGTGCGTGCGCGGCCGCCCCGCGGGAGTGTGGGGAGCGAAGGCAATTCAATCCAGCCCCCTCCTGAAGGGGGAGGCGAGGAGCGCCGTCGCCATGGGCGGAAGCGAAGGCCGCCCGAAGATCAAGGAGGGCTGGGGAAGCTCGCGCCCCCGGCCCCGCTTCCGTCGACCAGCCCGAGAGCAGGCTTCGCTTCAGGCGGACCTGTCGCCCAGCTCGCGCAGGAAGTCCTCCAGCGCGGCGTTGAACGCGGCCGGCCGCTCGAAATAGGTGGAATGGCCGGCGCGTTCGATCTCGACATGCCGGGCACGGGGCATCGCCGCCATCAGATGCGGCACGGTGGGGGAGGCGAAGACCACATCCTCCGCCCCGGTGATCCAGAGGGTGGGGGTCTCGATGGCCGCGAGGTCGCTGGCCGGGCGGGTGCGGGCCTCGTAGAGCCGCTTCCGCAGGCGCTCCTTGTCCAGCTCCACGCTCATCTCGTCGATGGCGCGGTAGAGGAAGTGCAGCGCCGGCTGCTCCGCCGCGCCGCGCGCGCCCATGGCGGGGTGCACGCCCGGCGCCTTGCGCGAGGCGGTCTCCTCCGACCAGCGGGCAAGGGCTTCGGCGGCGGCCGCGCCGGAGCGGCGCGGGTCGATCGGGCCGGAGGTGGCCGAGAGCACCAGGCCGCGCAAGGCGCCGGGATGGGCGAGGGCGAATCCGATGCCCGTCCAGCCACCCATCGACTGCCCGACGAAGACCGGCTTCTCCAGCCCGAGATGCGCGATCAGCGCGGCGAGGTCCTCGGCATAGGCGGCCGGGTCCGGCCCGCCCGGCGGCGTGTCGGAGGGCGCGAAGCCGCGATGGCTGAAGGTGACGCAGCGATGGCTGCCGGCGAAATGGCCGACCTGCTGCCACCAGGAGAGGTGGTTCCCACCCAGCCCATGGCCGAAGACCAGCGCCGGCCCTTCGCCCGTCACCTCGTAGTAGATGCGGCAGTCCGGCCGCTGGAGATAGCCGCGCTGGCGCGGCACGCTGCCGCCGGGCATGGCCAGGGGTTGCGTGGGCAGGCTGGTCATCGGGCGCCCTCCGTGGTTGCCGGCGGGCAGCTTGCGGGCTTCCATGACGCCTGTCGAGGCGCCGCGCCAGGATTGGCGCGGTTCGTGCTTGGCGATGCCCACCGGCTTTGCGCGACAGGGAATGAACCGATGAGCGGCTTCGAGTTCGACATGGTGGTCCGCGGCGGCACGCTGGCCACGGCGGCGGAGGTGTTCGAGGCGGATATCGGCATCCGCGACGGTGCCATCGCCGCGCTGGGGCGCAACCTGCCGCGCGGCGCCGAGGAAGTGTCGGCCAAGGGCATGATCGTCACGCCGGGCGGGCTCGATCCGCATTGCCACATCGAGGAGCTGGGCCAGGACGGCACGGCGCAGGAGGAAAGCTTCGCGAGCGGCTCGGCCGCGGCGCTGGCCGGCGGCACGACGAGCTTCATCTGCTTCCTGCCGCAGTGGAAGGGCCACAGCCTGGCCGACAGCGCCCCTGGCTACGCCGCGCGGGCGGAGCAGTCGCGCGCCGACTATTCCTTCCACCAGATCATCACCGACCCGACGCCCGAGGTGCTTCAGAAGGAGGTCCCGGCCCTGGTGGCGCGCGGCATCCGCAGCCTAAAGGTCTTTCTGACCTATGACCCGCTGCGCCTGACCGATGCCGAGTTCCTCGACGTGCTGGCCACCGCCCGCCGCCTCGGCGCCTTTGTCACCGTGCATTGCGAGAACTTCGACGCCATCGGCTGGCGCATCGGGGCGCTGCTCAAGGCCGGGCTGACCGACCCGCTGCAGCATGCCTGGTCGCGGCCGCCGGTGGTGGAGCGCGAGGCGACGCACCGCGCCATCGCCCTGGCCGAGCTGGTGGACCAGCCGATCCAGGTGTTTCACGTCTCCTGCGAGGAGGCGGCGGCGGAGATCGCGCGCGGCAGGGCGCGCGGGCTGAAGGTCTGGGGCGAGACCTGCCCGCAATACCTCACCCTCTCGCATGAGGACCTCACCGGCCCGGACTTTGCCGGCGCCAAGGCGGTGTGCTCCCCCGCGCTGCGGGAGAAGGCGGAGAACGCGCGCGTCTGGCGCCGCATCCAGGACGGCACGCTGGACATCGTCTCCTCCGACCATTGCGGCTTCTCCTTCGCCACCGCCAAGCGCGCCGCCGGCAGCAGCAGCTACGGCACCGGCGCGGCGGTGCAGCGGCCGGACGGCATGCCGGCCTTCAACGCCATCCCGAACGGCGTGCCGGGCATCGAGACGCGGCTGCCCGTGCTGTTCTCCGAGGGCGTCTCGAAGGGGCGGATCGACCTGCCGACCTTTGTGCGCCTCTCCTCGGCCAACGCGGCGCGGCTTTTCGGCCTCGGCGGCCGCAAGGGCAGCCTGGCGCCGGGAGCCGATGCCGACCTGGTGCTGTGGGATCCGGACCGCGAGACCACCATCGCCCAGGAGCGCCTGCACCACGCCATCGACTACACGCCCTGGGAGGGCTTCGCGGTGAAGGGCTGGCCGGCGGTCACGCTGCGGCGCGGCGCGGTGGCGGTGCGCGAGGGCGAGGTGCTGGCACCGCCCGGCACCGGGCGCTTCCTGCCGCGCGGGCCCTATGACCTTGCGAAGCCGACGGGGCGGGTTCCGGACGGCTTCGACGCGGCGGCGGTGACCTGGGCGTAGCCTTCAAGGGCCGGAACCGGGGAAGAATGAATTCTCCCTCGGGACCCCTCTTCTTCTTTTCGCCAGCTTTTCCGCGCGGGTGGAATGCGCTCGCACCGCGGCTGAAACAGCCCCGGCGACTGTGGCCTGGAAGGCAGAACCGATAAAAGAAAAATGGGGGTCTGGGGGAATTCATTCCCCCAGCCTTCCTTCAGGCCTTTCCTTCAGGCCGTCACAGGAAATTCCAGCGTTGCTCCCGGAGCGAGGCGGCGTTCCTCCCCCTGGTACCGCACCAACGCGGTCGCGACGTTGTCCGGCGCGCCGCAGAGGCGCAGCGCCTCGCCGGACCAGTGCAGTTCGAACATGCCGAAGCGGCAGCGGAACCGCATCCGCACCGGCCCGAGCTGCGATGGCGGCGCCGGATCCAGGGCCAGCGCGTCCGCCTGCACGCGAAGGCCAAGGTAGTGGCGTTGCAGCACGTCGATGGCGCAGGCCATGGCGCCGAGATGCGCCCCTTCCGCGGTCGAGGAGGAGGCTGCCTGCTCCGGATCGGAACGCAGCATGTGCCGGAAGAAGCTCCAGGAGCGCGCCGGGTCGAGCCGCGCCAGCGCACCGGCGCAGGCCGCGCGCGAGAGGCTGGAATCATGCATGTGGTGCGGCAGGTGGACCTCCAGGGTACGGCGCAGGAGCGTGTCGTCCATTGCGTGCCCCAGATGCGCCAGCAGCCGCTGCAGCTCGCCATGCGGCAGGGTGTGCGGCAGCATCAGCAGGTCCGCCTGCTTGGCGACGGCGTAGGCATCCACGCTGTCGCCGCGCGCGGCCAGGACATGGTCCACCCGCTGGCCGGGATGCGCGGCCATGAAGCCGCCGATGTCGAAAGGGCGCAGCCGCTCGAAGCCGGCGAACTGGTCGATGGTGCCGTCCTGCCGGAAGGGAAGGGCGATCCGCCGGCTGATGTGGTCCCATCCGGCCAGCTCTTCGGTGCCGAGGCGCAGCTGCCGGCAAAGGGCGGCGCGGCGTGCCGGGCTCAGGCGCTCCAGCACCGCCGGGGCGAGGGTCAGGCTGCGCGCGGCCATGACGTTGGTGTAGGCATTGTCGTCGATGCCGGGCTGCGCCGCGCCGGGATAGCGGAGATGGTACTCGTCCGGCCCGACCACGCCGCGGATGTGGTATCGCCCCGTGGACGGATCGTGCCGCGCGATGCTGGCCCAGAAGCGGGCGATCTCCAGGATCAGCTCGGCGCCATGCGCCTCCAGGAAGGCCTCGTCACCGCTGGCGAGCACGTAGCGCCAGGCGGCCTGGGCAATGGCGGCGCCGACATGCCGTTCCAGGTGGGTGTGGTCGCGCGTCCAGCCGCCGGAGAGGTCGTTGAACTGGAAGCGCGGCGTCTGCTCCGAGCCGTCGCGGGCGCTGCGCCAGGGAAACATGGCGCCGCGGTAGCCGAGCAGCCGCGCCGCCTGGCGCGCCGCCTCCAGCCGGCGCCAGCGGTAGAGCAGCGCCGCCCGCGCCGTGGCGGGGAAGCGAAGCTCCAGAAAGGGCAGGACCAGGCAGTCCTCCCAGAAGATCTGGCCGCGATACGCCTCCTGCCAGCCGCGGGCGGGAAAGCCCGCATCCATGGCCGCCGCATGGGGCGAGGCGGTCTGCAGCAGGTGGAAGCCGTGGAAGCCCAGGGCGCGGTCCAGCGGCGCCCGCGCGGCCCGCAGCCCGATGCTCGCCCGCAGCGGCGCCCAGGCCGCGGCCTGCTCCACCGCCAGCGCCGCAAAGCCGGGCGCCGCGCGAAGCTCGGCCAGCGCGGCTGTGCCCGGCTCGTCCGCCGCCCCGTCCAGGTCGCAGCGAATGGCTGCCACCTTCTCGACGGCCAGCGCCTCGCCCTCCCACGCGGTGGCGCCCAGGCTTTCGGCGATGCCGAAAGGCAGCGCGGCGCTCGTGGCGAAGGTGGCGCCGGCCTCCAGCGTGGTCCGGGTGGCGATGCCGATGCCGATGCGGGACTGCCGCGTGCGGGCGCGCAGCAACAGCAGGCCGGGCGCGGCGCGCTCGCCTTGCTGCTCGGTCAGATGGCGGCCGTCATGGCGGCGGTCCGAGGCCACGTTGGTGTTCGCCACGCCGCCGTCGATGCCGCCGTGGAACGCCACCGCGCCGGACCAGTTCTCCGGCGTCAGTTCCAGGCGCAGGGCGGCGAGATGCGGGCGGGCCATGCTCACCAGCCGCAGCTCGCGCAGGCGCGTGATGCGGCCGCTGGCGTCGCGCAGCCGCAGCATGCGGCAGGTCAGCCCATGGCGCATGTCCAGCGCGTGCCGGTAGTCCAGCAGTTCCATCCGGCCGAAGCGGAACCAGCCCTCCCCGTCGGCGATGCGGAAGGTGAGCGGCAGCCAGTTCGGCAGGTTGGGGACGGATTCGTTGGCGGCTTCCTCGCCTTCGATCCGGTCCGTCAGGCGGTCATAGAGGCCGGCGCGGTAGGTGCCGGGATAGTGGGTGCCGTCCGCCGCGGCCCAGGGTGCGGTGGCGCGCACCAGGAGCACGCCGTTGCCGAGCGCCAGCAAGGTCTCGCGCCGCCGCTCGTCCTCCGGCGCGTAGTGGTCGAAAACGACATCCCACCGATGGCCGCCGGCCATGTCAGCCTGTCCCGAGCGGCCGGACCTGCGTCTCCAGCCTGGCCGCCAGGGCTTCCGTGCGGTCGCGCGCCGCATAGGCCTCCTGCGAGCCATAGGCGGTAACGGCGAGATGCGAGGCCGCCGCGGCGAAGAGCGCGGCCTGCAAGGGCGGGCGCCCTTCCAGCAAGGCGACGGCGAGGCCTCCGGTGAAGGCATCCCCGGCGCCGGTGCTGTCCACCACTTCGACGGGGAGGGCCGCCACGAGGCTCGTGCGTCCCTCGTGGCGCAGGACGCAGCCGCCATCGCTGAGCTTCACGCAGACGATGGCGGCGCCCAGGGCCGCCAGGCGCGCGGCGGCCTCGGCCGCCGAGCCGGGGTCCCCGACGGCCACCCCGGTGATGTCCTGCGCTTCGGAAGCGTTGGGCGACAGGGCGGTGGCGCGCCCCAAAACCTCCGGCACGGCGCGCGGCGCGGGGGAGGGGTCGAGCACCACGCGGAGCCCGCGCCTCCGCGCCGCCTCGATCGCGCGCGCGACCAGCTCCGGCGCCACCTCGTAGTCCGCCACCAGGACGGAGCCCTCCGGCGCCGCCGCGATGCGCGCCGCGACCATGCGCATGGAGCTTTCGTCCCAGGCGTCGTTGGCGTTGCCGGCCAGGATGATGCTCTTCTTGCCGTCCGGCGGGACGGCGATCATGGAGACCGCGGTGGCGGTGCCGGACGCCACGGAAACGGCCGAGAGGTCCACGCCGGCGGCGCGCAGCGGCTTCAGTGCCTGCTCGCGCAGCTCGTCATCCCCGGTGCGGCCCAGCAGCAGCGCCGGATGGCCGAGCCTGCGGGCTAGAAAGGCAATGTTGGCCGCCTTGCCGCCGCCGAGCCGGGCGAAGTCCGTGGCGGGCAGGGTCTTGCCGGTGGCCGGCGGCTCGGGCACGCGAACCTGGAAATCGGCATTGACGCTGCCGAGGGAAAGGATGAGAGGCTGGGGCAAGCGGAGGCCTTCCTGGCTTGATGCGCCGGATGCCTCCTCAACCACGGCGCGGCCGCCCGGGTTGCGCGGAGGGACAAGGCCGGGGGAAGGAACTCCCCCGGAACCCCCTCCCAAAACCCCCATCGTCCTTCTGTCAGCTTGGGCTGGCGCTGTGCACCGCGAGCACATTCTCGGTGGCCTGGTCCACCTCCTGCAGCCGCACCTCGTAACCCCAGAGCCGGGCGAGGTAGCGCAGCGTGGCCGCCGTGTCCTTGGCGTGCAGCAGCTCGCCGGGGTGGGTGCGGTGCTCCAGCATCAGGCGCCGGTCGCCGCCCAGGTCCACGTCCACCACCTGGATGTCCGGCGTGCCCAGGCCAGGATCGTAGCTGCGCGCGAGGGTGCGGCGGATCTCGCGGTAACCGTGGTCGTCGTGGATCGCGTCCACCAGCAGCGTGGGGTCGGCGGTGTCGTCCAGCAGCCGGAACATGCGGAAGCGCCGCATCACGCGCGGCGACAGGAACTGCAGGATGAAGCTCTCGTCCCGGTAGTTGGCCCAGGCGCCATGCAGGGTGCCGACCGGGTCACCGTTGCCGGCGAAGTCGGGGAACCAGCGCCGGTCCTCCTCGGATGGATCGGTGCAGGCGCGGGCGATGTCCTCCATCACGGCATAGCCGAGCGCATAGGGATTGAAGTTGGGGCCTGCATGCTCGAAGCCCATCTGCGTCACCACGTTGGTGGTGGAGTGGATGGCCTCCAGATAGGCGGCGTCGTCGATCTGCCCGGTCTCGTGCAGACGGGTCATGATCCGGTGGTGCACCCAGGTGGCGCAGCCCTCGTTCATCACCTTGGCCTGGGGCTGCGGGTAGAAATACTGCGCGATCAGCCGCACGATGCGGATGATCTCGCGCTCCCAGGGCTTCAGCACCGGGGAGATCTTCTCCAGGAAGTAGAGCAGGTTCTCCTCCGGCAGGCCGAGGCGCCGGCGGCGCTCCGCGGCGCTGTCGAAGCCGGGCTGCGGCTTGCCGGAGGGCACGGTGCGCCAGAGGTCGTTGTAGACGCTCTCGTCATACGCGCGCCGCTCGCGCTCGCGCTGCTCCTCCGACTTCAGGTTGAGCGGGCGCTTGCCGCCATGGCGATGGACGCCGTGGCGGGACAGCGCGTGCGCGGCGTCCAGCACCCGCTCCACGGCGGCGATGCCGTAGCGGTCCTCGCAGCGGCCGACAAAGGCGCGGGCGAATTCGAGGTAGTCGAGGATCGCCGTCGCGTCCGTCCACTGGCGGAACAGGTGGTTGTTCTTGAAGAAATGGTTGTGGCCGAAGGCGGCATGGGCGATCACCAGCGCCTGCATGGTCGCGCTGTTCCCCTCCATCAGGTAGGAGATGCAGGGGTTGGAGTTGATCACCACCTCATAGGCCAGGTTGGAGTAGCCCTTCCTGTATTCCGTCTCGTGCAGCAGGAAGTGCTTGCCATAGGACCAGTGCCGGTAGGTCAGCGGCATGCCGTGCGCGGTATAGACGTCGAGCATCTGCTCGGCGGTGATCACCTCGATCCGGTTGGGATAGACGTCAAGCTTGAGCTCTTTCTCGGCGATGCGCTCGATGGCGTCGTAGCAGCGCCGCAGGGTCGCGAAGTCCCAGTGGGTGCCTTCGTAGAGCAGGGGCAGGGTGCCGGTTTCCGCCATCAGCCAGCTCCCCCGAGACCCGCCGCGGCGCGCTTGCCGAAGAGGTCGCGGAACACCGGGAAAATGTCGCGCCGCTCCGAGACCCGGCGCATGGCGAGGTTGGCGGCCCGCCGCGAAAGCGGCTCATAGCCGCGCCAGAGGTCGGTGTCGCCATGGATCAGGGCGCCGGAGGAGGCCACCTCGATATAGGCGAAGTACTGCACCAGCGGCAGGATGTCGTTTTCCAGCAGGCCGACGGCGCGGCCGGTGTCGCCGCTGTAGTTGTCGCCGTCCGAGGCCTGGGCGGCGTAGATGTTCCAGGACGCCGCCGGATAGCGCTCCCGCTGGATGCGGACCAGCTCGGCCAGCGCCGAGGAGACCACCGTGCCGCCGGTTCGCGGGTCGGTGAAGAAGGTGTTCTCGTCCACCTCCTCCGCCGACTCGGTGTGCCGGATGAAGACCAGGTCCACCCGCTTGTAGCGGCGCTCCAGGAACACATGCAGCAGCAGGAAGAAGCGCTTGGCGAGATCCTTCATGTTCTCCGTCATGGAGCCGGAGACGTCCATGAGGCAGAACATCACCGCCCGCGCCGAGGGCTTCGGCACCGGGGTGAAGCGGCGGTAGCGCAGGTCCACCGGGTCCACCCAGGGGATGCGGGACTGCCGCCGCCGCGCCTCGACGAGCTCGGCGCGCAGCGCGGCGAGGCGCTCGGGCTCCTCGCCGCTTTCCTCCAGCGCGGCGATCTCCTCCTCCAGCGCCCGCATCGCCTGGGACCTGGGCCGCTTCAGGCCGATGCGGCGCGCCATGGACTGGCGCATGCTGCGCGAGAGGTCGATCTGCGAGGGCGGCCCATCCGTGCTGATGCCCGTGCGGGTGGGCGAGGTGGTCTCGGTGTCGAGGATGTCCCGCTTTTCCAGGTCCGGCAGCTCCAGGTCCTCGAAGAACAGCTCAAGGAACTCCTCGCGGGTGAGGACGAAGCGGAAATTGTCCTCCCCGCCGCCGTCTCCCTCGCCGGCTCCGGCTCCGGCGCCGCCACCTCCGCCGCCCTTGCCGTCCGGGCGCTTCAGGCGGTCACCGACGGAGAACTCCTTGTTGCCCGGCAGCACGAACTGCCGGCTGCCCGACGTGAAGATCTGGTGGAAGGACGGCTCGTGCAGCGTGTCGGCGGGGATGGTGACCGCCTCCCCGTGGCCGACCTCGCGCAGCGTGCCGTCGTCCACCGCATTCCGCACCGCCCGCAGCACCGCCTGCCGGGCCCGCGCCAGGACGCGGCGGCGGTTCTCCAGGTTCTTGCCGTGCGGGTTGGGACGTCTGTCGATGATGTCCAAGCCGATGGGTCCCTTGCGCCTCAGGCCGACTGCTTCACGCGCATGTACCACTCGACCAGTCGCCGCACCTGGCGCTCGGTGTAGCCGCGCGACACCATGCGCTCGACAAAGTCGTTGTGCTTGCGCTCCGACTCGCCATCCTTCTTCGAGCCGAAGCTGATGACGGGCAGCAGGTCCTCGACCTGGGAGAACATCCGCTTCTCGATGACGTCGCGGATCTTCTCATACGAGGTCCAGCTCGGGTTCCTCCCGCCGCTGCTCGCCTTTGTCCGCAACGCGAATTTCACCACTTCGTTGCGGAAGTCCTTCGGGTTGGCGATGCCGGCCGGCTTCTCGATCTTGGTCAGCTCGGCGTTCAGCAACTCCCGGTTCAGCAGCTGCCCGGTGTCGGGGTCCTTGAAGTCCTGGTCCTCGATCCAGGCATCGGCGTATTCGAGGTACCGGTCGAACAGGTTCTGCCCGTAGTCGTGGTAGCTCTCCAGGTAAGCCTTCTGGATCTCGTTGCCGATGAACTCGGCGTAGCGCGAGGCCAGCTCGGACTTGATGCTGGTGAGGTAGTTCTGCTCCACCTCGGGCGGGAACTGCTCGCGCCGCACCGCCTGCTCCAGCACGTACATCAGGTGCACCGGGTCGGCCGCGACCTCGTTCGGGTCGTGGTTGAAGGTGGCGGAGAGCACCTTGAAGGCGAAGCGGGTGGAGATGCCGTCCATGCCCTCGTCCACGCCGGCGGCATCCCGGTACTCCTGCATCGACTTCACCTTGGGATCGGTGTCGCGGATGTTCTCCCCGTCATAGACCCGCATCTTGATGAAGGGCCGCGAGTTCGGGTGCGGCTTCAGGCGCGACAGCACGGCGAAGCGGGCCAGCATCTCCAGCGTGTGCGGCGCGCAGGGCGCCTCGGCGAGCGCGGAGGTGCTGATCAGCTTGTCGTAGATCTTGGTTTCCTCCGTCACCCGGAGGCAGTAGGGCACCTTCACCACGCTCACCCGGTCGAGGAAGGCCTCGTTGGTCCGGTTGTTGCGGAAACTCTGCCATTCCGCCTCGTTCGAATGGGCGAGGATGATGCCCTGGAACGGAATGGCGCCGATGTTCTCGGTGCCCACATAGTTGCCCTCCTGCGTGGCGGTCAGCAGGGGGTGCAGCATCTTGATCGGCGCCTTGAACATCTCGACGAATTCGAGGATGCCCTGGTTGGCGCGGTTCAGCCCGCCGGAGAAGCCGTAGGCGTCCGGGTCGTTCTGGCTGTAGGTCTCGAGCTGGCGGATGTCCACCTTGCCGACCAGGGCCGACACGTCCTGGTTGTTGTCGTCGCCCGGCTCGGTCTTGGCGATGGCGATCTGCCGGCGGCGGGAAGGGAAGAGCTTCACCACGGTGAACTGCTCGAGGTCGCCCTCGAACTCCTCAAGCCGCTTCAGGGCCCAGGGGCTCGCGAGGCCTGTGATGTAGCGGCGGGGAACGCCGTACTGCTCCTCCAGCATCGGGGCGAAGCGCTCGGGATCGAACAGGCCGAGCGGGTTCTCGAAAACCGGGCTGACCTGCTTGCCGGCCTTCAGGACGTAGATGGGCTCCTGCTCCATCAGCGCTTTCAGCCGCTCGCCGAGCGAGGACTTGCCGCCGCCCACGGGGCCGAGCAGGTAGAGGATCTGCTTGCGCTCCTCCAGCCCCTGCGCCGCGTGGCGGAAGAAGCCCACGATGCGCTCGATCGTGTCCTCCATGCCGTGGAAGTCGGCGAAGGCGGGGTAGGTGCGGATGGTCCGGTTGAGGAAGATCCGCCCCAGGCGGGCATCCTTGGCGGTGTCGATGGTCTGTGGTTCGCCGATCGCGCGCAGCATCCGTTCGGCGGCCGAGGCGTAGCACCCCGGGTCCGTCCGGCACTGTTCAAGGAACTGCGCGAGGCTCATCTCGCTCTCGCGCCGCTGATCGCGCATCGCGGTGTGGAGGGAGAAGACGGTATCAAGCTGGGCCATTCGCGCTCCTGGCTTGCTTCTCAAGGGCAGGGCGGAACTCTTGCCGGCGGCAACGTCACGGCCTGCCTGGATCAGTTTCCGCTTTCACGCGCGCAAAAGTCACGCGAATCATTCGGCTGTTACTCAAAAAAATTATTGGAGATGCCATTGAAAATCCGCGCGGCACCGAGCGGAGAAACAGCGTCGCCAAGCTGTCCGCCGGGCCGCTCCGGGCGCTGCAAACAAGGGCGCTGGCAGCGTCGTGCCGCTCCCCCCGGCGGCATGTTCGCCGCGTCCTCACGGCACCGAGTCGTCGCCCACCGTTTCAGGCCGTCGGCGGCCGCCACGGCAGCCGCCGCCGCGCGCTCACCGTTGCCCGCACCATCGCGCCCGTGCCGGCCATGACGGCCGCCCGCACCGGCGTCGTGGCCGGGAAAACCAGCTTCAGCCCGACCGCCGGCGCCAGGTTCCGCCGCATCTTGGCCAGGGTGGAGCGGGAAGGGCCAACCCCCGCGTGGCCGTCCACGCAGACGCGGCAATCCATGCCGATGACCCGCTCGGCTGCCGGGCTGCCGGGCTGCCGGGCTGCGCGCTCGCTGCTCGCCGTCGCCTGGCTTCGCATCGCCGCGGTTTCAGCCATGGAAACCTCCAGTCACTGGAGATCTGAGGAGGAAATGCCTAGATTGGGTCGAAAGGCAGGACATGGAGAAGCAGATGGAGCACTCCGCGACCGCTGCGCGCCACCCCATCGGCGAGCTGGCGCGGCGCACCGGCGTCAAGGCCACGACCATCCGCTGGTATGAGCAGGAGGGCCTGTTGCCGCCACCGACGCGCAGCGAGGGCGGCCACCGGCTCTACACCGACGACCACTTGCAGCGGCTGGGCTTCATCCGCCACGCGCGCGAGCTGGGCTTCGCCATGCCGGCCATTCGCAGGCTGCTGGGGCTGGCCGGGCGCCCGCGCGAGGACTGCGCCACCGCGCATGCGCTGGCAAAGGCACAGATCGCCGAGATCGACTCCCGCCTGCGCCGGCTGGAAGCGTTGCGGGCGGAGCTGGCCGGGATGGCCGAGGCCTGCGCGGGCGGCGCGGCGCAGGACTGCCGCATCCTCGAAACCCTGGCGGATTTCGAGCACGGGCACTGCCAGCACCACGAGCGGGAAGTGGGGTGAGACCTGAGAGCCCGTTTGAGAATGGGGCGGCGGAGGGCTGGCGAGGGATTTCTCGTGCCGGGCAGGAAGATCCTGCCGCCCCCGGCGCGGAAAAGATCCGTCAGACCGACCCGCAGCCATTCTCAAACGGGCGCCAGGGTGGGGGGAAGAATTTCTCCCGCTTCCTCCCCCCTCAGCGGGGCCGGTTCCGCAGTTGCTCGGCCTCGGCGTAGAACTTCTTTTCCCAGGCCTTGTGATTGTCCAGCCCCTCGCGGATGAAGGGCGTGAAGACGGCCAGGTTCAGCAGCAGCCAGTTCACCAGCCGCGCCGGGAAGCGCAGCGGCTTCACGAAGTCCACGAACAGCACCACGCGGGTCTTGTCCGTGTGGTTCCAGGCCTCGTGCTCGTAGGCATCGTCGAAGACCAGCGCCTTGCCTTCCTCCCAGTGGCAGAGGGTCTGGTCCACGCGAATGCCGAGCTTGTCGCGCGGCTCCGGCACGATCAGGCCGAGATGCAGCCGCAGCACGCCGTTGTAGGGGCCGCGATGCGCCGGCAGGTGCTTGCCCGGCTCGAAGATCGAGAACATCGCCGTCTTCAGGCCGGGGATCTGCCGGACGATGCGCCAGGTCTCCGGGCACTGGCGGATGTTCTGCTCCGAGGAGAGGCCGTAGCCGGTCAGGAAGAAGGTCTTCCAGTGCTTGTCCTTGCTGATCGTCTGCACGTCGGTGGAGATGTCGTGGAAGCTCGGCAGCTCCTCCTGGCGCAGCAGCACCTTGTTCAGCTCGGCGCGGATCAGCGGCCATTCGCGCTCGATCGCCGCCACCCAGGGAAAGGTGGCGTTGTCGTGGACCGGCGGGTTGCCGACCCTGGAGTGCTTCAGGTTCAGCCGCTCGGCCATGGCGACGACCGACATGAAGAAGCGGGTGGTCAGGCTGGGCCGGGCCATCGGCGCGATGTCGGCCGTGCCGAAAGTCTGCCGCGGCTCGTCCGGCCTTCCGGGTTGCGTGGCTCCGTGATGCAAGGCGTGGTCTCCCTGAACGGGGTCATGGTGCGCTCTCTCCTGGGTGCGGGGCGCCGGCGGGTCAACCCGGCCGCCGTCGGAGAGGGCGGGTGATGCTGCAGGCGGCCACCCGCGCGCATCACGTTGTTGGGCGTGGCCGTTGGGCGTGGCCGTGCGCGCCGGCCCGGCGGCGCCCGCGCGACAGCGTCCGCCATGATGCGAACAATTCGCAATATCTTCAAGGGGCGGCGGCGTGGAGCCGGCTTCGCCGGGTCAGGCCGTCTCCAGCGGCAGGCCGGCGGCCCGGCCGGAGGCCGGCACGGGCGTGGCGTCGCGAAGCCGTGCATTCTCCAGGTGCCAGACCGCGCCGCCCAGTCGCCGCAGCAGGGCGGCATTGTGGCTGATCGCCAGGATACCGAGCCCCCGGTCCGCAACATGATCCAGCAGGCGATGCCAGAGGCCCGCCTGGGCCAGCGGGTCCAGCATGGCGGAAATCTCGTCCGCGATCAGGTACCGCAGGCCCGGCGCCATGCTGCGCAGGATCACCACCCGCTGCAGCTCCCCGCCGGAAAGCTCGTGCGGGTAGCGGCGCAGCCAGGCGTCCCGGATGCCGAAGGCGCGCCGCGCCGCCGCGCCGGGCGTATGGGCCTCCTCCAGGATGCGGCCGACCCGCCAGCGCGGGTTCACCGCCAGCTCGGCCGTCTGCGGCAGGAGCTGAACCGGGCAGAAGCCGTGCGCGGGCAGCGGCGCGCCGTCCAGCCGGACCGTGCCGTGCTCCGGCGACAAATGGCCGGCGAGCAGGCGCCCGAGCGTCGTCTTGCCGGCGCCGGAGGGACCGGCCAGCCCCACCACCTGCCCTGGCGCGAGGGTCAGGGAAACCCCGGCGAGCAGGCCCCTGGCATGGTGCAGGTCCCGGGCCGTCAGCATGGGCTGGCCTCCGCCGGGTGGAACCCGGACTCCGGCAGCGCCTGCCACAGCGCCCGCGCGTAGGAGGAGGCGAGCGCCTCGCCGCGCCCGCGGAAGGCGGTGGCGGGCGCGGTCTCCTGCAGGGCGCCGTCGCGCAGGATGGCGACGCGGTCGGCCTGCGGCAGCACCGCCGAAAGGTCGTGCGAGATCACCAGCACGCCGCGCCCGGCATCGGCCAGGGCGCGCAGGTGGCCGAGCACACGCGCGGCATTCTCCGGGTCGAGCCCGTTGGTCGGCTCGTCGGCGACCAGCAGATCGGCCTGGCCCAGCGTGGCGATGGCCAGCATCGCCCGGCGCGCCATGCCGCCGGAAAGCTGGTGCGGGAAGCGCCGCGAGGCCGCCGCGCCGAGGTTGAAGCGGGCCAGCGCCGCCGTCGCGGCGGGTTGGCGCAATGCGGCGGGAAGCCCCGCCCGGCCGGCCGCCCATTCCACCTGCCGCCCCGCGCGCACCAGCGGGTCCAGCCAGGCGATGGACTGCGGCACCAGCGCGATGCGACGGCCGCGCAGCATGGCCGGGTCCAGCGGCGCGCCCTGGAACCGCATCGCGCCCGCAAGCACCGCGTTGGCCGGCAGCAGGCCAAGGACCGCCTGGGCCAGCAGGCTCTTGCCCGCGCCGGAGGCGCCGATCACCGCCAGCACCTCGCCGGCGCGGACATCGAGCGAGACGCCGCGCAGCGCCGGAACGACCTCCCGCCGCCACAGGCCGGCCGGGCGCCGGAAGCCGATGGAAAGCCGCGAGAGTTCCAGCATCGCCGGTCAGGCCTCCGCCGCGCGGGGCGAGAGCCAGGCGCGCAGGCCCTGGGCGAGGCCGTCGAGGCAGAGCACCGCCACCAGCAGCAGCGCGCCGGGCAGCACGCCGAGCCACCACCAGCCGGCGCTGAGCGAGCCCAGCGACTCGGCCAGCAGGCCGCCGATCGAGGGCCGCGCCGGGGCGATGCCGAAGCCGACAAAGGTCAGCGCCGCCTCGTGCAGGATGGCGTGCGGCAGCATCAGCAGGAAGCCCACCGCGAGTTGCGGCAGGGCGTGCGGCAGCAGGTGGCGGCGCAGGATGAACCAGCGGCCCCGCCCGAAGCGGCGCGCGTGGCGCACGTAGTCGGCCGCCAGAACGGCGCGGAACTCGGCGCGCAGGATGCGCGTCAGCACCGGCCAGTGGGTGAGGGCGACCGCCGCCACCACCGCCCCGACCCCGCCGCCCAGCGCGAAGGCCACCAGGATCATCAGCACCAGATGCGGCAGGCCGATGCAGGTTTCCACCGCCAGCCCCACCGCGGCGTCGGCGGCGCGGCCGAGCATGGCGAGCCCGGCCAGCAGCAGGGCGATCAGCGTGCTGGCGGCGGCGGCGAGCAGGCCGACGAGAAGGCTGGTTTCCAGCCCGCGCAGGCTGCGCGCCAGCAGGTCGCGGCCGAGCGCGTCGGTGCCGAAGGGATGGCCGGGGCCGGGCGGCAGCGCGGCGAGGCCGAAGCGCGGGCGCAGCAGGGCGGCGTCCATCCCGTGCCCGGCCAGCAGCGCGCCGCCCAGCAGCGCCGCCGCCGCCGTGCCGGCCAGGACCAGGCGCCCGCGCGCGTTCATGCGCGCCGGCCTGCAGCACCCGCGGTCACGCGTGCCGTCCTGACGCGCGCGGGGTCACGCCTGCCCCCGCTGGCGGGGATCCACTGCCTCGGCCAGCAGGTCGGCGACCAGGTTGCCGCAGCCGACCAGGAGCGCGGTGGCGAGCGCGATGCCGAGCAGCAGCGGCACGTCGGCGCGCAGCCCCGCCTCGATGGCGGCACGGCCGAGGCCGGGCCAGGCGAAGACCTGCTCGGCCACCACCGAGCCGCCGAACAGCTCGCCCATGCCGGCGAAGAGGATGGCCAGTGCCGGCAGCGCGGCGTGGCGGGCGGCGTGGCGCAGCGCCACCTCGGCGCGGCGCGCGCCCTGGGCGAAGGCATAGAGGGCGAAGTCGGCGCGCATCGCCTCGGCGACCTTGGCGCGGGTGTGCAGCGCCATGGGACCGACCCCGAGCACCGAAAGCGCCGCCACCGGCAGCGTCAGATGCGCCAGCCGCTGGCCAAGCGAGACCTGCTCGGGCAGCAGGCCGGGCGGCGCGGCGCAGCAGGCCGGCGCCCAGCCCAGCCAGACGGCGAAGACGATCAGCAGCAGCATGGCCAGCCAGAAGCCGGGCAGGGCGGCCAGCAGATAGGCGTAGAGCCGGATGGCGCGGTCCGGCCAGCCGCCCTCGCGCGCCCCGGCGGCGAGGCCGAGGCCGAAGCCGAGCGCGCCGCCCAGCAGCCAGGCCGGCAGCATCAGCGTCAGCGAGGCGGCGAAGCGCTCGCCGATCACCTGCGCGACCGGCGCGGCGTAGATGCTGCTCTCCCCGAGGTCGCCACGCAGCGCCTGGCCAAGCCAGCGGAGGAACTGCGCCGGCGCCGGCTGGTCGAAGCCCCAGTGCGCGGCGATGGCGGCGCGCTGCGCCGGCCCGACCGTGGCGGCGGCCGGGCCGAGGAAGGCCTCCACCGGGTCCACCGGCGCGGCGCGCGCCAGGGCGAAGGCCAGGGCGGCGACGCTGAGCAGCAGCAGCGCCAGCCGCAGCAGCCGGCGCAGCAGGAAGGCGAGGAGCGGGGGGAGGGCCGGGCGGGCGGCGCCTGCCACGTTCATGCAGGCGCGCTCACGGGCAGGTCCAGCGCCAGCCGAGGATACCGGCGGTGACCGGCCAGCCATGCCCGTGCGGCTCGATCTGCGTCCTGCCGAGGTCGAAGCAGCGGTTGGCGAGGTAGATGTGGTCGAGGTTGACCAACCAGGCCCAGGCGGCGTCGCCCTTCATGCCGTATCCGGTGGTGCCGTCCCATTCCGCGGCGCGCCATTCCGGCAGCGAAGCCTCCAGCGAGGGCGCGGCCTGGGCGGCGGCGAAATGCGCCTCCACGGCGGGGCTCGTGTAGCGCCCCGCATTGAAGAAACCGTGCCCGATGCCGGCGGCGGAATAGAGGTTGTGGACCTCGGCCGGGTTGTGGCTGCCCCAGCCGAAGATCACGGGGCGGCTGGCCATCAGCCGGCGCGTGTCCTCCCGGCTGCGGCCCTCCGGCTCGATGGCGATGCCGAGCGGGCGCAGCATCTCCGCCACGGTGAGCGCCAGGGCCTGCCGGGTGCTGTCGCCGGCGAAGTAGATCAGCGGGAGGCGCGCGGGCTGGCCGCTCCTGGCGCGGATGCCGTCCGGGCCGGGACGCCAGCCGGCCTCGTCCAGCAGGCGGGCGGCGCCCTCCGGGTCGGCATCCGGCAGGCGCGCCTCAGGGTTGGACCAGGGCAGCCCGTCCGCCGGGCCATAGGCGGGCGTGCCGAAGCCGAGCAGCGCCGCCTGGACCAGCGCGCGGCGGTCGAGCGCGATGTTGATGGCGCGGCGGATGGCGGGATCGGCGGTGACGTCGTTGCCGGTGGCGCCCTCGGCCGGCTGCATGGGGAAGACGATGCCGCGGTTGTCCACCGAGCGGACCACCACCCGGCGCATCCCTGCCGGCACGCGGGTGGCGAGGCTGGGCGGCACCGCCAGGAGGTCGAGCTGCCCGGCCATGGCGGCGGCATGGCTGGCGGCCTCGCCGGTGAACAGGAAGGTCAGCCGGGCGAAGGCCGGCCTCGGGCCGTAGTATTCCGGGTTGGCCTCGGCGATCAGCTGCTGCCCGGGCGACCAGAGCACCAGCCGGTAGGGGCCGGAGCCGACGGGGTGGCGCGCATAGTCCGGCCCGTATTTGGCGGACGGCACGATGCCGAGGGTGAAGAAGCTTTCCGCGAAGGTGATCTGCGGCGCCTTCAGCGCCAGGCGCAGGCTGTGCGGCCCGGTGACGCGCGCCTCGCGCAGCGCGGAGAGGTCCACCGCCCCGCCGGCCTTCGCGGCGGTGTTGAAGGTGAAGGCGACGTCCTCCGCGGTGAGCGGCGCGCCGTCGGAGAAGCGGGCGTCCTCGCGCAGCGCGATGTCCCAGCTCAGCCGGTCGTCCGAAAGCTGCCAGCGCGTCGCCAGGTCGGGCTGGGTGGCGAGGTCGGCGTCACGCCGCAGCAGGGTGGACTGGAACAGCGGATGCCCGTACTCGCCCCAGCCCTGGATCGGGTCGTAGCCGCGCTCCGGCTCGCCCGGCAGCGCCAGCACCAGCGCGGTCCGCGGCGCGGCGGCGGCGGGCGCGGCGAGGGAAAGGGCGAGCAGCAGGGCTGGACCGGGCGCGGCCAGCCGGCGCAGGGTGAGGAACAAGGCGGTCGCTCCGGTGCGTGGCGGCCGCAACAGTTTGGGCAGGAAGCAGTATGACGTCCAGGGCGAAACTTCATACTCGTCGGCCCCGCGGCGCGTGGGAGAGCGTTCCCTGGGCGCGGGGGGAGAGCGCCCCCTGGGCGCGGGGGGAGAGCGCCGCATGCAGCGGGTGACGGTGACGCTGGACGATGACCTGGTGGCCGAGCTGGACCGGCTGGTGGCGCGGCGGGGCGACGGCAACCGCTCCGAGACGGTGCGCGACCTGCTGCGCGACGGGCTGAGGGAGAGTGCGGCCGCCGCCGGCGAGGAAGGAGCAAGCCTGGGCGCCCTGGTCTATACCTACGCGCATGAGCAGCGCGACCTGGCGCGGCGGCTGACGGGCGCCTTCCACCACCACCACGACCTTTCCGTCTCCTCGCTGCACCTGCACCTGGACCAAGACATGTGCCTGGAGATCGCGGTGCTCCGGGGAGAGGCGGGGGCGCTGCGGCACTTCGCCGAGCACGTCATGGCCGAGCGCGGCGTGCGCCACGGGCGGCTGGTGCTGCTGCCGGACGCCGCCGCGGAGGAGAAGGCCCGGGAAAAGGCCGGGGGAGAAGGCCAGGGGCGCCGCCCCCGGGGTTAGCCCTCGGGGAACGCCGCCGGGGGGATAGCTTCCCCCCGGACCCCCCCCCTCCCGGGCGGGGAAGGCCGTGCGGCCCCGGCTTAGCCCAGGCGGTCCTTTTAGCCCAGGCGGTCCTTGAGGTCCTTGGCGGGCTTGAACTTCACGCCCTTGCTGGCGGCGATCTGCACGACCTCGCCGGTGGCGGGGTTGCGGCCCTGGCGCGCGGCGCGCTCGCTGATGGCGAAGCTGCCGAAGCCGGCCAGGCGAACCTCGCGGCCCGCGCCGAGGGCGTCAGCCATCGTCGCCAGCGCGGCCTTCAGCAGGGCATCGGCCTGGGTCTTCGGCAGGCCAGTGGCCGAGGCCGCGGCGTCGATCAGATCCTGGCGGCTGAGGGGGCGGGATTCTTCGGTCAAGTTGCGCTCCGAAAGCTGAGGTTGGCAAGGCGCAGGAGAGACACGCTTCAGTTGGCCCGGTCAAGCCAAGCTCCCCGCCGGCAGGGAGCAAAGCCGCCCCTTCGGCCGGGTTTTCCACCGGAAATTGTGGGTTGCGGCAGAAAGGTGACATCCCCGCCCGTCCGCCGGGCCTGGCTCAGCGCCAGGAGCGGAGGATCTCCTCCGTGCTCACCGCCTCGATCTGCTGGCCGAAGCGCTCGTTGTAGAGGGTCAGCAAGGCGTCGTGCGTGCGGTCGGAGGAGGAGCAGAGCGCATCGGTCGGGATCACCACCCGGTAGCCCAGGTCCACCGCCCCCATCACCGTGGCCAGCACGCAGACATCCGTCTCCGCGCCGCTGATCACCAGCGTGTCGACGCCGCGTGCCCGCAGGCGCTCATGCAGGCCGGAGGCGGTCCAGGGCGAGTAGACCGGCTTGTCCACGATCTCGGCCGGCGGCACCAGCTTGGCCAGCGGCGGCAGCAGCTCCGTGGCGCCAGGGGGAAGCTGCGCGAGCGTCATCTCCGACCAGCGCTCGAAGTAGCGGCGCCAGGTGCCGCTGCGCTGATCCGGGCGCTCGGGCGGGATGAAGCGGGTGAAGACGGTGCGCGCGGGAAAGGCCCTGGCGAGTCGCTCGACCATCGGCAGCACCCGCTTCATCCAGGGTGTCTCCCAGGGGCCCTCGGCGAACAGGCGCTGCATGTCGATGCAAAGATGCACGCAGCTTTCCGTCAGCGGTCCGTGCTTCAGGTGCTCCTGTGGCGGCATGGCGGCTTCCTCTCTCCATCATCCGGCAGAAGGAACTGGAATGGCGGAAGAAGGATGCAGGGCCGCCAATCCGCGCCCCGTCAGCTTGCCGCCACCCCGCTGCCGGGCAGGGTGTGCCGCACCGCCTCCACCAGTGCCTCGGCCGCAGGGGAAAGGCTGCCGCCGCGCCGGCGGAGCAGCAGGATGCCGCGGCGCATCGCGGATGCCGCGATCGGGAGGGTCTGCAGCACCGGCGCCAGCCGCAGGTCGAGGGCCGCGGCCGGCAGCACGCCGATGCCCAGCCCGGCGCGCACCAGCGCCACGGCGGTGCTCATGTAGGTCGCCTCATAGGCCGGGCGCAGCACCAGCCCGGCCTCGGCGAAGGCACGCTCGGCGAGCGCCCGCACGCTGCTGCCGGGGTCGGTCAGCACCAGCGGCTCGGCCGAAAGGATGGCCGGCGTCAGGCAGGCCGCCGCGGCCAGCGCATGGCCGGGCGGCAGCACCGCCACCAGGTCGTCCTCGAAGAGCGGCTCGGCCTCCAGGCTGGCATCCGGGCCAGGCAGGGTGCCGATTCCCAGCTCCGCCTCGCCGGCCTTGACCCGTTCCGCCACCCGCCCGGCCACGACATCCTGCACCAGCACGCGGATGCCGGGATGCGCCTGCCGCAGCCGGACGAGGGCCGCCGGCAGCAGCGTCGCCGCCACCGAGGGCAGCACCGCCAGATGCACCGTCCCCGAGCGCCCGGCCGCCTGCTCCCGCGCTCCGGCGACCACCTCGTCCAGCGCGTCGAGCACGCGGCGGAAGGCCTGAGCCGTGCCCAGCCCCGCCGCGGTCGGCCGCACGCCGCGCGCTGAACGCTCGAACAGGGTGAGGCCCAGCGCCTCCTCCAGCCCGCGGATCTGCACGGTCAGGGCAGGCTGGGACAGGTGGAGCCGGGCGGCGGCGCGGCCGAAGCTGCCCGTTTCCACGGCGGCGACCAGGGCGCGGAGCTGGCGCAGGGAGATGGCCATAAGAAACCTCTATGACTGCTCCAGAATCTTACAATTTGCATAATGGAGCAATCCGCCGCTCCAATTCCCTCAAAGCGGCCGGCCGAAGATGCCGCGCCCGATGAGGAGACGGACATGCCCCGCATCACAACCCCTCGCCGCGCCCTGCTGGGCGGCGCCCTCGCCACCCTGGCGGCGCCGCTCCTGGCGCCCCGTGCCCGGGCGCAGCAGGCCTGGCCGGACCGGCCGATCCGCCTGATCGTGCCCTTCGGCGCCGGCACCAGCACCGATATGGTGGCGCGGCTGATGACGCCGCGCATGTCCGAGATCCTGGGCCAGAGCATCGTGGTGGAGAACCGCGCTGGCGCGGGCGGCGTGGTGGGCAGCGACGCCGTCGCCAAGGCGGCGCCCGACGGCTACACGCTCTGCCTCGGCAGCATCGCCTCGCATTCGGTGAACATGTCGCTGATGCCCTCGATGCCCTACGACGTGATGCGCGACTTCACGCCCATCTCGCTGGTCACCGAGGCGCCGAACCTGCTGGTGGTCTCGCCCGGAGTGCCGGCCAGGACGCTGCCCGAGTTCGTCGCCTGGGCCAAACAGCAGCGGGACGGCGTCAGCTACGCCTCGGCCGGCAACGGCACCTCCAGCCACCTCGCCGGCGAGCTGCTGAAGCTGAAGACCGGCGCGCCGCTGGTGCACGTGCCCTACCGCAGCGGCGCGCAGGCGGTGACGGACGTGATCGCCGGCACGGTGCCGATGACCATCTACCAGGTCGCCGCCGTGCTGCCCTTCGTGCAGGAGGGCAGGCTGCGGGCGCTGGCCACCACCTCGGCCAAGCGGCTGGACGTGGTGCCGGAGATCCCCACCGCCATCGAGCAGGGCGTGGCCGACTTCGACGTCGCCGCCTGGCACGGGCTGTTCGGCCCGGCGAAGCTGCCCGAGCCGGTCCGCGACCGCATCCACGCGGCGCTGCGCGAGTCGCTCTTCGCACCCGAGATGAAGGCGCAGCTGGAGAAGCAGGGGCTGGTGCCAATCGCCCTGCCGCCGGCCGAGTTCCGCCCCTGGCTGGAGGCGGACATCGCCAAGTGGCGCGAGGTGGTGCGCGTCTCCGGCGCGCGGGCGGACTGAGGCATGGCCTTCGACCGTCCCTCCTCCGCCCTGCTGCGCATCGGCTGCGGCTCCGGCTTCTCGGGCGACCGGCTCGATGCGCCGGGGCCGGTGGTGGAGGCGCTGGTCGCCGCCGCCGGCCCCGCCGCGCTGATGCTGGAGGTGCTGGGCGAGCGCACCCTCGCTCTGGCCCAGCGCGAGCGGCTGCACCGGCCGGAGGCGGGCTTCGAGCCGGCGCTGCTCGACCTGCTGTGGCCGGTCCTGGCGCGTTGCGCCGCGCACGGCATTCCCATCGTCACCAATGGCGGCGCCGCCAACCCGCGCGGCGCGGCGCGGGCCGTGCTGGGGCTGGCGCGCGAGCTGGGCCTGCCCGACCTGCGCGTCGGCGTGGTGGAGGGCGACGACATCCGCGGCACCGGCGCGCTGGCCGACCTCGACCCCTGGGAGGGCGATGCGGGCGCGGTGCTGGAGCCGGACAAGGTGATCGCCGCCAACGTCTATCTCGGCGCCGCGCCGATCGCCGAGGCGCTGCGGCGGGGCGCGCAGGTGGTGGTCACCGGCCGCTGCTCCGACCCCGCCCTGGCGCTTGGCCCGATGCTGGCGCATTTCGGCTGGGCAGAGGACGACTGGGACCGGCTCGCCGCCGGCACCATGGCCGGGCACCTGCTGGAATGCGGCGCGCAGGTCACCGGCGGCTACTTCGCCGACCCCGGCGTGAAGGACGTTCCCGGGGATGCCCTGGGCATGGCGACGCTGGGCTTCCCGATCGCCGAGATCGGCGCCGAGGGCAGCGTGCTGATCACCAAGCCCGCCGGCACCGGCGGCCGGGTGGACCGGCAGACCGTGACCGAGCAGCTCCTCTACGAGCTGCACGATCCCGCCGCCTACCTGACGCCCGACGTGGTGCTGGACATCACGGGCGTCACCGCCGCCGAGGAGGCGCCGGACCGCGTGCGGCTGGCCGGCGCCCGCGGCCGCCCCCGGCCGGAGCGGCTGAAGGCCACGGTCAGCCTGCCCGGCGGCTGGCTGGGCGAGGGCGAGATCTCCTATGCCGGGCCGAATGCCCGCGCCCGCGCGGAGCTTGCCGGCCGCACCCTGCTGGAGCGGTTGAAGCTGCTGGGGCTGGAGGGCCAGGCGCGGCTCGACCTGATCGGCGTGGTCAGCGTGTTCGACGGCGACGCGGGCGCGTTGCGCGAGGCCAGCGGCCACAGCCCCGCCGACCTGCGCCTGCGGCTGGCCTTCGCCAGCGAGGGCCGCGCGGCGGCGGAGCGGGCGGCGCGCGAGGTGCTGTCGCTCTATTGCTGTGGCCCGGCGGGCGGCGGCGGCGTGCGCACCCGCGTGACGGACCGCATCCGCACCTTGTCCTTCCTGGTGCCGCGCGAGCGGCTGGCGCCGCGCGTGTCGCTGCTTTCGCTGGAGGAGGCGGCATGAGCGCCGTTCTGCCGCAGGATCCGTTCCGCAGCGTCCCGCTGCAAGATCTGTCCCGCAGCGTCCCGCTGCAAGATCTGTCCCGCAGCGTCCCGCTGCAAGATCCGTCCCGCAGCGTCCCGCTGCACCGGCTCGCGCATGCCCGCGCCGGCGACAAGGGCAACCGGCTGAACCTCTCGCTGATCGCTCATCGCGCCGAGGACTGGCCGCTGCTGGCGCGCGAAGTGACCGAGGCGCGCGTGCTGGCGCTTTTCGCGCATCGCGGCGCCACGGCGGTGCGGCGCTACGACCTGCCGGCGCTGGGCGCCTTCAACTTCGTCATCGAGGATGTGCTGCAGGGTGGCGTGAACGGCGCGCTGAACCTCGATGGGCACGGCAAGAGCCTGTCCTTCCTGCTGCTGGGGATGACGGTCGAGGTCGCGTAGGGCTGGGGGAATGAGTTCTCCAAGCCCCCTTCCTTTTTCTTCGCGTTTCCCGGGCTGGCGGAAAGCGCTGCGCCGAACTGAAAAATGAAGATGGGGGTTCGGGGGAATTCCTTCCCCCGACCTTCTTTCACTCTTCCGTCGCCTCCGCCACGGGAAGGATCGCGGTTTCCTTCGCCGAGGTGATGGCCAGGACCGTCTCGGTGCGTTCCACCCCGGCCTGGCCGCGCACCTGGTCGGCGACGAAGCGCTCCAGGGCGGAGAGGTCGGGCAGGCGCAGCTTCAGCAGGAAGGTCCAGGCGCCGGTGACGGCGTGGCACTCCAGCACCGGCTCGGCCGCGCGCATGGCGATGCGGAAGGCGTTCTCCTCCCGCCCCGGGCGCATGGAGACGAAGACGAAGGCGAGCAGCGGGCAGCCGATGGCGGCGGGGTCGAGGTCGGCGCGCCAGCCGCGGATGGTGCCGCGCTCCTCCAGCCGCTTCACCCGCTCGGCGGTGGCGGAGACGGAGAGGCCGGCCACCTTGGCCAGCTCGGCCAGGCCTGCCGCGCCGTTGTCCTGCAAGGCGACGAGGATGTTCCGGTCAATCGCGTCCATCGCGCGAGTTTATCCGGCCACCGGCGGCCGGCAAACGAGAAAGGCAGGCGGGGAGTGGTTATCTCCCCGCCCGGGCCCTCAGATGTAGTGCTCGGCCAGGGGCGCGAAGCCGTTGAAGCCCTGGCTGGCATAGGTGGTGACATAGGCGCCGGTGGCGAGCAGCTCCACGCGGTCCCCGCTGTCGAGCGCCAGCGGCAGGCGGTAGTTCGACTTCTCGTACAGCGTGTCGGTGCTGTCGCAGGTCGGGCCGGCGATGGTCACGGGGCCTTCCGCGCCGCCGTCGTGCGGCGTGCGGAAAGCGTACTTGATCGCCTCGCCCTCGGTCTCCGCCAGCCCGCCGAAGCGGCCGATGTCGAGGTAAACCCAGCGCACCGGGTCGTCCTTGCCCTTCTGCGAGACCAGCACGACCTCGGAGGACACCACCCCCGCATCGCCGACGATGAAGCGGCCCGGCTCCACCACCATCTCGGGCAGCGCATTGCCGAAGGCCTCGACCATGGCGCCCATGATGGCATCGCCGATGGCGCCGATCTCCGGCACCTCGGAGCGGTAGCGCACCGGGTAGCCGCCGCCGATGTTGATCATGCGGAGGTTCACGCCGGCATTCTTCAGGTCGGTGAAGAGCAGGCCGACCTTGGCGATCGCCGCCTCGTAGGCGTCGGTGCGGGTCTGCTGGCTGCCGACATGGAAGGAGATGCCGAAGGGATCGAGGCCGAGCTCGCCGGCCAGCACCATCAGCTCGCGCGCCATCTCGACCTCGCAGCCGAACTTCTTCGACAGCGGCCACTCGGCGCCGACATTGCCGACCAGGATGCGGCAATACACCTTCGAGCCCGGCGCGGAGCGGGCGAGCTTGCGCAGCTCCGGCTCCGAGTCGAAGGCGAACATGCGCACGCCGGCATCGTAGGCGGCCTTGATGGCGCTTTCCTTCTTCACCGTGTTGCCGAAGGAGATCGCCTCCGGCCGGGCGCCGTTGGCCAGGCAGAGGTTCACCTCCTCCAGCGAGGCGGCGTCGAAGCAGGAGTCGAGATCGACCAGCCGGCTCAGGATCGGGGCGGCGGGGTTGGCCTTCACCGCGTAGTAGATCCGGGCGAGCGGCAGCGCCGCCTTCAGCCGGGCGTAGTTCTCGGCGACGCGGTCCACGTCGACGACGAGGCAAGGCGTCGCGGGCGCGACGTCATGCAGGAAGCGGGAGACCTTGGGGGTCATCGCACCACCCTCCAATCCGAAAGGAAAGGACCGGCCCTCTGCGGGCGGCGGCCCCAAGTTGACGAAACGGTCGAACGAACCAGCGACCAAAAGAGGCCGGTGTCAGGCTCGCGCCTTCGCCGGGGTTGCCAGAACGCTTGACGTCGTTGCGTAAACCTTTGGCCGAGCATGGTCGGCCTGGGGCCAGAGGCACGTGCGTACTGCGTCTGGGCGCGCATATAGAGATGTCGCGCCGTGACGCAAAGCCCTTTCTCAGGGTCGGGCCGTTTTTTTTCCGTGTGCTTTGTAGGTGCGGCGGAAACATCCCGAAGCGAAGGCGAATGGGCGGGAAGCCTCCGGTGCGGCAGCGGGAAAGAAGACGAATCCCTCCGGCCCGCGATGCCGGAAAAGGGGGAGGCCGGTGGCGCCTCAGGCGGCCCCGTCCGGCACGGTGCCGTAGAGGCGGACAATGGCTTGCGCGGCCCGCGCGGCGAGCGCCGCGATCTCGTCCTCCTCTCCCTCCGTCACCAGGCCCAGGGTGGCGCGCAGGAAAAGATCGCCGCGCAGCAGGGAGAGGAACTGCTCCGCCACCAGCAGAAGGTCGATATCCGCCTGCAACTGGCCGGCCTGTTGCTGGCTCGCCAGCCAGCCCGCCAGCCAGCGGCGCACCGATTGCGGTCCGCCGGCGTAGAAGTCCCGCGCCAGGTGTGGAAAGCGCACGCCCTCGCCGATCACCACCCGGTGCAGCGCCCGCACCTCCCGACGCAGCAGGAAGCGCAGCCACTGCTGGCCAAGCTCGGTCAGCGCCCCCTCCAGCGTGAGGCCGGAGGCGGAGAGCGCCACGTCCATCATCGCCTGCATCTTGCGGCAGTTGCTGCCGATGATCTCCAGGAACAGCGCTTCCTTGCCGGGGAAGTGGGCGTAGAGCGTGGCCTTGGAAACCTGTGCCGCGCGCGCCACCGCATCCATCGAGACGGCGCCGAAGCCCTCCGCCATGAAGAGCGCCGCCGCCGCATCAACAATGGCGCGGCGCTTGGGAGAGAATTCCGGGGCTTCGGCGGCGTGGGACATGGGGGATCACTAGGGCGGGGCGGCGGCCGGATGCAAGAGTAAACTGAACGGTTCAGTTCAGTCTTGACTTCCGGAATGGAAAGGCGCACCTGAAGCGCCTCACTGAACTGAACCGTTCAGTTCCAGGATTGCCCATGAACGCTCCCGTCTCCTCCGCTCCCCCTGCCGACGCCACGCAAGCCACTCTGCCGCCGCCGAAGCGCCGCCGCCGCTGGCTGCTGCGCGTGCTGCCGGTGGTGGCGCTGGCTGCGGCTGCCCTGGGCGGCAACTGGTACTGGCACACCGGCCGCTTCCTGGTTGAAACCGACGACGCCTACGTGCAGGGCGACATCTCGGTGCTGACCCCCCGCATCGAGGCTGATGTCACCGGGATCGCCGTGGCCGACAACCAGCGCGTCGAGGCCGGCCAGGTGCTGCTGCGGCTTGACGACCGCGACGCCCGCCTGCTGGTGCGCCAGGACGCGGCGGCGCTGGCGGAGGCCGAGGCCGCCATCCAGACCGCGCGCCAGACGGTCACGCAGCTGCAGGCGCAGATCGGCAGCGCCGAGGCGCAGGTCGAGCAGGCCCGCGCCGAGCAGGCCCGCGCCGACGCCGAGGCGCGCCGCACCCAGTCGCTCTCCGGCAGCGGCTACTCCTCGCGCCAGGCGGCCGAGACCGCGGTGGCCGACCAGCGCAAGGCCGCCGCCGCCGTGCAGGCCGCCGAGGCCGAGCTGGCGGTGCGCCGCCAGGCCGTGCCGGTGCAGCAGGCGCAGCTCGCCCAGGCAGAGGCCCGGCGCGACCAGGCCGCCGCCGCGCTGGAGCAGGCCCGCATCGCGCAGACCTATACCGAGATCCGCGCGCCCTTCGACGGCATCGCCGGCAACCGCGCGGCGCAGCTCGGCCAGCGCGTGCGGCCGGGCCAGCGGCTCATCGCCGTGGCGCCGCTGCCGCAGGCGCTCTTCGTCGTCGCCAACTTCAAGGAAACCCAGCTCGCCGCCATGCGGCCGGGCCAGCCGGTCGAGATTTCCGTGGACGCCATTCCTGGCCATGCGCTGCGCGGGCATGTGGACAGCTTCGCCCCCGGCACCGGCAGCCAGTTCAGCCTGCTGCCGCCGGAAAACGCCACCGGCAACTTCACCAAGGTGGTGCAGCGCGTGCCGGTGAAGCTGGTGCTGGAGCCCGAACAGGACGCCGAGGCCATCGCCCGGCTGCGCCCGGGGCTTTCCGTGGTGGCCGAGGTGGACACCCGCGCCGACCCGGAGGCGCCGCGCGGCGTGCTGGCCGCCGCCGCGGCGACGCTCGGCCTGGGCGGCCGCTGAGGAAACATTCCCCATGAGCGCCACCCGCGCCATGCCCGCCCCACAGGCGACCGAGATGCCGCTGCGCGCACGCCTCGGCTTCATGGCCATGGTGCTCGGCATGTTCATGGCGATCCTGGACATCCAGATCGTCTCCGCCTCCATCTCGGAGATCCAGGCCGGCCTCGCCGCCAGCCCGGACGAGGCGAGCTGGGTGCAGACCAGCTACCTGATCGCGGAGATCGTGATGATCCCGCTCTCGGGCTTCCTTTCGCGCCTGCTCTCCACCCGGGTGCTGTTCACCGCCTCGGCCGCCGGCTTCACCTTCTTCTCGCTGGCCTGCGCCATGGCGTCCAACCTCGGCACCATGATCGTCTTCCGCGCCGCGCAGGGCTTCATCGGCGGCGCCATGATCCCGACGGTCTTCGCCGCCAGCTTCCTGATGTTTCCCGGCAACAAGCGGGCCGGCGCCACCGTCATCATCGGCCTGACCGCGACGCTGGCGCCCACCATCGGCCCCACCCTCGGCGGCTGGCTGACGCAGAGCTTCTCCTGGCACTGGCTGTTCCTGATCAACGTGCCGATCGGCGCGCTCATCGCCTTCGCGGTGTGGAGCACGGTGGACATCGACCGCCCCGACCGCAGCCTGCTGGCCCGCTTCGACTGGTGGGGCCTGCTGTTCATGGCCGCCTTTCTGGGCAGCCTGGAATACGTCATGGAGGAAGGCCCGCGCTGGGACTGGCTGGCCGACGCGGGCGTGCGCAACCTGAGCCTGCTGGCGGCCGTCGCCGGCGTGCTGTTCTTCTGGCGCGCCCTGACCCAGGCCGAGCCGATCGTGGACCTGCGCGCCTTCCGCAACCGCAACTTCGCCATCGGCTGCCTGTTCAGCTTCACCGTCGGCATCGGGCTCTACGGCTCGGTCTACCTGCTGCCGCTCTTCCTCGGCCGGGTGCGCGGCTACAACTCCATGCAGATCGGCGAGGTGATGTTCATCACCGGCGTCTGCATGTTCCTCACCGCGCCCTTTGCAGGACGTCTCCTCGCCCGCACCGATCCGCGGCTGATGCTGGCCGCCGGGCTGTTGCTGTTCTTCGTGGCGATCTGGCAGACGGCGCAGCTCACCGCCGACAGCGCCTTCCCCGAACTGGCCTTTCCCCTCGGCCTGCGCGGCGTGGCGATGATGCTGACCATGGCACCGGTGAACCAGATCGCCCTCGGCACCATGCCGCCCGCCCAGCTCAAGGGCGCCGCCGGGCTGTACAACCTGATGCGCAATGCCGGCGGCGCCATCGGGCTGGCCATGATCAACACGCTGGTGACCGACCGCTCCTACGCCCACCGCACCCACCTGGCGGAGTCGCTGAACTGGGCACGGCCCTATGTCGGCGAATACCAGTCCACCCTGAGCGCCGCCATGGCCGGGCGCCTGGGCGACGCCTCGGACGTCGCCGCGCTGGGGCGGATCAAGAGCCTGGTGGTGCAGCAGGGCCTCGTGCTCGCCTACAACGACACGCTGCTGCTGATGGCGGGCTGCTTCCTGCTCTCCCTGCCGCTGGTCCTGCTGCTGCAACGGCCCAAGAAGGCGGGCGGGGGCGGGGAGGCGCATTGATCGGTTGGCTCGGGGAGGGCGCCGCCCTCCCCAGGCCCCTCCCGCCGGGGTGACAGTGTCACCCCGGACCCGCCATCGGTTCTGGCGCGCCTGACACCTGGGATGAAGACTCAGGTAGAACAGGGCGGACGAGATGCGAACGAGGCAAGGGCTGCGACGGATCAGGACCTGGGCGCGGGCGATCAAGCGGGACGTGCACGCGCTTTACCTCGCCGCCCGCGATCCCCGGACGCCGTGGTACGCCAAGGCGCTCGCGCTGACGATTGCCGCTTACGCCCTCTCGCCGATCGACCTCATTCCTGACTTCATTCCGGTCCTCGGCTACCTCGACGACGCGATCCTGCTGCCGCTGGCGATCCTGCTGGCCGTCCGGCTGGTTCCTGCCGACGTCATGGCCGAGCACCGGGCGGCGGCCGACAGGGCGGAGGGGCGGCCGATCAGCCGTTCGGCCGCCGCGTTCATCGTGGGGCTCTGGCTAGCGGCGGCGGCGGCGCTGCTTTGGTGGCTCTGGCCCCGCGTCGTGCGGTGACCCCGCGACGAGGGCAAGCCTGCGCCGAGGCGGCTGATTGCGTTCTCGGCCTCGGCGCGGAACGGTGCAAGGGCCGTTGATGGTGGGGTCTGGGGGGACGCTGTTCCCCCAGCCGGGGAGGTCCGGAGGGGGCGGAGCCCCCTCTGGGCGAGACGCTTACGCGAGGTCCGGAGGGGGCGGAGCCCCCTCCGGACGCTAGCGGATCAACCCGGAAAGCGGGCTGGAGGGATCGGCGTTGTAGTTGCGTGGCATCCGTCCGGCCAGGTGGGCGTGGCGTCCTGCCTCCACCGCCGCCTTCATGGCCTGCGCCATGCGCACCGGATCCTTGGCATGGGCGATGGCCGAGTTCAGCAGCACGGCGTCGCAGCCCAGCTCCATGGCGGCAGCGGCCTCGCTGGCGGTGCCGATGCCGGCATCCACCAGCACCGGCACCTTGGCCTGCTCGATGATGGAGCGCAGCATGAAGGGGTTGGTCAGGCCCATGCCGGAGCCGATCGGCGCGCCGAGCGGCATGACGGCGACGCAGCCCATCTCCTCCAGGCGCTTGGCCGCCAGCGGGTCGTCGGCGCAGTAGACCATCACCTGGAAGCCATCCCTGATGAGCGCCTGGGCGGCCTCGAAGGTGGCGGGCATGTCCGGGTAGAGGAAGGGCGGCGGGCCGAGCACCTCCAGCTTCACCAGGTTCCAACCGCCGGCCTCGCGTGCCAGGCGCAGGGTGCGCACGGCGTCCTGCGCGGTGTGGCAGCCGGCGGTGTTGGGCAGGTAGGTGTAGCGCTTCGGGTCCACGAAATCCTGCAGCATGGGCGCGCTGGAATCCGAGAGGTTCACCCGCCGCACCGCGACGGTGACCATCTCGGCGCCGCTCGCCTCGATGGCGGCGGCGGTCTCCTCCAGCGACTTGTAGCGCCCGGTGCCGACAACAAGGCGGGAGCGGAAGCGGTGGCCCGCGACCTCCCAGGTATCGTCCGCCTGATTCTGATAGCCATCCATGGGCTCAGCCCCCGCCGATGAAGTGCACGATTTCCAGCGTGTCCCCCGCGGCGAGCGTGGTGGCGCCGTAGGCGGAGCGCGGCACGATCTCCAGGTTCCGCTCGACCGCCACCTTGCGGGTGTCCAGGCTGAGCGTCGCCAGCAGGTCGGCCACCGTCGCCGGGTTCTGGATGATGCGGGTTTCCCCGTTGATGGTGATCTCGATGCTGTCCGCCATGGCGCGAATGTGGCGCGCGGCGGGCCGGGGGGAAAGGGGGCGGGGCGGCGAATGCTCCGCTCCGCGCGCAGATCGCCGGGAGGGCGGCCGCAGCCGCACGTCCCGGTGCCCTCCGGCTGCCCGCGTTTCCTCCCTCAGATAGCCATGCCAGGCAAAACGCCGTTCAGCGGGGTGCCGGAGACCGGGTTGGCGGAAGGCGAGACGGCCTGGGGGGAGACGGCCTGAGGGGAGATGGCCTGGGGGGAGATGGCCTGGGGAGTGCCGGCCGCCGGCGATCCGCCCGGCGCGGGCTCGGCAGGGGGATCGGAAGCCGCGGGCGGGGGCAGGGCTTCCTCCCTGGGAGGCGCCGGAGGGGCGGCGGAAGGCTGCGGCACGGCGCCGAAGGCGGCAGGCGGGGCCGAGAACACGGCGGCGGGGGGTGGGCCAGGCGGGTTCTCGTGGGGCACGGTGTAGTCCGGCACGATGCGGGCCTGCGCGCCGGCGATCACCAGCACCTTCTGGCCGAGCGCCAGCGGCGTGTCGTCCCGCTGCACCACCGAGACCAGGTCGCCACTGGGCTTGCGCACGATGTATTCGTAGCCCTGCTGGGAGCCGGCGCCCTTTTCCGCGGCCGCGCCCAGCAGGCCGCCGATCAGGCCGCCGCCGATGCCGCCGAAGGCGGAGGTGATGTCGCCGCCGCCGATCCGGCTGCCGGCCACGCCGCCGGCCGCGGCGCCACTGGCCACGCCGGTGGTGCCGTCCGCCGCGATCTCGATGGCGCGCCGCCCGACGACCACGCCCTGCTCGACCTTGTTGGCCTGCTGCACCGCCCGGCTGGCATAGGTATCGGGTGAATAGCTCGGGCTGCAGGCCGCCAGCAGGCCGCTCAGCAGCAGCGCCGGCAGCCCGAACCTGGCAAGCGGGGTCATTTCGGCCTCCCTCCAGGGTGGAACGCTGCGGCGCAAACTAGGGAAGCGGGGGCGCGGTGTCATCCCGTGCTCTGGGCAAAGCTTCCATGCCGCGGCATGCAACCCGCGGGAGGCGGCAGAACTTCAGCGGGTCTGCCGAGTTGTCATTGACGGCTTTGGGACCACCTAGGGCGGGCGCGGCCATGCCTGCGCTCCGCACGGTCGCCGTCTGGCGCCCGCCTGCCCCGGGCGACGCGCGCAGGCACCCACCGCGGGCACGGCCAAGGCTCAGACTTCCGAGGAGACGCATCGTGAGCGAACCTGCCTCCCCGACCACCGGCCGCGCCGCCGTCAACCCGACGGTCTTCATCGGCTCGGCGGCGTTGATCCTGCTGTTCGTGCTGTTCGGCGTGCTGGCGCCGCAGGCCGCCGCCGCGACCTTCAGCGCCGTGCAACGCTGGATCACCGATGAGCTTGGCTGGTTCTACCTGCTGGTGGTGACCGGCTTCCTGATCTTCGTGGCCGCGCTGGCGGTGAGCGGCTACGGGCGAATCCGCCTCGGGCCCAACCACTCGGAGCCGGAATTCAGCTATGGCGCCTGGTTCGCCATGCTGTTCAGCGCGGGCATGGGCATCGGGCTGGTGTTCTTCGGCGTGGCCGAGCCGGTGACGCACTTCATGGTGCCGCCGGAGGGCGAGCCGGCCAGCATCGCCGCCGCCCGCGCCGCCATGCGCCTCAGCTACTTCCACTGGGGGCTGCATGCCTGGGCCATCTACTCGGTGATCGGCCTCAGCCTGGCCTATTTCAGCTTCCGCCACGGCCTGCCGCTGAGCCTCCGCTCGGCGCTCTACCCGCTGATCGGCGAGCGCATCCATGGCTGGATCGGGCACACGGTGGATATCTTCGCCATTCTCGGCACCATGTTCGGCGTGGCCACCTCGCTGGGCCTCGGCGCCCTGCAGGTGAACGCCGGCCTGGCGCATGTGCTGGGCGTGCCGGTGGGCTTCGGCGTGCAGGTGGTGCTGATCGCGGTGATCACCGCGCTGGCCACCCTTTCGGTCGTCTCCGGGCTCGACAAGGGCATCAAGCTGCTGTCGAACGCCAACCTGATCATGGCCTGCGCGCTGCTGGTCTTCGTCTTCGCCGTCGGGCCGACCACCTTCCTGCTGCGCACCTTCGTGCAGAACCTGGGTGGCTACATCGACCAGTTCGCCCAGCGCAGCCTCTACATGTATGCCTATGACCCGAACGACTGGCTGCGCGACTGGACGCTGTTCTACTGGGGCTGGTGGATCGCCTGGTCGCCCTTTGTCGGCATGTTCATCGCCCGCATCTCGCGCGGGCGCACCATCCGCGAGTTCACCCTCAGCGTGCTGCTGGTGCCGGCGGGCTTCACCTTCGCCTGGATGACCGTTTTCGGCGACAGCGCCATCTACCTGCACATGACCGGCGCCACCCAGGCCGTCTCGCAGGCCGTGCAGAACGACGTCTCGCTGGCGCTGTTCGTCTTCCTGGAGCAGTACCCCCTGGCCACGATCAGCTCCTGGGTGGCGATGGTGCTGATCGTCACCTTCTTCATCACCTCGGCCGACAGCGCCGCCCTGGTGGTCAGCACCATCGCGGCCGGCGGGCGGGACGACGTGCCGGTGCTGCAGCGCATCTTCTGGGCCGTCTCGTCCGGCGTGATCGCCGCGGTGCTGCTGGCCTCGGGCGGGCTGCAGGCGCTGCAGACGGCGGCCATCGCCAGCGCGCTGCCCTTCGCGATCGTGATGCTGCTGATCTGCTACGGGCTGTGGCGCGGGCTGCAGCGGGAAGGGTTGCGGCAGAACGCCCTGGCCACCAACCTGCCGCCGCGGCAGGGGCTTTCCTGGCAGCGCCAGCTGCACGGCATCCTGGCGCATCCGCGCAAGGACGAGGTGCTGCGCTTCCTGGAGGAGACGGCCGCCCCGGCGCTTGAGGCCGTCGCCGCCGAGCTGCGCGGCCGCGGCCTGGGCGCGGAGGTGCACCGGCGGGAAGGGCGGCTGCGGCTGATCTCCATGCCGGGCGCGCCGGAGGAGTTCCACTACGGCATTCGCATGCGCGAATATGCCATGCCAAGCTTCAACTATTTCGAGAGCGCCCCGGAGCGTGAGCGGCATGAGCACTACTACCGTGCCGAGGTGTTCCTGGAGGACGGCAGCCAGGACTATGACGTGATGGGCTTCTCCCGGCAGGAGATGATCCAGGACGTGCTGGCCCAGTACGATCGCCACTTCCAGTACCTGCACGCGGTGCACAGCCTCTGAGGCGGGCCGCAGGGAGCCGGCGGCCGGGCAAGAAAGACCCGGTCCCCCGGCTTCCGCCCGGCAACCGATGGGAGGCGGGCCCGTTGCTCCCGCAACCATCGGAAGGAGCCGGAACCATGGGCAAGCTTTCCCCGGAGATGCAGCGCTGCGTTGACGAGTGCCTGCGCTGCTACAGCACCTGTCTTTCCATGGCCGCCGGGCATTGCCTGGAAGCCGGTGGAAAGCATACCGAGCCCGGGCATTTCCGCCTGATGCTCGCCTGCGCCGAGATCTGCCGCACCGCCGCGCATTTCATGCTGATCGGCTCGCCGCACCACCGCCATACCTGCCGGGAATGCGCCGAGATCTGCCGCGAATGCGCCCAGGATTGCGCCGGGCTTGACGGGATGGAGGCCTGTGTCGAGGCTTGCCAGCGTTGCGCCGAGAGCTGCGCCGCCATGGCCGCCTGAAACACTCTGCCGCCGGTTTCCCTTGTAAATCAGCGGGATGCCGGATGGGGAGGGGAGCCGGGCCGGTCGGCCAGGGGGACGCCATGCCGCGCCCGCGCTTGCGGGGCGGAAACCCCCCGTGCTACGCGCGCCGATCGGACCGGACGGAAGCCCCACGTGAACCCGCCGCTGATTTTCGTGCTGAATGGCCCCAACCTGAACCTGCTCGGCACCCGCCAGCCGGAAATCTATGGCCACGAGACGCTGGACGACATCGAGGCGCTCTGCGCCGAGACGGCGGACGCGCTCGACCTGGCGATCGACTTCCGGCAGACCAATGTGGAGGGCGAGCTGATCTCCTGGGTGCAGGAGGCGCGCAGCATGGCGGCGGGCATCGTGATCAACCCGGCCGGTTATTCCCACACCTCGATCGCCCTGATGGACGCCCTGCTGGCCTCCGACCTGCCGGTGGTCGAGGTTCACCTGAGCAACATCCATCGCCGGGAATCCTTCCGGCACCTGTCCTATGTGTCCCGCGCAGCGCAGGGCGTCATCTGCGGCCTTGGCCCGCATGGTTATGCGCTGGCGCTGCGCGGCATCGCCGGCATCCTGGCCCAGGCCGAGCAGGACTGAACTGCAGGGCCGCATGCGGCGGCGTATCCGAGAGGTTCCCAGAGAAACGTTATGAGCGGCATTTCCTTCAGCCCGGAAGCGATCCGGGCGCTCGCGCAGATCCTGCGGGAGACCGACCTCAGCGAGATCGAACTGGCCGACAAGGACAGCCGCGTCCGCGTCACCCGCAGCGTGGCGATGGCGCCGGTGGCCATGGCGGCGGCGCCCGTCGCGGCGGTGCCGGCCGCCGCGCCGGCCATGGTGCAGGCCGCGGCCCCGGCCGCCGAGGCGGCGGTGGATGCCAGCACCCCCGGTGCCGTCACCTCGCCCATGGTCGGCGTCGCCTATCTCTCGTCCGAGCCGGGCGCGGCGCCCTTCGTCACGCCGGGCGCCAAGGTGGCCGCCGGGCAGACCCTGCTGCTCATCGAGGCGATGAAGACCTTCAACCAGATCAAGGCGCCGAAGGCCGGCACGGTGACGCGCATCCTGGTCGAGAGCGGGGCGCCGGTCGAGTTCGGCGAGCCGCTGATGGTGGTCGAGTAAAGGCGCCAAGCCATGTTCAAGAAGGTGCTGATCGCCAATCGCGGCGAAATCGCGCTGCGCGTCCATCGCGCCTGCCAGGAGATGGGCATCCGCACCGTGGCCGTGCATTCCACGGCCGACGCCACCGCCATGCATGTGCGGCTGGCCGATGAGAGCGTCTGCATCGGCCCGCCGGCGGCGCGCGACAGCTATCTGAACGTCGCCAACATCCTCTCGGCCGCCAGCATCACCGGCGCGGAGGCGATCCATCCCGGCTATGGCTTCCTGTCCGAGAATGCCAGCTTCGCCGAGATGGTGGAGGCGCACGGCTTCACCTTCATCGGGCCCTCGCCCGAGCATATCCGCATGATGGGCGACAAGATCGCCGCCAAGCAGGCGATGAAGTCGCTCAACGTGCCGCTGGTGCCGGGCAGCGAGGGCGAGCTGGCCGGCCTGGAGGAGGCGCGCGAGGTCGCCGAGCGGATCATGTATCCCGTGCTGATCAAGGCCGCCGCCGGCGGCGGCGGGCGCGGCATGAAGGTGGCGCACTCCGCCGAGGAGCTGGAGGAGGCCTGGCGGGTCGCCCGCACCGAGGCCAAGGCCGCCTTCGGCAACGACGCCGTCTACATGGAGAAGTACCTGGACCGGCCGCGCCACATCGAGCTGCAGGTCCTGGCCGACACCCATGGCAACGTGGTGCATTTCGGCGAGCGCGACTGCTCGCTGCAGCGCCGCCACCAGAAGCTGGTGGAGGAGGCCGGCTCCCCCGCGCTCACCGCCGAGGAGCGCGACGCGCTCGGTGCCCAGGTCACGCAGGGCCTTTCCCAGCTCGGCTACCGCAATGCCGGCACGCTGGAGTTCCTCTGGCAGGACGGGCAGTTCGCCTTCATCGAGATGAACACCCGCCTGCAGGTCGAGCATCCCGTGACCGAGATGGTCTGCGGCATCGACCTGGTGAAGGAGCAGCTCCGCGTCGCCGCCGGCGAGAAGCTCGGCTATGGCCAGGAGGACATCACCTTCAGCGGCCATGCCATCGAGTGCCGCATCACCGCCGAGGACCCGGAGAGCTTCGCGCCCTCCCCCGGGCGGGTGAACACCTACCACGCGCCGGGCGGGCTCGGCGTGCGGGTGGATAGCGCGCTCTACTCCGGCTACGCCGTGCCGCCGCACTACGACAGCCTGGTGGCCAAGCTGGTGGTGCACGGCAAGACCCGCGCCGAGGCCATCGGCCGCATGCGCCGGGCGCTGTCCGAGATGGTGGTGGACGGCATCCGGACCACCCTGCCGCTCCACCAGCGCATCATGGAGGATGCGCAGTTCCAGGCCGGCGACTACACGATCCACTGGCTGGAGCGCTTTGTCGGCCTGCGCGACTGAAGGCCGCCGGAACAGGATCGGACAAGGGCTGACCCTGGCGCGCAGGCGCCGGGGCCAGCGCCTGATTCATGGCAACCCTGCCACAGCGTCATCATTGTTTCGCTACGGCCCGCGGGCAGACTGCCCCGTGCATGCCCCGGTATTTCGAGAAAAGCTGATGAACGGCCTCACCGCCGAAACCCCTGAGCCGGCGCCCGCCCAATCCGAGGGCGCACCGCCCGCCGGGATGCGCGACAGGCGGTGGCTGGCGGTGCTGCGGCCATGGCTGCTGCTGGCCGGCGGCGTGCTCCTCGCCATCCTGGCGCTGGGCGCCCTGCAGGCCCTTTCGCGCGAGCTGAACTACAGTCAGGTGGTCGCCGCGCTGCAGTCGGCGCGCCCGGCGGTGCTGGCCGCCGCCGCCGGCGCCGCCGCCCTCAGCTTCGTGGCGATGATGGGCTACGACCTTTCCGCCTTGCGCCACCTCGCGCCGGGCGCGGTGCCGCCGCGCATCGGCGCGCTGGCCGCCTTCTGCGGCTTCGCGCTGAGCAACACGCTCGGCGTCGGCGCCTTCACCGGCAGCGCCGTGCGCTGGCGGATCTACGCGGCGACCGGGCTGGAGCCGACGCGGATCGGCCGCGTGCTGGTCTTCGTCACCGCCAGCTTCGTGCTCGGGCTCTATGCGGTGGCGGCGCTCGGCCTGCTGCTGGAGGCGGAGGCGCTGGCCGGCTGGTTCGGCCTCTCCGCCACGCTGCTGCGCCTGGTCGCCGCGGCGCTGCTGGCGGCGCTGGCCGGCGTGGCGGTGCTGGGGCGGCTGCGCAAGGGGCTGCGGCTCGGCCGCTTTGTGCTGCGGGTGCCGCCGGCGCGGCTGATCCTGCTGCAGGGGGTGATCTCCCTGCTGGACATCGGCGGCGCCGCCACGGTGCTGTGGCTGCTGCTGCCGCCTGGCGCGGTGGACCTGCCCTCCTTCATGGCGCTCTACGCCGTGGCCATCGCCATCGGTGCCGCCAGCCACCTGCCCGGCGGCATCGGCGTTTTCGAGGCGGTGGTGCTGCTCGCCTTCCACAACAGCGCCGTGCCGCTGGACCAGGTGGCGGCGGCGCTGGTGCTCTACCGGGTGATCTACTTCGCCCTGCCGCTCTGCCTGGCCATCCTGCTGCTGGCCGGCTTCGAGGTCAGCCGCCGCGCCCACCTGCTGGAGGGCGGCACCCGCGCGGTGCGCGCCGCCACCCGGCTGATGCCGCGCTTTCTGGGCGCCGGGGCCTTCGCCGCCGGAGCGGCGCTGCTGCTTGGGGGGGTCACCCCGCCGGTCGGGGTGACGCCCGGCCTGCTTGCGCCCGCCCTGCCGCTGCCGCTCTTCGAGGCCTCGCACCTGCTGGCCAGCGTCGGCGGGCTGGCGCTGATCTTTGTCGCCCACGGGCTGGTGCACCGGCTGGACGGCGCCTGGTGGCTGGCCACCTGCCTCACCGGCGCGGGCCTGGTGCTTTCCATCGCCCGCGGCGGCGGCGAACTGGAACTGCCGCTGCTGGTGCTGCTCGGCGTCGCCCTGGTGGTCTCGCGCCAGCGCTTCGACCGCCGGGCGCGGATGCTGACCCCCAGCCTGACGCCGGGCTGGTGGCTGGCGGTGATCGGCGTGGTTGCCGCCGCCGCCTGGCTGCTGTTCTTCGCCCACCGGGACGTCGAGTATTCCCGCCAGCTCTGGTGGCGCTTCGAGCTGGACGCCAGCACGCCGCGCAACATGCGCGCCACCCTCGGCGCGGTGCTGGCGCTGTTCGTCGCGGGGCTCTGGACGCTGCTGCGCCCCGCCCGCAGCCGGGTGCACCCGCCGACACCGGAGGAGCTGGCGCGCGCCACCGCCATTGTCGCCGCGCAGGGCCGGGCGGACGCCAACCTCGTGCGGATGGGCGACAAGGCGCTGCTCTTCGCTCCCGAGGGCGACGCCTTCATCATGTATGGCCGCCGCGGCCGTTCCTGGATCGGGCTGTTCGATCCCGTGGGGGCGCGCGAGCGGCGGGTGGACCTGGTCTGGCGCTTCGTCGAGATGGCCGATGCCCAGGGTGGCCGCGCCGCCTTCTATCAGGTGCGGCCGGAGAGCCTGCCGCTCTACATCGATGCCGGGCTGCGCCCGCTGAAGCTGGGCGAGGCCGCGCGGGTGCCGCTCGCCGCCTTCGAGCTGAAGGGCAAGTCCCGACAGCCCCTGCGCAGCGCGCTGAACCGGGCCGAGCGCGAGGGGCTGACCTTCGAGGTGCTGCCGCCCGAGGCGGTGGCATCGCTGCTGCCGGAGCTGGAGGCGGTCTCGCGCGCCTGGCTGGATCAGCACAAGGCGCGGGAGAAGGCCTTTTCCCTCGGCGCCTTCGAGCCGGACTACGTCACCGCGCAATCCGTCGCCGTGGTGCGCGACCGGGAAGGGCAGGCGATCGCCTTCGCCACGCTGCTGGAGACGCCCGAGCAGCGCCGGGAAATGTCGATCGACCTGATGCGCCAGATGCCGGAAGTGCCGCCCGGCACCATGGATTTCCTGTTCCTGCGGCTGATCCTGCGCGCCAAGGAGCTGGGCTACGACTTCTTCGACCTGGGCATGGCGCCGCTTTCCGGCCTGGCGGCCCACCGCCTGGCGCCGGTCTGGTACCGGCTGGGCGGGCTGGTCTTCCGCCGAGGGGAGCGCTTCTACAACTTCCGGGGCCTGCGGGCCTTCAAGGAGAAGTTCGAGCCGGTCTGGGAGCCGCGCTACCTTTGCACGCCGGGCGGGCTCGACCCCTGGGTCGTCCTGGCCGACGTGGCGGCGCTGCAGGCCGGCGGCTTGCGGGGAGTGATCGGCAAATGAAGCGACGCCTGATGCTGGGGGCGGCCGCCGCGCTGGCGCTGCCCGCGCTGATCCAGTCGGCCTGGGCGCAGCGCGACACCTCCTCCTGGCTGGTGGAACTGCCGGCGAAGCAGAAGCGCGGCGACGTGTTCGGCATCATCCTCTCCGGCGATGGCGGCTGGCGCGACCTGGACCGCACCATCGGCCGCTACATGCGCAACCACGGCGTGCCGGTGCTGGGCTTCGATACGCTGAACTGGTTCTGGACCCGCCGTTCTCCGGAAGAGGTGGCCGCCGAGCTGGACCGCGTCATCGCCCTCTACGCGGAGAAGTGGCAGACGCCCAAGGTGGCGTTGATCGGCTATTCCTTCGGCGCGGACGTGATGCCCTTCGCCTGGAACCGGATGAAGCCGGCCAGCAGGGAGCGGGTGGTGCTGATCTCGCTGCTCGCCTTCGCCAAGGACGCCGCCTTCGAGATCAAGGTGGGAGACTTCATCGGCATGGCGCGGCCCAGCGCCCTGCCGACCGCGCCCGAGATCGCCGGCCTCCCGCCCGCCCTGGTGCAATGCGTCTATGGCTCGGACGAGGAGGACGAGACCGCCTGCCTCGCCTTCAAGGGAACGGCGGCGGAGATCATCCGCACCAGCGGCGGGCACCACTTCGACGAGAACTACGATGCGCTGGCCGAGCGCATCCTGGCGCGGCTGCCGAGGCCCGCCGGCTAGGCTGGCGCCGGGGCGGCGGCGCGGTCATGATGGCGCGCATGCCCCGCCGCCCGGTGGAAATCACCCCCGACCTGCTGCTCCGCGCCTATCGCGCCGGGCTGTTCCCCATGGCCGAATCGCGGGAAGGCCGGCGCCTCTACTGGCTGGACCCGGAACTGCGCGGCATCCTGCCGCTGGACGGTTTCCACCTGCCGCGGCGGCTGCGCCGCACCGTCCTTTCCGGTGCCTTCACGGTGACGGCCGACGCCGATTTCGCCGGGGTGATCGCCGGCTGCGCCGCGCCCGCGCCCGGGCGGGAGGACAGCTGGATCAACCCGGAGATCGAGCGCCTCTTCACCGAGCTGCACCGCATGGGCCACGCCCATTCCATCGAGGTCTGGAGTGGGGGCGAGCTGCTGGGCGGGCTTTATGGCGTGGCGCTGAGCGGCGCCTTCTTCGGCGAAAGCATGTTCAGCCGGGCGCGCGACGTTTCCAAGGTGGCGCTGGTGCACCTGGTGGCGCGGCTGCGGCTGGGGGGCTTCACGCTGCTGGACACCCAGTTCATCACCGAGCACCTGGCGCAGTTCGGCACGGTTGAGATTCCGCGCGTGGAATACAAGCGCCGGCTGGATGCGGCGCTGGCCGCGCCCGCCCGCTGGCTGCCGGCGCCAGAGGGATTGGAAGCGGCGATCCGCGCGTTGCGGGGCTGAAAAAGCCCGGGGGAAGGAGTTCCCCCGGACCCCCGTTCTTCTTCCGTCGGCCTGGCGGCGCGCGGGTCACCAGCGCGGGACCGCGAAAAAGCAAAGAAGGGAGGTCGGAGGAATTCCTTTCCCCGGCCTTTTCCCTCAGTTGCGCGTGGGCGAGGCCCAGAGCAGGTTCTGCTCCGGCAGGGGCAGTTCCTCCAGCTCGGCCAGGAAGCTTTCGGCCCAGCGGGTGGCGGTCTGCTCCTCCAGGCCGCGCATCATGCTTTCCCAGCGCTCCTTGCGCTCGTCGAGCGGCATCCGCAACGCGCGGTCGAGCTGTTCGGCCATCGCCACGGCGTCGAGCGGATTGACGATCAGCGCGCCTTCCATGCTCTCGGCGGCACCGGCGAACTGCGACAGGATCAGCACGCCGGGATCCTCCGGGTCCTGTGCCGCCACATATTCCTTGGCCACCAGGTTCATGCCGTCCCGCAGCGGCGTGACCAGCCCGACCCGCGCCACGCGGTAGAAACCGGCCAGGGTGTCGCGCGCCACGGCGCGGGCGACGTAGCGCACCGGCGTCCAGTCGAACTCGGCATAGTCGCCGTTGATCCGGCCGGCGAGCTGGTCCAGCTCGCGCCGCAGGTTGCGGTAGCTGGCCACCTCGTTGCGGCTGCGCGCCGCCACCTGCAGGTAGGTGACGCGGTTCAGGTGCTCCGGGAAGTGCGCCAGCAGGGCGGCGAAGCCGCGCATCCGGTGCGGCAGGCCCTTGGTATAGTCCAGCCGCTCGGCGCCGACGATCAGCGAGCGGTCGCCCATGCTGGCCACCAGGCGCTGGGTGTCAGGCCCATAGGCCGCCTTGCGCGCGATGGTGGCGAAGCCGCGGGTGTCGATGCCGATGGCGTGGGCGGAAAGCTGGGTGCGCCGCATGGTGCCGGCCACCTCTCCGCGCACGCCCCCGGTCGCATCGGGGCTCAGGCCCAGCCCTTCCTGGAAGCAGTTGATCAGCCCACCGAGGTCGTGCTTGGTCTGCACGCCCACCAGGTCATAGGCCAGCAGGTCCTTCAGGACCTGCTCGGCGTCCGGCAGGGCGGAGAGCACCGCGAAGGGCGGGAAGGGGATGTGCAGGAAGAAGCCGATGCGCTGCTTGGCGCCGAGCGCGCGCAACTCCGCCGCCATCGGGATCAGTTGGTAGTCATGGATCCAGATGGTGTCCTTCGGGCCGAGCAGCGGCATCAGCGCCTGGGCGAACTGGCGGTTCACCCGGCGATAGGCGGCGGCCTCCCCGCGGTCGTACTCCATCAGCCCGAGCCGGAAATGGAACAGCGGCCAGAGCGTGTTGTTGGAATAGCCGGCGTAGAAGCCCTGGTGGTCGGCATCGGCGATGTCGATGGTGGCGTAGTCGATGCCGCCCGAGCGAAGCTGCTTGGCCTCCGGCGAAGGCTCCTTGCGGGTTTCGCCGCTCCAGCCGAACCAAAGGCCGCCACTGGCCTTCAGCACGTCCTTCAGGGCGACGGCGAGGCCACCGGCGGTCGGTTCGCCTCGCCGTGGCACCGCCACACGGTTGGAGACGACAACTACCCGCCCCACAGACCGTGCTCCCACGAACGGCTCAAACGCATCGCCGAGAGAATCAGACCAACATGGGAATAAGTCTGAGGAAAATTCCCCCAGAGTTGATTCCGTTTCGGGTTCAAGTCCTCCGCCAGCAGTCCCAGGTGATTCCGGCACGATAGAATGCTCCCGAACATCGTGCGCGCCTCCTCCATGCGACCGGCGGCGGCGAGCGCATCCACGTACCAAAACGAGCAAACGAGGAAGGCGGTTTCAGGTTTCCCAAAATCATCCGCCATATCGTAACGATAAATGAAGCCATCGTGCAAAAGGCGTTTCTCCACCGCCGCCAGCGTGCCGATGAAGCGGGGATCGTTGGCGGGCAGGAAGCCGATCTCCGGCAGGAGGAGAAGCGAGGCGTCCATGCCGTCGCTCTCGAAGCTTTCCACGAAGCAGCCGAGCGCGGGCCGGTAGGCGCGCTCGCAGATCACCGCGTGCAACTCGCGCGCCGACTTCGCCCAGCGCTCGGCGCGGTCGGGCAGGCCCAGATGGCGCGCGATGCCGGCCAGCCGGGCCATGCCGGCCCAGCACATGGCGGCGGAGAAGGTGTGGACGCGTGCCCGGCCGCGATATTCCCAGATGCCGGCATCCGGCGTCAGGGCGCGCGTCTCGGCCTGCTCGCCCAGCCGCTCCAGCAGGCGGAACAGCGGCTCGCCGGCCGGCCGGGGCAGGCGCTTGTCGAAGAACATCTGCGCCGCCGCCATGATGACGGAGCCGTAGACGTCGTTCTGTACCTGGTCGGCGGCCTGGTTGCCCACCCGCACGGGCCCCATGCCGAGGAAGCCCGGCAGCGATTCCGCCAGCCGCTCATGCATGGAGAGGGAGGGCACCAGCGGGTAGCAGGGCTTCAGCTCGCCGCCGGGGGAGATGGCCACCACGTTGGTCACGTAGCGGATGTACTCTTCCATGGTGCGGGTGGTGCCGAGGCGGTTCAGCGCCTGCACGGTGAACAGCGCGTCCCGCAGCCAGCAGTAGCGGTAGTCCCAGTTGCGCTCGGTGTCCGGCGCCTCGGGGATGGAGGTGGTCAGCGCCGCCACCACCGCGCCGGTCTCCTCGAAGGTGCAGAGCTTCAGCGTGATGGCGGCGCGGATCACCGCCTCCTGCCATTCGAAGGGGAGGTGCAGGCCGCGCGTCCAGTCGAGCCAGTGGTTCTCCGTCTCGCGCAGGAACTCGTCGCCAAGGTCCTCCACGGCTCCCGCGATGGTTTCGTCCGGCCCGAGCAGCAGCGTCACCGGCTGGTCCAGCAGGAAGGGCGCCTCCTCGGCCACGCAGGCGAGGGGGGCGTCGGTGGTCAGGCGCAGTGCCGATTCGGTGGAGAAGTAGCGTAGGTGGTTGGAACCGGCGCGGCGCTCCGGCACGTCCCGCCCCCAATGGCCACGCGGGCGGATGCGCAGCCGGATCAACGGCGTGCCGGAAAGCGGTTCGATCCGCCGCACCAGCATGGGTGGGCGGAAGCTGCGGCCGAAGCGGCGGAAGCGCGGCGCGAAGTCGATGATGCGCAGCCGGTTGCCGTTCTCGTCCTCCAGCTCGGTTTCCAGCACGGCGGTGTTGCGGCGATAGGCCTGCCGTGATTCCCGCAGGCCGATCATCGCGCATTCCATGAAGCCGTCCTGCGGCTCTTCCCCGCCGAGCAGGGCGCAGAAGATGGGATCGCCGTCGAAGCGCGGCCAGCAGAGCCAGGAACAGCGGCCGCGACGGTCGAACAGGCCGGCAATGATGCCATTGCCGACCGGCGCCAGGTCGAGCGGCTGGGTCATGCGGCCAGGTCGTCGGCCAGCCGCAGGAGCCAGTCATGCACGGAGGAGGGACCGGGGAAGTCCCGGGGGATGCGGTAGCCGGTGCCGCCCAGCTCCTTGCAGGCGGTGATGCCGTATTCATCGGTGACGTCGTCGCCGATGAAGAGCGGGGTGCGGCCGGCGAAGGGCGGATGCTGCATCAGCCAGCGGACCGCCGTGCCCTTGTCGGCGCTGCGCGGCCGCAGCTCGGCAGCGGCATGCGCGGGCATGACCTGGAAGTCGCTGTTCCGCACCATGTCCTCCAGAAAGGCGGTGGCCATCGGGCCGAGCTCGGGAGCGGCGCGGAAATGCAGCACGAAGCCATGCCGCTTCTCCTCCAGCAGCAGGCCGGGATGGCTGCGGGCAAAGGCTTCGGCGTCTTTCCGCCAGCCGCGCGGCGGCGAGGGCGGCGGCGGCATCGGCGGGATTCCCGCGGTGGCGCCGGCGCCCTCGATGATGGTGCCATGCTCGGCGGCGAAGGCGATGGGCGGGGACTGCGTGAGGCCGCGGGCGACCTCCAGCCCGCGGCCGGTGACGATGGCGACCGCGCCGCCAAGGCTGGCGGAGAGCCGGCCCAGCAGCCCGGGCAGGTGGGGCGGCACCACCACGGCGTCCGGCCGTGGCGCGATCTCGATCAGCGTGCCGTCGAGGTCCAGGAAAAGGGCTGCCTGGCTTCCAGGCAGCGGCGGAGGCACGGGCGGGCCGTCGGAAAAGGCGGTTTGCTCCATGATGTCCCTGATATGACCCCCTCTGCGGCGAGGGGAACCCTCTGGCGCCTCGAAAAAGCCATAAACGAACGCCGGGGCAGGAATTCGTTGCCGATCACAGGGAAGAATCACAGTTTTGTGACAAACCGCTCGCCTGAAACCGCCTCAGTGGCACTCCAGCACGCGCAGGTCATAGACCGGGTGCTCCAGCATCGAGACACCGGGTGCGTTGGCGAACATCCATCCCTGGAACACCGGCACGCCGCGGGGGTCCTTGCGGGTCTCCAGCACTTCCAGCCAGGCGGCGGCATCCGGCACCTCGGCAGGCGGCCGGGCGTTGCAGGCGCGCACGATGATCCGCAGGGTGCCGAACCGGAGCGGCTGGTTGAGCGCCACGTCGAGCACGGTCACACGGGCCGTCACCTTGTCCAGCGCCTGCAGCCTGGCGGTGTTCTTGGGCACCCAGCCCGGATCCTGCTGCGCCATGGCCGGAGCAGCGAGCGCGAGGGCCAGCAGCAGCGCGGCGAGAAGGCGGCGGATCATGCCGCGCCGCCCGTTCCGCCGCCTGGGCGGCGCGGGCTGGGCAACGACGCCACCATCTCGGCCAGGATGCGGCGCATCGCCGCCTCGTCCACCCCCATCAGGAGCGCGTCCTCGAACATGTCGCGCAGCACGGTGGCGGCCTCCTCGTAGTTCTCGGCCAGCACCTTCAGCTTCTCGCGGCAGGAGACGGGCTGTCCGTCGGCGCCCGGCCAGTGAGAGGGGGGGGTCGGGCTCATCGCGGCGCGGGCGCCGGCGCCTTTTCGCCGTCCTGTTCCTGGCCGCCGCCGGAAGCGTTCATCTGCGTCACCGAGAAGATGAAGCGGCCGAGCAGCGCCTCCAGGCTCACCGAGGACTGGGTGATGGTGATGGTGCCGCCGTCCCGCAGCATGTCCGCCGCGCCGCCGGGCACCAGGGCGACATACTTGCCGCCCAGCAGGCCCTCGGAGGTGATCTCGGCGGAGCTGTCGGTCGGCAGCTCGATGCCGGGCTGCAGGCTCAGGCGCAGCACGGCGAGGTAGGTCCTGGGGTCGAGTCGCTGCTCCAGCACCGAGCCCACCTTCACGCCGCCGATGCGCACGTCGGCGCCGGGCGCCAGCCCGTCGATGCGGTCGAAGCGGGCGGTCAGGGTCATGCCGCCATTGGTGCTCAGGCTGCGCCCGGACTGCCCGATGGCGAAGACCAGGAAGGCAGCCGCCACCAGCAGGATGAGCGCGCCGGTCGCGACCTCGGCCCAGTTCCGCTGCTGCATCGCCTGCTCAGGCACCGGGCGTCCAGGCCTCGTAGTCGCCGGCCGTGGGCGGGCGCTGGACGGCGGCGGCGCGGCTGTGCGCGGGCGGGCGGTAGGCCTGCGGCGTGCCGGTCATGTTCGGGCGCGGCTCCTTCTGCCAGGCATAGAGCGGCCGCTCGGGCAGCGGGGCCTCGGTGATGTGGTGCAGCCAGCAGTGCCACTCGGGCGGCACCTTCGTCGGCTCGGGGGCGCCGTTGTACAGGACGAAGCGGCGCTTGCGGCCATAGCCGAGCCAGGACTTCCGGCTCTCCCAGTAGGTGTTGCCGAAGCGGTCGGTGCCGATCTTGCTGGCGGAGAGGCCAGTGGTCAGCCGCTGCAGGAAGGACATGCTCGGTCGTTTCCATCAAGGCTGCGCGGCAGGCTCATGCGGGGAGCCGCGCCACGCGGGGGAGGGGGAGCGCTCTTGCGGGCGCTTCCTTCGCACATGCGGGGGGCTGGGGGAAGGTGCGCCGGCATCCGGCATCATATTGGCGAAGGGCTTGCCGATTTGCCACCGGATGCGCCTTTCACGCCACGCGCGGCCGGTCTAGCCTGGGCGCATGGCACGCATGGCTGGCACCGCTTGGGAAGGTATCGCGCTGCGGCGCACGCGCGCGGCGGCAGATCCGGATTCCGAACCGCGCAACGTGGCGCTGCCTGCCACCTGGGAGGACGAGGCCGCCGCGGCGCTCGCCCTGCTGGCGCCGGGCACCGGGCCGGCGGCGCTGCCGGCCCTGGCGGAAGGCTGGATCGGCCGCTTGGTCGGCCGCGGCCTGCAGGCCGGACTGCTGGAGCCTGCCGAGGCGCCCGGGCTGGCCGAGTCGCTGCGCCGGCTGGTGCTCTCCCGCCGGGGTGCGCCGGGTGCCGCCACCTGGCGGGGCGAGGGCAAGGGGGAGCCGCGCTTCGTGCTGAACCTGCCCGCTTTCCTGGACGAAGTCGGCGGGTTCGACGCGGGCGCCTACACGGCGGCCGCCGGCACGGCCGTGCTGGTGCTGGAAATCCTGACCGGCGGCAAGGCCGCCCGGCTGCGCCTCGGCTTCGCCGACCTGGCGGGGCTGCTGGCGGCGCTGGGGCTGCCTTACGACTCGGAGCCGGCGCGTGACGTTGCCGGCTGCCTCGCGGCCCTGACCCGCGGCGCCGCCGAATGCGCCAGCGCGCGCCTGGCCGAGCGGCTGGGCGCGCGCGAACCGGCCGCCCTGCTCTGGCCGGCGCCGCCGGCGCGCTGCGCGGTGCCGGGCCTCGCCCTGGCCGCCCGTCGCGCGCTGGACGCCGCCGGCGCCACCCATGGGCTGCGCCACCAGGGCTGCTTCGTGCTGACCGCGCCCGACGCCGCCGAGGCGCTGCTTGGCGCCGAAACGGGAGGCTTCGCCCCCGCCCAGGGCGCCACGCGCTACGTGCAGGCGCAGGATGGCGGCGTGACGGAGCGGCCGACCCGCGCCGCCCTGCGCGCCGGCGCGCTGCATGGCGAGCGCGCCGCCGCATTGCTGGCACCTGCGCCCGACTCGGCCCGCACCGCGATGGAGCGGGCCGTCGCCCCGTATCTGCATGCCGCCTGCCCTGCGCCGATGGCGCGCCCCGAGCCGGCCCGCCCGCTGCCGGCGCCGCGCCCGGCGCTGGCCGGGGGCACGGTCTGGAAGGTGCTGGTCGGCGGCCACCGCGTGACGCTGCGCGCCGCCGAGGCGCCGGATGGCAGCCTGGCCGAGATCACCCTTTCCATGGGCAAGGAGGGCAGCGGCTTCCGCGGCCTGCTGGAAGGCTTCCTGCAATCGGTGAACATCGGCCTCGCGCGCGGCGTGCCGCTGTCCGACTATGTGTCCGCCTTCGCCTATACCCGCTTCGGCCCGGCCGGCGTGGTGGAAGGCGACGGCGAGATCCTTTGCGCCACCTCGGTGCTCGACTGGACCTTTCGCCGCCTGGCCATGGCCTATCTGGACGCGGCGGCGGCGCGGCAGCTCTGGCCCGACCCGTCGCTCGACGAGTGCGCGGCCGAGGCGACCGGCACGCCGGCCGACCGTGGCCCGATGCTGCCGCTGAACCTGCCGGTGCAGCCTTCGCCGGCGGCGCGGCGCCGAACCTTCCGACTGGTCGGCTGAGGCGCCGCCGCGCCGACCTGCCCGCCGCCCGATCCTTCCCTTGCCCGAGGAGACGACCCATGGCCGGTCGCATTGAAGCGCGCCTTGCCGAGCTCGGCATCACCCTGCCCACCCCCGCCGCGCCGGTGGCCAACTACGTACCCTTCACCAGCCTGGCCGGCGGCAAGCTGGTGGTGGTCTCGGGCCAGGTCCCGATGCGCGAGGGCGTGGTCGCCTATACCGGCAAGCTCGGCAACACGGTCAGCGTCGAGGCGGGGCAGCAGGCGGCGCAGCTCTGCCTGATCAACGTGCTTGCACAACTCAGGGTTGCGGCCAGCGGCGACCTCGACCGGGTCACGCGGGTGGCCCGCCTGGGCGGCTTCATCGCCTGCCAACCGGAGTTCACCCAGCATGCGATGGTGATGAACGGCGCCTCGGACCTGGCGGTGGCGGTGTTCGGCGAGGCGGGGCGACATGCCCGCAGCACGATCGGGGTTCCCTCGCTGCCCATGGATGCGGCGGTGGAGGTCGAAGGCATGTTCGAGCTCGACTGAGCACCCTCGGCTGCCGGAGGGGGAAGGCGTGGAAATTCTCCCCTTCCGGCAGCAAATGACTATTTCCGCGGCATAAGACTATTCCCTGCCACCCTCCTGCCCGGAAAATGTGCACGCGGCTGCGGCTTTGACGGCGGCGTGAGAGGCTCGCGCGGAGTCGTGATCTTTTTTTGGCGAAGTGGCCTCTATAAAGGAGACGCCCCGTCAGAGGATCCCGCGCTGCATGGAAACAATCCGGACCAAGCTCCGGCCGCTCGTCTCCGTGGTTGCTCCCTGCTACAACGAAGAGGAAAGCCTGCGGGAATTCCACGGGCGGGTCGCAGCAGCCTGTAGCGGACTGACCGGGTCCTACGAAATCGTCCTGGTTGATGACGGTTCGAAGGATGCCACCTGGCAGGTGATCGAGGCCCTCGCCGACGATGACCCCCACGTCGTCGGTGTCCGCCTGTTGCGCAACCACGGCCACCAGCTTGCCGCGACCGCCGGCCTGCATGTCGCCAACGGCGAGCGGGTGATGCTGATCGACGCCGACCTGCAGGATCCGCCGGAGCTGCTGGGCGCGATGATGGCGTGCATGGATGAGGGCGCCGACGTGGTCTATGGCCAGCGCGTCTCCCGCGAGGGCGAGACCTGGTTCAAGCTGGCGACGGCCGGGCTGTTCTACCGCATGCTGACGAAGCTGACGAGCGTGCCGATCCCGCGCGACACCGGCGACTTCCGGCTGATGAGCCGGCGCGTCGTGGACCTCTTTCTGCTGATGCCGGAGCGGCAGCGCTTCATCCGCGGCATGGTGAGCTGGATCGGGGGCAACCAGGTGGCGCTGCCCTATGAGCGGCATGCGCGCTTCGCCGGCTCGTCGAAATACCCGCTGAGCAAGATGATCCGCTTCGCGGTGGATGCCATCACGAGCTTCTCGACCGTTCCGCTGCGGATCGCCGTCTGGGTCGGGCTCGTCACCGCCGGGCTTTCGATGCTGCTGCTGCTCTACGCGCTCTACCAATGGTCGCAGAACGTCGTGGTGGCGGGCTGGGCCAGCATCATCACCGCCATCGCCTTCCTCGGCGGACTGCAGATGCTGATGCTCGGCGTCTTCGGCGAATATCTCGGCCGGCTGGTGCAGGAGACGAAGGGGCGTCCGCTCTTCATGGTGAAGTCGATCCGCGCCGGCAAGCATCTGCACGAGGTGCCGAGCAACTTCTCCCGCCTCGAGCCGGGGATGCGCGACGACGTCGTGGCGGCCTGGTCCGGGGAGCGCTGAGTGCCTGCACGGCTTCGATCCGTTCCTCCGGCGGGCGCGGTTCCCCTCGGCGGGGCGACCGCGCGGGCCACGCGCCTGCGGGAGATGCTGCTCTTCGCCGGTGTCGGCGTGGTGAACACGGCGGTTGACCTGCTGGCCTTCACCCTTCTCGTGACCTTCACGCCGGTTCCGCCGCTCGCCGCCAACACCCTCAGCTATTCGCTGGGCGCGCTGAACAGCTACCTGCTGAACGGCAGGCTGACCTTCCGCAGCCGGCAGGTGCGGCTGGCCTCGCTGAGCCGCGTGCTGCGCTTCGTGGCGGTGAACCTCGCCTGTCTCGCGGTGTCGCTGGCCTCGCTCGCGGTGCTCTCGGGCTTCATGCCTCTGCTGGCGGCCAAGCTCGGCTCGGTGGTGGCCACATTCGCCTTCGGCTACGTCCTCAACAGTCTCGTCGTCTACGGTTCGCGGCCGGAAGGCTGAACCGCGGCTATTCCGGAGTTCTCGTGATGCGCCCTCTTGGTGGGTTGACGCGCAGCGGCCTGGTCGCGCTGTTCGCGGTGATGCTCCTCGTGCCGCTGATGCTGGCGCCGATGCCGATCCTGGGGGATTTCCCCAACCATGCGGCGCGCTTCTGGCTGCTCGGCGGCGGCATGGCGCAGATGCCGGGCATGTATGGGGCGGACTGGTCGCGTGCCTTCACCAATATCGGCGGCGACCTCATCGCCCGCGCGCTGGCAGGCTCGGTCCCGGGCGACCATGTCGCGCAGGGCATCCTGGCCTTCGCCATCATCGGCCCGCCGCTCGGCTGCTTCCTGCTGAACCGGCGGCTGCTGGGGTGGAACGTCTGGCAGCTCGCCCTGCCCGCGCTGGCCTGGACGATGACGCTGATCTTCGGCTTCATCACCTTCCAGATGGGCCTGGCGCTGGCGCTGATGCTCGCCGCCCTGGACGCCGCCATGCGCCCCTCCGCGCTGCGCTGGGCGGCGCGGCTGGCCTTCAGCGCCGCGCTCCTCGTCGTCCATCCCTTCGCGCTGCTGTTCTATGCCGCGCTGCTTGGCGGCCTGACCATCGGGCCGCGCATCGCCGACCGCTTCGCCTCGCGCCGAGCCGTCACCGGCTTCCTGGGCTCCGGCCTGCTGCTGGTGGTGGTCTGCTCGCTGCCGGTGCTCGTGCTGGCGCTCACCGCCGCGCATCTGCCCGGCGAGGACCAGGCGGCGGGCAGCACCGGCACCATCTGGAACCACGGCATCGCCAGCCGCATCGCGGCGCTGCTCTCGCCCTTCCGCACCTACACCATGCGGGTGGATGCCGTTTTCATGCTGCTGCTGGCGCTGGTGCCCGCCTATGCCCTGCTGCGGCGTCGCCTGCATGTGCACCAGGGGCTGCTGGCCGTTGCCGCCATCCTCGCCTTCGTCTCGCTCTTCATGCCGACCGCCATGGCCGGCACCAGCGTCATCGAACTGCGCCTGCCGATCATGGCCCTGCTGGCCGCCGCCGCCGCCATCCGCATCGACTTCGCCCGCCGGCCGGTGCTGATCGGGGCGGCGGTGGCGCTGGCGGCCCTGAGCGGGCTGCGCACCGCCGATGTCGCCCGCCACTGGGTGCGTTTGGAGGCGGATGCCGCCGCCATCCGGACGGTGCTGGCCGCCCTGCCGCCGCACAGCGCGGTTCTGCCGCTGCAGCATGATGCGCCGCGCGAGGCCATGGCCGGCGCGCCGCTCGGCCGCTACTTCGCCGACCGCATGCCTTCCTTCACGCAGTCCGGCGCTTTCGCGACCCTGTGGCGGCAGTCCTTCGTGCCCAACCTCTTCACCGCCCGCGGCAAGCAGCCGCTGATGGTGGCGCCCGCCTTCGAGCAGATCGCCGTGCCGGAGGGCGAGATCGCCTCGGTGGCGGCGCTGTCGGATCCGGATTATCCGCTGCCGCAGAGCGAGGCCTATGTCCGGCACTGGCGGGACCGCTTCGACTTCGCGCTGGTGCTGAACACCGACATGCCCGACCGCAACGGCCCGGTGCAACTGCCGGAAGGGGTCGAGGTGGTGGCGCAGCAGGGCTTCGCGCAGCTGTTGCGCCTGCCGCGGGCGCGAATAACAAGTCAGCTGCGCTGAGAGGGACCAAGGGGCGTCGAAGCCGCGGCCGGACGTCTCGCGCCTGCCGCCGCCAATCCCCACATCGGTGGCGGAATACCGAGGCGGAGGATCATGGCGGCAGGGATTGAGCAGATCGGGCACGGAATCGCCCGGCTCACCAGCGAGGCGGAACGCGCCTTCAACGAAACCACGCTTCGCGTCGCCATCACCGGCCTCAGCCGCTCCGGCAAGACGGTGTTCATCACCTCGATGATCGCCAACCTGCTGGCGCTCGGGCGGGGGCGGGACGCGCTGCCGGCGCTGCGGCGGCAACTCGCCGCGACGGGCACCCGCATCGAGGCGGTGCGGCTGGAGCCGGCCGGGACGCAGGCGCTGGACTGGTTCGATGCCGCCGACAAGCTGCGCGACCTGGCCGGGGCGGACCCGCACTGGCCGCCGCGCACCAGCGATCTCGCCACGGTCAGCCTGACGCTGGTGGTGGCGCGGCGCGGGCGCTTCGGCCGCTGGCTGCCGCCGCGCCGGGTTCGGCTGGAACTGCTCGACTATCCCGGCGAGTGGCTGCTGGACCTGCCGCTGCTGGACGAGGACCACGCGGCTTGGTCGGCCCATACCCTCGCCCTGCTGCGCCAGCCGCCGCGCGCCGCGCTGGCCGGGGAGTTCCTGGCCTTTCTGGCCAGCCTGGATGCCGCCGCCCCGGCGGAGGAGGCGGTCGCGCGCCGCGGCTTCATGCTCTACCGCGACCTGCTGGTGGCGCTGCGTGACCGCCTCGGCCTGCGCTGGCTGCAGCCTGGCCGCTTCCTGGTGCCGGGGCCGAAGGGCGAAAGCCCGATGATGTGGTTCTTTCCGCTGCCGGGGAGCGGCGCCCCGGCGCCGGGTTCGCTGCGCGAACTGCTGGCGCGCCGCTTCGACGCCTATCGGGACGACATGCGGCGCAGCTACTTCGATCCCTGGTTCGCCCGCTTCGACCGGCAGGTGGTGCTGGTGGACGCGCTGGGCGCGCTCTGCGCCGGGGAGGGGGCCTTCGAGGATGCGCGGCAGGCGGTGGCGCAGATCGCCCGAGCCTACGACGCGCGCTCCCGCTCCCGCTGGTTCCGCCTTTCCACGCTGAAGCGGGTGGCCTTTGTCGCCACCAAGGCGGACTATGTGCCGGAGGCGCAGCGGCCGGCCTTCGAGAGCCTGTTCCGCGGCATGGTCGGCGGCGGGGATGGCGGGCGCGCGGCGAACCATTTCACCCTTGCGGCGCTGCGCTGCACGGAAGAGGGGGGCAGCCCGGCCGGGGAGGCGCCGGTCGTCTATGGCGTGCCGCTTGGCGAGGCACGGCGGCGCCCCTTCCGGCCGGGGCATGTTCCGGCCGCGCCTCCGGCGCCGGGCGACCCGTTCTGGCAGCGGCCCTATTTCGCGCTGCCCGTGTTCCGCCCGCCGGTGGTGGACCCCGAAGGGCGCGAGGGCCTGCCGAACCTGGGAATGGACCGGCTGCTCGCCTGGCTGTTGGAGGACGCGCTGTGACCGAAAAGCTCGGGAGAAAGAATTCCCCCAAACCCCCATCTTCTTTCTGTCAGAAAGAGAAGAAGAAGGGTCTGGGGAGAAACACCTTGCCCCAGGCTTGTGCCCGATGAGCACGGATCCCGGATGGGCCGACGAGCCCTCGCGCCCCACCAAGACCGTCGATCCTTCGCTTGGCCCCGCCCTGCTGGAGCCGGAGGCGGGCGGGCTGATCCGCCATGGCGCGCCCGTTGACCTCGCCGTGCCGCAAGCCAGGGCGAAGGGCGCCGGCTGGCTCGCCTCCTTCGGCACCTTCGGGGCCGCGGCGGGCCTGCTGGTGCTGGGCAGCTTCGGGCTCGGCCTGGGGCTCATGCTGGACGACCTGTTCGCCGCCTCGCCGGTGCTGGGCTGGCTGGGCGCGGCGCTGGGTGCGGGCGTCGGCGGGCTGATGCTGGTGGCGCTTGGCCGGGAATGGCGGGCGCTGCGCCGGCTCGATGCCTTGGATGCGCTTGCCGAGGCAGTGCGCGAGACGCCCGACGGTGCCAGGCCGCCGGCCGCGCTGCTGCGCTGGGCGGAGGGCGTGGCGCGGCGCCTGCCGGAAGCGGCGGCCGCCGTGGCGGAACTCCACCGGGCCGGCAGCATGGCCGAGGCCCGAGGCCTGCTGGCCACCGGCCTCCTGCCCGTGCTGGACGCGCGGGTGAAGGCCATGGGCCGGCAGGCGGCGGCGCAGGTGTTCCTGACCGCGGCGGTGCTGCCCTCGCCGGCGCTGGATGCCGGTGCGATGGCGCTGATCGGGCTGCGGCTGATGCGCCAGGTGGCGGTGCTGCATGGCGTGCGGCCGGGAGCGGCGGTGCTGTGGCGGCTGTTGCGGCGCCTGGCGCTTTCCGCCGGGCTGACGGCGGGGGCCGATCTGGTGGCCGAGGCGGGCGTGGAGCAGTTCGTGGAAGGGCACGCGGCGAAGCTCGCCGGCGGCGCGGCGGGGGCCGCGGTGGCGGCGCGGCGGATGCTGCGGCTGGCCGGCGCCACGGCGGAATGCTGCCGGCCGACGCGCGCGCTGCGCTGAGGGCGATTGGCGGGTCCGGGGTTACCCGGCCACGCCGCAGAGGGCAGAGGGCAGAGGGCAGAGGGCAGAGGGCAGAGGGCAGAGGGCAGAGGGCAGAGGGCTGGAGGCAGAGATCTGGGGGCGGCGCCTTGGCCGCGGTTCCCGCCGGCGCCTCCGCTTGCTGGGTCGCCATTCTCGCCGCCCGTTTCGTTCCGCGGCGGCCGGCCTGCTATGCTGCACTGCCCGCTTGCAGCTTCCGCGAAGCAGCGCACATGCTGCGCATCATGTCCGACGGTGCTCCCCAGGAACTGACCCTGCGCCTGCATTCCTCGATCGCGGAGATTGCCGCGCCCGAGTGGGACGCCTGCGCCGGCGCGGAGAATCCCTTTGTCAGCCACGCCTTTCTGGCGGTTCTGGAGGAAAGCGGCTCGACCGGCCCGCGCACCGGCTGGCTGCCGCAGCATCTGGCGCTGCGCGACGCTTCGGAGCGGCTGGTGGCGGTCGCGCCCGCCTATGCCAAGAGCCACTCCTACGGCGAGTATGTCTTCGACCACTCCTGGGCCCATGCGCTGGAGCGCAGCGGCGGCCGCTATTATCCCAAGCTGCAGGTGGCGGTGCCGTTCAGCCCGGTGCCGGGGCGGCGGCTGCTGGTCCGGCCCGATTCGGGCATCGGCCCGGCGGCGCTGGGCGAGGCGCTGGCGCAGGTGGTGGAGCAACTCGGCCTTTCCTCCGCGCATGTCACCTTCTGCACTGAGGCGGAGTGGCAGGCGCTGGGCGAGGTCGGCTGGCTGCGGCGCCTCGGCACGCAGTTTCACTGGACGAATCCGGGCTACCGCAGCTTCGAGGACTTCCTGGGCGCCCTTTCGAGCCGCAAGCGCAAGCAGCTGCGGCGGGAGCGGCGCGACGCCCAGGCCGCCGGCCTGACCTTCCGCACCCTGCGCGGCGCCGAGATCACCCGGCGGCACTGGACCGCCTTCCACCGCTTCTACCTGGACACGGTGGACCGCAAATGGGGCAGCGCCTACCTCAACGCGCGCTTCTGGCCCCTGCTTGCCGAGCGCCTGGGCGACCGCGTGGTGCTGATGATGGCCGAGCGGGACGGCCAGCCGGTGGCGGGCGCGCTGAACCTGATGGGCCCCGACGCGCTGTATGGCCGCAACTGGGGCACCACGGTGGAGACGCCCTTCCTGCATTTCGAGCTGTGCTACTACCAGGCCATCGACTTCGCCATCGCGCAGGGCCTGCAGCGGGTTGAGGCGGGGGCGCAGGGGCAGCATAAGATCCAGCGCGGCTACCTGCCGGTGCCGACCTATTCCGCGCACTGGATCGCGCATCGCGGCCTTCGCCGCGCGGTGGCGGAGTTCCTCGACGCCGAACGCCCCGCCATGGAAAGAGAGATGGCGGAACTGGCGGAAGCCTCCCCGTTCCGGGTAGAGGACTGATCCACGCCGCCGGAACCCCGGCGGAACCTTGACGTTTCGTCAGGCCTTCGCCGCAGGAAGAAAAGGATTCAGGGCTGCGCCTCCACCTCGCCGCGCATGAAGTAAAGCGTCGTCTCGCGCTGGCCGGGATTGGGATGGAGCAGGCTGAGCCGCATCATGTCGCCCTCGGCGCTGTCCAGCCTCCATCGGCTGACCTGAAAGACGGTCATGCAATGGCCGTTGCGGTGCGCCTCCGCCAAGGCGCGGGGCGTGCCGTTGTCCGAACTCCGCAGCTCGCGCAGCGCGCGCAACGCCTGCGGGTCGGCACAGCCGACGGTGCCGTCGGAGGCGACTCGGTAGGCCGTCGGCTCCTGGCTTTCCGGCGCCGGCGCGGCGCGGGAGGGATTCGGCCGGCGCTGCCGGGAGGCCGGCGAGACCTCCGAGCCGCTGCCCGTGCGCCATCCCCCGGCGGGGGACCAGCCATATGGCGATGGCTGGCCGGCGCAGGATGCGAGGAAGACTGCCAGGATGATTGTCGGGTGGAGGCGCATTATAACCGATGGTTGAAAAAGCTGCGGGACACCTGCTGGCTGGTACCCAAGGCCGGCGAGCCATAGCACCATAGCGGGAAATGCGGGAAATGCGATCTGAGCGCGGGCAGCTTTCGAGGCGGTGGCAGGGGAGCCGGATCATGGCCCTCCTGGCCGCCTGCGCCGCCGCCGCCGCTGCCGTCCTGGCCCTGCTGCTGCCCGGCAGTCCGGATGGGCAGGACGCCGAACGCCGCGCCGCCGCCCTGACCGAAACCAGCCGCATCCTCGCCGCGGCGGTGGACACCGAGCTGGAGCACCGGGCGCAGATCCTCGCCGCGCTGGCAGCCTCGCCCGTGCTGGACCGGCCTGACGCCGACCTGCGGGCGTTGTACGGCCACGCACTGGCCGCCGCCGGCGTGCTGGAGGCCCCCGTCATGCTGGCCGACCTGTCGCTGGCCCAGCTTATCAACACCAGGCTGCCCTTCGGCACCATCCTTCCGGCGCTGGAGGATGCCGCACCCGCGCTGCGCGCGCTGGAAAGCGGCGGCACCGCCGTGATGCGCTCCACCATCGGCCCGGAGCAGCGGATCCGTCTGGCGGTCGCCGTGCCGGTGAAGCGGGCGCAGCGGCGCATCGCCGTCCTGATCACGGAACTCCAGCCGGAAGTGATCGCGGCCGTGCTGGACAACGTCCTTCCCCCCGGCATGGCCGCGGCGGTGGTGGAGCCGGACGGCACGCTGGTCGCCACCGCCACCCAGATGGCCTTCCCCGCCGAGGCGGCGGGCGCGCCGGGCGCGGGGCCGGCGGAAGGCCGAGCCTTCGCGCGGGCGGCCTGGCCCCTGCGGATGGCGCCAGACTGGCGGCTGGTGGCGGTGCGCCCGCCGGCCGCGGTGAAGAGCGGCGCGGTGCCGCCTTCCCGCCTCGCCATCGGCGGCCTCGCGGCCCTGGCCGCGGCGCTGATGGCCATCTGGGCGCTGCGGCAGCCGCCGGGCGACGCGGCCGCCCTTCGCGCCCTCGCCGACCTGCGGGTGCTGCACGACACCGTCCCCGTCGGCCTGGCGCTGCTGGATAGCGATTTCCGCTTCGTCTCGGTCAATGCCCGGCTGGCGGCGCTTGCGGGCCTGCCGCCGGCGGACCACATCGGACGGCCGCCTTCGGAGGTCTTCCCCGCCGCTCTCCGAGAGCCGCTGGAGGATGCGCACCGCGAGGTGTTCAGGACCGGCAAGCCCGTGCTGGACGTGCCGATGACGGCGGAGGCGCCGGGCGCCGTGCGCAACCTCCGGCAGTTCCGCGCCAGCTTCCACCCGATCGAGGATGCCAGCGGGCGGATCGAGGGGGTGGGCGTGGTGCTGCAGGACGTCACGGCGCGGCTGCGCGCCGAGGCGGGGCGCGACCTGCTGGTGCGGGAGCTGAACCACCGCGTCAAGAACACCCTGACCGCCGTGCTGGCGATCATCGACATCACCCTGCGGCGCGTCGGGGGCGAGCCGGAGCAGATGAAGGCGGCGCTGCGGGCGCGGCTGCAGGCCATGGCGCGCGGCCACGACCTGCTGACGGCGCATGACTGGGAGCCCACCGACCTCGCCGAGGTGGCGCAAGCCGCCCTGGACCCCTGGCTGAACGAAACGCCGCCGCGCCTGCTGCTGGAAGGGGCGGAAGGCGTGCTGCTGCGCCCGAGCCAAGCGCAGGCGATCGTGCTGGCGCTGCACGAACTGGCCACCAACGCCACGAAATACGGCGCCTTCTCCGCCGAGGAGGGCCAGGTGCGGCTCCGCTGGCGAACCGATGCCGAGGGCTGGACCCACCTGCACTGGGCGGAAAGCGGTGGCCCGCCGGTGACGGCGCCGCCGGCGGACCGGCGCGGCTTCGGCTCGCGGCTGCTGCAGCGGGCGCTCGCGCCGGATCTCGGGGCGGGAACCGAGGTGGCGATGGAGTTCGCGCCGGAGGGCCTGCAGGCGCGGGTGCGGTTCCGGGGAGCCGGCGCCGGACCCGCGGATGCGGCGGTCCCGCTGCTGGAGGCGCAGGCGGCCTCGTCCGAGCCCGTGAGCCGCCAGCCGGCGCCCGACCTCCTGGCCTGAGGCCGCCCCGCGCCCTCAGCCCGCCAGGGCGCGGGCAAAGACGGCCGGGTCCACGTTGCCGCCGCTGAGCACCACGCCCACGGTGCGGCCGCGCGCCGGGATCTTGCCGGCCAGCAGCGCGGCGAGCGCCACGGCGCCGCCCGGCTCGACCACGATCTTCAGCGCCTCGAAGGCCAGGCGCATGGCGCGGAACACCTCCGCCTCCGTCACCGCGACGCCCCCTTTCAGGCGCGGCTGGTTCACCGCGAAGGTCAGCGCGCCAGGACGCATGGAGAGCAGCGCATCGCAGAGCAGGGCGCCCCTGCCGTCATTGGCCAGGCGCTCCCCGGCGGCCAGCGAGCGGGCGGTGTCGTCCCAGCCCTCCGGCTCCGCCGCCCAGACCTCGGTGCCGGGGGAGGCGCCCTCCATCGCCAGCGCGCAGCCGGCGATCAGCCCGCCGCCGCCGGTGCAGACGGCCAGCGCGTCCATCGCCAGCCCGGCGGCGCGGGCGTCCTCGGCCAGCTCCAGCGCCAGCGTGCCCTGGCCGGCGATGACGTCCGGATGGTCGAAGGGCGGCAGCAGGCTGGCGCCACGCTCCTCGGCCAGCCGTTGGGCCAGCGCCTCGCGGTCGGTGCTGGCGCGGTCGAAGAAGGTGATCTCGGCGCCCCAGCGGCGGGTGCTCTCGACCTTGATGGAAGGCGCGTCCTTCGGCATGGCGATCAACGCCTTCACCCCCTCCGCCGCCGCGGCGCAGGCCACCGCCTGACCGTGGTTGCCGGAGGAATGCGTCACCACGCCGGCGGCGCGCTGCTCCGGGTCCAGCCTCAGCACGGCATTGGTGGCACCGCGGAACTTGAAGCTGCCGGTGCGCTGCAGCGGCTCCGGCTTCACCAGCACGGTGCCGCCGGTCAGCGAGTCGAGCAGCGGGTGGCGCAGCATGGGGGTGCGGACCACGCGGCCGCGCAGCCGCTCGGCGGCGGCGAGGACATCGGCGTGGGCGGGGAGCGTCGTGGCGTTCATCGGGCACCTCCGGGGGCTGCGCCGGCGCGCGGCCGGGGCGTGCAGCCTCGCGCCCCCTCGGGGCTTGGGCAAGCCCCTCCGGATACTCACCCGTTTGGGTGAACCCCTTTCGTTCCAGGGCGCCCTATAAGCTGGCCGGGCAAGGAAAACCCTGTGCGGGAAGTGAAACGATATGCTCGACCCCCGCGACCTGGCGCTGGAGCTTTATGGCGCCGTTCTGGAAGGCGGTTCGCTGGAGCCGCAACTCGCCGCGGTGGCGCGGGCGCTCAAGGCGGAAACCGGCTTCATCAGCCGCATCCCGCTCGCCAGTGACGCGCCGCCAGGCACGCGCGCCACGGCGCTGTACGCCATCGACCCGGACATTCTTGCCGAATACGAAACGGACTGGCTGCGCCATGACCCGCGCGTGGCGGTCGCCCTGCGGCAGCCGCGCGGGGTGCTCAGCTTCAACCGGCTCTGCCCGCCGCGCGACTTCGCGCGGTCGATGTTCTGGAACGAGTTCGGGCGCAGGCGGATCTCCGGCTCCGGCTTCCACACGCTCAGCGCAAGCGTCACCGAACCGGACGACACGATCGGGGTGCTGAGCGTGCACCGGCCGCAAGGGGGGGAACCGTTCGGGGCGGAGGAGGAGGCGTTCCTGGCGGCGCTCTACCCGCATCTGCGGGGCGCGCTGCAGGCGGAGTCGCGGCTGCGGCTGGCGCAGGCGCGGGCGGCCGTGCTGGAGGCGGGGCTGGAGGCGCTGCCGCAGGGCATCGCCGTGATCGGCCGCCATGGGCGGTTGCTGCACGCCAATGCGGCGCTGCGCGCCATGGCGGCCTTGCGGGACGGGCTGGCGCTGACCCCCGCCGGGCTGGACCTGGCCGACCCGGCGGCGCGGCAGGCGCTGCGGCACGCCCTCGACCTGGTGCTGGCGGTGCGGTCCGGCCGTGTCCGCCTGCTGCCCGACGGCACCGGGCTGAGCATCCCGCGGCCTTCCGGCGCTCCTGCCTGGGTGGCGCAGGCGCTGCCGCTGCGCGCCGGAAGCGGCGGCCCCTTCGCCGACCTCGCCGGCGCGGTGGTGCTGGTGGCCGACCGCACCAGGCGGCGGCCGCCCTCCGCCGTGCTGCTGCAGCGCCTGCTGGGCCTCACGCCGGCCGAGGCGAGGCTGGCGGCGGGCCTGGCCGCAGGCCAGGACCTCAGGCAGCAGGCGCGGCGGCGCGGCGTCTCGCCGGAGACCCTGCGGTCGCACCTGGCCGCCATCCGCCGCAAGACCGGCTGCCGCCGGCAGGCGGAACTTGTGGCGCTGGTGCTGCAAACCTGCGCGTGAGGACGTTGCAATAAAGATATGAATTGCAGCGGGCACCGCATTGCCGCGCGCGGTGCGCCGCAGGATAAAAAATACGCAAGATTACGGGGATCGTGCGGGAACCGTTGCAAGAACGCTGTCGCAACGCCTAACGTTCCTTTCGCAACGAGTGGCCACAAGGCCCGAGGCGACGCATGTCGCCCGTGCGGAGGAGGTTTACGGATCATGGAAGGCAACGGGTTCTCCCGTCGTACTGTGCTGCGCGCTGGTGCCCTGGGCGCTGTGGCCAGCGCCCTGCCCCTGGTGAACGTGCATGGCCAGAACGCCGGCGGAAGGCTGGCGCTGGGCCTCTGGGACCATTGGGTTCCCACCGGCAACGACGCCATGCGCAAGATCGTCATGGACTGGGGTGAGAAGAACAAGGTTCAGATCGAGCTCGACTTCATTACCTCGGTCGGCAACAAGAACCTGCTGACGATCGCCGCGGAATCGCAGGCGAAGCAGGGGCATGACGTGCTCGCCTTCCCGACCTGGGAGGTGCACGCCAAGTCCGACCTGCTGGAGCCCATGGACGACGTCATGGGCCGGCTGCAGCAGAAGTACGGCGACCTGAACCCGATCACCGAGTACCTGGCGAAAGTGCAGGGCAAGTGGCGCGCGGTGCCGGCCATCTCGGGCAGCCAGAACAAGCCGGCGCTCGCCCGCTTCGACCTGCTGAAGCAGCATGCCGGGCTGGATGTGCGGGAAATGTACCCGGCGGCCAACAAGGCCGGGCCGGGCGCCGACAACTGGACCTGGGACGCCTTCCTGAAGGCGGCGCAGGCCTGCCACAAGGCCGGCGTGCCCTTCGGCCTGCCGGTCGGCCAGTTCACCGACGCGACCGACTGGATCGGCAGCCTGTTCCATTCCTTCGGCGCCACGCTGGTGAACGAGAAGGGCGACATCACCGCCAAGTCCGACAACGTGCGGCAGGTGCTCGACTACGCGAAGCGCCTTTGCTCGGTGCTGCCGGGCGACGTGTTCTCCTGGGACGACGCTTCCAACAACCGCGCGCTGATCTCCGGCAAGTCGGCGCTGATCTTCAACCCGCCGAGCGCGTGGGCGGTGGCCAAGCGCGATGCGCCGGACGTGGCCAAGGAGTGCTGGAGCTTCCCGCCGCCGAAGGGCGTCAACGGGCGCTTCACCCCCTACCTGCCGTATTTCTGGGGCCTCTGGAGCTTCTCCAAGAACAAGAGTGCGGGTAAGGCACTGATCGAGCACCTCAGCCAGCGCGAGCAGGCGCAGCAGATGGTTGCCGCCAGCAACGGCTACGACATCCCGCCCTTCGGCAGCATGACCGACTTCGATACCTGGGAGACGGAAGGGCCGCCGAAGGGCGTGGTCTACAACTATCCCGTCCGGCCGCAGCACAACTCCAAGCAGTTCATCGCCTGCAACCCGGCGCCGCCGGAAATCGCCGTGCAGATGTACAACCAGGCGATCCAGGCGAAGATGATCGCCCGCGTGTCGCAGAACGGCGAATCCGTCGACAGCGCCATTGCCTGGGCGCAGAACGAGCTGGAGGGCTTCCAGCGCGGCTGACGCCGCGCCCCGCCAACCGTGAGGATGCGCGCGCGGGGACACGGGTCCCGCGCGCGCTGCCGTATCTCCCGCCACCGCGAGGGAGCCTGACATGTCCCAAGGCACGCTTTCCGCCCCGACCGCGCCGGCCGCGGTGTCGCCGCACAGCACGCTGCGGCGCCTGGCGCGACGCAACTCAACCACCGCCTTCCTGCTGACCCTGCCGCTGATCCTGCTGGTGCTGGGGCTGGTGGTCTATCCGTTCCTCTACGCGCTGTACCTCGCCACGCTGAACAAGCGCATGACGAAGTTCATCGGCATCGACAACTTCACCTTCCTCTTCTCCCGCCAGACCTTCTGGGACGTCGTGCTCCAGTCGGTGCTCTTCGCGGTGACGGCGGTGGTGGTGAAGGCGCTGATCGGCTTCATCCTGGCGCATGTGCTGCACGCGCTGCCCGCCAAGGGGCAGCGCAAGTGGCGCGGCATGCTGCTGGTGCCGTGGGTGATCCCGCCCGCCATCTCGACGCTCGCCTGGTGGTGGCTGTTCGACCCCTCCTACTCGGCCTTCAACTGGGCGCTGGCCGGCATCGGCGTGGACCCCGTCCCCTGGCTCGGCCAGGCCGGCTGGGCGCGCTTCTCGGTCATCCTGGTGAACGTCTGGTACGGCTCGCCCTTCTTCATGATCATGTACCTCGCCGCGCTGAAGTCGGTGCCCGACCAGCTCTACGAGGCGGCGGCGATCGACGGCGCGACGGGCTGGCAGAAGCTGCGCTTCGTGACCTTCCCGATGATGCGCAACATCATCTCGATCACCGTGCTGTTCAGCCTGATCGTCACCTTCGCGAACTTCGACATCGTCCGCATCCTGACCAATGGCGGTCCGCTGGATAAGACGCATGTCTTCGCCACCTACGCCTTCCAGGTTGGCATCCAGTCGGGCGACATCCCGCTCGGCGCCACGGTCAGCCTGTTCATGTTCCCGCTGCTGGCGATCTTCGCCATCTTCATCCTGCGAGGGGTGAACCGGCGCACCAAGGAGATGGCCTGAGATGAGCGCCACCACCGATTCCTCCACCTACGTCGAGCCCGAGCGCAAGCACGGCAGCCTCCGGCGGGAGCGCCGCTGGGCGATGATCGGCGCCTATATCGCGCTGGCGGTGTTCATCCTGTTCTTCATGATCCCGCCCTTCCACATGCTGATGACCAGCCTGAAGAGCAGCGGCGAGATCGCCGACCTCTCCGGCAATCCCTGGATCGTCCGCTCGCCCACGCTGCAGAACTACTGGGAGCTGCTGACCCAGGGCAACTACGTCATCCATTTCCGCAACTCGGTGATCGTCACCGCCTGCACCGTGGCCATCACCATGGTGATCTCGACCCTGGCGGCCTTCGCGCTGGCGCGGATGAAGTTCTGGGGCAGCGCGACGCTGGCGACCGGCGTCTTCCTGACCTACCTGGTGCCGGAGACGCTGCTGTTCATCCCGATGTTCCAGATCGTCGGGCAGCTCGGCATGTACAACAACCTGTGGGCGATGGTGCTGCTCTTTCCCACGCTGACGGTGCCGTTCTGCACCTGGATCATGATCGGCTACTTCGCTTCCATTCCGAAGGAGCTGGACGAGGCGGCGCTGATCGACGGCGCGGGGCACTTGCAGATGCTCTGGAAGATCTTCATTCCCGTCGCGCTGCCGGGCATCCTGGCGGCAATGATCTTCGCCTTCACCGTGAGCTGGGCGGCCTTCATCTATCCCCTGGCCTTCCTGGTCAGCTCGGACCAGATGGTGCTGACGGTTGGCATCGTCTCGGACCTGATCCGGGCGGACACCTTCCAGTGGGGCAAGATCATGGCCGGCGCGCTGATGGCGGCGCTGCCGCCGCTGCTCGTCTATGCCTTCCTGATGGACTACTACATCGCCGGCCTGACCGCCGGCGCGACCAAGGGCTGAGGGCCAGCCCCGCCCGGCCGTAAGCGGCCGGGCGGGGCGCGTCCTGACAAGACAAAAGAGACCTGGGAGAGCTCAAGAATGGCGCAGGTGACACTCCGCAAGGTGGTCAAGGCGTATGACGGCGGTGTGCAGGCGGTGAAGGGCATCGACCTCGACATCGCCGACCACGAGTTCGTCGTGCTGGTGGGCCCTTCCGGCTGCGGCAAGTCCACCACGCTGCGGATGATCGCGGGGCTGGAGGAGATCTCCGACGGCGAGATCGCCATCGGCGGCCGGCTGGTGAACGACGTGCCGCCGCGCGACCGGGACATCGCCATGGTGTTCCAGAACTACGCGCTCTATCCGCACATGACGGTGTTCGACAACATGGCCTTCGGGCTCATGCTGCGGAAGTTCCCGAAGGAGGAGATCAAGCGCCGCGTCGACAATGCCGGCCGCATCCTCGACATCACGCCGCTGCTCGACCGCAAGCCGAAGGCGCTCTCGGGCGGCCAGCGGCAGCGCGTCGCCATGGGACGCGCCATCGTGCGCGACCCCAAGGTGTTCCTGTTCGACGAGCCGCTGTCGAACCTCGACGCCAAGCTGCGCGTGCAGATGCGCACCGAGATCAAGAAGGTGCACCAGACCGTCAAGACCACCACCATCTACGTCACGCACGACCAGGTGGAGGCGATGACGCTGGCCGACCGGGTCGTGGTGATGAATGGCGGCATCATCGAGCAGGTCGGGCCGCCGCAGGAGCTCTACCACAATCCGAAGACGCGCTTCGTCGCCGGCTTCATCGGCAGCCCGGGCATGAACTTCATCCCCGGGCGGCTGGAGAACGGCGCCGGCGCGCTGCGCGTGCACCTGCCGAACGACATCGTGCTGCCGGTCCCGGCCGATCGCACGGCGCGCTACAGCGGGCTGGCCGGCAAGCCGGTGCTGCTCGGCATCCGGCCGGAGCACCTGACCGAGGCGAAGAACCTCGATCGCCCCAACGTGGCCACGCTCACCGCCACGCCGGAGGTGACCGAGCCGATGGGCATGGAGACGCTCGTGCATTTCAAGATGGAAGGCGCCGAGATCGTCGCGCGCGTCGACCCGACCGCGCCGGCGGAGCCCGGCCGGCCGCTGCCAATGGCCGTCGACCTCAACTACATGCACATCCTCGATCCGCAGACGGGGCGCGTCCTGTGAGCGGGCGCACAGCCTGGATCACCGGCGCCGGGTCCGGCATCGGGCGGGCGGTCGCCCAGGCGCTGGGCGCCGCCGGCTGGCGCCTGGCGCTCAGCGGCCGGCGGGAGGCGCCGCTGCGGGAAACCGCCGCGATGCTGCCCGACGGCGCCGAGCCGCTCATCCTGCCCGCCGACCTGACCGACTCGGTCGCCGTGGAGCGTGCCGCCCGCGCCGCGGAGGAGGGGCTCGGCGGGCTCGACCTGCTGGTGAACAACGCCGGCAGCAACGTGCCGCGCCGGCACTGGCACCAGCTCGCGGCGGAGGATGCCGAGCTGCTGGTGAACGCCAACCTCACCGCCCCCTTCCTCACCAGCCTGGCGGTGCTGAAGGGCATGAAGGCGCGCGGCGGCGGACTGATCGTGCAGATCGCCTCGGTGGCGGGGAAGGGCACCTCCGCCGTCTCCGGGCCCGGCTACATCGCGGCCAAGAGCGGCTTCGTCGCCCTCTCGGCCTCGTTGAACGCCGAGAACGGCATCCACAACATCCGCTCCACCTGCATCTGCCCGGGCGAGGTGGCGACGCCGATCCTGGACCTGCGGCCCGAGCCGCCGCCAGCCGAGGAGCGGGCACGGATGCTGCAGCCGGAAGACATCGCCCAGGCGGTGATGTTCGTCGCCGGCCTGCCGGACCGCGTCTGCATCAACGAGATCGTCGTCACGCCCACCTGGAACCGCTTCCAGGCGCCGCTCGCGCAGCAGGTGGCGGCGATGCCGTAGCTTTTCCCGGCGGGATGGGTTGTCAGGGCCGCCGGCTGCGCCATGCTGGCCGGCCCAAGAACCACAAGCGGGAACGCCCATGGATACCCCATCCTCCGTGCTGATCGGCGCCCAGGCGCTGGAGCGCCTGGTGCACGACATGTTCGCCGCCGCCGGCTGCGACACGGCGGAATCCACCGACATCGCCAGCCATCTGGTCGGGGCCAACCTTGCCGGCCATGACAGCCATGGCGTGGTGCGTGTTCCGCGCTACATCGACTGGATGCGCGCCGGCTATGTCTATGCCGGCAAGCAGCCGGAGATCGTCACCGATGGCGGCGCCTTCGCCCTGCTCGATGCGCAGTATGGCTTCGGCCAGAGCGCGGCGAAGCGGGCCACCGCCCTCGGCATCGAGCGGGCGCGGCAGCACGGCGCCGCCGTCATCGCGCTGCGCAACGCGGGCCATGTCGGCCGCATCGGCCACTATGCCGAGCAGGCCATGGCGGCCGGGCTGATCTCCATCCACCTGGTGAACGTCGCCGGCTCGACGCTGGTGGCGCCCTTCGGCGGCGTGGAGCGGCGCTTCTCCACCGCGCCCTTCGCCATCGGCGTCCCGCTGGAGGGGCGGCCAGTGGTGCTGGACTTCGCCACCTCCTGCGTCGCGGAGGGCAAGGTGCTGGTCGCCTCCAACGGCGGCAAGCCCTTGCCGCCGGATGCGCTGATCGAGCCGGACGGGCGCCTCTCCGGCGATCCGCACACGCTCTACGGTCATTACGAGCCGGTGGGGCCGCGCCTGCCGGGCGGCGGCTCGGGCGCCATCCGCGCCTTCGGCGACCACAAGGGCTCCGGCCTGGCGCTGATGTGCGAGCTGCTGGCGGGCGCCTTCACCGCCGGGGGCTGCTCCGGCCCGGTGGAGGGGCGCACCCGCATCAGCAACGGCCTCCTCTCCATCTACCTCTCGCCGGCGCATTTCGGCACCGAGGCGGAGTTCCAGCGCATGGGGCAGGAGTATGTGGCGTGGGTGGCGAGCAGCCGGCCGGCCGTGCCGGGCGAGCCGGTGCTGCTGCCCGGCGATCCGGAGGCACGATATCGGGCCGATCGCCTCGCCAAGGGCATTCCGCTGCAGCCCGACACCTGGACGGGCATCGTGCAGTCCGCCGCCTCGCTCGGCGTGCAGGCGCCGCAGCTCTGAGAAGGCCGGGGGAAGACCTCCCCCAGCTCTCTCTCCTCTCTCCCGGCCTTGGCGCAGCGCTTCCGGCCCGCCTGGGAACTTGCCCGCCTGGGAACTTGCCCGCCTGGGAACTTGAAGGAAAGGAAGGGGGCCAGGGGGGTTCATTCCCCCGGTCTTCCTTCCATGCTGCCGACCAGCCAAATCTCGCCACGATTCTCGGCTTCCTTGTTCAGGTGACCACTTTGGACGCCCGTCTTGCCGCCGAACGGCCGCGCCTGCGCCGCGTGGTGTTTCCGCTGCCTTGCCTGCTGGCCGGTGCAGGGTTGAGCAGCCTGCTCTGGCATGCGCTCGCGCCCGGCGGCTGGACCGTGTGGGAAATGGTGACGCTGCTCGCCTGGCTGGGTCTCCTGCCCTGGATCTGCCTCTGCGCCGGCAATGCGCTGCTCGGTTTCGCCCTGCGGCTGCGCCAGGGGGAACCCGCTCTGGCCGTGCTGCCGCAACTGGCGCATCTGCCGCCCGGCCCGCCGCGGCTGCGGACGGCACTGGCGCTTTGCCTCCGCAACGAGGACATGGGCGTGGTGCTGCCCTCCCTGGTGCCGCTGCTCGACGGGCTGGAGGCAGCCGGGGCGGGGCACCGCTTCACCCTCTGGCTGCTGTCCGACACGCAGGATGCCCTGCTGGCCGCGGAGGAGGAGCGGGCCGTGGCCGCCTTCGCCGCCGCGCGGGAACGGCGCGTGATTCCCGTCCGCTATCGCCGCCGCCGCCGCAACACCGGGTTCAAGGCGGGCAACGTGATGGACTTCCTGGATCACCATGCCGGGGACCATGCGCTGTTCATCAGCCTCGACGCGGATTCCGAGATGTCGGCTGGAGCCGTGCTGCGGCTGGTGGCCCTGATGGAGGCCGACCCAGGCCTGGCCATCGTGCAGCAGCTCATCGTCGGCCGCCCGGCGGAGGCTGCCTTCCCGCGGCTCTTCCAGTTCGGCATGCGGGCCGGCATGCGGATCTGGGCCACCGGGCAGGCCTGGTGGCAGCTCGACCAGGGGCCATACTGGGGCCACAACGCCATTCTGCGCATCGCGCCTTTCCGCGCCCATGCGCGGCTGGAAGCCCTGCCGGACGGCAGCCCGATCCTGAGCCATGACCAGATCGAGGCGGTGCGCCTGCATGCCGCCGGCTGGAAGGTGCGCTGCCTGCCGGTGGAGGCAGGCAGCCTGGAGGGCAGTCCACCCACCTTGCCGGATTTCCTGGCGCGCGATCGGCGCTGGGGCGCCGGCAACATGCAGTACCTCGCGCTGCTGCGCCTGCCCGGCCTGACCGCGATGGGCCGGATGCAATTGCTGCAGGCCATCCTGCTCTTCCTGGCCGCGCCGTTCTGGTTGCTGCTGCTCGGGGCGGCGGTGCTGAACGCCGCCAGCGGCGGCGGCGCCACCACGCCCGCCGGGCCGCTGCTGGGCCTGATGCTGGCAGGCTGGGCGGCGCTCTACGCGCCGAAGCTGCTGGGCTATGCCGAACTGCTGCTCTGCGCCGGACGGGCGGCGCCCTATGGCGGCCGCCTCGCCGTGCTGCGCGGTGCCGGGGCGGAGATCCTGTTCACCATGCTGCTCGATCCGGTGACGCTGGCCGACAAGGCGCTGTTCCTGCTGCGCCTGCCCTTCGGCGGTGGCGCCGGCTGGCTGCCGCAGAACCGGGTGGCGCGCGGCATTTCCTGGCAGGACGCGGCGCGGCTGCTCTGGCCGCATAGTCTGCTGGGCCTGCTCGGGCTGGCGGGGCTGCTGGCCGCCGGCGGCTCCGCCTGGGCCTGGGGCGCGCCGTTCCTGCTGCCATTGCTGGCCGCGGTTCCCTTCTGCGTCCTTTCCAGCAGCCCTGCCTTCGCGGCCTGGCTGCGCCGCAAGGGCCTGTGCCGCACGCCCGAGGAAGCGCCCGCGCCCCCGGCGATGCCGCCGCGCAGGCTGGTGGGCGCCGGCGCCGGGTAGAGGTTTTTCCCCGCCCTCCGGCGATCTTGCGCCATTCTGCGCCGGGCCTTGGTGCAGCCGGATTGCGCGGCGCCGCGAACACCCAATCTCGCCCTGGTGCCGGAGTGGAAGCGCAGCCAGATGGGGAAGCAAAAGAAAGGCCTCGGGCCTGGAAGTGCGGTTGCCGACGGCCCGTGCGCGGCAGGCCTGCCGATGCTGCGGGCCGGCGCGCAGGCCGAGGAGCATCCGGTGCTCGCCGCCAGTCCCGCCTTTCTGGAGATGGGCGGCTATGCCGCGGCGGCTGTTCTCGGCCGGAGCTGCCTCTCGCTGCTCGGCGCGGATGCGGAGCCTGCGGCGGTGGAGCGCTTCCGGTCGGCGCTGGCGGCGCGGCGCCGGCACGCCGAGACCCTGCCGATTCAGGCCGCCGACGGACACGCGATCTGGTGCGTCGTCTTTCTCGCCCCGCCAGGGGAGGGCAGGGCGGAGCACCTCCTGACCTTTCTGGACATCACGGAGCGCGTCGCGCAGGAGCGCCGGCTGCGCGAAGGCAAGGAGGTCGCGGAGCGGCGTGCCGAAGCGCGCATGCGGCGGCTGCGCGAGGCCAATGCGAGGCTGAAGGAGGAAACCGAGCGCCGGCAACGCACCGAGGCGGTGCTGCGCGACGCGCTGGCGCAGGGGGAGGAGGATCTCCGCTTCCGGGACTTCCTGGTGCGCGAGGTGAACCACCGCACCAAGAACGCCCTGCAGCTCGCCATCGGCCTGCTGGCCATCCAGGCGCGCCAGTCCCGCGACGAGGCGACCCGGAAAGCGCTGGAAACCGCCATGGCGCGGCTGCGGCGCATCAGCGCAGTGCATGCGCTGCTGACCTATGAGAGCGAGAACCCGCGCAGCATCCAGGCCGCCGACTATCTGCGCCGGCTCTGCCGCGAGGTGGAGGAAAGCCATGCCGCGGGCCCGAACCAGGTGCGGGTGGAGGTCGAGGCGGATGAGGAGGCGGTCTGGGGCCCCGATACCACGGTGCCGCTGGGGCTGATCGTCGGCGAGGCGCTGACCAACGCCTTCAAGCACGCCTTTCCCGACGGCCGGCATGGCCACATCCTGGTGCGCCTCGCCGCGCAGGGCGAGGGCCGGATGATGCTGCGGGTGGAGGATGACGGGGTCGGCCTGCCGGCGCAGCGCCGGGAGGGCTCGCTCGGGCTGCGGCTGGTGGAACTGCTCGCCCGGCAGGCCAAGGGGACGGCCTCTGTCGAAGCCGGGCCGAGGGGGCAGGGAACGGTGGTGTCGGTCAGCTTTCCCGGCTCACGGCAGCAGCCCGCCAGCGCGCCGGCCTGACCGCGGGGCGCTGCCGCCCGGGCGAGCCCCGGGCGGCAGCGCCTTCCGGGGCGGGATGCGGCTCAGTCCTCGTCGCTGCGCCGGGCCAGCACCTCGCGCTTGCCGACATGATTGGCCGGCCCGACGACGCCTTCTTTCTCCATCTGCTCGATCAGCTTGGCGGCGCGGTTGTAGCCGATCGAGAGGTGCCGCTGGATGAAGGAGGTGGAGGCCTTGCCCTCCCGCGTCACCAGCGCCACCGCCTGGTCGAACAGGCCCTTCTCGCCGTCCGAGGCGCCGGCGATGCCGGAAAGGCCGGAATCGCCCTCTTCCTCATCGCTTTCGGTGACCTCCTCGATATAGGCGGGCTCGCCCTGCTCGCGCAGCCACTCCACCACCCGCTCCACCTCGGCATCCGAGACAAAGGGGCCGTGCACGCGGCTGACGCGCCCGCCGCCGGCCATGTGCAGCATGTCGCCCTGGCCCAGCAGCTGCTCGGCGCCCATCTCGCCGAGGATGGTGCGGCTGTCGATCTTGGAGGTCACCTGGAAGGAGATGCGGGTCGGGAAGTTGGCCTTGATGGTGCCGGTGATGACGTCCACCGAGGGGCGCTGCGTCGCCATGATGACGTGGATGCCGGCGGCGCGCGCCATCTGCGCCAGGCGCTGCACGGCGGCCTCGATCTCCTTGCCGGCGACGATCATCAGGTCGGCCATCTCGTCGATGACCACGACGATCAGCGGCAGCGGGGCGAGGGCCAGCGGCTGCTCCTCGAAGACCGGCTTGCCGGTGTCCGGGTCGAAGCCGGTCTGCACGCGGCGGCTCAGCACCTCGCCGCGCGCCTGGGCGGCCTGCACCTTCTCGTTGTAGCCGCCGATGTTGCGGACGCCGAGCTGCGACATGGCGCGGTAGCGCCGCTCCATCTCGCGCACCGTCCATTTCAGCGCGCCGATCGCCTTGGGCGGCTCCGTCACGACCGGGGCCAGGAGGTGCGGGATGCGGTCATAGACCGAGAGCTCCAGCATCTTCGGGTCGATCATGATGAAGCGGCACTCGTCCGGGCTGAACCGGTAGAGCAGCGACAGGATCATGGTGTTGATGCCGACCGACTTGCCCGAGCCGGTGGTGCCGGCGATCAGCAGATGCGGCATGCGGGCGAGGTCGGCGATCACCGGCGCGCCGCCGATGTCCTTGCCCAGCGCCAGCGGCAGCTTGCCGGTCTGGCGCGCCCAGTCCTCGGCGATCAGCATCTCGCTGAAATAGACCATCTCGCGCTTGGCGTTCGGCAGCTCGATGCCGATCACGTTGCGGCCGGGGACGGTGGCGATGCGCACCGCCATGACGCTCATGCTGCGGGCGATGTCGTCGGCCAGGCCGATGACGCGGGCCGACTTGGTGCCGGGCGCCGGCTCCAGCTCGTAGAGCGTGACCACCGGGCCGGGGCGGACCTCCACGATGCGGCCGCGCACGCCATAGTCCTCCAGCACGGATTCGAGCTGGCGGGCGTTGCCCTGCAGCTGCTCCTCCGAGGGGCCGGTGGCGCGGCGCGCGGGCGGGGGCGCCAGCAGGTCGAGCGGCGGCAGCTTGAAGGGGCCGTGCGGCTGCGGCTCGGGCTCCGGCCTGGCGCGGCGGGGCATCAGCCGCTCCATCACGCGCGGCGTGGCCGCGGGCGGCGCCGCGCGCGGCGCCGGCATCTCCGGGACGAAATTCTCCTCGTCCTCGCCCTCATCCGTCTCGGCCGCCGCAGGAGCGGGCGCCGCTGCGGGAATGGAGCGGCGGGGCGTGACATCGTGGCCGGGCGGCGGCACCAGCGGCGCCTGGCGGCCACGCGGCGGCGGCGCCTCGGCGGCGGCGGCGTCGGCCGCTCGGAGCATGGCGGCAAGCTGCGGCGAGGGTGCCTCCGCCCGGCGGGCGAACAGGCCGCCCATGGCGCCGCCTACGGCGCCGCCCACCGCACGGAAGGGAGCGGCGAGGCGGGTGCCGAGGCTCGGCCCGGTCTCCTCATCATCCGCCTCCTCCGCTTCCCAGCGGGCGTACTGCGGAGGCGGCGGGGCGCTGGCGAGGCTGCGGCGCATCAGCCGCGCGGTCAGCCCGGCGCTGCCGCGCGCCGCGTGGCCCGCCGCCCGCCCGGCCTGCCGCCAGGCGAGCAGCGGGATGCCGAGCGCGGCGAAGGAAAGCGAGCCGGCCAGTGCCAGCACGGCCACCTGCCCGACGATGTTTCCGAAAGGCCCCAGCGCGGCGCCGGCGATTCCATCGATGTGCTCCGCCAGCAAGGCGCCGGCGGCGCCGCCCGGGCCAGGCAGGGCGGGCTGACCGGATGGCAGCGGCGCCAGGGCGAGGGCGGCGGCCAGCATCGGCACCGCGGCCAGCACGGCGGCGATCCGTGCCGCGAAAGGCGCCAGCCCCTTGTGCGTCGCCAGGCGCCAGGCCCAGGCCAGCATCACCGCGACCGGCAGCAGGCCGGCCCAGCCGAAGCTCTGCAGCAGCAGGTCGGCGGTGATGGCGCCGGACGGACCCGCCAGGTTGGTGGGCGCCTGATCCGTGGCGGTGGAAAGCGAGGGATCGGCGGGGTTGTAGCTGGCCAGGGCGACCAGCAGACCCAGCCCGCCAAGGCCGAGCAGCAGGCCCGTCAGCTCGGCAAGGCGCCGCGCCAGGGCGGCCCTCAGCGCGGGAGAGGCAAAGCGGCGCGTGCTGGCGGCAAGGCGGCCCTCGGCGGAAGCAGGCGAAGACGGGTTATGGCGGTCGGCAAGGGCGCGCGGCATGGGCCTCAGTCATCTGTTGCTGAGCAATGGCCTCAACCTAGCACGGCAAAGCCTTGGCGCAGAAGGAATACGCCAACGATCAACGATCCTGGCGGCGGACGCGGCACCAGGCCGCGCGACTCGCGGTGGAAGCAAGCCAGGAGCGCCGCCCCTGGAACCCCGCCGCACGCCGGGAGAAGGGGACAAGGAGGGAAAAAGGCCCTCCTCCCGGCCCTATTCGGCCGCTGCCAGCGCCTGGCTGCGCTGGAGCTGCGCCTTCTGCTTGCGCCGGCCGAGCTGCTGGTCGGCGATCACGCCCAGCAGGATCACGCCGCCCATCACCGCGAAGTTCAGCGAGGAGGGAATGCCCAGGATGTTCACCAGGTTCTGCAGGATCTGCAGCAGCACGGTGCCCAGCACGATGCCGAGGATGCTGCCCTCGCCGCCGCGCAGGGAGCAGCCGCCCAGCACCGCCGCCGCGATGGCGTAAAGCTCGTAGAAGTTGCCGAAGGATGAGGGCGAGACCGAGCTGGTGTAGAAGACCAGCAGCACGGTGGCGAGGCCGGCCAGCCCGCCGCCCAGCAGGTAGGCGCCGGTGATCACCGCGTCGGCGTTGATGCCGGAATGGCGCGCCGCCTCGTCGTTGCGGCCGACGGCGTAGAGGTAGCGGCCGAACACCGTCCGGTGCAGCACCACCCCCATGACGGCCGCCACCACCACCAGGAACAGGAAGGGGTTGGGGATGCCGAAGCTGCGGCCGGAGGCCAGCCAGGTGATGGTGTCGATATCCCCGGCATAGCCGAAGCCCATGGTGGAATCGGCCGTGTAGTAGCGGGCGATGCCGCGGTAGATCAGCAGGCCGCAGAGCGTGACGACGAAGGGCTGCAGCCGCAGCCGCGTGACCAGCAGCCCGTGCAGCAGGCCAAGCGTGGTGCCGGCGCCGATGATGATCAGCACGGCGAGCGGCCAGGGCAGCTCGTAGTTCACCAGCAGGTCCACCAGGATCACGCCGAGCAGCGCGAACATCGAGCCCACCGAGAGGTCGATGCCCCCGGTGATGATGATGAGGCCCTGGCCGATGCTGAACACCCCGAACAGCCCGATCAGGTTGGCCATGTTCAGCAGGTTCACGCTGGACAGGAAGAGCGGGTTGAGGATCGCCGTGAAGCCGCCGATGACGATCAGCAGCACGGCGAGGCCGAGCTCCTTCTTGCTCATGCCTGCGCCGCCTCCGCCCGCGCCGGCTCGCCATGGCCGATGGCCAGGCGCAGCACGGCCTGCTCGCTGAAGCCGGCGCGCTCCAGCCCGCCGCTGATGCGGCCCTCATGCATCACCACGATCCGGTCGCTCACGCCGAGCACCTCCTCCATGTCGCTGGAGATCATCAGGATGGCGACGCCGCGGTCGGCCAGCGCGCGCATCAGCCCGTAGATCTCGCCCTTGGCGCCGACGTCGATGCCGCGCGTCGGCTCATCGAACAGGATCACCCGCGGCGCCATGCTCAGCCACTTGCCGAGCACCACCTTCTGCTGGTTGCCACCGGAAAGGGTGTTGGCGCGCGTCGCGCTGGAGGGCGCCTTGATGCGCAGCCCGGCGCGCTGCGTCTCGCTCGCCTTCCATTCGGCGGCGCGGTGCATCAGACCCATCCGCGCATAGTTCGGCGCGCTGGCGAGGGTGACGTTCTCGACGATCGGCATCTCCAGCACCAGCCCGGCGCGCTTGCGGTCCTCCGGCACGAGGTAGATGCCGGCGGCCACCGCGTCCTTCGGGCTGCGGATGGCGAGGGGGCGGCCGTCCAGCCGGATCGTGCCGGCCAGCGGCGGGTCGATGCCGAACAGGGTGCGCGCCAGCGAGGTACGCCCGGCGCCCACCAGCCCGGCCATGCCGAGGATCTCGCCGGGCCGGATGTGCAGGTCGAGCGCCCGCCCGGGAAAGGCGCCGGTGACGAGGCCTGCGGCCTCCAGCCCGCCCTCGCCGGGCGGCTGCGCCGGCGGCGTGTAGAGCGCGCGCAGCTCGCGCCCGATCATGAGGCGGATCATCGCCGCGTGCTCGATCTCCTCCCGCCGCAGCGCGCCGACCAGCCTGCCGTCGCGCAGGCAGACCACGCGGTCGGCGCAGTCCACGATCTCGCCCAGGCGGTGGGTGATGTAGATGAGGCCGACCCCGGCGGCGCGCAGCTCCTTCACGAGGGTCAGCAGCCGTGCCGTCTCGGAGAGGGTGAGGGAGGAGGTCGGCTCGTCCAGGATGATGATGCGCGCCTCGGCCGCCAGGGCGCGGGCGATCTCGACCAGCTGGCGCTGCGCGATGGACAGCTCGGCCACCGGCGTGTCGGGCGAGAAGTCGGCGCCCAGCCGCGCCAGGATCGGCCGCACCCGCTCATGCGCCGCGCGGCGGTCCAGCAGGCGCAGCGGGCCGCCGCGCAGCGGCTCCCGCCCGAACAGGATATTGGCGGCGACGTCGAGGTTGTCGAAGAGGTTCAGCTCCTGGTGGACGAAAGCGAGGCCGGCGCGGGTCGCCGTCGCCACGCCGAGGTGCGGGTATTCCATCCCGCCGATGCGGATCCGCCCCTCGCTGGGCGGCACGACGCCGCCCAGGATCTTCATCAGCGTGGACTTGCCGGCGCCGTTCTCGCCGATCAGCCCGAGGACCTCGCCACGGTCCAGGTGCAGGCTGACCCCGTCCAGCGCGCGGACGCCGGGATAGGTCTTGCCGATCCCGGTCAGTTCCAGCAGCGGCTGCATCTTGCCCTACGCGCCGCGCAGCAGCTCGCGCATGTGCCCCTGGAACTCCTTCACGTTGGAGCTGTCGATGATCCGCGTCGGGATGATGATCTGCTTGCTCTCGGGGATGAAGCCGCGGTCGCCCTTCAGCACCTTGATCATGCCGACCATGCTCTGGTAGCCGAACTCGTAGGGCTGCTGCACCACGGTGGAGAGAATGGTGCCGTCGGCGATGCCGCGCAGGGTCAGCGCGTCCTCGTCGAAGCCCACGATCTTCACCTTGCTCTCCGCGCCCGCCGCCTTCACGGCCTGGTAGATCTGCGGCGTGTTGTAGGCCCAGAGCCCGGTGAGCAGGTTGATGTCGCTGTAGCGGGCCAGCGTGTCCTCAACGTTGCGCTTGGCGCGCGCGATGTCCGATTCGTCGGTGCGGATGTCGACGATCTCGATCTTGCTGCCCTGCAGCGCCTCGCGGATGCCCTGAACGCGCTCGCGCGCGTTGTCGGCGTCCATGGTGCCGACGAACAGCATCGCCTTGCCGCCGTTGGGCAGCGCCCGCATCATCTGCTTGCCGGCCTCGCGCCCGGCGGCGACGTTGTCGGTGCCGATATAGACCACGCGGTTGCTCTTCGGCGCGTCGCTGTCGGTGGTGAACAGCACGCACTGCTCGGCGGCGCGGTTCAGCATGTCCGTCGAGTTGCCGGGATTGATGGCGGAGATGGCGATGCCGGCCACCTTGCGGGCCAGCAGCGCGTCCACGATGCGGCGCTGCTCGGCGGCGCTGGCCTGGCCCGGCACGATCATTTCCATGTTGTAATCGGGGTGCTCGCGGTTCGCCTTCTCGATGCCGCGCCGCGCAATGGTCCAGAAGTCGGCGGAAACGTTGACCACAAAGGCCAATGTGGGCTTTTCCTGCGCGGCGAGTCCGCGCGGCAGCGTGGCGAGTGCGAGCGCCGCGGGAGCGGCCAGCAATGAACGCCGGTTCATGATCTCTCCTGTCGCTTCCTTGTGGATCTCTGACGGATCCTCAGCCAAAGTCCGGCTGTTGGCGGGGAGGCTAGCAGAGCCGTGGCACGACGGGGCAGGCGGTGCCCGCCCCTGCACGAAGCTGTGATCGGGGCCCGGATCAGGTCCAGCCGCCATCCACCACGAACTCCTGGGCCGAGCACATGGAAGCCGCGTCGGACGCCAGGAACAGCGCCATGTCGGCGATGTTCTCGGGCCGCACGCGGCCGGCGAGCGCCTGGCCGGCGTCGATCTCGCGCTCCGCCTCGGGCGTCACCCAGAGCTTGAGCTGGCGCTCGGTCATCACCCAGCCCGGCACAAGCGTGTTCACCCGGATGTTCTGCTTGCCGTAGTCGCGCGCGAGGCCACGTGTCAGGCCCTGCATGGAGGCCTTGGCCATGGTGTAGGCGGGCATGCCCCCCTGCCGCAGCTTCCAGCTCACCGAGCCGAAATTGACGATCGCGCCGCCGCCGGCACGCTGCATCTGCGGCAGCACGGCCTGGGAAGCGAAGAAGACGTGGCGCTGGTTCACGGCGATGCGGTCGTCGAAATATTCGGGCGTCACCGACTCGACGGCGTGGCGCTCGTCATGCGCGGCGTTGTTGAGCAGCACGGTGATGTCGCCATGCGCCTGCTGCGCCCGGGCCACCGATTCGCGCAGGGCGGCGATGTCGCGCAGGTCGCAATGCAGGAACAGCGGCGCGTGCCTGACGCCTTCCTCCCGGATGGAGCGGACCAGCGCCTCGCTGTCCGCATCAGCGATGTCGACGAAGGCGACCTTGCTGCCCTGGCGGGCGAAGGCGCGGGTCAGGGCGGCACCGATGCCGCTGCCGCCGCCGGTGATGAACACGCTGCGCCCATCCAGGTCCGGATAGATCGCTTTCTGTTGCATGAATGTTTCTCCCTGCTCCCGCGGCACTGCCGCCGGCGCCATGCCTACGGTGGGCCGCTTCGCGGGAGGGCGCAATGCGCCGCGCGGTCATGCCGGCGCGAGGTCGTGCCCGGCGAGAAGCGGCGGCGGAAACGGGGCGGCGTCCGGCATCGCCTCCAGCGGCGGCAGTCCGCAGGCCAGGAGATAGCGCGCGATGGCGTCCGCCTCCGCGATGGGCCGGGTGGCATCCCCGGTGCTGCCGGCGGGAACGAAGATGAGCGTTTCATAGCGCGCGCGGGTCAGCAGCACGCGATAGGTGTTGCGGATATGGCGGCGCGTCTCGTCCTGCCCGACCGTGGTCCAGCGGTTCCCGGCGAAGCGCCGCGCCTGCCAGCACCCGCCCCGGCGGACGAAGTCGCCGCCCCAGGCGAGGCCGACCAGATCCAGTTCCAGCCCCTGGCAGGCATACTCGGTGGCGCAGACCTCCAGTGCGTCGGAGGCGCGGATGTCGGGCCAGCGGCGGAGGAACCAGTTCACCACCTCGTCGTCGGCGCCGTGCAGCTGCGCGCCCAGCCCTTCGGCCCGCAGCCGCTTCGCCTTGGCGGAGCAGACCAGCCCCGCGCGGCGCAGCCCGCGCGCCCGGTGGCGCAAGGCGGCGCGCAAGGCGGCGAGGTCGCGCGTCAGGCGGAACGGCAGGTCGCCTCGGCCGGCGATGGCGGCGGCTTTCTCGGGCTGGTCGTTCAGCACGGCGTCCACCCAGAGCGCCGCATGGTCGTGGTGCACCGAGCGGATCGGAACCGTCAGGTCGAGCTCGGGATCGAGCGCCAGCCAGCTCGGCTGAGCTTCCACCAGCCGCTGTGCCGGTTCGGCCGCGCCCAGGACGCAGGGGGCCGCAACCGCCTGCCAGCGCCCGCCGCTGCTGGCGATCACCCGGCCCCATTCGGCCAGGCCCGCCTCGCCGGTGTTGATCTCCTGGCCGTTGCCGATCAGCGCGACGATCACCGACCAGTCCGCGGCGCGTCCCATGATCTCCAGCATGTGTGCGGGCTCGGAATCCGACAGGATGGAGCGGCGGCGCCGGGTGTCGCGCCCGGCCTGCGCGGCGTCCCAGGCGCGCTGCGCCTCGTCGAAGACCACAACGTGCTCGTGCGGCACCTGGTCGGCGGCGCGGATATGGTGTTCCAGGAAGCGGTGCACGTTCTGCAGCAGGGTTCGGGCCTCGCGGCGCGGCTGGCGGCTGCCGCGGCCCTGGCGCGCCGCGGCATCCCGCTCGAGCGCGCCGCGCAGCACGGCGACGAGCGGCGCGTTGCCGGTCAGAAAGGCTGCCCCGGCCTCCGCTGCCGCGCCGAAGACGAGGTTCAGCCCGCACAGCGTCTTGCCCGCGCCGGGAATGCCGGTGACGAAGACCACCAGGCGGCGCCGCTTCTGGCGCGCCTCGGCGATGGCGCGGCGGATGGCGGCGGTGGTGCGGCCCAGATTGGCGGCATCGGCGCGGGCGGCGGCGATGTCCTCCACCCCGTGCCGGTCGAACAGCCGTTGCGCCGCCTCGACGATGGTCGGTACCGGCCGATAGGGCGCGCTCGTCCAGACGGCCGCGTCGAGCGGCCGGGCGGGCGCGGGGATGGCGGCCTGGAGGTCTTGAAGCAAGCTGGCGAGGCCGGCGGCGTTGCTCTGGAGCACGGGCGTCACGCCATGCCAAAGCAGCGGCAGCGACGCAGGGCGCGCCGGCGCATCGCTGGCCACAAGGATGGGCACCACGGGGTGTTCCCGGCTGCCGGCGTGAAAGTCGTAGACGTCCAGCGCGTAATCCTCCACCTGCGCCGCGTCCTGCGGCAGCCAGGTGGCGGCGTTGTGCTTGAATTCGATGACGAGGATGGCGCGGTCCGTCAGCAGGATGGCATCGATCCGCTTCTCCAGCCGGAGCAGGTCGTATTCCAGCAGCACGGTCCAGCGGGAAGCGCCCGCCTGGCGCAGCGCCGGCTGCAGGAGATGGATCAGCGCCTGCCAGGAGGCGAGCTGCGTCGGCTGCACCTCCCGCAGCTGCCGCGACTGCGCGGCAGCCAGCCGTGCGGCCCAGTCGGCCGCATCATCGCGCAGCAGCGCGGCGCCGGAGGTGGAAACCCAGCTTTGCATGACGCGCAATCCTAGGGGTTGCAAAAGGGCGGGGGAATGAATTCCCCCCAACCCCCCTTCTTTTTTCTCTCAGTTGAAGGACGCGTGGGCCGCTGGCGAAGAAACTCGAAGAAGAAAGAAGGGGGTCTGGGGGGAATTCATTCCCCCAGGCGCTTCTTTCCCGGCCAGGTGGCGAGCCCGATGCTGGCGAGCATCAGCGCGAAGCCCACCGCGTGCATCGGCCGGAAGGCCTCCCCGAGCAGGGCGACCGCCACCACCGCGGCGGCGGCCGGCAGCAGCGCGGTGAACACGCCGGCCACGCCCGCGGGAGCGCGTTTCAGCCCGGCATACCAGAGCAGCAGGCAGAGCACCGAGGCGGTGAGGCTGTGAAACACCAGCAACCCGGCGAGTTCGGGCGCGGCGAGCGCTCCGGCGGCGCCCAGAAACGGCAGCCAGAACGGCAGCAGGAAGACGGTGCTGAAGGCCTGCATCCAGAAACTGGCGGTGATCACAGGCACGCGGCCTGCGATCCGCTTGGCCAGCAGCACGTAGGAGGCCTCGCCACAGACGGCGAGAAAGACCAGCGCATTGCCGAGCAGGCTGCCCTCAGCCTGCTCGCCGCCCGCCAGCCGCGCCAGGGTGATCGCCGCCATGCCGAAGACCGCCAGCGCCGCCGCCGCCCATTGCCGCCGCGGCAGCCGCTCGCGCAGCCAGACCGCTGAGCCGAGCGCGATCACCGCCGGCAAGGTGGCGAGCACCAGGCCGGCCTCCAGTGCCGTGGTGTGGCGCAGGCCGGAAAGCAGCGCGGCATTGTAGAGAAGGGTGCCGAGCACCGCCTGCCCCGCCAGGTTGCGCAGCACCTGGGCGGATGGGTGCACCCGGCCCTCGATCATGCGGGCCAGGGGCCAGAGCACCAGACAGGCCAGCAGGCAGCGCAACCCGGCAATCATGGCGATCGGCAGCGCCACCGCCAGCAACTTCGCCACCGCCACATTGATCCCGACAAGGGCCATGGCGGCCCCCAGCTGCGCATAGGCGGTGAACATCCGACTCCAGGCCGTCCCAAGCTCCGAACGGCAAGGTCGCAGGGGCGGGACGGCGGGCCAAGGGGGGGCGCGCGCAGGAAAAGGCCGGGGGAGGCGAGGTCCCCGGCCTTTCCTGCTCCGTCAGCCGGCCGGTTCAGCCCTGCATGTGGTCGTCATGGAAGGCGGTGCTCGGCGTCGGGATGGCCTCGGCGTCCGGCGGGCCCTTCCGCCCGTGCTGCGCCGGCGCGATGGCCGGCTCGGTGGCCCAGGAATGGCCATGCACCAGGCCATCGTCGAAACCGTGTTCGTCGGTCATGCTGGGGGCTCCTTACCTTGTGCTGATCACTTCGCCATCGCCGGGGCGGCGGGGGCGGGCTTGCCACTGTGGAACTGCGCCGTCTCGGTGCTGTGCGCCATGGCGGTGGTGCTGGAGGTGCCGCCCGAGGCCGCATTGGCGACGGCGTCGAAGTAGCCGACACCGACCTCGCGCTGATGGCGCGTGGCGGTGTAGCCCTCGGCCTCGGCGGCGAACTCGGCCTGCTGCAGCTCGGAATAGGCGGCCATGCCGCGCTCCCGGTAGCCGCGCGCGAGCTGGAACATGCTGTGGTTGAGGCTGTGGAAGCCGGCCAGCGTGATGAACTGGAACTTGTAGCCCATCGCGCCGATCTCGCGCTGGAACCGCGCGGCAGCCTCCTCGCCCATCTTGCGCTTCCAGTTGAAGCTCGGCGAGCAGTTATAGGCCAGCAGCTTGCCCGGGAACTCGCGATGGATGGCCTCGGCGAAGGCGCGGGCGTCATCCAGGTCGGGATCCGAGGTCTCCCACCACAACAGGTCGGCATAGGGCGCATAGGCCAGGCCGCGCGCGATCGCGTAGTCCTTGCCGACACCGGGCTTGATGCGGAAGAAGCCTTCCGCCGTGCGCTCTCCGCTGATGAAGGGGCGGTCGCGCTCGTCAACATCGGCGGTGAGCAGCTGCGCGCTCTCGGCGTCGGTGCGGCAGAGCAGGACGGTCGGCACGCCCTCCACGTCCGCGGCGAGGCGGGCGGCGTTCAGCGTGCGGATGTGCTGGCTGATCGGCACCAGCACCTTGCCGCCGAGATGGCCGCACTTCTTCTCGCTGGCGAGCTGGTCCTCGAAATGCACGCCGGCGGCGCCGGCCTCGATCATCGCCCGCATCAGCTCGTAGGCGTTCAGCGCGCCGCCGAAGCCGGCCTCGGCATCGGCGATGATGGGCGCCATCCAGGCGGTGTCGTCGCCCTTGCCTTCCATGTGCGCGATCTGGTCGGCGCGGCGCAGCGCGGCGTTGATGCGCCGCACCACCTTGGGCACGGAATCCACGGGGTAGAGCGACTGGTCCGGGTACATCTCGCCGGCGGAGTTGGCGTCCGCCGCCACCTGCCAGCCGGAGAGATAGATCGCCTTCAGCCCGGCCTTCACCTGCTGCAGCGCCTGGTTGCCGGTCAGCGCGCCAAGCGTGTTCACATAGGGCTCGCTGTGCAGGAGCTGCCACAGCCGGCGCGCACCCATCTCGGCCAGGCTGTGCCGGATCCGGAAGGACCCGGCCAGCCGCTCGACATCGGCCGGCGTGTAGTCGCGGCGGATGCCGGCGAAGCGGTCCCCGGGCGCGCCGGCGGAGGAACTGCCATCCGGTGCGAAGCAGGGGCGGGGAGAGGGACGCATGCTTGTCTCCTGGAAGTCGTGGAGGCCATCCGGCCGTGCGTCAATAATTCACATTGCCGGTGCGAAGTTCAGCCTTCATGCTGCGATCCTGGCTGCAACATGGTGGCGTTCTTCACGGTGAAGGGCGTAAAATTGTAAAGGCTGTAAAGAATGGCCCGCCCCCTGATCGGCCGCACCATTCGCCGCCTGCGCCAGGATCAGAGGCTGACGCAGCAGGCGCTGGCCGCGCGGCTCGGCATCTCCGCCAGCTACCTGAACCTGATCGAGCACGACCAGCGCGGCGTCACCGCCGCCCTTTTGATCAAGCTCGGCCACATCCTTCAGGTTGACCTCGCCGTCCTCTCCGGCGCGCAGGAGCACCAGCTCGAGAACAGCCTGCGGGAGGTGCTGGCCGATCCGCTGCTCGGCCTGGAGGCCACGCCGGACGAGGAGATCCAGGCGCTGGCCGGCAGCGCCCCCAACGCCGCGCGCGCCGTGCTGGCGCTCTACCGCGCGCTGCGCGTCGCGCGCGAGGATGCCAGCGGCATCGCCCTGCCGAGCGGCCGGCGCATTCTCCTGCCGACCGAGGAGGCGCGCGACTTCTTCCAGGACCGCGCCAACGTCTTTCCGTCCCTGGAGCAGGTGGCCGACACCATCGGGGCCGAGCTCGCCGTCGCGCCCGCCGAGCTGAACCATGCCATCGCCGAGCGTCTGCGGCACCGCCACCACGTCCGCGTGCGCGTCGGTCCGCTGGAAGGAAGCTTGCGGCGCTTTGATCCATCCAGCCGGCTGCTGGAGCTTTCGGAAAGCCTCCCGCGCGAGAGCCGCGGCTTCCAGATGGCCTTCCAGCTCATGCTGCTGGAAGCGCGCGAGGCCGCGGAGGCGCTGCTCCAGCCCGTGCCGAGCAGCGCCGAGGCGGCCTCGCTGATCCGGCTTGGCCTGCTCAACTACGCCGCCGCCGCGCTGCTGATGCCCTATGACGCCTTTCTCGCCGCGGCCCGCGCCTTGCGGCACGACCTCGATCTGCTGGCGGCGCGCTTCGGCGTCAGCTTCGAGCAGGTGGCGCACCGGCTTTCCACCTTGCAGCGCGAGGGCGCGCGCGGCGTGCCCTTCTTCTTCCTGCGCGCCGATCCGGCAGGGAATGTGGACAAGCGCTTCTCCGCCGCGGGCTTTCCCTTCGCGCGCTTCGGCGGCTCCTGCCCGCGCTGGATTCCGCACACCGCCTTCGCCACGCCCGGCAGCATGCGCGTGCAGGTCGCGGAACTGCCGGATGGCGCCACCTTCCTCTGCTTCGCCCGCACCGTCGCCGGGCCGGCGATGCGCTGGGGCGAGCCGCCGCCCGTGCATGTCATCGCCATGGGCTGCGACATCGCCCGCGCCGCCGAGGTCGCCTATGGCGACGGGCTGGACCATCAGCAGGCGCGCATCGGCATCGGCCTCTCTTGCCGGCTTTGCGACCGCGCCGATTGCCGCAGCCGAGCCTTTCCGCCACTGGAGCATCGGCTCAACCTCGATCCTCACGAGGAAAGCACGGCGCCATGGCGGTTCAGCAAGTGAGCGGCTCGCGCCGAACGCGGCTCGCGGGGAATGAGTTCCCCCAATCCCCATCCTCCTGCTGCCAATGTGGCGCCGGCTGCGGCCGGGCGCCGCGAGGCACGAGGCGAAGGCGGGACCTCGGGCGAAATCCTTTCCGGAGCATGCCATGCGCATCCTGCTGCTGAACGGCAACACCGACGCCGCCATGACCGAGCGCATGCTGCGCCTGGCGCGGGAGGCGCTGCCGCGGCTGGGGCTCGCGCATGTTGCGCTCCGGTCGGCGACCGCCCGCTTCGGCGCGCGCTACATCGCCAGCCGCACCGCCGCCGCCATTGCCGGCCATGCGGTGCTGGAACAGGTCGCCGCGCATGCCGGCGCGGTGGACGCCATCGCCATCGCCTGCTTCGGCGACCCGGCCCTGGACGCCGCGCGCGAACTGGCGGGCCTTCCGGTGGCGGGCATGGCCGATGCCAGCCTGCGCATCGCGCTGCGCATGGCGCCGCGCGTCGCCCTGCTCACCGGCGGTGCCCCCTGGGTGCCGATGCTGGAGGAGTTCGCCCGCTCGCGCGGCCACGCGGCGGAGCAGGTGCTGGTCCGCGCCGTGGCGCCGACGGGCGACATGATCGCCCGCGAGCCGGAGCGCGCGCTGGCGTTGCTGGCCGCGGCCGCGCGGACCGCGGCGGCCGAGGGGGCGGGGGTGGTTGTGCTCGGGGGCGCGGGGCTCGCCGGGCTGGCGCCGCAGCTTGCGCCACGTGTGCCCGTTCCCGTACTGGACAGCCTGGATTGCCTGCTGCGCGGTGCCGCCGAGCCCCTGCCGGTTCCGCCCGGCCCCGGCCGGACGCCCACAACCGGCCTTGCGCCCGCGCTGGCCGCCCGGCTGGCATCTTGACCCCGCCGCCGCTGCCCGGCAGGGAGTTGTGCATGAGCGAGCAAGACCCGGCCTCCGACCCGGCCTCCGACCCGGCCTCCGACCTGGCCTCCGACTTGGCCTTTCCTGCGCCCCCCTACCACGACCTGCTCGGCATCCGGCTGGTCGAGTGGCGGGATGGCTACTCCCGCGTGGCCTGCGACACCGGCCCGCAGCACCTGAACCGCAGCGACATCGTGCATGGCGGCGTCATCCTGTCGCTGATCGACCAGGCGGCCGCCTTCGCCGGCCTGTGGTGCAGCGTGCCCGGCAACACCCGCAAGGCCGTGACGATCGACCTCGACTGCCGTTTCACCGGCCAGGTGACGGGCGGGCGGATCGTGGCGGAGGGCAAGCTGGTCTCGCGCGGGCGCAACATCTTCTTTGCCCGCACCGAGGTGTTCGACGCCGCCGGCAAGCTGGTGGCCTTCGGCGCCTCCACGCATCGCTGGCGCGCCGGCAGCGAGACGGTCGAGGGCAGCCCGGTCGAAAAGTGAAGGGATTCGGGGGAAGGAGGGTCTGTTCTCGAAGTCGCTCGAAGTCGGAACCAGGGAAGGACGAATTCTCCCCCGCAGCCCCCTCTTCTTTCCTTTCCGTCAGTCTTGCAGTGCCGCCGGCACGCGCCCGTGCCGGAACTGTCCCGGCGAGGGCCTCCGCGAGGCTGGCCGGAATGATGTCGCCACTGGCGGGAGCTGAAATCCGGCAAAAAGGCGAGGAAGCCTCGGGGTCCGAGGCACGGCGTCGGGCAACGCCCCCGAGGCTGCTTTCCATCGGCGCGGCAAAGGCGAGGAAAAAGAAGCGGGCCCGGGGGAGGGGGGGGAACTCATTCCCCCAGCCTTGCTTCCTCCATCCGCTGCCACCCGCTGATCAGCCGCCGGTCTTCCCGCCCGAAGGCGAACAGGTTGCCGCCGCCTTCCCCGGGCTGGTCGGCCGCGCGGCTGATCGGCTGGCCGCCGAGGTGGCAGAGCAACAGCGCGCCCACGCCGCCATGCGCCAGGATGGCGGTGTCACCCTCCGTTCCGGCGAGCGCTGCCTCCACGGCGCGGACAATGCGCGCCTGGGCATCCACCGCGCGTTCCCAGCCACGGATGCTGCGTTCAGGGCAGGCGAAGAAGGCATCGGCCGTGGCCTCGAACTCCGCCTTGGGCAGATAGCCTGTGGCGCTGCGGTCGTTCTCCCCGAGATCCTCGATCACCCGCACGGGCAGGCCGAGATGGCCGGCCAGGATCCCGGCCGCATCGCGCGCCTTGCGCTCGGCGCTGCTGGCGATGTGCCGGATGCCGCTGATCCAGGGGCGTTCCAGCAGCCGCCGCATGCGGGCGAAGCCTTTCTCCGACAGGGTCCAGTCCGGCACCGGCACGGCGGGGTCAAGGGCCACCTCGGGATGGGTGATGAAGACAACGCGGCTCATGCGGGATGCCTTTCGCGGACGGTCAGCAGGATGCCGGCGCCGATGGCCAGGAAGGCCAGCACCGTCGCCATGCCGGCGCGCTGATTGTTGGTCAGGCTCGTGACGGCGGCCAGCGCGGCCGGCCCCAGGAAGCCGGTCACCCGTCCCGAAAGGGCGAAGAGGCCGAAATAGGCCGAAACCTCCCCCGGCGGCGCCAGGTGCGCCATGTAGCTGCGGGAGGCGGATTGCGCCGGGCCGAGGAACAGGCCGAGCGCCAGCGCCAGCCCCCAGAACACCGGGCGGCTGTCGGTCAGCACCAGCGCGCCGCCGAGCAGCAGCAGGGCGAAGAGGGCGACAAGGATGGTGGGCCGCGCGCCCAGGCGGTCCTCCGCCAGGCCGAAGCCGGCGGCGCCCAGCCCCGCGGTGACGTTGAGCGCGATGCCGAAGACCAGGATCTCCTCGAAGCCCATGCCGAAGGTGCCGGCGGCGTAGATGGCGCCGAAGGCGAAGAGGGTGTTCAGCCCGTCCGTGTAGAACAGCCGCGCCAGCAGGAAGCGGGCGAGGGTCGGGTTGCGCGGCAGGCCCCGCAGCACGCCGCCGATCTCGGCAAGGCCCTTGCGGACGGCGATGCTCCAGGCCGGGCGCGGCGGCGGCGGATCGGGCAGGGCGATCAGCACCGGCCAGCCGAAGGCCAGCATCCAGGCGGCGACCAGCGGCGCCGTGGCGCGCACGTGCTCGGCGCTGGCGCGGTCCAACCCGAAGGGCGAGGGATCGGGCCGCACCAGCACCAGCAGGCAGAGCAGCAGGCAGGCGAGGCCGCCGGCATAGCCCAGCCCCCAGGCCAGGCCGGAGATGCGGCCGAGCCGCTCGGGCGGCGCCACCTGCGGCAGCATGGAGTTGTAGAACACCGTGCCCAGTTCGAAGCCCACCGTGGCGAGGCCGACGCAGGCCAGCGCCCAGGCGGCATAGGCCGGTTCCGGCCGGGCGAACCAGATCAGCGCCGTGGCGATGGCGGTCAGCACGGTGCAGAGCAGCAGCATGGTGCGCCGGCGCCCGCCCGCATCGGCCACCGCGCCCAGCACCGGCGAGAGCAGCGCGATGGCGATGCCGGCCAGCGTCTGCATCCAGCCCCAGAGCGCCTGGCCCTCGGCCGGGCTGGCGGCGATGCCCTGGGTGAAATAGGCGGCGATGACGAAGGTGGAGACAACCGTCGGAAAGGCGCTGTTGGCCCAGTCGTAGAGCGCCCAGGCCAAAGCCTTGCGCGGCAGGCGATGCTTCATGGGGTGGCAGAGTGCCCGGCCAGGCGGGGGCTGGCGAGGCGGCAAAAGAAAGTTCGGGGGAAGGAATTCCCCCGAGCCCTCTTCTTTTTTCTGTCCGTGTTCAGGTTCCGTCCCGGCGCGGGCGCATGCCGGAAGCGCGACCAAACTGACAGGAAAAAGAAGAGAGGGTCCGGGGGAGAATTCATTCTCCCCCGGGAGCTTGCCCTCAGGCGACGCGCGCGATCTCCCGCACGGCCACCGTCACGCCGGCCAGGTCGGGCCNGAGCTTGCCCTCAGGCGACGCGCGCGATCTCCCGCACGGCCACCGTCACGCCGGCCAGGTCGGGCCGGGCCGCCGCCTCCTGCGCCACGCGGATGGCGCCTTCCGCCTCGGGCAGGGCGCCGCGCAGGCAGGCGGTGGCGAGGCGCGCCTGCAGGTCGGCGAGGTCGTCCAGAAGGGCCGCCTTGGCGCGCGTGACGAAGGGGCCGCTGCCCGGTGCCTGCGTCGTGGCCTGGCGCAGCGCCAGCAGGTGGAACCGCTCGCCGGCCCGTCGCCAGGCTTCCGCCGCGCGCCGGGGCTCCACCTCGGCCCGGCTGGCCAGGCGCACAATGGCCGGCGCGGCCTCCAGCGCCGGCGCCGCCGCCATCAGCCGGGCGACCTTCTCCGGCAGCCCTTCGGCGACGGGGTGCGCCGCCTCGGTCTCGCTTGCCACCAGCGCCCCGATGCCGGGCTGCAATGCGGCCAGAGCCTGGTCGAGGCCCTGGCGCGACTCCGGCATGCTCAGCAGTTCCCGCGCCGTGGCGCCCAGCAGGTGCCGGATGGCCAGCAGCGCCGCATGCCGCACCGGCGCCGGGGCGGGGGCCGTGTCGGCGGCGTCGGCCGCCGCGCCGAGGTCAAGCAGCCGCTCGGCCAGGATGGCGGCGCGCGCCGCCTCGGCCGGCTCGGCATCGGCCGCGAGGCGGGCGAGGCCTGCCGGGCCGAGCCGGTTGGCGATCTCGTTGGCCAGGATGGTGGCCAGCAGCTCGCGCCGCAGGCGGTGCCGGGCGATGAAGGGCGCGAAGTCCCGCCGGATGGGCGCCGGGAAATAGGCGTCGAGCAGCGGCATCAGCGCCGGATCGTCGGGCAGGCCGCTGTGCTCGATCGCCTCGTTCAGCCAGAGCTTGGCGAAGGGCAGCAGGGCGGCCAGCTCCGGCCGGGTGAGGGCAAGGCCGGTGGCGATGCGCTCGGCCATGGCTTCGCCGTCGGGCAGGCCGGCCACGGCGCGGTCCAGCAGGCCGGCATGCTCCAGCCGCACCATCAGCGCCGCCTGGGCCGGCAGCGCCTCGGCTCCGGCCTCGGCCTCCAGCGTGACGGCGAGGGACTGCTGGTCGTTGTCGCGCAGCACCAGGGCGGCGACCTCCTCGGTCATGGCGCGCAGCAGGTCGTCGCGCTGGCGCTCGGTCAGCGCGCCTTCGGCCATGGCGTCGGCCAGCAGGATCTTGAGGTTCACCTCGTGGTCGGAGGTGGAGACGCCGGCCGAGTTGTCCAGCGCGTCGGTGTTCAGCCGCACGCCACGCCCCTCGGCGCCGAAGCGCGCCGCCTCGATCCGTCCGGCCTGGGTGACGGCGAGGTTGGCGCCCTCGCCGATGACGCGGGCGCGCACCGCGCGGCCATCGACGCGGATGGCGTCGTTGGCGCGGTCGCCCGCATCGGCCTGGGATTCGGTGGAGGCTTTGATGTAGGTGCCGATGCCGCCGAAATAGAGCAGGTCCACGTCGGCGCGCAGGATGGCCTGCATCACCGTGCTCGGGTCGGGCTTCTCGGCCTCGATGCCGAGCAGGGCGCGGGCCTGCGGCGAGAGCGGGATGAAGCGGGCGTTGCGCGGATAGACCCCGCCGCCCTCGCTCACCAGCCGCACGTCGTAGTCGGCCCAGGAGGAGCGGGGCAGGGCGAAGAGCCGCGCCCGCTCGTCATAGGCGCGCGCCGCGTCCGGGTCGGGGTCGATGAAGATGTGGCGGTGGTCGAAGGCCGCCAGCAGCCGCGTCTGCCGGGAGACCAGCAAGCCGTTGCCGAAGACGTCGCCCGACATGTCGCCGACGCCCACCATGGTGAAGGGCTCGGCCTGGATGTCGCGGCCCATCTCGGCGAAGTGCCGGGCGATCATCACCCAGGCGCCCTTGGCGGTGATGCCCATGGCCTTGTGGTCGTAGCCCTGGCTGCCGCCCGAGGCGAAGGCGTCGTTCAACCAGAAGCCGTATTCCTTGGCCAGGCCATTGGCGATGTCGCTGAAGGTGGCGGTGCCCTTGTCGGCGGCGGCGACGATGTAGGGGTCGTCCCCGTCGCGGCGGACCACCTGCGGCGGCGGCAGCACCACCTCGCCCTGCAGGTTGTCGGTGATGTCCAGCATGCCGCGGATCAGCGTCTTGTAGGCGGCGATGCCGGTGGCCATGAAGGCCTCGCGGTCGCTCGCCGGGGGCACGTGGCCCTTCAGCACGAAGCCGCCCTTGGCGCCGGTCGGCACGATGACGACGTTCTTCAGCCGCTGCGCCTTCATCAGGCCCAGGATCTCGGTGCGGAAGTCCTCGCGCCGGTCGGACCAGCGGATGCCGCCGCGCGCCACCGGCCCGGCGCGCAGGTGGCAGCCCTCCATATGCGGGGCATGGACGAAGATCTCGCGCCAGGGGCGGGGGAGGGGCATCTCGCCGGCCGCCGCGCTGTCGAACTTCAGCGCGAGATAGGGCTTCTGCTGGAAGAAGTTGGTGCGCAGCAGGGCGTCCATCGCGGTGCGCAGGCGGGCCAGGATGCGGTCGGCATCGGCATCCTCCACCGTCTCCATCAGCGCCGCCCATTCGGCGTCGAAGCGTGGCTCGTCGAGCGCGGCCTGGCCGGCGCGGGCGGGGTCGAAGCGGGTGTTGAACAGGTCCACCAGCAGGCGCGCCGCGCGGGGATAGGCGATCAGCGCCGCCTCCACGGAGCCTTGCGCGAAGGCGAAGCCGACCTGCTTCAGCCAGCGGAACAGGGCGCGCAGCAGCCAGGCCTCGCGCCAGGCGAGGCCGGCGCGCGGCACCAGCCGGTTGAAGCCGTCCACCTCGGCGCGGCCGTCCTGCAGCGCGGCCAGCGCCTCCAGCAGGGCGGGGAAGCGGTTCTCCTCGAGGGGCGTGCCGGAATCGAGGGTGAAGACGTGCAGCACCGCCTCGGTGGCGCCGCCGACGCGCAGGTGGAAGGGCTGCTCCTCGATGGCGCGCAGGTCGAGGCTCTCGAACAGCGGCAGCACGTCGGCCAGCGGCAGCGGCCCGCCGGGATGCACCAGCCGCAGGCAGAGCGCCCGCGCCTCGGCGCCCGGCACGCGCTCGATGCGCGCGGCGGGGCGGCCGGCCTCCAGCGCCGTCTCCGCCAGGTGCAGGTCGGCGACCGCGGTGGTGGCGGCGACGTGGTCGGCATAGGCGTCGGGAAAGGCGTCGGCCCAGCGTGCCAGGGCGGTGGCGGCGCGCGCCTCGCCCAGCTCGGCGGTCAGCGCCTCGCCCAGCCGGTCGGTGAAGGAGCGCGCGGCCTGCGCCACCGCCGCCTCCAGCGCCGCGTCCTCCACCTGCCCGACCGCGCCGGGCACGGTGCCGATGATGTAGTGGATGCGCGCCAGCGGCGTGTCGCCGAGCGCGATGTGGAAGGCCGAGAGCCGGCCGTTGAAGGCTCGCGCCAGCATGGCGCCGACCCGCTCGCGCAGCTGGGTGTCGAAGGTGTCGCGCGGCAGCCAGGCGATGGCGGAGACGAAGCGCTCGAAGGGGTCGCGCCGGAGGTAGAGCGCCGGGCGCGGGCGGATCGAGAGGTCGAGCGCGCGCCGCGCGCCGTCCAGGATGGCGGCCTCGTCGGCCTGGAACAGCTCGTCGCGCGGCCAGGTGTCGAGGATGTTGCGCATCGCCCGGCCGTCATGGCTGTCCGGGTTGACGCCGGCCATGTCGAGGATGCGCGCCACCTTGTCGGCCAGCCAGGGGATCGAGCGTGGGTTGCGGTTGTAGGCCGAGGCGGCGAAGAGGCCGAGGAAGAGCCGCAGCCCCGTCACCTGCCCGTCGGGGCCGAAGATGCGGGTGGCCACCACGTCGGCATGCTGCGGCCGGTGCACCCGGGCGCGCATGTTGGCCTTGGCCACCGCGACCGGGCCGCCGCCGCGCAGCGAGGCGAGCATGCCGGGCGGGATGGCGCCGAGGTCGCGCAGCGCGTCGAAGACCGGCAGCGACTCGTCGCGCAGCAGTCCGAGGTGCTCCTCCGCGCCCGTCGCCATCCCCGTGCCGTCGAAGCGGATCAGCCGGTGGCCGAGAAAGACGAAGTTCTCCTCCATCCAGCGCAGGAAGGACTGCGCGCCGCCGGCATCGGAGCCGATCTCGGCCTCGGCGGCGTGCAGGCGGCCGAGAATGGCGGGAAAGTCCGTCACGGCGAGGCGCAACTCGGCCAGCGCACGCTCCACCGCCGCCTCGGTGGCCTCCCAGCCGGCCTCGTGGGCGCCGCCGCCGAGCAGGCGGGTGGTGGCCGGGGCGATCTCGACATGCATCATGCTCTCGGCCGCGCCGGCGGGGCTGAAGTCCAGCAGCCGGCCCTCGGCATCGCGCGTCACGCGCATCACCGGGTGCAGCAGCCGGCGCACGGTGCGGCCGGACAGGGCGAGGGCGGCCAGCACGCTGTCCACCAGGAAGGGCATGTCGTCGCTGACGATCTCCGCCACCGCGACGGCGCCGCGCCCGGGACCGGGCGGCTGCAGCCGTACCTTGGCGGTGCCGGGGCGGCGCTGGCTGGCCAGGGCGAAGAGGCTGGCGGCGGCGGCGGCGAGGCGCTCCGGCGGCTCGGCGGCCAGCTCGGCGGTGGGCAACGCCTCGGCCATGGCGTGCAGCAGCCCGGCAGCAGCCGGGGGCAGGCCGGGCGCCTGCCGCCGCAAGGCCTCCGCCGTCGCGCGCAGCAGTTCCGCCCGGGCGCCGCCCGCGCCCTTTTGGCCATCCGGCATGCCGGTCTCCTCTCTTGAATCCTGCGCCAGAGGATCGGGTCGCGACTGGTCCGGATCAAGCCGCATTGTGCCTTGACCGAGGGCATCTTGCGTAAAGTTTCGGCGGCCGCATGGTGCGCCGGCGGAGTGTCCAAGCTGCCGCTCCGGCGCTATCGTGCGGCGCCATGAACCTGACCCTCGCCGACCTCCTCGCGCCCGTCACGCCCGAGCAGTTCTTCGCCGAGTACCACGACAAGCAGCCGCTGCATGTGCAGGGCGGCGCGGCGAAGTTCGCCTCGGTGCTTTCCTGGCGCCAGATCAACCGCCTGCTGGACCAGACGCATATCTGGTCCAGCCAATCCCTGAAGCTGGTGCTGGACGGCACGCCGGTGCCGCCCGAGCAGTATTGCGGCCGCGCCACCGGGCGCGACGGCGCTGCCGTGCAGCAGCCCGAGGCCGCCAAGGTGGCGCAATGGGTCGCCCGTGGCGCCTCCATCGTGATGAACGACGTGGACAGCCTCACCCCCGGCCTCGCCGCCGTCTCCGGTGCGCTGGAGAGTGCCGGGCTCGGCAAGGCGCAGGCGAACGTCTACATCTCCTGGCAGAGCCACAAGGCCTTCGGCAGCCATTTCGACACGCATGACGTCTGGGCCGTGCAGGTCGAGGGCGAGAAGACCTGGAACATCTGGGAAGGCCGCGCCGAGTGGCCGATCGCCCATCCCGTCTTCCGCTTCCCGCAGGAGCATCACGACCGCGCCCGCGGCAAGCTGCGCGGCAAGGTGACGGTGAAGGCGGGCGACCTGCTCTACCTGCCGCGCGGCTGGTACCACGACGCCCTGGCCGAGGCGCCGGCCTCCGTCCATATCGCCTATGGCGTGCATTCGCCACTGGGGATGGACCTGATGAACATCCTGCTGGAACGGGTGCTCTATGAGGTGGAGTTCCGCAAGCCGCTTCCGCGCCAGGATGGAACCGCCGCTGCCCGCTTCGCGTTGACCAGCCGCGCGGCCCAGCTCGGCCAGCGCCTTTCGGAACTGACGCGGGACCCCAAGGTGATGGATGTGCTGGCGAAGTTCGTGGCGGACTACCGCTTCCAGCGTGGCGGCAACGACCTGCTCGCCGCGCGCGGCCTGGCGGCGCCAACCGCCCCCGGGGGTGCGGCGGAAGAGGGCGGCGAGGCCTTCCGCGTGGTGGCGCCCGGCAGCAAGGCGGTGCGCCGCGGCGCCGAATGGGTGCTGAAGGCGCCCGCCGGCGCGGTTTCGCTGGCCCCGGCCGAGGCGGAGGCGGCCAACTGGCTGCTGGCGCGGCCGGACGGCACGGCCGCCGAGCTGCGCTCCGCGCATCCGGCGGTGGATGCCGAGGCCCTGCTGCGGCGCCTGGCCGGCGCCGGGGTGCTGGCCCCGACATGACCCATGCCCTGCTGCCGGCGGCGCTTGCCGGTCTGCTGCTGCTCGGGCTTGCCCCGCCGGCAGGGGCGCAGCCGCGCGAGTTCAACTGCGTGGGCGCCGAGCGGCTGGAGGACGACGTTTTCGAGATTTCCTTCGCCGCCCGCAGCGCCCGCCCGGGCGAGGCGGCCCGCACCCCCGTGGCGGCGGCGGCGGCGCTGGCCAAGGAGGCGCCGGAGCGCAACATCTGCGTGCTCGGCCATGCGGTGCGGGAGGGCGGGCAGACCACCAGGACCCAGCTCGCCGCCCGCCGCGCCCGCGAGGTGGCGGAAATGCTGTCGGTGGAATACGGCATCGCGCGTGACCGCATCCGTGCGGAGGCCCGCAATCCCGGCTTCAGCAACCGCACCGCCAACCGGGAGTCGCGCAGCGTGGTGATCGTCGTGTTGCCGGGGGCGCCGGCCGGGGGCGCCGACTCCCCCGCGCCTTGAGAACCTTCTGGGAGAAGCGCCGATGTCCCGCGAGATCGCCCGCGTCCGTGCCGCCGCCTGCCGTGTCGAGGATGGCGCGGGCTTCCGGCTGGCGGATTTCTCCACCCGCGGCAGCGGCGACGGCCTTTCCAAGGCGGATGCGCCGGCCCTGCTGCGCGAAGGGGTGCTGCAACTGGCCGAGCTGCAGGACCGGCTGGCGGCGCAGGACCGCCATGCGGTGCTGGCGATCTTTCAGGCGATGGACACCGCCGGCAAGGACGGCGCCATCAAGCATGTCTTCTCCGGGGTGAACCCGCAGGGCTGCGCGGTGCATTCCTTCAAGGCGCCGGGGCCCGAGGAACTGGATCAGGACTTCCTGCGCCGGCACATCCTGCGGCTGCCGGCGCGGGGGCAGATCGGCATCCACAACCGCTCCTGGTACGAGGAGGTGCTGGTCGCGCGGGTGCATCCGCAGGTGCTGGACCGCCAGCGGCTGCCGGCCGAAGTGGTGACGGAGAACTTCTGGGCGCACCGCATGGAGGATATCTGCGCCTTCGAGCGCTACCTTCGCCGCCAGGGCTACGTGGTGCTGAAGTTCTTCCTGCATGTCAGCCGCAAGGAGCAGCGGAAGCGCCTGCTGGCCCGCATCGAGACGCCTTCGAAGAACTGGAAGCTCGATCCTTCCGACATCGCCGAGCGCAACCACTGGGACGCCTACCAGGAAGCCTACGAGGCGGCCATCCGGGGCACGGCCACGCCCCATGCGCCATGGTACGTGCTGCCGGCCGACCGCAAGTGGCTGACCCGGCTGCTGGTGGTGGAAGCGATGCTGGAGGCGCTGGAAGCGCTGAAGCCCGCCTATCCGCAACTGGACGAAGCCGGGCTGCAGCGGCTGGAGGCGGCGGGCGAGGTCCTGCGGGCGGAGAAGGCCTGAGGGCGGAGAAGGCCTGAGGGCGGAGAAGGCCTTCGGGCCGCCAGCCGGCGCCGGCCCGAAGGCGCGGCGCCGGCTGCGAGGCCTCAGCGCCGGGGCGTCAGCAGGCCGAGGATGTAGCCGAGGATGCCGACCACCAGCAGCGAGGTAAGCGGCTGGTGCTCGACCACGCGGCCCACCCGTTCGCCGGCATCCTGCGCGTAGTGGCGCGCGTCGTCATAGGCGTGCTGGGCATAGTCGCGGGCGTCGCCATAGGCGTGCTGCGCGCGGCCGGCGATCTGCCGCACCACGCCGCGCGCCTTCTGCTCGCGGTCGCCCGTCAGGTCGCCCATGCCCTCCTGGGCACGGCCCGCGAAATCCTCCATGGAACCTTCGATGCGATCACTGTTCATGGCTGTCACTCCTTTCGCTTGGGTTGAAGGCTGCCTTTGGCGGCAGGCTCAGCGGGCGACGTAGTCGGGCGCCAGGGCGCGGCGCGTGCCGGCGCGGGCACCCAGCACGGCGGCGATGGCGCCCAGCACCAGCAGGGCGAAGATCCAGTAGGCGGCGGTGGCGGCGGCGGTCGCGGCGGCGTCGGCCGCCTCGCGCGCCTGCTGCTCGGCCTGCTGCACGGCCTGCTGCGCCTGCTGCTCCACCTGGCCGATGCGCGCCCGCGCCTCATCCGGGCTCATCCCGCTCTCGGCCGCCACCAGCGCCGCCAGGCGATCCTGGTCCTGCTGGGAAAGGTTGCCGTCGGTGATGCGCCGCCCGATCAGCCGACCGATCTCGGCCTTGCGCTGGTCGCTGGTCATCGCCGCCGGGTCGGCGTTGCTGGCGGTCAGCGCGTCGCGCGCACGGTCGACCGCCGACTGCGTCAGGGACTGGATGGTGCCTGTATCGGTGCGGTCGGCCGCCTCGCCTGCCGCGGCGCCGGCGAGGTTGCCGAGGCCCTGGGCGGTGCTGCCGATCATGCCGGTGATGCCCGAAGCGGCGGTGCTGACAACGCTGCCAGCCGCGCTGCCCACCAGGAAGCCGGCAACAAGGACCGCGGTGGCCCACATCGCCAGGCCGTGCAGCATGCCATCCGTGCGATCAGCGGTGCCGGAGAGGCGGGCGGCGGCATAGGCGCCGAAGGCGAGGCCGATCAGGTGCGAGACGAGCATCCAGATGCCCGCGCCGATGCCGAAGCTGCTGGCGCTCGGGGTGTCGCGCGCGGTGGCGTCCACCAGGTTGGCGCCCAGGCCAGCGCCCAGGATGTTCAGCCCGGCGCCGACCACCACCGCGATCACGGCGCCGGCGAAGACGGCGCCCCAGGAAACGCGGCTGAGCAGGCGTGGGGCCACGGCCAACGATGCGGCGGAGGCGCTGCGGCCAGGGGTGTTGGCAGCGAAGTCGGTGCTCATGCGGAGTGCCTTCAGGCAGTTCGCGGGAAGGCGCCGCGGCAAGGCGGCCCCACCCGGACACGCGGGTTGACGGCCGGGCCCGTGCCCGGCCGTGGCGGAGCCGCTGTTCGCTCAGGGCTTGCTGGCGTCGCGCATCTTGTCCTTGAGGCCGCCGGCGGCGTTCTGCACCTTGCCTTCGGCCTTGTCCGCCTTGCCTTCCATCTCGGTGCTGGTGTCGCCCGTCGCCTTGCCGAAGGCTTCCTTGACGGCGCCCTTGGCCTGCTTGGCCACGCCCTCGACGCGATCCTTGTCCATCGACCTTCTCCTGCGCTTCATGCCTTGACGGCGAGATTGCCGTCCTTTTCCCCGGCATGCGGGGGATGCAGGGAAAACGGTCGGCGAAGGTCAGGGTTGCGGCCACGCTTGCGTGGCCGCCGCACAGGTCAGCTGCGCTCGTAGAGCAGGCGGGCGCGGATGGTGCCGGGGATCTGCCGCAGCGCCGCCAGCGCCGCCTCGGGGTCGGGAACGCCGTCGGCGTCGATCACGACGTAGCCGATCTCGGGATCGGTCTGCAGGTACTGGGCGCTGATGTTCACGCTGAAGCGGCTGAACACCTCGTTCATCGCCGCCAGCACGCCCGGCACGTTGCGGTGGACATGCATGAAGCGGGTGCCGCTGGGCCGCGCCGGCAGCGTCACCTCGGGGAAGTTCACCGCCCCGAGCGTCGCACCGGTATCGGAGTAGTCGGACAACTTGCGGGCGGTCTCCTCGCCGATCCGGGTCTGCGCCTCCTCGGTGCTGCCGCCGATATGCGGGGTCAGGATGACGTTGGGCAGGCCCTGCAGGGGGCTCACGAAGCGCTCGCCGTTGCGCTTCGGCTCCTCCGGGAAGACGTCCGCCGCGGCGCCGAGCAGGTGGCCGCTGCGCAGCCCCTCGGCCACGGCATCGAGGTCGAGCACCCGGCCGCGGGCGTTGTTGATGAGGATGGCGCCGCGCCGCATCGCCGCCACCTCGGCGGCGCCGATCAGGCCGATGGTTTCGGTCGTCTCGGGCACGTGCAGGCTGACCACGTCGGCGGCGCCGAGCAGGTCGTGCAGGCTGGCGGCGGCTACCGCGTTGCCGTGCGGCAGCTTGGGCACAGTATCATAATAGATGACGCGCATGCCGAAGGCCTCGGCCAGCACCGAGAGCTGGCTGCCGATATTGCCGTAGCCGACGATGCCGAGCGTCTTGCCGCGCACCTCGCGGCTGTTCTCGGCCGACTTGTCCCAGCCGCCGTCATGCGCGGCGCGGGAGCGGTCGGGGATGCGGCGCAGCAGCATGACGATCTCGCCCATCACCAGCTCGGCCACCGAGCGGGTGTTGGAGAAGGGCGCGTTGAAGACCGGGATGCCGAGCCGCTTGGCGGTGCCGAGGTCCACCTGGTTGGTGCCGATGCAGAAGCAGCCGACGGCGATCAGCCGGTCCGCCGCCTCCAGCACCTCCCGGGTGAGCTGAGTGCGCGAGCGAATGCCGAGCAGGTGCACCCCCTGTAGCGCCGCCTTCAGCGCCTCGCCCTCAAGCGCCTTCGACTCGCGCTGGATGCTGGCGTAGCCGGCCGCGCCGAACAGCGCGTCGGCGCTTTCCGCCACGCCTTCGAGCAGAAGGATGCGGATACGGTCTTTGGGGAGGGAGATGCGGTCGTTCGGCATGGCGGTTCAATGCCTGTGCGAAGCGGTTTCGTGAAGTGCGAAACTGGCAGGCCGGTCCCGCGTTCCGGAGGCGGCGCATGGACCGGCTTTGGCTTCAGGGCGAAGGCTGCAGGGGCTGCCCCCGGCAAGTCCGTGGCGGCGCATGGAGCCCATGCGGCAGGCGAAAAGGAAAAGCTTCCATCCTGTCTTGCTGTTTCGGGCCGCCATGGTCCTGTCGCGGGAAGACAACCCCGCCCCGCCATGCATGAATCGGGGACGGCATCCGGAGATCCCAAAATGGCGACCACGTCGATGAGACTTCCGCCGGCGGCGCGCCGGCAGGCGGTGATGAAGGCCTTGGCGCAGCTCGCCCAAGGCCAGCTTGCCGAGGAGGTACGGCTGGAGGCCGCGGCAAGGCTGCTTCGCACGGCGCGGGGCGCGCTTGAGATGGTGGACATGGTGCTGCCGGTGCCCGCGGGCATGGCCGGCTGGGATCCCAGGGCGATCACCGCGCGCGAACACGTGGAAGGCTTGCCCCCGGCAGAGCTGGACCGCCTCCTGGCGGAAGGGCCGCGTTGGGCCGCCGCGCTGTTGCGCGCCGAGCCGGAACTGCGGCGCGCAGCCTGACAACCTGTGGCGCCGCGGGAGATCAGCCTCGCTGGCGCTGTGTGTCCCACGGAGCGCGGCGTGCCTCCAGCGCCGCCTCGGCCCGCGTCATCCCGATGTCGCGCAGGAGCCTCTCGTCCAGTGACGCGAGCTCGCGCCGGGTCTCCAGCACGCGCAAGGCGTGGTGCAGGACGGCGGTCCAGCCTTCCGGGAACAGGGCGGGCTGGTGCGCGAGCCTGGCAGGCCGGGCGGGGGAGGGGGAGCCGAGCAGGGCGGACATGAGGCGTGCCTTTCCAATGGCGAGCTGGAACGGCCGCAGAATGGGTTCGGTAGGGAAATAAGAAAAACGAATTGTTTTGACAGTGAGCATCAATGGCGCTGATATTTAGCCATGCTTTCCCTGCCGCCCGGGCTTGATCCAGACCTGCTGCGCTCCTTCGTGCTGATTGCCGAGGGCGCCAGTGTCACGCGCGCTGCGCAGAGGGTCGGACGGACGCAGTCGGCGGTTTCCATGCAAATGCGGCGGCTGGAAGAACTCCTTGGCCGCCAGCTGCTGGCGCGTGGTCCGCGGGGACTGGCGGTGACGTCGCATGGCGCCTGGCTGCTGGAACGTGCCCGGCCCTGGCTCAGCATGCATGACGAGATCATCGCCAGCTTCCGAAGCGCCGAGGTGGCAGGGCCGGTGCGCCTCGGTTCGCCCGATGACTACGTCATGACGTGGCTGCCCGAGATCCTGGCGCGCTTCGCCGAAAGCCACCCGGCGGTGGAGATCGAGGTGGTCTGCGCGCCGTCGACCGAGTTGCTGGAACGGCTGGAACGTGAGGAACTGGACCTCACCCTCTATTCCGCCGGCAACGAGAGGGGGCAGGCCGGGCTGCCGCTCTGGCGGGGGCCGCTGCACTGGGTCGGCGCGGCGGCGCATTCCGTGCACCGGCAGGTGCCGCTGCGCCTTTCGCTGGCGCAGCCAAGCTGCATCTGGCGCCGGGCGGCGACGGCGGCGCTGGATGGTGCGGGCCTGCCCTGGCGCGTGACCTACACCTCCAAGTCGCAAATGGGCACGCATGCGGTTGTGCTGGCGGGGCTGGCCATCACGGTGGGGCTGGCAGGACCCTTGCCGGAAGGACTGCGGGTGCTGAATGCCTCCGACGGACTGCCACCCTTGCCGGAATTCGAGATCGCGCTGGCGCAGGGCAGCGACAGCGGGGCCGCCCGCGCATTGGAGCGGCATATCATCGATAGCTTCCGGCGAGAGGCAGGGGGCTTGCCGGCCTCCGCAAGCTGAGGGCGAGTTCCGTCTCGGAGGCGGAACGCCGGAAAAAAGGGTTTGACGGGTGTGGGAAGCGGCCATATAAGCCGCCCCACGCCGCCGGTTGGTAAGGCCAAACGGCGAACGGCTCCTGATTGGCTGATGCGAAGCAGGGATTTGGTGGTGAAACGCCGCCTTGTCTCGCTTTCGGTGATTGGGGGTTGCCTGACAGGGGTTTGGCTCCTGAAGGCATGTTGATTGAAAATTGCATCGGGTTTTC
>NZ_SNVJ01000013.1 GCF_009829925.1 Teichococcus coralli
GCCCCGTCCATCGGCCGCCCGCCCGCGCCGCCGAGGCCGCCGCCGCCCCCGCCGGAGCTGCCCGGGCCGCGCGTGACGTTGCCGCCGGCGCCGCCCGCCGCGGTGTTGTTCGCGAAGCTGACGTTGGAAACCGCGACCGCGCCCGCATTGACGAAGATCGCGCCGCCCGCGCCCATGCCGCCGCCGCCGCCCGAGGCGCCCGCGCCACCCTGCGCGCTGCCGTTCGCGATGGTGAGGTTCGCCACCGTCACCCGGCCGCCGTTGACGAAGAACACGCGGTTCTGGTTGTTGCCGCTGATCGTCAGGCCGGCGGCGCCGCTGCCGTCGATGGTGACGCTGCTGCTGATCACCGGCAGCGGCGCCGACAGCGTCACCGTCTGGCTCGCCAGCGAGGAGGCGAAGGCGATGGTGGAACCCGGATTGGCGTTCGCCTGCGCGATCGCCCAGCTCAGCGTGCCCGCGGCGCCGGTGTTGCCGCCGTCGGACGCCTGGGTCACGACATAGGTGCCGCTCGGCCCCGGCGCAGCGGCGAGGTGCCCGATCGGCGTCAGGGCGGTGAACAGCACCAGCCACTGTGCCAGGCGACGCCCATGCCCCACCGGACGCGACCGCTTCTCGCGCTGCCGATCAAGCCCCATCTGACTCCCCCGCATCGTCATTTCTCGCATGTCCCCTGGCGCCCCGCGCCGCGTCGTCAGTTCCAGTGCGCGACTGCCTTTCGGCAGGCGCGTGTTCGGATCAGCCATCCTGCCCATCCCCCACGAGCCGGCGGACCGGCGTCGCGTGACGATCGAGCGCGGAATCGATGTAGAGCAGGTCGGCCTCGGTGAAGTCGCCGGCCAGCCGCTTCAGCATCATCAGGTTGAGCAGGTAGTTGTACCGGGCCGCCAGCAGGTTGCGCTGCGCCTGGTAGAGGTCCCGCTCGCTGTCCAGCACGTCCTTGATCGGCAGGGTGCCGGCGGCGTAGCGCGCCCGCTTGCCGCTCACGATGCGCGTCTGCGCCTCCAATGCCTTCACCAGGCTGCGGTCGCGCCGCGTGTTGGCGACCACCTCCTCGAAGGCGGTGCGCACCTTCTCCTCCACCTCAAGGCGCTGGTCCTCCAGCCGGTAGGTCGAGGCCCGGTAGCGCGCGCGCGCCGCGAAGAGCGGGTAGCCCGCGCCGTCCGGGTTGAAGAGCGGCACGGTGAGGCGGAAGAGCAGCGTGCGGTCGTTGATCGTCGAGCCGCCGCCATAGACGGTGCCGCCGGTGTCGGAACGGTCCTGCGTCAGCCGCAGGTCCAGCCGCGGAAGCAGCGCCGCCGCCTGCGTCTCCGCCTGGGCGCGCGCCTCGGTGGTGGCGCTCTCCATGGCGCGGAGATCGGCGTTGTGCGCCTGCGCCTCGCGCACCCAGTCGTCGGCGCGCGCCGGGCTGGGCGGCGACATCGGGATGCGGGCGGCGAGCGGCGCCAGCGGCCCCACGCGGAAGCCGGCGCGCCGCTCCAGCGAGGCGAAGTTCTCGTTCAGCGTGGCGGCGGCGGCCATGCGCTGCGCCTCGGCGGCGCGCAGCCGCGCCTCCACCTCGTCGGCGTCGCCCTCGCTCACCAGCCCGAGGCGCTGGCGCGTCTGCGCCTCCGCCATCTGGCGCGCCAGCGTCTCCTCCTCCGCCCGCGCCACCTGATAGCCGTCATAGGCGGCCAGGGTGGTGAGGTAGCCCTGCATCAGGTCGAAGAGGGTGCGCTGGCGGGCCGCCGTCAGCTCGTCCCGCGCGCGGCGCAGCGTGGCATAGGCGCCATGCAGCTGGGCGAAGAGCCGCGGGTCGAAGATCGGCTGCACCACCTCCAGCGTGTAGCCCTGGTTGCGGAAGTTGTTGACGCCGAGCTGGTAGAGGAAGTTGTCGGAACGGATGACGTTCAGCCGCTCCTTGCCCTTGTCGAAAATGATGTTGGCGCGCGGCGCGAAGCCGAGATAGGCGTCGCGCAGGCTGTGGCCCGCGGCGTCCTTGCCTGCCGCCGCCTGCAGAACCTGCGGATGGGCCGCGTTGGCGCGGTCGGCCAGCTCGGCCAGGCCCACCGCGGGCCTCGCATCGCGCGGGCTGCGGGTGGCCGGCACCTCGCCGCGGCCGGTCATGGCCTGCGCCATGGCCGGGCCCGCGGGCGGCGCGGCAAGCTGGGTGCGCCAGCCGCCGGAGGGCGCTTGGGCATGGGCCGGGACGGCGATGCAGGAGAGCACCGCGCCGGCGCGAAGTATCTGGCGCAGGGTCACGGCGCCAGCTCCATTTCGGCGCGGCACTTCAGCCCCGCGGGAATGCGGAGCTGCCGGTTGTCCAGGTCGAACCGCACGCCGAACATGTCGCTGCGCGGGTCCACCACGCTGTCGATCAGGGTGATCGGCGCCACAAGCGAGGCCAGGCCGGTGCCGGGAAAGCTCAACCGCCCGCGCGCGCCCTTGCGCACCTGGCCGAACAGCGAGGCCGGCAGCGCCACCTCGACATGCAGGCTGTCCACGTTCTCGATCACCATGACCGGCTTGTCGCGCACCTGCTCGCCCACCTGCAGGTCGCGCTCGGTGATGATGCCGCTGATGGGGCTGCGCAGCGTGCGGATGGCCAGCGCCGCGCGCGCCTGTTCCAGTTCAGCCTTCGCGATGGCGACGTTCTCCGCGGCGGTCGCCACCTCCAGCGCCGCCACCTCGCGGTCGGTCCTGATCTGGTCGAGGTCCTGCGGCGAGATCATCCGCGCCTCCTGCAGGCCCTGGTTGCGCCGCAGGGTGCGGTCGGCCAGGGAGAGGCGGGCACGGCGGAGGCGGAGCTGCGCGTCGGCGCCCGCGCGCACCTCGGCCAGGGCGAGCTGCGCCTGCTCGGTCTCGGTGCGGAGCTGCGCGACGACCTGGCCGGCGGTGACGCGGTCGCCGCGCTCCACCTTCAGTTCCGCCAGCACGCCGGGGACGGGGCTGGCCAGCTCGACGCGCTGCGCGGAGAAGACCTGGCAGGGGAACTCGGGACGCGCGGCGGCGTCCTGCGCGGACGCGAGGGTGGTGCCGGCCAGCCAGCCCAGGACCACCGCGGGAAGATGACGCTTACGCATGCAAATGCCTCAGGAACACCAGCCGCAGCTCGCGCCAGAGCTGCCAGGCCAACGGCTCGGTCCCCAGGTCGAAGCGGAGATGGATCCGGCCGTTCAGGTAAGTGACGGGAAGAGGGTGATCGGGGCGGAGCTGGACCTCGTAGGCCGGCTCCTCCATCCGGAGCTGGTCGCCGCCGTCGCGCGTGACGGCGAAGGGGCCGCCGCCATCGAGCGACAGCACCGGGCTGGGCAGGATGTCGGTCGCGGCCGGTACGATGCGGAGCAGCGTGGCCGGGACCTCCGCACCGGTGTCGTAGGCCGGTCGCAGGCTGACCGCCTGCAGCCGGTGGCGCAGCGCGTCGATCGCGCTCATCGGCACCAGGGCGCGCAGCAGGGCGGCCTCGGGGCGGTAAATCAGGGCGAACTGCTCGCCCTTGACCAGGAAGCGGCCGGGCAGGTCCCCGGCCGGGGTGGCGAGAACGAGCCGCCCCGCCGCCGGGCTGCGCAGCAGCAGCGCCGCCTCGTCGCGGCGCGCGTCGGCCAGCTCACGCCCGGCCTGGGCCAGCGCCTCGCCGGCGATGGCGGCGCGCACGCGGTCATTGCTCAGCTCACGGGTGTAGCGGGCCTCCAGCTCGGCCTGGCGGGCGAGCATGCGCTCCACCTTGGCCGGGACGGCGGGATCGGCGAGCTGCGCGACGGGCTGCCCGGCCGCCACGGTGGCGCCGTCCTCCACCAGCAGGCGGGCGACCATCGCGCCCACCTGGGGGCGGGCGACGCTCTCCTCCGGCACGGTGACGAAGCCTTCCACCACGAGCCGGTGCGGCGCCGGCAGCAGAAACAGCACCGCGAGGATCAGCGCGGCCAGCGCGCCGATGCCGCCCATGGCCCGGAAGCGGCGCGCGCGCGGCTGCTGGCCGCCGACACCCTTGGCGGCGCCCGCCAGCATCGGCCAGGCATAGCCGGCCACCGACCAGGCGGCGAGCAGGATGCCGATGGCCTGGTACTGCTCCGCCACGTGCAGCGCGATCACCAGCATCAGGCCGAAGCGGTAGATGAAGGAAAGCGGGCCGTAGAGCACGAACCACGCCTTCTCGCCCGGCGTCGCCGTCGGCGCGCGCGCCTCGGCGCGGCCGAGCAGGTGGCGCTGGAAGAGATAGCCCAGATAGGCGGCGGAGCGGGTGCCGAGGCCGGGGATCTCGATGAGATCCGCCAGGATGTAGTAGCCGTCGTAGCGCTGCAGCGGGTTGCCGTTGAACAGCAGCGTCGAGAACCCGCTGATCATGATGATGTTGTAGCAGATCGCCCGCAGCAGGCCGGGCTCCGAGCTGCTCCACAGCACCAGGGCGACGGCGCCGAGGAACAGCTCCACCAGGATGCCGGCGGCGTCGATCAGGATGCGGTCCCACTTGCGCTCCAGCGTGGCGGAGGCGGTGGCGTCCACGTAGGGCACCGGGATGAAGGCGGCGAAGAGCAGGCCGACCTGCCGCACCTCCACCCCCGCGCGGCGCAGCGTGATGGCGTGCATCATCTCGTGCATCGTCTTCACCACCGGGTAGACCAGCCAGGCCAGCATCAGGTTCTGCGCGGAGAACATGCGGTCGGTGAAGTCGGCAGTCAGCGCGCCCCAGTGCATGACGCCGAGCACGGCGCCCAGCAGCACGGCGGCGAGCCAGAGCCCGACGCCCAACGGGCCGAACATCCAGCCGCACCAGGGCAGGATGGCGTCCACCAGCCGGGTCGGGTCGAACAGCGGCAGCTTGAAGGAGAGTGGGGTGCGGAGCTGGGCGGCGAGCAGGCGGCGGCGCTCGCGCGCCTTGCGCTCGGCCATCGCCTCGGGATCCGGCGTGCCGTCGCGCTGCAGCAGCCCGAGTGCGCCGAGCTGCATCACGAAGCCCGCGGCGGCCTGCGGATCGACTGGCTGGCGGCCGGCCTCGTCCAGCCCCTCGCAGATCTCGCCGAGGCTGCGGCGGCCGTCCATGGCGCCGACGATCTCGGCGCCGCTGCGGGAGACGCGATAGAAGCGGTGCGCCGCGCGGTCGTGGAACACGTACCAGGGCAGGCCCCGGTAAACGTGGCGGAAGGCCTCGACATGCGGCTTCAGGCGGGGGCGCAGATGGGCCATCCGGCCCAGCGTGGCTTCCCCCGTGCCGGTGGCGGCGCTCATGGCATCCAGGCCCACAGCTTCAGGCGCGCCCAGGCGACGGCGCCGCGCACCCAGACCCAGGCGAGCGGCGCGGTGCCGGCCTCGATCTTGCCGATGCCCTGCATGCCCGGGCGCAACGCCGCGTCCGGTTGCTCCAGCCGCGCCTCGACACGGAAGGCGTTGCGGCCATCCCGGGCGGTGGCGAGTGGCGTCACGCCGGTGACCTGGACCGGCCAGGAGGCATAGGGGAGGGAGGCGAGCACCATGCGCCCCTCCTGCCCGGGCTGGACGGCGGCGAAGTCGCTCTCCTCCACCTCCAGCGCCACGCGGTAGCCGTTGAGCGGGGAAAGCTCATAGACCACCTCGCCCCGGCGCAGCGGCGCGCCGATGGACTGGCTGGGATCGCCGGAGATGACGATGCCGTCGAAGGGCGCGACGAAGCTGGTGCGGGCGAGATGCGCGTCGATCAGCCGCAGCTCGGCCTCCGCCTGCATGCGGCGGGCGGTGGCGATGCCGGCGGCGGCCATGTCGCGCCGTCCGATCGCCTCGTCGGCCTGGCGGCGGCTTTCCGCGATGCGCCCCTCGTAGTCGAGCTTCTGCAGGCGCAGCTCGCGGTCGTCCATGCGCGCCAGCACGGTGCCGGCGGCCACCCGGTCGCCCGGGCGCACCGCGGCCTCGGCCAGATAGCCGTCGAAGGGCGCGGCGACACTGCGCTTCACGGCGCCTTCCAGCGTCGCGCGCGCATTCACCCGGAAGGGCACGGGGAACAGGGCGATGCCTACCAGCGCCGCCGCGGCGACCAGGGCGGCAACCGGCTTCCAGGCGGCGCGGCCGGTGCCGGCCTCCCGCACCAGCGCGCCGGCATGGCCGAGCAGGCCACGCTCGGCCCGCAGGCGCAGCGCCAGCAGGGGCGCGACCTGTGCGGCGACCGCCTGCCAGCCGGCGATCTGTTCCGGCTGCGGCGCCCCGCCGTCGCCTTCCAGCGTCATCGCCACCCAGCCGGCATGGCCGGGCAGGCGCACCGGCAGGGTGACCGCCCAGGCCACGTCATGCGTGCGGCAGAGGCGCTGATGCGCGCCGATGGCCGCGAGCTGCCCTGCCTGCGGCGGCACGGCCAGCGCCGTGCCGGCCTCCACCGCCTCCTCCATCGCCGCCTTGAGGGCGATGACGAAATCCGTCTGCAAGGTGGAAAGCCGGCCGCGCGAGGTGGCGCGCAGCCGCATCTTCCCGGCGCCGCCGAGACCGAGGCTTACCCGCGTGAGCGCCCACTGTGCCGCGAGCATGCTGCAAAGGGCCTCGAACGCCGTATCCGCGTCGCCGGGCGCGGCAACCAGGCCAAGCCATTCCGTCGCCTGCCCGGGCGCGGCATTGGCCGCCCCGGCCCGGCCGAACCAGCCCAGGCCCCATTGCACCAGCCGCGTGACGCGGTCGAGCTGTGGCAGCACGCTGCGGCTCAGTTCGAAGGCGACAACGCCTTCCAGCGTCTCCCCGGCCATGATGGGCAGGGCGAGCTGGCAGGCGCCGCCGGCCGCCTCGTCGTTCTGCACGACGCTGCGCTGGAGCTGGAGGCAGCGTTCCGCCGCCTTGGCCAGCAGGAAGCTGACGGCGCCCTCCCCGAAGCTGGCGGCGCGGGCATAGCGCGCACCGTCCTGCCGCAGCGCCACGAAGGCGCCCTGCACCGGGGCGGCGCCATCCGGCACCGCCTGGGCGACTAGCGTGACGGCGAGGTCGAGCCAGGCCTGCGACGCCAGCCTCGCATCGCCGGCGCCAAGCAGGAGGCGCCAGGATGGCTGGCCGGGTGCCGGACCGGCAGGGGAAGGAGCATCGGGATTCGCGAGAGGCTCGGCCATGGGACTGGTTTGCCCGGTGAAGATCCGGTGGGGCTCAGCCGAGGCTGCCGTAGGCCTTCTCGAACTCCTCGATCGTCTTGTTCAGCATCGCCGCGAGGCGCTTCGCCGCGTGCGGGTTCAGCAGGACGCGGTCGGTGAGGGCGACGGTCACCTCCTCCGTCGCGCCCATCCAGGCCTGGCTGGTGCCGAACAGCACCATCACCTCCTCACGCGTGGTCGCGACGTTGCAGACATTCGCGTAGGTCGTGCGGAGTTTGCTGTCGTCCCACTTGATCTTGGTCTGGCCGGAGATCGTGGTCTTCAGGCCGCTGCGGTCGTCGGACATAATTTTTAGTCCCAGTGAAGGAGGGCCACTTTTGCAGCCCTGGTCGACGTTGAAGGGATCATGCCCCGCCAGGATCAGGCGGCGAGGCGCGGACGCGTTGTGCCGGCGGTGGAGCCCCCCTGCACGGTCAGCTCCGGCGCCGCGCCAGCGGCGAGCAGCAGGAGCAGCATCGGGTCGGCCCCGTCATCCGCCACCCAGGTGCCGGTCAGCTCGTCGAGCACGTAGCCGGTCGGGGTGGCGGAGGGTTCGGCGCCCACCGTCATGGTTCGCGGGACGGCGGCGGGTGCCTCCGCCGCGGTGACCTCCGCGGCCTGGTCGCGCTGGACCTGCGCGGCCGCGGCAAGGTCGGCGAGGCTGGAGCCGCTCGAAAGCGTCTCGCCGCCCGCCACGAGGAAGACGCCGGCGGCCGGCACCGCCGCCGCCTGCGCCGCCGGCGCGAAGCTGGGCGCGGGCGCCGTGTTGAAGACGGTGTTCACGCCGCCGCCGAGGATCAGCTCGGCGCGCTCGGCCCGCGCCGCCTCCAGCACCTGTGCCGAGAGCAGGGCACCGCCGCGGTCGCGCTGGACGGTGGCGGAGGCGCCGAAGGCTGGGTTGCTGCCATCGTCGGCCGGGACGGCGTTCGCCCCGACGCCGCCGATGATGAGGTTGTCGCCCGCGCCGGCCTTGATCACCGCGTCGCTGTTGGGCAGCAACTGGCCAAGCCCGGCATAGGGGGCGGTGGTGGAGGGGTTGAGGTTGCCGATCATGGGCACGGTGCGGCCGGTCACCGTGATCCGCTCGCCGATCACCAAATCCTGCGGCCCGGCGCCGGTGGAGCGAACGCTCGCCACGACGGTGCCGAGATGGCCGAGGACGATGTCGTTGCCGTAGCCGGTGAGGATGAGGTTCTTGCCCGGACCGCCGAAGGCGACCGCGCTGCCGGTGCCGCCGAGGCTCAGCTCCAGGAAATTGTTGCCGCCAAGGGTCTCTTCCACGGTGGTGGCGTGGAGCAGGCTGAGGCTGCGGGCGTCGCGCGTCACCGCGCCGGCGGCGCCGAAGACGATGTTGTTGCCGTGGCCGGTGTAGATGTGGTTGTCGCCGGCGCCGCCGATGACGACGTTCCTGCCGCCGCCCACCCGGATGTCGCTGCCGCCGCCGAGCGGCACCTGATCCAGCCCCAGGCTGCCGTTCGGCGTGATGGGCGAGATGTTGCCGCGCTCCGGCACGATGCGGCCGACCACGTCGGGGTGGGAGCCGTCCGCGCGCTGCGCCGAGCCGTAGTAGAGCATGGCGCCGAGATCGACGTAGCCAAGATGGCCCAGCACCAGGTTGGCGCCGTCGCCCAGGCGGATGGTGTTGAAGCCCGGGCCGCCGAAGACGACCTGCGTCGCCGTGGAGCGGTCACCGGCATAGATGGTGTTGTTGCCGCCCTGGGCCTCCTCCACCGTCTCGGCGAAAAGCACGGCGCGGGCCTGCGTGTCCCGCGTCACCGCGCCGCCGGCGCCGAAGATGGTGTTGGAGCCGGTTCCGGCGACGATGGTGTTGTCGCCCGCCCCGCCGAAGATGATGTTGGCGCCGTCGCCGGCATGGATCACCGAGCCCGCCTCGGCCATCGGCCGGTCGAGCCCGCCGAAGGGTGCCGTGGTGTAGGGCTGGCTGTTGCCGATGGCCGGCAGCACGCGGCCGATCAGGTCCGGGTAGCTGCCGGTGGCCCGCTGCGCGGTGCTGAAGTCGGTCAGAACCGAGTGGTTCACCTGGCCGAGATGGCCGAAGACGAGGTTGTCGCGGTTGCCGACGGTGATCTGGTTGTAGCCGGCGCCGCCGAAGACCAGGTTGGCGCCGTCGCCCAGGGTGATGACATGGTCGCCGCCCAGGCTCTCCTCCACCGTGGTGGCGAAGGCGACCTGCTTGCTCGCCGCATACCGGGTCACGGAGCCGGCGGCACCGAAGACGATGTTGTTGCCGTCCCCGGCCGTGATGGTGTTGTCGCCCGCGCCGCCGAGGATGACGTTGTCGCCCCGGCCGGCGGTGATGACGGCGCCGGTGGCGGAGACCGCATGGTCGAGCGACCAGGTTGGCCAGAGCGGGCTGCGATCCAGCGTGCCGCGCTCCGGCACCGTGCGCGCCAGCACGTCGGGGCGGGCCCCGTCGGCGCGCGCGGCGTCGGTGAAGGCGGAGAACACCACGTTGTTGACCACGCCCAGGTGGCCGAGCACCAGGTTGGTGCCGTCGCCCACCGCGATCCGGTTGTTGCCCAGGCCGCCGAACACGACGTTGTTGCCCCGGAAGCCGATGCCGGCGGTGATGGTGTTGTTGCCCGCCAGGCTCTCCTCCAGCGTCTCGGCGTAGAGCAGCGCCTTGCCGGCGGTGCCGTCCCGCGTCACCGCGCCGGCCGCGCCGAAGATGATGTTGTTGCCGGCGCCCGTGGTGGTGATGGTGTTGTGGCCGGTGCCGCCGAGAATGACGTTGTTGCCGGTGCCGGAGGCGATGGTCGAGCCGGTGCCGCGCAGCACGGAGCCGTCCTGGCCGAGCACGTAGCCGATCACGTCCGGCGAGCGGCCGGTGGTGTCGGGATGGGCGAGGCGGTCGAGATCCACGAAGCCGGTATGGCCGAGGATGATGTTGTCGCCGTTCCCGGCGGCGATGATGTTGGTGCCGGCGCCGCCGAAGACGATGTCGTTGCCGGCGCCCACGGTGATGCGGTTGTTGCCGCCGGCGTTCTCCTCGCCCGCCACGGTGTAGGCCTGGTGGATCCTGATGCCGCCGGCCAGCAGCAGGTCCACCTTGGCGAAGCCGTTGGCGCCGAAGACCAGCATCTGGCGGTCCGCCGCGGTGATGGCGGGCAGGTTGTTGGCCGGATCGGCTGGGGCAGTGGCGTCGAAGGTGGTGATGCGGTTGTTGCCGCCGCCGCCCATGATCACGGCGCTGTGGCTCGCCGTGATGGTGTTGTCGCCATTGCCGGCCGCGGCGCCGTGCCAGCCCTCGACCGTCAGGTTCTGGCCGGCGTTGGTGGCGACCACCTGGCCGTAATGGCCGATCACCACGTCGCTGCCGGTGCCGGCGTCGATGGTGTGGCTGCCGGCGCCGCCCAGGATGATGTCGTTGCCGGCATCGCCGGAGATGATGTTGTTGCCGCCCGCGCCCTCAAGGCTGGTCTGCACGCTGATCAGGTGGGCGGAGCGGCCGATCGCCGCATCCCGCACCACGATGGCGGTATGGCCGCCGATGATGTCGTCGCCGCCGCCGCCGGTGATGACGTTGCTGCCGCCCGAGCCGAGGATCAGGTCGTTGCCCAGGCCGCCATCGATCACGCTGTGGTTGCCGAAGGCCAGGCCGGAAACCGTGAAGCGGCCACCGGTGCCGCCGGCGACGCCATCCACCCTGCCGCCACCGGCCAGGATGATGTCGTTGCCGCCGCCGCTGGTGATGGTGTTGTCGCCGCCGCCGCCGAACAGGATCTTGTCGCCCGCGCCGCCGGTGATGACGTTGTGCCCGCCCACGCCGCTGGTGTTCGAGGCCTGGATGAGCTGCCCCGTCGCCGTGCGGACGACGCTGCCGAGGCCGCCGAACACGATATCTGCGCCGGCGCCGGTGCTGATGGTGTTGTCGCCGCCGCCGCCGAAGATGATGTCGCGCCCGCTGCCGCCGGTGATGGTGCTGCTGAGGTCGTTGGCGCTGGCGGCGTTGGCGGAGACCCGGGTGGCGGTGACCGTGGTGCTGGTCACGTCGTCCGGCGAGTTGGCGCCATGGCCGAAGATGATGTTGTCGCCCGCCCCGCCGGAGATGGAGATGACGTTCGCGCCCTCACCGCCCCAGATCGTGTTGCTGCCGCTGCCGGCGACGATCACGTCGTCCCCGGCGCCGCCGTAGATCGTGTTGTTGCCGGTGCCGGCGGTGATCGTGTCCTGCGCCGCTCCGCCGACGATGGTGTTGCGGCCATTGCCGACGGTGATGGTGTTGCGGGCATTGCCGCCGAAGATCGTGTTGTTGCCGTTGCCGGCGACAATGGTGGTGTCGATGCTCGCGCCGAAAACGACGTTGTCGCCATCGCCCAGGGTGATCAGCGGATCGCCGTCCACGCCGCCAAGGTCGATGATGTTGTTGCCGCTGCCGCCGCTGATGGTGACGTTGCCGACATAGCCGTTGCCGAAGCGGATGACGTTGTTGCCGTCGCCGACATCGGCCACCACCACCTTCACCCCGTGGTACACCGTGGTCACGCCGTTGGCGGTGATCGCGATGTCCTCGTTGCCGGCCACGCCGCCGACATGGGCGATCTCGTAGGTCTGGCTCGGGTTGGTGAGGTTGGAGCCGACCTCCTGGCGGTCGGCGTTCCTGCCCATGTTCAGGGTCAGCGTGCCGTCGGCCTCCTGGTGGGCCAGGGCCGGCGTGGAGTGGACGTCGGAGTAGCTGTAGCTGAAGGAGAGCAGCGTGACGTCGATGATGTCGAAGCTCGCCTCGAACAGCGTGATCTTGCCCACGATCGGCAGGTCGATGCCGACCCAGACGAAGGCATAGACCAGCGCGTCCAGCTCGCCGGCGATGTCGAACAGGTGCAGCGGGTTGTCCAGCAGCGCGGTCAGCAGCTCGGAGGCATGCAGCTTGCCGTCGCCGCTGGCGTCGTGCAGCTGGAAGGTCACGTGGCCGCTGATCTCGCCGCCGACGCCGGCCGCCACCAGGGCGAGGTTCACCGCCGCGGTGACGCCGAAGGTGGCGTAGAAGTCGAGCTGCGGGCCGATCGTGTTGTCGACATAGAACCCGTCCATCAGCATCAGCGGGTTGTTGTTCGACATGAACTTGATGATGCCGGTGGTGTCGTAGCCGAAGGCCAGATTGATCTCGACGCCGACCGAGGCATAGAAGGTGACCGTCACCGGAACCGGCCCGATCAGGAAGCGGAACGGCAGCTCCTTGCTGAAGTTGAAGTCGAAGGTCGGCAGCGTGACGTGCACCAGGTCGACCGGGTTCACCTGGCCCATCAGCAGCTTCACGACCGACATCGGGTCATGGAGGATGGGGAAGTCGAAGACCGCCTTGCCGCCGGCGCCCTTGGCGTTCTCCAGCGAGTGGAGCTGGTTGCCGATGTTGCTGTGGCTCTGGGCGGAGAGGCGCGCCAGCGCGGCGTCGGCCGCCGCCGAGCCGGCGGAGCTGTTCTGGAAGTAATTAGCGGCGGCGCTGACATCGGCCTTCGCGACCTTGCTCGCGAAGGGGTCGAGATTGCTGCCGCTCAGCGAGGTGGCGTCCGGGTCGTCGGTCTGACCGAAGACGAAGGTGCCGAAGTTGACCTTGATGCCGCCGGAATCCTGCATGGACCGCAGGGAGCGCACCAGCCCCGCGACGTCGTCGAGGATCTGGATGAAGCGCACGGCGTCCTGCACCTTCGGGCCGCCGAACTGCTGCGCCAGATCCAGCACGGAGGTGGGGCCGACGATCTGCGAGATGCCGGGGATGGGCGCGGTCAGGAAGTCCAGGATCGGCTGGATCGGCTCGATCACGTCGCCCATCGTGTCGAGGATGGGCTTCAGGATGGTGTTCAGGAAGCTGCCGACGTCGAGCGTGACGTCGAGGAAGGTCAGCGGCGTGACGATTCCGCTCTCCGGCTCGTCGCCGATCGCGCCGGTGAAGACCTTGTTGAAGGCGTAGGAGAACAGCAGCTCGGTGGAGACCGAGGGCAGCGCCGCGGAGGTGCTGCTGAAGCCGAAGCCGGAGTCGAGCAGGAGGTCGACGTTGAGCGTCATCTCCATGCCGGAGCGGATGATCGGCCCCTTGGCGAAGTTGCTGAACAGCAGGCGGCCGGTGTGGTCCGCCGGCCCGATGTCCACGTAGATGCTGCCGGTGAGGCTGGTGCCGAGATACTCGCGCCCACCCAGCGTGGAGGAGAGCGTCGAGCCGTTGGTTGCCGTCATCCGCAGGAAGCCGAGGTTCAGCGTCGCGCTGAAGGCCGGGTCGGTCGGCATGAAGACGGCGACCAGCAGCTCCACCGCGTGCAGCTCGCGGAAATCGGCCACGAAGACGTCGTCCGGGTCGTTGTTGGACTCGAAGTGCGCCAGCGCGCCCGGCACGCCCATGTCGTAGACGAAGAAGCCCTGGTCCTTCAGGTAGCCGAAGCCGATCGTGAAATCGAGCTGGGCCAGCAGGTTCACCAGGCCGTTCTCGATCTGCAGCCCCAGCCCGGGGATGCCGAGGTCGGCGCTGAGATTGACCATGGTGTCGAGCAGCGTGACGTCGAAATGCCAGACGAAGGAGATCTCCGTCGGGTTGTCGATGCTGTCGATGAAGGAATAGACGTCGCCCGGCAGGTGCAAAAGGTCCGTGAGGACGTATTCCAGGCCTTGCGTGATGATGTTCTGCGTGGTGGCTGGCTGGCCAGGATGCGCGGTCTTGAAGTCGTCCAGCAGGGACTGCAGCGTGCCGACCACGCTGTCATGCAGCGTGGCGAAGAAGCTGCCGATGCCCTGCAAGGCCGGCCCGATCAGCGGCAGGTCGAGGCCGTAGAGCGCCTGCGCGAAGCTGCCATAGGCCATGTTCGACAGGAAGGCGTCCAGCCCGTCGATCACCGTCTGCGGATCGTTCAGGATGCTGCCGACCGAGATGCCGTCCAGGCTCGGGAAGGCCGTGTGAACGCTGCGCTCCGGCAGCCCGTCCACGCCCGTGGTGTCGAACAGGTTGCCGATCTGCAACTCGACCGGGCCGAGCTGCTGGCCCAGCATCACCACGGGGAGGGAAACCTCCAGCGCGGCATCGGCCGAGAAATGGATCAGGTCGGCGAGGCCGTTGCCGGCCGAGCCCAGCTTGGCGAGGTTGGCGAAGGTCAGGATGCCGCCGCCGGCGGTCGCGCCGCCGAAGCCGTCGTTCAGCGTGACGAGGAAGGTCGCCGGCGCGACGGAGATCTCGCCCACCGCGAAGCCCTCCTCCCCGGCGGCCACCATTCCGGCATCGGCGCCGAGCACCGCATGGCCGGCGACGATGGTGGCGCTCAGCGGCCCGAGCGCGGCGGTGAAGCTGAGGTTGGTGGCCTCGATGCCGAGCGTGGCGCGGATGCCGGTCAGCAGCTCGTGGGTGTCCGGGTCCTCGCCCGTCTCGATGAAGAAGCGCTCGCTGGTCGAGTTGGGGGCGGCAAGGCGGCCGGCGATGGTGCGGACGCCATCCACCGTCTCGTCCTGCGCGACCAGCTTGCCGCCCAGGCCGAGATCCTCGGCGATGTGGGAGCCGTTGATCGACGACACGGTCAGCGTCAGCTTCGGCTGCGCCTCCGAGAGGCGGAAGGTGTTCAGCAGGTTGCCGCCGGCGTCCGTGCCCAGCACGGAGTCCTTGGCGCTGAACGCCAGCTTGCCGTTCTTGCCGGTGACCGCGATGATCTGGCCGAGCGCGACGTCGAAGTCGCCTTCCATGGCGGCGCCGCCGCCGGGCAGGCGGACGTTCTCGTGCAGCAGGTCGGCGGCGGAAACCAGGGTGGTCGCGAGGGCGGAGCGGATCGCGCTCACCAGCCCGGCGAGGGTGGTGCGGCCGGCATCGGCCTCCACCGAGATCTCCGCCGTCACCTCCGTGCCGATGGAGATGGCGAAGCTGTAGGCCTGGCGCGGGTCGGTCACCGCCGAGGCGGCGGTGATGATGGAGGTGGAGCCGGTGTCGGTGCTGGTCTGGCCGTCCCCGAAGCCGAGGTCGGAGAGGCCGCTGGCCGGGCTGGTGCTGCTGTCGTGGAAGACGATGGCGCCGGTCGTCTCGTCGTAGCTGGCGAAGTCGGCCTCGCCGGCGGCGGTGTTGATGGCGTCCAGCAGGTCCTGCACGGTGGCATGGGCGCCGAGCGCGCCGACGCTCACGGTGAAGACGCGGCCGCTGCCCAGGGTGAACTGCAGGTCCGGCCTGCCGGCCGTGCCGGTGCGCAGCCCGTTGCGCCCGTTCAGCGCCGCCAGCGACTCGTTCAGCGCCGCGGCATGGGCGTTGTCGCCGAGATTGATGCCGAGGGTCAGCGCCAGGCTGACGCCCGCGCTCACGTCCAGGTTGCCGCTGGCGCTCAGGCTGGCGATGCTGCCGATGGCGTCCACCAGGTCATGCAGGGCGCCGCCGTCGCTGCCCAGGAAGTCGGCCAGGCTGTCGAGGTCGAGGCTGAAGGGAAGCTGCGTGTGGACGTCGACCGGCGTGTAGGCGATCGAGAGGATCAGGTGGTCCTGGTCCTGCAGGCTGAAATGGACGTAGTCGCCGCCGAGCGCGTCGTTGATCGCGGTCTGGATGGAGCCGAGCGCCGCGTCCGGATTCTGCTCCGCCTCGCTCAGCGCCACCAGGAACTTGCTGCTGAAGCCGAGGATGTCGTCCAGGCTGACATTGACCAGCGGGATGGCCTGGTTCGCCAGGTCCGCGTTCATGCTCTGGAAGACCTGCCGCACCGCCTCCACCACGTCGGCGACGACGAGCTTGCTGTCGAGGCCGATCACCTCGACCTGCGGCGCCGGCACCGAGAGCTCCAGCAGCTGCGAGGCGTCGTCGAGCGTGATGATCACCTCGGGGCTGGCCACCGAGGCAAGGTCCACGCCGCCCGCGCTCAGGCTGACGGACTTGATGTCCAGCATGGCGAAGGGCGCGTCCCCGCGCCCCGAGCCGAGGGTGAAGGCCCAGACGTCGCCGAAGCCGCCGTTGGACAGCGAATCGCTGAGCTGGCCAAAGGTGATGGTGTTCGGCTCGGCGTTGCCGTCGTAGTTCAGCAGCAGCGCGGCGCGCAGCGAGACATAGGCGCCGAGATCGGCCTCCGGGTCTTCCGGATCGTAGAGCAGGGCGCCGAACTCGAAGCCGCCCAGCGTGCCGGTGATCACCACGGGCCGGGTGGGGTCGGTCGGCTCCAGCGCCATGTCGATGGTCGCGGAGATGCCGGTGTCCTTGAGGAAGAGGCGGTCGGCCAGCGTCTCGCCATGCAGCGGCGCGCCGATGACCAGCGCCTGCTCGCCGGCACCGTCGTTGACGTCCTTGCCGATCAGGCCGAGCAGGCCGGGCAGCAGGGAGTTGTTGAGGGCGGAGACGGTCAGCTGCACCGCGTCCACTTGCAGGCCGTAGCGGACGGCGCTGCGCTGGGTGGAAAGGTAGGGCGCCTCGTGCTGCGCGCCGACAATGGCGTCGTAGATGGTGGTGGTGAGCTGCACCGCGCCGTTGCTGCCGAGACTGGCATGCACGATGTCGGAATAGTGCAGCGCGCCGCCGGCGAGGCCGATCAGCGACGGGTTGAGCGAAAGCTGCGCCAGTGCCGCGTTGATGGCGTTGGCATAGGCGGCGGCGCTGCCCGAGCCTGCCGCCACGTCCACCACGACGGGCGGCAGCTTGCCGACGGTCAGGATGAACTTGGAGGCCGCCGAGTAGTCGGCGTCCTCCGCCGGCGTGCCCTCCAGCACCGCCTGGTAGTTGGTGCTGCTGCCATTGACGGCATTGGCCTGCGCCAGGGAGCCGACCGTCAGGCCGAGCGAGGCGGGGGAGGGGCCCGCATAGGCCTGCTCGGTGTCGATGATCTCCAGCTCGGCATGGCCGAGGGCGTTGAAGCGGACCTCCATCTCCCGGCCGAAGGCGTTGGCGATGGCGGTCTCCAGGTTCGCCAACGTCATGTCGGGGGTGATGACGAAGGTGTTCACCACGCCGTCGCGGCCAATGATCTGCAGGTCGGCCAGGTTGGTGTGCGGGGTGGAGGGGTCGCGCGCGTCGGCGATCTCGTTGGCGGTGATCGGCACGCTGCCACCGTTGGAAGCGGCGGCATAGACGGGCAGCTCGCCCACCGTGGTGCTCGGCGTGCCGTTCTGCCCATCGCCGATCTGCGGGCCGCCCGGCTGGTTCACGTGGCTGCCCAGCGGGTCCAGGCTGAAGCCGACCGTCAGGTTCAGCAGCACGCTGCTGGTCAGGTGGAAGCTGGCATTGCTGACCGACAGGCCCGCGACCCCGCTGAGGTCGAGGTCGAAGGAGACGTCGGCCATCACGTCCGGCAGCTCGAATTCCTTCGAGATGCTGAGGGTGATGGCGTTGGTGCCGGCGTCGTAGGCGAGGCCGAGCGCCTCCAGCAGCCGGTCGCCCACCTCGGTCTGGTCGGAACTGGTGTCGTCCCAGCCCGGCAGGCGCAGCGTCCTGGCCAGCAGGATGCCGAAGTCGCGCAGGTTGGAGAAGACGGTGGCGCCCTGCGGACTGGAGACCGTCACCTTGGTCGCGGCGGTGCCGGAGGAGGGGGTGGTCAGGGTGAGGGCGATGCGGCCGGCATCGTTGCCGGCCTGCAGGTAGCCGGCCAGGGCGCTCGCGGCGATCGCCTGGTTCATGGCGAGCGCCAGCTCGTCCACCGTCCCGACCTTGTGCGAGACCTTGCCGCTGTCGAGATAGGTCGGCGCGAAGCTGAGCGCGGCCGACTTGCCGTTGTCCAGCGTCACCATCAGGGCGATCTGGTCGGGCAGGTGCGCGAGGTTGGCGGCGGTCAGCGCCGCGCCTTCCAGGAAGTTCGCGCCGTCCGCGTTGTGCTGGCCCTCGGTGAAGCCCAGCACGCCCGCCACCGCCTGCAGCGGGTCGATGATGTCGCCCTTGAAGCGGGTGGCGACGTTGATAACGTCGCCGATGGTCAGCCCGTCGGTGAAGGGAAGCTCGACCGCGAGGTCCTCGCCGCCCGAGAGATAGCCGAGATAGGTGCCGACCTTGGCGAGCTGGGTGACCAGGTCCTTGGCGGCGAAGGTGTTGAGGCTGCGCGGATCGAAGTCCGGGTCACCCACGGCGTCGCGGATCGCCCCCAGCAGCGGCTCCAGGTCCAGCACCGCATCGCCCGAGGCGGCATGGCCCGTCACCGTCAGGTGCGCCGGCGTCCCGAAGGGCGTGATGCCGGGGATGACGTGGTCCGCGGTCAGGATCACCGGCAGGTCGAGCAGCGGAGTCGCCGTGCCGTCGGTCTCGCTGGCGATGCCGGCCGTGGCCAGCGCGCCCGCGCCGCGCAGGGCGGAACGGTCGCCGCCCTCGATGGCGCTGGCGGCGGTGCGCAGCTCGGTGCCGGAAAGGTCGGCGACCGTGCCCTCGTAGCTGGCCCCCTGGTCGATGCCGGGGGCGCCGGGGGCGACGGTCAGGGTCAGCAGGCCGAAGCTGAAATTGCTGCCGGCCAGGTCCGCCCTGGCGTGGAAGCCGGTGGTGAAGGACGCGCCGGAAAGGTCGAAGGCGGCCGCTTCCTGCGCGTCGGTGGGGGAGGCACCGAGCGCGGCGGTGTCGAGTCGAAGGGTGAAGGTGAAGCCGTAGCTAAGGTCGGCGGTGCCGGTGACGGTGGGGAAGTGGATGCCGTAGGGGCTCGCCGCATCGCCCAGGTCGATGGAGAAGCTTTGCGTCGCTAGGTCGGCGACCTGGATGGTCAGGCCGAGGACCGAGCCGGCGGAGATGTCGGTGACCTGCGCCGTGACGTGGTGCCCCGCGTCGGGATCGGCGAGATCGGTGATCGCCGACTGCAGGGCGGAGGCCAGGGCGCCGGAATCCGCCGGAACCGCGTTGATCAGCGCCTTCACCGGGTCGGCGATGTCGCTCTCGAACACCTTCGAGAAGGCGAGCATCTCGCCGGCGAGATGGCTGTCGTTGATGTTCATCAGCGGGATGGCCTGGGCGAAGACGCCTTCGCCCTCCATCCCGGACAGGACACCCTCAAGGTGCAGGAGGTTGTCGTGCAGCGCCTGCAGGGCCGCCGCGTTCACGGCGGTGCCTGAAAGGAGAAGGCGGGGCTCCAAGCCCTCCACGACCGGGAGTTGTGGTGCGGAGAACCCCTGGGTTGTACGGGAAGCGCGGAGCGAACGTGAAAGACGGTTGATCAGTGTCGGCACCCGCTACCACCTTCAGCGCATGGCGAGATCGCCATGGTTTATCACTGTGTGCCTTTCTTCTACCGTCCCTCTCAACAGTTTGCGAGGCATTTTGTATGCATATCGGAGGATTCAAAGGTATCAAGACGTTGAAGGGGATTCCAGAAATGCGCCTGCCGCTCTTTCTCACAAACAATTTTCTGTTGAAATAAAAGAACTAAAGCTTTGCCTTTTCCAAGCGCACCTCCTGCTACCGCTCGCACAATCACCGTCGCTCAACTGCTTGAGGATGTTGTTCGATTGCATCGGGAGGGAGATTTCAACCGTGCCGAGTATCTTCTCCGCGAGGCGCTTGACCAACGGCCGCAGGACACCTTCCTCTGGAACGCGTTAGGCGTGACCTTGGCGGGCCTCGGGCGTCCGGCGGAAGCGGTGCCGTGCTACCGGCGCGCCATGCGCGGTGTCTCCGGCATGGATGCGCTCTGGACCAATCTCGGCAACGCGCTCACCCTCCTGCGCCAGCACGAGACGGCGCTCGCCTGCCATGCCCACGCGCTGGCCCTGGCGCCCGGCAACGGCGGCCACCGCTACAACCATGGCATCTCGTTGGCGGAAGCCGGCCGCCATGCCGAGGCGGTGCAGGCCTTCACGGCGGCGCTCGCCCGCCAGCCCGGGCATGACATGGCGCGCTGGGACCGCGGGCGCAGCCTGCTCCACCTCGGCCGCCTGGCCGAGGGTTGGGCGGATTACGAGGTGCGGCTGGAGAACGGGCTGGTCGCGCCCCGCCCGCTGCCGGGCAGGCGCTGGGCCGGGCAGGCGTTCCATGGGCAGCGGCTGCTGGTCGTCTCGGAACAGGGCTTCGGTGACACCATCTGGGCCTGCCGCTACGCGCCGCTGGTGAAGGCGAGGGGCGGCAGGGTGCTGCTCGAATGCCAGCCCGAGCTGGCGCCCTTGCTGTCCCGCCTTGACGGGGTGGACGAGGTGGTGCCGCTTGGCGCCGCGCCGCCCGCCGCCGACTGGCACATCCACCAGTGCAGCCTGCCCGCCCTCTTCACGCCGGACGCGGCCGCCATCCCGCCGCTCCCCGCCCTGCCGCCGGAGCCCGCCCGCCTCGCCCGTCTCGGCGCCGCCATCACGGCGGATGCGCTGCGGGTCGGCATCGTCTGGTCGGGCAGCACCACCTTCCGGCGCAACCGGGAGCGTGCGCAGCCGCTTTCGCGCTTCCGCCTCGCCTTCGAGCAGCCGGGCGTGCAGCTCTACAGCCTGCAGATGGGTCCGCCGCAGGCGGAGCTGGCGCAGCTCGACGGCCACGGGATCATCGATCTCGCGCCGATGCTGAATGACTTCGCCGATACCGCCGCCGCCGTCGCGCAGCTCGACCTCGTCATCATGACGGACAGCGCCGTCGCCCATCTGGCGGGCGCGCTGGGAAGGCCGGTCTGGGTGCTGCTGGGACGCAACGCGCACTGGCTCTGGAGCGGGCAGGGCCAGGGCAGCCCCTGGTATCCTTCCCTCCGGCTGTTCCGGCCCCGCGCGGAGGAGGACTGGGACCACGTGTTCGACACGGCCGCGGCGGCGCTGATGGCGCTGGCCGCGGCCCACCACGGACGGTCGGGCGAGGGAAGCGCCTGACCGCGGGCGCTTCCGCTCCTGGCGGCCTTCTCCCGCGCCGGCCCGCCCGAGCGGATCCCGTTCCGCTGGCATCATCGGGACAGGTGAAAATGCTTGTCAAAACAAACAGCTAGAGCATTTCCCGTGAGCCGGAGCGAATGGAAGATGCTCTAGTGCAGCGGGGCGGCCTTCAGGAAGCGCTGGCGGTCGCCGGAGGTCACGTTGACCTCGAAGCGGTCGTCATCGCGCTCCAGCACCAGGGGAACGTCCACCCCCGCCTCGCCCAGCGCCCAGAGGGCGCGGAAGAATTCGGCTTCGTCGGTCACCGGCTGCTCGCCGACGGCCAGGACGAGGTCGCCCTTCCGCAGGCCGGCCCGCGCGGCGGGCCCGTTGCGGGCGACGCCGATCAGGATGACCTTCCCCTCCTCCGAGACGGCGGACACGCCGAGCCAGGGCCGCGGCGGGCGGTCGGGCCGGCCCAGGGCCAGCATCTGGTCGAGGATCGGCTTCAGCAGGTCGGTCGGCACGCTCATGTTGAGCACGCGCAGCTTGCCGTCGCCAGGGTCGTGCCCCAGCTGGATCGAGCCGATGCCGACAAGCTCTCCTTTCGGCCCGATCACGGCCGCGCCGCCCCAGAGCGGATGGGCGGGCGCCGTGTAGATGGCGTCCTCCAGGAGATACTCCCAGTAGCCCACGAAGGGCTGCCGGGAGACGACCTGCCCGGCCAGCGCTCCGGCCTGGCCGCCCGCGCCGGCGAAGACGATCCGCTCGCCCGGCCGCACCGCGCCGGAGTTCCCGAGCGCCAGCGGCGGGATCCCGAGCCGGCCCAGCGCCTGGACCAGGCCGAAGCCGGTGACCTGGTCGTAGCCCACCACATGGCCGGGAACGACGCGCCCTTCCGCCGTGGTGAGCCAGACTTCCTCCGCCTCGGTGATGAGGTAGCCGATGGTGAGCAACAGCCCGTCGTCCCGGATCAGCACCGCATGGCCGACCCGCTCCGTTCCCAGCGTTCCGGCGGTGAAGGCGTCGTCGGGAACGCGGGCGCGCAGGGTCACCACGGCGCGCAGCGCCCGGTCGAGGTCGTAGCCGTAATCCTCCGGCCGCGGCTGGAGGGAAGGCGGGACGGATTCGTCCCGTTCTGGCTGCACCATGGTCCACCTCCAATCTCTGCTGGCCTCACGACGGTCCGGCCGGCCGGGGCGCGACATCTCCGCGGGCCCGCCGCTGCCGGTCCGGTGCCGCTGCGGCCCATTCAACCCCCGCGGCCTCAGCGGGAAGAACGCAAAAGATCGGGCGGGCGCATCGCCGGGACGGCGCGAGAGTTTCGCCCGGCCCGCCTCAGTCGTCCGGCGCCCCCCGCACCTTGTCGGAAACGCCGGGCGGGTTCGGATAAAGGTCGGAGGGCACCTTGGCGTCCGGGTTCCGGGTGGTGCCGCCCTGCTGCACCTGTGCGGCGGTGCGCTTGCTTTCCGGATCGGCGCTGTTCATCCGCGCCGTGTTGCCGCTCGGTGCCGGCTTGTTCTCGGCCATGTCGTTCCCGCCTCCCTTTTCCCGACCTTCGCGAGAGGAAAGCGGGGCGCCCGGCCCGGGTTGCCGGGCGGGCCCGATTCAGGCGGCGTTCGCCTGCAGGAAGCCATAGTCGGTGTAGCCCGCCGGCCCCTCCGCATAGAGGGTCGTGGTATCCACCTCGTTCAGCGGCGCGCCCTCGCGCAGGCGGCGCGGCAGGTCGGGGTTGGCGATGAACTTCAGCCCGAAGCCGACGGCGTCCGACCGGCCCTCCGCCACATCCGCCGCCGCCGCCTCCGGCGAGAAGCGCTCGTTGGCGATGAAGGGGCCGCCGAAGGCCGCCTTGAGCCGCGGCCCGATGCGGTCCGGCCCCGCGTGCTCGCGGGCGAAGAGGAAGGCGATCCGCCGGCGCCCCAATTCGCGTGCAACATGGGAAAAGGTGCCGGGAAGGTCGCTGTCGCCCATGGTGTGGGAGTCGGCGCGCGGCGCCAGGTGCATGCCGACGCGGTCGGCGCCCCAGACGCTGATGGCGGCGTCCGTCACCTCCAGCATCAGGCGGGCGCGGTTCTCCACCGGGCCGCCATGGGCGTCGCTGCGGCGGTTGGTGGAATCCTGCAGGAACTGGTCGAGCAGGTAGCCGTTGGCGCCGTGGATCTCCACGCCGTCGAAGCCGGCCCGCAGCGCGTTCTCGGCGCCCTTGCGGAAGGCAGCGACGATGCCGGGGATCTCCTCCGTCTCCAGCGCGCGCGGCGTGACATAGGGGCGTTGCGGCCGCACCAGGCTGACATGCCCCTGCGCGGCGATGGCGCTGGGGGCCACCGGCAGCGCGCCGTCCAGGTAGGCCGGGTCGGAGATGCGGCCGACATGCCAGAGCTGCAGCATGATGCGCCCGCCGGCGGCATGCACCGCCGCCGTGATGGACTTCCAGCCCTCCACCTGCTCCTCCGACCAGATGCCGGGGGTGCGCGGGTAGCCCACGCCCATCGGCGTGACGGAGGTGGCCTCGGACAGGATCAGTCCGGCGGAGGCGCGCTGCACGTAATAGTCCCGCATCAGCGGCGTCGGCACGCGGGTATCCGGCGTGGCGCGGGTGCGGGTGAGCGGCGCCATGACGACGCGGTTGGGCAGTTCCAGCGCCCCCATTTTGATGGGGTCGAACAGGCTGGCCATGGGCACTAGTCTCCTGGATCGGCCGCCGGCGCGGCGCGCCGGGCGTTGTTCGATGAATATCGAATGACCGTGGTGTGGGGAGGAAGGAAACCGGATGCAAGAGCACTATCCGCACCCGGAGATGAAGACGGTGCAACTCGCCGAGGTCCTGCATGCCCTGAGCGACCCGCTGCGGCTGCGCATCGTGGCGGCGCTGGCGGCGGGCGAGGAGCGCGGCTGGGGGGAGTTCGACGCGCCCGTCGCGCCCTCCACCCTCTCGCATCACATGAAGGTGCTGCGGCAGGCCGGGCTGGTGACCCATCGGCGGGACGGCACGCGCTGCATCGTCGCGTTGCGCCCCGAGCTGGAGGAGCGGTTCCCGGGATTGCTCGGCACGGTGCTGCGGCTGGCGCCGGAGAAGATGGGCGCGTGAAGTCTGGCGCGTGAAGGCTGGCGAGTGAAGGCTGGGGGGGGCGGAGTTCCTCCAGACCCCCATCCGTTCCCTTCGCTTCCGCCAGCCTCAGCCGGGCGGCGCGCCCAGCGCCACGGCGGTCACGCTGTTGAAGGGCGAGCCGTCCACCAGCTTGGTGCTGGTGACCAGATAGACCAGCACGCGCTTCTCCGTGTCCACGATGCGGGTCACCGTCAGCGCCTTGAACAAGGGCGAGGCGGACTGGCGGAACACCGACTCGGTCTGCGGCAGGCCGCCCGGCAGGCCCACCGGCCCGGTGGCGCGGCAGGCGATGCTGAAGCGGGATGGGTCCTCCGCCAGGCCCACCCAGCCGGAAAGGCCACCCGTGTCGGCCCGCGAGACGTAGCAGGAGACGTTCGGCACGCGCGGATCGTCGTAGCGCTCGACCACCACCTTGTCGTTGGGCCCGACCAGCCGGAAGGTGGTGCTCACCTCGCCCACCCGCGTCTGCGCCGCGGCCGCCAGCGGCAGGCAGAGCGCCAGCGCCCCGCCGGCCAGCGCCCGCCCCTTCATGACTTTCCTCATCGCCGGTTCCTCCTTCCCTTGGCCCGGGCCGCCATGTCACGGCCCAGGCACAGTTTGATACGTTCCGCCCCCGAGGCCGCGCTATGCTGGCGCATCATGCAGTTCCTCACCGACTTTGCGGACCAGGCGGTCGTCCTCCCCGCCACCCTGGCCCTGATGCTGACGCTGATGGCCACCGACTGGCGGCGGGGCGCCTTGTGCTGGGGCCTCGTGGTGACCGCCACGCTCGGCCTGATGCTGGTGCTCAAGCTGGCGGCCTATGTCTGGCCTGCCGCTTTCGCCGGCTGGGGCCTGCACAGTCCGAGCGGCCATGTCGCGGCGGCGGCCATCCTGTATGGCGGCCTGGCGGCGCTGTTGCTGGAGCGTCGTGCCCTGGCGCTGCTGATCGCCTGCGGGATCGCGCTGGTGATCGCGATGACGCGGCTCCTGCTGCGCCACCATAGCCTGCCGGAAGTGGCGGTGGGCGGCCTTGTGGGGCTGGCCGGCGTCGTGGTGCTGCTCCGCCTGACGCCGCCGGCGCCGCGCACGGTCTCGCGGGTCGCGCTGGCCATGGCGGTCCTGTCGGTGGCCGTGCTGATGCACGGGGAAAGGCTGCACGCCGAGCCGGCCATCCGGCACACCGCCGAGCGCCTGGTGCGCCTGTTCTGAAGCGAGGCCGGGGGGGAAGCATCCGCTCTCCCCCGGTTCCGTCCGGTGCCGGGCCCGGGGAGCCGCGCGGCATTCCCCGGCCGCTTCCTCAGCCGACGAAGTCGCTCGGCGGCACGCCCTCGCCGCGCACAAAGAGGGCGACGTTGCGGAACATCTGGTTGATCGTCTTCTCGAAGTTGTCCGCCGCCATGGCGGCGATGTGCGGCGTTGCCACCACGTTGTCGAGCGCCAGCAGCGGATGGCCGGCCGGCGGCGGCTCGGTCTCATAGACATCGGTGGCGGCGCCGAGGATCTCCCTGGCGCGCAGGGCCTCGGCGAGATCCTGCTCGTTCACCACGCCGCCGCGTGCCACGTTGATGAGCACGGCGCTGCGCTTCATGCTCTGCAGCGCGGCGCGGTCGATCAGGTTCTGGGTCTGCGGCGTCAGCGGGCAGTGCAGGGAGACCACGTCGGCCTCCCGCAGCAGCTCCGGCACGGTGGCGTGGCGGACGCCGAGCGCCTTCTCCTCCGCCGGGTCCAGCCGGCTGGTCTTGTTGTACAGGATCATGCCGCCGAAGGGCGCGAGCAGCCTCGCGACGTTCTTGCCGATGGCGCCGAAGCCGATGATGCCGACCGTCTTGCCCGAGAGCATGAAGCTCGGCTTCGGCATGGTGGTGTTGCGCCACTCGCCGCCCCGCAGCGAGCAGTGCCCCCAGGCCAGGTTGCGCAGCAGCGCGATCATCAAGCCGAGCGTGAACTCGGCCACCGGCATGGCGTTGCTGCCGGTGGTGCGGGCCACCGTCACGCCCTGGGCGCGCGCCGCCTCCAGGTCGAAGTTGTCCACGCCGACGCCCCATTTGTGCAGCAGCCGGGCCCGCGGCGCGGCGCGCAGCAGTTCGGCATCCACCGGGATCTGCCCGGAGATGATGACATCGGCCTCGGCGACAATGGCGAGCAGGTGCGCACGGTCGCGCCCTTCGGCATGCTCCAGCACCAGCCCGGGCGGGAGCAGGCCCCGCATGCGGCGCGCGGTCTCCGCGCTGATGGGGTCGAGCACAACGATCTTGCTGGTCATTCCTGGGCCAAGTCCTGCTTGCGGTCTGCGGAGCGGCGGCGTGGGGCGCCGTGCCTGGCCGCCGTGCCTAGCCTGGGTGCAAAACCTGTGCCTCGCAAGCCATCCCTCTCCGGGTTGCCGCCTTCACGGGCTCTGTTCATGATGCAAGGCCTCGAAGAACAAGGGGCTTCACAATGATCCGCTGGAAAGAGGCACTGCTCGGCCTCGCCGGGCTCGCCGCCACCGCCCTGCCCGCCGCCGCGCAGGACGGCAACCCGCTGACCCTGATGGCCTATGCGGGCATCTTCCGCGAGAACTACGCGGAGGCCGTCGTCAAGCCGTTCGAAGCCGCGAACGGCGCGCGGGTGCAGTACTTCGAGGGCGGCACCAGCTCGCAGATGCTCGGCACGCTGCGCGCGCAGAAGGCCGACCCGCAGGTGGACGTCGTGGTCATGGACGTCACCACCGCCGCGCTCGCCTGCGCCGAGGGGCTGGTGGAGAAGCTCTCGCCCGGCACCCTGCCGGTGCTCAACGACCTCGACCCGCAGGCACGGCAGGCCGGCGGGGAGTGCGGCCCCGGCGTCACCTTCGATCATCTGGTGATGGTCTATGACAGCCAGTCGGTGAAGCCGGCGCCGACCCGCTTCGAGGCCATGGCCGACAAGGCGCAGAAGGGTGCCGTCGGCCTCGCCGCGCCGCCCAACATCCAGGGCCTGGCGCTCACCGCCATCCTGGCCAAGGCGCATGGCAAGGACTGGAAGGACATCTCCGCCGCCCTGCCCACGCTCAAGGCCATGGCGGCCAACACCCAGACCTTCGACCCGAAGCCCGACGGCTACAGCATGATCCTGAACGACCAGATCCGCTTCGCCACCGGCTGGAACGCGCGCGCGCAGCTCTACCACGACCAGTCCAAGGGCCGCCTCGGCGTGGTGCTGCCGGAGGAGGGCACCGCCTTCCAGATCAACACCATCAACCTCGTCGCCAACAGCAAGCACCGCGACGCGGCGCTGGCCTTCATCCGGCACGCGCTCTCGCCGGAGGCGCAGAAGGCCTTCACCGAGCGGATGTTCTACGGCCCCACCAACACCAAGGCGCAGGTCTCGCCCGAGGCCATGCAGCGCACCGCGCTGGCGCCGGAATACCGCGCGCGCGTCATCGGCCTGGACTGGGACGAGATGCTGAAGCTGCGGGACAACTGGAACCAGCGCTGGCGCCGCGAGGTGATCTCGGCCGCGCCGCGATGAGCGGGGCGGCACCGCACCTGCGGCTGGAGGGCCTGACGCGCCATTACGGAGGCGCTCCCGCCCCGGCGGTGGACGCGGTCTCGCTGGACCTGCCGCGCGGCGCCCTGCTGGCGCTGCTCGGCCCTTCCGGCTGCGGCAAGACCACCACGCTGCGCATGATCGCCGGGCTGGAGCGGCCGGATGGCGGCCGCATCCTGGTCGGCGGCCAGGACGTCACGGCGCTGCCGCCGCACCGGCGGCAGATGGGCGTGGTGTTCCAGTCCTACGCGCTCTTCCCGCACATGACGGCGGCGGGCAACGCCGCCTTCGGGCTGGAGATGCGCGGACTCGGCCGGGCCGAGCGCGCCCGCCGCGCCCAGGCGGCGCTGGAGATGGTGGGGCTCGGCGCGCTGGCCGGCCGCCGCCCGCGCCAGCTTTCCGGCGGGCAGCAGCAGCGCGTGGCGCTCGCCCGGGCGCTCGCCATCGAGCCCGAGCTGCTGCTGCTGGACGAACCCCTCTCGGCGCTCGACGCCAAGCTGCGCGAAGGCGTGCGGGACGAGATCCGCGCGCTGCAGCAGCGCCTCGGCACCACCACCGTCTTCGTCACGCACGATCAGACCGAGGCGCTGGCCATGGCCGACCTCGTGGCGGTGATGGATGCCGGCCGGGTGGAGCAGCTCGCGCCGCCGGAAGAGATCTTCGAGCGGCCGGCGACGCGCTTCGTCGCCACTTTCGTCGGCCGCGCCGCGCGGCTCGCCGGCAGGCTGGAGCCGGGCGGCGTGTTCCGCTGCGGCGGAGGCCTCGCGCTGCGCAGCGCCTCCGGCCTGGCGCCCGGCCCGGCGGAGGCCTTCCTGCGCCCGCACCGCGTCCGCCTGCTGGCGCCCGCCGAGGCGCCGCCGCCCGGCTTCGACAACCTGCTCGACGCCACGCTCGCCCGCCGCACCTATACCGGCGAGGTGATCGCGCTGGAAACCGAGACAGCCGCCGGCCCGGTGATGGCGGAGCTGCATGCCGGCACCGACGAGGCCTGGCGCGGCCTCGCCCCCGGCGCGCCGCTGCGCCTCGCCTTCCGCGCCGCCGACCTCGCGGTGTTTCCCGCGCCATGATCGGCTGGCTGCTCGCCGCCCCCGCGCTGGCCGTGCTGGCGCTCGCCTTCCTCTGGCCGATGGCGGGCCTGTTCCGCATCAGCCTGAACCGCACCACCGAGACCGGCGCGATGGAGACCGCGCTGACCACCGAGAGCTACGGCAAGCTGCTCGGCGACGAGTTCATCCGCGAGCTGGTCTGGAACACGCTGGTGCTGGCCGGCAGCTCGGCCGCCATCGCGGTGGCGCTGGCGCTTCCCGTGGCGCTGATGGTGCGCGCCGCCTCGCCCCGCTGGCGCGGCCCGCTGGCGCTGATGGCGATCGCGCCGCTGCTGGTCTCCGGCACGGCGCGGCTGATCGGCTGGATGGCCATCCTCGGCGACAACGGCCTGATCAACGCGCTCCTGATGGGCCTTGGCCTGCGCGAGACGCCCTGGCCGCTGATCAACAATTGGACCGGCGTGCGCATCGGCCTCGTCGAGAGCCTGATGCCCTATGCCGTGCTGGTGCTGATCGCCGGGCTGGGCCGGCTCGACCCGCGCCTGGAGGAGGCGGCGGCGACGCTGGGCGCCGGGCGGGTGCGCACCTTCTTCCGCGTGACGCTTCCGCTGGCCGCCCCGGCGCTGCTGGCCGCCTGGCTGCTGGCGCTGGTGCTCGGCATCTCCGCCTTCATCACGCCGCGGCTGATGGGCGGCGGGCGCGTCTTCGTGCTGGCAACCGAGATCTACGACCAGGCGCTGGAATACGTGAACTGGCCGGCCGCCTCGGCGTTGGCGATGCTGCTGCTCGGCGGGCTCGTGCTGCTGATGCTGCTGCGTGCCGCGGTGGCGAAGTTCGCGGGAGGGCGCGCATGAGGCCGAGCTGGATGCTGCGCCTCTTCGCCGCCTTCGGCCTGCTGGTGCTGCTGGCGCCCGGCGCGCTGGTGCTGGTGGTCAGCTTCAGCGCCGGGGATTTCCTCACCTTTCCGCCGCCCGGCTTCTCGCTGCGCTGGTACGAGGCGCTGTTCACCCATGCCGGGCTGATGTCGGCGCTCGCCACCAGCGCTCTCCTGGCGGCGGCGGTCTCGGCGCTGGCGCTGCTGGTCGGCGCGCCGGCGGCCTATGCCATCGCCCGGCTGGATTTCCCGGGCCGCGGCGTGCTCGCCACCCTGCTGATGGCGCCGCTGCTGCTGCCCACCCTGGTGCTCGGCCTCGGGCTGCTGCTGGTGCTGCAGCCGCTCGGCCTCGTCGCCACCTGGCCGGGGCTGATGCTGGGGCACAGCCTGGTGGCCATCCCCTTCGCCGTGCGGATCATGACCACCGCCTTCGCCGCCGTGCCGAAGGAGCTGGAGGCCGCCGCCTGGACGCTCGGCGCGACGCCGCTGCGCGCCGCGCTGCGCGTCACCCTGCCCAATGCGGCGCCGGGGGCCATCGCCGCCGGGGTGCTCACCTTCCTCGTCAGCTTCGACGAGACGGTGATCAGCCTGTTCCTGGTGGGGCCGCGCCTGACCACCCTGCCGGTGGAGATGTTCCGCTACGCCGAGCGCACCACCGACCCGCTGATCGCCGCCCTGGCGATGAGCCTGATCGTCTTTGCCCTGCTCATGGTCGCCGTCGTCGAGCGGCTGATGGGCTTCACCCGTGCCATGGGACGTGACTGATGCCGAAATACGTTGTCGAGCCGATGCCCGCGCCGATCAGCGCCGAGGTCGTCGCCCTGCTGGAGCAGACGGAAACCGCGACCGTGGGCCACTGGCGCCACTGGGGCTTCGTGGACCGCCGCATCCAGGGCGTGCTGCGCCGGCGTGTCGCCGGCACGGCGGTGACGCTGCAGATCCCCGGCCCCGACTCCACCCTGCTGCACCACGCCCTTGGCCTGCTGCGTCCGGGCGACGTCCTGGTGGTGGACCGGCTGGGCGATGACCGCCACGCCTGCTGGGGCGGCGGCGTGACGGTCGCCGCCAAGGCGGCCGGCGCCAAGGCCGGCGTGGTGGACGGCCCCTGCACCGACATCGAGGAGATCGAGGCCTCCGACTTCCCGATGTGGTGCCGCGGCATGGCCCCCATCACCACCCGCATCTACGACCTGGGCGGCCGGCTGAACGTGCCGGTCTCCATCGGCGGCACCGTGGTGATGCCGGGCGACGCCGTGCTCTGCGACGACAGCGGCGTGCTGATCCTGCCCCCCGGCGAGGCCGAAGCCGAGGCGCGCACCGCCATCGCGCGGCAGGAGCGGGGGCTCGGGAACCAGGACAAGGTCGCCAAGGGCGCGAAGCTCGGGGATCTCTCGGGGGCCAGCGCGAAGGTGCAGGCGGGGCTGGCCTGAAAAGGCAGCACCGCGGAAAGAATGGGGGAGTGAACTCCCCCATCCCCCCTCCTTTTTCTGTCAGTTTCCGGGGCTGCCTTGAGGCAAGGACACCGCCGACGATCCGCGCGGCGGTGGCAGTCGCCGGGGTTGCTCCAGCCCCGGCGTGGGTCCGCCCCACCGGCGCAACAGACGGATAGAAAGGAAAGAGGAGGGGGCCTGGGGGAGCATTCATTCTCCCCCAGTTTTGCCCGTGCTCCTGCCCATACACATTCCCTGGGCGGCTTAGAGGACCGCCCTGGATTCTCCCTCGGCCGCGTTCTACGCCGCGTTCCGCCGGCGCAGCGCGACGGCCTGCCGCGCCAGTTGCAGCACCGCCGCCCGCGCCACCACCATGTCCGGGATGGGCCGGTTGGCGGAGCCTGATTTCCCCTGCTTCTCCGCCTCCAGCAGCGCCGTGCCCGCCGCCGCCAGCAGGTCCGGGTTCCACAGCCGCAGCGCCTGCTCGAAGCCGGGCTTCAGCCGGAAGAACACCGGCGGCCGCAGCGCCTCCAGCGCGCCGGCGGCACTCTGCCCGGAGGTCATCCCCAGCGCGGCCAGATGCAGCCGCTGCACATGCCGCAGCGCCGCGCGCAGCACCATGATCGGGCTGGCACCCTCGGCGAAGGCGGCATCCAGCGCCCGGTCGGCGGAGGCGACGTCGCCGGCGGTGGCGGCCACCAGCGCCTCGTCCAGGTCGAGCGCCGAGCCGTCGCCCCCGCAGGCCATCACGTCCTCCTCGGAGAGCCGGCCGCCGGCGCCGGCATAGAGGGCCAGCTTCTCCACCTCCCGGCGCAGCAGCATGCGGTCCTCGCCGAGGCGGGCGGCCAGCCATTCCAGCGCGGAGGGTTCCGCCGCCACGCCTTCCGCCTGCAGCATCCGCGCGATGCTGCCGGCCAGCTCCGCCCCGCGCTCGCGGTAGCAGGCAATGACGGTGGCATCCGGGGCGGGCTCCAGCAACGCGCGCAGCTTGGCGCGGGCGGGCAGCTCGCCGGCCTCCAGCACCAGCAGCGCCTCGCCGGGGCCGGCCAGCGCCTCCTTCACGGCGGCGGCGAGGCCGTCGGCGGCGTCGCGCACCCGCACCAGGCGGCGCCCGCCGGTCATGGCGAGCGCGGCCATCTCGCCGGCCAGCGCCCCGGGCTTCGCCGCCGCCTCACGCGGCAGGTCGGCCAGGCGAAAGGGGTCGTCCCCGCCGATGACGGATTGCTGCAAGGCTTCGGCGCGCTCGCGGACCAGCCCCGCGTCGTCGCCGTGCAACAGCACCACGCGGCAGGCGCCGGGCTGGGCGAGAAAGGCGGCGATGCGGCGCTGGTCGAGCTTGGCCAAGGCGGCGAAAACCCCTTCGCGGCCTGCCTCAGGTACTCTGCCGCGTGCGCAACTGGGCGGAAAGCCGCAGCACCATATCCTCCGCCAGCTGGTCGATCAGCCGCTGGACGGTGGCGTCCCGCGCGAAGTCGGCGGCGAAGAACTGGTTGTCCGGAATGTCGAAGGCGTCGAAGGCCTGCTCCGTGCCCTGCGCCAGCTGGGCCGGCGGGGTGTTGAGCGAAACCAGCAGCCAGCCCGCGGTGGCGGTGAGGCGTGTGCGGGTCGCGGTGCCGTCGCGCCGGAAGCCCTCCGCCTCCGCGCCGAGCAACAGGCTGACGCGCAGCTCCTGCGTCGGCGTGGCGGCGCCGAAGCGTCCCAGCCGCTGCTGCAGCGCCCGCCGCATCAACTGGCCGCCGCGCTCGGGGATCAGCGCCACCCCCGTGGAGGCCAGCACGTCGCGCACCCCGGGATCGGTCACCGAGGCGGTGCCGTCCCGCGGCGCGTAGAGCGGGCGGAAGCCGCAGCCGGCCAGCGTCAGCCCCGCCGCGCCCAGCACCAGCAGGCGGCGGCGGGCGGCGGAAGCGGGCCCTTGCTCAGACAACGAAGTTGACGATCCGGCCCGGGACATGGATGCGCTTCCTAATGGGGCGCCCGGCGATGGCGCGCTGGACATTCTCCTCCGCCTCGGCGGCGGCGAAGACACTGGCCTCGTCGGCGCCGACCGGCACCTCGATGGTGCCGCGCAGCTTGCCGAGCACCTGCACGGCCAGCGTCACGCTGTCGGCCTTCGCCAGGCCGGCATCCGACTCCAGCCAGGGCAGCCCGGCCACCAGCCCGGCGCCGGGGCGCAGCAGGGACCACAGCTCCTCCGCCAGGTGCGGCATCATCGGGCTGATCAGCCGGGCGGCGGCCTCCAGCGCCTCGCGGCGCGCGGCGCCATCCGCCTCGCCCGCCGCCTCGATGGCGTTGGCGAACTCGTGGATGCGCGCGACGGCGACGTTGAAGGCGAAGCTCTCCAGCGCCTCGGTGACGGCGGCGATGGTGCGGTGGGTGGCGCGGCGCAGGTCGCGCGCGGCGCCCTCGGCCGGCGCGGCGCCCGGCGGCGGCAGGGCGGCGGCGGCGCCGTTCACCAGCCGCCACAGGCGCTGGCTGAAGCGGGAGGCGCCGGCGACGCCCGCCGCCGTCCACTCCATGTCGCGGTCCGGCGGGTTGTCGGACAGGATGAACCAGCGCGCGGTATCGGCGCCGTACTGGTCGATGATGGCGCCGGGGTCGATGGTGTTGCGCTTCGACTTCGACATCTTGTCGTTGCGCGAGACGGTCACCGCCAGGCCGGTGGCCCTGTCGGTGGCGCTGGTGCCGTCGGCGGCGACCTCCACCTCGTCCGGCGCCAGCCAGCGGCCGTCCTGCGACTTGTAGGAGGCGTGCTGCACCATCCCCTGGGTAAACAGGCCGGCGAAGGGCTCGGCCACGCCCACCTGCCCCATGCTGTGCAGCGCGCGGGTGAAGAAGCGCGAATAGAGCAGGTGCAGGATCGCGTGCTCGATGCCGCCGATATACTGGTCCACCGGCAGCCAGCCGTTCACCGCCGCCGCCACCAGCGGCGTGCCCGCCTTCGGCGCGGTGAAGCGCGCGAAGTACCAGGAGCTGTCCACGAAGGTGTCGAAGGTGTCGGTCTCGCGCCGCGCCGCCGCGCCGCATCGCGGGCAGCCGACGTGCTTCCAGGTGGGGTGGTGGTCCAGCGGGTTGCCGGGCCTGGCGAAGTCCACGTCCTCCGGCAGCGTCACCGGAAGCTGCTCGTCGGGCACTGGCACCACGCCGCAGGAATCGCAGTGGATGACCGGGATCGGGCAGCCCCAGTAGCGCTGGCGGGAGACGCCCCAGTCGCGCAGGCGCCAGTTCACCACGCCGTTGCCGGCGCCGGCCTTCTCCAGCGCATCAATGGCGGCCCGCTTGCCCTCGGCGGTGCCGAGCCCGTCCAGGAAGCCGGAATTGTAGAGCGTGCCGTCCTCGGTATAGGCGGTGTCGCCGATGCTGAAGCTGGCGGGGTCCGCGCCCGGCGGCAGGATGACCGGCGGCACCGGCAGGCCGTATTTCCGCGCGAAGTCGAGGTCGCGCTGGTCGCCCGAGGGGCAGCCGAAGATGGCGCCCGTGCCGTATTCCATCAGCACGAAGTTGGCGATCCAGACCGGGTAGCTGGCGCCCTCGATGAAGGGGTGCCTGACCCGCAGCCCGGTGTCGATGCCGCGCTTCTCGGCCTGCTCGATGGCGGCCTCGGAGGTGCCGAGGCTGCGCACCTCGGTGACGAAGGCGGCGACCTCGGGGCTGCGCGCGGCGGCGGCGGCGGCCAGCGGGTGGTCGGCCGCCACGGCCAGGAAGCTCATGCCGAACAGCGTATCGGGGCGGGTGGTGAAGACCTCCACCTCCTCCATGCCGGCGGCCGGCTCCTCCAGCGCGAAGCGGACGCGCGCGCCCTCGCTGCGGCCGATCCAGTTGGCCTGCATCAGCTTCACGCGCTCGGGCCAGCGGTCCAGCCCGTCCAGCGCCTCCAGCAGCTCCGGCGCGAACTTGGTGATGGAAAGGAACCACTGGGAAAGCCGCTTCTTCTCCACCAGCGCGCCCGAGCGCCAGCCGCGCCCGTCGATCACCTGCTCATTGGCCAGCACGGTGTGGTCCACCGGGTCCCAGTTGACCGAGCTTTCCTTGCGCTCGACGAGGCCCGCCCGCAGGAAGTCGAGGAACAGCTTCTGCTGCTGCCCGTAGTAGGAGGGGTCGCAGGTGGCGAACTCGCGGTCCCATTCCAGGGAAAGGCCCATGCGCTTCAGCTCGGCGCGCATGGTGTCGATGTTCTGGTAGGTCCAGGCCGCCGGGTGCACGCCGCGCTCGCGGGCGGCGTTCTCGGCCGGCAGGCCGAAAGCGTCCCAGCCCATCGGGTGCAGCACCTGGAAGCCGCGGGCGCGCTTGTAGCGCGCCACCACGTCGCCCAGCGTGTAGTTCCGCACATGCCCCATGTGGATCTTGCCGGAGGGGTAGGGGAACATCTCCAGCACGTAGTACTTGGGCCGGCTGCCATCCGGCACGTCGGGCACGCTGAAGCAGCGGGCGTCGTCCCAGGCGTGCTGCCAGCGCGGCTCGGCACTGGCGAAGTCGTAGCGGGCAGGTGTGGCAGCGTCGTTCATCGGACCCGGCGATCAGGGGGTGGGGCGATCAGAAGTTCCAGGGAAGGGATACGGTCTTGGCGCCCGCAAGGAAAGGGCGGCCGGGCGGATGGCTGCCATCCGCCCGGCCCCTGTTCATCCTGCGCCCGGTCCCGCGGCCATGGGCGGCCGGCGCCTCAGCGCGCGGCGGTCTGGCTGCGCAACTCGCGGGCGCGGGCCAGGATCTGGTTTTCCATGTCCGTGTTGGTGGTGGGCGCAACCGGCGCGTCCACCCAGCCGCCATTGTGCAGCTCCTGGCGGAACACCGAGACCCGCACCCCGTCCGAGCGGAGCTGGCGGCCGAGGATATAGGCGGTGGCGCGGAAGCGCTCGGTGGGCGTGGCCGCCGGCGAGTACCAGTCGGTGATGATGACGCCCCCGAAGGGATCGGCGGAGGAGAGCGGCAGGAAGGACAGCGTGTCCAGCGTGGCCCGCCAGAGATAGGCGTTCACGCCGAGGCCGCCCTCCTGCGAATCCGCCTGCTGGGAGGAGCGGTCGGTCCCGAAGATCAGGATGCCGTCCGACCCGGTCAGCCGGCCCTGGACACGGGCCCGCTTGCTGTCGTCGTAGTATTCGTCGTTCTTCACCTCGCGGCCATAGCCGCAGGCGGTGACGGTGAGGATCAGCCCGAAGGCGAGGAGCTTGCGCATGGCGGCCGCACAGTAGGCGGCTGGCAAGCCCAGGCAAGCGCAAAAACGAAAAAGGGCGGCGGGTTGCCCCGCCGCCCCTTCGCGAACCGATCCCCGGGGGATCAGAAGGCGATGCGGGTGCCCAGGATGAACACCTTGGCCTCGGTGTCGACGCCGTTGGTGCGGGCGGCGTTGGAGGCATTCTCCTCCTTCGTGCCCTGCGTGTACTCGGCGACCAGCGCCAGGCCCGGCGCCAGGTTGTAGTTGGCGCCGACCGACCAGGCCTGGTCCTTGCGCTTGTTCGGGTTGTTCTGGTTGCCGGCGCTGCGGACGTCGAAGAAGTTCGCGCCGACCGTCAGGTTGGAGATGGTGTAGGCCACGCCGGCCACCCACTGCCGCATGTCGCGATCGTCAAGGCCCGGGCCCTGCGCCAGCAGGCCGAGGCCGGCGTTGGAGCGGCCGAAGGCGTAGTTCGCGCCGGCGGTGAAGCCGTAGGCGGTCGCCTGCAGGCCGAACACGCCGACGCTCAGGCCCTCGCCCGAGAGGCCGGTGGTGTTCTTGGTCGCGCCCGAGCCGATATAGCCGGCCAGGCCCGCGATGCCGACGCCGCCGAACGAGCCGCGGTAGCGGACCGCCGCCTGCACTTCGTTCTTGCGGCGCAGGGTATAGGCGGAGGCGATCGAGGAGTCGTAGCGGTCGCAGTTCGCGCCCACGGCCTCGCAGCCGCTGTCCTCGCCTTCGCCGTCGTTGAAGCCGAAGCTGGCGCCGAAGTCGAAGCCGAAGAACTGCGGCGAGGTGTAGATGATCTTGGTGCTGTCGTTCAGGCCGCCACCGACGAAGTAGGACGGACGGTTGTTGCCGCCGACCACGTTGTCGAGCCAGTCGCCGTCGATACCACCCGTGCCGAAGCTGGTGATCCAGCCCGTGGCCAGGGCGCCGAGCACCACGCCGTCCTCGTCACCGAAGCGCAGCTGGCCGGCCTGCGGCGAGGACACCCACACGTACATCTCGTCGGTGTCGAGCTGGTTCTTGCTCGAGACGCCCGGGGTCGCCTGGCGGTTGAAGTCGTCCTGCACCTCGATGGTCGCGCCGTAGGACACGCCGTTGGCGGCCTTGCCCTGCACGATCACATGGATTTCCATGTCGGAGGCGAAGTCGGACTTGCCGAGGTTCGCGGCCGGGGTGGACACGCCATCCTGGTCGGTGAAAGCGTAGTTGAAGCGGAAATAGCCGCCGACGCGAACGGTCGGGGCTTCCTGCGCCGCCAGCGGGGCCGCCCCAAACACGGCGGCCGCGGCAACGGCGGTGGTCGCCAACAGAATCTTGCGCATCCCTAGTCCTCCTCACGCGCCGGGGCGTCCCGGCTGGTCCCGCGGCCTGTCTGCCCCCCTCGGCAGGGCCCTGTAGAACAATGCTCACAGGGCTGTCAGGCCTGCGGCGGACTATGGTTCAGGCATATTGAGACGGGCAATGCTCCGCTTGTGGTGATCGCGACTTCCTTGAGACACTGTGGCTCCGGTGCAACAGGGCCGTGATGGCCGCCAGGCCACAGGCCGGTGGCGGCACCCGGCCCGCTGTGGCCGCGACGATGCCGCCAAGCGCCACCACGGGCCGCCCCGCCCGCCGCGCCAGGGCCGCCCAGCGCCAGGGGCCGAGCGCCGGCGCGCCGGGATGGCTCGGGGTCGGGAAGAGCGGCGAGAGAAAGACCAGGTCGGCGCGCAGCCGCGCCGCGCGCGCCAGCCCGGCCCGCCCATGCGCCGCCACGGAAAGCCGCGCCCAGGGCGCCCCGGCCCGGCGGGCCCGAAGAAAAGGCAGCATTTCCAGAGATGTGGCCCGATCCGGCCAGTGCAGCCCGGTCCGCAGGGCAAGCGCCGCCCGCGCCTCGCCGCCGATCAGCAGCACGCCCCTGCGGCGCCGCTGCAGCCGCGCGAGGTCCGGGCGCAACGCCGCCGCCACCCCGCGCGCCACCAGGCCGCTGCCGCGCGGCAAGGCAGCGAGCGCCCGGCGCGGATCGGGCAGGCGGGCGGGGTCGCTGAACAGCCAGAGCCGGGGCAGTGGCGTTCGACTCGGAAAGCGCCCTGGCTTGAGCCGCATCGCCGCCGCTTCTACGGTCCGCACACCATGTCCTCCATTGCCGAAAACCTGCAGCGCGTCCGGGAGCGAGTCGCCGGCGCCTGCGCCCGCGCCGGCCGCGACCCGGCCTCCGTCACCCTGGTGGCGGTCTCCAAGTTCCATCCCGCCGAGTCGGTGCGGGAGGCCCTCGCCGCCGGGCACGCCAGCTTCGGCGAGAACCGCGTGCAGGAAGCGGCGGCCAAGTTCCCGCCGCTGCGCGCGGAACATCCCGCGTTGCGGCTGCATATCATCGGTGCGTTGCAAACCAACAAGGCGCGCGACGCCGTGCGCATCGCCGACATCATCGAAAGCCTGGACCGCCCGAAGCTGGCCGTCGCGCTCGCCGAGGCGATGGCGAAGGAAGCGCGGCGCCCGCATCTGCTGGTGCAGGTGAACATCGGCCGCGAGCCGCAGAAGGCCGGAATCGACCCCGACGCGGTGGCGGAGTTCGTCGCCGAATGCTGCGAGGCGCACGGCCTGCCGGTGGAAGGGCTGATGTGCATCCCGCCCGCCGGGGAAGACCCGGCGCCGCATTTCGCCCGCATGGCCGGGATGGCGGCGCGGCTCGGCCTGCACACGCTGTCCATGGGCATGAGCGGCGATTTCGAAGCCGCCATCGCGGCCGGCGCCACGCATGTGCGCGTGGGCACCGCCATCTTCGGGGAACGGCACCCGTAGCGGGGGAGGCGCCGCCTCGCCCGCGCCCCCTCCGCCGGGGTGCCCAAGGGATGAGCCGTGCCACCCCGGGCCTCGCCGTTGGTCAGAGGGCGCCCTGGCCGGTGCCCCAGGAGGCCAGGAGCGAGTCCTCGGGCATCCGGCCCTCGAACCACAGGCTGGCGGCGACGCGGGACATCGCCGCGCCGTCATGGCCGATATGCGGCACCTCCACGAGGCGCCAGTCGCAGGCCACCCCCCGGCGCGCCGCCTCGGCGCGGCCGGCGGCCAGGTAGTTGCGGGCCCGGGCGAAGCGGTGCGGGCCCTGCTCCACCGCCGCGGGCTGCGCCGGCAGGCTGGGGCCGGAGGTCTCGATGTCCTGCATGCCCGCCAGGATCAGCAGCGGATAGGCCAGCAGCCGCAGCAGCTCGGCCTCGCCCAGCCCGATGCCGGCCAGCCCCTCGGGGAAGTTCTTCTCCAGCGTCGGCAGCGTGTACCAGCCGGGATTGCCCACCGCGATCGCCTCGAAGGCGTCGGACGCCTGGGTGGAGAGCATCCGGTGGCCGAACTGCCCGCCCGCCGAATGGCCGAAGAAATGCGCGCGCGCCCGGCGGGTGACGCCCGCCTCGCGCAGCAGCGCGAAGACCCGCGCCGGCACCGCATAGCCCCATTGGGCGCGCGGGCGCACCGTGCCGTCCTCGGCCAGCACATGGCCGTTGTTGTACAGCTCGGCGCCGGGATACGCGGCGTCGCTGAAGGTGGGGGCGACGATCAGCAGCCCGTGCCTGTCGGCGGCCGGGATCCAGAAGTCGCGGTATTCGTCGCCGTTGCGCTTCATGCCGTGGTGCACGATCACCACCGGGCTGTCCGGGGTGAAGCTGGCCGGGCGGTAGGTGTGCAGCACCAGCGGGCGGGTCGGGTCGCCGGCCTCGTCGGTGAAGGGAATGGCCTGGCGGCCGGGTTGGGCGAGGGCCTGCGCCAAGGTTTCGGTGAAGCTCATCGGGGACGCTCTCCAGGGGGGCGGGTTATTCCGCCCCGGACTTGAAGAAAAAAGATGGGGGTCCGGGGGAATTCCTTCCCCCGGCCTTGTTCTCACTTCGCCGGATGGATCTCGGCCGCGTTGGTGGTCTGGTCCACCCGCCCTTCATAGGTGAGATCCTTGCGGAAGGCCCAGACGGCGTTCTCGAACTGCACCGGGATCACCGGCATCTGCTCCAGCGCCACGCGGCCGGCCTGCTGCAGCAGCTCGGCGCGGGCCGGCTGGTCCATGGTGCGCATGGCCTGCCCGGCGAGGTCATCGAACTTCGGGTCCGACCAGCCGCCGTAGTTGCTGGTGCCGAGGCCGCGCTCGCGGTCGGTGCTCATCAGCCAGGAGCGGAAGAACAGCATCGTCTCGTCCGCGTCGGTGGACCAGCCGCCCATCGAGGCGCTGAAGTCCCGCTTGCCGCGCCGGCCGAAGAAGACGGCGCTCGGCATGGTGTCCAGCTCCACCTTCACGCCGACGCGGTTCCAGTACTGCGCCAGGGCCTGGGCCAGCCGGGCGTCGTTGATGTAGCGGTTGTTGGTGGCGTGGAAGGTCAGGCTGAACCCGTCCTTGTAGCCGGCCTCGGCCAGCAGCGCCTTGGCCTTGGCCGGATCGTAGGGCAGCACCGGCAGGTCGGGGATGGTGCCGACCATGCCGAGCGGCAGGAACTGCGTGGCGGGCGTGGCGACGCCGTCCATCACCCGCTGCTCGATCGCCTTGCGATCGATCGCCAGGGAGAGCGCCTGGCGCACCCGGGCGTCCTGCAGCGGGTTGGGGCCGTCGCCGCCCTGCACGAAGGGGCTGGGGCTGCGGGCGGTGTCGAGCTGGATGAAGATCAGCCGCGTGGTCTGCTTGTTGGCCAGGTTGAAGTCGGCGTTCTGGCGCAGGCGCGGCAGGTCGCCGGTGGCGGGCGCCTCGATCATGTCCTGGTCGCCCGCCAGCAGGCCGGCGAGGCGCGGCCCGGCCGCGGTGACGGGGGTCAGCCGCACGGTCTTCCAGTCCGGCTTCGTGCCCCAGTAGCCGTCGTTGCGCTCCAGGATGATGGCGCCGCCGGGCGTGTAGCTGACCAGGCGGTAGGGTCCGGTGCCGATGGCGGCGGTGCCGTCGTTGAACTGCGCGGGGGTCGGCCAGGGGCCGCTGACGCCGCAGCTCTCACCGGCGTTGAAGTCGGGCTTGGCCTCACCGGCCAGCCGGCGCGGCAGAATGGAGAGATTGCTGATGTCGCTCAGCAGCAGCGGCTCGGGCACCTTGGTGGTCAGCCGCAGCGTGTGCTCGTCCAGCACCTCGAGCCTGGCGATCCGCCGCACCAGCCGGGAGAAGGACTGCACCACCTCGCCCGGATTGTTGAGGATGCGGCAGTAGCTGTAGACCACGTCCGGCGCGCCGAAGCTGTCGCCGTTCTGGAAGCGCACGCCCTCGCGCAGGTGGAAGATCCAGGTGCGGTCGTCCTGCCGCTCCCAGCGCGTGGCCAGGCCGGGGGCCACCTTCAGGTCGGCGTCGATCTCCGTCAGCGCCTCGAAGATGTGCTGCGAGAGGGTGGTGTTCGGGCCGAGGGCATAGTTGTGCGGGTCGGCCGAGGTGGTTTCCCCCGCCATGGCGATGCGCAGCGTCTGCGCCGCGGCGGGGCGGGCGGCAAGCGCCGGGCCGATGGCGGCGGCGGCGAACAGCGCCATGGCCACCGATGGCATGCGCCGGCGGCGGAATTGGAGGAAGCCTTGCATCGTGTTCTCGGCCCTTGGTTGTTTCGGCCGCCGAGAAACACCCGGGGCCGGCGGATTGCAACCGGCAGGCCCTGAGGGAGGGGCGGCGAATTCATCTTCCATAGTGAAGAAAAATCTCGGATGGTGGACAAAAGCCGCAGGAGGCGCCCATGCCGCGCGAGATCCGCCTGAACGCCTTCGACATGGCCTGCATCGGCCATATCCAGCAGGGGATGTGGACGCATCCCCGCGACACCAGCCTGCACTACAACCGGCTGGACCACTGGGTCTCGCTGGCCCGTACCCTGGAATCCGGGCTGTTCGACGGCCTGTTCCTGGCCGACGTGCTCGGCATCTACGACGTCCATGGCGGCAGCCCGGATGCCGCGCTGCGCAGCGCCGTGCAGGTGCCGCTGCTCGATCCGGCGATGCTGGTGCCCGCCATGGCGGCGGCGACGGCCCATCTCGGCTTCGGCATCACCTGCAACCTGGCCTATGAGCAGCCCTTCCTCTTCGCCCGCCGGATGTCCACCCTGGACCACCTGACGCAGGGGCGGGTCGGCTGGAACATCGTCACCGGCTACCTGGACAGTGCCGCCCGCGCCATGGGCTTCAGCCGCCAGATGGCGCATGACGACCGCTACGACCTCGCCGACGAGTACATGGACCTCGTCTACGGCCTCTGGGAGGCGAGCTGGGCGCCCGACGCCGTGCGCGCCGATCGTGCCGCCGGCATCTATGCCGACCCGGCGCGGGTGCGCCCCTTCCGCCACGAGGGGCGCCAGTTCCGGATGGACGCCATCCACCTCTGCGAGCCCTCGCCGCAGCGCACGCCGGTGCTCTACCAGGCCGGCGCCTCGGACCGCGGGCGCCAGTTCGCCGCGCGCCATGCGGAATGCGTCTTCGTCAACGGCGGCGCGAAGGCCCATGTGGCCAGGCTGGTGGCGGACCTGCGCACCCGCGCCGCGCCGCGCCCGATCCAGGTCTTCGTCGGCGCCACGGCCATTGTCGGCCGCACCGAGGCCGAGGCGCGGGACCTGCTGGAGGAGTATCGCCGCCATGCCAGCGTCGAGGGTGCCCTGGCCCATGCCGGCGCCTCGCTGGGCATCGACTTCGCCCGCCATGGCATGGACGAGCCGATCGAGGGCGGCGAATCGCAGGCGATCCAGTCCAACATCGAGGCGATGAAGCGTGCCGCCGGCGGCGTGTTCACCAAGCGCTGGCTGATCGACCGCTTCGTGCTCGGCAGCCGCCAGCCGCCCATTCTCGGCTCGGCCGAGCAGGTGGCGGATGCGCTGATCTCCTGGTCCGAGGAGGCGGATGTGGACGGCTTCAACCTGTCCCGCACGGTGATGCCCGAGGGGCTGGAGCGCTTCGTGGAGCTGGTGGTGCCGCGCCTGCAGGAGCGCGGCGCCTACAAGCGCGCCTATGCCCCCGGCACCTATCGCGAGAAGCTGTTCGGCGCCGGGCCGCTCCTGGCGGCGCCGCATCCGGCGGCCGCGCGGCGCCAGGCCGCCTGGGGGTGAATCCGGGGGGATTCGCTCTCCCCCGGCATCCACCCCCTCTTCTATTCTCGGTTCGCTTTCCAGTGCCCGCGCCGGGGCTGCGCCAACCAGCGAAGGCGGGGAGCTGGGGGCCTTCCTTCCCCGGGCCTTCCCCGGGCTTTCCCCCGGGCCTTCCCCCTGGAGGAGCGGATCATGGATGCCGAACTGCGCATTGACCTGGCCGGCGCGGCGGACGGAGCGGTTCTGCTGGCCCTGGCGCGCGCCTTCCATGCCGAGGACGGCCATCCGCTCGACGCAGCCGGCGAGGCGGCCGTCCTGGCGGTGGCGGCGGGCGAGCCGCTGGCGCGCGCGTGGATCCTGCGCCGGGGCGGCGAGGCGCTTGGCTACCTCATCCTCACCCTCGGCTACAGCGTCGAGTATGGCGGGAGGGACGGCTTCATCGACGACCTCTACCTCGCGCCGGCGCTGCGCGGTCAGGGGGCGGGCCGGCACCTGCTGGGCTTCGCCCTGGAGCAGGCGGCGCGGCTCGGCATCAACACGCTTCATCTCGAGGTCGAGGCCGAGAACCCCCGTGCCCATCGCCTCTACCGGCAGGCCGGGTTCGAGGAAACGGGTCGCCGCCTGATGCGCCGGCGCATCCTGCCACGGGCGGGCTGAGCGCCGGCATCGGCCGGGCCGCCCGGCGTGGCCCGGCTGTAACGATGCGATCTTTTTCACCCCGCGAAGGCGCGGCCCGGAAAGAAAACCTCTTGGCGCCTGGTGCGGCTTGGGGGCAGGCTTCCGTTGTTCACTGTTAACAATGCGGCGGGGCAATAACCCCGCGCCGGAGGAAGTTCATGCTGACACGCCGCACTTGGCTTGGCGCACTGGCGGCGAGCCCCGCGCTCGGCCTCGCCCCACGCGCCGCGCGGGCGCAGGCCGACTACCCGAACCACCCGGTCGCGCTGCTGGTGGGCTTCGCCCCAGGCGGCGGAACGGACATCATCGCCCGGTTGCTGGCTCCCTCCCTGCAGGCGAAGCTGGGCCAGCCGGTGACGGTGGACAACCGGCCGGGCGCCAGCGGCACGCTTGCCGCCGCGGCGGTGGCGCGGTCGCGGCCGGATGGCTACAGCCTGGTGATGGGCACGGTCAGCACCCAGGCCGTCGTCGCGCCGCTGATGCGCAACCCGCCCTATGACCAGATGCGCGACTTCACCCCCGTCGCGCTCGCCGGCACCGTGCCGCTGGTGGTGCTGGTGCCGGCCAAGGCGCCCTACAAGGACCTGAAGGGCCTGATCGAGTTCGCCCGCAACAACCCGGGCAAGCTGAACTACGCCTCCTCCGGCGTGGCCACGCAGCAGCACCTGGCGGCGGAGATGCTGTCCCAGGCCGCCGGCGTCGAGATGACGCACGTGCCCTATCGCGGCACCGGCCAGGTGGTGAACGACCTGATCGCCGGCACGCTGGACCTGGCGATCGACACCATGCCCTCGCACCTGCCGCATGTCCGCGCCGGCACCACCCGCGCCCTCGCGGTGACCACGCCAGCGCGCGTCGCCGCCCTGCCGGAGGTGCCGACGGTGGCGGAAAGCGGCTTCCCCGGCTACGCCATCACCGTCTGGTACATGCTGCTGGGCCCGGCCGGCCTGCCGAAGCCCATCGTGGAGCGCTGGAGCGCGGCGATGAACGAGGCCCTGGCCGAGCCCGGCATCCGCCAGCGACTGGAGGAGGCGGGGTTCCTTCCCGGCGGCGGCAGCCCGGAGGATGCGGCCACGCTGGTGCGCCAGGAGGCCGAGCGCTACGGCGCCCTGGTGGAGCGCGCGGGCATCCGTATCGAGTAGCCTGTTCCGGCGCGGCTGCCCGCCGCGCGCCGTCAGCCGACCCGGCCTGCCTCGGCCAGGAAGTCGAGCAGGGCGCGGACGCGCGCGGGAAGGGGGCCGCCCTGGCCGAGGAAGGCCGCGTGGAAGTCTTCCCGGTCGCCGGGGTTCAGATGTTCGAGCACCGGCACCCACCTGCCGGCGGCCACGTCGTCCCGCACGGTGAAGGCGGCCAGCCGGGCAAGGCCGGCACCATCGATCGCGAGGTGCCGGAGCGCCTCGCCGTCGCTAGCCTGGATGCGGCCGGAAGCCGGCACCACCACCCTCCCGCCGCCTTCCTCGCGCAGCGGCCAGCCATCCACCGCGCGCGCATAGCCGAAGCCGAGCCGCACATGGCCTGCCAGCGCGGCCATCGTTCCGGGCGTGCCGAAGCGCTGGAGAGAGGCGGGCGCGCCGACCACCACCATCGGCGTCGCGCCCAGCTTCGGCGCCGGCACCTTCGGCGGCGCCGGCCCGCTCCTCGGCCACTGGGGCCGCTCCGACAGCCAGGAGGCCCGCCGCCTCGTGGACCTCTGCCTGGAGGCGGGCGTCAACCTCTTCGACGCCGCCGATGTTTGTTTCAACGACGCCTCGGGGCGGGTGCTGGGCGAGGCCACCAAGCTCCGGCGCGGCGCGCCGCTGCCCGCCGGCAGCCGCCTGCACGAGACCGCCGCCTTCGGCCCGCCGGTCGAGGAGGAGCAGCTCCTCCGCGTGGTGGAGGCGCTCGATGCCGTCGCCGAGGAAACCTGCCGCTCGCTGCCCCAGCGCGCCCGGCCGGACGCGGCGAGCGCCGTCACCGCGCCCTATTCCTCCTTTCCCTACCGGCGGCAGGCGGCCTTCGCCCGGCTCAACCCGCCGGCGGTCTGAGGCCGCCTTCCGGCGGGGGCGGGAATGGCCGCAGAATGGCGGGCATGAGCACCGACCAGCATGATGCCCTCCTGGCCCGCTACGGCGCGGCCGCCCTGCCGCCCGCCGGCCCTTGGAACGACGTGATCGCGGCGCTGATGCAGCACCGCTCCGTCCGCGCCTACCGCTCCGACCCGCTGCCGGAGGGGACCCTGGAAACCCTGGTGGCGGCGGCGCAATCCGCCGCCACCTCCTCCAACATGCAGACCTGGTCCGTCGTCGCGGTGACCGATCCGGCGCGCAAGGCGGTCTTCGCCGAGGTGGCGAACAACCAGCGCCACATCACCCAATGCCCGCTCTTTCTCGTCTGGCTCGCCGACCTTTCGCGCAACGCCCGCCTGGCCGAGGCCGAGGGCGCCACGCTGGAAGCGCTGCCCTATTTCGAGACCTTCCTGGTGGCGGCGCTGGATGCCGCGCTGGCGGCGCAGAACGCCACGGTGGCCGCCGAGTCGCTGGGCCTTTCCACCGTCTATATCGGCGCGCTGCGCAACGACGTGCGGCGCGTGGCGGCGGAGCTGGCGCTGCCGCCGGGCGTGGTGGGGATGTTCGGCCTCTGCGTCGGCTATGCCGACCCCGAGGCCCGCGCGGAGGTGAAGCCGCGCCTGCCGCAGAACACCATCCTGCACCGCGAGCAGTACGACGCCGGCGCCGAGCCCGGGGCGCGCGGTCTGTACGATGCCGCGCTGGCCGAGTTCAGCGCCCGCAACGAGATGAAGGCCTATCGCTGGACCGACCGCGTCATGGCGCGGCTCGGCCGCGTCTCCGCGCTGCACGGGCGGGACGGGCTCAAGGCGGCCCTGCGGGATCTCGGCTTTCCGCTGAAGTGACGGGAAGGCTGGGGGAAGGAATTCCCCCAGACCCCCAGCTTCTTTCTGCCAGTTGGCCTCGCGGCCGCAGTCGCCGGGGCTGCTCCAGCCCCCGGCGCGGGCGCGTGCGGCCGGAGCAACAAAACGGACAGAAAAAAGAAGAGGGGGTTCCGGGGGAGAATTCATTCTCCCCCGGCTCCGCCGCCGGGCCTCGAGCTATCGCCGCAACAGCACCACCAGATACCGGCAGGGCGCATCCCCGGGATTGTGGAAGCGGCAGGCCTCGGGCGGCCCGAGGCGCAGGCAGTCCCCGGCGCCCATCTCGTGCAGCGCCGCCCCTTGGGTGAAGTGCAGCACCCCTTCCAGCAGCACGATCTGCTGGTCCTGGATGAAGGCGAAGGCGGCGGCCGGGTAGTCCACCGACCGGCCGGGCGGCAGCTCGCCCCAGACCAGGTCCAGCGGCGTCGGCGGCCCGCCGGCGGGGGTGAGGGCGCGGCGGGTGAAGCCGGTTTCCGGGTCGCGCCAGAGGGGCTGCTCCGCCGCGCGCGCCAGTTGGCCGCCGCCCTGCTCGGCGCGCGCCAGCATCTGCGACAGGCTCAGGCCGAAGGCGCCCGAGAGCCGGCCGAGCAGTGCCGCGGTCGGGCTGACCTCGTCGCGCTCGATCTTGCTGATCATCGCCTTGGAAACGCCGGAACGCTCCGCCAGCTCGGCCAGCGACCAGTTGCGGGCCTCGCGCTCGGCTTTCAGGCGCTGCGCCAGTTGGGCGCTGCTGTCGGGGAGGGACATGGCCGGAGCATAGGCGGAAGGGGCGGGGGACAGAATCCCCCCACCCCTCAGGCCAGGGCGTCGGCCTGGTGCGCCGCCACCATCTCCGCCAGCGAGGCGAAGCGGAACTCGTAGCCGGCGCCGGAAGGCGGGGGCATGGTGGCGCCCCAGCCCTCCTGGCCGTGCCGCCGGTCGATCCAGGCGGAGGCGAGGCCGACCCGCTTGGCCGGCGCGTGGTCGTGGAACAGGCTCTGCGCCACATGCAGGATCTCGCCGCGTCCGAACCCCTGCGCGCCGAGCTTGGTCAGCATGAACCGGAAGTTGCGCGGGTCGGGCTTGTAGCTGCCGATCTCCTCGGCCGTGTAGACGGCGTCGAAGGCCACGCCGAGGCGCTTGCGGCTGCCCGCGAAGCTCGCATGGTCCACGTTGGAGAGGATCACCAGCATGTAGTGCCGCTTGAGGTAGGCGAGCGCCCCGGCGGAATCCGGGAAGGCCGGCCAGTCCGGCACCGAGGCGCCGAAGCGCACGGCGCCCGCCTCGTCTGGCTCGATGCCCCATTCGTCGGCGAGGCGGTGATGCACCTGGCTGAGCAACTCGGCATAGCGCATGGCCGGCGTCTCGGCCTGCTGGGCCGACTCATGGTGTGCGAAGGCCTCCAGCACCGCGTCGCGCGGGAGGTCGAGGCCGCCACGCCGCAGCAGCGGCTGCAGGGCGTCGTATATGCCGCTCTCCCAGTCGATCAGGGTGCCGTAGCAGTCGAAGGTCAGAACACGGAAATCGTGCAGGCGCGACATCGCAGCTCTCCGCAGGCCACCATGGAAACGGTGCCATGCCGGGCCCCGTTGCGGGAAGGGTGAATGCGCGCGCCCGCCAGTCCCGCCCGCCCGCCAGTCCCGCCCGCCCGCCAGTCCCGCCCGCCCGCCCCTGGGCTTGCGGGGCCGGCGGGGCCATATTGCGGGCCTTCCCGCGTATCTCCGGAGGGCGAGCCATGGCCGAGACCGAACCGCAATCCCCGCCGCCCACCATCCGCCGCGAGGACTACCGCCCGCCCGCCTTTCTGGTCGATCAGGTGGACCTGCACCTCGCCCTGCACCCCACCGCGACGCGGGTGAAGGCGAAGCTGGCGCTGCGCCGCAATCCCGCCGCCGCGCCCGCGGCCGACCTGGAGCTGGATGGCGAGGCGCTGACACTGCTCGCCGCCCGGCTGGATGGCGCCCCCCTCGGCGCCGACCGCCTGGCCCACCTGCCCGGCGGCGGGCTGCGCGTCGCCGATGTGCCGGCGGCCTTCACGCTGGAGACCGAGGTGGGGATCTCGCCCGAGGCCAACAGCGAGCTTTCCGGCCTTTACCTTTCCGGCGGCAACTACTTCACCCAGTGCGAGGCCGAGGGCTTCCGCCGCATCACCTATTTCCCCGACCGGCCGGACGTGATGGCGCGCTACACCACCACGCTGGAGGCCGACCGCGCCGCCTGCCCGGTGCTGCTCTCCAACGGCAACCCCGACGGCGCCGGCGAACTGCCGGACGGCCGCCACTGGGCCCGCTGGGTCGATCCGCACCCGAAGCCTTCCTACCTGTTCGCCGTGGTGGCCGGCGATCTCGTCGCCATGCGGGACCGCTTCACCACCCGCTCGGGCCGCAAGGTCGCGCTCGGCATCTATGTGCGGAAGGGCGACGAGGACGCCTGCGGCCACGCCATGGATTCGCTGAAGCGCTCGATGGCCTGGGACGAGGACACCTACGGCCTCGAATACGACCTCGACGTCTTCAACATCGCCGCCGTCTCCGACTTCAACATGGGGGCGATGGAGAACAAGGGACTCAACGTCTTCAACACCAAATACATCCTGGCGCGGCCGGAAACCGCGACCGATGCGGACTACGAGGGCATCGAGACCGTCGTCGCGCACGAGTACTTCCACAACTGGACGGGCAATCGCGTCACCTGCCGCGACTGGTTCCAGCTTTCGCTGAAGGAGGGGCTGACCGTCTTCCGCGACCAGCACTTCAGCGCCGACCAGGGCTCGGCGGCGGTGAAGCGCATCGGCGACGTGCGCCGCCTGCGTGCCGCCCAGTTCCCCGAGGACGCGGGGCCGATGGCGCATCCGGTGCGCCCGGATTCCTACGTCGAGATCAACAACTTCTACACCGCCACGGTGTACCAGAAGGGCGCCGAGGTGGTGCGGATGATGCGCCGCCTGATCGGCGAGGCCAATTTCCGCAAGGGCATGGACCTCTACATCGCCCGGCACGACAACCAGGCCGTGACGATCGAGGACTTTGTCCGCGCCATGCAGGACGCCTCGGGGACCGACCTTTCCCGCTTCGCCCGCTGGTACGCCCAGGCCGGCACGCCCGCGCTGCGCGTGCGCGACGCCTTCGACAAGGCCAGCGGCCGCTACACCCTGACGCTGGCGCAATCCACCCCGCCGACGCCCGGCCAGCCGGAGAAGCAGCCGGTGCCGATCCCCGTCGCCATGGGTCTGATCGGTCCCGATGGCGCGGAACTCCCCGGCGCCGGCCTGCTGTTGCTGGAGGAGGCGGAGCAGGGCTTCACCTTCGAGGGGCTGCCGGCGAAGCCGGTGCCCTCGCTGCTGCGCGGCTATTCCGCGCCGGTGAAGCTTTCCGGCCTTTCGCTGGAGCAACTCGGCTTTCTCGCTGCGCATGACACGGACCCCTTCGTCCGCTGGGATTCGGCGCAGCAATACGCGACCGCCGAGATGCTGCGCCTGGTCGAGGAGGTTCGCAGCCAGAAGCCGCTCGCCCTGCCGGAAGGGCTGGCCGCCATCTTCGGCGCCGCGCTGGACCGCGCCATGGAGGACCCCGCCTTCGCCGCCGAGGCGCTGGTGCTGCCCTCGGAGGATTTCGTCGCCGACCAGATGGCGGTGGCCGATCCCGAGGCGATCCACGCCATGCGGCAGTTCCTGCGCGGCGCGCTCGGCACCCGCTTCTCGCCACGCCTCGCCGCGCTGCACGGCGCACTGGAGGAGACCGGCCCCTATCGCATCGACGGCGCCTCGATCGGCCGCCGGGCGTTGCGCAATGCCAGCCTCGCCTATCTCGCGCGGGCCGAAGGAGCGGCGGGCGCCGAGGGCCTGGCCCGTGCCGAGCAGCAGTTCGAGGCCGGCCGCAACATGACCGACGTGCTCGCCGCCCTGCGGGTGCTGGCGGATTCCGACAGCCCGGCCCGGCAGGCGGCGCTGGATGCGTTCCACGGGAAATGGCGGCATGACGACCTGGTGCTGGACAAGTGGTTCGCCATCCAGGCCAGCGCCGCGCGGCCGGACGCGCTGGAGGCCGTTCGCGCCCTGGCGCGGCACCCGGATTTCGACCTGCGCAACCCCAACCGCGCGCGGTCCCTGATCGGCGCCTTCGCCGCCGGCAACCCGGCCCGCTTCCACGACGCCTCGGGCGACGGCTACCGCTTCCTGGCCGAGATGGTGATCGCGCTGGATGCGGTGAACACGCAGGTGGCCGCGCGCCTGGTCTCGCCGCTCGGGCTGTGGAAGCGGCAGGACGCGGCGCGCGGCGCCCTGATGCGCGCCGGGCTGGAGCGCATCCTGGCCCGGCCGGGCCTCTCCAAGGGGACCTATGAGAAGGTCTCCAAAAGCCTCGCCGCCTGAGGCCGCGGCATGCGCATCCTGGTGATCGAGGACGATGCCGCGACGGCCGACTACATCGCCAAGGGCCTGGGCGAGGAGGGCTACGTGGTTGACGTCGCGCGCAACGGCAGGGACGGGCTCTACCTCGCCCTGAACGAGCCCTTCGACGTCATCGTCAGCGACCGCATGCTGCCGGGGCCGGACGGGCTCGCCATCCTGCGGGCGCTGCGCGCCTCCGGCATCGCCACGCCGGTGCTGATGCTGACGGCGCTCAGCGAGGTGGACCGGCGCGTCGAGGGACTGGAAGCCGGGGCGGACGACTATCTCGCCAAGCCCTTCGCCTTCGCCGAGCTGCGCGCCCGCGTCCGCGCCCTGGCCCGCCGCCCGGCGCCGCAGGCGGAGGTGACGGAGCTGGCGGTGGGCGACCTGCGGATGGACCTGCTGCGCCGCACCGTGGCCCGCGGCGGTCGCGCGATGGAGATGCTGCCCACCGAGTTCCGCCTGCTGGAGTTCATGATGCGCCATCCCGGCCAGGTGCTCACGCGCACCCTGCTGCTGGAAAAGGTCTGGGACTTCTCCTTCGACCCCACCACCAACGTCGTGGACGTGCATGTCAGCCGGGTGCGCCGCAAGCTGGAGGCCGGCGGCGAGGCGCCGATGATCCGCACCGTGCGCGGCGCCGGCTACGTCCTGGCGCCGCCCGCGCCGGAGGGCGGCTGAGCTTGCGGCTGCCCGGGCCGCGCAGCTTCGCGCCCCGCGTGGCGCTGCTGGTCGGCGTCGTGGTGCTGGTGACCTCCTTCCTGGGCGCCGGCTGGGGCTGGCTGCGCGCGCAGGAAGCGCTGCGGCGGCAGCTCGATCTCGTGCTGGCCGCCGATGCCGAGGGGCTGCTGCGCGACTACGAGACCTATGGCCTGCGCGGCCTGGCGGACGCGGCGGCGGTCTATGCGCGGCGCGGCGGGCCGCTGCGCGTGCTGCTGCTGGCGCCGAACGGTCATCCGATCGCCGGCCGGCTGCCCGGCGCCCCGGCGCGGCTGCGCGGCTTCGCCACCCTGTCGCCGCAGGAAGGGGAGAGCCGCCTGCGCGCGCTGGGCGCCATCCTGCCGGACGGCAGCAACCTGATCGTCGCCACCGACCTCGCCCTGGTGGACCGGGCCGCCACCGCCCTGGCCTGGACGCCGCCGATCGCCGGCGGGCTGGCGGCGCTGCTGGCGCTGGTGCTGGGCTTCCTGGTGGCGCGGCGGCTGGAGCGGCGCCTCGCCGGCATCAGCACCGCCGCCCGTGCGGTGATGGCCGGCGACCTGGCCCGCCGCCTGCCCGAAAGCGGCACGGGCGACGAGTTCGACCGCCTCGCCGACACCATCAACGCCATGCTGGCGCGCATCGAGGCGCTGGTGGCCGAGGTGCGGCAGGTGACGGACGACGTGGCGCATGACCTGCGCTCGCCGCTCTCCCGCCTGCGCCAGCGGCTGGAGGCGGCGCTGGCCCGGCCGCGCGCGGCGGAAGCCGATGCCGCCATGCTGGAAGGCGCCGTGGCCGAGCTGGACCAGATCCTCGCCACCTTCGCCGCGCTTCTCCGCATTGCCCGCACCGAGGCGGGAGCGGGGCGGGAGGGCTTCGTGCCGGTGGACCTTTCCGCCCTGGTGGAGGGAGTGGCGGAAGTCTATGGGCCGGTGGCCGAGGAGGCCGGGCGTGCCCTGCGCGCCGAGGTGGCGCCGGGCCAGGCGATCCCGGGCAGCGCGGCGCTGTTGCGGCAGGCGGTGGCCAACCTGCTGGACAATGCGCTCGGCCATGGCGGCGGCACGGTCCATGTGGTGCTGCGGCCCGGCCCCGTGCTGAGCGTGGCGGATGAAGGCCCCGGAGTTCCGCCGGAGGAGCGCGGGCGCGTGCTGCGCCGCTTCTACCGGCTCGACCGCAGCCGCAACACGCCCGGCACCGGGCTGGGCCTGGCGCTGGTGGCCGCCGTGGCGCGGCTGCATGGGGGCCAGGTGACGCTGGGCGAAGGGCCGGGCGGCCGCGGGCTGGGCGTCACGCTCGACCTGCGCGGGGAGGCGGCTTCCAGCGCGCCCGCCCTTCCCGGCGCGGCGCCCGGTTCCTGAGGGCGCCGCCCGCCGCCTGCCTCAGCTGGCCGAGGCCGGCACCGCAAAGCCGCGCTGCCCGCGGTTCCGCAGCAGGCTGCGCAGGAAGCCGACACCCCAGGCCATGTGCATGACCATGGCCGCCGGCCCCGCCGCCGCCAGCCAGGGATCGCGCTTGCGGAAGGCGAGCGCGGCACCCCAGCCCAGGCACAGCGCGGCATAGAGGGCCGGCACCAGCAGGGCGGGCAGCCAGAAGGGCGCCACCAGCAGGGCCGCCACATTGCCGAGCAGCGCGATCACCGGCGCCATCTGCCGCGGCTTCGGCCGCAGCCGGTGCTTCAGCAGGGTGCGCGCCCGCCCGGCCCCGTGCTTCACGTATTGCCGCGCCAGCGAGGCCAGGTCCTTGCGCGGGAAATAGGTCACGGGATGGTCGGCGCAGAGCCAGATGCGGCCGCCCGCCGCGCGGGCGCGCTGGTCCAGCTCGGCATCCTCGTTGTGGGTGAAGCTTTCGTCGTAGCCGCCGATCGAGAGAAAGAAGGCCCGGTCGAAGGCGGCGTGGTGGCCGTGGTCCACCCACTCCGAGCGCAGCCCGAGCCGGTGCGCCGAGCCGCCATTGCCGAGCCGGCTGTTCTGCGCCGCCGCGATGCCGCGCTGCATGCCCTGATGGCCGACGGTAAGCATGGGCACCACCACCGAGGTCGCATCCTGCGCGCGCAGGCCCGCGACCACGCCGGTGACGAAGCCGGGCGGGTACCAGGCATGGGCGTCGGCGCGCAGGATGACGCGCGACTCGCGCGCGGCGACCCGGGCGGCCAGGTTGACGGCGGCGGACTGCAGGCGCGCCGGGTTCTCGACGAGACGGATCTCCGGATGCCTCGCCGCCAGGGCATGCACGATCTCGGCGGTGCGGTCATGGCTGCCGCCGTCCAGCACCAGGATCTCCAGCCGGAAGGTATCGCCCTGCGTCAGCAGGGATTCCAGGCAGGGGCCGATGTAGTGTTCCTCGTTCAGGACGGGAACGGCCAGCGTGATGAGCTCGCGCGCCTGCGCGGGTGTGGCGACGGACATGGTCGGTCTGACTCCTGGTCGGGAGGCTCTACCGGACAAGTCCCTTCCAGGGCCAGCCTGGGCTTGTCGGAAAGCCGGCGCCGGGCCGTCACAGATTGGACAGCCCGGGCGGCGGCTCAGAGGGCCAGCAGGAAGCCGATGATGGCGGCCCAGAGCAGCAGCGAGAAGAACAGGCCGAACAGCAGCCCGCGGGCCGGCGACGGGCGCCCCTCGGCGAAGCGCCGCGCCTGCCGCACCATTTCCGCGAGCGGAGTCGCCGCCGCGTGCCCGCCGCTGCGGGAAGACGTCTCGGCAAGAGGCACAGGCCGCATGATACGGTCTTCCTTCAGCTCGATGGTCATGGCGGGCCTTTCCGAAGCGATGCTCATCCAGGCAGACCTCTGGGTGCGGGGCAGCTTTCACCAGGAATTTACCAAGTCGCGCACGTTTCCGCGAGGCCGAATCTTGGGGAAAATCGCCTCCCTGGATCATTTGGTGGCGGAAGGCGGGTGTTGAAGGGCCGGACCTTGCGCGAGGGGACTGCATTCGGCGCTGCGGCGGGCCGGAGCGCACCGCAAGCCGGCCGAATCGGAGACCCACGCATTGGTTGAGAATCATGGGGACGGAAAGCCGCCCGGCGGCGGTGCCTCGCCCTGCCCGTGCCCGGCAGCAAAAGACCCAGGCGGGCAGAAGACCCAGGCGGGAAGACCGGGCGGGCAGAAGAAGGGTGGAGGGGCCGGGGGAACCCCTTTCCCGGCCTTTCTCCCCTACTCCGCCGCCGCCGGAAGGGCGGACGTCCGGCGTCGCCGCAGCCGGTCCAGCATCAGGAAAATGACCGGGGTGGTGTAGAGCGTGAGCAACTGCGAGACGACCAGCCCGCCGATGATGGTGATGCCGAGCGGCTGCCGCATCTCCGCCCCCGTGCCGGTGCCGAGCGCCAGCGGCACGGCGCCGAACAGCGCGGCGAGGGTGGTCATCAGGATCGGCCGGAAGCGGTCGCGGCAGGCGGCGAGGATGGCGGCGGCGCTGCCCAGGCCTTCGGTACGCTCGTGCTCCAGGGCGAAGTCCACCAGCATGATGGCGTTCTTCTTCACGATGCCCATCAGCAGGATCACGCCGATCAAGGCCATCACCGAGAAGGCGGTGCCGGTGGCCAGCAGCGCCAGCAGCGCGCCCAGCCCGGCGGTCGGCAGCGTTGAGATGATGGTCAGCGGATGGATGAAGCTCTCGTAGAGGATGCCGAGCACCAGGTAGATCGAGACCAGCGCGGCCAGGATCAGCAGCGGCTGGGAGCGGCTGAAGTCGTTGAAGGCGGCCGCGTTGCCGCCGTATTGCGAGCGGATCGAGCCCGGCAGCAGCACCTCGCGCTCGGCCTGCTGCACCAGCGCGGTGGCGTCGCTGAGGGCGATGCCCTCGCCGAGGTTGAAGGTGATGGTGGTGGCCGGGAACTGCCCGCGATGCGTGACGCGCAGCGGCGCCACGTCCCGCTCCACATGCGCCAGCGCGCCGAGCGGCACCTGCGTGCCGTCGCTGGCCGGCACGAAGAGGCGGTTGAGCTGGGTGGAGGCCTGCTGCAGCGCCGGGTCGATCTCCAGCACCACTTTGTACTGGTTGCGGCTGCCGTAGATGGTGGAGACCTGCCGCTGCGAGAAGGCGTTGTTGAGCGCCGTGCTGACGTCGTCCATGCCGACGCCGAGCCGCGCGGCGGCGTCGCGGTCGATCACCACGCGGTTCACCAGGCCGGAACGCTCCTGGTCGCTGGAGACGTCGGCCAGGCCCGGCACGGTGCGCAGCTTCTCGACCATGGTGTTGGTCCACTGGCGCAGCTCGTCGAGGTCGGTGCCGAGCAGGATGTAGGAGTAGGAGGCGTTGCCCGGCCGCCCGCCGATATAGATGTCCTGCTGCGCGCGCAGGAAGGCGTTGACGCCGGGGATGCGCCCGAGCGGCGCGCGCAGCCGGGCGATCACCTCGTTGGCCGAGGCGTCGCGCTCCTCCCGCGGCTTCAGCGCGACGTAGAAGCTGGCCGAGCTGGTGCCGCCATTCCAGGAACTGGTGCCGATCGAGGCGCCGACGCTGGCCACCGCCGGGTCGCGCTGGATGATCCTCGTCACCGCCTTGGTCAGCCGCTCCATGGTGGCGAAGGAGGTGTCCGGCGCCGCCTGGGCGTTGCCGACCAGCAGGCCGGTGTCCTGCTCCGGGAAGAAGCCCTTGGGCACCACGACGTAGAGCCAGACGGTGAGCGCGACGAAGCCGAGATTGGCCAGCACCATCAGCCAGCGGAAGCGCAGCACCACGCCGAGCGAGCGCATGTAGCCGCGCACCACCGCGCCCATCGCCGCCTCGAAGGCGCGGCCGAAGCGGCCGGGCGGCTTCTCCTTGCCCGAGGGGCCGGGCGGCGGGTCGAGATAGGCGGCGATCATCGGCGTGAGGGTGAGCGCCAGCACCGCCGAGATGCCGACGGCGATGGCCAGCGTGGCGGAGAACTCGCGGAAGAAGCGGCCGACCAGCCCCGGCATGGCCAGCAGCGGGATGAACACCGCGATCAGCGAGACGGTGATCGAGACGATGGTGAAGCCGATCTGCCGCGCCCCCTCCAGCGCCGCCTGGAAGGCGGGCATGCCGCGCTCGCGCATCCGCGCCATGTTCTCGATCATCACGATGGCGTCGTCCACCACGAAGCCGACCGAGATGATCAGCGCCATCAGCGAGAAGTTGTTGAGCGAGTAGCCCAGCAGCCAGATGACGAAGAGCGTGCCGAGCAGGGAGAGCGGCACGGTGGCGCAGGCCGCCAGCGTGGGCCCGAGCCGGCGCAGGAACAGCGCCACCACGCCGACCACCAGCGCGATGGTGACCAGCAGCGTGAACTCCACCTCCTCCACGCTGGCATGGATGGTGCCGGAGCGGTCGCTCATGATGGAGAGGTGCACGCCGCCGGGCACCCATTTCTGCATCTGCGGCAGCAGGCCCTTCACTCCCGCCACCACGTCCAGCACGTTGGCGTCGGCCTGCTTGAACACCATCAGCAGGATGGCCTGGCGGTCGTTGAACCAGGCCGCCTGCCGGCTGGAGCGCGTGCCGTCCCGCACCTCGGCGAGCTGCGAGAGGCGGGTGATGCCGCCGTCCGCGCTCTTCACCACTAGTGTGCGGTACTGCTCGGCGCGGCTGAGGCGATCGTTCACCGACAGCATGGCCGACTGCTCCGGCCCCTCGATGCTGCCCACCGGCTGCGTGACGTTGGCGCTGGTGATGGCGGTGCGGATGTCGTCCAGCGAGACGCCGGCGGCGGCGGCGGCGTCCGGGTTGACGGCGACGCGCACCGCCGGCTGGTCGGCGCCGCCCACCTGCACCTGCGCCACGCCCAGAACCTGCGAGAGCCGCTGCGCCACGATGCTGTCCGCCACGTCGTAGAGCGCGGTGGAGCGCAGGGTGTCCGAGGTCATCGCCAGGATCAGCACCGGCGCGTCGGCCGGGTTGATCTTGCGCACGCGCGGCGGGCTCGGCATGCCGGAGGGCAGGTCCTCGCGCGCCGCGTTCACCGCCGCCTGCACGTCCCGCGCCGCATCCGCCTGGCTGCGCGAGATGTCGAACTGGACGATGATGTTGCCGCTGCCGCTGGAGGCGAAGGCCGTCATCTCCGTGATGCCCGCCACCTCGCCGATGCGCCGCTCCAGCGGCGCCAGCACCGTCGCCGCCAGCGTCTCCGGGTTGGCGCCGGGCTGGCTGACGCTGATGAAGAGCGTCGGGATATCGACCCGCGGCATGGAGGAGACGGGGAGCTGACGCAGCGCCACCAGTCCGGCCAGCGCCAGGCCCAGCGCCAGCAGCATGGTGCCGATCGGCCGCCGCAGGAAAGGCCCGGAGATCGAGAACATTTCCTGTCCTCCTACTCCGCCGGCGCGGCGTGCGGGTCGCGGCCCTGGGGGTCACGGCCTTGGGGGTCACGGCCTTGGGGGTCACGGCCTTGGGGGTCACCGCCCTGGGGGTCACGGCCATGCCACCAGCGCTGCACCCGCGCCCGCACCGCCTCCAGCGCCAGGTAGATGGCCGGCGTGGTGAACAGCGTCACCAGCTGGCTGAGCAGCAGCCCGCCGACAATGGAGACGCCGAGCGGCAGGCGCAGCTCCGAGCCGGTGCCGGAGCCCAGCATCAGCGGCAGGGCGCCGAGCAGCGCCGCGGCGGTGGTCATCATGATCGGCCGGAAGCGCAGCAGCGCCGCCTCCACGATCGCCGCGCGCGGCGCCATGCCGTGGTCGCGCTGCGCCTCCAGCGCGAAGTCGATCATCATGATGGCGTTCTTCTTGACGATGCCCATCAGCAGGATGATGCCGATCAGCCCGACCACCGAGAGGTCGAGCCCCCAGAGCCGCAGCGCCAGCAGCGCGCCGATGCCGGCCGAGGGCAGGGTGGAGAGGATGGTGATGGGGTGGATCAGGCTCTCGTAGAGCACGCCCAGCACGATGTAGATCACCACGACGGCCGCCAGGATCAGCCAGGGCTGGCCGGCGAGCGAGGCGTTGAACTCCGCCGCGTCCCCGGCGAAGCGCCCGGCGACGCTGTCCGGCAGGCCGATCTCCCGCTCGGCGGTCTTGATGGCGTCCACCGCCTGGCCGAGCGACATGCCCTCCGCCAGGTTGAAGCTGATGGTCACCGCGGGGAACTGGTTCTCCCGCGTCACCAGCAGCGGGCCGCTGGTGCGGGTGAAGCGGGCGATCTCGGCCAGCGGCACCTGCGCGTTGTCGGTCCCGGCGACGCGCAGCTGGCCGATCGCCGTCGGGTCCTGGCGCAGCCGGTCGGAGGCCTCCAGCACCACGCGGTACTGGTTGCTCTGGCCGTAGATGGTGGAGATCTGCCGCTGCCCGAAAGCGTTGTAGAGCACGTTGTCCACCGCCTGCATGGTCACGCCGAGGCGCGCGGCGCGGTCGCGGTCCACCTGGACGGCGAGCCGCACGCCGTCCTCGCGCTGGTCGGTGGCGACGTCGCGCAGGCCGGGGATCGCGCGCAGCCGGGCCAGCACGCGCGGCGCCCAGAGCGAGAGCGTCGCCGCGTCCGCGTCGGTCAGCGTGTACTGGTACTGGGTGGTGCTGACGCGCGGGCTGATCTGGATGTCCTGCACCGCCACGGGATAGGCCACGGCGCCGGGAATGGCGTCGAGCTTCGGCTTCAGCCGGGCGATCACCCCCTGCGCGTCCAGGTCGCGCTCATCGCGCGGGCGCAGCACGGCGGTGATGCGCCCGGTGTTCTGCGCCGGGTTCAGCGCCCCCGCGCCGGCCACGGCGGTGACGGCGGCGACCGCCGGGTCGGCCCGCACCACGGCGGCGACCCGCTGCTGGATCTCGGCCGAGCGCGGGAAGGAGGTGTCCTGCGGCGCCTCGGTCATGATCTGGATGAGGCCGGTGTCCTGCACCGGCAGGAAGCCCTTGGGCACGACGACGTAGAGCCAGGCGGTCAGCGCCACCGTCGCGGTGGCGACCAGCAGCATCAGCCCCTGGTGGCGCATGGTCACCGCGAGCGCCCGGCCATAGCCCAGCCGCAGCCGCTCAAAGCCACGCTCGAAGCCGGCCGCCAGGCGGGAGGGGCGGTGCCCGGCGCGCAGCACCAGCGCGCACATCATCGGCGTCAGCGTCAGGGAAACCACCATGGAGACCAGCACGGCGGCGGTCAGCGTTTCCGCGAACTCGCGGAACAGCCGCCCCACCACCCCCTCCATGAACAGCAGCGGGATGAACACCGCGATCAGCGACAGCGTCAGCGAGACGATGGTGAAGGCGATCTGCCGCGAGCCCTCATAGGCGGCCGCCAGCGGCTTCTCGCCCTTCTCGATCAGCCGGACGATGTTCTCGATCATGACGATGGCGTCGTCCACCACGAAGCCCGTCGCGATGGTCAGCGCCATCAGCGAGAGGTTGTCGAGCGAGTAGCCCATGACGGCCATGATGCCGAAGGTGCCGACGATGGAGAGCGGCAGCGACACGGCGGGCACCAGCGTCGCCCGCCCGCTGCCGAGGAAGAGGTAGATCACCCCCACCACCAGCGCGACCGCCAGCACCAGCGTGAACTGCACTTCCCGCACCGAGGCGCGGATGGTCTCCGTGCGGTCCGACACCACGGTGAGCTGCGCCCCGGCGGGGATGGCGCTCTCCAGCTGCGGCAACAGGGTGCGGATGCGCTCCACCGTCTGCACGATGTTGGCGCCGGGCTGGCGCTGCACGTCGATCAGCACGGCGGGGTGGCCGTTGAACCAGGCGCCGTTGCGCTCGTTCTCCAGCGACTCCACCGCCTCGCCGACGTCGCGCAGCCGCACCGGGGCGCCGTTCTGCCAGGTCAGGATGATGTCGCCGAACTCGGCGGGCGTGGTGATCTGGTCGTTGGCCAGGATGGAGGAGGCCTGGCGTGGCCCGTCCAGCGAGCCCTTCGGCGAGTTCTGGTTGGCCGCCGTGATCGCCGTCCGCACCGTGTCCAGCCCGATGCCGTAGGCGGCCAGCCGCAGCGGATCGACGCGCAGCCGCACGGCGGGCCGCATGTTGCCCTGCACGGTGACGCGGCCGACGCCGGTCGCCTGGGAGAGCTTCTGCGCCAGCAGCGTGTCGGCAGTGTCCGAGAGCCGCATGATCGGCAGCGTGTCGGAGGTCAGCGCCAGGGTGATCACCGGCGGGTCGGCCGGGTTCACCTTGGAATAGACCGGCGGATAGGGCAGCGTTGAGGGCAGCGTGCCGCGCGCGGCGTCGAGCGCCGCCTGCACGTCCTGCGCCGCCTCGTCGATGCTCTTGTCCAGCCGGAACTGCAGGGTGATGCGGCTGACCCCCGGCCCGCTCACCGAGGACATCACCTGCAGCCCCGAGATCTGCGCGAAGTTGCGCTCCAGCGGCGCGGTGATCAGCACGGCGGCGGTGTCGGGCGAGGCGCCGGGCAGCTGCGTCGTCACCTCGATGGTCGGGAAGTCCACCTCCGGCAGGGAGGAGACCGGCAGGCGCAGGTAGCCCATCAGCCCCGCCAGCAGCACCGCGATGGACAGCAGCGTGGTGGCGACAGGCCGCGCGATGAAGGGGGCGGCGATGTTCACGGCGCGCTCCGGTTGGCTTCCGCCGCCTGCCGCTGCCGCCCGCGCCCGGATTGCGCGCCGGGCTGCCCCTCGCGCGGCGCGCTGCCGCCGGGCGGCGCGGCGCCGGGCGCGTTGCCCTCGGCGATGGCGATCTTGCTGCCCGGGTTCAGCCGCAGCGCCCCGGAGGTCACCACCTGCTCGCCGGGCTGCAGCCCCTCGCGGATGGCGGCCTCGCTGCGCGTCACCGCGCCCAGCACCAGCGGGCGCTGCTCCACCGTGTCGTCCGCCTTGGCGACAAAGGCGAAGGCGCCGTTCGGCCCCTGCTGCACCGCCACCAGCGGCACCACGGTGGCGTCCGGCACCGTCTCGATCCCCAGCCGCAGGCTGACGAAGGCGCCGGGCCAGAGGCGGGTCTCCTCGTTGGGAAACACGGCCTTCACCTTCACCGTGCCGGTGGCGGGGTCCACCTGGTTGTCCACCGTCATCACCGTGCCGCGCGCCGGCGCCTCGGCCTGCGCCACCGGCTGGCTGGCGGTGCCGCCGCTGTCCGTCACGGTCTCCACCGCCACCGGCCCGGCGGCCATGGCGCGCCGCAGCCGCGGCAGCTCGGCCTGCGGGATGGTGAAGTTCACCGCGATCGGCCGCATCTGCGTGATGCTGACGATGCCGGTGGCGTCGCCGGAGCCGACCAGGTTGCCCGGGTCCACCTGCCGCAGGCCGACGCGGCCATCGAACGGCGCGCGAATGGTGGTGTAGTCGAGCTGGGCCTTTGCCGTGTCGATGCTGGCCTGGTCCTGCGCCACCTGCGCCTCGTACATCGCCACCTGGGCGCGCTGGGTGTCCACCTGCTGGCGGGTCACGCCGTTGGCGGCGAGCAGCCCCTGGTAGCGCTTCAGGTCGGTGCGGGCGTTCTCCAGCTGCGCCTGGTCATAGGCCTGCTTCGCCTGCGCCTGGGCGAGCGCCGCGACATAGGTGCGGTCGTCGATGCGGGCCAGCACCTCGCCGGCCTGCACCTCCTGCCCCTCGCGGAACCGCACCTCGGTGAGCTGGCCGGTCACCTGCGAGCGCACCGTGACGCTGTTCAGCGCCTGCACCGTGCCCAGCGCGTCGAGGGTGAGCCGCAGCTCCCTCTGCTGCGCCGCGGCCACCGTCACCGGCACGGCGGTGCCGCCGCGGCCGCGGCCGCCGGGCTGGCCGGGGGTGGTCTGCGCGGCGCTGCGCCCGGCGGGCGCCGCCTCCTGGCGCTGCTGCCAGACATAGGCCCCCGCCCCGGCGCCGAGCGCCAGGACGACCAGGGTGACGAGCAGGGTGCGGGAGCGGGCCATCATGCGATCCGGGTTCATTGGGGCTGCGGCTGCCAGCCGCCGCCGAGCGCGCGGAACAGCGCGACGGCGGCCTGCAGCCGGGCGAGCCGCGCCTGCACCAGGCTGACGCGCGCGGAGAACAGGGTCTGCTGGGTGTTCAGCAGGGTGATCAGCGTGATCGTGCCGGCCCGCAACTGGGATTCGGCGATGTCGTAGGCGCGCTGGGCGCGGGCGGCCGCCTCCTGGCGCAGGGTCTCCTGCGCGGTGGTCTCGCGCAGGGCCACGAGGGCATCCTCCACGTCCTGCAGGGCGGTGACGATGGCACGGCGGTACTCCACCAGAAGCTCCTCCGCCTGGGCGCGGCTGAGCGCCACCCGGCCGCGCAGCGCGCCATCATCGAAGATGGTTTGCGCCAGCCCGGCCACCAGGGAAAAGAACTGCGATTCCGGCAGCAGCAGCATGCCCAGCGCCGCCGACTGCACGCCGCCCGAGGCGCTCAGCGTCACCGCCGGCAGCAGCGCGGCGCGGGCGGCGGCCACGTCGGCATTGGCGGCGGCGAGGGTCGCCTCGGCCGCCTGCACGTCCGGCCGCCGGGCCAGCAGGTCGGCCGGCTGGCCCGGCGCGGCGACCGGGATGCGCAGGCGGTCGAAGGCATCGGGGCTGAGGGCCAGCGCGCTCGGCGGCTGGCCGGTCAGCACGGCCAGCGCGTTGGCGCCCTGCTCGGCGGTCTGCCGCAGGCTGGGGATGCCGGCCTGCAGCTGCGCCACCACCGTCTCCTGCTGCGCCAGGTCGAGCCCGGTGGCGGTGCCGAAGCGCACCTGCTGGCGGATCACCTCCAGGATGCGGCGTGCGGCGGCCAGGTTCTGCTCCTGCACCCGCAGTTCCTCGCGCGCGGCCAGCACCTCGAAATAGGTGTTGGCGATCGAGGCCTCGGTGGTGAGCAGCACGGTGCCCACGTCGAACCGGCTGGCCCGCAGGTTCTGCCGCGCCGCTTCCGTCAGCGAGCGGATGCGGCCCCAGAAATCCACCTCGTAGCCGGCCGAGAGGGTGGCGTCATAGCCGGTGGAGCTGCGCTTGCGCCCGCTCAGGCTGCTCGCCACGCTGCGCTGCTGGGTGACGCCGGTGTCCAGCACGACGGTCGGGAACAGCGAGGCCCCGGCGACGCGGAGCTGGGCATCGGCCTGGCGCACCCGCGCGGCGGCGGCGGCAAGGTCGAAATTTCCCGCCATGGCCGCCGCCATCAGCCGGTCCAGCTCCGGCGCGCTGAAGCCGGTCCACCAGTCCGGGTCCGGCCAGCGGGCGGGGGCGGCGGCATCGGCGTTGCGGAAGCGGGCGGTGGCGTCGAGCCCCGAAAGCACCGGCTCCGGCCGCGGCCCGCAGGCCGCCAGGGCGCCGAGCAGCAGCAGCGCCCATCCGGCCCGCCCGCGCGGCGCCGCACCCGTCGTCGAGGAAGCCGTCATGCTAGTCCCGCTCACCCCTGTGGCGCCGCGAGTCGCGCGCCATGTCCTCGGCGATCAGCCGCCGCCCCTCGGGCGAGACGGCCGTGAGGCCCGTCGCCAGGCTGTCCTCGAAAAGCCGCCCGAACTCGCCCCAGCGCTCGCGGGACGCCGCCATGGCGGCGCGCAGCGCGGCGGGGTCGAAGGGCTCGCGGGTGAGCGCGGCGCGCACCGCCGCGTGGCTCTCCCGCACCGCCGCGCGGGCCGCCTCGTAGCCTGGCCTGCCTTTCTCCATGCTGCGCTGGAACACGCTGCGGTCGGGCTCGGGCAGGATGCGCTCGAGATGCGCCTGCATCCGGCTCACCGGCGGCAGGTCGGGCCCGGAGCGCCACCAGAGCACCCCGCCAAGCACCAGGTTCAGCGCCAGGGACGCGCCAAGGAGCCCCTTCAGCAGCACGGGGGAACCATCGGCACGGATCATTCGGCGGTTTCCATCATCGCCAGCATCCGGGGGGCGCCGAGCACCTCCTCCGGTGCGGGCTGCGGCATGCGGCTGAGCCAGAACCCGCAGGCGGCGAGCGTCACCAGCGCGCCGCAGCCCGCCGGCAGCCAGGGCCGCAGCCATTGCAGCACGCCGCCGCGCCCCGCCTGCGGCGGCACGGGCATGCGGGCCACAGCGCGCCCGACATGGGCGCGCATCCGCGCCAGCGCCTCCGGGCTGGGGCCGGGCAGGCTGTCGCGCAGCGCTGCGTCCAGCATCCGCGCCTCGGCCTGCAGGCCGCGCGCCGTGGCGGAGCGTTCCAGCAGCGCCCGCGCCGCGGGAATGGCCTCGGGCGGCCAGCGGGCCGGTTCGGCGCCGTGGGTGTCCAGCAGCCGGGCGAAGTCGTCGAGCCGCATCGGCATCATTCCTCCTCCCCGCGCAGCCGGGCGGCGAGGAAGCGGCGCGCGCGGCGCAGCAGCCCCTCCAGGGCGCGGGTCGAAACCGAGAGCGCCGCCGCCGCCTCCGCCCCGCTCAGCCCCTGGTCGTAGGCGAGGGCGAGGGCGGCGCGCTGGCGCGGCGGCAGTTCCTCCAGCGCCGCCGCGAGCAGGGCATGGCGCTGGCGGGCATCCAGGGTGGCCTCGGGGCCGGGTGCCGGGTCCGGCGCCTCCGCGACCGTGGCGAGCGGTTGGAAGCGGGCGCGGCGGACACGGTCGATCGCCAGGTTGGCGGTGATCCGGTAGAGCCAGGTGCCGAGCCGCGCCCGGCCGGGGTCGAACCTGGCGGCGTTCTGCCACAGCCGCAGCATGGCCTCCTGCGCCACCTCCTCCGCCTCGGCGGGCTGGCCGGTGACACGCAGCGCCACGCGGTAGAGCAGCGGCAGATGCCGCCCCGCCAGCGCGTCGAAGGCGCGCCGGTCGCCCTCCGCCGCCCAGCCGAGCAGCACCGCGTCCTCCGCCGCCGACAGGTCGCGCGCCAGCGGGGCTTCGGCGCCCGGAGCAGGCGTGGACCGTTTGGCGATGGAGGCCTCCCAGGGGACAAGGGGGCGGAGGGAAAGGGTGAGGGCGTTCGGCATGGGGCTCGCTTCGTGCCCCTGATACGGGGGTGAACGCCGAAACCCACGCCGCGGCAACCGGAATTTTTTCGCCTTCTGGTGGAAAAAGATTGGGGGAAGGAATTCTCCCAAACCCCCATCTTTATTCTGCAAGTTTGTGGTCGCAGTCGCCGGGGCTGCTCCAGCCCCGGCGCGGGCGTGCGCCGCCAGCGCTTTCAAACCGACAGAAAAAAGAAGAGGGAGTCTCGGAGGAGAATTCATTCTCCCCCGGCTCTGCCCTTCAGGCCCGCTGGGGCACGCCTTCCGGCGTCCGGTCGGCTTCCTGGAACATCCGCCGCAGCAGCAGCAGGTAGGAGAAGGCCTCGCAGCCGTAGAGAAAGACGTAGCCGGCGATGAAGCGCTCGATTGACCAGCCCTGCAGCGCCGTGACGAGCGAGAAGACCAGCATCGCGGCGAGGGTGAGCGAGGCGCGGCGGGCCAGCGCGGCGAGGCGGCCGATGCCGGCCAGCACCATGCCGCTCGACACCTGCACCAGCATCAGCGCCAGCATGGCGCAGATCGCCGCCCGCATCCCCGGCGAGACGACGCCGGGATGGCCGAGCAGCACGCCGAAGAACTGGTCCCCGAACAGGCCGATGACGGCGGCGCCCGCCAGCGCCGGGATGGCGCCGACCGCGAAGGCCATGCGCGTCCAGCGGCGCAGCGCCGCCGCGTCCCCGGCGTGCCAGGCGCGGGTCTGGTGCGGCAGCATGGTCTCGGTGACGGTGAAGTAGGCCGTCGTGGCGAAGCGGGTCACCTTGTAGAACATGTCGAAGGCGACCAGCGCCAGCGCGTCCCCGTGCATCAGCGGGATGGCGTAGTAGGGAAAGATCAGGATCAGGAACTCGGAGAAGGACAGCGCGGCGGAGGCGGCGATGCCGTGCAGGTCCCCCCGCAGCGTGCGGAAGCCGCGGCCGATCCGCGCGCCGCTGAGGAAGCCGAGCCGCCGCCGCGCGACGACGAAGAGCACCACCAGGCCGGACAGCCAGAGCACCACGAAGCTCGCCGCATAGGCCATCAGCGGCAGGCCGACCACCAGCGCGGCGGTCAGCGCCAGCAGCAGGGTGCGGCGTGCGCAGTCGATCGCCTCGGTCAGCACATAGGCGTCGAAGGCGTTGGTGGCGAGGCGCAGCACCATCCAGGGCAGCGGCAGCACCGAGCCGGCGAAGAGCAGCAGGTAGATGGGGCGGTACTGCGCGTCCCCCAGGCCGAAGCCCCAGACGGCGGCGGCGAAGATGCCGGTGGCCGCCACCGCCACCGCCGCATAGGACCAGAGCGCCGCCGCCACCGCGCTGCCGAGATCGGCGCGCGAGCTGTTCTCGGGGTGCAGGTAGTTCTCCCGCAACTGGCCGAACAGGCGGATGGAGATGCCCAGGTCGGCCTGCAGGATCAGCGAGGCGAAGGCGATCACGGTGGCGAAGAAGGCGTAGCTCTCCAGCCCCACGATGCGCACCAGGCTGTAGGCCAGCAGAAAGCTCCAGAGCGTGGCGAGGCCCGTGTTCGCGGCCTTCAGGACAAAGAAGGTGAGCGACTTGCGGGCCGCCTTCTTGCTCAGCATCAGCGACGCTCCAGCAGGCGTTCGATCCGGTCGCGCAGGCGGTGGCGCCCGGCATGGGCGGCGAACTTGCCGCTGCGCAGCCACTTCACAACCTGCGGCGGCAGCGACGGCGAGCGCAGCTTGGCCACCACCGAGATGGCGTTCGCCTCCGGCGCCAGGTCGATCAGGAAGCCGGCGGCGAGGGCGCGGGTGCACCACTCCAGGTCCTCCACCTCGTCCCAGGCGACGTCCTCGTTGAGCGGGCAGCGCGCATGCACGTCCTTGCGCACCATGAACACCCCCCCATCCACATAGGGCGTGCCCTCGGCGTAGAGGTCGAGATAGCGCTCGGCCGGCACGCGGCGCAGGCTGGAAGGGGTCAGGCGCGGCGCCTGGCCGGGCAGGCTCGGGTCATGCACGCCGAGCGAGAGGTAGTCCTCCCGCCCGCCCGGCCCGTCAGCGAAGACCCGGGGCGCGATGATCTCGAACTCCTCCGGCACATGGCGCAGCGTGTCGGGCGCCAGCAGCACGCGGGTGTGCAGCACCAGCACGCGCGGGCCGCGCAGGGCGCGGATCAGCGCGTTCTTCTTGCCGCAGATCATCACCCGCGGTCCGGGCGGCATCTCGTAGGGCAGGTAGCGCACCTGGCGGTAGCCGCTGATGCTGTCGCCCGCCGCCGCCGGGCCGCAGACCACGATCTCGCCGTGCCGCTCCGCGCTCAGCTCGGGCTGGCCCAGCAGCGCGTCGAGGCACTGCCGCAGCCGCGGCAACTCCGCCTCCTGCCCGGAGAACACCACCCCCGCGCCCCAGCCCGGCGGTGTCGGCGGCCGGATCCGGCGCAGCTCGATCTCGCCGGCGGCGCTGTCCAGCCGCACCAGCTCGGCCTCGCCCGCCAGCAGCTTGAAGGTCCATTGCCGGACCATCTTGCCCGAGACGAAGCGTGGCCAGAGGTCGAAGACGTTGGGCGAGGCGTCCCGCACCAGCAGCGTGCCGCCGGGCACCAGCGCCCAGGCGGCATATTTCAGCGCATGCGGCAGCAGGTTGCGGTAGATCAGCCGCCGCGTCTCGACCACCACGCGCGAGAGACCGTGCATCGCCTTGAGGCGGTACAGGTCCTCGCGGCCGGTGACGACGAACTCCCTCATGGGATTCTGCTCCGCGCTGGATGGGGCGCCCGCATGCCCGCCGCTCCTCAGGCCGGACCGACGATGCCGCGCGCCCAGTCGCGGAAATCCGCGAAGGCGTGGAAGGTGCCGTCGATGCCCTCGTGAAGCTGGTTGTGGCCGCTGCGGTCATGCACTTTCTGGAAGGTGGCGGCGTTCAGCACCTGCTTGCTCGCCACCACGTCGCATTCGGCATCGCCGATGAACCAGACCCGGTCCTGCCGGGTGATGCCGAGCTTGGCGGCGGCGGCCTCGAAAGGCCGCAGCCCGACCTTGTCCACCCCCGTCTCCTCCGAGGTGACGACAACGTCGAAATAGCGGTCGATGCCGAAGTAGATCAGCTTGCGGAACTGGATCTGCGCGGTGAGGTCGGTGACCAGCGCCAGCGGCAGGCCGGCGGCGCGCAACTCGATCAGCGTGTCCTCCGCGCCGGGGTAGAGGCGGGCGGTGGTGAGCAGCGTGCGCCAGTAGGTCTGCTCCAGGTCGAGCGCCATGGCCGGCTGGCTGCTCAGGCCGAGGATCTCGATGGTGCGCTGGAAGTAGAGCAGCCGGCTATGCGCGCTGGCGGTCTCCCCCAGCGCCGCCTTCACAGCCTTGCGCGCCTGGCCGAAGGCCTCATCGAACTGCGGCGCGCTGACGCGCAGCGAGCGCTCCACCTTGATGCGCACCGCCGCCATCGCCCGCTCATGCGGCTGGCGATAGGCGTAGAGCGTGTCGTCCAGGTCGAAGAGGATGGCCCGCGGCCTTTCACGGGTGGCGTCGGGGTTCAGAAGTCGCATCCTCGTTCCTCAGCGGCGTTTCGGCGTCAGCTCGGCGAGCTGAAGCAGGACGACAAGCTGCATCATCCCGGTCATCCCCGCCTGCCAGGCGGGATTGCGGGCGAGCAGCTCCTCCAGCTCCGGCACCAGCTGGCGCGCGGTCATGTCGATATCTTCCGGCTGCACGTCGCTGCCGTCCACGACCAGCTCCGCCATCCCCTGGCTGCTTGCCTGCGAGACGTCCACCTGCGCGCCGCAGAGCGCGATCAGGTAACGCGCCAGCCGGTCGAGATTGGTGGCGCGGCGCATCTGCACCCGCAGCTTCAGCGGCACCGGGCCGAGATAGCCCGGGTCCTCGATCGCTTCCGGGTCCGCCGGCAGCAGGGAGAAGACGACGTCGGCATGTTCCCGCTGCGGCTGGACGAAGTCCTGGAAGTCGGGCACCCGCCGCTCGATCGAGGCCAGCACCTTCTCCTGGCTGTGGCCGCGCTGCAGGACGTCCCGCCGCAGCTTGAAGAAGCGGCGCAGCGCCTCGTCCATGTCGAGATAGATGGCGACGTCCAGCCGCTCGCGCAGCGCGATCGGATAGAGCGCGTGCAGCCCCGTCACCATCACCAGGTCGCTGGCCTGGATGCGCCGCGGCGGGGTGAAGAGGCCGGTGGCGTGGTCGTAGTGTCGGCAAAGGATCGGCCGCCAGGCGATCAGCTGCAGCGCGTCCCGCGTGAAGGCCTCCAGGTCGTTGGCGCGCGGGTCCAGGTGGGTGAAGGCCTGCCACAGCTTTCCGCGCCGCTCGAACAGGTGGTAGTCGTCGCCGGAGATGCCGGTGACGGCGCCTTCGCCGAACAGCCCGGCCATGGCGAGCGCCAGCGTGTCCTTGCCGGTGCCGCTGTCGCCGGCGATGCCGATGGCGAGCGGCCGCTGCGAGAGGCCGAAGAAGTCGTTCTCCTCCAGCCCGCGGCGCAGCATGTTCAGCGCCAGCACGATGCCGATGCCGGTCAGCACCGAGAAGGCGAAGGAGGTGAGCCGCAGCGCCCAGGTGGCGTCCTCCGGCATCAGCGGCGTCAGCCCCGGCGCCAGGCCGAGCAGCGGGATGCCCGGCATCGGCGTGACGATCAGCTTGTGCACGATGAAGGCGGTGGCGAAGGCCATCACCAGCATCGCGCCCCGCCGGCCGGCGCGCAGGCGGTAGGCCACCAGGAAGGGCACCACCCACATGTACCAGCCGACCGCCGAGGGGGTCAGCAGCAGCACGGCGAGGTAGACGACGCCGAGCACCGTGTAGAGCAGGTTGAAGTTCATCCGCCCGACCTGCCAGGCGCCGTAGAGGCCGAGCAGGTAGAAGACCGGCATGATGTAGAGCTTGTGGCCGGCGCCGGCGGTGATGTCGACGTCGAGGATCGAGATCATGCCGGGATTGGCGACCAGCAGCTTCGGGTTCACCAGCAGCATCTGCTGCACCGCCGGCGAGAAGAGCAGCGGCAGCCCGACCAGCACCGCCGAGACGAGGCCGGTGCTCACCAGGAAGCGCGGCAGGGTGTCGCGGTGGCGCCGGTGGCTCCACAGGAACACCACCAGGAAGGGCAGGATGGCCAGGATGCTGATCTTGGCGCCGATGCCGAGCCCGAGCATCACGCCCGCCCGCCCGGGCTGGCCCTGCCGCAGCAGCACCAGCGAGAGCACCATCAGCACCGTCGGCACCACGTCGGTGTCGCCGTGCCAGTAGGTGATGAACAGCACCAGCGGGGAAAGCCAGTAGGCGAGGAGGAGGCGGTCCTCCGAGCCCTGCTGCATGTGCCGCAGCGCCAGCAGCAGCCCGTAATCCGCCACCAGCAGGCTGAGGCCGAGGCCGATCTGCGCCAGCGTCGAGCCGCTGCCCGCCACCCAGTCGAACAGCATGCCCACCGCCACGAAGGGCGCGTGGAACAGGTACATCACCGGCCCGGCGAAGAAGGCGGGCAGCTCGCCCACCTGCTGCAGGTAGCGGCTCCAGGGGTCCAGCGTCGGCGCGGCAAGGCTGCGCGCCATGAACGGCGTGTACCAGCCGGCCTGCAGCGCCGGCACCAGCAGCAGGATCGCCGCGATCCGCAGCGCCAGTCCGAGATGGAACCAGGGGTTGCGGCGGAGATCGGTCGGGATCAACGCCACTGCTCGGGGCGCTTGGTGCAGACCGCCTCGGCGGTGATCCCCTCGCGCGCCAGCAGCGCGCGCAAGGCGGGGATCTCGTCCTCGCCGGTGCGGCCCTGCAGCTCGGGCGAGACGAGGCAGAGCTTCAGGCCGGCCTCCTGCAGCCGCGCGGCGTCGCGCCGGTCGAGCGGGAAGCGGGTGAAGCAGTCCACCCAGACCCAGTCGATCTTGCCGGCCAGCGTCAGGGCCGTGTCGATCGACTCGAACTCCGAGACGCGCACGGCGCAGCGCCGCTCGCCGCGCCTGGCGGTGCGCACCAGGAAGGGAAAGGACTGGTCGAGGAAGAAGAAGTCCTCGATGCCGCGCGCGGCCATCAGCGCCAGCAGCCGGTCCTCCAGCCCCTCCTCCTTGACGTTGAGGATCAGCGTGCCGTGGCGGTAGGCGGCGAGCCATTCCTCGAAGTCCAGCGCATCCGCCACGAAGGGGTCGTGGTGGATGACGAGCTTCGGCCCCTGGCTGCGGATGTCCACCTCCACGCCGTGTTCGGTCGGCGTCTCGGCGAGCTGCTCCAGCGTGTTGCGGCGATGCGCGATCAGGATCATCGGTCGTGCTCCGGCGGTGGCGCGGTCGTCAGGATGCTTGCCAGGCGGCGGCGCGCGGCGGGCGCGGCGGCCGGGTCGCGGCATGGCGCGCCTCCAGCGCTGCCACGGCCGGCGCCGGCACGCGGCGGTCGCGCTCCAGCCGGTAGGGGTGCTGCGGCCATTTGTGGAAGCAGGACTGCCAGTATTCGAAGGTGCGCAACTCGTCCGGCGTGCCCCAGCCGAGGTAGTGCGCCACCTCGAAGAGGCGGCAGTCCAGCCCCAGCGCCACGGCGTCGTTGATGCAGGTGTCGATGTAGAACTCGCCGTTCACCCGCGCTTCCCGGCCGATCATCCGCTCCGCCGCGGCGACGAAGTCGCGCGCGCGGCGGAACGTGAAGGCGCCGATGACGATCGGGTCGGTTGCCGGGTCGCTCAGCGGCTCCTTCACCGCCACCCGGCGGATGCGCCCCTCCTCGCCGGCCTCGATCCAGCCGTAGGCGGTGGGCTTGCGCTTGGCGGCGGGATGGCCGCGCACGCCCCAGACCAGCACGTCCGGCCCGCCCTCGGCCATCAGGTCGGCAAAGGCGTCGGCGTCGAACAGCACGCCGTTGTCGCAGGCGCCGATGGTCAGCGGCCGTTCGGGGTTCAGCCCCTCCATCCCGGCGAGGCAGGTGCGCGCCTGGCCGTCGGTCAGCGTGTCGAGCAGCACCGTCTCGCAGCCCGGCACGCCGGCCGCCAGCGCCGCGGTGATGGCGTCGAGCGCGGGCAGGTCGCGCCGCAGGATGAAGCGCGTGCGCGGCGCGAAGGGCAGGTCGGCGGCGGCCTGCACCGCCATCGGCCGGCCGGAGACGGCGATCAGCGGCTTCGGCTCGTCGTAGCCGGCATCGCGGAAGCGCTGCCCGGCGCCGGCCATCGGCACCAGCACGGTGCCTTCCTGGGCGGGCGGCATCGGCGCGTCCACCAGGCCGGCGAAGGCGCGCGACCAGCGCTGGTACTCCTCCAGGTCGGCCGGCGTGCCCCACTGCATGAAGTGCTGCAGCGGATAGACCGCGACCGGCAGCCCGTCGGCGAAGATCGGCTTGTAGACCAGGCTGGCGTAGTACTCGCCGTTCACCTGGATCTGCTGCCGCATCGTCTCCTCGCAGTATTTCCGCATCAGCGCGGCGGAGGCGAAGTAGTAGGTGCCGCTGGAGGCGTATTCCTCCATCGGCCGGTCGGTGAAGGGCTGCTTCTCCTGGATGTCCTTCGCCCAGCCGTTCTCCTCGCGCAGATAGGCGTAGAAGGTGGAGCCGAGCGAGTGCGGGTGGAAGCCGCGATAGGCGGGGATGGCGCCGGCGCAGTTGGTCTCCTGCACGAAGGCCTTGAAGTCCTGCCAGTCCCAGAAACAGGTGAAGTCGCAGTAGTTCACCACCACCGGCCGGTCCGGGTCGAGCCCGTCGGCCGCCTGCAGCACGGCGTGCACCGGGCCGAGCTTGTGCGGCGCGATGCCCAGGATGCGCCCGGTGGGGCAGAGCTGCCGCAGGATCGCCTCCATCCGGTAGGAGGGCTCGGCGAGGTGGTCGGCGTTGCAGATGAAGGTGACGTCGGCCTCGCCCGGGAAGAGGTCCAGCACATGGGCGATGATCGGCTTGCCGTCCACCTCGATGAGCGGCTTCGGCACGGCATAGCCCGCGCGCCGGAAGCGCTCGCCGAAGCCGGACATCGGGATGACGATCTGCATGGGGGGTGGTTCCGTCACTGTTCGGCGGTGTTGAGCGACTGGCGGTATTTCTCGGCGTCCCAGTCCAGCAGCTCGGCTTCCTGCCCGGCGCTCAGGAAGACCAGCGGCGCGGCCGGGTCAAGCCGCGGCAGCACCAGGCCGAGGCAGGCCGCCATCTCCTCGGCGCCGGCCCCGAGATCGGCGCGCAACAGCGCGCCGGCGCCCTCGACCAGCAGGAGCGCAGGCAGGTGCCCGCCGGCGGCCGCCAGCCAGGGCTCGGCCCGCTCCGGCGGCAGCACGGGAAGCGGCGAGGCTCCCAGGAACACAACATGGTCCGGGTAGAGCGACCCGCGCCCCGCGGCCGCGGCGCTGGCCGGATCGGTGGCGGCGGCATGCGCCTCGGCCAGCCGCGCCGGCCGGTATCGCCCGGCCGAGCGGGCGGCGAGCCGCTCCAGGGCCGGCAGGTCCGCCGCCGGCGCCGGGCGGGCGGGAACCGCCAGCCGGCGCTCGACCTCCGCCAGCAGCGCTTCGGCGGCCTCGGTGCTCCCGGCCCCCACCACCAGCCCGTGGTTGCCCAGCACCAGCACGTCCGGCGCCCCTTGCAGCCGCGCCTGCACCGCGCGGGTCAGCGGCAGGCCGGGCTTGGCATAGGGCACCCAGGCCCAGCGCAGCCCCTCCAGCCGCTCCGCCACCAGCTCCGGCCCGTCGCGCCGCACCGCGAAGGCGATGGCGTTCACGGAATGCACGTGCACCACCACCGCATGCGGCAGCAGCGCGTGCAGCGTCGTCTCGATCGAGGGGCGCAGGGCGCCGGCGGGGTCGAGCCGCGCCGGCATGGCCGGCTCCGCCTCGTCCGCGGCCATGCGCCGCCGCAGCTCGGCCAGGTCGAGGCCCACGAAGATCGGCTGGCGCTCCGCCGCGGCGAGCCAGGTGCCGGAGGCCTTCACCCACAGCTCCGCGTCGCCGCGCTTGAGCGAGGTATTGCCGCCGGCGCCCTGGATGAGGCTGCGCTCCGCCCCCAGCCGCGCCGAAAGGGCGGCCAGTGCGGAGAGCGCGGGGTCGGTGAGGGGCGCGCCACTCATCGCCACGCACCGTTTGCCGGACACGCGGCGCCCGCCGCCCCGAAGGAAGGGCGCAGGGCGCGCGCGGCCGGCTCGGGCCTCGGTTCCGTCATTGCGGTTTATCCTGCTGAAGTCGTGGGGTCAGGCTCGATCGCCGCTGACCGTCTCCTTGACACGGGTAGGACTGCCATGGATCGCCGCGGCGCCTTCGGCGCCCGCTTGCGGCCCTTCCTGCCGCGCGAGAATGGCATCACGAAGGCAGCGGCCGCGCTCACGCCAGTCGAAGGCGTGCTCGGCCGCGCTGAAAGCCCGCTGCTGCTGCGCATTGAGCGTCGCCATGTCGTCGATCCGCCGCAGCACGCGCTCCAGCAGCCCGTCCAGGTCCGGCTCCAGCAGCATCTCGGCCTGCACCGCGTCCGGCAGGCCGCTGGCGCAGACGGAAAGCGCCGCGACCGGCACGCGGTTGAACACGTATTCCAGCAGCTTCATCTTGAAGCCGCCGCCGATCGGCTCCGCCAGCACCGCCATGCGCGCACCGGCCAGATGCGGCGCGGGATCCTCCACGAAGCCGGTGAAGCGCGCCGCCTTGTAGCGGCCTTCCAGCGTGCGGCGAAGCTCGTCCGGCATGTCGCCGACCACCTGGATGGCCACGCCCGCGCGCGCCAGCACCGGGTCGGCCTTGTCCAGGAAGATGCGCAGGTTCGCCTGCTTGGCCGACCAGCGATAGGAGCCGAACAGCACCACCGCGCGCGGCGTCTCCGGCGTGATGCTGCGCGCGGCCACGCGCACGCCGTCGTAGCCCGGCACCAGCGGCAGCATGGCGACGCCCGGCGCGTTGGCGGCGAAGAGCTCCGCATCCGCCTGGGTGATGGTGGTGACGAGGTCGCTCTGCCGTGCGATCCAGCGCTCGAACCAGCGCGTCTTCAGCCAGTTCTGCGCGAGGTAGAGGCGCTTGCCGGCCGAGTTGCCGGAATCGCGCCACTGCATCTCGGTCACGCTTTCCTCATGGTCATGCGTGACGAAGACGAAGACCGGATTGCTGCCGGCGAAGAGGTGGCGGTGCCGCAGCACCCAGCCCATGCCGTACTGGTCCACCACCACGGCCTGCCAGGGCCCCTGCCGCGCCAGCTTCGCCAGCTCGGCGCGATAGGAGGCCGTGTCGTGCCGCGCGGCGACCAGCGGCATCCGGCTGGCCAGCGCCGGCAGCCGCGCGCGCGGCGCGCCGGGCACGGTGTGCCAGGTGATCCCCGGCATCGGCTGCGGCGGCACCTCGGCGGCGTAGCCGGCGAAGGTGACCTCCACGCCGGCGCCGGCCAGCGCGCCGGCCAGCTTGGCCGTGTAGATGCGGTCCCCCGCGGTCCAGGGAAAGGGAAGGGCACGGGCGAGCCAGAGGCAACGGGTCATTCGGCAAGCTCCGCCAGCCGGCCGGCCGCCGGCGCGGCATCCCGCGCCGCCTCGGCCTTCAGGTGGTCCGCCAGCCGCAGCGCCAGGGCGACAATGGTCAGCGTCGGGTTGGCATGGCTGCAGGTCGGGAACACCGCGGAGCTGGCGATGTAGAGGTTGGGCACGCCATGCACGGCGCAGTTGGCGTCCACCACGCCCTGGCGCGGCGACTCCGCCATGCGCGCGGTGCCGATATGGTGGCCGCCGACAGGCGTGGAGGCGCGCACCTCGGCCTCGAGGGTGGCGTCGTCGAAGTCCAGCCGCGCCACGCCGGAGCGGGCAAAGGCGTCGCGCGCCAGGCGCATGGTGCGCACCAGGCTGTCCACATCCGCCGGGTGCAGCCGCCAGTCCACCCGCAGGCGCGGCAGGCCGAAGGCGTCCTTCTCCTGCCCGAGGGTGACGCGGCTGTCCGGGTTCGGCACCTGCTCGGCATTCACGTCGAGCGGATAGCTGCCGTCGCGCGCGCGCACCACCACGAAGGGCAGCTTGCGGCTGGCGAAGGTGCGCTTGCGCAGCCATTTCTGGCCGAAGTTGAGCACGCCCGGCGAGTCCCGCAGCACATTCGCCGCATGCGCGAGCCAGAACCGCGTATCGCGCGTCATGCGGCCGCGATTGGCGATCTCGATGGTCGCCAGCTTGCGGCGGTATTCCGGCAGGATGGCGTCCTTCACCAGGTACATGGCGGAAAGCACGCCGCTGCCATGCGCGGGATCGGCGATCAGCGGGTAGTGCAGGCGGAAGATGGTGTTGAGCAGCCCCTCGCGCCGCTGCGCCGCCTCGGAAAGGCCGAACTTGCGGCGGACATAGGTGCCGTCGGCGGTGACCTCGAAATCCAGCGCGACGGGTCGGTCCGCCGGCAGCAGGCGCAGCCGGCCCAGCGTGTTCTCGGCATGGCACATGTAGAAGCGGCCGAGCGCGCCGCCCTCGTTGCCCAGCCCGCCGCGGCGGGAGGCATCGGAAGCCATCAGCAGCCGCGGCACGTCCAGGCCACCGGTGGCCAGCACGTAGCGCCGCGCCCTGACGGTGAAGCCGCGCCCCGGCGCGCTGGCGCCTTCCAGCACCTCCACCGGCCCGCCATCCGCCACCAGCCGCACCGCATGGGCGTTCAACAGCACGCGCACCCGCGGCGAGGCCGCCAGCTGCGCGGCATTGGCCTTGCCGAAATCCGTCGGCCGGCTGAAGCGCTCGACGCGGTCCGCCGTGATGTCCGGGTCGTGGAAGCCGGCGATGGTGGGCGGCGCCTCCGGCCCCAGCGCCTCCGGCACGCCATAGGCATAGGCACCGGCCTCGAAATACGCCTGCGCTTTCGGGTACCAGGCGCTGAGCGCCTCCCAGCCGATCGGCCAGCCGCTTTCCGGCACCCAGGCGCGGCGCTCCAGGTCGATCGGATCGAACGGCACGCAGCGGCCGCCCCAGATCGAGGTGGCGCCGCCCAGCACGCGGCGGCGGTACATGTGCGGCGGCGAATGCACGCTGCCTTCCGCGACCTCGCCGCTCAGCCCATCCTGCGCGGCGGCGTCGAACTTGCGGCCACCGGCCTCCAGCAGCAGCACGGAAAGGCCGGAGCCCTCCAGTGCGCAGGCCAGCGAAATCCCCGCCGCGCCGCCGCCGGCGATGCAGAGATCCGCCTCCAGCACGGCGCCGGGGGGAAGGGAGAGAGCGTCAAGGATCACGTTGCAGCTTCCACCGTCCGGGTGCGTTGCGCGAAGCCCAGCGCCTCGTCCAGATGCGCCGCCGAGGTTGTGCCGACCAGCGCGAGCGACTGCGGCAAGGCCAGCGCCGCGCGGATCGCCGCCTCGCGCGCGGCGGCGGTGGCCGGCCGGCCGGCGAAGATCTCGCGCAGCATCAGCCCGACGCCCTGCCGCGCCGCCGCTTCCATCTCCGGCCGCAGGGCCTCGGCCAGCTCCAGCGGAACCTGCAGCGCCGCCACGGCGGGCAGGCGCAACGCGGCGCGAACGCATTCGGCGTCGTCGCAGGAGACGCCCCAGGCGCGCAGCTTGCCCTCCTGCACCAGGCGGTTGAGCAGCCCGGAGAACTCGGCGCGCTCGACCACGGCGGCCGAGGGGCTGTGCAGCAGGAAGAGATCGACGCGCTCCACCTGCAGCCGCCGCAGGCTGCCCTCGATGGCCCGCTGCAGGTGCGCCGGCGAATAGTCGCGCGGCAACGGCGCGGCGCGGCGGCTGGCGATCGCCTCCTTCAACCCGGGCAGGCGCCGCGCGAGCTGCCGCAGCGGCGCCTTGGCCAGCGCCGCCATCCGCTGGGCGGGGGTGAAGCGCTGCCCCGCCTTGGTGACGATCACGGCCTCCTCGCGCCGGCCGCGCAGCGCGGCGCCGATCAGCCGCTCGCTCTCGCCCTGGCCATAGATGTCGGCGGTATCGAACAGGGTGACGCCGGACTCCAGCGCATGCCGCACGAGCCGCTCGGCCGCGGCGTCGGTGCAGCCGCCGAGGGTCGAGCCGAGGCGGCTGCAGCCAAGCCCGATGGCGGAGGCCCGCAGCCCGCTGCGTGGCCCGAGGGAAAGGGTGGGAAGCGTCATGACACCGGCCGCATCAGGGGTGAGGTCCAGTCGTCCCGGGCCTGGACGGAGGCGGCGGACGGGCGTTTCGGCAGCACGCAGAAGATCAGGATCCAGACATGCAGCCGTGGGTCGAGGAGCATGCCGCCGAAGGTGAGATAGCCGATCAGCACGGACCAGGCCACCCAGCGCGACGGAACGCCGCGGAACAGCGAGATCAGGAAGAAGGGCCAGAACACCGCCGAGCCGAGCAGCCCGTATTCAAAGACCATCTTCACCCAGGCCGGGTCATGCGCCTCATAGGGCACCAGCTTGACATACTGGGGGTAGGCGCCGGGGCCGAAGCCGAAGATCACGTCCTTCGCCGAGTCCAGCAGGAAGGCGCCCACCACCCAGGCCCCGGCAATGAAGCGGGCATTGGCGCTCGATCCCTCCGAGCCGAACTCGTTCACGCGGCTGAGCAGCGCGTCCAGGTTCCACAGGCTGCCGGTGACCAGGGCCACCACCAGCAGCACCAGCCCGCCGGCGATGGCGCCATAGGCGCGCAGGTGGAGCAGCAGCCAGGGCAGGATGAAGAGCAGCAGCACCAGGCCGGTGCCGGAATAGGAGGTGGGCAGCGCCAGCCCAAAGACCAGCAGCCGCCAGGTCACCCCGAAATACAGCAGCTCCAGGATGACGGCCATCGCCAGGTACTGCGAGAAGGTCGAGGGCTCGACCAGGAAGAAGCCGTTGCTCTTGAAGTAGGGCGAGTTCCAGCTCAGCGGGTTGGCGGTGTGGAACCCCGGCAGCAGCAGCCAGTCCGGCACGATCCCCTTGAAGCTGAACGGAATCGGGTTGCCGATGACGAACTGCGTGACGAACTGCAGGATGCCGAACAAGGCGCAAACCAGCACCATCGCCTGGAAGGCGCGCACGCAGGCCTCGAACACCCCCTCGCTGTTGCGCAGGGAAAGGATGAAGGGCGCGTAAATCAGTAGAAACAGCGCCAGAGAGGGCACCGAGGCGAAGCCGGCATTGATCGCCGTGCTCAGCGAGGCCGCCGCGGCCAGCAGGAAGAACAGCACGGTGCGCACGGGGTCGAGGGTGATCGCCCCGCGCACCGCCATCACCATGAGCGCGAAAACCGTCACCAGCAGGTTGATGGCGAGGCCGTCATCCCCAATCGGAAGCGCGAAGCGCTGCAGGAAGATGGAGGCGAACAGCGCGGTGATCAGGCAACGCCGGACCACCGCCGCCTCGCCCTCATCGGCGGAAAGGCCCTGGTGGAGCCCAGCGCCATCCATGGCAAGGGGCGGCATCATCGGCCTGCGCGCCCCGCCGCGCCCAAAGCCGCCGCACCCAAACCTGTCACACCAAGACCGGCCGCACCAAAAGTTGCGTGAGCTGCCATTGCCTCAGCCCCCCGCAACCGGCAAATTCGGCCCCAGGAGCGGGCCTCCCCGCGAGCCGGGGAGAACCGCGTTCCGTGCAACGGAAACGCAGCCAAGAACACGAGCATTCCGTCCTCCAGGCACTCGGCGCATCAGGTTCGCTTCCTTTTGTCGCACTGAGCGGCAGCCTGGTTGCCCACGGCGCAAACAAGCAAAGAAAGCCGATCCGTGATCCTCGAACACGCCTCTGGTTGTGTACCGAGGCAGTTTTTCGATCTCCAGCCACGTTCGTGTGAGCGTGAGATGATTATTTGGACAGGCTTGCTCCGTTCATGTTTAGTGAAAGCACATAGGACCCCTGGCTGCGCCGTTGTCATGCCCTGCATGGCTGTTCTGCACGGCTCCGGGTGACCAGCACCGAGATTGTCGAAGTGGCCTCATGAGGCAAACGATATGCGCCTGACTGATCTCCTGAGTCTGTTGTGGCGGCGCAAGCTGACGCTTGCCCTTTCCGTCATCGTCGCCGCGCTGCTCGGCTTCGCGATGACGAAATCACTGCCCGACCGCTTCGCCAGCGAGGGCCTGCTGCTGGTGGAGAGCCGCGAGCAGGCCATCCCCGAGCTGAACCAGATGGCCGCGCTCAACGCCCCCGGCCCCGCGCGGGTCCGCACCGAGGCGGACATCCTCCGCTCGCGCCAGCTGGCCGAGGACGTGGTCCGCTCGCTGGGGCTCAACGAGCAGCCGGACGAGCCGCCGGGCATGCTGGCGGCGCTGCTGACGCCGGTGACCGCCTGGGTGCATTCCGCCGTCACCTCGCTGAACGGCTGGGCGGGGGAGACGCTCGGCACCTCCGTCCCGCTCGGCGGGGCCGGCGAGGAGCCGGCGCGCCCCACCGACCGGGTCGGCGTGGCGGTCGAGAAGCTGCAGAAGAACATCGAGATCCGCACCACGGAGAACAGCAACGTGGTGGCGGTGCGCTACTTCGCGGATTCGCCGAAGGAAGCGGCCGACGTCGTCAACACGCTGATGGAGCGCTACATCTCCCAGGAGGTGATGGCCAAGCGCGACACCACGCTGCAGGCGAATGTCTGGCTCACCGAGCGCCTGAACGCCCTGCGCGAGGAGGTTGAGGGCGCCGACCGCAAGGTGCAGGACTACCGCCGCCAGAGCGGCCTGCTGGAGACCGCCCAGGGCGCCGTCACCAGCGTGCAGGTGAGCGAGCAGCAGGGCCGCCTGGCCGTGGCCCGGCAGGAACTGTCCCGCGCCCAGGCGGCGCTGGACAGCGCGCTCCGCTCCGGCCAGAACGGCAATGCCGCCAGCGAGACACTCAGCTCCAACGTGATCCAGAGCCTGCGCGACCGCGAGGCCGAGATCGGCTCCCGCGCCGCCAGCCTGGCGCAGCGCCTCGGCTCCCGCCATCCCGACCGGCTGGCCGCCGAGGCCGAGCTGCGCGACGTCCGCCGGCAGATCGGCGCCGAGATCAACAAGATCGTCGCCTCGCTGCGGCGTGACGTGGATGCCGCGCGCGACCGGCTGGCCGATTCGCAGTCCGCCCTCGACAGCTCGGTCAAGACCGCCCGCACCAGCGCCACGGCCGAGGTCGGCCTGATGCAGCTGCAGCGCGAGGCCGATGCCAAGCGGCAGATCTACCAGGCCTTCCTGACCCGCGCGGAGCAGACCCGCCTCGCCTCGGCGCAGTTCCCGATGGCGCGCGTGATCTCCCCGGCCGTGGCGCCTTTCCGCCCGAGCGGCCCGCCCGCCTCCGTTGTCGCTGCCTTCACCGGCTTCGCCGCGCTCTTCCTGGTGGGTGGCTTCCTGGTGCTGCGCCGCCTGCTGCACGGCACGATCAACTCGGTGCAGGACCTGGTGACCATCACCGGCGTGCAGAATGTCGGCAGCCTGCCGGCGCTCGGCCGCAGCCGGAAGAACCGGATGCCGGCCGTGGTGCTCGACCAGGGCCAGTCCGGCATCGCCGAGACGCTGCGCGCGCTGCGCCTCAGCATGCAGGCGGTCGCCGGCGGGGGGCCGGCCAACACCGTGCTGGTCACCTCCTCGGAGGCCGGTGACGGCAAGAGCACCGTCGCCGCCTCCCTGGCCCGCCTCTCCGCCGCGGACGGGCTGCGTGTGCTGCTGATCGAGACCGACATGCGGCGCCCGCAGCTTTCCTCCCATTTCGGGGCGCCGCCGCCGGGCCGCAGCATCGAGGCCGTGCTGAACGGGGAAACCCGCTTCGAGGACGCGGTGCAGGTGGATGAGCGCTCGGGGCTGCATGTGCTGCTCTCCGACCGTTCCTCCTCCAACCCCCAGGCGCTGATCGAGTCCCGCCAGTTCGCCGAGCTGGTGAGCCGCGCACGCCGCGAATACCGCCTGGTGGTGCTCGACAGCCCGCCGATCATGCGCGTGGCCGACGCGGTGGTGCTCTCGCAGCACAGCGATGCCGTGCTCTTCGCCGTGGGCTGGGAACGGGCTTCCCGCACCGTCGTCATTGAGGCGATGCGGCGCCTGCCGCGTTCCATGCGCGCCCGCGTGGCGACCGTGATGACCCGGGTGCGCCCGGGCCGCCTGGACCCGCTGGGCTACTACGAGGGCTATGCCAAGAGCAGCTCGCCCGACCTGAAGCGCCTGCCGGCACCGACCGCCTGAGGCTGTTCCTGGATCGTGCTGGAGGGGGCGGGGAGAAGGAATTCTCCCCGCCCCCTCTTTTTTCCGCCTTGTCACGTTGATCCGGCGGGCCTGCGGCGGGTTCGCCTGCCGCCAGCGCAACGCCTCCTCGCGGCGCAGGACATGCCGGGAGGAGGGAAGGCCCCACCGGCGGCAGCGCGTCCGAACCCTGGTTCTTCCGCCGGCTTTCAGCCTCGCATGCGGCGAAGTCGGTCCCGACCACCCCGTGGCCGGGGCCGCCGAGGCGGCTTCACCTCTGGCGCGGGCCTCGGGCCCCCAGCCCTGGAGAGTTGCTGGAAAAGAAGAGGGGGGTTCTGGGGGGAGGGAATTCATTCTCCCCCAGCTCCGCCCGCGTGAACCGCCCCGAAGTCCCGGCGCGCAAGCGAAAGGGCCGGGGAGCTTCCGCTCCCCGGCCCTTCAAGCCAGCCTTGCCGGTATCGGCAGGCTCAGAAGCGGCGCTCGAACACCGTGATGACGTCGCCCGGCTGCAGCAGCGAATCACGCTCGCCGCGATACTCCTGCGGCACGCCGTTCTGGTCGAGACGGGTGATGGAGACGTAGTCGTCGATGGCGCGGTAGTTGAAGCCGCCCATGGTGGCCACCGCCGAGAGCACCGACATGCCGGGCTGGTAGGGCGTCTGGCCGCCGCGCTCGACCATGCCGAGCACGAAGACGGGGCGGTACTGAAGGACCTCCACCGCCGCCGAGGGATCGTTGAACAGGTTGCGGCTGCGCAGCGCCCGCTCGATCGACTGCTCCGCCTCGGTGGTGGTGCGCCCCACGACCGGAACGGCGCCGACCAGCGGCAGGGCGATGACGCCCGAGTCGCTGACGCGGAACTCCCCGGTCAGCCGCGGGTCGTTGAACACCGTCACGCGCACCTGATCGCCAGGCCCGAGCTTATAGGTGGTGGTTGTGCTGCTGGCTGTTTGCGGGAGCGGCGGCAGGCCGGCACCCGGCGAGGCGCAGGCGGCCACCAGGAGCGAAACGCCAAGTGCCACTCCACGCAGCGCCACCGGCGCGGCTGAGGCTAGAGACCGAAAACGGGACATGGGCGAACCCCCGGATGATAAATCTTTGGACGAGCCAACATATTGTATCCGAGCGAAGCTTGGCCGTGAACGCGAAGGGTTCAGGCGGCCCGCCGAATTCGCCAAATCGTTACAACGCGAAGCGCAGGCGCACCGCCACCTGGTTGATGCCGTACTCGCGGTAGCCCTCCGGCGCGCTCAGCCGCTCGGTGTGCTGGTAGTCCGCGGTGAGCGCCATGTTCCGGTTGAGCAGGAGCTGGGCGCCTACCAGCACGATGCCATCCGTCACCGTGCCCACGTCAGGGTAGTCGCGGTGCTCGGCGCGCAGGCTGCCGGTGAGGATCAGGTTGCGCCGCAGCTCGTGGTCAACCGTCAGGCTCGCCGCCGTGCGGGTGTAGCTGACATTGTCGTTCCGGATCGATTCCTCGATGGTGCGCTGAATGGCAAGCGTGGTGGTGGTGAGCTGCGTGGGCATCCACATCAGCTGGCCCTCGAAGGCGGGGCCGGTCAGCGACTTGCGGCCGGGCTGCTCGTAGTCGCGCTGGCGATAGCCCACCAGCAGCCGGGCGGCCCAGAGGCCGTCGAAGTCGTAGTCGAAGCCGCCCTGGCCCTCCCAGGTGAAGGAGTCGCTGCCGCTCTGGCTGCTTTCGGTGTGGCTGATGTCCTGCAGCCGGACCAGCGCGACGATCCGCCGGCCCGGCACCAGGCTGTACTCGCCACGGATCTCGGCGGCCTTCGAGTCGTAGTCGTCCTGGGCGTCGTTCTGGAAGCCGCCGCTGTTCTGCTGACGGTCGTAGCGGATGGTGGTGTAGTTCAGGGTGGTGGACAGCGCGAGGCGGTTGAAGGTGGCCGTGCCGCCCACCTGGAAGACGTCGCTGTCATAGGGCAGCGGGCGCGAAATGCCGCCCTGCTGCAGCTCGAAGTCATCGACGTCGAGATGGCTGCGCAGGTGGGTGTAGCTCGCGTTCAGCGAGGAGGCGCGGCCGATGTCGTAGCGGCCGCTCAGCCCGACGCTGTAGTCGTTCCAGTTGAGGTCGTTGTACTGGAGGTACTGGCGCGTGCTCTGCGTGACGTTGAGCCCCAGCGCATGGCGCGTCCACTGGCTGGCGGCCGAGGCATTCAGCCTTTCGGTGAAGAAGCCGTCCGAAGGCTCGCTCTGGAGGGAGGGCTGGATGTTGTCGTCATAGCCCATGCCCGCCTCGACCGAGCCGTCGATGCGAAAGGCGCCCAGGCGCACGCCGGCCGGGTCGTAATCCGGGCGCGGGCGGGTTTGCACGGTGACACCGCGCGCCGTCGCCTCGGGGCCGATGGTCTGGGTTTGCGCGGCGGCAAGGCCGGGCAGCAGCAGCAGCGCGCCCGGCAGCGCCACGCGCGGCAGGCAGGCGGCCAGGCGGGAAGCGCGGGAGGGCTCGCGGGTTGACGGGGAGGCCACGCGGCCGCGGGCAGCGGAAGTCGTTTCTTTCCCAGCGGAACCGTTTCGCAGAAACATAATGGCGACCTTATCCGATTCTGCCCCTGACCCGCACCGGAATGGACGCGGCATCGGATTGTCTCACGAAAAGCGACTTAATCAAGGCTGTCCGGTAGAGCCGCGGCCAGGAAGTCACCACTTGTGGGATTTCTGCCATGGTGATGCCGTGCACCCGCTGGGGAGGGCGGGGGCACGGCATCAGGTCCGCCGGCCTTTGGGGGGGGGACGGCAGGCACGCCGGGGTCTGCGCGCGCCTGCCTGGCCGGCGGGCTTTGCGAACTTGGCCGCCCGCCCGGAGCGGCCGGAGATCAGGCCGGGAAGACCTCGTCCTGCTCGGCGCGGAGGCGGTCAATCAGCCGGCCGGCGGGGATCTCCACGTCGTCATAGGTCAGCACGGCGTCCTTGGGGACGTCCCGCTTCAGCCGGCAGCCGACCGCGATGCCGATCGGGAGCAGCCGCCCGGCGCGGGTTTCGGCATAGGTCTCGCACTGGCCATAGGTCTTGTAGCCGCCCAGCGCGTCGATCTCGTCGCCGGCCTTGAGATCGACCTTGGCGGTGGCCACCACGTCCACCCGCGGGCCGGCGATCGGCTGGATGACGGGATCCTGGCACAGCACCACCCGCGCCACCGAGAGCGGCACCTCGAAATGGCAGAGGTGGTAGGGAATGTAGAAGCTGTAGAGCGGCCCGGTGCCGAGCTTGTACAGGTTCAGGTAGTGCTTCTGCTTGGGGTCGTCATGCGTGGCCAGCACATAGACGCCGGGGCCCGGCTTGGCGCCCACCACGTAGTCCACGATGCCGCCCTTCTCGCGCAGCATGTCGATGTCATAGGCCTGGGTCAGCTCGTCCACATGGCCGCGGTGGTCGGCGCCGATCATGCCGCGCTTGTTGACCGTCATGCCCGTGGCGTTGGCGACGATGGCCTGCTCGAAGCTGATCTTGGTGCCGTCGGCGAAGCTGGTCACCATGTAGGGGTCCTGCCCCCACTGCCTGGCGAAGCCTTCCTGCGTCGTCGGGTTGCGGTAGGGGTCCTGCAGGCCCTTGATGTTGCCGCAGACCAGCGGCGTCAGCCCGATCGAGACGACGAAGCGGTAGAGGTTCATCTGCACGCCCGGCTGGTCGCCGTCGGCGCCGGTGAAGATGACGCCCGCCTCGTCCGCCTTGCGCTTGATCAGCGGCCCGACGGTGCCGTCCAGCTCCGCGTTCATCGAGACCATCGGCTTGCGGTTCCTGATCGCCGCCAGGCTGATCTCGGCGCCGTACTCGATGGCGCCGGTGGCGTCGATCAGGCAGTCCAGCCCCTCGGCCTCGCAGAGCAGCATCGGGTCCGAGGTGATCGCCGGCCGGCCATCGCGGATGCAGGCCTCCAGCGCCGCCTTGCTTTCCACCACCTCCACCTCGCCGGCGCCGGCCTGCTCATAGGCGGCGCGGGCGCGCTCGGGGCTGCGGTTGCAGATCACCGCCAGCACCATGCCGGGCACGGAGTTCAGGATCTGGTTGGTGATGCCGCGGGCCATGAAGCCGGCGCCGAACATGCCGACGCGCACCGGCTTGCCAGCCTGGGCGCGCTCGCGGAGCAGCCTGTCATAGATCATGGATGTTCTCTTGCGCCTTCAGCGGACGCCGCGCAGGCGTTCAATGGCGTGGAACTCGGGGTCGAAGGCCGGCCAGTTCTGGTCCTTCTCCGAGATGACGGCAGGCGGAATCGGCCATTCGATGCCGAATTCCGGATCGTCGTAGCGCAACCCGCGCTCGCCGCCGGGCATGTAGGCGTCGCTCACCATGTAGAAGGCCTCGGTGTTCTCGCGCAGCGTGACGAAGCCGTGCGCGAAGCCCCGCGGCACATAGAGCATGGTGCGGTTGTCCTCGCTCAGCTCGATGCCGAACCACTTGCCGTAGGTGGCCGAATCGGGCCGCAGGTCGAGGATCACGTCGTAGAGCGCACCGCGCAGGCAGCGCACCAGCTTCACTTCCGCGGCGGGCGGGAGCTGGTAGTGCATGCCGCGCAGCGTGCCCTTCTGCACGCTGAGCGAGTTGTTGACCTGCGCGTAACGGCTGACCAGCCCCGCCTCGCGGAACTCGTTCTCGCAAAAGGCCCGGGCGAAGAAGCCGCGCTCATCGCCGCGCGGCTCCATCTCGATCACATAGGCATCCTGCAGCGGTGCCTTGTGGAACTTCATGCGGCCTCTCCCCGCTGCAGCTCGCGCCGCGCGCCCGCCGGCTCCAGATTGCCGTCCACCGTGCCGGAGGCGATCAGCTTCTCCAGCGTCACCAGCCGGATGGCGGCGGACTTGCGGTAGTCGCGGTCGGCGAAGCCCTGCTCGCGCAGGCGGTCGCGCAGCTCGGCGACGGCGCCTTCCAGCGTTTCCTGCGGCTGGTGGTTCGGCGCCAGCTTCTCGTAGAGGGAGAAGTCCACCTTGTAGGAGCGCTTGTCGGGCGGGGCGGAGGTGGCGATGGACACCGTGGCGCCCTCCATGGCCTGGCCGACGGCCTCGGCCAGGTCGCGCACCTGGTAGTTCCAGCGCTCGCTGCCAACATTGACGGTCAGGAAGGCACCGCCATTCTCCGGCCGGCGCTGGATCGCCCACTCGATGGCGCGCGCCATGTCGCGCACATGGATCAGCGGCCGCCAGGGCGTGCCGTCGCTCAGCACGCTGACCTCGTTGTTGACCAGCGCGCCGGCGACGAAGTCGTTCAGCACCAGGTCGAGCCGCAGGCGCGGCGACATGCCGCAGGCGGTGGCGAAGCGCAGGCAGCTGATCACCATGCCGCTGTTGTCCAGCGCGCGCAGCGACTTCTCGGTGTCGATCTTGGAGCGCGCATAGGCGGTCAGCGGGTTGAGGGTGTCCTCCTCCACGCGGGCGCGGCCCTCGGAGGCGAAGCCGTAGACGCTGCAGCTGGAGGCGAAGACGAAGTGCTTCACGCCCGCCTCGGCCGCCGCCTTGGCCACCTGCACGCTGGCCCGGTGGTTGATGGCGTCCGTCACCGCCTCGAAGCGCTGCCCCATCGGGTCGTTCGAGATGGCGGCGAGGTGCACTACGGCGTCGAAGCCGCGCAGGTCCTCCACGCCGAGGTCGCGCACGTCGCCGAAGCGCTGCTCGTCCAGCAGGGTCTCGGGCAGCGGGTCGCGCGTGGTCAGGCAATGGCCGAACCAGCCACGGTCGAAACCGGCCAGATAGGCCTCCGGCATGGCGCGGCGCAGATGCGCGACGAGAACGGGCCCGACATAGCCCATGTTGCCGGTGATGAGGATTCGCATGGTGGTCAGCACTCCCAGATACGCCAGGGGGCCTTGCCCGAGGCCCAGAGGCCCTCGAGATGGGCGCGGTCGCGGATGGTGTCCATTGGATGCCAGAAGCCGTTGTGCTGGTACACGCTCATCTGGTTGTCGGCGACGAGGCGCTCGATCGGCGCGTCCTCCCACACCGTGCTGTCGCCCTCGATGTAGTCGCCGACCTGCGGGCTCAGCACGAAGAAGCCGCCGTTGATCCAGCCGCCGTCGCCCTGGATCTTCTCCTTGAAGGCCTTCACCTGGTTGCCCTCGATCCGCAGCGCGCCGAAGCGCCCGGCCGGCTGCGTGGCCGTCATGGTGGCCAGCCGGCCTTCCTTGCGGTGCAGCGCGACGGTTGCAGCGATGTCGACATTGCCAACCCCGTCACCATAGGTCAGGCAGAAGGCGTCATCGCCACGAAGGTAAGGAAGTACCCTCTTAATTCTACCGCCAGTCATGCTGGCCTCGCCTGTGTCAACCAGGGTCACACGCCAAGGCTCAGCCCGGGCATTGTGGATCTCGACCTTGTTTTCACGAAGATCAAAGGTGACATCCGACATATACATGAAGTAGTTTTTAAAATATTCTTTGATGACATTGCCACGATACCCCAGGCAAACGATGAAATCGTTGATGCCATGGGCACTGTAGATCTTCATGATGTGCCAGAGGATGGGCTTCCCGCCAATCTCGACCATGGGCTTGGGCCGCACGGTCGTTTCTTCCGAAAGTCGGGTGCCAAGTCCACCGGCCAAGATTACTGCCTTCATTCTGCGAACCCTCGCTCTGGGCGAAACCGATATTATGGGAACTGTCTTATTCCCGCGACAGTTTCTCATTCTGGTGCGTTATTCGCGTTTTGTACAGAATGACGATCATCACTGATTGGTTACTTCAACTGCTTCGTGATTTTCAAGATTTTGGCAACATGGCATGAAGGCCTCGTCGCCTGAGCCGGCGCTCACCGCACGCCGCCCTTCGACCGAAATCCGGAGGCCTCTCGCGCACCTGCCCGCAATCTCAGAAATTTGTATTATTTCCGCGTGCATGGAGCAGTTTTTTTTACACAATGCTGCAGACCTGCGAGAGGGCTGCAGCCTGCGGCACTCCGGAAACCCACCGCCCGACCGGGAATGCTCAGCATGATGGATGAACCGCTAGTCACGATCGGCATGCCTGTTCGCAATGGTGGTGATCAGATCAGAGTGGCTATCGATTCCCTGCTTTCCCAGACGCACCGGAATCTGCGTCTGATCATCTCCGACAACTGCTCGACCGACGACACCGTCGCGATCTGCGAGGCCTATGCGCGCGAGGACTCCCGCGTGACGGTCGTGCGGCAGCCGGAGAATCTCGGCATCTGCGGCAATTTCCGCTTCGTCCTGATGCAGGCCGAATCGCCCTACTTCATGTGGGCCTGCCACGACGATGTCTGGGCGCCGGAGTTCGTCCGCAAGAACCTCGCGAACCTGACCGCGAATCCGGCCGCCGTGGCGAGCACCTCGCGCGTCATCATGGCCCTGCCCGAGGGGCCGCAGGAGCTCTCAAACGGCACCTTCGCCCTGCGGGGCGACCAGCGGGAGCGCCTGGCGCGCTTCTTCTGGGACCCGGGCGAGGTGTCGCGCTTCTACGGCGTGTTCCGCACCGAGGCGCTGAAGCGCAGCTTCCCCGCCGACATCGACGTCTTCGGCTATGACTGGATCGTCATGGCGCTGAACCTCCTGGAGGGCGAGCATCTCGAACTGCCGGAGGTGCTGCTCACCCGCGAGGCGCATACCGAGGACCACTACCACCGCACGCTGGTCCGCAACCAGCCGAAGGCGCTCTACCGCTGGCTGCCGCACCTGCCGATGACGCAGGTGCTGCGCCACCGCCTGCCGCCCGAGGTCTGGCGCGCCTGCCGCGGCGCCATCATGCGCCGCAACGCGATCCAGATGCTGATGTATGCCAAGTACCGCCTGCCCCTGATGGCGCCGGTGGTGCGCACGCTGGCGCAGCTCGAACGGGCGCGCACCCGCAGCGGCAACAGCAGCGCGCACCCTTTGTGAGCAGGCGGCCCAAGGGGCCGCCTCCGCCTGACGCGTGACCGGGGCCGGTGGAGCGATCCACCGGCCCCGCTTTTCCGTGCGGCGCGCGCTCCCCCGGGGCGGGGAACGGCTCAGGAAAGCGTGGCGGAGGCGCTGTCCGGGCGAGGGCGCGGGCGCGACAGGATGCGCCGTGAGGCCTGCAGCAGGGGCGGCCGCACGTGGTTGCTGACCAGCGCGGCCGCGCCCAGCGCCACCCCGGAGGCCGCCACGGCGATGGCCAGCCGGGCGGCCAGCGGCAGCGTCGGCTCGCTCAGCAGCCGCAGGGCGGCATAGGTGGCGGCGACCGCCGCCGCCTGCGGCAGCACGCTGCTCCGCAGCCAGCGCAGCGCCTCGCCGCGCAGGCGCCCGCGGAAGGCCGTGGCGGTGAACAGCACGAAGGCGAGCAGGTTGGCGCCCGTCAGGCAGAGCGCCGGCAGCATGACGCCGAAGCGCGGCGTCAGCAGCAGGATCGCCGGCAGATACAGCGCGCCGGTCACCAGGTTGATCCGCAGCGCGGTGGCCGGGTCGCCCTCCGCCATCTGCAGCGCGTGCGAGGGCCGGCAAAGGCCGCTCAGCGCGTAGGCGATGGCGAGGGCGGCAAGCACGGGCGCGAAGTCGGCGCTCGCGGCGGGGTCGCCGCTCACCAGCTCCAGGAAGGCCTCGCCGAAGAACACCAGCGCGCCGGCCGCGGTCAGCATCAGCGCGAAGGTCGCCTGCGAGGCGGTGAAGAAAAGCCGCCGCAGCTCGGCCACGCGCTCGGCGCGCACATAGGCGGCCATGCGGGGGAAGGAGGCGGTGATCAGCGGCGCCGTCAGCCGCACCATGGCGGAGCACATGGTGGACACCAGCGAGTACTTGCCGAAGACCGCCAGCGGCAGCACGGCGCTGACCACGAGCGAATCGGCGATCTGCACCAGCGTTCCGGTGGCGGCGGCGGCCATGTTGACGCCGGCGAAGCGCAGGCTCTGCCAGATCAGCCCGCCTTCCGGCCGCTGCGGCCGCAAGGCGCCGGGAACCACCCGCCCGACCACGCAGGCGAAGGTGACGGATTCGCAGACGCTGGCGATGACCTGCCCCCAGAAGAAGGCTTCCGCCGTCGGTGCCACCAAGGCCAGCGCGCCCAGGCCGAGGGTGAGCCGCAGCAGGCCGGAGGCGGAAAGCAGCAGGTTGCTCAGCACCTGCCGCTCCAGCCCCTCCAGCGTGGCCTGGAAGATGCCGCGCACCCGCTGGATGCCGATGGCGAAGCCCATCAGCACCAGGCACTCGCGCACCTCCGCCGTGCTGATGTGCTGCGGCTTCAGCCAGTACGCGGCGAGCAGCGGCGCGGCCGCCCAGACCGCCAGGATCAGCAGGCAGGCGAGGGCGAGATAGATCAGCGCGAAGCTGAACACGAGCGTGCTGGTGGTCGCCGGCGCCTCCACCTGGTTGCGCGCCACGGCCCGCGTGACGGTCTGCCCGAGGCCGTTGTCGAAGATCGCGGCGGCGATCAGCATCACCGTGAAGAAGCCGATCAGCCCGTACTGCTCGGCGCCCGCGAGACGGTATCCCCCGAAGGCGAGCCCCGCCTGCACGCCGATGGAAATCGCCATGCCGATCAGGTTGGCGAGGACGTTGCGCGCGATCATTGTTTCCGTGGTTCCTTGGGTGGCGCGGACCCGAGGGCCCTCACGAGGCTGCCGGAAATGCAAAACCCCGCCGTCACGGCGGGGTTCGCATGCACGGATGGCTCACGCCGCCGGTTTCGCTCAGTAGGCGCCGCGCCCGGCGAGCACGGCCGGAATGGTGCGCCAGAGGATGTTGAGGTCGGACCAGAAGGAGAATTCGTGCACGTAGCGGCAGTCGAGGGCGACGCGCTCGGCATAGCTGGTGTCGCTGCGGCCGCTGATCTGCCACAGGCCGGTGATGCCCGGCCGCACGGACATGTAGCTGGCCGCGGCGATGCCGTAGTGCTCGGTCAGCTCCTCCTGCACCACCGGCCGCGGGCCGACGAGGCTCATCTCGCCGCGCAGCACGTTGATGAGCTGCGGCAGCTCGTCCAGGCTGGTCGCGCGCAGGAAGCGCCCGATCGGCGTGACGCGAGGGTCCTTCGGCAGCTTGCGCGTCGTGGCCCAGAGATGTGCGGCCTCGGGGTCCTCGCGCAGCAGCCGGGCGAGGACCTCGGAGGAGTTGGGCACCATGCTGCGGAACTTCAGGCAGCGGAAGGTGCGGCCGTTGCGGCCGATGCGCTGGTGGCCGAAGACCGGCGGTCCGCCATCCAGCATGATGATGAGGGAGAGCAGAATAAAAAGCGGCGCCAGCACAAGAAGCGCCGCGCCTGAAGCTGTCACATCAAGAACACGCTTGCCGGCATGGTGCCAGGCCGGCCGGACCGGAGCAGTGGATCCATACAGTCTCTCGTCCAGACTCGTAGTCTTGTCGATCTGGATATTGTTCAACCAGTTTGTATGGGTCATAGAGGGACTCCGGTCACAGGCGGCTTGGAATATCCGTGCGATGACGTCTAAAAATACACACAAAAAAAACGTTTGGTAGAACGTTTTTCCCTTTAGTTAACCAAATCTCATAAACTATCTGTGCGTCCGCGTCGGAGTGAAGTTGAGCCGAAACACCGATTATCAACCGCAGGTGTATACTCACGGTTGTTTGCTGCGCTGCAGCGGTGCGATTTCTGATTGCCGTCTTCTGGGCCGCAGGGGAAGTGTTTTTTGCGGCCGGCCCCCGAAGAATGCCAGCTATAACCGCTCGGTCTTGCTTGGGTTTCCTCGCAGCCAGCGGCTTTTGCGCTGCGTGGCGCATTCTTCGGTCTTTGCCTTCGGCGAGGCAAGGTGCTGAGCCGAACGCTCACAGGTTACTGACAGGCGCGGACGGCCCTCCGCGCATTCCATGCGAAGCTTCTGCATGGTCGATGCAACCCGGGGTTTCATCGTCTCACGAAGTGGGCAGGCCGCCGGGCCTCGCGCCGCGCTGGCCGCCTGGGCGGCGCGGCGCGTCTCCGGCCGCCCGCTCCGCTCAGGCCTCGGTGTGCCGGCGCTGCGCGCCGCTGTGCAGCAGGCGCAGGACTTCGTCACGACTCAACTGGGTGGTGACCTTTTCCTCGTCCACGGCGGAAATCTCCGAAAGCGGCAGGAAATGGTGCTGGCCGTCCGCGCTGCCGGCGGCCGTCAGCTTGATGCGGCCGGCGTCCAGCTTGTCCACCGTGCCGATCGGCAGCCCGTTGCAGTCCTGCACCGGCATGTGCTCGCGGATCCGCGTGGTGTCCACCATGGCTTGCCTCCTTCTCGCTGGCGGGAACCGCTTCCCGCCGCCTCTTAACGGCAGCCGGCGCCCCGGGATGCCGGCGGCGCGCCCCGCCCGCCTGCGGCGCCGCTCACGCGTGCGCGCGGCCCGCCTCGGGGTCCGGGCCGGCCGGCGTGCCGGTCCGCAGCTGGCGCGCCTCGGGCCCGGTGTCGGCCAGGGTGTAGCCGGCGTTCACCAGCGCGACATGCGAGAAGGCCTGAGGGAAGTTGCCGAGCATCGCCCCGCCGCGCGGGTCGTACTCCTCCGAGAGCAGGCCGACATCGTTGCGCAAGGCCAGCAGCCGCTCGTACAGCGCCACCGCCTCCGCCCGGCGCCCGGTCAGCGCATAGGCATCCACGAGCCAGAAGCTGCAGGCCAGGAAGGCGCCCTCGCGGCCGGAAAGGCCGTCCGAGACATGCTCGGTGCGGTAGCGCCGCACCAGCCCGTCGGTCAGCAGGTCCTGCTCGACGGCGGCGATGGTGCCGCGGATTCGCGGGTCCTCCGGCGGCAGGAAGCCGATGGTGGGCAGCAGCAGCAGGCTCGCATCCACCTCGCGCGAGCCATAGCTGCGCACGAAGCTGCCGCGGTCGGCGTCGTAGCCCTTGTCGCAGATCTCCGCGTGGATGGTCTTCCTCAGCGCGCGCCAGCGGTCGAGCGGCCCCTCCAGCCCGAAGGCCTCGATGCCGCGCACGGCGCGGTCCAGGGCGGCCCAGGCCATCACCTTGGAATGGGTGAAGCAGCGCCGGCGGTCGCGCGGCTCCCACAGCCCCTCGTCCGGCTCTTCCCAGACCTTCTCCAGGTGGTCCATCAGCGACCGCTGCAGGTCCCAGGCCGCCGGGGTGATCGCCAGCCCGCGCCGGTGCGCCTGGTGCAGCGCGTCCATCAGCTCGCCGTAGATGTCGAGCTGCAACTGCCTGTGCGCGTTGTTTCCGACCCGGACGGGCTTCGAGCCTTCGAAGCCCGGCAACCAGTCCACCTGCCACTCGGAGAGCCGCCGCTCGCCGGCGATGCCATACATGATCTGCACCTGCGAGGGGCTGCCCATGGTCGTGCGCAGCAGCCAGTCGCGCCAGGCGCGGGCGTCCTCCACATGGCCGGTGCGCAGCAGCGCCAGCAGGGTGAAGGTCGCGTCGCGCAGCCAGCAGTAGCGATAGTCCCAGTTGCGCTCGTTGCCCGGCCATTCCGGCAGGGAGGTGGTGGGCGCGGCGACGATGCCGCCGGTCGGCCGGTAGGTCAGCGCCTTCAGCGTGACGGCCGAGCGCCGCACGGCCTCCGTCCAGGGGCCCGCCTCCTCGACCTTTCCGGCCCAATCCCGCCAGGCCGCCTCCGTCTCGGCCGCCGCCGCCTCGGCGTCCAGCGGCGGGGGAACGGGGAGGTGGGAGGGGCCATAGGCCAGGGTGAAGGTGAGCGACTGCCCTTCCGCCACCTCGAATTCCGCCACCGTGCGCATGTCCTCGCCCCGCAGCGGCACGGGCGAGCGCAGCACCGCCATGTCCGGCCCGGCGATGGCGCAGATGCCCTCATCCCCGTCCGGGAGCTGCGTCACCCAGGGCACGTCGCGCCCGTAGTCGAAGCGCAGCGTCAACTCCATCCGCATGGGGACGCGCCCCCGCTGCCCGATCACCTGCCGCACCAGATGGGGCGCGCCGTTGCGCACCGGCATCCAGTCCACCAGCATCACCGCGCCCTCCGGCGTCTCGAAGCAGGTTTCGAGGATGATGGTGCCGTCGCGATAGGCCCGGCGCACCTGCGGCTCGCGGGCGGCCGGCCCGATCCGCCAGCGTCCGTGGTCCGGCGAGCCGAGCAGCGCGGCGAAGCAGGCGCCGCTGTCGAAGCGCGGCCAGCACAGCCAGTCCACCGACCCGTCCCGGCCGACCAGCGCGGCCGTCTCGGTGTCGCCGATCAGGGCGTAGTCCTCGATGCGGAGCGCCATGTTCAGCGGCTCCCCCGCTGGCCGGCGGCCGCGCGGCCGCCTCGCGCTTCGGGCTCCAGGAGCATTGCAACCTCCCTCACAAGTCTGAAGAACATGGGGGAGGGCGACTCCGTTGCCCATTTTCAGGCCCGAACCGCGCCCGGCGCGGTGAAACCGGCCGGCAGGCTCCCGCGTCTCCCTGCTGAACGGCCTTGAGGGACCCACGCCATGCCACGTCTCGTTGCCGCCGCCGCCGCCCTGGGCGCTGCCATGGGCGCCGCCCTCCTTTGCCTGGGGGAGGCCAGCGCGGCCGAGCCCCTGCGGATCGCCGCCTGCCCCTCGCGCGAAAAGATGGAGCAGACGCTTCAGAGCGGCGGCAGGCTTTCGCCGGACGGCTGCCGGACCGTCACGGTGACGGAGGTGGGTTCCCCCGCCGGCCCGCTCTGCGTGCTGGAATTCGCGCAGCAGTCGGGCGGCATTGTCGGCGCGATCACCGACGCCGTCGCCACGACCCAGTGGTGGGTGGACTGCAAGGACCTGCACCGCCCCTGACGGCGAGGGCAGGGGGGGTCACGGCCCTCCCGGCGGGTCTCCAGGGCCGCCGCCAGCCGGCCACAGGACCGGCGCCTGTGCCGTGCCTTCCGCGGCGGGCAGCGCCGCGGGTTCCTCCTCGACCTCCACCGCCTCGATCCGCGCCCCGACGCGCAGGATCTTGTCGGTGCTGATGTCGATCTGCCGGATATCGTCCTGCGCCTGGGCGAAATGCCCCTTCAGCTTGCCGACGCGGTCGTTCAGCCGGCCGATATCGCCCATCAGCTTGCCCACCTCCTCCTGGATTCGGCCGGCCTGCGCCCGCATCCGGATGTCCTGCATCAGCGCCCGCATGGCCGAGAGCATGGCCCAAAGCGTGGTCGGCGAGGCGACGTAGACGCGCCTGCGCTGCGCCTCGTCCACCACCGCCGCGAAGCCGGTGTGCAGCTCGGCGAAGACCGCCTCCGAGGGCACGAACAGGATGGCGCCCTCCGCCGTCTCGCCGGGGATCAGGTATTTCCGCGCGATGTCGTCCACATGCCTGCGCATGTCGGCGCTGAACTGCCGGGCGGCGACGGTGCGGGCCGGCGCGTCCTCGGCGTCGCGCAGCGCCTGCCAGGCCTCCAGCGGGAACTTGCTGTCCACCACCACCGGCCCGGGCGGATAGGGCAGGCGGATCAGGCAGTCGCAGCGCACCCCGGTCGAGAGCGTGTGCTGCCAGGCGAAGCCGTCCGGCGGCAGCCGGTCCTCGATGAGCTGCCGGAGCTGCATCTCCCCGAAGGCCCCGCGCGACTGCTTGTTGCCGAGGATGCCGGCCAGCGTGCTCACCTGGCTGCCCAGCGCCTCCATGTTCTGCCGCGCGGCGTCGATCACCGCCAGCCGCTCCTGGATCTGCCCCGCCGTCTCCTGCGTCCGCTGCGCCGAATCGGCCAGGCTGCGCGCCAGCCGCTCGTTCTGCGTCGCCAGCGCCGTGTCCAGCCGCTGGTTCTGCGCCAGGATGCCGCGGTTCAGCGCCTCGGTGGTGGCGGCGAGGCGCTCGGCCAGCAGCCGGTCCTGCTGCGCCAGCCGGTCGGCGGTCATGCCGGCCAGCCGCTCCTGCGTGCCGGCCAGCGCCTCCAGCTTGCCGGCCAGCAGGGCGAAGCCCTCCATGGTCGCGCCGCCGTCACCAGCGGGGCGCCGCCGCAGAGCCAGCGCGAGCAGGCCCAGCGTGATCAGCACGGCGACACAGGCAAGCGGCAGAATCCAGTCGGACATCCAGGGCTCCGGAGCGAAGGACACCATTCCTCAGGCACGGAGGGTGGGTCCGCAGAAAGCTTGGGGGAGTGAGCTCCCCCAGACCCCCTCCTTCTTCTACCAGTTTTCGATGCGCCCGTGGCGCGGGGCATTCCTGACAGCCGCCTGCGGGCGCGCGCGGCCAAAGCGGCAAAACGGACAGGCAAGAAGAAAAGGGGGATCGGACGGATACGTCCGATGGGGAGCATCCAGTCTTCCCCGCTTCCCCGCTTCCCCAGGGCGATGGCGGAGGAGGCCGCCGGACGCTTGACGTCATTTCTCTTATGAGAGAATTTATCTCCCATGAGAGATGAACTCGCGCCCGACCCGCTGGAAAGCCGCCTGGCCACCCGCCTCGCCCGGCTCCGCGCCGAGCAGGGTCTCTCCCTGGAGGTCCTGGCCGAGCGCACCGCCATCAGCCGTGCCACCCTGTCCCGCCTGGAGCGCGGCGAGGCCAGCCCGACCGCCGCCATGCTCGGCCGCCTCTGCGCCGCCTATGGCCGCACGCTCTCCTGGCTGATGCGCGAGGTGGAGGAAAGCGCGCCGCCCCTGGTTCCCGCCGCCGCGCAGCCCTGCTGGACCGACCCCGAGACCGGCTTCCGCCGCCGCACCGTCTCGCCGCCCGGCCCCGGCCTGCGCGGCGAGATGCTGGAGGGCCGCCTGCCGCCCGGTGCCGCCATCGCCTACGCGGATTCGCCGCAGCCCGGCCTGGAGCACCACCTCTGGCTGCTGGAAGGCGCGCTGGAACTGACCGTCGAGGGCGTCACCCACCGCCTCTCGCCCGGCGACTGCCTGCGCTACCGCCTGCATGGCGCGACGCGCTTCCACTGCCCGCCGGGCGGCGGCGCCGCCCGCTACGTCCTGGCCCTCTGCCAACCCTAGGAACAGCCGATGATCGAGGAACTCACCGCGGAAACCCTGCCGGCGGCGGTGCCGGCGCTCGCGGCCCTGCTGCGCGCCTGTGTTGGCGACGGCGCCAGCATCGGCTTCCTGCTGCCGATGCGGGAGGGTGAGGCGGAAGGCTTCTGGCAAGGCCAGGCGGCGGCGCTGCGCGAGGGTTCCCGCCGCGTACTGGTGGCGCGCGGTGGGGCAAGCCAGGGCGGCCGCATCCTGGGCACCGGGGCGCTGGCCCTGGCCGGCATGCCGAACGGCCGCCACCGCGCGGAGATCTCGAAGGTGATGGTCCACCCGGAAGCCCGCCGCCAGGGGATCGGCCGCGCCGTCATGCTGGCGCTGGAGGCGCTCGCCCGCGACCTCGGCCGCCCGATGCTGGTGCTGGACACCCGCAGCGGCGACGCCGGCGAGGCGCTCTACCGCTCCCTCGGCTGGCGGCCCGCCGGGCAGGTGCCGGGCTACGCGCTGGACAATGACGGCTCGGGCGTCAGCACGACCTTCATGTACAAAAGGCTGGGGGAATGAATTCCCCCAGACCCCCATCTTTCTTTTGCGAGTTTTCGGTCGCGCCCGTGGAGGCGGCGGTTCCCCGCGGCCATTGCCAGGGCTGCTTCAGCCCCGGCATGCGCGCGCTTCGTCAGCGCTGAAAAAACCGGCAAAAACGAAGAAGAGGGGGTTCCGGGGGAGAATTCATTCCCCCCCCCCCGGCTTTTCCTCAGTGCCGGAAGTGCCGCATCCCGGTGAACACCATCGCGAGCCCCGCCTCGTCGGCGGCGGCGATCACGTCCTTGTCGCGGATCGAGCCGCCCGGCTGGATCACCGCGGTGGCGCCGGCCGCCGCCGCGGCCTGGAGCCCGTCCGCGAAGGGGAAGAAGGCGTCCGAGGCCACCACGGAGCCGTGCGCCAGCGGCGCCTCCAGCCCGGCGGCCTTGGCGGCCTCGGCGCTCTTCCAGGCGGCGATTCGGGCGGAGTCCACCCGGCTCATCTGCCCCGCGCCGATGCCCACGGTGGCGCCGCCCTTGGCATAGACGATGGCGTTGGACTTCACGTGCTTGCCCACGCGGAAGGCGAAGAGCAGGTCGGCCATCTCCTGCCCGGTGGGCGCGCGCTTCGTCACCACCTTGAGCGCCGCCTCGGTGACGCGCCCGGCATCGCGCGACTGCGCCAGGAAGCCGCCGGAGACCGAGCGGATGATGCGCCCCGGCGCGGCGGGGTCGGGCAGGCCGCCGGTCAGCAGCAGGCGCAGGTTCTTCTTCCTGGCGAAGATCGCCTTGGCCTCCTCGTCGGCATCCGGCGCCATCACCACCTCGGTGAAGATGGCGGAGATCCGCTCGGCGGCGGCGGCGTCGAGCCTCCGGTTCGCGGCGACGATGCCGCCGAAGGCCGAGACCGGGTCGCAGCGCAGCGCCAGGTCCCAGGCGGCGGCGAGCGAGCCGCCTTCCGCCACGCCGCAGGGATTGGCGTGCTTGACGATGACAATGGCCGGGTTCTCGAACTCGGCGACGCATTCGAAGGCGGCGTCGGTGTCGTTCAGGTTGTTGTAGGACAGTTCCTTGCCCTGCACCTGCGCCGCGGTGGCGATGCCCGGCCGGTTCGAGCCGTCGGTGTAGAAGGCGGCCTGCTGGTGCGGGTTCTCGCCGTAGCGCAGCGTCTGCCTCAGCGCGCCGGCGACGGCCAGGCGCGCGGGAAAGTCCTGCTCCAGCCTGCCGGCGAACCAGGTGGCGATGGCCGTGTCATAGGCGGCGGTGCGGGCGAAGGCCGCCGCCGCGAGCCGCCTGCGGGTGGCGAGCGTGGTGCCGCCCTGCGCCTCGATCTCGGCCTGCACCCCGGCCATCTGCGCCGGGTCGGTGATGACCGCCACATCCTCGTGGTTCTTGGCCGCCGCGCGGGTCAGCGCCGGCCCGCCGATGTCGATCTCCTCCACCGTCTCCTCATGGGAGGCGCCCTTCGCCACCGTGGCCTCGAAGGGGTAGAGGTTGGAGACCAGCAGGTCGATCGGCGCGATCCGGTGCTGCTCCATCTGCGCCACATGCTCCGGGTCGGCGCGCCGCCCGAGCAGGCCGCCATGGATCTGCGGCACCAGGGTCTTCACCCGCCCGTCCAGGATCTCGGGGAAGCCGGTATGGTCGGAAACGTCCACCACCGTGATGCCGCCCTCGCGCAGCATCCGCGCGGTGCCGCCGGTGGAGAGGATCTCCACCCCCTGGCCCGCCAGGAAGCGGGCGAAGTCCAGCAATCCGGTCTTGTCATGCACCGAGATCAGGGCGCGGCGAAGGGTCACGATGTCGGCCATGGCGGGCAAGCCTTCCAAGCAGTCTGCTGGCGCGCGGGATAGACCCTCGCGGCGCGCGGCTCAACCGGAAGCGGCGCAGGGCAGGGATACCGCGCCTACCCCTTCGGAGGAGCGGAGCGCGCCGACCGGGGGGAGAAGGCGTGTCCCTGTCGGCTGAGGGCGTTCTGCGGGAGGAGGGCAGGGGGCGCTGCCCCTGCACCCCCGCCGGGGTGGCGGTGCCACCCCGGACCCCGCCATCAGTCGGGAAGTCCGGAAACCTCAGGGTCCTGGCGGGGCGGGTCCGGGAGGGGCGGCGCCCCTCGCGGCGCTCTCAGTGCGCCTCGCCCCAGTTCGCCCCGTGCCCGATCTCGGCCTTCAGCGGCACCCGCAGCGCCGCCACCCCCTCCATGACGGTCCGCACGCATTCGGCGGTGGCCTCGACCTCGCCCTCCGGCACCTCGAACAGCAGTTCGTCATGCACCTGCAGCAGCATCCGCGCCTTCAGGCCGGCCTCCTGCAGCGCGCGCGGCATCCGCACCATGGCGCGCTTGATGATCTCGGCCGCGCCCCCCTGGAAGGGCGCGTTGATCGCCGCGCGCTCGGCGTTGCCGCGCCGTGCCTGCTCCTTGGCCTGGATGCCGTCGATCCACAGCTTCCGCCCGAAGGGCGTCAGCACGTAGCCCTTCTCCCGCGCCTCGGACTTCAGCCGCTCCATCTCCTCCAGGATGCCGGGATACTGGGAGAAGTAGGCGTCGATGATGGAGCGTGCCTCGGCCGGGGGAATCCCCAGCCGCGAGGCCAGCCCGAAGGCCGACATGCCGTAGATGATGCCGAAGTTGATGGTCTTGGCGCGCCGCCGCGCCTCGCGGTCCACCTTGTCCGGCGCCAGGCCGAAGATGTCGGCGGCGGTGCGGCTGTGGATGTCCTCCCCCTTGGCGAAGGCATCGCGCAGCGAGGGCACGTCGGCCAGGTGCGCCAGCAGCCGCAGCTCGATCTGCGAGTAGTCGGCGGCCAGCAGCACATGCCCGGGCTCGGCCACGAAGGCGCGCCGGATGCGCGCCCCCTCCTCGGTGCGGATCGGGATGTTCTGCAGGTTCGGCTCGGTCGAGGAGAGCCGCCCCGTCGAGGTCACCGCCATCGAGAAGTCGGTGTGCACGCGCCGGTCGCGCGGGTCGATCTGCGCCGCCAGCCCCTCGACATAGGTGGACTTCAGCTTGGCGAGCTGCCGCCAGTCCAGCACCCGGCGCGGCAGCGCGTGCCCGCGCGTCGCCAGCTCCTCCAGCACCGCGGCGTCGGTGCCCCAGGCGCCGGCCTTGCCGCGCTTGCCGCCGGGCAGCTTCTGCTCGTCGAACAGGATTTCTCCCAGTTGCTTCGGCGAGCCGATGTTGAAGGCCCGTCCCGCGAGCTCATGGATCTGCTTCTCCAGCTCCACCATGCGCTGCGAGAAATCCTCGCCGATGCGCGCCAGCTCGGCGCCGTCCACCTTGATCCCGGCCAGCTCCATGTCGCGCAGCACGGCGACCATCCGCCGCTCCACCTGCTCGTAGAGCGCCAGCGCGTGGTCCGGCCGCAGGCGCGGCTTCAGCAGTTGCCACAGCCGCAGCGTGACGTCGGCATCCTCGGCGGCATAGGCGGTCGCCTTGTCCAGCGCCACCTGCCCGAAGGGGATGCGGGCGCGCCCGGTGCCCGTCACCGTGTCATAGGTGATGGGCTGGTGGCCGAGATGGAGCGCCGAAAGCTCGTCCATCCCGTGCCCGTGCCGCCCGGCCTCCATGCTGTAGGAGATCAGCATGGTGTCATCCACCGGCGCGACGGCGATGCCGCCGTTCTCCGCCCGGCAGAGCACCTCCAGGTCGTACTTCGCGTTGTGCAGCACCTTCAGGACCGCGGGGTCCTCCAGCAGCGGCTTCAGCGCGGCGACCGCCTCCGCCTGCGACATCTGCACCGGCGCGGCGGGCGCCTCCTGCAGCATGTCGCCGTTCCCCGGCGGCGCGCCGTGCCCGAGCGGGATGTAGCAGGCGCGGCCCGGCGCCACCGCGATCGAGATGCCGACCAGCTTCGCGTGCAGCGCGTCCAGGCTGTCCGTCTCGGTGTCCAGCCCCATCACCCCCGCCTCGCGCGCGGCGGCGATCCAGGGGGCGAGGGCGGCGGCCTCGGTGATCGTCTCGTAGCCGCCGAAGGGCGCCGCATCGGCGGCCGGCGCGGCCTCCGGCTCCGGCGCGGCCGGGGCAAGGGAAGGGGAAGGGGCGTTGTAGCGCGGCCGGCTGACCGGCGCCGTTTCCGGCTGGGCGTCGCCATCCAGCCCCATCCGGTGCAGCAGCGAACGGAAGCCCTGCTCGCGCAGGAAGCCGGCGAGCCGCCCCGGCTCCGGCGGCCTGGCGACCAGCTCGTCCACGGGATGCGGCAGCGGCGCCGCGGCGTCCAGCGTCACCAGCCGCTTGCTGATGCGGGCCAGCTCGGCATGGGCGATCAGCGCCTCGCGCCGCTTCGGCTGCTTGATCTGCGGCGCGGCGGCCAGCAGCCCCTCCAGGTCGCCGTATTCGGTGATCAGCGCGGCGGCGGTCTTGATGCCGATGCCCGGCACGCCCGGCACGTTGTCCGTGCTGTCGCCGGCCAGCGCCTGCACGTCCACCACCTTGTCCGGGCTGACGCCGAACTTCTCCAGCACCTCCGGCTCGCGGATCGGCTTCTGCTTGATCGGATCGAGCAGCTGCACGCCGGGACGAACGAGCTGCATCAGGTCCTTGTCGGAGGAGACGATGGTGACCTGCCCGCCCTTGCCCTCGAAGGCGCGGGCATAGGCGGCGATCAGGTCGTCCGCCTCGAAGCCCTCGCGCTCGACGCAGGCGACGTTGAAGGCGGCGGTCGCCTCGCGGATCAGCCCGAACTGCGGCGCCAGCTCCGGCGGCGCCTCCGGCCGGTGCGCCTTGTACTGGTCGTAGATCGCGTTGCGGAAGGTGACGCGGGAGGCATCGAACACCACCGCGATATGCGAGCTCGCATGCTTGGTCAGGAACTGCGCGAGCATGTTGGTGAAGCCGAACACGGCGTTCACCGGCGTCCCGTCCGGCCGGTTCATCGGCGGCAGGGCGTGGAAGGCGCGGAAGATGTAGCCCGAGCCGTCCACCAGGATCAGGTGCGGCTCGGCTTCCTTCGGCGGTTCCGCCAGGATCTCGGGGGTGACGCTGGCCGCCTCAGTGGTGGCCATCGTCGCCCGCGCCCTCGGCCAGGACGTAGGTGCGCGAGCAATAGGGGCAGGTCACCTGCCGGTCCTCGATGCGCAGGAACACCCGCGGATGGCCCAGCGCCCGCTCGCCGCCGTCGCAGGCCACCACGCGGCTGTGGACCTCGATCAGCTCCTCCGGCGTCACGCCGGCGAGCGCCTTCGGGGTGTATTGCGTCAGGTTCGGGTCGCGCATGGCTGGTTTCCCGTGCTGGGGCAGGACGATGGGAGCGGAACTGGGCGGAACATAGGGGCAGCGGGACCGGCCCGCCAGTCGGGGCCGGGGCATGACGGGAATGGACGGCGCCCATGCCACACAAGCCCGTGCGCCCCGCGCAACCGGCCCTCGCGCACGTCCTTCATCCCCTGTCCGCCACGTTCCGGGAGTTCCCGCCGATGCCCCTCTCGATCCAGGCCGGCCTCTGGGGCCTGCTCGGCGGCCTCGCGCTTGTGCTCGGCGCCGCCATCGCCTGGTTCGCCTCCCTGCCGCAGCGGCTGGTGGCGGGGGTGATGGCGCTCGGCGCCGGCGTGCTGATCTCCGCCGTGGCCTTCGACCTGATGGACGAGGCTTTCAACGAGGGCGGCCTCCTCCCCACCGCCGGCGGCTTCCTGGCCGGCGCCCTCGTCTATACCCTCGCCAACGTCGCGCTCGCCCGCCACGGCGCCCGCCACCGCAAGCGCTCCGGCCACGCCTCCGGAGCGCAGCAGCCGGAAGCCGGCTCCGGCGGCTTGGCCATCGCGGTGGGCGCCCTGCTGGACGGCATCCCCGAATCGGTGGTGATCGGCGTCAGTCTGCTGGGCGGGGCAGGGGTCAGCATCTCCACCGTGGCCGCGGTCTTTCTGTCCAACATGCCGGAAGGCCTTTCCAGCGCCGCCGGCATGCGCCGCGCCGGGCGCCCCGCCTCCTATGTCTTCGGCGTCTGGGGCGGCATCGCGCTGGCTTCTGGGCTCGCCGCGCTGATCGGCAACCTGGCCCTGGCCGACGCGCCGCCCGAAGTCACCGCCGCCACCAACGCCGTGGCCGCCGGCGCCATCCTCGCCATGCTGGCGGACACCATGATCCCCGAGGCCTTCGAGACGGCGCACGACTATGCCGGGCTGATCACCGTGGCGGGCTTCCTGGTGGCCTTCGCCCTGGCGCATCTCGGCGGCGGCTGAGCGCGCCGCCGGCGGTTGACCCGGCCGGACCCCTGGGGAAGGCTGGCGCCATCGCAGCACGACCGCCCGCCGCTCCCTGAGGAGACCTCCCTTGGCCCGCACCCTGATCCGCGCCTCGCATGTCATCGCCTACCAGGAGGGCGGCCACCGCCACCTGCGGGACGGGGTGGTGGTGCTGGAGGACGACCGCATCCTCCATGTCGGCCGCGACTTCGACGGCCCGGTGGACGCCACCCTCGACGCCACCGGCAAGGTCGTCACCCCCGGCTTCATCAACACCCACGCCCACCTCTCCGAGAGCCCGCTCGACAAGAGCTTCGTCGAGGACCGCGGCCCGCGGCAGTTCTACCTTTCCGGCCTGTTCGAGTTCCTCTCGGCGCGGGACGGCGCCATCACCGAGGCGGCGCGCCGCGCCTGCATCGCCTATTCGATGCCCGAGCTGCTGCGCACCGGCACCACCACCATCATGGAGATCGGCTGGCACGGCGACGTGGTGGCCGAGCATGCCGCCCGCTGCGGCCTCCGCGCCTATATCGGCCAGGGCTACCGCTCCGGCCGCTGGTTCACCGCCAACGGCCGCGCGGTGGAATACGAGTGGTCCGAGGATGACGGCTTCGGCGCCATGGACGCCGCCATCCGCTTCATCGAGCAGGTGGACGGGCGCGAGAACGGCCGCATCAAGGGCTTCCTCACGCCGATGCAGGTGGATACCTGCTCCGAGGCGCTGCTGCGCCGCTCCGCCGAGGCCTCCCGCGCCATGGGCGTGCCGCTGGCGCTGCACGTCTCGCAATCCGTGCCCGAGTTCCACGAGATGACGCGGCGCAACGGCTGCACGCCGATTGAGTGGCTAAACGGCATCGGCTTCCTCGGCCCCAACTGCATCCTCGGCCACTGCATCATTCCCGGCGAGAGCAGCTGGGCCAACTACCAGGCCGACGACATCGGCATCCTGGCCGATACCGGCGCCAACGTGGCCCATGCCGTCTGGGTCTTCGCCCGCCGCGGCATCGCCATGGAGAGCTTCGCCCGCTACCAGGCGCGCGGCGTCAACATGACGCTGGCCACCGACACCTGCCCGCAAAGCATGATCGAGGCGATGCGCTGGACCTCGGTGGTCAGCAAGATCGTGGACCGCCGCACCCAGGTCGCCACCGCCGTCGACGTGTTCAACGCCGCCACCCTGAACGGCGCCAGGGCGCTCGGTCGCGACGACCTCGGCCGCATCGCCCCCGGCGCCAAGGCGGACCTGCTGGTCTGGAAGGCGGATTCCATGTTCATGACGCCGCTGCGCGACCCGATCCGCAACCTCGTCTTCTCCGCCACGGCGGAGGACCTCGAAACCTCCATCATCGACGGCCGCGTGGTGATGCGGGACGGCGTGGTGCCGGGCTACGACCCGGTGGAACTCGGCCGCGCCGTGCAGGAGGGCGCCGAGGCCATGTGGAACGGCATGAAGCAGCGCGACTGGGCGGGGCGGAACATCGAACAGCTCTCGCCTTCCAGCTTCCCCCCCTTCCAGGGCTGAACGCCCCGGCGGCGGAACCGGGGGGAGAAGAAATTCTCTCCCCCGACCCCCCACTTCGTTTTTCTGCCAGCTTTGTCGTGCCGGTGAAGCGCGCTCACGCCGCGGCTGAAGCAGCCCTGGCGACCACATCCGGCGCTCCGGGCCTGGACCGCGCTGCCCGCCATCCCGCACAAAACGCAAAGAAAAAAGAAGGGGGCCTGAGGGAATTCCTTCCCCCAGCCTTTCTCCCTTTCAGCGCAGGGCGCTGCCCATCTTGTCGAGCATCGCCGAGGCGGCGTTCACGCAGGCCTGCATCGACTCGCGCTCGGAGCAGTGGATGGCGATGGAATCGTTGCCGCGGCGCAGCATGAAGGCCGCGCCGGGCGGTGGCGGCGGATGGTGCGGGCCCATCATCCCGCCGCCCGGGCCGCGCCCGCCATCCGGGTGGCCATGGCCGCCGGGCCCGCGCATCGGGGGGCCCGGAGGCGCCTCGTTGCCGGCGGCGGGCGGGCCGCCATTGCCGGGGCCGGGGGGCGGGGCGGGCTGCGCGGCGGCCAGGCCGGCCAGCCCCAGGAAGGCGGCACCCATGACCGGGATCAGCAGTTTGCGCATCAGGGTCTCCCTTGGCTCTCGGGAGGGCCGGCGGGGGCCGCCCTCCTGCGGGGAGGCTAACGCGCCGGCGCGTGACGGTGTCGCACGCTTCGCAACGGAGTGTGGCGCCTACTTCTCGACGAAGGCCTTCTCGATGACATAGTGGCCCGGCCGGTTGTTCGAGCCTTCCTCGAAGCCGCGCGCCTCCAGCAGCGCCTTCATCGAGGCCAGCATCTCCGGGCTGCCGCAGAGCATCACCCGGTCCTGCTCCGGCGAGATCGGTGGCAGCCCGAGATCGGCGCAAAGCCTGCCGCTCTCGATCAGGTCGGTCACGCGGCCCTGGTTGCGGAAGGGCTCGCGCGTCACGGTCGGGTAATAGACCAGCTTGTCCCGCACCAGTTCGCCCAGCAGCTCGTGCCGCGGCAGCTCCTGGCTCAGCCAGTCGTGGTAGGCCAGCTCCTTCACCTCGCGCACGCCGTGCAGCAGCACCACGCGCTCGAAGCGGTCATAGACCTCCGGCTCCTTCACCAGCGACATGAAGGGCGCGAGCCCCGTGCCGGTGCCGAACATCCACAGCGTGCGCCCGGGCAGCAGGTTGTCCGGCAGCAGCGTGCCGACCGACTTGCGGCCGATCAGCACCTGGTCCCCCGGCCGGATGTGCTGCAGCCGGCTGGTCAGCGGCCCGTCCGGCACCTTGATGGAGAGGAACTCCAGGTAGGGGTCGTAGGGCGCCGAGACCATGGAATAGGCGCGCAGCAGCGGCTTGCCGTCCACCTTCAGCCCGATCATCGCGAACTGCCCGGCCTGGAAGCGGAAGGCGTCGTCGCGCGTGCAGCGGAAGGTGAACAGCCGGTCCGTCCAGTGGTGGACGTATTCGACCGTCTCGGTGAAGAAGGCGGCGTTGGGGGCGGGTGCGTTCATCGGCGGAAAGATTTGTCTCGCCCGCGCGCGGAACAAGCGGCTCCGCGCCGGGAAATGGGGGCGTGGGGGGGAGAACGGCGCGGCTTGCGCCACGGCGCCTTTGCGGTCCAGCCTCGCCTATCATGACAACCGCCCCCGACGCCACACCCCAGGTTCCGCCGGTCGCCCCTCCCGTGGGGCCCGAGGTCGATCCCACCCCCCGCCCGCTGCCCGCGCGCGTCCCGCACCGCGGCACGACCGTCACGCTGGAGCCGCTCGGCCTCCGCCATGCGGAGGAGCTGTGGGAGGCCACCCGCGGCGCCGAGGACAGCTGGGCCTATTTGGGCTACGGCCCCTTCCCGGACCTCCCCGCCTTCCGCCGCTTCATCGCCGGCTTCGCCACCACGCACGACCCGATGGCCTGGGCGGTGCGGCCGCATGTCTCCGGCCGCGCCTCCGGCTGGCTGACGCTGATGGAGATCCAGCCCGCCAACGCCGCCATCGAGCTGGGCAACATCTGGTTCGGCCCCCGCATGCAGCGCACCCGCGCCGCCACCGAGGCCATGTTCCTGCTGATGCGCCACGCCATGGACGACCTCGGCTACCGCCGCCTGGTCTGGAAGTGCAACGCCCTGAACGCCCCCTCGCAGCGGGCGGCGGCACGGCTGGGCTTCGTGCCGGAGGGCCTGCACCGGGCGCATCTCGTGGTGAAGGGGCGGCGGCGCGACACCGCCTGGTTCTCCATCCTGGAGGACGAATGGCCCGCCCGGCGCGACGCCATCGCCGCCTGGCTGGCGGATGGGAATTTCGACCACAAGGGTGTGGCGCGGCAGCCGCTCCGCGCCGGAGAAGGGGCGCCGCGGCCCAAAGGCTGACCTGCGGACGCTGCGGCGCGGGAACTTCGGCCCGCCTGCGCCGTTGCACTGCCGACGTTACGGTGGCGCGCCAGAACGGCGCCCGCCACCCTTCAGCGACGGGGACCCTGTCATGTCGTTCTTCAGCCGGTCAAAGACCGCCCGCGGCGCACCACGCGCAACTTCCAGAGAACCGGCCGAGCAGCGCGCCGAGGAAAGCCCGGAGGACCGCCGCGCGCTTGGGCGGGAGGCCCGCGAGCCCTCGCAGATCCCGCGGCGCGGCTGGTGGAGCATCCTGAAGCGCAGCGCCATCGAGGCCAACAACGACCGGGTGATGACCGAGGCCGCCGGCATCACCTTCTACGCGCTGCTGTCGCTGTTCCCGGCGCTGACGGCGATGGTCTCGATCTACGGCCTCTTCGCCGACCCGCAGACGGTGCAGCAGCATGTCAGCATGCTGGCCGGCTTCGTGCCCGGCGGTGGCATGGACATCATCAACGAGCAGCTCCAGCGCGTGACCACGAGCCAGACCGGCGCGCTCGGCTTCGGCGCCATCGCCGGCCTGCTGGTGGCGCTCTGGAGCTCCAACCAGGGCACCAAGGCGATGTTCGACGCCCTGAACGTCGTCTACGAGGAGAAGGAGAAGCGCAGCTTCATCCTCCTCACGGTGACCACGCTGGCCTTCACCCTGGGCGCGCTGGTCTTCACCCTGCTGTCCATCGCCGCCATCGTGGTGGTGCCGGTGGTGCTGAACTTCGTCGGCCTGGGCAGCGCCGCCGAATGGCTGCTGCGGATCGCGCGCTGGCCGCTGCTGCTGCTGGGCATCACGGTGCTGCTGGCGGCGCTCTACCGCTTCGGGCCCAGCCGCGAGAAGGCGCGCTGGCGCTGGGTGACCTGGGGCAGCGGCTTCGCCGCCATCCTCTGGGCGCTGCTGTCCTTCGGCTTCTCCTTCTACGTCAGCAACTTCGGCAACTACGACGCCACCTACGGCTCGCTGGGCGCCGTGATCGGCTTCATGACCTGGATGTGGCTTTCCGGCATCGTGGTGCTGCTTGGGGCCGAGCTGAACGCCGAGATGGAGCACCAGACCGCGAGCGACACCACCACCGGCCCGGAACAGCGCATGGGCCAGCGCGGCGCCCGGATGGCGGACACCGTGGCCAAGAGCTGATCCCGCCCGGCCGCTGTGCTGCTGCGCCGCTGTGCTGCTGCGCCGCTGCGATGCCGTGATGCGGCCGTCGCGCCTGGCGGCCCCGCCCAGGCCGAGGGCCGGGGGGCCGAGTTCCGGGGGGCCGCGGGCGCGGGACCGGCGCGCCGGCCACGCCGCGCCGCCCCCTCCACGCCGCCCCCTCCACGCCATGGCCGTGTCGCCGCCCGGCGCTCCGCGCGGCCGGCGACAATCCGGTCCCGCCGCACGTGCCGGAGCTGCCGCGCGCCCGCCGCGCGGGCGGCGGCAACTTTCGCGGGGGGCGGGGGGTTCCCGCGCAGCGGAGCCATGGCGGTGCGGCGGAAACGTCCCGGCGCTTGCCGTCCCCCGCCGCCCCGCCTACCCCTGGGGCGAGAGACGACTGCCCCCTGCGGAGAGCCCCTGGATGCCGCTACGCGAAGCGACCCCTGACGACCTGCCGGCCATGACCGCGATCTACGCCCATCATGTCCTGACCGGCACCGGCACCTTCGAGGAGGTTCCCCCCGGCCAGGAGGAGATCGCCGCCCGCATGGCCCGCATCCGCCAGGCCAACTGCGCCTGGCTGGTGGCCGAGGAGCGGGACGAGGTGCTGGGCTACGGCTATTTCAGCCCGCTGCGGGAGCGCTCCGCCTATCGCTTCTCGGTGGAGGACTCGATCTACGTCCGGCACGACGTGCACGGCCAGGGCCTCGGCAAGAGCCTGGTGGCAGGCCTGCTGGAGCGCGCCGAGCAGGCGGGCTTCCGGCAGATGTTCGCCGTGATCGGCGATTCCGAGAATGTCGGCTCGATCGGCCTGCATCTTTCCCTGGGCTTCCGCCAGGTCGGCCTGTTGCGCAGCGCGGGGCTGAAATTCGGCCGCTGGCTGGATGTGGTGTACATGCAGCGCAGCCTGGGGGTGGGCGACAAGATGCCGCCGTAACAGGAACTTAGGGCCGTATTCTCCCGCTTCGGCTGCGCGGCGGCGGAAACGTTTCGCGCTGCCCGGCATTGCAGTGTGCAGTGCGAAAAGGGAGAGGCCCGTGCTCCACCAATTCGACGCCGCCGCCCGGCGCGTCGTCGCCTCGCTGGACTGGGCGCCGTCCTGGCTGATCAGCCTGCTGATCCTGGCGGCTGCGCTGCTGCTTGCCGTCGGCGTCAACCGGGTGATCTACCGGGTGCTGAACCGGATGGCGCAGAAGCACGCCCTGTTCTGGCGCTCCCTGGTGCAGCGCACGGAAGGGCTGAGCCGGCTCGCCCTGATCGTGCTGTTCCTCAGCGTCGCCGCCACCATCGCGCCGCTGAGCGTGGCGCAGGCGGGCGCGCTGCGCCACGTGCTGGCGATCTGCTTCATCTGCCTGGTCGGCTGGGTGGCGATGATCACGCTGCACATCTGGACCACAGTCTATCTGCGGCGCTTCAAGCTGGATTCCGAGGACAACCTGCTGGCGCGCAAGCATGCCACGCAGTCGCGCATCCTGAAGCGGGTGGCGGGCACGCTGATCGTGCTCATCACCGCGTCCGCGGCGCTGATGACCTTCGACAGCGTGCGGCAATACGGCGTTTCGCTGCTGGCTTCCGCCGGCGCCGCCGGCCTGGTCGTCGGCCTCGCGCTGCAGCCCTTGCTGAAGAACCTGATCGCCGGCATCCAGCTCGCCGTCACCCAGCCGATCCGCCTGGAGGATGCCGTCATCGTTGAGGGCGAGTGGGGCAATGTGGAGGAGATCACCTCCACCTATGTCGTGGTGCGGCTGTGGGACTGGCGCCGCATGGTGCTGCCGCTCAGCTACTTCATCGAGCATCCCTTCCAGAACTGGACGCGCGAGAGCTCCTCGCTGATCGGCACGGTGATGTTCTACCTGGACTACACCGCGCCGGTGGAGGCGATGCGGCGCAAGCTGGAGGAGGTCGCCCGCGCCTCCAGGCTCTGGGACCGCCGCGTGGTAAACATGCAGGTCACCGATTTCCGCCCAAACGTCATGGAGGTGCGCATGCTGGTTTCCGCCAGCAACGCCGGCCGCGCCTTCGACCTGCGCTGCGAGGTGCGGGAGAAGATGATCGCCTGGCTGCAGGCGGAACACCCCGGCGCGCTGCCGCGCCAGCGCGCCGAGATCGACCGCCTGCCGAAGGGCGCGGCCTGGGCCGGCGAGCGTGCCGTGGCCGCCGGGAACTGAACAAGGCTGGAGCGATGAATTTCCCCCCCATCGAGCCCACGCGTTCGATCCCTTCATTCTCCTTCGGGGTTTCCCGCGCCGGCGGCCGGCGCCAAGGCTGACAAAACGAAGATGGCGGTCCGGGGGAATTCCTTTCCCCGGCTTCTTTCCGCCCCGGGCGCGGCTCAGGCCACCATCCCGCCCATGATCTCCCGCCGCAGCTTGCGCCGGATGGCATCGGCGAAGTCGGCGTAATCGGCGCAGTGCATGGCGAAGGCGCCGGGGCCGCCGATCACCTCGGCCTCGTAGTGCCCGAGCAGGTCCGGCTCCTCGTTCAGCACCGCCAGGCCGTTGATGGTCACGCCCGCGGCCACGCCGATGTCGCGCACCGGCCCGGGCGGGCGCCCCTGGTTGTGCGCCCCGTCGCCGGAAACGTCGAGCACCAGCCGGCTCGCCTCGCCGGCGAAGCGTCCCAGCAGCGCCAGCCCGGCCGCCATGCCCGGCCCAAGGGCGGTGGCGCCGGGCGCCGGCAGCCGGGGCGCGTTCTCGATGGCATCGGCCAGGGCGCCGGCCTCGGCCACGCCGCCAACTCGCATCCAGGGCACGGCGACATCCTGCGCGCCCGACCAGAACAGCACCGCGACCCCCACCGCGCCCCGCGGCCCGGCGGCACAGGCACCGGCGATGTCCGGCGCCCGGAAGGCGCCTGCCAGCCCGCCGATCATCAGCCCGAACTCGTCGTAATCGACGCTGGCCGAGACATCCACGGCGAGGCAAAGCGCGAGGTCAACCGGCTGCATGGATGTTCTCTCCTGAAGGCTAGAACGAAAAAAGGCATAAAAAGGGCGAATTTCGGGCGAAATTTCGAACCTTCCGGCGGGCGGCGTGTTCAGTCCCCACGGCCTCGCGCCGGGTCCGCGCCCTCCCGGCGTGGCCGCTCAACAAAGCACGGGAGAAGACACCATGCGTCCCACCAGCCTGATTTCCCGCACCGCCTTCGCAGCCTTCTGCCTGGCGCCCTGGATGGCGGCCGCCCAGACGGCCCCCGGCGCTTCCCAGCCGAACGCGGCGGCGACGCGGCCGTCCGGCGGCGCCGCGCAACAGCAGGCGCGCGCCGGCCAGCAGGACGTGGCGCAGCAGTGCCTGAAGGACCTGCAGGCCTTCCGCGACCAGGTGGGCCAGGATGGCTACTGGCTCAGCGGCTATCGCCGCGGCTATGGCTGGGGCTGGACCGGCGGCCTCGCCGCGGCGCCTTCCGCCACCACGCCGGGCGGTGCCGTCGCCGGCGCCACGCCGGGCAGCACCGCCGCCGCCCCCTGGGGCAACGTCAACTGGCGGATGGCGCCGGCGCGGGCGCTCAACGCCCTGCAGAACGCCGCCGTCGTCATGGCGCAGCGCGGCAACGAGCAGGGCTGCCAAGTGGTGCTCAACGAGCTTCGCGGCAGCTACGACCAGTACGCGAAGGACATGCGCGACGCGGGCGTCAAGCCCGGCGAGGTCAACTCCTATCGCACGCAGCAGCTGGCCGCGGCCAGGCCGGTGGCCCAGATGCAGGGCGGCTTCCGCGCCGACAACATCACCGACACGGATCTCCGCAACCCGCAGGATCAGTACCTCGGCAACATCAGGGACGTGATCGTCAACCCCTCCAGCGGCCAGATCAGCTACGTCGTCGTCGAGCGCGGCGGCTTCCTGGGCCTTGGCGAGGACTATGTGGCGGTGCCGTGGAAGCAGCTCAGCGCCACCCCGCAGATGGACGCCTTCGTGCTCAAGGCCAAGCCCGAGACGCTGGAGCAGGCGCCGAAGGTGGACCCGGAGAGCTTCGCCTCCGCAAGCGGCTACTCCACCCAGACGCAGCAGATCGACAAGTTCTGGCAGCAGCACGGCCAGGGCGGCTGAACCGAAGCCGGGCGGAGGGGGCGTCGTGCCCCCTCCGCCCTCCACAGCGGGAACTGACCCACCATGTTCTTTGACTCCTGGGCCGGGCTGGCGCGGGTCCTGGTTGTTGGCACCCTGGCCTATGTGGCGCTGGTGGTGTTGCTGCGCGTTTCCGGCAAGCGCACCCTGGCCAAGCTCAACGCCTTCGACTTCATTGTCACCGTGGCGCTCGGCTCCACCCTGGCCACGGTGCTGCTGAGCAAGTCCGTCGCCCTCGTGGAAGGCATCCTTGCCTTCGCCCTGCTCGCGGGGCTGCAATTCCTGGTGGCCTGGCTTTCCGTGCGCTCGGAGCGGTTCGATGCGCTGGTCAAGTCGGAGCCGGTGCTGCTGCTGCACCAGGGCCGCTTCCTGGACGGTGCGCTGCGGGCGCAGCGCGTCACGCGGGATGAGGTGCTCTCCGCCCTGCGCGGCCAGGGCTTCGCCCGGCCCGACCAGGTCAGCGCGGTGGTGCTGGAGACCGACGGCACGCTGAGCGTGCTGGGCGCGCAGCGCCTGGAGGGCGACGCCCGCCCGCCCGGCGTCAGGCGGTCCCCGGCCTGAGCGCCGCGCCGGCGCAATCTTCCGCGCCACCCATTGATCCGGATTGCCGCGTCCTCATCTGCGAGGGCTGCGTCCTGCCGCTTCGCGGGCAAGGCGCGCCGTGCCGGACGGCTTTTCCTTTGCATGGGCGGAGGCAGGCTGCTCTTCTTTCGCGCGCAGGCGGCGGGTCCGGTGGTGTGAAGCCCGCATGGCCGGCGGCGGCGCCAGGCGACGAGGCAGGATGATGGATGGAACCGCCGGTGCGCCCGCGCCGCGAACCGGAATGGAGAGGCTTCGGCAGCCCGCGGCGCCGCAGGCTGTGCCGCCGCCTGGTCCGGGGGGGCATGGCGCCTCCGAGGGGGCGCCGATCACCCGCATCATCGCCGAGGTGGCCGCCACCTTCCCGGGCGAGCGGATCAGCCTGGGCGAGATGGCCGGGGCCTTCGGCGACCGCGGCTTCGGCCTGCTGATCCTGCTGCTCTGCCTGCCCAGCCTGCTGCCGGGCATGGCCAGCGTCTTCGGCCTGCCCATGCTGCTCCTCGGGCTGCAGATGGGCCTGGGCTGGCGGCAGCCGCAGCTTCCGGGCTTCCTGGCCCGCAAGACGGTGCGCCGCACCGACCTGCTGCGCCTGGCCTCCGCCTCCTCGCGCGGCCTGCGCTTCGTCGAGCGCTTCGTCCGCCCCCGCCCGGGCTGGTGCGCCGGCCCGCTGGGCGACCGGATGGTCGGCTGGCTGACGGTCTACGCGGCGCTGATGCTGATCCTGCCCGGCCCCGGCACCAACGGGCCGCCAGCCTTCGGCACCATCATCATGGCGCTTGGCGTGGTGGAGCAGGACAGCCGCGTCACCGCCGCCGGCCTTGTTGTCACCCTGGCCGGCTGCCTTTTCGCCAGCGGCGTGCTGCTGGCGCTGTGCTGGATGGGGCTGCGGGCGCTCGGCTGGCTGTTCTGAGGCCGGCTTCGCCCCAGGAGCGCATCCCGGGCCGCACCCTGGCGCCGCACCTCCGGGGGCCTCACCCGGCCGCCATCCGCCGCTCCAGCAGGTCGAGCAGCGCGCGGGCGGCCGGCCCTGGCGCGGCGCCGCGCCGCAGCACCACCCCCGTCGCCCGCTCCACCCGCGGCCCGCCGATGGGGCGCGCCACCAGCACCGGGTGCGGCGCCCGCGGCAGCGCCAGCCGCGGCACCACCGCCGGCCCCAGCCCCGCCTCGGCGAGCCCGAGGCTGGTCGAGAGGTGCTCCGCCTCGTAGTGCCAGTTCGGCTGGATGCCCTGCGGCAGCAGCGCGCGGTCCAGGATCAGCCGGTTGCCCGAGCGGCGCGAGACCCCCACCAGCTTCTCCCCCGCCAGGTCCGCCCATTGCAGGCTGCGCCGCCGCGCCAGCGGGTGGTCGCGCCGGCAGGCCAGCACGAAGGGGTCGCGCCGCAGCGGGCGGAACTCCACCTCGGGCTGGCCGGCGCCCTCCATGCCGATGCCGAACTCCACCCCGCCGCTGGCCACCGCGTCCACCACCCCGTCGGCCGAGAGGTCCATCACCCGCACGCGCACGGCGGGGAAGCGGCGGGCGAAGTCGGCCAGGGTCGCCGGCAGGAAGTAGTAGGCGGCGGTGGGGATGCAGGCGATGGTGACCAGCCCGCGCCGCCGCGCCGCCGTCTCGCGGATGCCGAGCAGGCTTTCCTCCAGCTCGTCGAGCAGCCGCCGCGCGCGCGGCAGGAACTCGCGCCCGGTCGGCGTCAGCGCCACGCGCCGCGTCGAGCGCGCCAGCAGCGCCACGCCCAGCTCCTCCTCCAGCGCCGAGAGCCGGCGCGACACCGCCGGCAGCGAGAGGTGCAGCGTTTCCGTCGCGCGCGTCAGGCTTTCCGCCTCGGCCACGGCGACAAAGGTGCGGAGCTGGTCGAGATCAATCGCCATGGCGCGGCCATCCTTGCGTGTCACGCAAGAATTCTGCCGATCTTTGCACTTCAGCAAGAGCCGTTTCGGGCGCAGAGCTTCTTCCGCAAGATCAAAGCCCGGAAACGTCGATGCAGATCCGCCTCCCCTGCGTGCTGATGCGCGGCGGCACCAGCCGCGGCCCCTTCTTCCTCGCCAGCCACCTGCCGGCCGACCCGGCGCGGCGCGACGCCATGCTGCTGGCCGCCCTCGGCTCGCCGCACCCGCTGCAGATCGACGGCATCGGCGGCGGCAACAGCCTCACCAGCAAGGTCGCCATCGTCGGTCCCGCCAACGAGCCGGCGGCCGATGTCGAATACCTCTTCGCCCAGGTCGCCACCGACCGCGGCGTGGTGGACACCCGCCCGAACTGCGGCAACATGCTCGCCGGCGTCGGCCCCTTCGCCATCGAGGCCGGGCTGGTCGCGCCGCGCCACCCCGAGACGCTGGTGCGCATCCGCAACCGCAACACCGGCGCGCTGATCGAGGCGGTGGTGCAGACGCCGGACGGCCAGGTCACCTATGACGGCGCCGCCGCCATCGCCGGCGTGCCCGGCACCGCCGCCCCGGTCGAGCTGCGCTTCCGCGACGTCGCCGGCAGCCGCACCGGCACGCTCTTCCCCACCGGCCTGCGCCAGGAGATCCTCGACGGCACCGCCGCCACGCTGATCGACGGCGCCATGCCGATGCTGCTGCTCGACGCCGCCGCGCTCGGCACCGACGCCACCCTGCCGCCGGAGGCGATCGAGGCCGACACCGCGCTGCTCCGCCGCATCGAGGCGCTGCGCCGCGAGGCCGGCCGCCGCATGGGCCTCGGCGACGTGTCCGACAGCGTCGTCCCCAAGCCCGCCCTGCTCGGCCCCGGCCGCGACGGCGCCACCCTCGCCGCCCGCTACCTGACGCCGCACGCGGTGCACCGCGCCATGGCGGTGACCGGCGGCATCACCCTGGCCATCGCCGCGCGGCTGCCAGGCACGCTCGCCCACCGCCTCGCCGCGCCGGGGGAGGGGCCGGGGGAGGGGCCGGGGGAGGAAGCCGTCCGCATCGCCCACCCCGCCGGGCTGCTGGAGATCGGCCTTTCGCTGGACGGCGAGGCGGTGCGCTGGGCCAGCGTGCTGCGCACCGCGCGCCGCATCTTCGAGGGCCACCTGCTGCTGCCCGCCACCGCCCTGCCGGCGACGCGCCCCGTCGCCGCCGCCGCCTGAACCCGCCCGCTCATAAAGTCCCGGAGGAAACCGAAGCCATGACCTCGCGCCGCAGCCTGCTGCAACTGCTCGCCCTTTCCCCACTGGCCGCCGCCCTGCCCGGCGCCGCCCGCGCCGGGGAGGCCTGGCCCGACCGGCCGATCCGCCTCCTGGTCGCCTATGCCCCGGGCGGCGGCACCGACAACGTGGCCCGCGTGGTCGCCGCCCGCCTGCAGGGCGCGCTGGGCCAGCCCGTGGTGGTGGAGAACCGCCCCGGCGCCGGCGGCAACCTGGCGACCGACGCCGTCGCCGCCGCCAGGCCCGACGGCTACACCCTGCTGGTGGGCAACCAGGGGCCGATGACGGTCAACCAGTCGCTCTTCCCCAACATGAAGGTGGATCCGCTGAAGGCGCTGGAGCCGATCGCCCTGCTGGCCGACGCCCCGCTGGTCGCCGTGGTCGGCCCCGGCAGCAAGGCCCGCACCCTGCGCGAACTGCTCGACGAGGCGCGCGCCGCCAACGGCGACTTCAACTACGCCTCCGCCTCCAACGGCTCGGCCAGCCACCTGGCGGCGGCGCTGATGTTCCAGATGGCCGGCATCGAGGCGCAGCACCTGCCCTTCCGCGGCGCCGGCCCGGCGCTGAACGACGTGGTCGCCGGGCATGTCCCCTTCATGATCACCACGCTGCCCTCCGTGCTCGGGCTGATCCAGGGCGAGCTGGTGCGGCCCCTGGCGGTGACCGGCGAGGCCCGCATCGCCGCCCTCCCGGACGTCCCCACGGTCGCCGAGGCCGCCCTGCCGGCCTATCGCAGCTCCGCCTGGTACGGCGTGCTGGCGCCGAAGGGCACGCCGGCGGAAATCCGCACCCGCCTGGAGCGCGCCATCGCCGACTGCCTGACCGACCCCGCCGTCGTGAAGCGCCTGCATGAGGAAGGCGCCGAGCCCTCCCGCCTCGGCGGCACCCGCTTCGGCGGCTTCATGGCGGAGGAGCGCACGCGCTGGGCCAAGCTGGTGCGCGAGGCCGGCATTTCCGTAGAGTGAGGGCCAGGAGGGGCGCCGCCCCTCCCGGACCCACCCCGCCAAAGGCCCGGGGCCTTTGGAAACCCATTCTTTCGAATCGCGGGTGCGGGGGACCGTGTCCCCTGCCCGGGGGGATGAAGGGAGAGTTTGAGGGGGCAGCGCCCCCTCAGGCCCGCCCTCAGGCCGCGTCGCGCTGCCGGATGCCCAGCTCCTCCAGCGCCCCGCGCAGGGCGCCGAGCGCGAAGCGCATCTCGTCCGGCCCGACATGGCCGATGCAGCCGATCCGCATGGTCGGCGCCGCGGTGTTGTGGAAGTTGCTGATCAGCACGCCGCGCCGCTTCAGCGCGTCCACGAAGCCCTGCAGCGTGAAGTCCGGATGCTCGGGCTGGTGGAACAGCACGATCACCGGCCCCTGGTTCTCCCAGTCGAGATACGGCCGCAGCCCCAGCGCCCTGCCGCCCTCATAGAGGATGCGGCAGTTCTCGCGGTAGCGCGCGAGCCGCGCCGGCTGCCCGCCCTCGGCGATGAAGATGTCGAGCGCCACCCCGAAGGCGTGTAGCGCCTGCACCGCCGGCGTGAAGCGGAAGCTCCCCCAGCCCGCGCGCTGCGCGGTGGAGTACACGTCCGCCAGGTCGAAGGACCAGGAGCCCGCATTCCCCGCCGCGGCCTCCACCCGCTCCGCCGGGCAGATGGCGAAGCCGATGCCCGGCAGCCCCTCGATGCACTTGTTGGAGGTGAACAGCACCGCGTCCACCTCCGGCTGCGCCTGCAGGCTGAAGGGCAGCGCGCCGAAGGCCGAGACGGCATCGACGATCATCCGCCGCCCCGCCGCGCGCACCACGGCGCCGAGCGCCGGCACGTCGTTGACGATGCCGCTGCCCGTCTCGGAATACACCACGCCGAGATGCGAGATCGCCGGGTCCGCCGCCAGCGCCGCCGCCACCGCCTCGGGCGTCACGCCGCGGCTGTCCGGCGCCGGCAGCTCCACCACCGTCCGCCCCGCCTCGCGCGCCAGCCGCGCCATGCGCTCGGCATAGGTGCCGTTCATCGGGATCAGCAGCTTGCCGCCGCCCGCCGCCGCGGCGGGGATAAAGGTGCGGATGGCCGCCTCGGTGATGAAATGGCCCGCGCCCTGCAAGGGCAGGCAGACATGCCGCCCGGCGATCCCGCCCGCCACGTCGCGCAGCGTCTCGCGGATGGCGATGTATTCGGGCGCGAAGTCGTTGTCCCAGGGGGCGATGTCCACCGCCATCGCAGCCCGCACTTCGGGACGGGTCTGCACGGGACCGGGAATGAGCAACAACATGGAAAGACGTTCCTGCGGAAAGCTTCGGAATGGCCATCCGGAAGCCGGCGGGCCCGACCCGCGCCTCTGCACAAACAGCCACCTCCAGGCTGCCTGTTCAACACGCGAAAGGGAAGGGGGCTCATCCCCTGGGGAGGGCGCCGCCCTCCCCAGACCCCTCCCGCCGGGGTGACCGTGTTACCCCGGACCCCGCCATTCGTTTTTGGCGCTGGAGCCGCCGGGGCGGTGGCAACGGAGAAAGCCCTGGCGGGAGGGCAGGGATGGGGGGTTCGCAAGCCCCGCGCCGGTTCTCGGCCGGGCCCCGGGCGATGGCCGGAGCCACGATCCGCTCCTCGATCGTCACCTTCCCTCGGACGAGCCTCCGCGAAACCCGGGATGGTGCAGTCCATGAAATGGGTCGGTTTCCGCTTCGGGCGGGCGAACGACGGACAACATGGGCCCGCAAGCGATCTCACGGCCAGACAGGTGCGCCATCCAGCCCCGCGGTTTCCGGCAGGCCGCAGATCAGGTTCGCATTCTGCACCGCCTGGCCGGCCGCTCCCTTGCCGAGGTTGTCGACCACGCCCATCGCGATCACCAGGTCGCGCTCCGGATCGGCCGCATAGCTGACGAAGGCGAGGTTCGAGCCGGTCGCCCACTTCGTCTGCGGCGGCTTGTCGGTCACGCGGACGAAGGCCCGCCCGGCGTAGAAGCGCCGGGCCGCGTCCAGGCACTGCTCCGTGGTGGCGCGGCCGCGGCAGTACACGGTGGCGAGAATGCCGCGGGTCATCGGCACCAAATGCGGCGTGAACACCAGCCCGGCCGCGCTGCCGCCGCTCAGCCGCTCGATCGTCCTGGCCATCTCGGGCATGTGGACGTGCTTGAGCAGGCCGTAGGGGACCAGGTTCTCGTTGCTCTCGGCATAGCCGAACCTGCTGTCGGCGCCGCCCCGGCCGGCACCGGAGATGCCGGTCTTGGCGTCGATCACGATGTTGCCCGGCTCGATCAGCCCCTGGGCCAGCAGCGGCGCCAGCGCGGTCAGCGTCGCCGCGGGGAAGCAGCCGGGGTTGGCGACGCGGGGCTGGCCCTGGATCTGATCCGGCCAGACGTCGGCCAGGCCGTAGGCCCAGCCCTCGGCGTCGCGGTGGTCGCCGCCGATATCGACGATCTTCACCTCCCTGGGGATGCGGGCCAGCGCCCCGGCCGAGGCGCCCGTGGGCAGCGACGCGAACAGCACGTCGAGCTTCGGCAGGGTCGCGGGGTCCCATTTCTCGATCACCAGGCCGGCCAGCCTGGCCGGCACGCCGGGAAAGCGGTCCCCCAACCGGCTGCCGGCGCTGCCCTCGCCGGCCGCGTAGACGAGCTCGAAGGACGGGTGGCCCGCGACCAGGCGCATCGCCTCGCCGCCGCCAAAACCGCTGATTCCGACAATGCCGACGCGAATGCTCATGGTGGTGTCCTGCTGCTGGAGTGAGGGCAAAGAAAAACCCCCGGAGCCAGGGGCTGCGGGGGTTCGGAGGGCGCGGGCTGATGCCGCCTCGTGGGTGGGCCGCTAGGGAGCGGGCCTCACCGGGGAGGGGCCTGTCTGCACGCAGCCACGAAAGCCGCCGCTGGGAAGGAGCGACGGCGTCGGTTCGCGGTGCGGAGGCGAAGGCAACCCATGGGGCAGACGTTAGTGGCCTGCCCGAACATCCGTCAACGAGGGTTTGTCGCTGTGCTCCTGCCGCACGAGGGCCACGGATGGCGGGGTCTGGGGGGACACTGTCCCCCCAGCGGGGGTTTCAGGGGGCGGCGCCCCCCTGGAAGAGCTAACCAGCCCGGAACCGCGCCTGCGTGACGCTGTCCCCCTCCAGCGAGGCCGCGAGCGCCTGCCGCCCCGCCTCGCTCCGCGTGATGGCGATCACCTCGTTGAACCAGGGCGCATCCCCACGGGTCCGCGCCAGGAAGAGCCGGTCCAGCGCGATGGCCACCGGGTTGCGCGGCTGGCAGCAGGCGCAGCCGATCGGGTGCGCCCCAACCGGTGGCGCGGCGAAGCGCTCGACCCGCGCGGCACCAGCGGGAAGCGGCGCGCCATCCTCCGCCAGCACCACCGCGCCGGGCGGGCATTCGGCGGCATCGAGGGCGTGGACGGGGGTTCGGGCGTCGAGGGACCAGCTCATCCACTAGACATAAAGAAGTCTTTATGTCATTGGCAAGCCCATGGAGCCCCTGCTGGCGCAACTGCGCGCCGCCGCCGAACCGACCCGCCTGCGCCTGCTGGCTCTCTGCGCCCGCGGCGCCTTCTGCGTGTCCGAGCTGTGCGCCATCCTCGGCCAGAGCCAGCCGCGCCTGTCGCGCCACCTGAGGCTGCTGGTGGAGGCCGGGCTTCTGGAGCGGCTGCCCGAGGGCGCCAACGTCTATTTCCAGCTCCCCCCGATGGCCGACCTCGCCCGCCAGATCCTGGCCCGCCTGCCGGAGGAGGACCCCACCATCGCCGCCGACCGCCGCGCCGCCGCCCGCATCGCCGCCGAGCGGGCGCGCGCGGCGTCCGAGGCCTTCCGCCGCGACGGCGCCGACTGGGACGAGATGCGCGCCCTCGGCCTGCCCGCCGGCGCCATCGAGATGGCCCTGCTGGCGCTGCTGCCGGAGCGGCTCGGCCGGGTGGCCGATATCGGCACCGGCACCGGCCGCCTTTTGGAGGTGATGGCCCCGCGCGCCGAATCCGTGCTCGGCCTGGATGCCAGCCGCGAGATGCTGGCGCTGGCCCGCGCGCGCCTCGGCGAGCGCGGCATCGGCAACGCCTCCGTGCGGCTGGCCGACATGTACCGCCTGCCGCTGCCCGATGCCGGCTTCGACGCCGTCACGCTGCAGATGGTGCTGCACTACGCCGAGGACCCCACCGCCGCCCTGGCCGAGGCCGCCCGCCTGCTGCGCCCGGACGGCCTGCTGGTGGTGATCGACCTCGCCCCGCATGCCCGGCAGGAACTGCTGGCGCGCAGCGCCCATCGCTGGCCCGGCTTCGACGACGCGGCGCTCGCGGGCTGGTTCGGCGCCGCCGGCTGCGCGCCGCTGCCCGCCGTCGAGATCGCCGGCCCGCTGCCGGTCCGCCTCTGGCCCGCCCGCCGCCTGGCCGTGCCGGTCGCCGCCCTGCCTGAAACCACGCTGAACTTCTGAAGGAAGGCCCTCCCCATGGCCCGTCCCGCCCTGCTCGATGCCCTGGCCGACCGTGTGCTGCTCTGCGATGGCGGCATGGGCAGCCGCGTCCAGGCCCTGACCCTCGACGTCGAGAAGGACTACTGGGGCAAGGAGAACTGCACCGAGGTGCTGAACCTCGCCCGGCCCGACCTCGTGCGCGAGATCCATCGCGGCTACTACGAGGCCGGCGCGGACATGGTGCTGACCAACAGCTTCGGCGGCTCGCCCATCACGCTGGAGGAGTTCGAGCTCGGCAGCCGCGCCTTCGAGATCAACAGGCTTTCCGTCGAGCTGGCGCGCGAGGCGGCGGAAAGCTTCGCGGACGGCCGCGACCGCTGGGTGATCGGCGACATCGGCCCCGGCACCAAGCTGCCGAGCCTCGGCCATATCGACTACGACACGCTGGAAGCCGCGCTCACCGAACAGTGCCGCGGCCTGATCGCCGGCGGCGCCGACGCGCTGCTGACGGAGACCAACCAGGACACGCTGTTCATCAAGGCCGCCGTGAACGCCGCCAAGGCGGCCCTGCGCGAGGCCGGGAAGGATGTGCCCATCTTCGTGCAGGTCACGGTGGAGACCACCGGCACGCTGCTGGTCGGCGCCGACATCGCCGCCGCCGCGACCGTGGTGCGGGCGCTCGACGTGCCGCTGATCGGCCTGAACTGCGCCACCGGCCCGCAGGAGATGGCCGAGCACGTCCGCTACCTCGCGCGGAACTGGCCCGGCCTGATCTCCTGCCAGCCCAATGCCGGCCTGCCCGAGCTGGTGGACGGCCGCACGCACTACCCGCTCGCCCCGCAGGACATGGCGCTCTGGATGGAGCGCTTCGTTTCCGAGGACGGCGTGAACCTGATCGGCGGCTGCTGCGGCACCTCCACGCCGCACATCCAGGCGCTGGACGCCATGCTGCGCCGGGTGGATGGCGGCCGCTTCCGCCCCGCGCCGGTCGAGCGCCGCGTGCACTGGGTGCCGCAGGTGGCCAGCCTCTACGGCGCCACCACGCTGCGCCAGGAGAACAGCTACTTCTCCATCGGCGAGCGCTGCAACGCCAACGGCTCCAAGGCCTGGCGCGAGCGGCAGGCCGCGCATGACTGGGATGGCTGCGTCGCCATGGGCCGCGAGCAGGTGGGCGAGGGCTCCAACTCGCTCGACATCTGCACCGCCTTCGTCGGCCGCGACGAGCTGGCCGAGATGAGCGAGGTGGTCCGCCGCTTCACCGGCTCCGTCAACGCGCCGCTGGTGATCGACAGCACGGAAACCCCGGTGATCGAGGCCGCCCTGAAGCTGCATGGCGGCAAGCCCATCATCAACTCGATCAACTTCGAGGACGGCGAGGGCCATGCGACCGACCGCCTGAGGCTGGCGAAGAAGTTCGGCGCCGCCGTCATCGCGCTGACCATCGACGAAGTGGGCATGGCCAAGACCGCGGAGGACAAGCTCCGCATCGCCGAGCGGCTGGTGGATTTCGCCTGCAACAAGCACGGCCTGCCGCAGAGCGACCTGCTGATCGACCCGCTGACCTTCACCATCGCCACCGGCAACGAGGACGACCGCAAGCTCGGCCTCTGGACGCTGGAGGGCATCCGCATGATCCGGGAGAAGTTCCCGGACATCCAGATCATCCTCGGCCTGTCCAACATCTCCTTCGGCCTGAACCCGGCCGCGCGCCACGTGCTGAACAGCGTCTTCCTCGACCACGCGGTGAAGGCCGGCATGACCGGCGCCATCGTGCACGTCTCCAAGATCAAGCCGCTGCACGCCATCCCGCCGGAGGAGGTGCGCGTCGCCGAGGACCTGATCTTCGACCGCCGCAGCGAGGGCTACGACCCCCTCCAGAAGCTGCTGGAGATCTTCGCCGGCCGCAAGGCGGCGGACGCGGCGGCGAAGCAGAAGGCCGAGACCGTCGAGGGCCGCCTGAAGGACCGCATCGTGGACGGCGACCGCAAGGGCCTCGACGCCGAGCTGCAGGACGCGCTGGACAAGGGCATCCGCCCGCTCGACATCATCAACGGCATCCTGCTCGACGGCATGAAGGTGGTGGGCGAGCTGTTCGGCGCCGGCAAGATGCAGCTCCCCTTCGTGCTGCAGTCGGCCGAGACCATGAAGGCCGCCGTCGCCTTCCTGGAGCCGCACATGGAGAAGATCGAGGGCCAGGAGAAGGGCACCATCGTGCTCGCCACGGTGAAGGGCGACGTGCACGACATCGGCAAGAACCTGGTGGACATCATCCTCACCAACAACGGCTACCGGGTGGTCAATCTCGGCATCAAGGTGCCGCTGAACGACATGGTCGCCGCCGTGCGCGAGCACCGCGCCAACGCCATCGGCATGTCCGGCCTCCTCGTCAAATCAACCGTCGTGATGAAGGACAATCTCGAAGAGATGTCGCGCCAGGGCGTCGAGGTGCCGGTGCTGCTCGGCGGCGCCGCGCTGACGCGCAACTTCGTCGAGGACGACTGCGTCCGCGCCTATGCCTCCGGCCGCGTCGCCTATGCGCGCGACGCCTTCGACGGCCTGCACCTGATGGACAAGGTGATGGGCAACGACTTCGACGGCTACCTCGCCACCGTCCAGCAGAAGCGCGAGGGCAAGTCGCGCAACGCCGCGCGCACCTTGGGCACCGCCGACCCGCGCGGCTTCGCCCCCGTCGATGTCAACTACGCCCGGGAGCGCCGCCACCGCCTGACGCGGGACGAGCCGGTGCCCACCCCGCCCTTCTGGGGCGCCCGCGTCATGGAGGCCGACCCCAGGGCGATCGTGCCCTTCGTCAACGAGCGCAGCCTCTACCAGTTCCAGTGGGGCTTCCGGAAGCAGGGCCGCAGCCTGGAGGACTTCATCGGCTGGGCCAAGCAGGAGCTGCGCCCGGTGCTGAAGCGCATGCTGGCGCTGGCCGAGCAGGAGCGCATCCTCAGGCCGCAGGCGATCTACGGCTATTGGAAATGCGCCGGCCAGGGCAACGACGTCATCCTGTTCGAGGAGGACGGCGTCACCGAGGCCGCTCGCTTCACCCTGCCGCGCCAGCCCCGGCAGGATGGCGAGTGCATCGCCGACTTCCTGCGCGACATCGAGGACGGGCCGGGCAAGCGCGACGTCATCGGCCTGCAGGTCGTCACCGTCGGCCAGAAGGCCAGCGACGTGGCGCGCGAATGGTTCGAGGGCAACCGCTACCAGGACTACCTCTACCTGCACGGCCTTTCGGTGGAGATGGCCGAGGCGATGGCGGAATACGTCCACAAGCGCATCCGCGCCGAATGGGGCTTCGCCGCCGAGGACGAGCGCGACATGGAGAAGATGCTCGCCCAGGGCTATCGCGGCGGCCGCTACTCCTTCGGCTATCCGGCCTGCCCGCGGCTGGAGGACCAGGCGCCCTTGCTGAAGCTGCTGCAGGCCGAGCGCATCGGCGTCTCGATCAGCGACGAGTGGCAGCTCCACCCGGAGCAGTCCACCAGCGCCATCGTGCTGCACCACCCGGGCGCCAAGTACTTTTCCGTCTGACCCGCCCCGCCAGCGGAACCGGGGGAGAATGGATTCTCCCCCGGAGCCTCCTCTGCCTTTTCCGTCAGTGGCCTGTGCCTGGCGATGCGCGCTTGCGCCGGCGCGGCCTCGCCCTTGGCACAAGCCGGAACTGACAGGAGAAGGAGGGGGTCCGGGGGAGCTCACTCTCCGGCCCTGCTTCCCCCGGGATGCGCGGAGAGGCCGCATTCCCGGCGGGAGGAGGCCGCGCCCTTCTCAGGCGAAGACCTTGCGCAGGATGCCGGCCATGGTCGCGGCGAGGCTGATCCGCCGCACCTCGCGATGGTATCCCCCGGTGTAGAGCTTGCGGATCAGCGCGCGCCGCCCCTCGGCGCCGGCCATGAAGGCGACGCCGCAATGCGGCCCGGCGCTGCGCACCGTGCGGAAGGGCAGCACCAGCCCGCCGGCATCGAGCTGCAGCACGCCCTCGCCCTCCAGCCCCTCCCAGCCCGCCGGCCGCAGCATGCGCGCGCCCGTCAGCGAAAGGTCCACCACCCGGCAGGGCCAGCGGCGCCCGTCCGGCAGCACGGCCACCGCCGCCTCGTCGGTCGGGAAGCGCTCCTCGGTGCGCCGCTTCGGCTCCTCCACGCAGGCGGCGATGGTGATGGCCAGCACGGTGAGGCCGTAGAGGCTCCACAGCACGTTGATGGCATAGCCCGGCGCGCCGTTCTGCGCGCTGTAGGGCGAGATGTTCAGCAGCAGCCCGCCGAGCAGCCCCGCCGCCAGCAGGAGGAAGGGCCACATCAGCCGCCACTGCACCGTGACGCCGCTGGTCGAGAGCCCCTTGGCCGTCACCTTGAAGGCATGCCCGTGCGGCCGCAGCAGCCCGGTGATCACCGAGCGCGTGATGGCGATGCTCGGCAGCAGCTGGTTGACGTCGGTCATGATCGGGAAGGCGCGGCCATGCGAGAAGATCGCGGTGAAGGCCATGCCGCAGAGCACATGCGGCGCCAGCCAGTAGAGCATGTCCTCCAGCGAGCCGCGGATCACCGCCGTGCCGCTCCACCAGTAGAGGATCGGCGTCAGCAGCATCAGCAGCCGGAAGGGGAAGCCGCAGGCCCAGTAGAGGAAGGTGTCGAGGCAGGCCAGGCGGTTGAGCAGCCCGATCCGCCCGCGCCCGAGAAAGGACCAGCGCGTGTAGACCTGCTGCACGGCGCCCAGGCACCAGCGCGAGCGCTGCGAGATGTATTCCTTCAGGCTCTCCGGGGCGAGGCCGAGGCTCAGCACCTCGTTCAGGAAGATCGTGCGCCAGCCGAACTCGCGCATCTTGAAGGAGGTCAGCATGTCCTCCGTCACCGTCTCGGTGGCGAGGCCGCCGCTGTCGCGCATCGCGGCCACGCGCAGCACGGCGGAGGTGCCGCAGCAGAAGGCGGCGTCCCAGGCATCCTTGCAGGGCAGCAGCTCGTTGAAGAAAAGCCGCTGCTCGTCCGGCCAGACCTCGGCGCAGAACAGGTTGGCCTGCAGCGGGTCGGGGTTGAAGAAGTGCTGCGGCGTCTGGACGATGCCCACATCGGCCGCCTCGAACAGCGGCAGCGTGCGGCGGAGCAGCCGGCGGTTCGGCACGAAATCGGCGTCCAGCAGCAGCACGAACTCCGCCCTGCGGCCCTCCTCCAGCGCCACGCGCAGCCCGTTGTTCACGTTGCCGGCCTTGGCATGGCGGTTGTCCGCGCGGGCGACGTAGCGCACGCCCAGCTCGCCCGCCAGCTCGCGCACCCAGGGCCGCTTGCCGTCGTCCAGCACAAAGACGCGCAGGTCCGGATGGTCGAGGTGCAGCGCGCCAACGACGGTGCGCTCCAGGATCTCGTGCCCCTCGTTGTAGGTGGCGATCAGCACGTCCACCGGCGCCCCGGCCAGCGGCGAGCCGGCGCGCGCATCCGCCTCCGCCGAGCGGTCCAGCCGGCGGGACATGAACAGGTAGCCGAACACCGCGCTGGCGATGGCGCCGGTCTCGATGAGCAGGAAGGCCCAGGCATAGACGGTCTGCCAGGCCGCCTGCCCCTCCGGCATCGCCGCCGTGGCGTGCCACCAGGCGTAGCGCAGCGCCACCGCGGCGCCGACCGCCGCGCCCAGCGCCCGCGCCAGCCGTGACTCGCGCCCCAGCAGCAGCGCCGCCGAGAGCAGCAGGCCGAGCGAGAAGAGCAGCGGCGCCGCGGCGGCCAGCTCCACCATGCGGCCTCACTCCGCCAGCGCGAGCCGGGTGGCGGCCGCCATGCCGGAGCCCAGCCAGCCGCGCAGGGCGGCCAGCCAGCCGGTGAGGCGCGCCAGGGCAGGCTCCCCCTCCGCCACCGGCAGCAGCACCCGCGCCGTGCGCCCGATCAGGCAGCCCGCCTCCGGCGGCAGCGCCACGCGCACCGTGGTCATGGGCAGCGGCGGCGGCGGCAAGGCGACGGCCAGCTTCTGCTCGCTGATCCCGGCCGCGCCGCCGGCCGCCAGCACGGTGCCGGCGCGCTCCCGCGTCTCCCCCGCCAGCCGGAACCGCGCGGTGCCGCCCACCGCCACCTCCGGCAGGCGGGATTGCGGCACGTGCACCACCAGGAAGGCGGCGCGGCAATCCACCAGCTCGGCCACCGTGTCGCCCGGCGCCACCCGCTCCCCGGCCAGCGCGCCAAGGCGCCAGACGGTGAGCGGCGCGGCGGCGGGCAGCGCCAGGCTGGCCCGCCGCAACTGCGCGAGCCGCTGCCGCTCGGCGGCCAGGCGGGCCTCCTGCTCCAGGCCCCGCGCCTCCAGCGCCAGCAGTTCGCGGGCGAGGGCGGAGAGCCGCATGTCCACCTCGTCCATGCGCTGGGCGGAATAGGCCACGTCGCCGGCGCCGCTCTCGACGAGCACGCCCTGCGCCGCCTCCTCCGCCTGCTGGCGCAGCGCGTCGCGGCGCAGCTGCTGGGCGGCGGCCTCGCGCCCGGCCTCCTCCGCCTCGCTGCGCAGCCGGTCCAGCTCGGCGGCGGGGGCGAAGCCCGCGGCGGCAAGGCCGGACCGCCGCTCCGCCTCGCGCCGCGCCCGGTCGCGCCGCAACAGGGTTGCCTCCAGCGCGCGCTCCGCTTCCTCCGCCGCGCTGGCCAGGCGCCGGCTGGTCAGGCGCGCATGCCCGGCGGCGCGCGCCTGCAGGGTGGCGCGCAGCCGCTGCAGCCCCGCGCGCTCCGCTTCCAGCGCGGCGCCTTCGCCCCGCAGCCGCGCGCTCTGCGCCGCCAGGATTTCCGCGCCCGAAAGGTCGAGGCGCGGGTTGCGGATCTCCGCCAGCGCCGCGCCGCCCGGCAGGGTGGTGCCGACATCCGCCTGCAACCCGCTGACCTGCCCTTCCACCGGGCTGCGCAGGGCGACCAGATAGGCCGAGACGACGGCGGTGTCGGTGGCCACATAGCCCGCCTCGGTGCGGATCGCGTAGGCGCCGGCCGCCAGGATGCCCAGCGCGCCGGAAACTTTCGCAAGGCGGCCCAGCCGGCGCACCGCCGTCCGGGCGCGCCGCGGCGGCGAGCCCAGCCCTTCGCGGGCCGTTGTGGTGCTCATCGGGGCCTGCCTCCGCCGGGCGGGCGCGCAGGAGAGATCGCGGATTCGCGGCGCGTCGGCATTCTGGAATACCCTGCTCGAAGCCTTCCCCGCCCCGCCGCCTGTCGCGCAGCCGTCCCGGGGCCGGAGTGGATTTCGCATAGCATGCGCTCCGGGCCGGGCGCAGCGTGGCCGGTGCCTCATCCCTGCGGCCCCCGCCGCACCTCCGGGTTGCGCCTTTTTTGGGTTGCCCGCACACCATGCTTCGGGCTTAGGAGCAGCACGGCGCGGCCCCCCTCACGGCGGGCCGCCGCCGGGTGCTGCCTGACGGACCGGCGCCCCGGCCGGCGGGGAACCGCCGCGGCACGATCGGGAATGGGATGCTTCGAGATGAGCCGAGCGACGACGCTGGCGGCAGGCAGTGTGGGCGTGGCCGTGGCGGTGCTTGGCCTGAAGGCGCTGGCCTGGTGGCTGACCGGCAGCGTGGCGCTGCTGGCCGATGCGCTGGAATCCATCGTCAACGTCGCCGCCGCCCTCGCGGCGCTGCTGGCCGTCCGCCTCTCCGCCGCGCCGCCGGACGCCAACCATCCCTATGGCCATGCCAAGGCGGAATATTTCTCGGCGGTGCTGGAGGGGGCGCTGATCGTCGTCGCGGCGCTGCTGATCCTGAACGAGTCCTGGCAGGCCTGGCGCAACCCGCACATGCCGGACCTGCCGACCACCGGCCTCGCCATCTCCGCGCTGGCCACGGCGGCCAACGGCACCTGGTCCTGGCTGCTGTTCCGCGCCGGCCGGCGGCTGCGCTCCCCGGCGCTGCTGGCCGACGCGCGCCACCTGCTGTCGGACGTCGTCACCTCGGCCGGCGTGGTGGTCGGCGTCGGCGCGGTGGCGCTCACCGGCATCCTCTGGCTCGACCCGCTGCTGGCGGCGCTGACGGCGCTGAACATCCTGTTCTCCGGCTGGCGGCTGATGCGCGAGAGCGTCGGCGGGCTGATGGACGAGGCGGTGGAGCCGCAGCTGCTGAACCGCATCCGCGCCCTGGTCTCGCAGGAGGCGGCCGGCGCCATCGAGGCGCATGACCTGCGCACCCGCCATTCCGGCAGCACCACCTTTGTGGAGTTCCACCTCGTCGTTCCCGGCGACATGCGCGTGGCCGAGGCGCACGAGATCTGCGACCGCATCGAGGCGGCGCTGAAGGGGATGCTTGGCACCACCGTCATCACCATCCATGTGGAGCCGGAGATGAAGGCGAAGCACCAGGGCGTGCTGGTGCTCTAGCGCGGCTTCCGTTCGCATGGGCTCACTTCAGCCGCTCTAGACTTTTGTTTTGACGAGCATCTTCACCGATCAGGTGATTCCACCTGATCGGGATATGCTCTAGGGCAGGGGCTGCATCCGATGGTCAGGCTGGACGTCATCACCACCCGCGGCGGCGACCGCGGCGAGACCTCGCTCGGCGACGGCAGCCGCGTGCGCAAGGACGCGCTTCGCGTCGAGGCCATCGGCGCGGTGGACGAGGCGAACGCCACGCTCGGCCTGCTCCGCCTGCACACGGAAGCCGAGGTGGACGCCATGCTGGCGCGCATCCAGAACGACCTGTTCGACCTTGGCGCCGACCTCTGCGTGCCCGGCGACGAGGCCGGGGACCGCCTGCGCGTGACCGACGCCCAGTGCGCCCGGCTGGAGGCCGAGATCGCCGCGATGAACGCCGCCCTGCCGCCGCTGCGCTCCTTTGTGCTGCCCGGCGGCACGCCGGCGGCGGCGCATGCGCATCTCGCCCGCACCACCGCGCGCCGCGCCGAGCGGGTGGTGGTGGCGCTGGCGGCGGCCGAGGCGGTCAACGCGGCGGCGCTGCGCTACCTCAACCGCCTCTCGGACCACCTCTTCGTGCTGTCGCGCGCGCTCAATGCCGGCGGTGACGTGCTCTGGGTTCCCGGCGGGACGCGGGCGCCGTGAGCGCCGCCTGCGCCATCCGCCGGCGGACCTGGCGCGGGTCCACCCGCAGCCCGTGCGCGCGGAACTGGCGCAGGATGGCCAGGTCCTCCGGCGCGAGCGGCACCTAGCCGGCCAGCGCGGCGAGCCGGTCCTCCGCCTCCTCCTGCCAGGGCCCGGGCGCGTAGCGCGAGACGATCACGGCCATGACGCAGAGGGTGGTGAAGCGCGCTTCCGGCGATTCCGCGCCGAAGCCCCGCTCAACGAAGCCCATCGCGTAGTCCAGCTCGGCTTCCGCTCCCGCCTGCTCCGAATAGCGCATGGTCCTGCTCTCGTTGCCCTTGCTGCCCGCCGGCCGGGCTGTTTCCGGCCGGGAGGCTCACGCTAACGAGAGGTCTGTTGCCAGCCTGTGACCGGCCCGTCGGCTTCGCCCGGCCGGCGAGAAAGGCCCCGGGGGGGGGGCGAACTCCCCCCCGGACCCCGCTCCTTTTCCGTCGCCTTCCGGCACCGCCGGCGATCCGCGTGACAACGGTCGCCGGGGCTGCTCCAGCGCCCGGGGCGCCGCCCGCGCATCGAACGGAGAAAAAAGAAAAAAGAAGTGGGAGTCCGGGGGAGAATTCATTCTCCCCCAGTTCCGTCCTCCCGGTCCTGTCCTCCCGGTTCCGTCGCCCTGCCTCCCCTCCCGGGGGCTTCAGGCCGGCATGATGCCCAGCTCGTCCTGCCGCCGCTTGTCCAGCTCCTCGCTGTAGCGCCGCAGCAGGTGGGAGGCCGTCACCAGCCCGAGCACGCGGGAGGTGTCGCCCTTGTCCACCACCGCCAGCGCCTCGGCATCGGTTGCGTCGAAGATCGCCATGGCCTGCTTGGCGTTCTGCGCCGGCAGCAGCACCCTGTCCGGCAGGTGCACCAGCGTCGCCACCGTGTCGTTCTCCGCGGCCTCGGGCGCGTGCGCCTCGGCCACCAGGATCAGCCCGGCGTAGCGGTCGGCCTGGTCGAGCGCGACGACATGCGTGACGGAGCCCAGCGGGAAGTCGCGGCGGAAGGAGGAGATGCGCAGGTCGGTCTTCACCGTCCGCACCTCGCGCCGCATCAGCTTGCCCACCGTCAGCTCGCGCAGCCAGCCGATGTCGTGCGCGCTGCGGATCGCCTCGCCCCGCAGGTGGAAGCGCCAGGTGGCGAAGGAGTAGCCGAACAGGCGCCGCACCGTGGTCGAGGAGACGATGACGGCCGCCACCGTCACCCCCGCCACGGCGAAGTCCCCGGTCGTCTCCAGCGCGATGAAGGTCATGGCGAAGGGCGCGCCGATGATGGCGGCGCCGAAGGCGCTCATGCCCACCACGGCGGTCAGCAGCGGGTCCACCCCGAAGCCGGCCCAGTTCGCCGGCACCGCCAGCAGCTTGCCGAACAGCGCGCCCAGCAGCAGCGAGGCAAAGAACAGCCCGCCGCGGAAGCCGCTGCCGATCGAGATGGCCGAGGCCAGCGCCTTAAGCAGCAGCAGCATCAGCACCGGCACGGCCGAGCCCTCCACCACGAAGGTGAGGTGCAGCGCGCCATGCCCGGCGGAAAGCACCGCGGGCGTCACCAGCGCCAGCGCCCCCACCATCAGCCCGCCGGTCGCCGGCCGCAGGAAGCTCCAGGGAATCACCCGGCGGATCACCGCCTCGGCCAGGGTGACGCCGCGCATCAGCGCGATGGCCGCCAGGCCGCAGAGCAGGCCGATGAACAGGGCGGTGAGGCCGTCGTTCCAGTCGGGCGGCGCGATGCCGCCGGAAAAGACCGGCGTGGTGCCGCCCAGCGCCCGGGCCACCACCGTGCCCGCCACCGCCGCCGCCACCACCGGCCCGAGCTGCGCGATGGAATAGGCGCCGATCACCAGCTCGAAGGCATAGAAGGCGCCGGTCAGCGGCGCCTGGAAGGAGGCGGCGATGGCCCCGGCGGCGCCGCAGCCCACCAGCACCCGCAGGTCGCCGCGCCGCAGGCCGAAGGCGCGCCCGAGCCGCGAGGCCACGCCGCCGCCGGCCTGGGTATAGGCCGCCTCCAGCCCCACCGAGGCGCCGAAGCCGTTGGAGAGCAGGTTCTGCATCCCCACCACGATGCCGTCGATCAGCGACATGCGGCCGCCATGCAGCGCATTGGCCTCGATCGGGTCGATCGGCTGGCGCGGCCACCAGCGCGCCAGCGCCATGCCGAGCAGCGCCAGCAGCAGGCCGCCCACGGCGGGGGAGAGCAGCAACACCAGCGGGTCGGCGTCGCGCAGCGCGCTGAGCCCATGCTCGCTGTCGGCGCCGAACAGCAGCAGGTGAAGCCCCTTCGCCGCCAGGCCGAGCAGGGAGGCCACCACCCCGCTCGCCGCGCCCGCCACGACGCCGAGGCCCAGGATGCCCAGCTCGGTCTGCCGCACCGCCTTGCGCCAGGGAACGGATAAGCGCCGGCGCAGCCAGCGGTGGATCGGGGTCATCGCCTCACTCTTCTTTCCAGCCGCAGGCGCGGAAGGCCGGCCGCAGGGCCTCCGGCACCGGGGCCGTGGCCTCAATCGGCGAAGCCAGCGGCAGAACAATGGCACGCGCCAGCAGATGCAGCCCGGCCGGCGCGGTTTTTCCGTAGAGCGGGTCGCCGAGGATCGGCCAGCCCTGGCTGGCGCAGTGCACGCGCAACTGGTGGGTGCGGCCGGTCTCCGGGCGCAGCTCCAGCCAGGCAAGCCCCTCGCCGCGCCCCCTCACCCGCCACCGGGTGAGGGCGGGCTGGCCCTCCGGGTGCGGCTCCATGCGCCAGCCGGCGGCGGCGCTGCTCACCTTGCGCAAGGGCAGGTCGATCCGGCCGGATTGCGCCGCCGGGCCGCCCTGCACCACCGCCCAGTAGGTCTTGCGCGCCCGGCCGGCGGCGAACAGGGCGCCAAGCTCCGCCAGCGCCGGCTTGGTGCGGCCGAGCACGAGGCAGCCGGCGGTGTCGGTGTCCAGTCGATGGGCCGGTTGCGGCAGGCGCCGCTTGCCGAAGGCCAGCGCCGGCAGGAGATCCTCCAGGCTGCGGCCGCCGCGCGGACCCGCATGCACCGGCAGGCCCGCGGGCTTGTCGATGATCAGCACCGCGTCGGTTTGCAGGAGGATCTTGAGAGGGGCGCCGCCCCTCTCAAACTCTCCCCGCCAAGAACCTGAGGTTCTTGGATCTCCCATCACAGGAGTCCCGGGACAAGGTGGCGGGGGCAGTGCCCCCGGAAAGGTCAGGCCGCCTTGGGCAGCATCCGGCTGGTGCGCTCGGCCCAGTCGAAATAGAGCTGCCGCGCCTTCTGCGCGACCGGCCCGATCGGCAGGGTGCGGCCCTCGAAGTTCGTGCAGTACTGCACCTTGCCGAAATTGCCGGTGGCGAAGATCTCGTCCGCCTCGCGCAGCATCGCGGGCGTCACGACGCACTCGCGCGCCTCGATGCCGGCCTCGCGCAGCAGCGTCAGCACGCGCGAGCGGGTGATGCCGGCCAGGTAGGTGCCGTTGACGGCCGGCGTCATCACCACGCCGTCCTTCACCAGCATCATGTTGGAGGTGGCGAACTCCGCCACATTGCCCTCGAAGTCGCAGAGCACGGCGTTGTCGAAGCCGCGGGCGCGGGCGGCGGCGGCGGCGCGCGAGGAGTTCGGGTAGAGGCAGGAGGCCTTGGCGTCGGTCGGCGCCATGTCGGCCGCCGGGCGGCGGAACGGCACCAGGCAGGCCGAGAAGCCCTTCGAGACGTCCGGCAGCGGCGCGTCATAGACCGAGAGGATGAACTCGGTGCTCGCCGGGTCGGGAAAGGCGGCGCCGATGCCGCGGCGGACAAAGAACATCGGGCGGATGTAGAGCTCGGCATCGGCCGGCATCTTGGCCACGCCCTCACGGCAGAGCGCCTCGATGCGGTCGGCCGCCAGCGTCGGCTGCATCATCATCGCCTCGGCGCTGCGGATCACCCGCGCGCAGTGCCGGTCGAGGTCGGGCACCAGGCCGCGGATGGCGCGCGCGCCGTCGAACACCATCGAGCCCAGCCAGAAGGCGTGGTCCATCGGGCCGAGCACCTTCGGCTCCTCGGTCATCCACTTGCCGTCGTGCCAAAAGACGCCCGCCATGGAGAACTCTCCTTCCCTTTTGCAACGGAGGGCGCGGAGAGTGGCACGCCTCGCCGCCGGTTTGAAGGGCGGCAGGCGGCGGAAAGAGCGGGGGAGGGAACTCCCCCGAACCCCTTCCTTCTTCTGCCAGTTTTCAGGTTCCGCCAGCCGCGGCGCCTCGCCCGGTGGCTGGTCGTTGGCCGTCGCCGGGGCGGTTTCCGTCCCGGCGCGAGCGCGTGCAGGACGCGCGACCGAACTGATAGAAAAGAAGAAGAGGGGGTCCGGGGGAGAATTCATTCTCCCCCGGCCTTGTCCCGCCCTCAGTCCTGCGCCACCCCGAAGGCGTCCGGGTAGCCGAACAGCCCGACGGCGCCGCCGGTGTGCAGGAACACCACGTTCTCGTCCTTGCCGAAGCGCCCCTTGCCGATCAGGTCGATCAGCCCGGCCATGCCCTTCCCGGAATAGACCGGGTCGAGCAGGATGCCCTCCTTCTCCGCCAGCAGCTTGACGGCCTCGACCATCCCCTCGGTCGGGATGCCGTAGCCCTGCCCGACATAGTCGCAGTTGGCCACCACGTGCTCCGCCTTGACGATGCCGGGCAGGCCGAGATGCTCGGCGGTGCGCTGCGCCAGCGCCAGCACGTTCGCCTCCTGCTTCTCGCGCGGCGCGCGGACGCCGATGCCGAGCACGGGAATGCCGCTGTTCAGCGCCACGAGGCCGGCCACCAGCCCGGCCTGGGTGCCGGCGCTGCCGGTGGCGTGCACCACGTGGTCGATGCGCAGCCCCATCTCGGCCGCCTGGTTCACCAGCTCCAGCGCGGCATTGACGTAGCCCAGCGCGCCCACCGGGTTGGAGCCGCCGCCGGGAATGACGTAGGGCCGCTTGCCCTTGGCGCGCAGCTCGGCGGCCAGCGCCTCCATCTCCGCCTGCATGTCCGCCCCGCCGGGCCGGCGGGCGATGCTGGCGCCGTGCAGCTTGTCCAGCAGCACGTTGCCGGACTGCGCATAGGCCGGGCTGTGGTCGCCGGTGCGGTCCTCCAGCAGGATGTGGCAGGCCAGCCCCAGCTTCGCCGCCGCCGCCGCCGTCTGCCGCGCGTGGTTGGACTGCGTGGCGCCCTGGGTGATCACGGTGTCGGCCTGCTGCGCCAGCGCCTCGGCCATCAGGAACTCGAGCTTGCGGGTCTTGTTGCCGCCGGTGGAAAGGCCGGTGGCGTCGTCCCGCTTGATCCAGAGGCGCGGGCCGCCCCCGGGGCCGCCGAGATGACGCGAAAGGTTCTCCATCGGCTCCAGCGGCGTCGGCAGGTGGCCGAGCCGGATGCGCGGAAAGCGGGCGAGGTTCATGGGGCGGGTTCCTCCAGGTCTTGTGGCCGCGCCGCACCCTAGGCCCGCCGGCGGTGGGTGCCAAATCGGCCGCGGCGGCGTTCAGGTCCGGCGTTCAGGTCCGGCGTTCAGGTCCGGCGTTCAGGTCCGGCGTTCAGGTCCGGCGTTCAGGTCCGGCGTTCAGACAATGGTCATCGCCGCTGCGGCATCATGCCGGCCCCGCCCGCGCGACCGCGACGGGACGACCCTCCCACGCCGCCCCGAAGGGCACCCGCACCCCATGCTCCCAGACAACCCGCTCCCGGCGACGGAGGCCCGCCCCGGCGGCGGCCTGCCGGCGGGCGCCATGCTGCCGCCGCTGCCGCTGCGCAGCGCCGCCAACCCGCACTACGTGCTGGATATCGCCGCCGGCCGCTGGCTGCTGCTGGCCTTTCTGCCCGTGGCCGGCGCGGCCGGCCCGCTGCAGGCGGCGCTGGCGCCGCACCGCGCCCGGCTGGACGACCGCCACGCCGCGCTCTTCCTCGTCACGCCGCGCGTGGAGGACCTGGCGGAAGGCGGCCTGCGCGACCAGCTCCCCGGCCTGCGCGTCCTGGCCGCGCCGGAGGGGGCGGCCTTCGCCGCCTGCGGCCTGCTGCCGGAGCGCGGCGGCCTGCTGCTGCTCGACCCCATGCTGCGCGTGCTGGAGGTGGCCCCGCTGGAAGGCGCGGCGGCGCTGCTGGCCCGCCTCGCCGCGCTGCCGCCGCCGGAGCGGCATGCCGGCATCGAGGCGCCGGCCCCCGTGCTGGTGCTGCCGCGCGTGCTGGAGCCCGCCCTCTGCCGCCGCCTGATCGCCCATTACGAGGCCGCCGGCGGCAGCCCCTCCGGCTTCATGCGCGCGGTGGAGGGCCGCACCGTGCTGGTGCAGGACCCCGCGCACAAGCGCCGCTCCGACCTCGCCCTGCGCGACCCGGCGCTGCTGGAGGCGCTCCGCCACCGCCTGGCCGCCCAGGTGGCGCCGGCGCTGCGCTGGGCCTTCCAGTTCCAGGCGACGCGCATCGAGCGCTACGTCGTCGCCTGCTACGACGCCGCGGAGGGCGGCCATTTCCGCCCCCACCGCGACAACACCACCCCCGCCACCGCGCACCGCCGCTTCGCCGTCACGGTCAACCTCAACGCCGGCGAGTACGAGGGCGGCGAGCTGAACTTCCCCGAATTCGGCCCGCGCACCTACCGCGCGCCGACCGGCGGCGCGGTGGTCTTCTCCTGCTCGCTGCTGCACGCCGTGCGGCCGGTGACGCAGGGCCGGCGCTACGCCTTCCTGCCCTTCCTCTACGACGAGCCGGCGGCGCGGCTGCGCGAGCGCGAGCGGCAGAGCCTCGCCGAAGCCGGCTGATCGGGACGACAAGGTCGGGGGAAGGAATTCCCCCGACCCCCCCTTCTTTTTTCCGCAGGTCGCGGCCGCGCTCGTGGCCGAGGACGGCGCCCGCTCCGGCGCGGGCGCATGCCGCCAGCGCCGCAAAAGCCGGCGGAAAAACAGCAGAGGGCGCCTGGGAGAGAATCCATTTCCCTCCAGCGCCATCCCGGCCCGCACCCGCCACGCCTTCCCCCGGCCCTTCCCCGGCGCTACTTGCCTTGCCGCATGAGACCGCCCCGCCCGCCGCAGCCCGAACCCGACCGTCTCTGCGGCCCCGCCGCCGTGGCCGCCGCCTTCGCGCACCGCCCGCAGGCGGTGCTGCGGCTGTTCTACGTCGCCGCCCGGCGCGCCGAGGCCGGTCCCTTCTGCGCCCAGCTCGCCCGCGCCCGGAAGCCCTACCGCGAGGTGCCCCCGGAGGAGCTGGCCCGCGTCGCCGGCACCGCGCACCATGGCGGCATCGTCGCCATCGCCACGCCCCGGACCATCCCCGAGCTGCCGGGACCCGAGGCGCTGCCGCCCGGCCTGCTGCCGGTGCTGGACGGCATCGGCAACCCGCACAACCTCGGCGCCATCGCCCGCTCGGCCGCCTTCTTCGGCTGCCGGGCCATGCTGCTTTCCGGCGACCCGCGCCAGGCCGGCCTGTCGGACGCCGCCTGGCGCACCAGCGAGGGCGGGCTGGAGGCGCTGGCCCTCTTCCGCGCCGCCGACCTGCCGGCCGCGCTGCGGCGCCTTTCCGCCCGCTACCTGACCGTGGCCGCGGTGGCGCGGGAGGGCGTGCCTCCCGCCGCGCTGCCCACCGGCCGCCCGGTGGCGCTGGTGCTGGGCAATGAGGAGCAGGGCCTGCCGGAAGCGACCGTCGCCGCCTGCGCGGCGCGGGTCACGCTGCCCGGCTCGGGCGCGGTGGAAAGCCTGAACGTTTCGGTTGCGGCGGCCGTGCTGATGCACAGCCTGGGCGCAAGGGTGTAAAGAAGCCGCGCGGGGCTTGCCCCCCTGTCCCGGAACGATCAGAACCCGCCCCGGACCCAACCGGAGGCTCCCAAGACCATGACGCTCCGCCGCCGCACCCTGCTCGGTGCCGCCGCCACCTTTCCCGCCGCCTCGGCGCTCCTCGCCCCGCATGCCGCGCGGGCGCAGGAGGCCTTCCCCGCCCGCAACCTGCGCATCGTCGTGCCCTACGCGCCGGGCGGCTCGGTGGACATGACCGCGCGGCTGATGGCGCAGATGCTGGAGCCCGTGCTGGGCAAGAGCGTCATCGTGGACAACCGCGGCGGCGCCGGCGGCAACATCGGCGCCGCCGAGGCGGCCCGCTCCGAGAAGGACGGGTACACGATGCTGCTCGGCTCCGCCTCGATCCTGGCGGCGAACAAGTTCCTCTACGCCAAGTCCATGCCGATCGACCCGGTCACCGACCTGGCTCCGGTGACGCGCGTGACCACCGGCACGGTGTTCATGACGGTCAACGCCAAGAGCCCGTACAAGTCCTTCCAGGAGGTCATCGCGGCGGCGAAGAAGGATCCGGGCAAGCTCACCATGGGCTCCTCCGGCACCGGCACCATCAGCCACCTGACGATCAGCAAGGTCTGCAAGGCGACCGGCGCCGACATCACCCACGTCCCCTACCGCGGCGGCGCCCCGGCGCTGCAGGACCTGATCGCCGGCAACATCGACATGATGTTCGACGTCATCCCGCTCTCCATGGCGCATGTCCGCGAGGGCCGGCTGCGCGTCCTGGCCGCCGCCAGCGCCGACCGCGTGACCTACGCGCCGGAGCTGAAGGACGTGCCGGCGATGAAGGAGCTGCTGCCCGGCTCCGGCATCGACATGCAGTCCTGGTACGGCGTCAACGTGCCCGCCGGCACGCCGGAGGACCGCATCGCCCTGCTGCACAAGGCGATCGTGGGCGTGGTGGACACCCCGGCGTTCCGCGCGAAGATGGAGCCGAACGGCTTCACCACCGTGGTGGACGCCACCCCCAAGGCCTATGGCGACTACATCCGCGCGCAGGAAGCGGTGTGGAAGCAGCTGGTCGCCGAGTCCGGCGCCAGCCTGGACTGAACCCCCGGCCGGGCGGGGGAGGGGAAGCCTTCGCCCGCCCGGACGCGGCGCATTGTCGCGCCGGCGCCTCCCCCGCTAGCATCCTTCCCCGAAGCCCTGGAGGAATGCCCGCCCATGCGCCGAGCCCTGACCGCCGTCGCCCTGCTGCTGCCGCTGGCCGGCGCCGCCGCGGCCGCTCCCGCCTCGCCCGCGCCCACCCCCGCCGCCGCCCCCACCTGCCCGGACGACGCCGCCATGCAGGCGCTCGCCGCCTCGCTGCTGGCCAAGGCGCCGGTGCAGCCCTTCGGCCGCAGCCTGAGCCTGGCGGACGGGCTCTGCGCCCAGCGCAAGCTGGTGCCGGCGATGGAGAAGCAGCTCGGCCCGGTGGTCGGCTGGAAGGTCGGCCTGACCAACGAGGCGGCGCAGAAGCGCTTCGGCGTGGACCACCCGCTCGCCGGTCCGATCTACCAGGCCACGGTCAAGGCGCATTCCGGCGACACCCTGCCGGCCGACTTCGCCGCCGTGCCGGTGGCCGAGGCCGACCTGATCGTCCGCGTCAAGGACGAAGGCATCGCCGAGGCCGGCGAGGACCACGTCGCCATCCTGCGGCACCTCGACCAGGTCATCCCCTTCATCGAGCTGCCCGACCGGGCGCTGGCCGACCTCAAGCAGATGGACGGGCCGAACCTGCTGGCCATCGGCGTCGGCGCCCGCCTCGGCGTGGTGGGCGATCCGATCACCCCGGAAGCGACGGAGGATTTCGCCAGGCGCCTCGGCAGCATGAGCGTGCGCTTCGCCACCGAGCAGAAGGAACTGGCCACCGCCCCCGGCACCGCCCTGCTCGGCCATCCGCTGAACGTCATCCCCTGGCTGGTGAAGGACCTGAAGGCGCGCGGCACGGCGCTGAAGGCGGGCGACCTGATCTCGCTCGGCGGCTTCTCCCCCGCGCTGCCGGCGGAGGCCGGGCGCACCTACACCGTCACCTATACGGGGCTGCTGGAGAAGCCGGTCGCGGTGAGCGTGACGCTGAAGTAAAGGGCCGGGGGAAATTCATACCCCCTCCCTTTTTCCGTCAGTTTCCGGCTCCGCCTTGAGGCAAGGGTCCCGCCGGCGATCCGCCCCACCGGCGCAACAGTTGGATGGAAAAGAAAGAAGAGGGGGCCTGGGGGAGAATTCATTCTCCCCCAGTTTTGCCCGTACTGCCGTCCCTGGGCGGATTCGAGGACAGGTCCTCATTCCCCCCGGCCTTTTCACCGGCAACCTTCGCGACAACCGCTCTTGACCCCGGCCGCAACCCGGCGCATCGCCCCCGTTTACTGTGGAAGTCAAAGGTCTGGAGGCGCCGCCATGCTGGCCTTGCGTGTGATCCCGTGCCTGGACGTGAAGGAAGGCCGCGTCGTCAAGGGCGTCAACTTCGTCGCGCTGCGCGACGCGGGCGATCCGGTCGAGCAGGCCCGCGCCTATGACGCCGAGGGCGCCGACGAGATCACCTTCCTCGACATCGGCGCCACCCACGAGAACCGCGACACCATGTACGACGTGGTCTCGCGCACCGCCGCCGAGGTCTTCATCCCGCTGACCGTCGGCGGCGGCGTGCGCAGCGTCGAGGACGTGCGCAAGCTGCTGCTGGCCGGCGCCGACAAGGCCAGCATCAACAGCGCCGCCGTCGCCGACCCCGACCTGGTGCGCCGCGCGGCGGAGGCCTTCGGCAGCCAGGCCATCGTGGTCGCCATCGACGCCCGCGCGGTGGCGCCGGGGAAGTGGGAGATCTTCACCCATGGCGGCCGCCGCGCCACCGGCATCGACGCGCTGGACTGGGCCGGGCGCATGGCCGCCCTCGGCGCCGGCGAGCTGCTGGTCACCTCGATGGACCGCGACGGCACCAAGTCCGGCTTCGACCTGGACCTGCTGCGCGCGCTGCGGAGCCGGGTGCGGCTGCCGCTGGTGGCCTCGGGCGGCGTCGGCACCACCCAGCATTTCGTCGAGGGGGCCCAGGCCGGCGCGACCGGCCTGCTGGCCGCCAGTGTGTTCCACTACGGGGAGATGCGGATCGGCGAGGCCAAGGCCGCGCTGGCCGCGGCCGGCCTGCCGGTGCGCCCCAACCCCCTCCGGGAGGCAGCCTGAGTCTGATGGGCAAGGACGCGAAGAAGAAGCCGCTGAAGGCCAAGCAGCCGGTCGCAAAGAAAGGCGTGAAGAAGGTGGCCAAGCCGAAGGCCCTGCGCGCCGCGCTGCCGGCGCCGCCGGACCTGCCCGTCGCCGCCGGGCCGCGCAAGCGGGTGCTGAGGGCCGAGGCGCGGCACCTGGCGCCGCTGGAAGTGCCCGCCGCCGGCGATATCGCGGTGCTGCGCCGGCTGTGGGAAACGGTGGAGGCCCGCCGCCTCGCCGGGGACGCCACCCACTCGCACTCCGCCCGGCTGATGGCGCGCGGCACCGCCAAGGTGGCGCAGAAGCTGGGCGAGGAGGCGGTGGAATGCGTCATCGAGGCGACGCTCGGCAACCGCCAGCCCACCATCCTGGAGAGCGCCGACCTGCTCTACCACCTGATCGTCCTGTGGGTGGACGCCGGCATCCGGCCGGAGGAAGTATGGGCCGAGCTGGTGCGGCGCGAGGGCATTTCCGGCATCGCCGAGAAGGCGTCCCGGCCCAAGGCCATCCTGCGCGCCGCCGAGACCACGAAGCTGCCCTGAGGCAAGCTTCCCTGTAAGGAGGACCGCCATGCCCGTCTCCGGCCTGCCGCCCTACGACCCCGGCAACGTCTTCGCCCGCATCCTGCGCAGCGAGATCCCCGCCAAGAGGATCTACGAGGACGAGCACGCCCTGGCCTTCCACGACATCGCCCCCAAGGCGCCGGTGCATGTGCTGGTGATCCCGAAGGGCGAATACGTCTCGGTGGCCGACTTCTCCGCCCAGGCCGGGGCGGAGGCGGTGGCGGGCTTCTGGCGCGCGGTCGGCGAGGTGGCCCGCCAGCTCGGCCTGGAAGGCCCCGGCTACCGCGTGCTGACCAACATGGGGCCGGATGGCGGGCAGGAGGTGCCGCATTTCCACGTGCACATCTTCGGCGGCCGCGCGCTCGGCCCCATGCTGTCGGAGCCTTGAGGCCGCGCCGCCCTTGATCGCGCCGCGCCGCGTCGCCATCCAGAGGGCATGACCGAAACCACCTCCGAGGCCGAGGCCCGCGCCGCGCTGGAGGCCGCCGGCCGGCTGCCGGAGGCCGAGCTGGACCTCGCCTCCGTCGCCCTGCAGTTCGCGCGCATCGACGCGCCGGAGGCCGACTGGGGCGCGGCCGCGCAGCACCTCTCGGAACTGGCCCGCGCCACCGTCACCGCCGCCGCCGCCGATCCCGCGGCCGATGCGGGCGATGGCCTCCGCCGCACCGCGGTGCTGCGCCGCGTGATGCAGGACCAGTTCGGCTATGCCGGCGACACCGAGACCTACGAGGCGCCCGAGAACGCCAACCTGGTCCGCGTGGTCGAGCGGCGGCGCGGCCTGCCGGTGGCGCTCGGCATCCTCTGGCTGCACGCGGCGGAGGCGGCGGGCTGGGGCGCCTCAGGGCTCGATTTTCCCGGCCATTTCCTGCTGGGCATCGAGGGCAGCCATGGCGCCGCGGTGGTGGACCCGTTCCAGCTCGGCCGCCCGCTGGAAGCGCCGGAGCTGCGCGCCCTGCTCAAGGGCGTGCAGGGGCCGCAGGCGGAGCTGCGCCCCGAATTCCTGACGCCCGTCGGCAAGCGCGCCGTGCTGCTGCGCCTGCAGAACAACATCAAGCTGCGCCGCCTGCGCGCGGGCAACCTCCAGGGCGCCCTGGTCTGCACGCAGGACATGCTGCGCCTGGCCCCCGACACCGCGGCGCTCTGGCGCGAGGCGGCGCTGATGAACCAGCGGCTCGACCGAATCGGCGCCGCGCTGGCCTGCCTGGACCGCTTCCTGGAACTGGTGCCCGGGGGCGAGGCAGCCGAGCGGGCCCGCGTCATGGCGGCGGAACTGCGCCAGCGCCTGCACTGACCGGCGGCCCCGCCTGCCGGCCCTCCCCTTCGCCGCCAGGCGCCAGCGAAGAGCCAACAGAGGAAGGAGGGGGCCCGGGGGGCGTTCCCTCCCCCGACCTGGCTTCGGCCACGAACCCCGGCGCAGCCCCGGACTCCGGCCGGCCTCAGTTCACCTCCTCATCGGCCGCGACGCCCCACACCTCGCCGCGCTTGAGGTAGCCGCGATAGTCGCCCACCTGCACCTCGCACCAGTTGCTGTTCGCGCGGCAATTGCGGATGCGCCCGACCACGTCCGGCATCAGCTTGGCAACGACACCGCTCGCGTCCCCTTCGCTGCTGCGCAGGATATGCTCCTGCGGCCCACGCACCAGAAAGGTGCGGCGCCCGGCCAGGGTGGACTGGTGCACCCAGCCTTCCGTGCCGTCCATGTCGCGGATGCGGCGCCAGTTGTTGTATTCGCGCAGGATCTGCACCGGCAGGTCGCGCCGCTGGAAGGTCCATTCGATGGGGAAGCGCGTGTCCGGCCCGATGCGCAGGTTCACCTCGTCGCTGCGCAGCGAAACGAAGCGGGGCAGCGGCAGGCCGGTGACGCTGCCGACATTCGGCGATTCCAGCTCGCGCGGGGTGGGGGCGGGCGAGGCCGGCGGCGCGGGCTCGCTGGCGGCGCCCGCCGCCGCACCCGCCGCGGCCGCGCCGGCAGCCGTTCCG
>NZ_SNVJ01000014.1 GCF_009829925.1 Teichococcus coralli
CTGCTCTGGCTTCACCTGCGGGGCGGCACGCCATCCCATCGAACCCGAAGGCTGCAGCGTGCACGTGCGTGAGGATCTGAAAGCATGAGCATTCTCGACGCCCTCGCGTAGGCGCTTTCCTTCATGGCGGAGTCCCGGTTCACCCTCACCTGGTCCGCACTCGGCGCGCTGGGCGCCGCCTGGGTGATCTACGACGCCTTCACCGCCAACGCGGTGCCGAACCACGCCGCTGAAGGCCTGCTGGCCGATCATCGTCCTCTTCTTTGCGCCTGCACAGCAAGGGCTGGCTCTTCTGCCGCCATCCTCGGCGATCGCGCCTCCGAGACCGCCTTCTGGGCCTACGGGGGGCGGGCATCGCCCCGTGCTCCGCGTCCGCCAAGGCACGCCCTTCCAGGCTGCTGTGCGAAACGGCCTGAACGCGGACACGACGATGCACTTCCACGGCATCCGCCTGCCTTTCCGCGGCCAGGTTGGAACTGCTCCATGCCTGCCGGTGGCAGCCCGAGGCCTCGACATCCTGGAGCCGCTTCGCCAAGGCCCGATGCAGACCCCACCAGACCCCGGCGAGCATGCCACTCGCCCAGCCGCCGCCAACACATCTCGCCGCCGCAACCAGCCCGGATGGGAGCTCGGGCGACTGGATGCCCGGCCGCAGCACAAACCGATCCCGGCAAGAGCCAGGCGATCAGAGGCTCCCGGGCGGCCGCCCATCGGCCTTGGCCGCTTTCGTGGCGGCAGCCGCTCGACCAGAGCCCAGAGGTCGTCAGGAACCAGAAACGCCATCCCTCCCCATCGTCTCGCAACGGGTTTGGCCTCCGACTTCAGGGCACTGGTGCATCAAGAGGCAGGCCGGACCGCTTCAGCTCCGCCTGCAGGTTTCATCGTGGAGATGACAATGGAACCCGCGGGACGGAAGCGTTCTCCCTCCGGGAAACCCCGCTCGCACGCCTCACACGGACCATCCCGGCGCATGTGCGGCCTCAATAACCCGTTAGTTCATCGCTGGTGGGGGGCGCGGCGACATTTCCCCCGAGGATACGTGCCATGATGGTGGCGAGGGTGGCGGCGTCGTTATCGAAGCCACCGTGGCTGAGCGATGCTGTTTCCTTGCTCTGCGAATAGCTGACCATAAGCTTCGCGGAGGCCTGTAGGCCCCTCGTGTAGACCTCCATTCCAGCGAGCGGCGTGTTCGCCCTGTCCTCATAGGCCCGCGAGACGAGGTAGAGCAGCGAGCGGCTGTAGCCGGGCAGGCCGGGCACGCCCACCCTGTCGGCCTGTTCAAGCGCGTCATGCAGGTCGTACAGGTAAACCTTGTCCCGCAGCGGCAGCGCTCCCCCGCCCTCAAGATAGGGGCCATAGAACCGGTTGAAGAAGTCCACCGTGCAGGCCGGGGCCATGAGATGCACGCTTCCGAGTTGCAGCTTCTGGAGCTGGAAGCGGCCAAGCGCACCGAGCAACTGGCCCAACATGATGGCCCCGGCGCTATGCCCCACGAGGTGCAGCACCGGGCGCTGTCCAGCCGCATCCAACCCTTGGAGAAGTGGGGCGAGACCGATCACACCGCCGTCATAGCCTAGGCTTGGCATGAAGGCGGCGGCCGCGTCCTGCTTCATGTTGCGCCAGGCTGCGCTCCCCAGCGCCTTTCCTGGTCCGGTTTCGAAGAGGAGGTCGCCGATCACGCTGGCGGCGCGCCCGGCCTGCGTCTGGGACAACGGCCCGAAAGCCTCGTCAAGAAAGCCTGACCCCCACATCAAGTGGAAATTGTAGATCCCATTCCGGCCGAAGATGTCGCGGCGCTTCCAAGTGGCGATCCGATTCGCTTCGTTGTCGAGGGTGTTGAGGCCGCCATGCGCGTAGATCATCAGATGGGCGTAGCCCTGCCCGCCATTCGCACTCGCTTCGCTCAACCGGGTGACGGTCTCGGCCATTTCGAGCTGCGTCGGTGAGCCGTAACGGCCACCGGTGACATAGCGCCCATCATCGATGTTGACAAAATGCCCGACGATGTCGCTGCGGTTCGGGGCGGCGATGGCCTGGGGTGTCGTGGTGTCAGCGGGCGTCGCGCGCGGTACCGCACTGAACGCGGCTGGGGCGCGCACGCCGAGTTGCAGCACCCACGCATCCATCATCGTGGTGGCCCAGTCCTCATACGTCCAGTGAGCAACCCCCCGCGTGCCCCATTCCGGCCCCCATGAGTTCAGAATCCAGAAGCCTTCCGCATCATAGCCGACGATGGCGAAAGCATGACCTCCGGCGGCTGCGCCGCCCGGCTTGATCCGGCCATCTTGAGGGGTCTGCCAATTCCCATGGATCTGGGCGGAGGCATAGATCACGCCGATTTCGTTCAGGGCCGCATGGTAGTCCGAGAGATCCGGCTGCAGCCGGTAATAGGTGCCGATGCGGGTCTCCCGCGCCTCCTTGGCCATCTCATAGGTCAGCGCCCACTCGCCGCCCGCATTGCCGGGCGCTAGGGTCTCGCTGCAAACGCCATTCCGGTAGAAACCGCTGATGGCGCCACGAATGCTTGACCCTTCATAGGCGGTCCCCACCCACTCATCGTTGCGCTTGGCCATTTCGTAGAGCATGCGCGCGCTGACGCGCTTCGGCCGCTCGGCCAGATCCTCCCGATAGATCAGGCAGTCGACCACATGGGCCAGTGCATGACCAGTGCAACTCGAATCAACACCTTGGTCGCGCACCGGAAAGGCGATTCTGGGAAAGATGCTGGGTTGCAGCGCGCGCAGGGTCGGCTGATAGATGCGATCGCGGATGTCCGGCAGGTCCGGCAGGATGTCGAGCCTTCTGCCGCCGAGCATTTGCGGTGAGGCATTGAATTCACGATTGCCGATCCGTACCCCGCCAGCCACACCGTCGGGAGGGAGCGTCGCATCCGCAGGAACAGTTGCTCCGACGGGCGCAGGGCGTGTGGCGGTGAGTGCTTCAGCCGCCTGCTGCGCCTGCATCGGTTCGGGACGCGTGGTGGCGGGCGAGGCCGGGCTCGCCCCTGCCTTCGCCCCTACCTTGCTGGTCTTTCTCGGCTTCGACGGTTTCATCACGCACGCTTCCCCCGGCCCTGTACCCTGCGCAGCCACCTCTTCGCCCCGATCGACTTGCCGAATCCGCTGATCACCCTGCGCGAAGCTCGTCAGACCAAGCCGTGCTTCGGGCGGCTTCCGGCATGTGCCGCGTTGTCCGCTTCCTCCCCTGCACTTTCCCACTCCTGCGGATGGCTCAGGCGGAAATCCCTGCGCACAGCATGCGACATGCCGTCATTGGCCCTGTCTGACATTGGCGGTCCGCCGGTCTGCCTTGCCTATGTTGCGCGCTCCGCATCAATATGTTTTGACGTCGAAATGATAATCTGGCGTGCCTCGTGGAGCACGCCACTTTTGCGCGATGTTCGCGATGGCGATGCCAGCATTCGTGAAGTCGATGTCCGCACCGATCTGCGCTTCACCATCCTGTGGGAGTGGACGAGTTCCGAAGCGGCGTGCCAGTGGCATTCACCGGCACCACAGCTTCTCCGATGAGCTGCCCGCGCCGGGGAAGCCATGACAGAGTGGCTCCATCGAGACTTATCGACAGAATGGCCCCACCTGAAGGAGGCGGGGGAGGACGCGCCCTGTGCGTGCCTCGGCATGATCGCCTTCTCGGTTTGCTTGCCGGGGAGGAGCGACGCATCCAGCCATGGTGGTGGGGCAGGACCCGCGGCAGGTGAAGCGCCTGGTCAGGCAGGCGCTCGGTTTCGGTGGCATCCCGGCGGCTCGACGCGCGCTGGCCGGACACACGGCAATGGCGTGGCCGGAAGGTCCAGGTGCGCGGCGTCGGCGGGCGTGACATGCGGGGGCAAGATGCTGTTCATTCCGAGTTCTTCCAAGCGGCCTCGACCCATCCGCCGTGCGGTACGGCCGACCGGCGAGGGCGTCCGTTGCGCCCGCCTCTCCGTGCTTCGACGCGGAGGCGCTGTGTGGCCCGCGGCGGGCAGGGCGTGGTCCAGGGCGGCGGGGCGGCGGCAACGTGGACCGGCGAGAAGCGCGGGTGAGGCGTCAGAGGCGGATCTGCGGCCTTTGTGCCGCTGGGTTTCACCCCGAACGAGGCAGACCCGTTCGATTCAAGCCACGAGGTCGCGCCGGTCGGCAGCGCGACGCAACTGTCGGAGCTGCGCATGTGTTGCGATGCAACGACCCGATGCGGTTCGTGCAGGCTTGACCGCACGAACGCAGGAGATGGTGTTCGGCTCCCATGACCGGGCGTTCGCTTCCTCACGGAGTTTCTGAACGCCACCTGCGCGGGCCAGCATGGCGTTAAGGTTGAGATTGCGGAGTCGATTTCAACTGCCGAAGATCAACGGTGGGTCGCGCTCCGATGGTGCGGTCGGAGTTCGGCGATAAGGGTCCGGGAGTGCGGCGGCCGCGGCGTGGGATGCCGGTTCGTCGACACCCTCCAGCCCTCCGGCTCCCAGCGGGTTCCTGCCACGCCGACTCGGGCCGGCTGAGAACAGTGGACGGCCGGACGCCTGGCAGTGCCGAGCTGTCGAATTTCATCGCCGGCAGAGAAGAAGATTGGCTCGCCCGGCGGGACGCGCCGCAGGTCATCGAGGAGCATCTTGCGACCGCCGTCGTGCCCGGCCCTCGGCAACCCGATGTTGCAACCGCCGATCTCCTGCGGGCAGTGCCTTCGACGTCGCTCATGCCGTGCTGTTCAGGGCCGATCGCCAATCCTTCCACATCGCCGGAACCGAGCCTGTCGCCGATGGCGGCACCCCGGCCGCGGTGCCTGCGAGGGTTCCCATCTTTCCGGCAGCGGGAGGATCACGGCGAGGGGCGCCAGTTTCCCGTCTGCTGAAGAATGAAAGGCGGAAGTGGAATGTCATCCGCCGCGTGCCCTCGGTCATCGTGAGAAGCCGCTGGACATTCCTGGACCGTACCCAATAAGAACAGACTAAGCGGAGGGGAATGACGAATGCGCCCATTCATCATCGGGTTTGCCTGTTGCGCGCTGTCTGTTGCCGCACATGCGCAGAAGACCCTGACAATCGCTGCGCAGTCGGAACCCACGGCGATGGATCCGCATTTCCACCGCGCGAACAGCAACAATGCAATGTTGCGGCAGGTCTTCGACCCGCTGGTCGATTTCGACAATTCCGGGAAGATCGTGCCGCGCCTGGCGGAGTCCTGGCGGATCGTCGACGATCTGACCTGGGAATTTCGGCTCCGCGAGGGCGTGCGCTTTCACGACGGCACGCCGTTGCGACCGGAGGATGTCGCCTTCTCCTTCGCGCGACTGCCGAATGTCCCGAACAGCCCGGGCTCCTTCGCCTCCGCCGTGCGGACCGTCTCGGAAGTCAAGATCGTCGACGGCCGCACGCTGCGCATCACCACCAGCGAGCCGACGCCGTTCCTTGACGCGGAGCTCACCTCCGTCCTGATCCTGTCGCGGCAGCTGCACCAGAATGCCACCACCGCAGACTTCAACAGCGGCCGCGCGATGATCGGCACCGGCGCGTACCGGCATGTCTCCTACCAGCAGGGCAACCAGCTGAGCGTCGAGCGGAACCCCGCCTTCTGGGGCGGGACGGTGCCGTGGGACAAAGTGCAGATCCGCTTCGTCAGCAACGCGGGCTCGCGTGTCGCGGCATTAACCGCGGGCGACGTGGACCTGATCGACGCCGTGCCGACGCAAGATGTCGCGCGCCTCGAGGCCGATCCGCGCATGGCCGTCTTCGGGACGGAAAGCAACGGTACCGCCTATCTCTTTCCAGATTCAGCGCGGGAGCGGGCTCCCTTCGTCACCGACAACGAGGGGCGCCCGCTGGTGCCCAACCCGTTGCGGGACGTCCGGGTGCGCCGGGCCATCTCCATGGCCATCAACCGCCAAGGCATCGTGGACCGGCTGCTCGCCGGCCAGGGAACGCCGGCGGAGCAGTTCGCGCCGCCCATCGCCATTGGCCGCATTCCCGACCAGCCATCTATTCCGCACGATCTCTCGCGCGCGCGAGCCTTGCTGGCCGAGGCCGGCTACCCGCAGGGCTTTCGCATGAGCATCCATGGCCCGACAGGCTGGTTTCCCGGCGATACCGACGTCCTGCAGGCCGTGGCGCAGGGGATGAACAGGATCGGCATCGAGGCGCGGGTGGAAGTGCTGCCGACCTCGTCTTTCTTCTCGCGCGCAACAAATCGCGACTTCGCGATGTTCATGACGACCTATGCCTCGAACCTGGCGGCGATCACCCTCCAGCAGGTGGTGGCGACCCGCAACCCGGCGGAGCGGATGGGTCCGTTCAACCGCCAGCACTACAGCAATCCCGAGCTCGACAGCGCGCTGGAGCAGGCCTTGCGGACGATGGACCCGGAGCGGCGCGACGCGCTGACCGCGCAGGCAATGCGGGCCGCCATCGACGATGTCGCCGTCATTCCGATCCTGTACCTGAAGGTCAACTGGGCGGGGTTGCGCGACCGCGTCCGCTACGAACCATCGCCGAGCTGGTACACCAACGCCTTGTTCGCCACGCCCGTGAAGTGAGTTCCCCCTTGCCAACCAAGAAAGCTCCGATGCCCATGGCCGATGCCACCCTGCTGCCCCGCATCACCGAGGCGGTCGACGCCGTCTTCGAGAAGCAGGTCGCCTTCCTTCAGGACCTGGTCCGCTTCCCCTCGCGGCGGGGTGAGGAGGCGCCGCTGCAGGACTGGATGGCGCGCGAGATGGCCCGGCGCGGCTACGCGGTGGACCGCTTCACCCTTGCCGATGTCGGCCTCGGCGGCCATGAGAAGGGCGCGCCGATGGTGGGCGTGGACCCGGCCGGTTCCGTGCAGGTCGTTGCCGCCCACCGCGCGAGCAATCCAACCGGCCGCAGCCTCATCCTGCAAGGCCATATCGACGTGGTGCCCGAGGGGCCGGCGGACATGTGGACCCACCCGCCCTACGCGGCGGTGGTCCGCGACGGCTGGCTCTACGGGCGCGGCGCCAACGACATGAAGGCGGGCGTCTCCTGCATGGTGTACGCGATGGACGCGTTGCGCGCCGCCGGGTTCGATCCGGCCGCCGATGTTTATCTCCAGACCGTGACGGAGGAGGAGAGCACCGGCAACGGCGCGCTCTCGACGCTGCTGCGCGGCTACCGCGCCGAGGCTGTGCTCATCCCTGAGCCGACCGGTCATACCCTGACCCGTACCCACACCGGCACGCTTTGGTTCCGCCTGCGCGTGCGGGGCGTCCCTGTCCACGTGGCGGTGGCTCAGGACGGCACCAACGCCATCATGTCCGCCTATCACCTGATCCAGGCCCTGGTGGAGCATACCGCGAAGCTGAACGAGGCAGCGGCGACGGATTCCTGGTATGGGGAGGTCCGCAACCCGATCAAGTTCAACCCTGGCATCATCCATGGCGGCGACTGGGCCAGCAGCACGCCGGCCTGGTGCGAGGTGGATTGCCGCATCGGCTTGCTGCCTTCCATGGACGTCAGGGAAGCCATGGCCGGAGTGGAGCGAGCCGTGAAGGCGGCGGCGCGGAGCGACAACTTTCTGGCCAACAACCCGCCGGAAGTCGTCTGGCACGGCTTCCAGGCCGACGGCTTCGTGCTGGAGCCGGGAAGCGAGGCGGAGGCCACGCTGGCCGCAGCGCATCTCGCCGTGCATGGCACGCCGATGAGCGAGCGCCGCACCACCGCGGTGAACGATACGCGCTACTACGGACGGTACTACGACATTCCGGCGCTCTGCTATGGACCGAAGGGCGACGGGAATCACGGCTTCGACGAGCGCACCTCGCTGGAGGACCTGCGCCGCTGTACCGTGACGATGGCGAACTTCATCGCCCAGTGGTGTGGCTTGATCCCGCGCTGACGAAGCGCTCGCCAGGGCAACTGGGCTCAACCTGGCTGGCGCTCGCCCGCCGGCGGAGCCGTCCACTCCGGTCGGCGCTCTTGTCGGCGAGATGACGGCCTGGCCAGCGAGATTCCACGGGTCGAGGCAGCGGTGGTTGGTCGTGAGGACGGCTTGTTGCCGATAACCGGGGAGGGACGCACAGAAGGCTTGGCGCCGCCGGAAAGTTCAGCGCGCGGCCTCGCCTCCGATGCCGCGCGTGGCCACGATCACCAGCCGCGCCGGCACGATCGCGCGCTCCGGTGGAGCGATGCGACCGGCAATCCGGCGCAGGACCAGGCGGGCCGCTTTCCCACCAATCCTGCACGCGAGCCATCTCCTGAGGCACGGCAATGCGCTGGCGCTTCCGGAGGTCCGCACGCATCACCACCGTCCGCGCGAAGGCGAAGCGCCGATGGCCGAGGCGGGCGAGGTGTTCGGTGCAAGGACATCGACGAACGTGTCTCGACCTTGCCGGAGGGGCCGCTGCCGGGCGCCTGGCCGGACGCCAGCCACCTCCGGCAGCGGAACTGCGGGCGGGTGGTCCCGGGCGCCGCCAGGGTCGCCGTGGCTTGCAATGCCGAGGGGCGGGCCGAATCGTCGGCCTGCACATCGTCCCCTCGGAGGCGCGGAGCGTCCGGGCTGCCTCGCTCGAGATCCTGGTCAAGCGCGGCGTGTGGCTGGCCGTCTCCGATGCCCCTGAGGAGTTGAAAGGGGAAGGGGGCCATCGTCCGCGTCCGCGGCAGCAACCGGCAGCGCTGCCGTGTGCACTGGGCGAGGATCGCGCTGGCACAAGGCCGCCTGAGGCGCGACGGCCTCAACAACATCCCGAACTCCCACCGCTGCGACGGACGGCGAAGCTAAGCCGAAGCAAGTCCGTGCAAGCGCAGGTTCGTTTCTGCGTCGAAGACATGGAGGTGCTGCTTGAGGGAAACCGGCATGATGCCGCTGGTCACCGGCGCTGTGCCCTGGACGCGTACCGTCATGGCCTCGCCGCCCGGCAGTGTCCCGTGCATAACAGTCTCCGACCCCAGCGGTTCGACCAATTCGATGGCGACAGGCAGGTCGCCCTCTGGCGTGACGTGCTCCGGCCGGATGCCGATGATCACCGGGCGACCAGCCGGACCCGGCACCGGTTGCGCGAAGCGGATGCTGCCACCGGCCGCAAGGGTGGCGCCTGCGCCGCCATCCTCCAGCGTGGCGCGCAGGAGGTTCATCGTCGGGCTACCGATAAAGCTGGCGACGTAGGTGTCGGCAGGAGTGGTGAAGATCTCCATTGGGGTCGCAATCTGGGCGGCGCGGCCCTGGTTCATCACCACGAGCCGATCACCCAAGGTCATCGCCTCTACCTGGTCATGCGTGACAAAGAGGGAGGTGACGCCAAGGCGGCGCTGCAAGCGCCGGATCTCGGCCCGCATCTGCACGCGCAGCTTGGCGTCGAGGTTGGAAAGAGGCTCATCGAACAGGAAGAGCTTGGGTTCCCGCACGATGGCGCGCCCCATCGCGACGCGCTGCCGCTGCCCACCGGAAAGCTGGCGTGGGCGCCGCGCCAGCAAGGCGTCGATGTCAAGGAGCCTGGCCGCCTCCTCCACGCGGCGGCGGATCTCCGCGCGTGGCACGCCCCGGATCTTCAGCCCGTAAGCCATGTTCTCGAAGGCCGTCATGTGCGGGTAAAGCGCGTAGTTCTGGAACACCAAGGCAATGTCCCGGTCGGCTGGCTCCAGCGCCGTCACGTCGCGGCCACCGATGCGCACGATGCCTGATGTGGGCGATTCCAGCCCGGCCGTGATCCGCAGCAGCGTGGACTTGCCGCAGCCGGACGCGCCGACGATGACCACCATCTCACCCTCGGAGATGTCGAGGTCGACGCCGTGAAGCACCGGGGTGCCGCCGAAGGTCTTATGGATGCGGGACAGTTCGAGCGTGGCCATTACTTCTCCGTCTCCGTCAGGCCCTTGACGAACCAGCGCTGCATCAGCACGACGACGGCGACCGGGGGCAAAAGGGCGAGGATGGCCGTCGCCATGATGGCATTCCATTCATTCTGCGCATCGCCGCGGCCGATCATCTTGGACAGCCCAACCACGATGGTCTCCAGCCCAGTGTCCGTGATGATCAGCAAGGGCCAAAGGTACTGGTTCCAGCCGTAGATGAAGAGGATCACGAAGAGGGCGGCGATGTTGGTGCGCGACAACGGCAGAACCACGTCCCAGAAAAACCGGAGCGGTCCAGCGCCGTCGATCTTGGCGGCCTCGGCATACTCATCCGGGATGGTGAGGAAGAACTGGCGGAACAACAGTGTCGCGGTCGCACTGGCGACGACCGGGATCACCAGGCCCGCCATTGTGTCCGTCAGGTGCAGGTCCACCATGACCTGGAAGGTCGGGATGATGCGAACCTCGACCGGCAGCATCAGGGTGATGAAAATCATCCAGAAAAAAGCCATGCGGCCCGGGAAGGAGAAAAAAACGACCGCATAGGCCGAGAGCAGCGAAATGATGATTTTCCCGGTCGCGATCAAAGTCGCCATCACCAGAGAGTTCCACAGCATGATGCCGGCTGGAACCGCGCGGGTGTTGCGGACCGCCTCCCCGCCGCGGGACCAGGCGGCGACGTAGTTCTCCACCGCGTGGCCGCCGAACCAGAGCGGCACCTCACCGCGTCCGATCGTGTTCACATCGTGCGTGGAGCCAACCAAGGTGATCCAGATCGGCAACGCGAAGATGATGACCCCGAGCAGAAGGATGCCGTGCGTCATCCAGCGGTCACGCCGCTGCCGCGCTCGGCTGGCACGCAGCGCAGGATCTGCCGCGGCGCCACGTTCCTTCACGAGAGCACCGGCCATCAGTAATGCACCTTTCGCTCGATGAAGCGGAACTGGACCGCGGTCATGGCGATAACGATGATCATCAGGATCACGCTTTGCGCCGCCGAGGCGCCAAGGTTCAGGTTCTCCACTCCATCCACATAGACCTTGTAGATCAATGTCTCCGTCGCCTTGGCGGGGCCGCCCTGCGTCAGGGCGTGGATGACGCCGAAAGTATCGAAGAAGGCGTAAACCAGGTTCACCGTGAGCAGGAAGAAGCTGGTGGGGGAGAGCAGGGGAAAGATGATGGTCCAGAAGCGCCGCACGGGGCGCGCGCCGTCGATGCTGGCCGCTTCAAGCACGGCCCTCGGGATGGACTGCAAGCCAGCCAGGAAAAAGATGAAGTTGTACGATACCTGCTTCCATGCGCTGGCAATGATCACCAGCAGCATGGCCTGGCCACCGTTGAGGCGGTAATCCCACGCGATCTGCGCCGCGTTCAGGGCCCGGCCGATCAGCCCGATCTGCGGGTGGAACAGGAACAGCCACAACACGGCAGCGATCGCCGGTGCCACGGCGTAGGGCCAGATCAACAGCGTCTTGTACAATCCGCTGCCGCGAATGGCCTTGTCCGCCTGCACGGCCAGCAGCAGGGCCGCGGACAGCGCCAGAACCGCGACCGACAAGGCGAAGACAGCGGTGTTTTGCGCCGCCTCGCGCCAGGTCGGGTCTGCGAGCACCTCAGCGAAATTCTCGAGGCCGACGAAATCGCGGTTCAGCCCGAAGGCGTCCTCCCTCAGCAGGGACGACCAAATGGCCTGCCCGGCGGGCCAGAAGAAAAAGATGCCGGTTATCGCGAGCTGCGGCAGCATCAGAATCAGCGGCAGCAGCTTGCCCTTGAAGATAATGCCTTTGCGCATTCCGGCGGCGATCAGGCGCGATTGGCGCGCTCGAAATTGCGGAGCACGACATTGCCCCTGCGCGTCGCGTTCTCAAGCAGCGTCCGGGCGTCCTGCTGGCCCTGGAATGCGCGCTCCATCTCTTCCTGGATGATGTTGCGGATCTCCGGAAAGCCGCCCAGGCGGATTCCGCGGGAGTTCTCCGTCAGCACGCCACCGCCGCGCAGCATCTGCTCGATGGGTACGTCCGCGCCGACGTTCTGCTTGTAGAATCCGGTCGCCTTCACCTGCTCATAGCCTGAGCGCGTGAGGGGCAGGTAGCCGGTGTCGGTGTGCCACTTGGCCGCGACCTCGGGCTTGGCGAGCCAGGCGAAGAACTCGGCCACGCCTTTCCATTCGGCCTCGCTGCGGCCGGCGCCGGGTCCCTTGTTCATCGCCCAGAGCGAGGCGCCGCCGATGATGGAATTGAGTGGCGCGTTCGGCGCGTCATCGTAATAAGGCAGCATCGCCGTTCCCCACTCGAACTTCGCCTCCTTCAGGATGCGGGCACGGGTGCCGGAGGATGCGAAGGTGAAGGCACACTCGCCGGAGGGCAGTAGTCCGTCGGCGGCATTGTCCCGCCCGCCGTAGCGGAAAAGGCCTTCCTTGTGCCAGTCGATCAGATTCTGCATGTGCCGGACCATCAGCGGGTTGTTGATGGTCAGTTCCGCGTCCAGGCCACCGAACCCATTGCCCTTGCTGGCAAGCGGGATGTCATGGATCGCACTGAACTGCTCCACCATCAGCCAGGTCGGCCAGGATGTGGTCATGGGAGCAGCTATGCCGGCCGCTTTCAGCTTGCGGGCAGCTTCGGCGACAGCCTGCCAGGTCTTGGGAAACGCTTCCGGATCGAGGCCGCCCTTGCGGAACATATCCTTGTTATAGAAGGCGACGGCCGTCGAGCTGTTGAACGGCATGGACGCCATCCGGCCGTCCGGCAGGCTGTAATACCCCCGGATGCCGGGCAGGACGTCGTCGAAGTTGATGTTGACGCCGGTCTGCTGCAGCAACTCCCAGACTGGCTTGGTCGCACGGGTGGCCGCCATCATGGTCGCCGTTCCGACCTCGAACATCTGCACGATGTTGGGCGCGTTGCTGGCACGAAAGGCTGCGATCGCGGCCACCATGGTTTCCGCGTAGCCGCCGCGATAGGTGGCATTGATGCGGTATCGCTGCTGGCTATTGTTGAAATCGGCGGCGATCTGCTCGAGCATGCCACCCAGCGGCTGTGTCAGGCCATGCCAGAACTGAAGCTCCACCGGTGCGCCCTGGGCCACTGCTCGCCGGTTGGCGACGAGGGCTGCTGTGGTGAGCGCAGCGGCGCTCCTGGCCAGTGTGCGACGCAGCATGGCAAGTTTCCTCCCTGGACGCGGGCGGGCTCTGACTCCGAAGGCCGGCCGCCGCTTGGCGCCATGCTACCCGGACAAGGTGAGGGTTGTCACGGTGCTGTCATGGCGTGGCAAGGGGGCGAGGGCGCCTTGGCTAAGGGAGACGCGGCCCGCGCTGGTTGCGGAGCCGCCCCACGGTAGAGAGCTCGGACGTCATGCCAGCCTGCACAAGCCCTTGAAGCATGCGACAGCATCACAGGTCCGGCGCTCTTCTGTTTCTGGTCAACGCGGGGCAGGGAGCGTGTTCGCTCCCCCCGCCCCTCGCCGTTCCGGAGCGCTCAGGCTCGCTCCAAGTTCCACATGATGGCGAACCCCGCCACGCGGCCCTTCAGGTTCTTGTTGATCGCGGTCATGGATTTGTATGCGCCGAGGGGGATATAGGGAAGTTCCTCCATCACGGTGCGCTGCATCTCCTCGGCGATCGCCTTCTGTCCGGCGAGATCTGGAGCCACGAACCATTCGTCGCGTAGCCTCTCCAGCTGCGGTACGTCCGGCCAGCCGACCCAGGCGCCCGCGCCGTTGCCGCGCAGCGGGAAGTGCGCGGAGGGATCGACGAAGTCGAAGGATGAGAAGGAGGTGAGCAACATGCTCCAGCCGCCCTTGTCCACCGGCTCCCGCGAGGTGCGCCGCTGCACCACCGTGCCCCAGTCGCTGAGCGCGATGTCCGCATTGAACTCCAGCCGGCGGACCAGATCAGCCGCCACCTGCGTCATGGCCGAGGGAGCCAGGATGTCGGTTGGTCCGATCAGACGCATCAGCTCGTTGTTGTAGCCGGCCTCCTTCAGCAGCGCCTTGGCCCTCTCTACGCTGCGCGGACCCGTCAGCGGCTCCAGTGCCACCTGCGTCGCCAGCGGCGTGCCGGGGGTGAAGACACCGACATTGTCCATGTAGATGTCAGGCTCCGGCCCCACGATGGCACTCATGAAGTCGGTCTGGCTGATGGCCGGAAGCAGCGCCTGGCGGATCTTCTTGTTGTTGAACGGCGCGTGCAGGTGGTTGAAGCGCAGCACGCCCACCAGGGGCCGCGGATCGATCTCCTCGATGGAGATCTGCCGGTTGCGTTTCAGCAGCAGCTGGATTTCCGGCGGCGGCTGCTCGAACCAGTCGATCTCGCCCGTCTGCAAGGCGGCAGCCGCGGTGGAGGCGTCGGTGATGATGTGCCACTCGACACGGTCGAATTTCGGCAGCTTCGGGCCAGCCGTCAGGCTGGGCGTGCCGTTCGGCGCGGGGCTGTAGGCGTCGTTGCGCTCATACACCACCATGCTGCCGGAGTTGAACTCGTCCTCCTTGAAGCGAAAGGGCCCGCAGCCGGTGGTATCGCGGACCTGGGTGAAGGCGTCGGTCCTGGCCAGCCGCTCCGGGATGATGAAGGGCGGGCTGTTGCTCACCTGCGCCATGGCGTTCAGCAGCAGCGGGAAGCGGCGCTTCATGCGGAAGCGCAGCCGGCGGTCATCCACCACCGTCAGCTCCTCCACGAACATGGCCAGCTTCTGCCCCATCGGGCTGCGCTTCATCCAGCGGTTCAGGCTGGCGACCGCATCCTGGGCGCGCACCTTTTCGCCATCGTGGAAGCGGGGGCCGTCGCGCAGGGTGAGGGTGACGGTGCGGCCTCCATCCTCCTCCACCGCCCCTTCCGCCAACTGCGGCCGCGGCGTGAAGTCCGCATCCATGCCATAAAGCATGTCGTGGATCATGTAGGCATGGTTGCGGGTGATGTTCGCCGTCGTCCACACCGGGTCCAGGCTGGTGAGGTTGGCCTGGGGCACCAGCTTCAGGACACGCTGGCGGGCCGGCTGGGCGATCGCGAAACGGGATGGTGCCGTCATCGCGAGGCCGGCAACGGCGCCCGCCCCGGCAAGCAGGGAACGTCTCTGGATCACGAAGCTTCTCCCGTTTTTGTTTCGGCATGGAACGGGAGGTTCGGCCAAAGTGCAACCCTTCCGGTGGCCCGAAGCCGAGGCGCTCAGGCAGGAATTGGCCATGCTTGTGAAGATGGCGCCGGGCAGCCTCGCTTCACACGCGCCGCCTTTCCGGGTGGGCGACGGCCGGATCTGTCGCTGGCGCAACGCAGCATGGCAGGGCGGGCAGGTGACGCTTCCCACGCAAGCGGCTCCGTGCCCACATCCTGCGCGTCACGGAACCGCCGAAACTGAGACATCGCCGGCATGCTCCCGCCGGCATCATCCTGAACCAGGAACCGTGCGGTGCCGGCGGCCCGTGCAGGAGCGCCTTCCGGCGAGAGGGAGGGGAGGCGGCCGTCCACGCCGGGTGGGCGTATCCAGATCGGGCCGGAGCGGCATTTGCCACGTCGCCAGGGCCAGACCCGCCTTGCCGGGGCCTGCCGGCTCCTGACACCGCTGAAGCATCCGGCTAGAACTCACGGCGTTCTGGCTGCCTCGCTGCCCGACGGAGGTTGTACGCTACAGGGTGGCGGCGGCTTGCAATTGTGCGGCAAGGCATGGATCTGGAGGGGATATGGACAAGCAACCTGCGATCGGGATGATCGGCATCGGCCTCATGGGGCACGGTATCGCCTGGAACATCGCGAAGGCCGGCTACGATCTGACGGTTCTGGACCATCCGGGAAATCAGCCGCTGGACGACCTCGGCGAGATGGGCGTCCAGGTGCGGCAGCAGATTGCCGAAATCGCGCGGGCTGCCGACGTCATCGTTCTATGCGTGACGGGTTCGCCGCAGGTGGAGGCGATCCTGACCGGGGCGGATGGCGTCATCGCGCATCTTCGGCCTGGCACGATTGTGGTGGACTGCTCCACGGCGCTGCCCGAGTCCAGTGCCCGCATGGCCGCCGCCATTGCCGCCGCAGGCGGGCAGTTCCTTGATGCGGCCATGACCCGCTTGCCGCAACACGCCCGTGCCGGCACGCTGAACCTGCTGATCGGCGGTGAGCCCGCGCTGCTGGAGCGCGTGCGCCCGCTGCTGGCCACGTTCAGCGAGAACATCACACATGTCGGCGGCGTCGGGTCCGGCCACCTGATGAAGCTGTTGCATAACTATGTTTCGCTCGGCTTCCTGGCGCTTCTGGCCGAGGTTGCGGCGCATGCGCAGAAGGCAGGAATGGAGATGGGAACGTTGGTCGACGTGCTGGCGCAAGGCGGCGGCGGCGGCACGGCGCTGCAGCGCATCACTCCGTTCCTGCTTTCCAGAGACCCGTCGTCCGTGCCCTTTTTCATCAGCAACGCCGCCAAGGATCTCGGCTACTATCGTCAGGCTGCGGAGGCCGCTGGCGTGCACCACGACATCGCCGATGCGGTGGGAGCTACGCTGGATATGGTGGTTGCCAACGGCCATGGGCAGGATTTCGTGCCCCAGCTTGCGGATCTGCTGGTGCCGGGGAAGATCTGAGTCGCCGTCTGCCGCCTCGGTTTTCGGCGTGGCCTGAGAAAATCAAGGTGGCCTGAGAAAATCAAGGTTGCCGTGGCGCTCGCCCGCATTCCGGGCGCCACCGGCAAGACAGCTTTCAGGCATTCCCGGAAATGCCGGCCGCGGCGGAAGAGCCGCTCACGTGGCGGCCGCCGCGAGATTGGCTCCGAGAGGGCTTATGCCGCTTCCGCCGGAGGCACCTGGCCGGAACGCGGATCGATCGGCACCCGCTTTCCAAGGCCGCTTGCCTGCTCGAACAGTGCGGCCGCCTGCAGCGCGATCTCGTCACGCCGGGGCGGCGCCGCGATCTGCAGGCCGACCGGCCGGCCATACTGGTCGAAGCCGCAGGGCACGGCCACGGCGGGGCAGCCAGCAAGGGTCAGGGCGGCGTTGATCATCGAGCCGGCCATGTAGTTCTCCAGCTTCACGCCGGCGATGGTCTCCGGGTTGCGCAGCATCACGTCAAAGGCCGGCGTGGCTGCGCCTGGCGTGACGAAGACGTCATAGCGGGCGAAAAGCGCCGCCATCCGGCGGTAAAAGGCGGCGCGCTCGCGGTCGGCCCAGGCGAGTTGGCTCGGCGTCGCCTTCAGCCCACGCTCGGTGTTCCAGATGATGTCGGGCTTGAGCAGCGCGCGATGAGCCGCGAGCTGCGCCTCCCGATCCACCACAAAGGACTGGCTGCGCAGGATCAGGAAGGCTTCGCCAAGCTGGCCGAGGTCCGGCGCGAACTCCTCCACCACACAGCCCATGGCCTCGAAGGCGCGCACAGCCTCACGGCAGAGCGCGCGTGTCTCCCGGTCAACGGGGAGCTGGCCGCTGAAGTCGGCGGTGAAGGCGACGCGCCGGGGGCGCTCGGCCTCGGCGGAAGCCACGGCCTCGCCATAGGAGCGCGCCGGTGCGTCGTAGGTCAGCGGGTCCAGCGGGCACCAGCCGGCCATGGCGTCGAGGAACAGCGCCAAGTCGGGCACCGTGCGCGCCATCGGTCCCTGCACCGAAAGGGGGGAGAAAAGGTTGTTCACCGTGCCTCGCGTCACCCGCCCGGGCGAAGGGCGCAGCCCGACCACGCCACAATAGGTAGCGGGCCGGCGCAGGCTGCCGCCATGATCGCTGCCCTGGGCCAGCCAGGCCTCGCCGGTGGCCAGCGAGACGGCACCTCCGCCAGTGCTGCCGCCGCAGGTCAGGGCGGTGTTCCAGGGGTTGCGCGTGCGGCCGAATACCTCATTGAAGGTGGAGCCGCCGGCGCCAAACTCCGGCGTGTTCGACTTGCCGATGACGACGCCGCCATGAGCTTCGATGCGCCTGACGAGCGGATGCGACTCCTTCGGCACATGATCCTTGAAGAGAGGCGACCCATAGGTGGTGCGGACGCCTGCCACGTCCGTCAGGTCCTTGATGGTCACCGGCAGCCCGGCGAGCCATCCGGCCTTGCCCTCGAGCCCGCGGCCTTGCCCGGCCATCAGCCGCTTCGCATGGTCCCGCGCGCGTTCGAGGCAAAGGGTCGGCAGGGCGTTCACCTGTGGCTCGACGGCCGCGATGCGGGCCTCCGCCGCGTCGATGAGCTCGAGCGGCGACACCTCGCGGCGCTGAAGGAGGGTCACGGCCTCGGTGGCCGTCAGGCGGATGAGGGCGTCGTTCATGGGAGGAGCTTGCCACTGCCCGGCCTGGCGCGACAGAGGGGCCGGCGCGGCGCATCACGCGCCCTGCCAGAGCTGCCGCCGGTCTGGTGGACACCTGCACAAGGTCTTCGCGCGGCTTTGGGCTCAAGGATGATTGGAGGATATTCGGCCACAAGCTCGAACTCGAGGCGGTGAGATGGGCCCGGGAGCGCGGAGTGCCTGTGGCCCGGGCTTGCCGGGACCTGGAGCTTGCCAAGAGCGTCCGGCCGCACTGGCCAGGGTAGGCGCAGGCTGATCCGCAGCAAGCCTTCCCTGGCCATGGCCGGATGAGGCCCGAGCGAGAGATTGAGCCGCTCCGGCGATTCCTGGGACAACGCCGCGGCGGAGAGCTTCTTTTCCGCGCTGAAGACCGAACGCGTCGCCCGAAAGGTTCACCGCGCGCGCCATGCAGCCAGGGCAGGATTGCTCGGTTGCATCGAGCGCTTCCACCACCCGAAGCGGCGCCATTCGGCCATCGGCGCTCTCAGCTCCATGGAGCTCGAGCAGGCAGCCCAGAATGACGCTTTTCAGGCCAGACTGGACCGTGCGGGGACCGTGACTTCCGCTCAGGATGACCGGAGCGAAAACGAAGCGCCGGCCACACGCGCGTGAGCACGGTCCGGCCGGTCCTGGTTGGTGAAGTATTGGGCTACGGAAGGCGCCGGTCCGGGGCGGCCGAACCGGTAGCCCTGAACCTCCGTGCATCCCGCACGCACGAGTTGCTGCACCTGCTCCTCCGTCTCGACCCCTTCCGCGGTGGTGCCGATTCCGAGATCCTGCGCGAGGCCTGCGACTGCGTTGACAATCGACGCGCAATCCGCGCGCCCTGCCATCTCGCGCACGAATGACTGATCGATCTTGATCTTGTCGAAGGGGAAGCTGCGGAGATAGCTGAGGGAGGAGTATCCTGTGCCAAAGTCGTCCAGGGCGATGCGGTGCCCGAGTGCCCGCAGTTGGTGCAGAATCGCGATCGTGGACTCGTCATCCCGCAGCAGGACCGATTCCGTCACCTCAAGTTCCAGGCGGGTTGGAGACAGCCCTGTGCTCGCAAGGGCGGCGGCGATCGTCTGGAGCAGATCGGACTTCGTGAACTGGAGCGCAGACAGGTTCACCGCGATGCGGATATGGTCCGGCCACAGGACTGCGTCCGCACATGCCTGCCTGATCACCCACTCTCCGATGGGAACGATGAGACCGGTCGCTTCGGCGATCGGGATGAAATCGGCTGGCGGAATCATCCCCCGTTCCGGGTGACGCCAGCGGAGGAGCGCCTCGAAGCCGCAGATGGTCAAGGTGCGCAGGCTGTAGATGGGTTGGTAGAAGAGCACCAACTCGCCGTTGTCGAGCGCGGACCGCAACTCCGCTTCGAGAGTGCGGCGCGCCTCCAGCTTCGTCTGCATCTGCGGTTCAAAGAAGCGAACGCCGTTTCCGCCGGCAGTCTTGCTGCAGTACAGCGCAATGTCCGCCTTCCTGAGCAGATCGACAGCGTCGCGCCCGTCACGTTCAGCCAGGACAGCTCCCACGCTTACGCCGACAACGATGCTTCGCCCTTCCACCTCGATGGGTTCGCCCACGGCTGAGATGATCTGTCCTGCCAACTGCCGCGCATGGTCGGCACCCCTGATCACCGGATAAAGGATGGCGAATTCGTCGCCGCTGAGCCGGGCCACCCGTCCTTCTGCTCCGACGCAGAGTTGCAGGCGCTGGGCGACCACACGCAGGAGAGCGTCGCCCGCGGGATGCCCCAGCGTGTCGTTGACCTCCTTGAAGCTATCGAGATCCAGGCAGAGCAGGGCGAGCTGCTCGTCTCCTCCGCTCAGCGCCTTCAGGAAGCGCTCCATCTCCTCGCGGAACAGAACCCGATTCAGCAGCCCCGTGAGCGGATCGTAGTGAGCCAGGTAGGCGATCCGCGCCTCGGTCTGCCTTCGTACCGTGATGTCCTCGTAGGTGGCGATCCATCCCGTGCCCATAGGGCGGTGAAAGACGGCGATGGCACGGCCGCTGCTATGCTGGCAGAAGAAATCCAGCGCCTGCTGCTTTCGCACGAGGGCTTGCTGCTCGGCGTAGATCTCCTCGGCCAGGGCACCTTCGGGACCACCATTCAGCCTGATCGAGGCGAGGATCATCCGGATCGGTGTGCGCGCGGCCGCCAGCTCGGGCGTCAACCCGAAAAGCTCGAGATACCGGTGATTGCAGACGATCAGGCGTTGCTCCGCATCCACCATGCAGAGAGCCTGCGACATGTTGTTCAAGGCGGCATCGAAGCGGCCGTTCTGTGTGTCAAGCTCGCGCGAGCGCAGCAGCAGCTCCTGGTGCGTCTGCCTCAACAAGGTATTGCGCCACAACAGCAGCGCGTAGAGCCCGAGCCCGCAGGCTGCCAGGATCACCATGACCCCGGAGAAGGTCCAGTGGAGCTGACTAAGCTGCCGCTGATCCTCGGCTACCAGGTCTCCGCCACGCGCATTGGCGGCGGCGGCAAGGCCCGCGAGCTTCCGTTCCAGGGGAGAGAGAAGCTGGAGCAACGCATGGATCGTCCCTTGTTCGCTCAGGTGCGGGACCATGGCCTGCGCCTCGCGCACTGCCGATGCCAGATCCGCCACCACGGTTCCCAGTTCCGGCTTGGACGTGGAAAGGTCGCGAACCTCGGGGATGCTGAGGACCTGCACCCGGTTTGCAAGGATATCGAGGCGCAGCTCCACCTCGTCCTGATCGACACCGCTCCCGGGCAGCCCTGAAGCCGCCACGCGCTGCTCCAGCTTCTGGAGCTCAACAACCGCCTGGCTGGTCAGCCAGGCCACATTGTAGCGAGACACCTGCCGGAGTGCGTCCTGCCGCTCCACGATGAGAACGGACGTATAGACCGCCGCAAGAACGATCGTGGCGGCGAACACCGCAAGCGCCGGCTTGAAGGCACGAGTTGCCAGGCGGCTCAAGCCGCCAGCTCTAAAGCCCGTGGTTCTGGCCATTGCGGAAAAAGGTGCCCCACAACGCGCTGAAGGCGATCAGCTCACGACAAGGCGGGCCAGCTGCCAGGCCGACCGGCTGTAGAACCGCTGGTGCCGCAGCTCGGGGTCGCTGTCGAAAGGATAAATGATGAAAAGCGGCCCCTTGTCCCGTACGGGCATGTATTCCCCGTTTCGCTTCAAGGCGAGAAGAACGCCATACTTGCTGAAATCTTCCACGGGCAACTCGGTGCTGTAGTCATTCAGTGCGTAGGCGAGAACCCGGTCGCCCGATGCGCCCACGGTTTCCATCAGCCGGTCCATCCGGATGCCGTCGAAGCGCACAGGCTTGGGGTACCAGGGAGTGCTGGTCTCGAACCCCACCATGCCCAGGGCTTCCAGCATGCCGCGGTCAAACTGCGCCGAGTCGCCCTTGTTATGGGCTGAGATCTTTCCCGAGATGGTCAGGATCGGCTTTTCAACCGGCGCCGCAAGCTCGGCCGCAGCCGTTGCCCGAGCCGCCAGGCCAGTCAGGAGGGCGCCGACCGTGTATCGCCCCAGCATTCGCTTGCTCACGACCATCCTGAACCACCCTTTCCCGTCAGCGCGCCGGCTCCCCACTGGGTGTCTTCTTCACGGCTGCGCTGCTCTTCAGCATGGCGGCCAACCCCGGGACGGCTATGTTTTTCCTTGGAAAGCCTATCAACTTATGATTGAGTAATCAAGAAAAATTGACCCCTTTCACCGCGTGAAAGCGGGCGGCCTGCAATCGCACCAGATGGATACCGAACCGCAATGAGCACCTCGATCCGCCGCCTGCGCCAGGGCCGCCTTGGCAACCAGGGTTTGGACCTGCCCCTGGATCCGGCAGAAAAGACTCTCATGATCGGCTCGGCCGCCAAGCGGATCGAGGAGCTTTTCGAGTCTTTGCAGATTGACCACCGCAACGACCATAACACCCGCGACACCCCGCAGCGCGTGGCGAAGATGCTGGTCGAGGAGGTGCTTCGCGGCCGCTACGAGGCACCCCCTCGAATCACCGAGTTCGAGAACGTTCAAGGCTTCGACCAGCTGATCGTGACCGGTCCCATCGAACTGAGGTCGACCTGCGCGCATCACCTCATGCCGATCTACGGGCAGGCTTTCATCGGCATTATCCCGGCGGCAGACGGAAAGATCTTGGGGTTGTCGAAGTATGACCGGATTGTTGATCACTTCGCATCCCGCCTGCAGATCCAGGAAGAGTTGGTCAAGCAGATCGGCCAGCACATCGTCGACCTGACCGCGCCACGGGGGCTCGCCGTCCGGGTCAGCGCCGTCCACATGTGCAAGACGCATCGTGGCGTACGCGCGAGCCACCGCAGCCGGATGGTCAACCAGTCCTATCACGGGCTTCTGGAGGCCGATCAGGGCCTGCGTCAGCAGTTTCTGCAGGAGTGCATCGCCCTGGAGAGAGACTGATCGGCTCCGGCCGAGCTCTCCGCCACACGACCTGCTCCGTGAATGCGCCCGAAAGGAAGATCCGATGGACATCGCATCCCTCGCCCATGAGGAAGCGAACGACCAGGCACGCACGAGGCGCGCGGTTTATCGTTCAACAAAGACCTACGATCACAATGAGGGCCTTTCCTGTTGCTTTCGCCAGTGGCGCGCCTTTGAGTCCCACTGCCACCTCATCCACGGCTACGCTCTTGCCTTCCGCTTCGTTTTCGCGACGCATGAGCTCGACGAACGAAACTGGTGCATGGATTTCGGCGGCCTCAAGCCGATCCGCGCCTGGCTGCACGACGTCTTCGACCACACGCTGGTTGTAGCCAAGGACGACCCCCATCTGGCGGACTTCGAGGCGTTGGCTTTGAAAGGCCTGGCTTCCGTGCGCATCCTGCCGAATGTCGGTTGCGAGGCGACGGCCCAGTATGTCTTCGACTACGTTGCTGGCTATGTTTCACAGGACACGGCAGGCCGCGTCTGGCTGGAAAGCGTGGAGGTCAGCGAGCATGGGGGAAACTCTGCCATCTATGAGCGCCCATAAGATGGCACCGAACCAAGCTGAGAAGCGGAGCTGCTTGCGCGCAGTGGATTGGCGGGAAGTGATCGCCCCAGCCTTCATCCCCTAGCGGCAGATGGTCCCATGGGCGCTTCGGCCGGCATGCCGCGCCCATCCCCACCGGAGGACCCGCCTTCCCGATCCGCGCCGGTGTGAAGCCATGTCCCTGGCACGGGGCGTAACCGCATTCGCAGTCGGCCATGAACAGAATCCAATCTGTCGCCGTGTCGCCAGCCAAGGCTGCGGTCCGAAAACCGCCTGTGCCCCATTCCAGGCGGCCTGGGACATTTCGAGAAACGCTTCTGGACTGACCGGCACCGCATCGCACCAAGCCTCCAAGTCGGAGGCGGCACCCGGCGCCGTCCTCCTCATCGGCGCGCGCAGCGTTCGCTTCCCGGGTGGCCCTTGTGCCGGAACTGGGGCGCCAAGCGGAAGCGGAACAGTAGACGGCAGCGGCTGGCCACCTTGCTGATCCCCGCGCGAGAGGCGCCCAAGGTGAAGTGAACCTGACTCTGCGGGTATGAGGATTTCACCCCCGCCGCTCCCCTGCTAAGGCGGCGGAATGCCGTCCAGCAATGCCCTGACCGTCTCGCTCACCCCGGAATTGCGGCAGTTCATCGAGGCACAAGTGGCTGCCGGGCGCTATCGGACGGCCAGTGAGGTTGTTCGCGCCGGGCTTCGCCTGCTCACCAGGGCTGACCCGCCGCCGGCCATCGGCTTGCGCACGCCGGAATCATCCGACGCTCTCCCGAAGGACTGACCATCATGACGGAGCAGGTCGGCGGGCCGTCCTGGACCGAGGAGGAGCGCTTGGCCGCCCTCTACCGGACCGGATTACTGGATACCTCTCCGGAGCAGGTCTATGACGATCTCGTCCGCCTGGCTGCGGACCTCGTCGGAGTGCCCATCGCCGCTGTTCACCTGGTCGCGGCGGACCGGCAGTGGAGCAAGGCCGAGATCGGGCTCGGCACCCGCAACATTCCGCGCGACATCGCCTTTTGCCCGACCGCCATGCTGGAAGCGGAGGGACTCGTGGTGCCCGACGCCACCAAGGATCCACGTTTCGCCAGCAACCCGCTCGTAACAGGCGGACCAGGCATCCGCTTCTATGCGGGCATGCCGCTGATTTTCGAAGGGCTTCCGGTCGGCGCCCTCTGTGTCATCGACAGCAGGCCGCGTGAGGGCGGGCTGGACGCGCGCCAACGCTTCGCACTCAAGACGCTGGCGGCTCAGGTCAGCAGCCAGATCGCGCTCCGCAGGGCGCTGGTCGAGCGGGACCGGGCCGATGCGCTCCGGCGCCAGACACTCAACAGCGCGACCGACTTCGCGATCATCTCCACCGATCTCGAGGGCCGTGTCACCGGCTGGAACGCCGGGGCGGAGAACGTGCTCGGCTGGTCGGAAGCCGAGATGCTCGGCCAGCCCGCGCATCGCTTCTTCACCCCTGAGGACCGCGCAGCCGGTATGCCGCAGGTCGAGATGCTCCAAGCGGTGGAGGGCAGGCGCGCCACCGACGAGCGCTGGCACCAGCGCAGGGACGGCTCATGCTTCTGGGCCTCGGGCGAGATGATGGCGCTGCGGGACGAGCAAGGAGGCCATATCGGCTATCTCAAGATGCTGCGGGACCGTACGGAGCAGCACCTGGCAGGCGAGGCCCTGAAGGCGGTCAACGAACGCTTCCGCCTGGCGCAGCGGGCGACCCGCGACGCGATCTGGGACTGGAACCTGGAAGATAACAGCGTGCTCTGGAACGAGGCGCTGGAGGATGCCTACGGATGGACGGCTCCGCAGGTGGAGGCGACCGGAGACTGGTGGGCGGCCCAGATCCACGCCCAGGACCGCGCGCGGATCGACCGGAGCATCCACGCGGTGATTGCCGGCACCGGGACAAGCTGGACCGACGAGTACCGCTTCCGCCGCACCGACGGCAGCTACGCCGAGGTGCTGGACCGCGGCTACGTGATCCGCCGGCCGGATGGCAAGGCCATCCGCATGATCGGCGCCATGCTCGACCTCAGCGAACGCAGGCGCGCGGAGGCTGCCCTGCGGGAAAGTGACGAACGGCTGCATCTCACGGCCAACGCGGCCAGGATCGGCACCTTCAATTACCAGGTGCAAACGGGTGAGCTGGCCTGGGACGATCGCTGCCGCGCCCTGTTCGGCCTGCCACCGGAAGCGCCCCTGAGCTATGCGGGCACTTTCCTGGCGGGGCTGCACCCGGAGGACCGCGAAATGGCTGACAGGGCCGTGCGGCAATCCATGGACCCGGCCGGATCAGGCCGCTTCGCCGCCGAGTACCGCACCATCGGGCTGCAGGACGGAGTGGAGCGATGGATCTCCGCCCAAGGCCGGACGGAGTTCGAGAACGGCGCGCCGGTGAGGCTGGTCGGCACCGTCCTCGATATCACCGACCGCAAGCGGGCTGAGATGGCGCTGCGCAAGAATGAGGCGCGGTATCAGACGCTGTTCAACTCGATGGACGACGGTTTCTGCATCATCGAGTTCATCGATGGGCCGCACGGGCCGCTGAGCGACTATGTTCATGTTGAGGCCAATCCCGGTTACGAGCGGCATACCGGCATTGCCAACATCGTCGGCAGGACGATCCGGGGCCTCGCGCCCGATGAGGCGGACGGATGGGTCGAGCTCTATGGCGGCGTGCTGCGAACCGGGCAGCCAATCCGCTTCGAGCGCTATTTCGCGGCGGCGGGGCGCTATATCGAAGTCTCGTCGGCGCGGGTCGAGGAGGCAGGCCAGCGGCAGGTCTCGGTGCTGTTCCGTGACGTCACGGCCCGCAAGCGCGCGGCGGAAGCCCTGCGCGCCAGCGAGGCGGTGGCACGCGAGAACATCCAGCGCGTGCAGCTCGCGCTCGCGGCCGGCGCGATCATCGGCACCTGGTTTTGGGACCTGCAGGCAGACCGTTTCACGGTAGATGACGCCTTCGCTCGCACCTTCGGCCTTGATCCCGCATTGGGGCGCGTCGGGCTCCGTTTCGAGCAGGTGGTTGCCACCGTTCATCCCGATGACAAGCCGCGGCTGATCGAGGCCGTCCAGGCGGCGATCGCCCATGGCGGCGCCTATGCTCACCAGTACCGGGTGCGGCGCGCCGACGGGAACTATTATTGGATCGAGGCCAATGGCCGCGTTGACCATGCGCCGGACGGCACGCCGCTGAGCTTCCCCGGCGTGCTGATCGACGTGGAGGAGCGGCGCGCCGTGGAGGCGGAGCGCGATAGCGCCGCCGCGGCGCTCCGCGCCCTGAATGAGACGCTGGAACAGCGCGTCGCCGAACGCACCGCCGACCTGATGCGCATCGAGGAGCAGTTGCGCCAGAGCCAGAAGATGGAGGCGGTCGGCCAACTCACCGGCGGCCTCGCGCATGACTTCAACAATCTTCTGACCGGGATCATCGGCTCCATCGAGCTGCTGGGCGTCCGCGTGGAGCAGGGCCGCCTCAAGGATCTGGACCGCTATGTCCTGGCGGCCATGGGAGCGGCCAGGCGGGCGGCGGCGCTGACGCACCGGCTGCTGGCCTTTTCCCGTCGGCAGACGCTTGATCCGAAGCCAACGGACGTGAACCGCCTGATCGCCGGCATGGTGGACCTTGTCCGCCGTACCGTGGGGCCGGAAATCACGGTGGAAGTGGCCGAGGCGGATGGCCTGTGGCTCACGCTCGTGGATTCGTCGCAGCTGGAGAACGCGCTGCTCAACCTTTGCATCAATGCGCGCGATGCCATGCCCGGCGGGGGCAGGATCACCATCGAGATGGCCAACAAGTGGCTGGACGATCGTGCCGCGGGAGAGCGTGACCTGCCGCCGGGCCGGTACCTCTCGCTGTGTGTCACAGATACCGGGACCGGCATGACGCCGGACGTGGTGGCCCGCGCCTTCGACCCGTTCTTCACCACCAAACCATTGGGCGAGGGGACGGGGCTGGGCCTGTCCATGATCTATGGCTTTGTGCGCCAGTCCGGAGGGCAGGTGCGCATCTATTCCGAGGTCGGGCATGGCACGACCGTGTGCCTCTACCTGCCGCACTACGAGGGGGATGCGGCGGAACTCCGGGCGCAGCCGGACCTGGCCGACGCGCCGCGCGCCAGGGTGGGCGAAACTGTGCTGGTGGTGGATGACGAGGCCACCGTGCGCATGCTGGTGACCGAAGTGCTGGAGGAACTGGGTTACGCGGCGGTCGAGGCGGCTGACGGCGCCTCCGGGCTGAAGGCTCTGCAGTCCAGCCTGCGGGTCGACCTGCTGGTGACGGATGTCGGCCTGCCCGGCGGGATGAACGGACGGCAGCTCGCCGATGCCGCGCGAGCCTTGCGGCCGGAGCTGAAGGTCCTGTTCATCACCGGCTACGCGGAGAATGCGGTGATCGGCAACGGGCACCTGGAACCCGGCATGCATGTGCTCACCAAGCCCTTCGCCATGGAAGCCCTGGCCAGCCGCATCAAGGAGCTGATCGCCTCCTGAGAGGCGCGCAGCCCGCCTTGCCTCCGGCCAGGAGCGGGCGCGCCGTTTCTGCCTGGCAGGGCCGCGCGGCCACGGTCGCGAGCACCCGTTCCCGCAGATCGGCCGAGAACGCCTCCGGCATGCCCATCAGCTTCCTCGCTGACGAGCAGTTGGCCGCTCCCGGATAGCCTTGCATCACCGGCGGCTCACCGCGGCCGGATGACCATCTCCGCAGCACGATTGCACAGGCGGGGCGAGGCGAGGTTTCCGCCGGAGGGCATCCGGCCCGTGGCATTTCCCGCCCATGCTTCAGCCCGGGCCGAGCGACACCATCTCCGCGCCATCCTCGACCAGGTCCCCGGCGGCGCAATGGACGGCGACAACCGTGCCTGCCGCAGGAGCCACGATCCGCATCTGCACCTTCATTGCCTCCAGGACCAGCAAGACCGCCCCGCGCTGCACGGACTGCCCGGGGGAGGCCAGGACCTCCAGCACCCGGCCGGGCATGGGCGCCAGGATGCGTCCTGCGGCCGGCCCCTCGCTTGCCGCCGGGGAGAGCGGGTCCACCAGCCGCAGCGCGTGGGCGGCACCGTCGGCAAAGACCATCAGCCGGTTGCTTTCCTGCAGCACGCGGGCCGGGAAGGCCCGCCCGTCCATCTGCAGCGCCAGGCCCCCATCCGGCCCGACGGTGAAAGCGATCTCGGCGTCGCCATCCGGCAGCTCCAGGCGAAGGCCGCCGGGCTGCGGGAAGGCGCGCAGCACCTGCACCGCCTCGCCCTCGGCCAGATGCAGGTCCTGGAAGCCATCGCCGTTCATCCGCCAGGCGGTTGCCTCCGCCCAGGGAGAATGGGGATCGGCGGGGTCGGCGGATCCCACGCGGCGCGCCAGCAGGTGCGCGGCGGCGGCTGCCAGGGCCGTGCGCGGCGCCGCGCCGGGCGGGGCGAGCAGCACCCCGCCATGCCGTTCGATGAAACCGGTATCCACCGCCCCGGCGCGGAACTCGGGCTGCTGAAGAATGGCGCGCAGCAGCCCCAGATTGGTGGCCGGCCCGGCGATCTCGGTCGCCGCCAGCGCCTGATCGAGCCGGGCCAGCGCGCCGGCGCGGTCCGGGCCATGGGCGATGATCTTGGCGATCATCGGGTCGTAGTGGACGGTGACGGCATCGCCCTCGCGGATGCCGGTATCGACGCGGATCCCCCCAGCGGCGGCAGGGAAACGCAGGTGCTCCACACGGCCCGTGGAGGGGGCGAAGTCCCGCGCCGGGTCCTCCGCATAGAGCCGCACCTCGACCGCGTGCCCGGCGATGCGCAGCGCCTGCTGCGTCAGCGGCAAGGGCTGGCCTGCGGCGACACGGAGCTGCCACTCCACCAGGTCCTGGCCGGTGATCGCCTCGGTCACGGGGTGCTCCACCTGCAACCGGGTGTTCATCTCCATGAAATGGAAGGCCTCGCCCTCCGCGATGAACTCCACCGTGCCGGCACCGACATAGCCAATGGCGCGCGCCGCGTCGCAGGCCGCGCGGCCCATGGCCTCCCGCCGCGCCGCGTCCATGCCGGGGGCCGGCGCTTCCTCCACCACCTTCTGGTGGCGTCGCTGGATCGAGCAGTCACGCTCGAAGAGATGGAGAAAGTTGCCGTGACCGTCGGCAAAGACCTGGATCTCGATGTGGCGCGGACGGGTGAGATAGCGCTCCAGCAGCACATGGTCGTCACCGAAGGCGGACAGCGCCTCGCCCTTGGCCAGCGCCAGCGCCTCCTCCAGCTCGCCCGCTGACCGCACCACCTTCATGCCCTTGCCGCCGCCCCCCGCGCTGGCCTTGATCAGCAGCGGGAAGCCAATGCGGTTCGCCGCCTCGCGCAGCACGGCGGGCGACTGGTCCTCGCCATGGTAGCCGGGCACCAGTGGCACGCCGGCGTGTTCCATGAGCGCCTTGGCCGCGGATTTGGAGCCCATGGCGCGGATCGCCGCGGGCGGTGGACCGATGAACCTGATTCCGGCGCCGGCACAGGCTTCCGCGAATTCGGCGTTCTCCGAGAGGAAACCGTAGCCGGGATGGATCGCTTCCGCGCCCGCCGCCCGGGCCGCGGCGATCACGGCCTCGATGCGCAGGTAGCTCTCCCGCGCGGGGGCGGGGCCCAGCAAGCGGGATTCGTCGGCCATCGCGACATGCATCGCCCCGGCATCGGCTTCCGAATGCACGGCAACGGCGCGGATTCCCATCCGCCGCGCGGTGCGGATGACGCGGCAGGCGATCTCGCCGCGATTGGCGATCAGGATGGTTTCAAACATCGGCGTCACATCCGGAACAGGCCGAAGCCCGGGCCGCGGCTGGCCCAGGACTCGATCGGCGCGTTGAGCGAGGCCGAAATCGCCAGGGCGAGAACGGTGCGCGTATCGGCCGGATCGATGATGCCATCGTCCCACATCCGCGCGGTGGCGTAATAGGGATGCCCCTGGGTTTCGTACTGCTCGCGCAGCGGCGCCTTGAAGCGCTCCTCCTCCTCGGCCGTCCAGCGGCCGCCCTTGGCCTCGATCGCGTCGCGGCGGATGGTCGAGAGCACGGAGGCCGCCTGCTCCCCGCCCATCACGCCGATGCGGGCATTCGGCCACATGAAGAGGAAGCGCGGCGAATAGGCGCGGCCGCACATGCCGTAGTTGCCGGCGCCGAAGCTGCCGCCGATCACCACGGTGAACTTCGGCACGGTGGCCGTGGCGACGGCGGTCACCATCTTGGCGCCGTCCTTGGCGATGCCGCCGCTTTCGTACTTCCGGCCGACCATGAAGCCGGTGATGTTCTGCAGGAAGACCAGCGGAACGCCACGCTGGCAGCACAGCTCGATGAAATGCGCGCCCTTCTGCGCCGATTCCGAGAACAGCACGCCGTTGTTGGCGACAATGCCGACGGGATAGCCATGCAGCCGCGCGAAGCCGGTGACCAGGGTGGGGCCGTAGAGCGGCTTGAATTCGTCGAACTCGGACCCGTCCACCAGCCGCGCGATCACCTCGCGCACCTCGTAGGGCTGCCGCAGGTCGGCCGGGATCAGGCCGTGGATGCCCTTCGGGTCGTAGAGCGGCGGGCGAGGGGGTGCGACGTCGAGCACGGCCGGCTTGCGCGTGTTCAGCCCGGCCACGATGCGGCGCGCTAGGCCCAGCGCATGCGCGTCATTTTCCGCCATGTGGTCGGTCACGCCGGAAATCCGCGAATGCACCTCCGCGCCGCCGAGCTCTTCGGCGCTGACCACCTCGCCGGTGGCGGCCTTCACCAGCGGCGGGCCGGCCAGGAAGATGGTGCCCTGGTTGCGAACGATGATGCTCTGGTCCGACATGGCGGGCACATAGGCGCCACCCGCCGTGCAGCTGCCCATCACCACGGCGATCTGCGGGATGCCTTTGGCGGACATCTGCGCCTGGTTGTAGAAGATGCGGCCGAAATGGTCGCGGTCGGGGAAGACCTCGTCCTGGTTCGGCAGGTTCGCGCCGCCGGAATCCACCAGGTAGAGGCAGGGCAGCCGGTTCTGCTCGGCGATCTCCTGCGCGCGCAGGTGCTTCTTCACCGTGATCGGGAAATAGGTGCCGCCCTTCACCGTGGCATCGTTGGCCACGATCATGCACTCGCGCCCCATCACGCGGCCGATGCCTGCGATCAGCCCGGCCGAGGGCACCTCGTCCCCGTAGAGGCCGTGCGCCGCCAGCTGCCCCACCTCCAGGAAAGGGGAGGCGGGGTCGATCAGCGCCCGCACCCGCTCGCGCGGCAGCAGCTTCCCACGAGCCAGGTGCCTCTCCCGCGCCGCCGCGCCGCCGCCCTCGCGCACCCGCTCGGCCTGCGCGCGCAGGTCCTGCAGCAGCGCGTGCATGCGCGCCGCATTCGCCGCGTGGTCGGGTGTGCGGGCATCCACCGCCGTTTGCAGAACCGCCATTATCCCTGCTCCGTCGCTGGTTGGTCCTCGGCGTCGCGGTGCATCACTTCCGCGGCGCCGCGGTCGCTCCCGCCACGCTTGCGCTGGCCGCGGATCCGCTCTTCCGAACGGTTCAACGCCTGCCGCAGCATCTCGGCGGCGTGCCGCGACGTCGGTTGATCCATGACGGGTCCCCTCCCTGGCCGCGGCCTCGCAGCGCGCTCAGGTCGAGACTACGAACGATCGGCTCTCAAATTCCACGGTTGCGGCGCATCAGTGCGGCAAGATTTTGCGGCCTGCTGCCTGGCGGCTCGGCGCCGGCCTGCACCCGCATCGCCTTGGTGGCGGACCGTCCGGGCCTTCGTTCTCCGCCCGGTTTGGCAGCCGCGCCACCGCGACAGGGAGGCCGTGCCGGGGGAGGGGAGCGCAGGGCTGAAGCAAATCGCGCACCGCGCGGTGCAAAGGCGTCTGCGTAGCCTTAGTGCCGCTTCGTTCGTGTGGAGCCATCCACCGCCAGGAAGGGCAGACCGCGGGAGCACCGCTCTAGCCGGGCTTCAACACCATAGACCTCCCGCAGCAGCGCGGGTGTCAGCACGGTTGTGGGGGCGCCGCAGGCAACGATGCGGCCACCCCCCAGAACCGCGACCTGATCGGCGAAGCGCAGGGCCTGGTTCAGGTCATGGATGGCGATCACGATGCAAAGCTCGCGCTGCCGCGCCAGCTGCTGCAGCAGGCCGAGCACCTCCACCTGCCGCTGCAGGTCGAGCGCGCTGGTGGGCTCGTCCAGCAGCAGCACGCGCGGCTGCCGCACCAGCGCCTGCGCCAGCGAGACCAGCTGCCGCTGCCCGCCCGACAGCTCGCCCAGGTTGCGCGTGGCGAGATCCTCGATCTCGAGCATCATGAGCGTGTGGGTGGCGGCATCGGCCTCGGCGTCGCTGACGGCCCAGCCGCCGCCCTGCTTGCCGGCCAGCAGAACGGCCTCGAAGACCGTCAGCACGGCATTGACCGCATTGTCCTGCGGCAGGTAGCAGGGCCGGTCCTGGTGCAGCGGCGGAATGCTCTCCATCGCGCGCCCGTCCAGCGCCACGACGCCAGGCCCCTTCAGCTGCCCGACGATGCGGCGGAACAGCGTCGACTTGCCGGCGGCATTCGGGCCGAGCAGTGCCGTCACCTGGCCGCCGCGCAGCTCCGGCAGCGTCACGCCGCGCAGGATGGGGTGGGTACCGTAGGAGACCTCGATCTCCTGCAGCGAAAGACTCACCATGAACGGTTCCGCGTGCTCAGGATCAGGCTGAAGAAGAAGGGCACGCCAACCAGCGCCGTCACCACGCCGATCGGCAGGATCAGCCCGGGGATGATCGCCTTGCTGAGCACCGAGGCGGCGGACAGCACCAGCGCGCCGGCCAGGGCCGAGGCGGGCAGGAAGAAGCGCTGGTCTTCGCCCACCAGCATCCGCGCGATATGCGGCCCGACCAGCCCGATGAAGCCGATGGTGCCGACAAAGGCAACGGTGATGGAGGCCAGCGCGCTGACCAGCAGGATCGTCTGCAGCCGGAGCTTGCCCACCTGGATGCCGAAGCTGGCGGCCTTCTGCTCGCCCAGGCGCAGCGCCGTCAGCGCCCAGGCCTGGCGCGCGAAGAGCGGCCAGATCAACACCAGCACCGCCGCCGCGATGCCCAGCTTGGGCCAGGTGGTGCGGCCCAGGCTGCCCATGGTCCAGAACACCACGGCGGCCAGCGCCTGCTCGGAGGCGATGAACTCCAGCGCCGCCAGGGCGGCGTTGAAGGTGAAGACCAGCGCGATGCCCAGCAGCACGATGGTCTCGGTGCCCATTCCCCGCCGGCGGCTGAGCAGATGGATCAGCAGCGCGCAACCCATGGCGGAAACGAAAGCATTGGCCGGGATGGTCCAGGCCGACCAGCCCGAGGGCAGCAGGCTGACGCCCAGCACGAAGCCCAGCGCCGCCCCGAAGCCGGCGGCGGCCGAGATGCCGAGGGTGAAGGGGCTGGCCAGCGGGTTGTTCAGCACGGTCTGCATCTGCGCGCCGGCGACAGAGAGGCTGGCGCCCACCACCACGGCCATCAGCGCCACAGGCAGGCGGATCTCCCACACCACCACCGACACGGCCTGCGGCACCTCCAGCCCCAGCAGCGCCCGCACCACCTCGGCATAGGCGTAGCGGGCCGGCCCGAGCGCCAGATCGGCCACTAGGCTCGTCAGCAGCAGCAGGGCCAGGGTGGCGAGCAGCGCCAGCCGCCGCCGCGCCAGCCGGCGATAGGCGCCGCGCCCGGCGGCCAGCCCCTCCTGGACCAGGGTGGCGCTCATGCCGCCGGGTCCAGCGAAACCCAGTAGCCCGGGTGGTAGGCGACGGGCAGGAAGCGTTCGTGGAACTCGCGGAAGGTGGCGTCCGGGTCGAGGTCGGCGAAGAGCCCGGGGTGCAGCCACTTGGCGATCGCCTGGATGGCGACGAACTGGTAGGGGCTGTCGTAGAACTGGTGCCAGATCGCGTGCACCCGGCCGCTGCGGGCCACCGGCAGGGTACGGTAGGCCGGGCGGTCCATCAGCTTGCGCAGCCGCGCCCGTGCCTGGGCCTGGTCCGCCCCGGGGCCGACGCCCACCCAGGCGCCGTCCGGCGCATAGAGCTTCCAGTTGCTGCCGGTGACGATCACCACGTCCGGACGGGCGGCCACCACCTGCTCCGGGTTGACGGTGCCGAAGGTGCCCGGGATGAGGCTGGCCGCGATGTTCTCGCCGCCGGCCAGGGCGACCATCCGGCCGAAATTCTCGTCGCCGAAGGACATGCAGCAGCTCTCGTCATAGCCCGCCGCCCGCTCGATCATCACCTTGGGGCGAGGACCGGAGAAGCCGCGCAGCCGGTCGGTGACGCGGGCGATCTGCGCCGCGCGGTAGTCCGTCAGCGCCCGCGCCTCCTCCGCGCGGCCCAGCAGCGCCCCCATGATGGCGATGGAGCGCTCGGCATGCTCGAAGGGCTTCTCGCGGAAGTCGATGAACACGACCGGGATGCCCATCCGGTCCAGCTTGCCGATCAGGCCGCCATCGTCGATCGCCACCTTCGATTCCAGGTTCATCACCACCACGTCGGGGCGGAGCGCGATGACCTGCTCGATGTCGAAGGCGCCGTCCTTCCAGCCGCCGAAGGCCGGCAGCCTGGCGATCTGCGGGTATCGCGTCTCGTAGAGGGTGTAGCCGTCAAGGTCCGCCTTGCGGAAGTCGTCGCGCCAGCCGACCACGCGGTGGAAGGGGTCGTCCCTGTCCAGGGCGGCCACGACGTAGGTTTGCCGCCCCTCGCCGAGGATCATCCGGTTCACCGGCGCCCGCACCGTCACGCTGCGGCCAGCAATATCAGTGACCTGCACCGCCCCCGCCGCCCGGGCCGGCAGCCCGGGAAGCAGCGCCGCTGCGGAGAGCGCCAGAAGGCCGCGTCGTGCCACGCGCATGGTTGAACCTCGCCCGATGAGGCGCCCCCGTCACCGGACCATTCCGGGCGCCGGCCGGACGCGCCGCAAGGCTATAATAGGGTTGATAATCATTCGCAATACCTGGCCGGTCAGCCGGGCTTTCGGGCATGCAGCACGAAGCGCCGGTAGAGCAGCGTGCGTAGCCGGTCCCGCAGGGCGGCACCGCGCCGCTGCGCCCGCGCGATGGGGGCGTGAGAATGGAAGGCGAGGTCGGTGAAGCCCGCCCGGCGGAGCAAGGGCTCCAGAACCTCCGGCGTCAGGCCTTGGGAGAAGGGCAGTTCCCGCATGATGGCGGCGTGTCGGTCCATCTCCGGGTTGTGGGGCGCGGCCGCGCCGCCCTGGCTGCTCTCCAGCAGCCGCAGCAGGTGCTGGGCCAGCCGGCCGGCCGTGCCATGCGGGGCGGCGAAGTTGCCGTCGAAGACGAGCAGATGGCCGCCCGGGCGCAGCACCCGGAACCAGTCCGCCAAGGCCGCCTCCGGCTCCGTCAGGGTCCAGACCAGGTGCCGGCAGACGATGGCGCCATACCGGTCCGGTGCCTCGCGCGTGTACTCGGCATCGGCCAGGATGAAGCGCGTGCCGGGGTCGCCGGAGTGCTTGGCGCGGGCGAGGCTGAGCATGGCCTCGGAAAAGTCCAGGCCGGTGACGCGATGCCCCAGCCGACGCAACGCACCGGTCACCTCGCCGGTGCCGCAGGCCAGCTCCAGCACCTCCAGGGGTGCGGAGCCCAGGTGGCGGGCGATTTCGCGCTGCCAGGCGTCGCGTTCCGCTCCCGGCGGCATGCGGTGGCCAAAGGCCGCATCGAAGCTGGCCGCGCGGGCGCTCCAGTACTCGCGGATCTCTTCCTTGAGGGCATAGTTGCTCGACACAGTTCCGCTCCAGCAGCAGGGATGTCGCACCCCATACTGCGGCGGCGCCGGTGACGGAAAGGCCCTCATGCCGTCCCAGGGCGGATGGCGCAGGGCGGCGCGTTGCCCCTGGGCTTGCGGGCGGGGCGCCCCGCATCAGCCTGGGTGCCCTGGAACAGGAAGCCGCGCCTGAGAAGAAACCGGCGAAGACTTGCAAGACACCGGCGCCGCGGATCGGGTGGCGATGGCGCCGGCCCTGCGCGAGCGATCGCAGGGCCGGCCTCAGGCGGCGTCGGATGGCCACGCGCCCGGCGCCATCACCCGGTTCAGGAGTGTCGCTAGGGTGTGGCGACGTCGAACCAGAGCTCGAAGTTATCGAGGTAGGACACGAGCTCATCCAGCTTCGCTTGGTTGCCGCTGACCTTGACGGCGCCGGCACCAACCGCATCCGCGAGCTTGGTCTCCTGGAGAATGATCTTGTTGAGGGTGTCCCGCGTCAGTGTCACCGTCGCATCGGCCTTGTCGGACTGGCGGTCCTGCGTGTGGTTGAGAACACCGTTCTCCAGTTCGATCAGGTACTTCCCGCCTGAGCCGCCGAGATCCATGTTCATCGTCATCACCGCGTTGGCCGCCTTGGTGCGGTTCACGCGGACGCTGAGATAGTCGAAGAACATCTCGGGCGTCATCGCCCTGACGGTGTCCGGGCTTGCCGTTTGGGTGGTTGGCAGCTTGGTCACCCCCTCACGCAGCTCCTTGGCGCCCGTGAGATAGAAGTTGCGCCACGGCCCTGACTCGGACTGGTAGCCGAGTTGCTCGAGCGCATCGGCCTCAAGCTCTCGGGCCTGCTTGTTGCCCGGGTCCGCGAAGACCACGTGGTTGACCACCTGGGCGACCCAGCGATAATCGCCCTTGTCGAAAGACTGCTTCGCCTTCTCCAGAACAGCCGCGGATCCGCCCATGAACTCGACGTAGTTCTTGCTGGCCTCGACGGGGGGGAGTTCGTGCAGCGTCGCCGGGTTGCCGGTGAACCATCCGAGATAGAAGACATATGTCGCGGCGACATTGTGATAGATGGAACCATAGTAGCCGCGGTTGGCCCAGATATTCGCTAGACTGTCGGGCATCTTGAAGGCTTCGGCGATCTCCCGCATGGTCATGCCACGGTTCACCATGCGCAGCGTTTCGTCGTTGATGTAGCGGTAGAGATCCCGCTGGTTCTTGAGGAGCTTGACCACCTCGGCGTTGTTGAAGCTCGGCCAGTGATGTTGGGCGAACATCACCTCCGCCTTGTCACCCCACATCGCCAGCACGTCGTTGAGGTACTTCGACCAGGCCAGCGGGTCGCGGATCTTCGCCCCGCGCAGGGAGTACGTGTTGTGCAGCGTGTGGGTCGCATCTTCGGCGGCGCAGATGGCCTTCATTTCCTCGATGTACCACAGCATTTCAGCCGGCGCCTCAGAGCCGGGCGCCATCAGGAACTCGTAGGTCAGGCCGTCGATGACCTTCTTCTCGCCGGTCTTTGAAATGATGTCGGTCGGCGGGATCAGCGTCACGGTGCCGGCCGAAGTGGTGGTGCCGAGGCCCGCGCCGACCTGGCCCTTGGCATCCGGCGGCAGCAGGTTGCCGTACATGTAGCTCGCCCGCCGGCTCATCGCGGTGCCGGCCATGACGTTCTCCGAGACCGCTGCCTCGAGAAAGCCGACAGGAGCATAGATCTTGGTCTTGCCGGAGGTCACGTCGCCCTCGTCCACCACCCCTCGGACGCCGCCGTAATGGTCGACATGGCTGTGGGTGTAGATCACCGCCTTGATCGGCTTGCGTTCCCGGTTGGCGTAGTAGAGGTCGAGGCCAACCTTGGCGGTCTCAGCCGAAACCAGCGGATCGACGATGGTGATGCCTTCCCGCCCCTCGATGATGGTCATGTTCGACAGGTCGAGATTGCGGATCTGATAGATGCCGTCGGCCACCTTGAAGAGGCCGCTCAAGTTGATGAGCTGCGCCTGCCGCCAGAGGCTCGGATTGACAGTGTCCGGCGCCGCAGCATCCAGCTTGACGAAGGCGTATTGCTGCGGATCCCAGATCGTGCTCCCGCTCTGGCCCTTGATCGTGCCCGGCGGCAAGGGGGCGATGAAGCCGCGCTGGGCATTCTCGAAGTCCGACTTGTTCGCGAATGGCAGTTCGCTGAGGAGCTTCTGGTTGGCCGCCTTGGTCGCGGTGGTCGCATCCTTGCGGAGATCCTGCGCGTTGCTGACGCCAGCCAAGCCTGCGATCAGGCCCAGGGCCGAAACGGCGGAGAGCAAGTTGAGCGGCTTCATGGGATTACCTCCTTGGCGCCGCGAGTGTCGCACCGTGCTCCAGCAACAGGCCATTGGGAGAAGCCCTGAAACCTGCCTGGATGATTCCTGACATCCGAGTCTGCGACTACTGTATCGGCGGGATCTGCCTCCGACATGCTCCGGAGCAGCGATGCTGCGAGGCGTCAGCAATCGGCGGTACCGCGTCAGTCAGCCAAAGCCTCGAAGGCACTGAAGGCGAGGACGGGATTGAACTTCGCCGTCCAGCGGTGCGGGGGATGGCTGGTGTGCTGGCGCAAACAGGTGTCGGCAAGGCGCGCCGGATCGCATCCGCCAATCCGCATTTGCGCGCAAGGCGGTCCATCTCGTCAGGCACGCTAACCCTGGCTTAGCGTGTTCACGCACCGGCAAGGTGGCGGTTGCCTGATTTGCCGAGGTTGTGGCACAAGCGGAAGCATGAGCCACGCTGCGCCGAACCCTCCCGCCCTCCCGGAAGATTCGCCTCTCCCCGCCGTGGTGACGCGGCTGGCCGCCGGTGCCGTGCCGCCCGAGGTGCAGGCCCTGCTGGCTGGGCCGCTTGGCCCGGCCGTGGCCGCCGCCGCCGGCTATGCCGGCAAGGCACTGGCCGAGAACACCCGTCGTGCCTATGCCGCTGACTGGCGTGCCTTCACCGCCTGGTGCGCCGCCGGCGATGTCGTCCCCCTGCCGGCCGAGCCGGTGGTGATCGCCGGCCACCTGGCCAGCCTGGCGCCACAGCTCGGCCGCGCCGGTCTGAAGCGCCGCCTGGCGGCGATCGCCCATGCCCACCGGCAGGCCGGCCAGCCCTGGCAGCCCGGCCATCCCGTCATCCGCGCCACCCTGCGCGGCATCCTGGCCAGCCACGCGAAGCCCGTGCGTCCGGCCGCGGCGCTGACCTCGGCGGAGATCAAGCAGTTGCTCAACGCCTGCGGCAGTGATCTGGCGGGCCAGCGCGACCGCGCCCTGCTGCTGCTCGGCTTCGCCGGCGCGCTGCGCCGCTCGGAGCTGGTCGCGGTTGACCGCGAGCACCTGCGCTTCACCACCGAGGGGCTGACACTGCGTATCCCGCGCTCCAAGCGCGACCAGGAGGGGGAGGGGGCCACGCTCGGCATCCCGCGCGGGCTCAACCCGCTCACCTGCCCGGTGCGCGCGGTGGAGCAGTGGTTGCGGCGGGCGCGCATCGACTACGGCGCGGTGTTCCGCCGCGTCACCGCCGCCGGCACGATGGAGGACCGGCTCAGCCCGCAGGGGGTCTGGCGCATCCTGCGCCGCCGCGCCGCCATCGCCGGGCTGACCGTGCACGCCAGCGAGCGGCTTTCTCCGCACGGGCTGCGGGCCGGGTTCATCACCGAGGCCTATCTGAACGGCGCGCGCGACGAGCAGGTGATGCACCACGCCCGGCAATCCGACTTCGCCACCACGCAGGCCTATCGCCGCCGCGCGAAGATCACCCAGGACAGCCCCGCCCGGCTGCTCGATCTCTGAACCCGCCGACGCCGCTGGCGCTGCCGCATCCCGATTGGCTGCGCCACACGCTGACCGTCAGCGGGCCGGCCGTCGAGATGGCGCGCTTCCGTGCCGCCGCCGCGGGGCCGGGCGTGATTCCCTGGGTGCTCGACCTCGACCGGATGGAGGAGGATTGGCGCCTGCAGCTGCTCGCCACGCCTGATGGGGCTCCGGCGATCAGCCTGGCGGGCGCGCAGATCCTGGCGCGGCGGCTGCGCGACGCTGCGGCGGCCAACCACGCGCGCGCCCTGTCCCGCGGCGGCACGGACCGCCGCTGCCCCTTCGATCTGCACCGCCTCCACCCCATTCCCAACCACATCCTGGCGCTCGGTCCCGAGGACCCGGCGGCGCAGGCGTGGCTCTGGCGCCACTGGGGCACCACCCGCGCGTTGCGTCACCTACGCCACCTGCCGGCGCCGGTGGACGCCCGCCGCACCCGCACGGACCGCCTGGCCGTGGAGTTCTGGTCGGCCGACTGGTCGCCCTGGCCGGCGCTGCGCCGCCTCCGCCAGCTGTGGCCGGAGCTGGTTTTGGACCTGCGGCCGCATTACGAGACCGAGGCCGTCGAAGCGCCGCCCCTCGCGCGGCCGCAGAAGGCCCGGCATGTCTGAGACGGTCGCCGGGCCGGGGGAGGTGGAGGCGCTCGCCGGCCGCACGCCGGTGCTGCGGGTGGAAGGCTTCGCGGGGCCGCTTGACTTCCTGCTGGAGCTGGTGCGCCGGCAACGGTTGGATCTGGCGCCGCTCTCCATTGTTGCGCTGACCGAGCAATTCGTCGCGGCGTGGGAAGCCAGCGCCGGGCGCGTGCCGCTGGAGCAGCGCGGCGCCTGGCTGGTGCTGGCGGCCGAGCTTGTTCGGCTGAAGTCGCAGCTGCTGGCGCCCCGCAGCGCGGCGGAAGCCGCCGAGGCGGAGATGGACGCGACCCGGCGGCTGGGGCAGTGGCAGGAACTCGCCGCGATGCGGCGCGCGGCGGCCTGGCTCGGCGCCCGACCGCAACTGGGTCGGGAGATGCATGCGCGAGGCCATCCGGAGCGGCCTCCGCAGCCCCAAGCGGCGGCAATCCTGGCCTTCTGGGAGGCAACGCTGGCCATGCTCGAGGGGCGGGCGGCACCGCAGCGGGCGGCGCCGGTGCCGCCTCCGCCGCCGCTCGACCTGTGGCGCGTGCCGGAAGCGCTGGTCTGGCTCCGCCGCCGGTTGGCCGAACACCCGGAGAGCGGGCTGCTGACGAGCTTTCTGCCCCGCATCTCGAAGATCGCGCCGCAAGCTCGCCTGAGGCGCCGCGCCGCCCTCGCCAGCACCTTTGTCGCCGCCCTCGAACTCGCACGGGAGGGGGAACTGCATCTGGCGCAAGCCGCCGCCTTTGCGCCGATCAGCCTGCAAATGGCACGCTGAGAACGTGTTATCCCCAGACTCCGGGGAGAAGACTCCGGGGAGAATCCTCCGGAGAGAATCCTGTCGCAATCCCTGGGGACGGCGTGTCACACCCCTTGGAGCGCAGGGTGCTTGTTCCACGCTGCGGCGCCTGCCGCGTGGCCGTGGCCGTGGTTGCCAGCATCACCCGAAGAGCATCGCCGCAGGCTTTGCCAGGTGCTGTCCCGTGACTTCCTGCACGTCCAGGGCTGCGGGCGGGAAACGCGTCACCCTTGGTCGTCGGACCCTGGCTTTCGGTGGCTCCCATCGCGATGCGTCACCCCTCCGCAACGGGCGTGGCGCGGCTTTCCTTGGCGGATGCTCCGGCGCATGGTGCCTCCGCGATGACCCTTTCCTTTGATGACCTGTCCGAACGGCAGCGCGCGATCCTGGCCCTGGCGCGAGAAGCGGGACGCGTCACGGTCGAGGACCTGGCCGGTCGCTTCGAGGTCAGCCCGCAGACCATCCGCAAGGACCTGAACCTGCTTTGCGAGCACCGGCTGCTGGCCCGGCTGCATGGCGGGGCGACGCTGGCTTCCGGCGTCGAGAACCTCGGCTATGGCGCGAGGCGGGCACTGGCGCATGAGGCCAAGCGCCGCATCGCCGCGCGCTGCGCCGCGCTGATCCCCGACGGCTCCTCGCTCTTCATCAACATCGGCACGACAACGGAGGAGGTGGCGCGTGCCCTGGCCGGCCATCGCAACCTCCTGGTGGTGACCAACAACATCCATGTCGTCACCATCCTGCTGCCCTGCGCGGGCGTGGAGGTGGTGGTGGCGGGCGGGCCGGTGCGGCGCTCCGACGGCGGCATCACCGGCGAGGCGACGCTGGACCTTGTCGCGCAGTTCAAGCTCGACTTCGCCGTGGTCGGCGCCTCGGCGCTGGACGGGGATGGCAGCCTGCTCGACTTCGACTACCGGGAAGTTCGCGTCTCCCGGGCCATTCTCGGCAATGCGCGGCACCCCATCCTGGTGGCCGATGCCGGCAAGTTCGAGCGTTCCGCCCCGGTCCGCATCGGCCACGTCTCCCAGTTGCACTGCGTGGTGACCGACCGGCCGCCGCCCGCCCGCTTCGCCGAGGCCTGCCGGCAGGCCGGCACGCGGCTGGAGATCGCCAGGCCGGGCGAAGAAGCCGGGGAGGAGGGCGACGAAACCGAAATGCCTGAAATCGAAACTCCCTGAAGCGCGGTTCGCGCGTTAATTTTCACTTGTCACTTTCGTTCGCGTGTTTCAAGCTTCGTTCCTGTCAGGGAACAGCGGGTGCCGCGCATGCCGGAAAGCGGGGTGCAGGATCTTCTCGTCGTCGGCGGGGGCGTGAACGGCTGCGGCATCGCGCGCGATGCGGCGGGGCGCGGCCTGTCGGTGACCCTGGCCGAGCAGGGCGACCTGGCCGGCGCCACCTCCTCGGCCTCCACCAAGCTGATCCATGGCGGGCTGCGCTACCTGGAATACCGCGAGTTCCGCCTGGTGCGGGAAGCCCTGGCGGAGCGGGAGGTTCTGCTGCGCGCCGCGCCGCACATCGTCTGGCCCCTGCGCTTCGTGCTGCCGCACCATGCCGGGCTGCGGCCCTGGCCGCTGCTGCGGCTCGGCCTGTTCCTCTATGACCATCTCGGCGGGCGGCGCCTCCTGCCGCCGACGCGGGCGCTGGACCTGCGGCGCGACCCGGCCGGCGCGCCGCTGCGCCCGGAGTTTCGCCGCGGCTTCGAGTATTCCGACTGCTGGGTGGAGGATGCGCGCCTCGTCGTGCTGAACGCGCGCGATGCGGCCGACCGTGGCGCCACGGTGCTGACCCGCACGCGCTGCCTGTCCGCGCGGCGGGAGGCGGGGCTCTGGCGGGCGACGTTGCGCGACGAGGCCAGCGGCACCACGCGGGAAGTGGCGGCGCGGGTGCTGGTGAACGCCGCCGGGGCCTGGGTCTCCCGTGTGGCGGCGGAGGTCGCTGGGGTGCAGGCGCCGGCGCGTGTGCGGCTGGTCAAGGGCAGCCATATCGTCACCCGGCGCCTCTTCGGCCATGACCGCTGCTACACCTTCCAGAACGCCGATGGCCGCGTCTGCTTCGCCATTCCCTACGAGGAGGACTTCACCCTCATCGGCACCACCGACGAGGACGTCTCCGGCGACCCGGCGGCACCCGCCATCTCCCCCGCGGAGACCACCTATCTCTGCCAGGCCGTCAGCGCCTATTTCCGGCAGCCGGTGAACGTTTCGGATGTGGTTTGGAGTTACGCCGGCATCCGTCCCCTCTATGATGACGGCGCGAGCGACGCCCAGGCGGCGACCCGCGACTACGTCCTGGCACTGGACGAGCAAAACAGGGGGGAGGCGCCGCTCTTGTCGATCTTCGGCGGCAAGATCACGACCTATCGCCGGCTGGCCGAGGCCGCCCTGGCCCGGCTCGCGCCGTTCTTCCCCGGCATGGGCATGCCCTGGACCGCCAGCACGGCGCTGCCCGGCGGCGACTTCCCCTGGAACGGCGCGGCCGACCTCGCGGCGGCGCTGCGCGGCGCCTATCCCTTTCTCTCGCCCCCGCAGGCGCGCCGGCTGGTGCGGCGCTACGGCACGCGCGCCGCCGCCATGCTGGGCGATGCGCGCAGCGAGGCCGATCTCGGCGTGCAATTCGGTGCCGGGTTGAGCGCCCGCGAGGTGGACTGGCAGATGCGCGAGGAATGGGCGCGCGCGCCGGCCGACATCCTCTGGCGCCGCAGCAAGCTCGGCCTGCGGATCGATGCCGCCGGGCAGGCGGCACTCGCCGACTGGATGGCGCGGGCGCGGCCGGTGGTGGCCAGGGCGGCGGGGAGGGCGGCGGAATGAGCCTCGCCCTGCGCGGCGTCGGGCTCTCGGCGGGCGGCCGGGCCGTGCTCCACCCCGTGACGCTCGACCTCGCGCCGGGCCAGCCCAACGTCCTGCTCGGCCCGACGGGCGCGGGCAAGACCACGCTGCTGCGGCTGATGGCCGGGCTGGACCGGCCCGGCGCCGGGCGCATCCTGGCCGAGGGGCGCGACGTGACCGGCCTGCCGCCGCGCCGCCGCAGCGTCGCCATGGTCTACCAGCAGTTCATCAACTACCCCACGCTCAGCGTCTTCGAGAACATCGCCTCGCCGCTGCGCGTGGCCCGCCTCCCGCGCGACGAGATCGGCCGGCGGGTGCGCGAGGCCGCGCGGCTGCTGCGGCTGGAGCCCTTCCTGGCACGCCGCCCCTCGGAGCTGTCGGGCGGCCAGCAGCAGCGCACCGCCATCGCCCGCGCCCTGGTGAAGCGGGCGGCGCTGGTGCTGATGGACGAGCCGCTGGCCAACCTGGACTACAAGCTGCGCGAGGAACTGCGCGAGGAGTTGCCCCGCCTCTTCGCCGAGAGCGGCAGCGTCTTCGTCTATGCCACCACCGAGCCGGCCGAGGCGCTGATGCTGGGCGGGCAGGTGGCCACCCTCTCGGAAGGCCGGCTGACCCAGTTCGGCCCCGCCGGGGTGGTGTTCCGCCGCCCGGCCGACCTGGCGACGGCGCGCGTCTTCTCCGACCCGCCGCTGAACGAGGCGCCGGCGGAACTCTCGGGCGGGCGGCTGCATCTCGGCGCGGGCATCACCCTGCCGGCGCCGCCCGGTCTGCCGGAGAGCGGCCGCTTCACGCTGGGCATCCGCGCCCATGAGCTTTCCCTCGACCCGCTACCCGGGGCGGTGGCGCTGCCGGCGCGGGCGCGGCTCGCCGAGGTGACGGGCTCGGAGAGCTATGTCCATCTCGACATCGGCGACCTGGCCTGGGTGGTGCTGGCGCCCGGCGTGCGGCGGCCGGAGCCGGGCACGGCAGTGACGGTCTATTTCGATCCGCAGCGGGTGCTGCTCTTCGACGCCCGGGGCAGGCTGTCGGCGACGCCCGACCTGGTGGAGGCCGCCTGATGGCCCGCATCGCCTTCGAGGCCCTGGCGCATGCCTATCCCGGCGCTGCCGGCCACGCGCTGAAGCCGATGGACATGGTCTGGGAGCATGCCGGCGCCTATGCGCTGCTCGGCCCTTCCGGCTGCGGCAAGACCACGCTGCTGAACATCGTCTCCGGCCTGCTGCACCCGAGCGAGGGGCGCGTGCTGTTCGACGGCAGGGACGTCACCGGCCTGCCCACCGAGCGGCGCAACGTGGCGCAGGTGTTCCAGTTCCCGGTGGTCTACGACACCATGACGGTGCGCGAGAACCTGGCCTTCCCGCTGCGCAACCGCGGCGTGCCGGCCGCCGCCGCGCGGGCGCGGGTGGAGCATGTCGCCGGACTGCTCGGCCTCGCCGCGCGGCTCGACCGCCGCGCCCGCAACCTCGGCGCCGACGAGAAGCAGAAGATCTCGCTCGGCCGCGGCCTGGTGCGCGACGACGTCGCCGCCATCCTGTTCGACGAGCCGCTCACCGTGATCGACCCGCACCTGAAGTGGGAGCTGCGCGCGCGGCTGAAGGAGCTGCACCGGCAGGTGCCCACCACCATGATCTACGTCACCCACGACCAGACGGAGGCGCTGACCTTCGCCGACCGCGTCGTGGTCATGTCGGAGGGCGAGGTGGTGCAGGTCGGCTCGCCGGAGGCGCTGTTCGAGCATCCCGCGCACAGCTTCGTCGGCCATTTCATCGGCAGCCCGGGAATGAACTTCCTCTCCTGCGCGGTGGAGGGGCGGGAGGCGGTGTTGCCGAGCGGGCAGCGCCTCGCCCTGCCGCGCGCCTATCCGCCGCTGCGGGGCAAGGTGGAGCTGGGCATCCGGCCGGAATTCGCGACGGTGGTGCGCGAGGGCGGGCTGCCTGCGCGGCTGCGCCGCGTCGAGGATCTGGGCCGCCGCCGCATTGCCCGCCTGGAGGTGGAGGGGATGCCGCTGGCGGCGACCCTGCCGGAGGGCATGCCGGTGCCGGCCGAGCCGCGTCTCGCCTTCGACGCGGTGCGGCTGCACGTCTATGCCGATGGCTGGCTGGCGGAAGGGGAGGGCTGAGCCATGAGCAAGCCGCGCGACCAACGCGCCTGGCTGCTGGTCCTGCCGGTGGTGGCGCTGGTCGCCTTCTCGGCGCTGATCCCGGTGATGACGGTGGTCAACTATTCCCTGCAGGACACGTTTGGGAACAACGTGTTCTTCTGGAACGGCCTCGGCTGGTTCCGCGACCTGCTCGACCCCGCGACGGAGTTCGGCGGCCGCTTCCGCGGCGCGTTGTGGCGCACGCTGCTGTTCAGCGCGCTCTGCCTGCTGATCGAGGTCCCGCTCGGCATCGGCGTGGCGCTGACCCTTCCCCGGCGCGGCTGGGGCGTCGCCGCCTCGCTGGTGCTGCTGGCCCTGCCGCTGCTGATCCCGTGGAACGTGGTCGGCACCATCTGGCAGGTCTTCGGCCGCGGCGACATCGGCCTGCTCGGCGCCGCGCTGAACGGCCTCGGCATCGACTACAACTACGCGCAGGACCCGCTGGACGCCTGGATCACCGTGGTGCTGATGGATGTCTGGCACTGGACCTCGCTGGTGGTGCTGCTCTGCTATGCCGGGCTGCGCGCCATCCCCGACGCCTACTACCAGGCCGCCCGGGTGGACGGCGCCGGCGCCTGGGCGGTGTTCCGCGCCATCCAGCTGCCGAAGCTCCAGCGCGTGCTGACCATCGCCGTGCTGCTGCGCTTCATGGACAGCTTCATGATCTACACCGAGCCCTTCGTCGTCACCGGCGGCGGGCCGGGCAACGCCACCACCTTCCTCTCCATCGACCTGGTGAAGATCGCGCTCGGCCAGTTCGACCTCGGCAAGGCGGCGGCCATGTCGATCGTCTACAACCTGATCGTGCTGACGGTGTGCTGGATCTTTTTCGCCACCACCACGCGTGGCCAGAGCGAAGCGGTCGGGGAGCGGTCATGAGCGAGGCCCGTCCCCGCACCATGGCGGCGGCGCCCGCGCTGCCCGCCCTCCACAGGCCGGCGCGGGAGGGCGCGCTGCGGGCCGCGCTGCCGCGCCTCGTGCTCGGCCTCTACCTGCTTTTCCTGCTGGTGCCGATCTACTGGCTGGTCAACATGAGCTTCAAGACCAACCTGGAGATCAGCTCGGCCATGACGCTCTGGCCGCGCGAGCCGACGCTGGACAACTATCGCCGCATCTTCACCGATCCCTCCTGGTATGGCGGCTACATCAACAGCCTGAAATACGTGCTGCTGAACACGGCGATCTCGCTCGCCGTCGCGCTGCCGGCGGCCTATGCCTTCAGCCGCTACCGCTTTCTCGGCGACAAGCACCTGTTCTTCTGGCTGCTGTCCAACCGCATGGCGCCGCCGGCGGTCTTCGCGCTGCCCTTCTTCCAGCTCTACAGCGCCGTGGGCCTGTTCGACACGCCCTGGGCCGTGGCGCTGGCGCACTGCGTCTTCAACGTGCCGCTCGCCGTCTGGATCCTGGAGGGCTTCATGTCCGGCGTGCCGCGCGAGATCGACGAGACGGCGGCGATCGACGGCTGGTCCTTTCCCGCCTTCTTCATCCGCCTCTTCCTGCCGCTGGTGGCGGGCGGCGTCGGCGTGGCGGGCTTCTTCTGCTTCATGTTCTCCTGGGTCGAGCTGCTGCTGGCCCGAACCCTGACCACGGTGAACGCCAAGCCCATTGTCGCCACCATGACGCGCACCGTCTCGGCCGCGGGCATGGACTGGGGCCTGCTGGCGGCCGCCGGCGTGCTGACCATCATTCCCGGCGCCGTGGTGATCTGGTTCGTCCGCAACCACATCGCGCGCGGCTTCGCGCTCGGCCGCGTGTGAGGGGGGCATCGCCATGGACCTTTCCTGGATGGCCTGGACCTGGCCCTCGGCCCTGTTCTTCGGCCTTTTCCTGGCGGTGCTGCTGGTGATGACGCTGCTCGCCCTCCGCTGGCCCGAGACCGAGCGCATCGGCATCCTGCGCCTGCCCACCACGCGCGGCGACCGGCTCTTCCTGACGCTGCTCGGCGCCGCCTTCATTCATCTGGGCTGGCTGGCGCTGGCGGGCGAGGCGCCGCTCTGGGGCGCCAGCCTGCTTTCGCTGCTTTTCGGCGCGGCGATGTTCCGCTGGGCCTGAACCGGGCGCGCCCGCCGGGGTTCCGGGCGCCAAGCACGACGGAGGAAATGAACGTGAATGAAGCCAATCTTGGCCGGCGCGGCGTCCTCTTCGGCGGCGCCGCGATCCTTGCCGCTCCCGCGATCCTCATGCCCCGCCACAGCCTGGCGCAGGGCATGGACACGGCCCGGCGCTGGGTGGAGCAGGAGTTCCGGCCCTCCACCCTGACGCCCGATCAGCAGATGCAGGAGATGGGTTGGTTCGCGAAGGCCGCGGCGCCCTATCGCGGCCAGGAGATCAACGTCGTCTCCGAAACCATCACCACGCATGAATACGAGGCGCGCACGCTGGCGAAGGCCTTCTCCGAGATCACCGGCATTAACCTGCGGCACGACCTGCTGCAGGAGGGCGACGTGGTCGAGAAGATCCAGACCCAGATGCAGTCGGGCCGCAACCTCTACGACGCCTGGGTGAATGACAGCGACCTGATCGGCACGCATTTCCGCTACCAGCAGGCGGTGCCGCTGACCGACTGGATGGCAGGCGAGGGCAAGGAGCAGACCCTGCCAACCCTCGACGTGGAGGACTTCATCGGCCGCAGCTTCTGCACCGCGCCGGACGGCAAGCTCTATCAGCTGCCGGACCAGCAGTTCGCCAACCTCTATTGGTTCCGCTACGACTGGTTCACCCGCCCGGCCATCAAGGAGGCCTTCCGCAAGCAGTTCGGCTACGAGCTGGGCGTGCCGGTGAACTGGTCGGCCTATGAGGACATCGCCGAATTCTTCACCAACACGGTGAAGGAGATCGACGGCATCAAGGTCTATGGCCACATGGACTATGGCAAGAAGGATCCCTCGCTCGGCTGGCGCTTCACCGATGCCTGGCTCTCCATGGCCGGTAATGGCGATCGCGGCATTCCCAACGGCAAGCCGGTGGACGAGTGGGGCGTGCGCATGGAAGGCTGCCGCCCGACCGGCTCCTCGGTCGAGCGCGGCGGCGACACCAACGGCCCGGCCGCCGTCTATGCGGTGAGCAAGTATGTCGAGTGGCTGAAGAAATACGCACCGCCCGAGGCCGCGGGCATGACCTTCTCGGAATCCGGCCCGGTTCCGGCACAGGGCAACATCGCGCAGCAGGTCTTCTGGTACACCGCCTTCACCGCCGACATGGTGAAGCCCGGCCTGCCGGTGGTGAACGCCGACGGGACGCCGAAATGGCGCATGGCGCCCTCGCCGCACGGCGCCTACTGGAAGGAGGGCATGAAGCTCGGCTACCAGGATGCCGGTTCCTGGACGCTGCTGAAGTCCACGCCGGTGGACCGCCGTCGCGCCGCCTGGCTCTACGCGCAGTTCTGCGTCTCCAAGGCCACCAGCCTGAAGAAGAGCCATGTCGGCCTCACCTTCATCCGGGAGAGCGACATCTGGCACAACTCCTTCAGCGAGCGGGCACCGCTGCTGGGTGGCCTGATCGAGTTCTACCGCTCCCCGGCGCGCGTGCAGTGGACGCCGACGGGCGTCAACATTCCCGACTATCCGCGCCTGGCGCAGCTCTGGTGGCAGAACATCGGCGATGCTTCCGCCGGCGCCAAGACGCCGCAGGCGGCGATGGACGCGCTGGCCGCGGCGCAGGACAGCGTCATGGAGCGGCTGGAGCGCTCCAAGGTGCAGGGCGACTGCGGCCCCAAGCTCAACCCGAAGACCAGCGCCGAGCACTGGTACGACCAGGCGCAGAAGGACGGCAACATCGCGCCCCAGCGCAAGCTGGCGAATGAGAAGCCGCAGGGCGAGACGGTGGACTACGACATGCTGATCCGCTCCTGGCCGGCCACCCCGCCGAAGCGCGCCTGACCTGACCGGACGGGGGCGGCATGCGCCTCCCCCGTCGCCTCTTTCGCCAGGGACCTCCCCATGCCTGCCAACGGCCATGTGCTCGCCCTCGACCAGGGCACCACCTCCACCCGCGCCATCCTCTACCGCACGCCGGAGCTGGTGCCGGTCGCCACGGCGCAGCGCGAGTTCGCGCAGCACTTCCCGGCCTCGGGCTGGGTGGAGCACGCGCCGGAGGATCTGTGGGAAAGCTCCCTCGCGGTGATGCGGGAGGCGCTTGCCAGGGCGGGGCTGCGGCCGGCCGACATCGCGGGCATCGGCATCGCCAACCAGCGGGAGACGGCGCTGGTCTGGGACCGCCGCAGCGGGCGGCCGATCCACCGGGCCATCGTCTGGCAGGACCGCCGCACCGCCGGGGCCTGCGCGGCGCTGCGCGAGGCGGGCCATGCGGCGCGGGTGGCGGAGGTGACGGGCCTGCTGATCGACCCCTATTTCTCCGCCACCAAGATCGCTTGGATGCTGGACGCGGTGCCCGGCGCGCGCGAGGCGGCGGCGCGCGGCGAGCTGGCCTTCGGCACGGTGGACAGTTTCCTGCTGTGGCGCCTGACCGAAGGCCGGGTGCATGCCACCGACGCCACCAATGCGGCCCGCACGCTGCTGTTCGACATCCGCCAGGGCCGGTGGGATGCCGGGCTTTGCGAGCTGTTCCGCGTGCCGATCTCCATGCTGCCGGAGGTGCGCGACTGCGCCGCCGAGTTCGGCACCACCGGCGTGCTGGGCGGGAGGGTTCCGGTGCTGGGCATCGCCGGCGACCAGCAGGCGGCGACGCTGGGGCAGGCCTGCCTCCGCCCGGGCATGGTGAAGGCCACCTATGGCACCGGCTGCTTCGCCCTGGTGAACACGGGGGAGCGGCTGGTGGCCTCGCGGCACCGGCTCTTGACCACCATCGCCTACCAGCTCGGCGGCCGCCGCACCTATGCGCTGGAGGGCGCCATCTTCGTCGCGGGCGCCGCGGTGCAGTGGCTGCGCGACGGGCTGCGGCTGATCCGCGACGCCGCCGAGAGCGGCGCGCTGGCGGCGCGCTCCGACCCCGCGGCGCGGCTCTACCTGGTGCCGGCCTTTGTCGGGCTCGGCGTGCCGCATTGGGATTCCGAGGCGCGCGGCGCCATCTACGGGCTGACCCGCGCCTCCGGCCCGGCCGACTTCGCGCGTGCCGCGCTGGAAAGCGTCGGCTACCAGACGTGCGACCTGATCACGGCCATGCAGTCCGACATGGCGGGCCTGACCGAGGCCGGCGAGGCGGTGCTGCGGGTCGATGGGGGCATGGTGGCGTCGGACTGGACCATGCAGTTCCTGGCCGACATCCTGGGGGCGCCGGTGGACCGGCCGGTGCTGCAGGAAACCACCGCGCTCGGCGCCGCCTATCTCGCCGGGCTGCAGGCCGGGCTATGCCCGGAGCCGGAAGGCTTCGCCCGGCACTGGCAACTGCAGCGGCGCTTCCTTCCCGCCATGCCTGCCGAGGCCCGCGAGGCGGCTTATCAGGGCTGGCGCCGCGCCGTGCGCCGAACCCTTTCCAGCGTGCTGTGATGGCGCGGGGCGGCGGCATCGATCTCTGAACCCGGTCCGGCGAAGCCGTTCCGGCGCAGGCTGGTCGCCTCGGCCATGCCCCTCCACCCCGTCCTCATGGCCTGGCCTAATCCACGCGCACGCCGGCGGCGGCGATCACCTCTCCCCAGGCCTTGCGGTCCCGCGCCATGCGGGCGCCAAACGCCTCAGGCCCTTCGAACATGGGCGTCAGGCCGTTGTCGCGGAGCTGCTTCTGCAGGGCGGCATCCTGCAAGGCCCGTCTGGTGGCCTCAGCCCAGGCGCTGACGGCCGCCTCCGGCATGCCGCGCGGACCGCACAGCCCGAACCAGCCGGCGATTTCCAGCCCCGGCACGGCGCCCGAGAGCAGCGGGACTTCGGGAAAAGCGGATTTCATGGACGCGTCCCCGAGCGCGACGAGGCGGAGCTTGCCGCCCTGCACCTGGGAGATGACGTCGCCGAGGTTGGTGACCATGAAGTCGGCGCGCCCGGCCATGATGTCGAGCGCCGCCGGAGCCGCCCCGCGATAGGGGACATGCAGCAGCTTGATGCCGGCCATCCGCTGCAACCGCTCGCCCGAGAGGTGCTGCGCGGTGCCGATTCCGGCGCTGGCGTAGCTCAGGCCGCCGGGCTTCGCCCGCGCCGCGGCCAGGAAGTCCTCCATGCTGCTGTAGGGCCCGCCCGCCCGCACCACGGCGCCGTAGCTGGACAACGCGACATTGGCGACTGGGATCAGGTCCTTGCGCGGGTCGATGGGCATCGGCAGCCCAGGCAGCTCCGGGCTGATGGTCATGGTGCCCATGGGGCACTGGAACAGCACCGAGCCGTCCGTATCGCCGCGCACCACGGCTTCCGCCGCGATGAATCCGTTGGCGCCCGTCCGGTTCTCGACCACCACGTTGCGTTCGAGGAGCGGCGCGACGGCGTTCGCGACCAGCCGTGCCACCAGGTCCGAGGTCCCGCCAGGCGCGAAGCCGCCGATGATGCGCAGCGTCCGGTCGGGAAGCTGCGCCCGGGCGGGCGGAGCGAGAGCGGCGCAGGCCACCAGGGCCGCAGCGAGCACGCGTTTCAACATCTTGGTTCCTCCCTGCCCATCCGGGCTTGCTTATTCAACGCGGATGCCTCCGGCGCGGATCACCTCGCGCCACTGCTTCCAGTCCTGGGCGATCGTGGCGGTTGGCGCCGGTGCGGTTCTCCACCACCGGCTGCTGTTCGAAGGCGGGCGCCACCGCCTCGGCGACCAGCCGCGCGACGATGTCGCTTGTGCCGCCCGGCGCGAAGCCGCCGATGATGCGCCGCGGGTGGTCCGGAAAGGCATGGGCCAGGGGCGGGCAGAGCGCCATGGCCAGAATGGCCGCGGTCGCCAGGATCTTCCTCATGACGTCCTCCCGGGCCACCATTCCCTGGGCGGTCCCTTGTTTCGTTGTCGCCGGGACGGCGGATCAGGGCCGCATCTGCAGGCGCCCCGGCTGCGGCATCCGCAAGGGCGCGGCGAGCTGTGCGAAGTCGCAGAGCAGCCGCCGCGTCTCGCGCGGATCAATGATCTCCTCCACCCAGAAGGTCTCGGCGGTGCGGAAGGGCGAGCGGAGCTGGTTCAGCCGGTCCTCGATCTCGCGCAGCTTCTGCGCGGGGTCGGGCGCGGCCTCGATCTCGGCCCGGTAGGCGGCCTCGATGCCGCCTTCGAGCGGCAGCGAGCCCCAGCGCGCGGAAAGCCAGGCATAGCGCAGCGAAAGCCGCCCGGCCGGCTGGTGCGCGGCGCCCGCGACGCCGAAGGCGTTGCGGATGATGATGCTGCACCAGGGCACCGTGGTCTGGTTCATCGCCGCCATGGCGCGCACGCCGTGGCGGATGGTGGCCGCGCGCTCGGCCTCCAGGCCGATCATGAAGCCCGGGCAGTCCACCAGATAAACGACCGGCAGGTGGAAGGTCTCGGCCATGTCGAGGAAGCGCACGGCCTTCTGGCAGGTGTCGGCCGTCCAGGAGCCGCCGTAGAAGTACGGATCGCTGGCCATCAGCGCCACGGCGCGGCCGCCGAAGCGGGCGAAGCCGGTGATCAGCGAACGCCCGAACATCCGGCCTTGCTCGAAGAAGCTGCCGCGATCGACCACCGCCTCGATGATCCGCCGCATCTGGTAGACCCGGCGCCGGTCGCGCGGGACGATGGAGAAGAGGGAATCCTCGCGCCGCCCGGGATCGTCGTCGCAGGGCAGGTCGGGCGGCAGGCCATGCACCGAGGAGGGCAGGTAGGACAGGAAGCGGCGGGCGCATTCGAAGGCCTCCTCCTCGCTGTCCACCGCATGATCGACGGCGCCGCTCCTGGTCTGGATCTCCCAGCCGCCCAGCGCCTTCTTGTCGAGGTTCTGGCCGAGCCGGGCGACAACGGGCGGCCCGGCCACGAACATCGCGGCGGTTTCCTTGGTCATCACGGAGTAATGGGTCGAGGCGAGGCGCGCCGCACCCAGCCCGGCCACCGAGCCGAGCCCCAGCCCCACCACCGGCACCGCGCTGAGGTTGAGCGTCGTGTAGTTGAACAGGCCGGTGCCGCCGACGCCGCCCGGCAGGTTGGCCCGCCCCGTCGTCTCGATGGTCTTGACCGAGCCGCCGCCGCCCGAGCCCTCGATGATGCGCACGATCGGCAGGCGGAACTCGTTGGCCATCCGCTCCGCCATCAGCGGCTTCTCGCGGATGGTGGCGTCGGCCGAGCCGCCGCGCACGGTGAAGTCGTCCCCCACCAGCACCACCGGGCGCGCATCCAGCGTGGCCCGGCCGAAGACGCAGTTGGACGGAGTCAGCCGCTCCAGCTCGCCGGCCCCGTCATACGCCGCCCGGCCGGCGATGGCGCCGATCTCGTGGAAGCTGCCGGGATCGGCCAGCTTGTCCATTCGCTCGCGCACGGTGAGCCGGCCGCCGTCGTGCTGGCGGCGCACCTTGTCGGGGCCGCCCATCTCCCGCGCCATGGCCTCGCGCCGGCGCAGCTCGTCGAGTTCCGGCTGCCAGTCGGTGACGGGGGTGGGGATCGTGTCGGGCATCGGAACCTTCCTGTCCATCGGCTCAGGCGGCCGTCACGGCCAGCAGCCCGGCGCGGGCGCGGTCGAGGAAATGCGTATCCACCTGTCCCGCCGCCATCTCGGGACTGCGCAAGGCGGCGGCGAGGAAGCCGGCGTTGAGCCGCACGCCCGTGGCCGAGCAGCGATCGAGCGCCGCCGCCAGCTTCGCCAGGGCCTCGGCGCGGGTGGGGGCATGCGCGATGATCTTGGCCATCATCGGGTCGTAGAAGGGGGTGAGCGTGTCGCCCTCGCGCACGCCGGCATCGATGCGCAGGCCTGGTTCCGCCTCGGGCAGGACCAGTTTCTGCAGCCGTCCCGGCGAGGGCAGGAAGTTGCGGGCCGGATCCTCGGCGCAGAGCCGCGCCTCCACGGCATGCCCAGCCAGCCGGACGGCCTCCTGCGTCCAGGGGAGCGCCTCGCCGCGGGCGATGCGGATCTGCCATTCCACCAGGTCCAGCCCCGCGACCATCTCGGTGACGGGGTGCTCGACCTGCAGGCGGGTGTTCATTTCGATGAACCACACGCGCTCCGCCCTCGGCGCCTCCCCGGCATCCGCCACGAACTCCACCGTGCCGGCACCGACATAGCCGACCGCCCGCGCGAGGGCGACGGCGCGGCGGCCGAGCTCCGCCCGCAGCGCTGCATCCAGGCCGGGGGCGGGGGATTCCTCGACCAGCTTCTGGTGGCGGCGCTGCAGGCTGCAGTCGCGCTCGCCCAGGTGCAGCACCGTGCCCTGCGCATCGGCCAGGATCTGCACCTCGATATGCCGTGCGCGCGGGACCAGCTTCTCCACCAGCACGCGGCTGTCGCCGAAGCCCGTGGCCTCGCGCCGGGCGGCGGCGAGGGCGGCGGGGAACTCGTCCGCGCCGGCGGCGCTGCGCATGCCGCGCCCGCCGCCGCCTGCGACGGCCTTGATCAGCACGGGGAAGCCGATCCCCCGTGCCGCCGCCAGCAGGCGGGCGTCCGACTGGTCCTCGTCGTCATAACCCGGCACCGCCGCCACGCCGGCGCGGCGTGCCACGGCCTTGGCCGCGGCCTTGCTCCCCATGGCGCGGATCGCCGCCGGGGGCGGGCCGATGAAGGTCAGGCCCGCCTCCGCGCAGGCCTCGGCGAAGGCGGCATTCTCGCTGAGGAAGCCGTAGCCGGGATGCACCATGCGGGCGCCGCTGCGGCGTGCGGCCTCCAGCAGGGCGGGGATGGACAGATAGGACTGGCGGGGATGAGCGGGCCCGATCGGCTCGGCCCGGTCGGCCGCCGCGACGTGCAGGGCCGCGACATCGGCCTCGGAAAACACGGCGATGCTGGGCAGGCCCATGCGCCGGCAGGTGGCGGCGATGCGGCAGGCGATCTCGCCACGGTTGGCGATCAGGACCGGGCCTTCCATCCTCAGGCCTCCAGCAGGGCGACGGCCTGGCCTTCCTCGACCTGGTCGCCCTCCGCCACCAGCACGGCGGCGATGCGGCCGGCCCGCGGGGCGGCGACGGGAATTTCCATCTTCATGGACTCCAGCAGCATCACCGTATCACCCTCGGCGAGCTGATCGCCGGGCTTGGCCTGAATCTGCCAGACGGATGCGGTGATCTCTGCGGCGATTTTCACCTCGGCCATGATAGTCTCCCCCCGGCGTCTTAATTTGTTGTCACAGATCATAGCAGGCGGGCGGGAGTGTCAAGCGACCGTGCGGCCTTCGAAACGGAGGGGAGCATGAGCGGACCTGCGGCCGCGTCGGCGCCGATCACCACGGAAAGCGTCGGCGCCAAAGTTTACCAGCGGCTGCGCCTCGACCTGATGCGCAGCCGCTTCCGGCCGGGCGAAAAACTGAAGCTGCGCGACCTGGCGCAGGAGCTTGGGGTCAGCTCGACACCGGTGCGGGACGCGCTGGCTCGGCTGGTCAGCGAAGGCGCGCTGGAGCAGTTCGACCATCGCTCCGTGCGGGTGCCCGTGCTGTCCGACGAGCGCTTCCGCGAGATCGTCGAGCTTCGCGCCGAGCTGGAGGGCAAGGCCGCCGCGCGCGCCGCCGAACGCGCCCGGCCGGCCGATGCCGACCGGCTGGCGGAGATCCACGCGCGCATGACGGCGGCGCGGCTGGCCGGCGACGGCATCCCCATGCTGGAGGAGAACGAGCGCTTCCACATGGGGATCTGCGCGCTGTCCGGGATGCCGGTGCTGACGCGGATCATCGAGGGGCTGTGGCTGCAATGCGGCCCCCTGCATGCCGGGCTGCGCCAGGTGCGCTTCCTGCACCACCCGGACGCGCATCCGCACCACGAGATCATCCGCGCCATGCGGGAGCGGGACGGCGCCCTGGCGCGGCTGGCGATCCAGCGCGACATCAGCGTCTATGCCGAGGTGCTGCTGCGGCGGTTGCCGGAGATCAACATCGGCGCCCTGACCGGAAGGCGCCGCCTGATGGTTGACGCGCGGGAATGAGGGCAGTTTAGTTGTCACAAATCACAAAATAGGCCGCGGCAGCGGCCAGAGGAAGAATGCCCATGCCCCGGCCGCCCCATGCCGTCCTGCCGCTCGCCGCCATCCGCGTGCTGGAGGTGGGCGGCGGCACTGCGCTCTCCTATGTCGGCAAGCTGTTCGCCGATTTCGGGGCGGAGGTGCTGAAGCTGGAGCCGCCGGGCGGCGATCCCCTGCGCCGCCAGGCGCCGCTGGTCGAAACCGGCGAAGGCCGGGAATCCGCCTTGTTTGCCTGGCTCAGCACCAACAAGCGCAGCCTCACCGCCGACACTGCCGCCGCGTCGGGGCTTGAGCGCGCACGGCAACTGCTCCCCGGCTGCGACGTGCTGCTCGATGCGAGGCCGCGCGACGAGCGCGAGGCGGCGCCGCTCGGGATCGGCTTGCAGCATCTGGTGGCAGCCGAGCTGTCCGATTTCGGCGACAGCGGCCCCTATCGCGACTTCGCCGCGACCGACACGGTGCTGCGCGCCCTGGCCGGGGTCTTCGCCTGCACCGGTCCGGCGGAAGGGCCGCCCTCGCTGCTCGGCGGCATCGCCGGGGCGGTGACGGCGGCGCTCGCCGCCTTCAACGCGGTGGCCGCCGCGCTCTGGTCCGGCGCCGGGCGCCGGCTGGAGATCAGCCTTCATGAGGCCAACATCGCCGTGGCGGAGTACCAGGCGGCGCAGAGCGTCACCAACCCGGAGGTGGAGCGCCGCTATGGCGTCAACCGCTTCGCTCCCACCTGTCCGCTCGGCGTCTATCGCTGCAAGGAGGGGTGGCTGGGTGTCTCGGTGGTGACACCGGCGCAGTTCCGCGGCTTCTGCGAAATGATCGGCATTCCCGAGATCGGGCATGACCCGCGCTTCGTCGTCGGGCTGGACCGGCTGCGCCATGTGGAGGAGCTTGAGGCACTGTTCGTCCCCCGCCTGCTCGGGCGCAGCGCGGAGGAATGGTTTGCCGAGGCGATCCGCCGCCGTCTCCCCTTCGCCGTGGTGCCGGACATGGCGACGCTGCTGCAAACGCCGACGCACCGCGCCCGCGATGCTTTCGCCACGGTGGAGCGGGGCAACGCGCGTTTCGAAGGGCCGACCCTGCCGCAGCGGCTGACCCGCACGCCGCCCCTGCCGGGCGGCCGGGCGCCGCGCGCCGGCGAGCATGACGGGATGGCGGCACCACCGGCCCGTGGCCCCGCCGCCCCGCGCCCGGTGCCGCTGCCGCTCGCGGGGCTGCGCGTCGTGGACCTCTCGATGGGCTGGGCCGGGCCGCTCTGCACCCGCCAGCTTGCCGATCTCGGCGCCGAGGTGATCAAGGTGGAGGCCTGCCAGTATCCGGACTGGTGGCGCGGCGTGGATCCCCGCCCCGCCTTCTTCGCCGAGCGGCGCTACGAGCAGGATGTCCGCTTCGCCGTGCTCAACCGCAACAAGGCCGGCATCACGCTCGACCTCACCAGGCCGGAGGGCAAGGCGCTGTTGAAGCGGCTGGTGCGCGACGCCGACGCGGTGGTGGAGAACTATGCCCGCGAGGTGCTGCCGAAGCTCGGCCTCGATTACGCCGCCCTCTCCGCCGAGCGGCCGGACCTGGTGATGCTCTCCATGCCCGCCTTCGGGCTGGAGGGGCCCTGGCGCGACGCGCGCGCCTATGGCTCGACGCTGGAGCACGCCTCCGGCCTGCCCACCGTTTCCGGCGCGGCGGACTGGCCGCCCACCACCAACCAGCTCGCCTATGGCGACCCGATCGGCGGGCTGAACGCCGCCGCCGCCCTGCTGGTGGCGCTGCTGCACCGCCGGCGCACCGGCGAGGGGCAGCAGATCGACCTCGCGCAGGTCGAATGCATGTTCACGCTGGCGGCGCCCTGGATCATCGCGGCCTCCGTCACGGGCGATGCCGGGCCGCGCCTCGGCAACCGCCATCCGGAGCTGGTGCCGCACGGTGCCTTCCCCTGCCGGGATGAAGGCTGGACCGTGGTTGCGGCGCAGGATGACGCGGCCTGGGCGAGGCTGGCGCGCGCCATCGGCCGGCCGGACCTGGCGGAGGACCCCGCGCTGGCCACCGCCGCCGGCCGCCGGATCCGCGAGGGGGCGCTGGAGGAGGCGATCGCCACCTGGACGGCCGGACGCACCGCGGAAGCCGCGATGGCCGCGCTGCAGGCGGCGGGCGTCGCGGCCGGCGCCGTGCTCTGGCCGAGCGCCCTGAAGCGCGACCCGCACCTCGCCGCGCGCGGATTCTGGCAGGACGCCGAGCGGCCCTTCATCGGCCGGCACGAGCAGCCCTCGGCCCCGTTCCGCGAGGCGGGGAAGGGTCCCTATGCGGTGCGCCGCCCGGCGCCGACCCTGGGGCAGGACAACACCGCCGTGCTCGGGGGCCTGCTCGGCCTCCGGCCGGAAGAACTGCAACGGCTGGAGGCCGAAGGCATCATCGGTTGTGATGCGGTGCCGGTCGCGCAACGGAAGGCGCGCACGCCGATCATCTGATCGCGGCACCGCAGAGGACCGAAGGAGGAACCATGTCCATGAGGCGGCCGCTTCGCCTCGGCGCCCTCCGCCCGCAGGCTTCCCCGGCTCTCCCGATCGCCTGTTCGCCCACCGCTGCCATGCCGGATTGCCGCCCCGGCCTCAGAAACGGAAGCGGCACCGGTTCACCGTCATGTGGATCGCCTTCGCCGTGGCGGCGGCTTGTGGCGCAGGAAGCCGCATGGTTGTCTTCCGCACATGAAACGGATCTCCTTCCGCGCGGTGGCTGCCGCCATCGCCGCGTTAGCTTCCGCCCTGGCGGGCCATGCGGCCGCCACTGCGCAGGAACTCCGGGTCGGCGTGCGCGCCGCGCTCGACACCGCCGACCCCGCCAGCTCCTACTCGCCCAACCGCAACATCACGCTGCAGATCTACGAGCCGCTGCTGCTGCAGGACGCCTCGCTGAAGCCGGTGGCCGGCCTCGCCGTCGCCTGGCGCATGCGCGACCCGACGACCTGGGAGTTCACCCTGCGCGAAGGCGTCAAGTTCCACGACGGCTCGCCGCTGACGCCGGAGGATGTCGCCGCCACCATCGCCCGCAACATGGCGACCGAGGTACCGCAGACCTACAAGTCCGATATCCGCGAGATCGTCTCGGTCGAGGCGGAGGGGCCGCGCACCGTGATCCTGCGCACGCGCGCCCCGTCACCGCAGCTGCCCTTCGGCATCGCCACCTTCGGCATCGTTTCCGCGCGCGCCACCAGGGATGCCACGCCGGAGGACTTCCGTGGCAAGGCGGCGATCGGCACCGGCCCTTACCGCTGGAGCGAATGGACGCCGGGCCAGGGCGTGACGCTGACGCGCAACCCGGACTACTGGGGCGCCAAGCCGCATTGGGACAAGGTGCAGTTCCGCTTCGTGCCGAACGACAGCGCGCGCGTCGCCTCGCTGCTGGCCGGCGACCTCGACGTGATCGACGCCGTGCCGCCGGGCCTGACGCAGCGCATCGAAGCGTCGAGCAACGCGCACCTCCTTTCCACCACCGCCATCATGATGCTGTACCTGCAGCTGGAGATGGGGCGCGCGCAGTCGCCCTACGTGACGGATGCCGATGGCAAGCCGCTGCCGAAGAACCCGTTTCAGGACATCCGGGTACGGCATGCGCTGAGCTACGCCATCAACCGGGCCGGCATCGCCGACCGTGCCATGGAGGGCGCTGCGGAGCCGGCCGGCCAGTTCATGGCGCCAGGCCTCGACAACCACGACCCCGCGCTGAAGCCGCTGCCCTACGACCCGGCTAAGGCGCGTGCGCTGCTGGCCGAGGCCGGCTATCCGAAGGGCTTCAACATCACGCTGGCCTGCTCAAACGACCGCTATCCCGGCGATGCGCGCGTCTGCCAGGCGCTGGGGCAGATGCTGGGCGCCGTGGGCATCAAGACGCAGGTGGAGACGGTGCCGATCTCCATCCTGTTCCGCCGCCGTTCGGCCGGACCCAACGGGTTGCCGGATGTGCCCGCCTTCATGCTCGGCTATGGTGCGCCGAACGGGCTGGCCACCTCGGCGCTCACCTCGCTGGTGCAGACGCAGGACCGCGACCGCGGGCGCGGCGGCAACAACTACACCGGCTATTCGAACCCGAAGCTCGACGCCATGATCGAGTCGGCGATGGTGGAGCCGGACGAGGCGAAGCGCGCCGCGCTGGTGCGCGAGGCGACGCATGTCGCCATCGGGGACACGCCGGTGGTGCCGGTCTATTTCACCAAGGCGATCTGGGGCCTGCGCCGCGACCTGACGCTGACGCCGCGTGCCGACTCCTTCACCTTCGTCGACACCATCAGGCCGGCGAAGTAGGTCCGGTTCCGGGAGGCGAGGCCTCCCGGGCTTCCGGCGTGCCGAGCCAGCCTCAGGTCGCGTAGCGGCTGGGCGGCACCGGGATGCCGAGGTGGTCCCGCAGCGTCGTGCCGGCGTAGTCGGTGCGGAACAGGCCGCGCCGCTGCAACTCCGGCACAATGTGTTCCACGATGTCCTCCAGCGGCTTCGGGTAGTAGGGAAAGAGCAGCATGAAGCCGTCGCAGGCGCCGGCGCGCAGCCATTCCTCCATGACGTCCGCCACCTTCGGCGGCGCGCCCACCAGCAGGTGGTGTCCGAGCGAGGCGCCAAGGTAGCGCGCCACCTGCCGGACAGTCAGGTTCTCGCGCCGGGCCTTGGCGACGAGGTGCTCCTGCCGCGCGCGCGCCGCGTTGCTCGGCGGCAGGTCGGGCAGCGGGCCGTCCAGCGGGAACTGCCGGATGTCGAGGTCGCCGCAGAGGCGGGAGAGCAGGTTCACCGCCGTCTCGTCGTCCACCAGCGCCTCCAGCGAGCGGTAATGCGCCTGCGCGGCCTCCTCGGTCGGGCCGGTGACGATCAGCAGGCCGGGCATGATCTTCACATGCGCGGGGTCGCGGCCATGGGCGGCGGCGCGCGCCTTCACGTCGCGGTAGAAGGCCTGCGCCTCGGCCAGGTCGCTCTGCGCGGTGAAGATCATGTCGGCGACGCGGGAGGCGAGCTGCCTGCCGGGGCCGGAGGAGCCGGCCTGGGCGATCACCGGGCGGCCCTGCGGGCAGCGGGGCAGGTTCAGCGGGCCGCGCACCCGGAAGTGCTTGCCGGCATGGTTCAGGATGTGCCCCCTGGCGGGGTCCAGGAACTGGCCGGTCTGCTTGTCGCGCGGGAAGGCGCCTTCGTCGAAGCTGTCCCATAGCCCCGTGGCAACGTCGAAGAACTCCTCGGCGCGCTCATAGCGTTCGGCGTGGTCGGGGTGGCGGTCGAAACCGAAATTGCCGGCCTCGTCCTCGATCTGCGAGGTGACGAGGTTCCAGCCGGCCCGCCCGCCGCTGAGATGGTCCACCGTGCCGAAGCGGCGCGCCAGGGTATAGGGGTCGCCATAGGTGGTGGTGGCGGTGGCCACCAGCCCGATACGGGAGGTCACTGGCGCCAGGGCTGCGATCAGCGTCGCCGGCTCGGGGAAGACCTGCCGCGCGGCGGTCGGGCGCCAGGGGCTGCCGCCATGCAGGGCGGCGCTGCCGTTCACCGCCGCCGTGTCCTGGAAGAAGATGCAATCGAGCTTGCCGCGCTCGGCGGCCTGCGCCATCGCGACGTAGTGCGCGAAGGACATGTCGGTTTCCGGCACGGCCTCGGGGTGGCGCCAGCCGGCCGAGTGGCTTCCGGGGGTGAAGAAGAAGGCCCCCAGATGCATGGCCGGCTCCATGGGCGGCGTCATCGGCCGGGCCAGGGCATCTCGCCCAGGTCCCAGAAGACCCCGGCGGCGATCTCCAGCCCCTCCCGCACCAGCGGGTAGAGGGCGTGCTCGTTCGGCGCGTGCTGCGAGCAGCCGCTGTAGGAATGCGGGATGTAGATGGTGGGCAGGCCGAGCGTCACCGCGAAGCTGTCGTTCGGCAGGGAGCCGCCGGCATTCGGCACGATCATCGGTGCCTTGCCCGTGGTGCGGCGGACGCTCTCCGCCACCAGGCGGGGCCAGGGGCCGTCCGGGTCCATGCGGGTCGCCTTCCACTCGGCGCCCGCCTTCACCGGCTGCACGGCGACGTCGGTGAAGCCCTGCGCGTCCAGGTGGCGGCGGATGGCGGGGAGGAAGGTCTCCACGTCGCGGTCCACGGTGTAGCGGATCTGGCAGCGCGCGAAGGCCTCCGGCGGCACGGCGTTGACCGGCGCGGAAGGGTTGCCGGTGGAATAGGCCAGCACCTCGAAGGTGTTCCAGCCAAAGACCTTCTCGGCGGCGGAAAGGCCGGGCTCGCCCCACCAGGCGTTGATCTCCGGCCCGTCGCTGCCGCCATCCACCCGGCAATCGGCCAGGGCGCGGCGAACGTTGTCGGGGATGCGCTCCGGCACCAGGTCGCGCAGCAGCACCTCGCCGGTCGGCCCGACGAGGCTGGCGATGGCATGGGCGAGGCGGATGCCCGGATTGGCCAGCAGCCCGCCCCAGTTGCCGGAATGGTGCCCGCCCTCGCGGTACTTCACGCGCAGGTCGAAGCCGAGGGCGCCGCGCGTGCCGAGGGTGAGGGTCGGCACGTCCGGCACCAGGCGGGGGCCGTCGGAGGCGATCAGCACGTCGGCCTTCAGCAGGTCGCGCTGCTGCTGGCAGATCTCCTCGATGCCGGGGGAGCCGACCTCCTCGCTCATCTCCAGCAGCAGGGTGACGTTGTAGCCGAGCCGGCCGCCGCGCTGCTGGCGCACCGCCTCCATGGCCATCAGGTTGCCGGTGTGCTGGCCCTTGTTGTCGACGATGCCGCGGCCGTAGATCCGCTCGCCGCGCCGGGTCAGCACCCAGGGGGCGAGGACCTCCTCCCAGCCGGCATCCAGGCCCAGCACGGTGTCGCCATGGCCGTAGGTCAGCAGCGTCGGGAGGGAAGGGTCCTCGATGCGGCGGGCGATCAGGAATGGGCCGCCCTTGCCGGTCGGGTTCTCGAAGATCCGGCCGGTGAAGCCCTGGCGCTCCAGGTCCGGCAGGATTTCCTCGGCCAGATAGGCGAGGAGGTGCGGCGCGCTCGCCGGGTCCTGGCTGGCGGTGGGGATGGCGACGCGGCGGGCCATCACCTCCAGGTAGGGGCCATCCTCCAGCAGGGCGCGGGCGGCGGCGACGGCGGCTTCACGGGTCATCGGGCGTTCTCCTGCCGGCGCAGCACCAGGGCACCGGAGGCGTCCATCCGTGCCTCCCAGCCGGGCGGCACCAGGGTCGTGGCGTCGAGTTGGGTGACGATGGCGGGGCCGGCGAAGCGGTCGCCGGCGCGGAGGGCGGCACGGTCGTAGAGCGCCGCCTCCTGCGTGCCGCCGGCGAAATGCACGGTATGGTGGCCGATGGGTTCGGCGCCGCGCCCGGGTGGAAGCGGGGCGGTGATGCTGCCGCTGAGCTGGCCCACCGCCTCCAGCCGCAGCGTGACCAGCTCCACCGTGCCCTCCGGCAGGTCGAAGCCGTAGAGCGCCTTGTGCCGCGCGGCGAAGGCGGTGGCGGCGGCGTCCATGTCGCCGGGCCAGGCCACGGCCAGTTCGCCGCCCTGGCCGGCATAGCGCATCAGCGCCACGCGGCGGGTTTCTCGGCGGGCGGGGGGCACCTGCTCCTCCGCGAACCAGGCGGCGGCTTCCTCTTCCAAGGCGGCATAGCCGGCCTCCACCGCCTCCGGCGTGGCGTCGGAAAGGCTGCGGCTGAACTCGGCCTTGAGGTCGGCGGCGAGCAGGCCCTGGGCGCAGAGCACGCCCGGGGAGGGCGGCACCAGAACGGTGCGGATGCCGAGCAGGTCGGCCAGGGCGCAGCCATGCAGCGGCCCGGCGCCGCCGAAGGGCACCAGGGCGAAGTCGCGGGGGTCGTGCCCGCGCTCCACCGAGACGACGCGCACCGCGCCGACCATGTTGGAATCCGCGATGGCCAGGATGCCGCGCGCGGCGGCGTGCAGGTCGAGGCCGAGCGGGGCGGCGACATTGTCCTGCACGGCCTGCCGCGCGGCGGCGACGTCCAGCGTCATGCGGCCGCCGAGCAGGCGGGGCGGCAGGTGGCCGAGCGCCACATGCGCGTCGGTGACGGTGGCGTGGGTGCCGCCGCGCCCGTAGCAGGCCGGGCCCGGCACGGCGCCGGCGCTTTCCGGGCCGACCGCCAGCGCGCCCGCTGGCGTGACGCGGGCCAGCGAGCCGCCGCCGGCGCCGATCGTGACCATGTCCACCATCGGCAGGGGCAGCGGCCAGTCGCCGATATGGCCGGTCTGGGTCAGGCGGATCTCGCCGCCCTTCATCAGGCAGATGTCGGCGCTGGTGCCGCCGATGTCGACGGTGATGATGTCGGGGAAGCCGGCGGCGGCGGCGATGGCGCGCGCGCCCACCACCCCGGCCGCCGGGCCGGAGAGCGCGGTGACGGCGGGGGCGCGGCGGATGGCGGTGGCGCCGGCGACGCCGCCGTTGCTCTTCATCAGCAGCAGCGGCGCCGCGACGCCCTCGCCCTGCAGCCGCCGTTCCAGCCGCTGGACGTAGGTGGAGACGGCCGGCATCACCTGCGCGTTCAGGATGGTGGCCAGCGAGCGCTCGTACTCCCGCACGACCGGCAGCACGTCGGAGGAGGCGGTGACGGCGATGCCGGGCAGCGCCGCCCGCAGCATCTCCGCGACGCGCCGCTCATGCTCCGGCGCGGTGAAGGCGTGCAGCAGGCAGACGGCGACGGCGGAGACCCCGGCGGCGCGGCAGGCCTCGGCGGCGGCGCGCACCGAGGCCTCGTCCAGCGGCACCAGCACCTCGCCCTGGGCGGAGACGCGCTCCGTCACCTCGAAGACGCGGGCGGGCGGCACCGGACGCTCGGGCTTCACCCAGGCGTGCAGGTTGACGCGGCGGGGGATGTCCTGCCGGCCGATGTCGAGCACGTGGCGGAAGCCGGCGGTGGTGACCAGCGCCGCCTTGGCGCCCTTGCCCTCCAGGATCATGTTGGTGGCGACAGTGGTGCCGTGCAGCACACGGCCGACCCCGGCGGCGGCGCCCTCGGCGGCCTCCAGCGCCAGACGCACGCCGGTCAGGAAGGCCTCCGAGGGGTCGTGCGGGGTGGAGGGGGTCTTGGCGGTCCAGGCGCGGCCGCTGGCGGCGTCCTGGATGGTGATGTCGGTGAAGGTGCCGCCGATATCCACCGCGATGGAGAGGGGCCGCGCCAGAGCGTCAGTCGAGGACATGCGCGTAGCTCCCGCGATGGAATTCCTTGGCCGCCGGACGGTCCGCCCGGAGGGCTTCGGTGGCGGTGGCGTCCACGGCGCCGTTCCGCACCGCGACGCCGTAGTCGCGTGCCGCTGCCTCGGCGCCGACGAAGCCGCCCAGCACGTCGGCCAGGACGCTCTCCGCCGGCCGGTCGTGGGGATTGCCGCGCCCGCCGCCGCCGCCGGTCTCGATGCGCAGCACGTCGCCGCGCACCAGCCGGTTGCCGTCCGAGAGCGGCCGCAGCACGCGCTCGCCCGGCGTGCCGGGATTGACGGTGACGCGGCCGGGCCGGCCGGACATGCCACCCCCCGCGCCCCAGGGCGGGTTCTCGACACCGTCGATGCGAATGGCCATGACGGCCTCCTCCGCCATCACCTCGTATTCGCGCACGATGCCGCAGCCGCCGCGCCAGCGCCCGGGGCCGCCGCTGTCGGGGTGGATGCCGTAGCGCGTCAGCCGCACCGGGTATTCCTGCTCCAGGAATTCGACGGGGTAGTTCTCCTGCGCGACGAAATAGACGGCGTCGATGCCGTCGGCGAAGGCGCGGGCGCCGTAGCCGACGCCGATGCCGTCGCTCATCAGGAAGGGCTTGCCGCCCGCCGTGCCGCGCAGCAGCATGATCACATAGGCCGCATGCGCCGCCGGGGCCTCGCCGCCGGCCACGGAAACCAGCCCGTTCAGCGCGGCCAGCACGCGCATCATGGTCAGGCCGCGCATGCCGAGTGCCGCGGGAAAGCGCGGCTGCACCAGCGAGCCCTCGCGCAGCCGCACCTCGTCGATGGCGCGCGGGCCGCCGGCATTGACCACTTGCGTCGCCTCGCCCCCGAGGAAGTAGAGCCCGAGCGCCATGCCCGGCACGTCCGGGTTCATCAGGAAGTTCACCGGGCCGACCGACTGGTCGTCCGTCTCCGTCGCATCGAGGATGAAGCGGTCGTCCGGCGTCCGGGTCAGGGCGAAGCGGATGCGGAGCGGGCCGGAGCCATGGCCGTCGCCGTCGATCCGGTCGGTGAAGCGCCAGGTGCCGACGGGGAAGGTCTGCTTCAGCCGCGCGCGCACCGTCTCCCGCGTGCGCTCGAAGAGCTGGCGCAGCGCATCCGCCAGGACATCGGCGCCGAAGCGGCCGGCGATCTCGGCCATGCGGGCGACGCCAAGCTCGACGCTCGCCATCAGTGCCCGCGTGTCGCCCTGCGCGGCGCGCGGGAAGCGGGAGTTGCGGTAGAAGATGTCGAGGGCCGCCTCGTTGATCGTGCCGGCCGCGATCAGCTTCGTCGGCGGCACGATGATGCCTTCCTGGAAGATGTCGGTGGCGTCCGGCGAGATGGAGCCGGGACGCAGCCCGCCGATATCGGCGAAATGCGCCCAGCCCATGACAAAGGCGACGCGCCGGCCCGCGTGGAAGACCGGCGCCAGGAAGACCTGGTCGTTGGAGTGGCTGACCGCGCCGCGCGAGCCGTAGCAGTCGTTGTACCAGTAGAGGTCGCCGGGCTGCATGGTGTCCGGCGCGAACTTGCGGAAGACGGGGCCGCAGATGTCGCCGAAGACCGGCACGTTAGAACCCACCGCCATGACGCCCTCCGCGTCGAACAGGGCGGTGTAGAAGTCCTTCTTCTCGCGGATGAAGGCGGACATCGCGGTGCGCTCGATCAGCGCCTCCATCTCCGCCTGGGCGGCGCGGATGGCGCCGCGCACGATCTCCAGCGTGACCGGGTCGCAGAGCCGCACCGGCGGGGCGGAATCGGTCACGCCAGGGTCTCCATCAGCCGCAGCAGCAGCCGCGCGCGCGGCACCAGGGAGGAGACGTAGATCTGCTCGTAATGCGTGTGGCCGCCCTTGCCGTCCACGCCGAGACCGTCCAGCGTCGGCACGCCGAGCGCGGCGGTGAAGTTGCCGTCCGAGCCGCCGCCGGTCTTCAGGTCTTGGAGGTCGAAGCCGATCTCGGCGGCGAGGCCGCGCGCGTGCTCGAAGAGCCGGGCAATGGCGTCGCCCTTCTCATAGCCCGGGCGGTTGAGGCCGCCGGTCATCTCCAGCGTCACGTCCGGGTCATAGGGCTTGACGGCCAGCACGCGCTCGATGGCGGGGTTGCCGATCTCCTGGTTGGGCACGCGCATGTCGATCTCGGCCCAGGCGTAATCGGCCACGACGTTGGCGCGCGTGCCGCCGCCAATATGGCCGACATTGACCGTCACGCCGGTTGCGTAGTCCGTCATCGCCTCCAGGTCGAGGATCTGCCGCGCCAGCTCCTTCACCGCGCTGCGCCCGTCCTCGTGGCGGGCGCCGGAATGCGCGGCCTGGCCGCGGATCTTCAGGTCGAAGCGCGCGGTGCCCTTGCGCGCGGTGACGATGCGGCCGCCCTCGCGCGCCGGCTCGGTCACCAGCACGTAGCGTGCCCGCCGCGCCTCCCGCTCGATGTATTCGCGCGAGGTGTGGCTGCCGACCTCCTCGTCGGAGACGAAGAGGTGGCGCACCGGCAGTGGCGTGCGCTGCCCGCTGCGGATCAGGTGCCGCAGCGCCGCCAGCGCGATCAGCGCGCCGCCCTTCATGTCGCAGATGCCGGGGCCGAAGGCGCTGTCGCCCTCCACCCTGAAGGGCAGGGGGCCGCCCAGCGTGCCGACGGCATGCACCGTGTCCAGATGGCTGAGCACCAGGATGCCGGGCTCGTCCTCCTCGCCCCAGGGGGAGGTGACCAGCAGATGGCCGCCATAGCCGTCACGTCCGGGGATGCGGGTGATGCGGCCACCGGCCGCCTCAGCGTGGGCCGCGGCCTTGTCCATCATGCGGTCCACGGCGGCGGCGTCGGTCGTCGGGCTTTCAACCTCGACCCAGGCGCGGATCTCCTCCAGCAGCGCCTCGGCCACGAAGGGCGGGGTATTGGCGTGGCTCATCGGTGCGTGCTCCGGTCGGGAAAGGAAATCATGCGGCGGCCTCCCGCCAGCCCAGGCGGGCGGAAATTTCGCCGGCGGCGTTCAGCAGCATGCGGACGTAAAGGCGCTCCAGGTCGTCGGTCAGGCGTGATTGCGGCCCGGCGACGGAGAGCGAGGCCACCACACGGCCGAGATGGTCGCGTACCGGTGCCGCGATGGAGAAGGCGCCGGCATCCTGGTCGCCATGGCTGACATTGTAACCCTGGGCACGGATGCGTTCCAGCACTGCGCGCAGGCGCTCGCCGTCGGTGATGGTCTCGGGCGTGAAGCGCTCCAGCGGGGCTGCGGCGACAGTGGCCTGCACCTCCTCCGGCGCGAAGGCCAGCAGCAGCTTCGGTCCGCCGCCGACATGCAGCGGCCCCTGCCGCCCCAGCTCGGCATAGAGTCGGATCGGCTGCGGCGACTGCCGGATGCCGATGCAGACGGATTGCAGCCTGTCCCGCACCAGCAGCGAGACATTCTCGCGCGTGCGCGCCACCAGCTCGTCCAGCACAGGGTTGGCGACGCGCAGCAGCGGCATCTGGTGCTGCATCTTCTCGGCCAGCAGCAGGGGCTTGTGGCCAAGCGTGTAGCCGCGCGTCTCGTCGTCCTTCAGCAGATAGCCACGCGACTCGAGCGTGGAGGCCATGCGAAAGGCCAGCGTCTTGGTGCTGCCGGTGAGCCGCGCCAGCTCGCTCAGCCCGGCGCCGGGATTGGCGGCCACCGCCTCCAGCAAAGCGAGGGCGCGGTCCACCGCCGCGATCGTGTAGTCCATGGCGTCATCCTCGGCTCGTTCTTTCTTCTGGTTCTGCATCAGGCCGTGTGCAGGTGGCAGGCCGCCCGGTGGCTGGGGGCGATCTCAATGAGGGCCGGGGTTTCGGCGGCGCAGCGGTCGAAGGCATGGGGGCAGCGGTTGCGCAGACGGCAGCCGCTGGCGAGGTTGGCGGCGTCGCCAAGCGCGCCGTGCAGTGGCAGCGCGTCGCGCGGCTGGTCCACATGCGGGCGCGGCACGGCGCGGATCAGCGCGCGCGTATAGGGATGCGCCGGCCTGGCGATCACCTGCGCGGTCGGCCCATCCTCCACCACCTTGCCCAGGTACATCACCAGCGTCCGCTCGCAGACGTAACGCACCAGGGTGAGGTCGTGGGAGATGGCCAGCGTCGTCAGGCCAAGCGTATCGCGCAGCTCCCGCAGCAGGTTCAGAATGCCGGCGCGCACGGAAACGTCGAGCATGGAGACCGGTTCGTCCGCCACCAGAAAGCGCGGGCGCAGCACCAGGGCACGCGCCAGCACCACGCGCTGCAACTGGCCGCCGGAAAGCTGGTGCGGCATCCTCTCCAGCACTTGGGCGGGGTCGCCAAGGTGCACGCGGCGCAGGCTCTCCGCCATGCGCGCCTCATGCTCGGCCCTGGGCACACCGGTGTTGGAAAGCGGCTCGGCCAGCGCGCGGCCGATGCTGAAGCGCGGGTTCAGCGCGTCGAACGGGTTCTGGAACACAAGCTGCGCGCGCTGGCGGAAGCGCAGCGTCGCGCGGCGGTCCAGGCGGCCGAGATCCTCGCCCGCGAAGGCGATCTGGCCAGCGCTGGGCTCCGTCAGCTTCAGCAGCAGCCGGCCGATGGTGGTCTTTCCGCTGCCGGACTCGCCGACCAGCCCGACGCTCTCGCCGGGGCGCAGGGCGAGATCCACGCCATCCACCGCGCGCAGGATCGGGCGCTCGCCGCGCAACACCTGCCGCAGGCTGCGGCCGACCGGGTAGTGCTTGGCCAGCCCGTAGGCGGCGACCAGCGGCTGTTCCGGCGCCGCGCTCATGCCGTGGCCTCCGCGACACCGCGCCAGGTGAGCGGATCGCGCGCCCGCGGCCGCAGCGCGGCGGCTTCCGGCGTGCGGTGGCAGGCGGCCCAGTGGTCGGGCGTCACCGCGACCGCCGGGGGAACCTCGCGCGTGCAGACCGCCTCCGCGAAGGGGCAGCGGGGAGCGAAGCGGCAGCCGGGCGGCGGATCGGAGAGCGGCGGCGGCGAACCTTCGATGGGTGCAAGCACCGCCTCGTCGCTTTCCAGGTCGGGGAAGGCGTTCATCAGGCCCATGGTGTAGGGGTGGGATGGCTGCTCCAGCACGGCGTTGGCGGGGCCGTGCTCGACCACCCGCCCGGCATACATCACCGCCACCTGGTCACAGAGATAGGCGACGACGCTGATGTCATGCGTGACGATGATGGCTGACAGGCCGAGGTCGGTGCTCAGGCTGCGGAAGGTGTCCAGCACCTGGCGCTGCACGATGACGTCGAGCGCCGTCACCGGCTCGTCGGCGATCACGAGCTTGGGCTTCAGCGCCAGCGCGAGGGCGATGGCGGCGCGCTGGCGCATTCCGCCGCTGAACTGGTGCGGATAATCCGCGAGCCGGCTCGGGTGCAGGCCGACCGCTTCGAACAGCTCGACGGCGCGCGCATCGGCCGCGGTGCGGGAGAGGCCGCCGCGATCGCACAGCACTTCGCGCATCTGGTCGCGCAGGCGATAGACGGGGTCGAGCGCGCTCATCGCCGTCTGCGGCACGAAGGCGAGGTCCCGCCACAGGCGCGCACGGCGCGCGGCGGGGGAAAGCGCAACGAGGTCGGTGCCGTCCAGCCGCGCCTCGCCGCGGGTGATGCGGGCGCCGCCAGGCAGCACGCCCATCAGCGCGCGCGCCAGCGTGGTCTTGCCGCAGCCGGATTCGCCGACGAGGCCAAGCATGCCGCCGCGCCGGACGCTAAGGTTGGCGCCATCCACCGCATGGACCGCGCCGTTGGCATAAGCGACGGCGAGGTCGCGCACCGCGAGCAGTTCCGTCACGTGTCGTCCCTCAGCTTGGGGAAGAGCAGGTCCTCGTAGCCACGGCTGACCAGGAAGCCCGCCAGCACCACCAGCACGATGCAGAACCCGGCCGGCAGGAACCAGAAGTACTGGCCGCGGTCCAGGGCCTGGGAGGCATAGGCATCCTGCAGCATGGTGCCCCACGAAATCGCGGAGCTGTCGCCGAAGCCGAGAAAGGCGATGCTGGCCTGGGTCAGGATCGCCCAGCCCACGGCGAAGGCGCCGTAGAGCGCGGAGAAGGGCAGCACGCTCGGCGCCACATGCACGAAGAGGATGCGCCACTCGCCGGCGCCGGTGACGCGCGCCGCCTCGACGAACTGCCGCTGCGAAAGTGTGAGCACCTGGCTGCGGATGACGCGCGCCGCGTTGGGCCAGAGCAGAACCGCGACGGCGAAAACGATGTTCTGCAGCTCCGGCCCCAGCAGCGCGGTGACGACGATGACGAAGGGCAGGAAGGGCAGGCCGAGCACGATATCCGTCACGCGCATCAACACCTGATCCACGGCGCCGCCGAAATATCCGGCGAGCAGGCCCACGACGGTGCCGATGCTGGCCACGGCAACCGCCGCCGAGAGGCCCACGATCAGCGAGGGCTGCGTCCCCATCACGAGCTGCGAGACGATGTCGCGCCCGAGATTGGTGGTGCCGAGCCAATGATCCGCGCTCGGCGGGAGAGAGGCGGCGAGGCCACCATCCGCGGTGAACAGGATCTCCATGGGGTCATAGGGCGCCAACCAGGGAGCGGTGAGGCCGACGACCACGAAAATGGCGTAGATGGAGATGCCGATGAGCGCATAGGGATCGCGCAGCAGGTGCCGCGCGAAGGCAGCCCAGGCGCCGCGGCGGCGACGGATGGGGAGGGCGGCGACGGCTGGCGCCGCGCGGGCTTCAGCCACGTCCATGGGCCACCCGCGGGTCCAGCAGGCCGTAGAGCAGGTCGGCCAGGAAGTTCATCAGCACCAGAACAAGGGCGATCAGCAGGAAGGCGCATTGCGCCAGGGGATAATCGCTGTTGGCGATAGCCTCGGCCAGCAGCCGGCCGAGACCGGGCCAGCTGAACACGTTCTCCACCACCACGTTGCCGCCGACCGACTGGCCGAAGCCGAGCGCGAAGGCGGTGACCAGCGGCAGCAAGGCGTTGCGCGCGGCATGCCGCAGCATGATGGTGCGCTCGGGAAGCCCCTTCATCCGGGCCATGGTGACGAACTCCTCCCGCATCACCTCCAACATGGAGGAGCGCATCAGCAGCGCCGGCAGCCCCTGGAGATAGATGGCCAAGGTCAGCGCCGGCAGCGCCAGGTGGCGGAGATAGTCGAGGGAGAGGATGCGGTCCCATTCGGAGGCGTATTGCGCCCCCGCCACGTTGGCGCCGCCGGAGGGCAGCCAGCCCAGGCCGAAGGCGAAGATGGCCAGCATCACCATGCCCACCCAGAATTCCGGCGCCGCTCGCGTGGTCAGCACCAGCGGCACGCTGATCGCCTCGAACCGGCCGCCGCGCTTCCAGGCCATCAGCGCACCGAGCAGCGTGCCGAAGGCATAGGCGATCAGCAGCGCCGTCAGCGTCAGCAGCAGCGTGTTCGGCAGCACCTCCAGCACCATGCCGAGCACCGGCTGGCGCTGGCGGAAGGAGAGGCCGAACTCGCCGTGCAGCAGGTTGCCGAGATAGATCAGGTACTGCTGCGGCAGCGGCCGGTCGAGCCCGAACTGCGCGCGGACCGCCTGCTGCTGCTCCACCGTGAAGGTCGGGTCGATGAAGGCGGCGCTGGGGTCGCCCGGCATCAGCCGGAACATCAGGAAGACGATGGTGGCGACGGCCCAGAGCACGAAGGCCATCTGCAACAGCCGGCGGATCAGGTAGGGCATGGCGCGGGCCTCAGGAGGCGTCCAGGGTTTCCTTCACCCCCTCGGGGTAGTGCAGCTTGCCGCGCACCACGACATAGCCGGCCTCCTCCAGAAGCTTCTTGGCCTCGCTCATGTCCGCCTTCAGGTCGTTGATGCCGGGCTTGCTCCAGTAGGGCAGGGCGGGCGAGACGAAGGAGTTGGCGGGCGTGGCGAAGCCGTTCCAGGCGGCGGCGGCCATAAGCTGGCGGTTGATGGCCAGCGAGAGCGCACGGCGGAAGCGGGCGTCGTCGAAGGGTTGGCGCCGCTCGTTGGGCGCGACAAAGCGGAAGCCCATGTCGGTAGTCGCCACCACGGAGATGTTGGGGTTCTGCTTCGCCATGTCGGTCAGCAGCTTCGGGTCGCCGCGGTAGTCGGTGAGGAAGTTGAGCTCGCCGCGCGGCAGCATGCCGAGCGCCGCGCCGGTGTTGGTGATGATCCGCAGGATCCAGCGGTCCATCTTCGGCTTCTCCCAGTAGTCGGGATTGGCCTCCAGCACGATCTCCTCGTTCAGCTTGAAGCGCGCCACCTTGAAGGGGCCGGAACCGACTGGCTGCTCCTCCTGCACCGTTTCCGCGTTTTCCGGCTTGCCCTCGAGGCCCTTCAGGATCGGCGCCCAGACATGCTTCGGCACCAGGTTGATCTTGGCCAGGGTGGAGGTGGTGAAGGCGGCGCTCGGCGTCTTCAGCACGAAGCGGACGGTGCGGTCGTCGGTCGCCTTGACGGAAGCGATGTTGCCGACGAAGGGCTTGTACATCGGCGACTTGTCGCTGGTGGCCGGCGCCTCGAAGGAGAACACCACGTCCTCCACCGTCACCGGCTTGCCGTCATGCCACTTCTGCCCGGCACGCAGCACCACGTCGATGGTGGTGGGGTCCACCTGCGTGACCTTCTCCGCCGCCCAGGGCTGCGGCAGCCCATCGGGGCCGACGCGCATCAGCCGGTCCCAGACCAGCTCCGTCACCCAGCTGTCGATGGCGCCGCTGATGTAGAGCGGGTTGATGGCGATCATCGATTCGGCGGCGTTGCAGATCATGTCGCGCTTGGCGCCCGCCGGCTCGGCGCGCAGAAAGGTCCAGAAGCAGCGGATGCCGATGCCGCTCTGCTCCACCACGCTCTCCGGCTTCCAGACGCTCTGGTCATAGGCCAGAACGTTCTTCGGATAGACCAGGAAGAGGTAGGGCTGGTCGCGGTTGATGACGTCCTGCGCCTCGTAGAGCAGCTTGCGCCGGGCCTCGCGGTCGGTCTCGGCGCGCTGCGCCTGGGCGATCTTCTGGAAGTCCGGGTTGTTGTAGGCGATGAAGTTGTAGCCGGTCTCGATGGTGGCCGGGTTGTAGAGGTTGAAGGTGAACTCGTCCGGGTCGCTGCGCTCGGGGCGGCCGACCATGCGCCACATGGTCATGTCCCACTTCGTGCGGTTGTTCCAGACGACGTCCGAAAGCTGGGGCCGCGGCAGGCCTCGCACGTCCACATCGAGGCCAAGCTGGCGCCAGGACTGGGCGATCAGCTGCGCCGCCTGGAACTCCTGCGGATCGCTCGCCTGCGCGGCCGAGAGCAGCGTGAGCTTGCGGATCTTGTCGCCCGGCGTGGCGGCCATGGCGAGGCGGGGGGTGAGCGCGGGCAGCAGCGAAAGGGCGGAGCTGGCGAGCAAGGCGCGGCGCGAGAGCGTGGTAGCGGTCACGGCGGCATTCTCCAGGATGAGGGGCGCGCTGCCGCGCCCGGGATCGACGAAGCCTAAACCGGTGTTTCGGTCACGCTCAACTCCCTGTTTGGGTTTTCTGCCCGATTTTCCGGCATCCCGTCGCCGCCATGCGCGAAACCACCCTGGAGGTACAGGAGTGCAGCTCAGAAAGACCAAGAAAGCAGCAGATCGGAACGTTTTCATTCCGCAAGAGGTTGACGCTCCTCCCGATCGGGAGAAACATCGGTTCAGCTGTCGTAACGGGGCAAGGGAGTGCCAAGGGTGCCCATCACCGATCTCGAACGCCGGTTCCTGGAGGCTGTCAGCCTCGATCACCCCTGGGATCTGGTGGAGACCTTTTCCACCATGCCGCGCTGGCGGCCCGAGGATGTCAATGCCGCTGCCGACGTGATCGCCGGTCGGCTGGCGGCGCTCGGAATACCGGTGGACGTGCACCAGCCGGAGATCTGCCTCTCGGTTCCACTGTCCGCCTCGGTGCGGGCGGGCGGCAAGAGCTATCGCGCCAAGCCGCCCTCCTCCTCGCTGCCAGTGCCGCAGGGGCGCAGCGCGAAACTGGTCAAGCTGCAGGCGAATCCGAAGGCGCTGCGCAGCTACAACCGCGACATCGCCACCCTGTTCGGCGGCAGCATCCGCTCCCTTGAGGAAGTGCGCGCGCTGGTGGCGGGCAACATCGTCGTCATGTCCGGTTTCGGCAACCCGGCCTTGACCTCGCTGATCGAGGAGTGGGGCGGTGTCGGCCTCATTGCGGTCAATCCCGGCGTGGACATCCACTGGGGCACCTGCACCACCATCTGGGGCAGCCCGGACCTCGCCGACCTGCCGCGCAAGCCGAAGATTCCGGTCGTCGCCGTCAACAATCCGGATGGGCAGGAGCTGATGGCCCTGGCCGAGCAGGGCGGCGAGGCCACGATCTTCACCGAGATGCTGGAGGGCTGGTTCCCGCAGAAGATCCCGGTGGTGACCATCCCCGGCAGCGTCGAGCCGGAAAAGTTCGCGCTCGTGCACGGCCACTATGACAGCTGGGACGTGGGCGTCGGCGACAACGCCACCGGCGACGCCACGCTGCTGGAACTGGCGCGCGTGCTGTGGAACGGCCGCGCCGACCTGCGCCGCTCGGTGAAGATCGCCTGGTGGCCCGGACACTCCACAGGCCGCTATGCCGGCTCCACCTGGTTCACCGACCGCTTCGCCCTGGACCTCGACGAGAACTGCGTGGTGCAGATCAACTGCGACAGCCCGGGCTGCCGCTGGGCGACCAGCTACCACGACACGCGCGCCTTCACCGAAAGCGCGAAGATCGCCACCCAGGCCATCCTGGACGTCGTGCCGGATGCCGAGGTGAAGACGTTGCGGCCGCCCCAGGCCGGCGACTACTCCTTCAACAACATCGGCCTGCCCAGCTTCTTCATGCTCTCCTCCACCATGCCGGAGCATCTGCGGAAGGAGAAGGGCTACTATGACGTCTCCGGCTGCGGCGCCAACATCGCCTGGCACACCGAGAACGACACCATCGAGATCGCCGACCGTGACATCCTGCTGACCGACATCCGCATCTACCTGCTCTCGGTGCTGCGCGTGGCCAATGCGGAGGTCTTGCCCTTCGACTGGCTTGCCACCTGCGACGAGTTCCTGGCCACCATCGCGCAGTATGCGGACGCTTCGAAAGGGATGGCCGACCTTTCGGCCGCGCGCGCCGAGACCGAGGCGCTGCGGGCGGCGGTGGAGAAGCTGGCGCAGGCCGCGCCTGCCGCGCGCAACGCGGCCATCCTCCGCCTCGCGCGCATCCTCGTGCCGGTCAACGCGACGCGGGAGGCGCGCTTCCGCCACGACCCCGCCTACACCGTGCCGCCGCTGCCGACGCTTGCCATCGCCGCCGAGCTGCCGCAGCTTCCGGAGGCGCTGCGCCGCAGTGGCGGCGTGGAGCTGATGCGCGGCCAGAACCGCTATGTCGCGGCGGTGCGTGCGGCAAGGCAGCTGGTCGAGGAGGCCGTGGCATGAGCGAGAGCGTCACCGCCCTGAAGGAGGCCGTGACGGGCCCGGCGCTGATGCGCCACGTGCAGGAATTCGCCCGGCGTGTGAAGCTCTCCGGCACCCCCGAAGAGCTGGAGAGCTTCCATTATCTGAAGGCGCAGCTCGACGGCTTCGGCTATCGCACGCGCCTGCTGATGCACGACGCCTATATCAGCCTGCCCGGCCCGGCGCGGGTGGAGGCGGGCGGCAAGGCGCTGAAGGCCATCACGCAGTCCTTCTCGCGCCCCTCGCCGGCGGGCGGGCTGCGGGGGCCGCTGGTGGACCTCGGCCGCGGCACCGCGGCGGAGTTCGAGGGGCGTGACGTGCAGGGCCGCGTCGTGCTGGTGGAGGGCATCGCCAGCCCGGCCGTCGCGGCCCTGGCCTCGGCCGCCGGCGCCGCCGGGCAGTTGCACATCAGCCCGCAGCAGCACCTGCACGAGATGTGCATCTCGCCGGTGTGGGGCAGCCCCTCCGATGCCACCCTGCCGGACCTGCCCAGGACGGTGGTCTGCACCATCTCGCAGGAGGATGGGCAGGCGCTGCGCGCGCGGCTCGCCGCCGGCGAGGCGCTGGAGGCGGTGCTGCATTCCGAGGTGGATACCGGCTGGCGGCAGACGCCGCTGCTGGAGGCGGAACTGGACGGGCAGGGCGGGGCCGAGGCGCCCTTCATCCTGTTCTCCGGCCATCACGACACCTGGTACGAGGGCGTGATGGACAACGGCTCGGCCAACGCGACGATGCTGGAAGCGGCGCGCGTGCTCGCCGGCCGGCAGGGCGCGTGGCGGCGTGGGCTGCGGCTGTGCTTCTGGTCCGGTCACTCGCATGGACGCTATTCCGGCTCCGCCTGGTATGCCGACACGCGCTGGGAAGAACTGGACCGCCGCTGCGCCGCGCATGTGAACGTGGATTCCACCGGCGGAATCGGCGCCACCGTGCTGACCGAAACCGGCGTGACGCCGGAACTCGTCGCGCTGGCGGCCGACACCATCGCCGCCGAAACCGGGCAGCACTACAAGGGCAAAAGGCCCTCGCGCAGCAGCGATCAGTCCTTCTGGGGCATCGGCATTCCCTCCATGTTCGGCGGCCTCAGCACGCAGGTGCCGGGCACGCCGACCTTCGGGCCGCCCACCATGCGCAATGCGCTGGGCTGGTGGTGGCACACGCCGCACGACCTGATCGACAAGATCGATGAAGGCTTCCTGGTGCGCGACACCCGCGTCTTCGTGCACGCCTTGTGGCGCCTGCTGACCGAACCGGTGCTGCCGCTGGACCCCTCGGCCACCGCGGCGGCCCTGCTGCAGGAGTTGCAAGGGCTGCCGCAAGAGGGGCCCGCTGCGCCCTGTCTGGCGCGGGCCGTCGCGGCAGCGGAAGCCCTGGCGGCAGCCTCCACTCCCTCCTCCGACCATGCGGTGATGCAGGCCTGCCGTGCCCTGGTTCCCCTGCACATGGCGGAGCACGACCGCTTTGCCCATGATCCGGCGCTCCCCTTGCCGGCTTGGCCGCTGCTGCGCCCGTTGAAGGCCTGGGCGCAGGCGCCTGCGGGGTCGGACGAAGCCCGCTTCCTGGGCGTGGCGGCGGTGCGCGCCTGCAACCGGCTGCTCCATGGGCTGCAACGGGCCCGCGCGGCACTGGATGGCTGAACCCGAACGGGGGCGCCGCATCCGCGGCATCCTTTCGGTTCAGCGGTGGCCGCTGGATCCACAGGGCCTCGCGGCCGCCGGCGAGGGCGCGGCGCGACGGCGGGCCTGCTGATGCGGCCACCGCGCGCCTGCTGCGGCAGGCATGCTCCACACCTCGGCGCCGGCCATCTCCTTGGTCCCCGCATTGCGCCCATTGCCGATTGTGTTTCTACTGGCCCACCGCTGCGCCATAGGCCCGGCGCGGCACCGGTTTCTGCAGGTGGAGTGGCGATATGGGTGCCCTGGTGATCAGCAACGGCCGCGTTGTGGATCCGGCGAGCGGAATGGACGCCGTCGCGGACGTCGTGGTCCAGGATGGCAGGATCGCCGCCATCGGCACCCACCTGGGCGAGGCGGAGCAAGTGATCGATGCCGCCGGCCTGGTGGTCGCCCCGGGCTTCATCGACCTGCACGCGCATGGCCAGTCCGTCCCCGCCGACCGCATGCAGGCCTTCGACGGCGTGACCACGACGCTTGACCTGGAAGCCGGCGTGATGCCGGTCGCCTCCTGGTACCGGCGGCAGGCGGAGCAGGGCCGCGTGCTGAACTACGGCGCCGCCACCAACTGGGCCTTCGCACGCATCGGCGCCATGGTCGGAACCAACGAGGAATCTTCGCTGGAAGCCTTCGGCCGCGCCATGCGGGACCGGCGCTGGATGGACAACGTCGCCACCGAGGCCGAACTGTCCGGCATCCTGGACCGCATCGCGCAGGGGCTGGACGAGGGCGGCATCGGCATCGGCATCCTGAACGCCTATGCCCCCGGCGCCGGGGTGCAGGAGCTGACGGCGGTCTGCCAGCTTGCCGCGGCGAAGAACGTGCCGACCTTCACGCATGTCGCCTACATGGCGAGGATCGACCCGAAAAGCGCCGCCGAGGCCTATATCCGCCTGATCGGCTATGCCGGCGCCACCGGCGCGCACATGCACATCTGCCACTTCAACAGTTCCAGCAAAACCGACATCGCCCGCTGCTACGCGCTGGTGCGCAAGGCGCAGGAGCAGGGCCTGCCCATCACGGTGGAGGCCTATCCCTACGGCACCGGCTCCACCGTGCTGGCGGCGGCCTTCTTCAGCGATCCGGAGTTCGAGGCGCGCAACGGGCTTGGCTACGATTCGGTGCAGCGGGTGACGGACGGGCACCGCTTCCGCGACCGGAGCGAGCTGCTGGCGGCGCAGGCCGAGGACCCTTCGCAGCTGGTGCTGTGGCACGTGCTGGACACCGAGCACAACGCGCGCCACCGCGAGCTGCTCGACATGGCCGTGCTCTACCCGGACGGCGCCATCGCCTCGGACGCGATGCCCTGGAGCATGCCGGACGGCAGCACCTACACGGGCGAGGCCTGGCCACTGCCGGAGGAGGCGACCTCGCATCCGCGCTCGGCCGGCTGCTTCACCCGCTTCATCCGCCACTGGGTGCGCGAGCGCCAGGCGATCCCGCTGCTGGAGGGTATCCGCAAGTGCTCCCTGATTCCGGCTCAGATCCTGGAGGCCAGCACCCCCGCCATGCTGGGCAAGGGGCGGCTTTCGGTGGGCGCCGATGCCGACCTGGTGGTCTTCGACTATGAGACGCTCAGCGACAAGGCCGAGTTCACCGCGATGAACCGCCCGGCCGAAGGCGTGCGGCACCTGATCGTCAGCGGCGGCCCGGTGATCGCGGACGGCGTGCTGGACGCGGCGGCGCGGCCCGGCAAGCCGGTGCGCCGGCCCAGTGCCCTCCGCTGATGGCGGAGAGCCCCGTTCCCGTCCTGCTCGTCACCGGCTTTCTGGGGGCGGGCAAGACCACGGTGGTGAACCATATCCTTGCCCATGCCGAGGGGCGGCGGATCGCCGCCGTGGTCAACGACTTCGGCGCCATCAACATCGACGCCGAGCTGATCTCCGGAGCGACGGACGGGGTGGTCAGCCTGGCCAATGGCTGCATCTGCTGCACGCTGGAAGGCGACCTGCTGCGCACCCTGGCCAGCCTGCTGCGCCGGAAGCCGCGGCCCGAGGCCATCCTCATCGAGACCAGCGGCGTGGCCGACCCCGCCGACATCGTGCGCAACCTGATGGACCCGGTCATCCTGCGCGAGGCGCCACTGGAGACGGTGCTCTGCGTGGTGGACGCCGCCGCCCCGCCCAGGGCGATGGAGGACCCGCTGCTGCGCGCCCAGCTCCGCATGGCCGATGTGGTGGCGCTGAGCAAGACCGACCTGACCGACGCGGCCGGGCGGGCGCGCGTCCATGCGGCGGTGGCGGCCCTCCGCCCGGCCGCGACCGTGGTGGAGGCGCCGCAGGGCCAGGTTCCGCTGGCGCTTGTGCTTCCGGAGGACCCCAGCCGCCCGCCAACACCGCGCGACCCGGGCCGCCGCCGTCCGCATGCCGATCGGTTCGAGACGCTGAGCTGGACGGCGGAGGCGCCGCTCTCCCTGCCGCGGCTGCAGGCGGCGATCGGCCGTCTGGCGCCCCGCCTGGCGCGTGCCAAGGGCGTGTTCGAGGCGGTGGAGCAGCCCGGCCATCCCTTTCTTTTCCAGCTGACCGGCGGCCGGGCCACCCTGGTGCCCATGCGGCAGGGCGGCGGGCCGCCCGCCACGGGGCTGCCGCGCGCCCGAATCGTGTTCATCGCGGAGATCGGGCGGCTTTCCTCCGCGGAGATCGGCGCGGCATTGGACGGATGCGTCGCTGCGCCCTGAATCTATGGTCTGAGAAACTAGGGTCTGAGAATCTAGGGTCTGACGGGGCGCCACGGCGCCGGGCACGGTCTGCCGCCCCTGGCCGGCGTCATGCCTGTGGGCGCCCTCACCGGCCGGGAGAATGGGCCGGTTCCACCCGGTCATGGCGACCCGGTGCCGCCGCCGTTTTCCGACGGAGCCGGCGATCCGCGTCGCCTGCTTCATGATTGCTTCATGCTGCCCTGCCACCTTCCGCCTGCGGAAGATGGAACAAGGCTGAGGGACCCAATTCGCCTGCGCCGGCAAGAACCTGTTCGGCGGTGGGCCGGCGGTGGCCTCTTTTCAGCCTTCGAGGGCGAGCTGGCTTGATGAAACGGCTTCAGGGGTTATCGCGGTTGCGCGTGGCACGGAATCGGCCACGTAAGGCCGCTGCGGCAATGGCATGCAGCCATGTCGCCCGCGGCGTTGGCGGAACGCCGGTGCTGCGCAAGGCCTGTCCTGCCGTAGCGGGCCGGCTGCACGCTTCGGCGGCCATTCTCGCCGCCAGGATCGGTGCAGGCGCATGAACCGCTCTCCCTCCGTCCCTGGAAGCGCGGTCTGCCCTGCGCCGGGCAGCAGGGGCGCTGCCCGCGGAACCCGCTACCGCGCCATGATCGACATGGCTTCGGCAGGCATCTGGCAAGTGGACGATTGCGGGCGCACGCTGTTCGCCAACACCCGCCTCGCCGCGCTGTTCGGCGGCTCGGCGCCATCGGGCCTGGCCGAGGCCGGGCTGCTGCGAACGAACCGGGTTCCCCAGGCCGGGCCATTCGGCTTCTCCCTCAACGAAGAGGAGGCCACGATCCCGGCACGGGGCGGGCGCAGCGAGGTCAACCTTCTGGTGGCCTGCTCCCCCTGGAACTGGCTGGAGGAAACCGCACCGGGCGCCGGAGGCGCAAGGCAGGCTGCGACGCTGACGCTGACCGACATCACGGAACTCAAGCGGGCCCAGGCGCGCACCGAGCGCCGCGCCTGGCGGGACGAGTTGACGGGCCTCGCCAATCGCGCCGGGTTCCAGCGGCTGCTTGAGGGGCTGGTGCAGGAGCCCGGCCGCAACTTCACCCTGTTGCTGCTCGACCTCGACAAGTTCAAGAGCGTGAACGACCGCCATGGCCATGCCGCAGGCGACATCCTGCTGTGCGAAGCCGCCGGGCGGATGCGGGCGGCGATGCGGGGCGAGGATCTGGTCTGCCGGCTGGGCGGCAACGAGTTCGCCGTCCTTGCGCAAGGCAGAAACGCCGAGGCCCGGATGGACCGGCTGGCATGCCGCCTCTCGCGGGCGCTGTCGCGGCCGGTGCAGTTCAATGGCCTCGACCTGCCGCTCTCGGCAAGCATCGGCTACGCCCGCTTCCCGGCCGACGGAAAAACGCCCGACGCGGTGCTCCAGGCCGCGGGCCTGGCCCTTCACAAGGTCAAGCACGCGCAACGCGGCACCTTCATGCGCTTCGATGCGGGACTGCTGGAGGCCGAGCGCCGGCGCAACCGGCTGCGCGAGGCGCTGCCCGCCGCCATCGCGCAGGGAAAGTTCGTCCTGCTGTGGCAGCCACAATTCACCCTGGGCGACCAGGCGCTCTGCGGCGCGGAGGCCTTGCTCCGCTGGCCGGACTGCCCGGCGGGGCCGAACGTCTCGCCCGCCGAGTTCCTCGCCGAAGCGCGGTCCGCCGGTCTCATGCCGGCGATCGACCAATGGGTGCTGCATACGGCCCTGCGGCAGGCCGCCCTCTGGTCCCGCCAGCCCAGGGCGCCCCGGCTCGTCGCCATCAACATCTCCGCCGCGACCCTGAGCGACAGGCGGTTCCCCGCACAGGTCGCCGAGGCGCTGGCGAGCCACAGTGTCGCGCCGCAAAACCTCGAAATCGAGATCCCGGAGGATATCGCCGCCCAGGATCTGGACGCCCTGCTCCCCATCCTTCAGGCGCTCCGCGGCCTCGGCGTTCGCGTCGCCCTGGATGACCTCGGCGGTGGCCTGTCCTCCCTCGCCCACCTGGTTCGCCTCCCGGTGGACCGCGTCAAGCTGGATCGCTCACTGGTGGCCGGCCTGTCCGGCGGCCGGCAGGAGCTTGCCCTGCTTCGGGCGCTGGTGGCCGTGTCCCAGAGCCTCGCCGTTCCGGTGCTGGCGGAGGGCGTCGAAACGGCGGCGCAGGACCGGGTTCTGCGGCGGGAGGGCGTCCATGCCGCGCAGGGCTTTCTTTATTCGCGCCCCGTCCCTGCCGACCTGCTGACCTCTCCATCGGCCGGGGAGCGGCATCGGGCGCCTGCGGAGGAAGCGGGCCAGCCCGGCGTCCCGGCCGGAGGCGCGGTTCCAGCCTGACCGGTCTCGCGCCCGGAGCGGCACGGGAAGGGCGGCCTGCTTCCGCCAGGCCGGAGATGCCTCCGCCGCCCCGTCCTGCTCCGGTATGCGTTGAAGCCGGGCAACCCGCCCGGCTTTCCGCTTCCGCGCGCCATGGCGCGCGGGGATGCCTCAGACCTCGGCGTAGGAGCCGTTCTTCCAGACGTAGAAGACATAGTCGGGAGTGGTCACATCGCCCTTCTTGTTGAAGCTGATGGAGCCCAGCACGCAGTTCCAGGGCCCACCCGACTTCAGCATGTCCGACACCTTGCGCGGGTCGGAGCTGTTCGCCTTCTTCGCCGCGTCCGCCCAGATCTGCACCGCGGCGTAGGTGTAGAGGACGTAGCCTTCGGGATCGATGTTCTTGGCCCGGAAGCGCTCGACCACCTCGGCCGCGCTGGGGCGCTTGCGCGGGTCGGAGGCGAAGGTCATCAAGGTGCCCTCTCCGGCGGCACCGGCGATCTGCCAGAACTCGCTGGTCACCAGCGCATCGCCGCCGACCAGCGTCACCGGCATGCCCTGTTCCTTGGCCTGCCGCAGGATGAGTCCCGCCTCGGTGTGGTAGCCGCCGATATAAAGGATCTCGATCCCCGCGGACTTCAGGCGGGACACCAGCGCGGAATAGTCGCGCTCGCCCGGCGTGTACGCGGCGTAGATGGCCTCCGTCGTGCCGGCGGCGTTCAGAGCCTTCTTGGTCTCGTCGGCCAGACCCTTGCCGTAGGCTGAGTTGTCGTGAAGGATGGCCACCTTCTTGCCCGGGAAGGTCTTGGCGATGTAGGCGCCGGCCACCTGCCCCTGCTGGTCGTCGCGGCCGCAGGTTCGGAAGGTGTTCCAGGCGCCGGCATCGGTGTATTGCGGGTTGGTGGAGGCGGGGCTGATCTGCAGCACGCCCTCCTCCGCATAGACCTTGCTGGCGGGGATCGAGGAGCCGGAGCAGAAATGCCCGGCAACGAGCTTCACCTGCCGGCTGGCCATCTGGTTGGCCACCGAAACCGCCTGGCGGGGGTCGCAGGCATCGTCGCCGATCTCCAGCTCGAGCTTCTGGCCGAGCACGCCGCCCGCGGCGTTGAGGTCGGCCACGGCCTGCTCCGCGCCGGCACGGAGCTGCGCGCCGAACGCCGCGTACTGCCCCGTCATGGGGCCGACGGAGGCGATGCGCAGGGCGCCGGATTGCGCCGCGGCGCCGCGGCTGCCGCCCATCACCGCCGTACCGGCGACCGCCAGTCCGGCCGCCGTGCCAAGAAGCTGCCTGCGTTGCATCATCAGACCCTCCGCCATTCAGCCGCCGGCACCGCCGCCGGTCAGTGTCATCGTTGCAGCCTAGGAAGCTTCGCGCCGCTCCGCCAGCCTGATCTGCGCGGTCTCAATGGCCGCCGAGATAGGCGTCGCGCACCTCCGGCCGGGCGAGCAACTCGCGCCCGGTGCCGGAGAGGGTGATCCGCCCGGTGACCAGAACATAGCCGCGATGGGCGAGGCGCAGCGCCTGGTTCGCGTTCTGCTCGACCAGCAGCACGGTCAGCCCCGTCTCCGCATTGAGGCGGCGGATCGCCTGGAAGATCTGCCGCGACACCAGGGGCGCCAGGCCGAGCGAAGGCTCATCCAGAAGCAGCAGGCGCGGCTGCGCCATCAGCGCGCGGGCGATGGCCAGCATCTGCTGCTCGCCGCCGGAGAGCGTGCCCGCCCGCTGCGCCTCGCGCTCCTTCAGGCGAGGAAACAGGGTGAAGACCTGCTCCAGCCCCGGGGCGGGGTTGATGCCGGAGCTCTGCGCGCCCATCAGCAGGTTCTCGTGCACGCTCATGCGCGGAAACACCCGCCGCCCCTCCGGCGACTGCGCGATCCCGCCGCGGACGATGCGGTGCGTCGGCTGCTCCGTGATGTCCTGCCCGTCGAAGATGACGCGGCCCGCCCGTGCCCGGGGATCGCCGCAGATGGTCATCAGCAGCGTCGATTTCCCCGCCCCGTTGGCGCCGATCAGCGTGACGATCTCCCCGGGCGCCACCGTGAGGGAAACGCCCTTCAGTGCCTCCACCGCGCCGTAGAAGGTGGAGACGTCGCGGATCTCCAGCAGGGGCGCGCTCATGCCGCGCTGTCCTCCTCGTCGCCCTCGCCCAGATAGGCGGCGATCACCTTGCTGTCGGCACGGATCTCCGCCGGGCGCCCATCGGCGATCTTGCTGCCGTGGTCCAGCACCACGATGTGGTCCGAGATGCCCATCACCACGCCCATGTCGTGCTCGATCAGCAGAACGGAGCAGGGCGCGGCGCCCTCGGCCGCCCGGCCGTCGCGGATCGCCCGCAGCAGATCGCCAAGCGCCGCCGATTCACGCGGATTGAGGCCGGCGGCGGGCTCGTCCAGGCAGAGCAGCGCGGGCTCGGTGCACATCGCGCGCGCGATCTCCAGCCGCCGTTGCGCGCCGTAGGGAAGGCTGGCGGCGGGGTCGTCGGCGCGGTCGAGCAGCCCGCAGGCCTCCAGCCAGGCGGCCGCCCGCCCGATCGCCACCTGCTCCGCGGCCTTGTAGCCGGACAGGCCAAGCACGGCGCCGATGCCGAAGCCCGTGGCGGCCATCAGCCGACGGTGTTGCGCGACCAGCAGGTTCTCCAGCACCGTCATGCCGCTGAAGAGGCGGATGTTCTGGAAAGTCCGCGCCACGCCGGCCTGCGCGATCCGGTGGCCAGCCAGGCGGTGCAGCGCGACATCCTGCCCTTCGCGGTGCAGCGTCAGGCGTCCCGTGGTCGGACGGTAGAAGCCGGTGATGCAGTTGAACATCGTTGTCTTGCCGGCGCCGTTCGGCCCGATGATGGCGGTGATGGCGCCCCTGGCGGCGGCGAAGGACACCTCCTTCACCGCGGTCAGTCCCCCGAAGCGCATGGTCAGCTTCTCGACCGTCAGGATGGGCGCCATCAGCCGCGCCCCTCGGCCACCATCGCGGCGCTGATGGTGCGCCGCTCCCCCAGGGCGACCGAAGGGGTGCGGCTGCCCACCAGTCCGCGCGGCTTCCAGATCATGATCAGCACCATGGCGCCGCCGAAGACCAGCATGCGCCATTCCTGCAGGTCGCGGAACACCTCGAAGCCGCCGATCAGCACCAGCGCGGCGATGGCGACGCCGAGCTGGCTGCCGAGGCCGCCGAGCACCACAATGGCCAGGATGATGGCACTTTCGATGAAGGTGAAGGATTCCGGGCTGATGAAGGCCTGCCGCGTTGCGAAAAAGGCGCCGGCGAAGCCGCCGAACATGGCGCCCAGCGCGAAGGCCGTCAGCTTGGTGACGGTGATGTTGATGCCCAGGCTGCGGCAGGCGATCTCGTCCTCGCGCATCGCCTCCCAGGCGCGGCCGAGCGGCTGGCGGCGCAGGCGCAGCGTCACCCAGTTGGTCAGCAGCGCCAGCGCGAGGATCAGGTAGTAGAGGAACACCACACGGTGCGTCGGGCTCGGCTCAAGCCCGAAGAAGCCGGCGAAGGTGCCCGGCCCTCCGCCGAGGCTGAAGCTCAGGCCGAAGAAGGTGGGGCGGGGAATGCCGGCGATGCCGTTCGGCCCGCCCGTAAGGCTGACCCAGTTCAGCAGCACCAGGCGGATGATCTCGCCGAAGCCCAGGGTGACGATGGCGAGATAGTCGCCGCGCAGGCGCAGCACGGGAAAGCCGAGCAGCACGCCCCAGAAGGCGGCGAGAATGCCCGCCAGCGGCAGGCAGACCCAGAAGGACAGGCCGAAATTCTGGGCGAGCAGCGCGTAGGAATAGGCGCCGACCGCGTAGAAGGCCACGTAGCCGAGGTCAAGCAGCCCCGCGAGGCCGACAACGATGTTCAGCCCCCAGCCCAGCATCACGTAGGTCAGCACCAGGATGCCGAGGTCCAGCTCGTAGCGCCCGATGCCCGGGATGGCCGGCAGCAGCACCGCGAACAGCAGCAGGGCAGGCGCCGCGAGGCGGCCGGAGCGCGACAGCGGGCCGGCGAAACGCTTCCCCAGGGACGGACCCTGCCGTCCCGCCTTCCATTCCTGCCACAGCCGCATCAGGAAGCGGCCGGCGAAGACGATGGCCATCAGCAGCAGCACGTCGGTCCAGCGGGTCCGCAGATAAAGCGCGCCGTTCGGGTCGACATCCGTGCGCAGCCCCACCATGGGCAGGAAAAGGCCGGCCGCGATCAGCGCCGCCAGCCCCGCATCCCGCAGCGCGGCACCGAAGGGGAGGTGCCGGGTCCCGGCCGGCCTCATACCTTCTCGACCTCCGTCCGGCCGAGCAGTCCCGTCGGCATGAAGATCAGCGTCAGGATGAGGATCGAGAAGGCCGCGACATCCTTGTACTGGATGCTGAAATAGGCCGACCAGAAGGTTTCGATCAGCCCAATCAGCAGCCCGCCCAGCACGGCGCCCGGCAGGTTGCCGATGCCGCCCAGCACGGCGGCGGTGAAGGCCTTCACCCCCACGAGGAAGCCGATGTAGAAGTCAATGACGCCGTAGCGCAGCAGGTACATGGTGCCTGCCACCGCGGCCAGGGCCGCGCCGATGACAAAGGTGATGCTGATGGTGCGGTCGGTGTCGATGCCGAGCAGGCTGGCCATCCGCCGGTCCTGCTCGCAGGCGCGCATGGCGCGGCCGAGCGGCGTGCGCGTCACCAGCCAGGTGAAGACCGCCAGCACCAGCAGGGTCGTCACGACGATCAGGATCTGCATGGTGGAGAGCTGCACGGCGAAGGTGCCGTCCTGCATCAGCGTGAAGCCGCCATGCACGACGGGCTCGATCGGCTTCACCCGCGCGCCCTGGCTGACCTGCACGTAGTTCTGCAGCACGATGGACATGCCGATGGCGGAGATCAGCGGCGCCAGCCGGAAGGACCCGCGCAGCGGGCGGTAGGCGACCCGCTCCACGGTCCAGCCGTAGAGGGCGGTGAAGGCCATGGAAAGGGCCAGCACCAGAACGATGGCGGCCGCCCCGTCCAGCATTCCCCCGGAGGTGACCAGCAACAGGCCGATGAGGGAGAGGAAGGCACCGATCATGAAGATGTCGCCATGGGCGAAGTTGATCATGCCGATGATGCCGTAAACCATGGTGTAGCCGATGGCGATGAGCCCGTAGATCATGCCGAGCGAGACGCCGTTGATGAGCTGCTGCAGCGCGTAGGCCAAGCGAAACGTCCCCCTGCTTTCCGAATCGAGCCTCCGGGGAAGCCTATTCTCGGCCGCAAGCGATTGGGAAGGGGAGATGGCCGCGCCGCGCCGTCCGGCCCTGCGAGACCCCCGGGCAACACGGGTCGGCGCGCCCCGCGTGCCGCCGCCGCACGCCGGCTACGCCTCCGGCGCGCGCAGGTCACCCGCCCGCTGCCTTGCCTGGCCTGCTCGCCGCCAGGTCCAGGCCGGGCAGCCCCCTGCGCGGCTGCCTTGGCCTGATTGAAGAAGAGGCGTCCGGCGTGATCGCGAGGGCCGCCGGAGGCGTGCGGTCGGCGGCGGCGTGGGGCGCTGCACCCGTTCAGGCATGGCTTCCGGATCGGTGCGGCCCTCCGTCAAGCAGGAACGGAGGGCAGTTCCACCCATCGGCCCTCATGCCGTCTCGTTGAACAGCTCGCGGCCGATCAGCATGCGCCGGATCTCGGAAGTGCCGGCGCCGATCTCGTAGAGCTTGGCGTCGCGCAGCAGGCGCCCGGTGGGATAATCGTTGATGTAGCCGTTGCCGCCCAGCGCCTGGATCGCCTCCAGCGCCATCCAGGTCGCCTTCTCGGCGGCGAAGAGGATTGCCCCGGCGGCGTCCTTGCGCGTCGTCCGGCCCCGGTCGCAGGCCCGGGCCACGGCATAGACATAGGCGCGGGCGGCGTTCATGACCGTGTACATGTCGGCGAGCTTGGCCTGCATGAGCTGGAACTCGCCGATCGGCTGCCCGAACTGCCTGCGCTCGTGCACGTAAGGCAGCACCACGTCGAGGCAGGCCTGCATGATGCCGAGCGGGCCGGCCGCAAGCACCGCGCGCTCATAGTCAAGGCCGCTCATCAGCACGTTCACGCCGCGGCCGGGCTGGCCGAGCACGTTCTCCTCCGGCACCGCGCAGTCCTGGAACACCAGCTCGCAGGTGTTGGAGCCGCGCATGCCGAGCTTGTCGAGCTTCTGGGCGGTGGAGAAGCCGGCGAAGCCCTTCTCGACCAGAAAGGCGGTGATGCCGCGCGGCCCGGCGGCCGGGTCGGTCTTGGCGTAGACCACCAGCACGTCCGCGTCCGGGCCGTTGGTGATCCACATCTTGTTGCCGTTCAGCACATAGCAGTCGCCGCGCTTGTCGGCGCGCAGGCGCATGCTCACCACGTCGGAGCCCGCGCCCGGCTCGCTCATGGCCAGCGCCCCGACATGGTCGCCGCTGATCAGCCGGGGCAGGTAGCGGCGCTTCTGCTCCTCGCTGCCGTTGCGGTGGATCTGGTTGACGCAGAGGTTGGAATGCGCGCCGTAGGAAAGGGCGACCGAGGCCGAGGCGCGGCTGATCTCCTCCATGGCCACCACATGCTCCAGATAGCCCATCCCGGCGCCGCCATGCGCCTCCGCCACGGTGATGCCGAGCAGCCCGAGCCCTCCCAGCTTGCGCCAGAGATCGGCCGGAAAGTCGTTGCGCACGTCGATCTCGGCCGCGCGGGGCGCGATCTCAGCGGCGGCGAAGCGCGCGACCTCGGCGCGCAGGGCATCGGCGGTCTCGCCGAGGCCAAAGTCCAGACCCGACATCATTCCCGTCATTTCCCCACCAGCACGGGCGCCTTCGGCACCTGTTCCCCGCCTTCCTCCGGGTGCCCGTCCCCACCTTTGAAGGCGTCGAGGAGCGTCGCCTCCTGCCGCTTGGCGTGTTCGGCGTGCCGCCGGCGGATGTGGCCATAGCCGCGGATCTGCTCCGGCAGGGCGGCGAGCTCGACGGCGATGGCATGGTTGCGCCGGTGCAGCGATGCAAGCAGCTCGCCCACCAGCCGCTCGTATTCGGCAAGCAGGCGACGGTCCAGCTTGCGGTCCTCGCCGAAGCGGAAAGGATCGAGAACGGTGCCCCGCAACCGCCGGAGCCGCGCCAGCACGCGGAAGGCCTGCAGCATCCAGGGGCCGAAGGCACGCTTGCGCGGCTCGCCGGTGGCGGGGTCCGGCCTGGCCCAGAGCGGCGGCGCCAGGTGGAATACCAGGCGGTAGTCGCCCGTGAAGCTCTGGCCCAGCCGCTCCAGAAAGCCGGCCTCCGTGTAGAGCCGGGCGACCTCGTACTCGTCCTTGGCGGCGAGGAGCTTGTAGTGGCCCTTCGCCACGGCCTCGGCGAGGCCGGTGCAGCCCGGTGCCCTGGCCGCCTCGGCCTCGCGCACCTGCCGGACAAGGTCGGCATGGCGCCGGGCGTAGCGGGCGTCCTGGTAGGCGGTCAGCTCCGCCACGTTCCGGGCAAGCGTCGCATCCAGGCCCTCATCGAGCCGGCGAGGCGCGGCAAGGGCCTCGGGCGGTGCGGCCGCCCGCTCCACCGCGGCAAGGTCGAGCGCGGCGCGCCGCCCCCACAGGAAGGCGCCCTGGTTCATCTCCACCGCGGCGCCGTTGACCTCGATCGCCTTGAGGAGGGACGCCGCCGAGAGGGGCAGCAGCCCCTTCTGGTAGGCATAGCCGACCAGGAAGAGGTTGGCGGCGATGGAGTCGCCGAGCAGCGCCGTGGCAAGCCGCGTGCCCGCGACGAACTCGGCCCGCCCGGGGCCGGTGGCGTCCGCGATCTGCTCCTCCATCGCGCCGAGGGGGAATTGCGGGTCGCGGACGGTGGCGACATCGCCGGTCCTGGCCTGCGCGGCGAAGGTGCGGACGAAGTCGCTGGTGACCGAGAAGTCGCTGTTGACCACCGCGCGGGTCGCGCCCGCGTGCAGCTTGGAAAGGGAATCGTCGGCCGCCGCCACGATGATGTCGCAGCCCAGGAGAAGGTCGGCCTCCCCCGCGGTGATGCGGGAGGCGTGGAGGAGGTCCTGCCGCGGAGCGACGCGGACATGCGACCAGACCGGCCCTCCCTTCTGTGCCAGGCCGGCCATGTCCAGCACCGTGATGCCCTTGCCCTCGAGCGCCGCGGCGGTGCCGAGCAGCGCGCCGATGGTCACCACGCCGGTGCCGCCGACACCGGCCACCAGGATGCCGTAGGGCTTCTCGAGCGGCGGGACCGCCGGATCCGGCAGGCTCGCGAAGGCGCCGCCATCCGCCTCGGCCGGGCCGTCGGAGGCGAGCGCCTTGCCTTTGCGCGGCATGCCGCCCTCGACCGTGACGAAACTCGGGCAGAAGCCCTCCAGGCAGGAATAATCCTTGTTGCAGGAGGACTGGTCGATGGCGCGCTTGCGGCCGAACGCGGTCTCGACCGGCACCACCGACATGCAGTTCGACTTCGCCGAGCAATCGCCGCAGCCCTCGCAGACGCGGTCGTTGATCACGACGCGCCGCGCCGGGTCCGGCATCAGCCCGCGCTTGCGGCGGCGGCGCTTCTCGGCGGCGCAGGTCTGGTCATACACGATCACCGAGACGCCGGCGTCGTCGCGCAGCTTGCGCTGCACGGCATCGAGGTCCCGCCGGTGCCGCACCGGCACCCCGGCGGGCAGGGCGCTGCCCGCATGGCGGGTCGGATCGTCGCTGACGACGACAATCTGCTCGACGCCTTCCGCCCGCACCTGCCAGACGATCTGCGGCACCGTCAGGCGGCCTTCGACCGGTTGGCCGCCGGTCATGGCGACGGCGTCGTTGAACAGGATCTTGTAGGTGATCGGCACCTTCGCCACGACGGCCTGGCGGATCGCCAGCAGGCCCGAATGCGAGTAGGTGCCGTCGCCGAGGTTGGCGAAGACGTGCCTGGTTTCGGTGAACGGCGCCTGGCCGACCCAGGGCACGCCTTCGCCGCCCATCTGGCTGAAGGTGCGTGTCTGGTCCGGATTGAGCCACAGGGCCATGTAGTGGCAGCCGATGCCGGCGAGTGCCCGGCTGCCCTCCGGCACCCGCGTCGAGGTGTTGTGCGGACAGCCGGAACAGTAGTGCGGCGCGCGCGGCATCGTCGGGTGCGGCCGCGCCAGCGTCGCCTCCTTCGCCGCGAGAAAGTCGAGACGCTCCCGGATGCGGTCGCTGGTGTGGAAGCGCTCGATGCGACGGGCGATCACGCGGGCGATGAGCGCCGGCGTCAGCTCGCCGGCGGCGGGAAGCTGCCAGTCACCGCCGGGCAGCTCCCATTCCCCCTTCTCGTCGTACTTTCCGGTGACCTTCGGGCGCACGTCCTCGCGCCAGTTGTAGAGCTGCTCCTTGAGCTGGTACTCGATGACCTGGCGCTTCTCCTCGACGACGAGGATCTCTTCGAGCCCCTCGGCGAAATGGCGGACGCCCTCGCCATCCAGCGGCCAGGTCATGCCCACCTTGTAGACCCGCAGCCCGATCTCGGCCGCCAGCGCGGCCTCGATGCCGAGGGCGTCGAGCGCCTGCAGAACGTCCAGGAAGGACTTTCCGCTGGCGATGATGCCGAACCGTGCCCGCGGGCTGTCCATCACCACCCGGTTCAGCCGGTTGGCCCGCGCATAGGCCATCGCGGCATAGACCTTCCAGTGCTGCAGCCGGTACTCCTGCTCCAGCGGCGGGTCGGGCCAGCGGATGGAAAGGCCGCCCGGCGGCATCTCGAAATCGGAGGGCAGCCGCGTCTCGATGCGGTACGGGTCCACCACGACGCCGGCCGAGGTCTCGACGATGTCGGTGAGGACGCGCATCCCGACCCAGCAGCCGGAGAAGCGGGACATCGCCCAGCCGTGCAGCCCGAGGTCAAGAAGCTCCTGCACGCCCGCAGGGTTCAGCACCGGGATCATCGAGGCGGCGAAGATATGGTCGCTCTGGTGCGGCAGCGTGGAGGACTTGGCGCCGTGGTCATCGCCCACCACCGCCAGCACACCACCCCGGCGCGCGGTGCCGGCGGCGTTGGCGTGCTTGAACACGTCCACGCTGCGGTCGGCGCCGGGACCCTTGCCGTACCACATGGCGAAGACACCGTCGTGCTTCGCGCCGGGAAAGAGGTTGACCTGCTGGCTGCCCCAGACGGCGGTCGCCGCCAGGTCCTCGTTCACTCCCGGCTCGAAGTGGATGCGGTGCTCGGCGAGCTCCTTTCCCGCCTTCCAGATCGCCTGGTCGAGGCTGCCGAGCGGCGAGCCGCGATAGCCGGAGACGAAGCCGGCGGTGTTCAGCCCCGCGGCCGCGTCGCGGGCGCGCTGCAGCATCAGCAGCTTCACCAGCGCCTGGATACCGGACAGGTAGGTCGGCCGGGTGGCCGGGGTGCCGGTATCGGGAAAGGGAGCATCGGCCATGGGATCTGGCTCCGCGGCTGTGCGATCGGGCTTCATTCGCGCTTCGCCGGTGGGACTTGCGCCTGCGGTGGTCGTGCCGGGCCAGGCGGCGGCATGGACATCCCGGCTGCCGCGGCAGGGCCGGGGATGGTGAAGCGGAGCGCCACGGGCATCGCTGAGCTCTCCTCCTCGGCCGGATCTGTGTGCCGGCTCGGCTGGGTGCTGGCGCGACGAGCAACGCCATCATGGCGAGAAACGGGGGAGAGACGAAACTCCGGAGTGCCCGCACATCGACATGTGAAGTGCGGGCCGGAGGAGGCTGCGCCCGCGTCCGAACGGCGGGTAATTTCCCGTGGGCATGAACCTCTCGCGGCTGCGGAGGCGAGCCTGGATGCCGAGGCGGCGGAGAGGCCGGGGCGCTGGCGAAAGGCTCAGGCGGCGGCGCGGGCGTGTTGCCGGACGAGACGCCCGGCCGGCATGGCTTGACGGAAGGACCGCCCGCTGCCGCGGCGGCCCCGTCTCCGCGAAGGCCTGAAGGCTCAGGCCCCCTGGCGCGGCCGGAAAAGTCGCCCGCCCTCCGCGAAGAGCACCATGCACAGCGACAGCACGCCGCAGGCGGCGAAGCCCAGCATCAAAGGCGCTGTGGTGCCGTCGAACTGCTGGCCGATGAAGAAGCCGATCAGCGCGCCGCCAAAGGTGGTGATGAAGCCCTGCACGGCGGAGGCGGTGCCCGCGATGTGTCCCAGCGGCTCCATGGCCATGGAGCCGAAATTGGGGCCGGTCAGGCCGAAACAGAACATCATGCCGGCCTGCAGCAGCGCGAAGCTCCAGAGGCTTTCATGCCCCGCCAAAGCCAGGGTGGCATGCACCACGGCGAAGCCGATATAGCCGAGCAGCGAGCCATGGGAGATGCGACGGGTGCCGAAGCGTCCCACCAGCTTGGCGTTCAGCATGGAGGCCAGGGCCATGGCGACGGCGATGGCCGCGAAAATCGAGGTGAAGAGCTGCGGCGCCGCGAAAGTGTCCGCGAAGACCTGCTGGGCCGAGTTGATGAAGCCGAACAGGCCTCCCATCATCAGCGCCATTGCCAGCATGTAGCCCACCGCGATGCGGTTGCTCAGGGCGAAGCGGAAGGCGGCAAGGACCCGGCCGGGCGCGATCGGCATGCGGTCCTCCGGGTGCAGCGTCTCCGGCAGGCGGCTGAGCACCCAGAGGCCGGCGGCGGCGCCGAAGGCCGCCAGGAAGAGGAAGATGAAGCGCCACGGCGCCACCAGCATGATCACCTGCCCCAGCGTCGGCGCCACCACCGGAACGGCCAGGAACACGATGAAGGCCAGCGACATCACCTGGGCCATCTTCCGCCCGGAATAGCTGTCCCGCACGATGGAAACCGCCAGCACGCGCGTGCTGGCGGCGCCGATGCCCTGCACCGCCCGGGCCGCCAGCATGGTGCCGAAGGCGCCGCTGAACATCGCCACCAGGCTGGCCAGGGCGTAGATCGCGAAGCCGGCCAGCAGAACCGGCTTGCGGCCGAAGCGGTCCGCCAGGGGGCCATAGATGATCTGCGCCGCGCCGAAGCCGAGCAGGTAGGCCGTGACGATCCATTGCTGCTGGTTGTCGGTGGTGGTGCCCAGCGCATGGCCGATCTCCGGCAGGGCGGGCAGCATGGAGTCGATCGCCAGGGCATTCGCCATCATCATCACGGCGATGATCGCCACGAACTCGCGGAAGCCCATGCCGGGGTGGGGCACGCCTGTGCGAAGCCCCGGAGACGCCACCGTCCCATCCATCGCTGCCATGATCCTGATCCTGTCCTGTCGGCGCCGTCCTAACCTGACGGTGCGGAAGGGGTAAGCGGCCAGACGGCAAGGCTGCCTTGCGGCCGGCTGGCCAGGGAAGGGGGAAGCCTGCCGGCCACGCGGGGGAGGGCCGCCGCGTGAACCTGTTCGCGGCCTTGTGCGATGGTCGCTCCGGTGCTGAAGATGGGGCTGCAGCAGTCAGTGGCGCGGATGCCTTGCAGAACGCTTCCGGGCTCCCAGTTGAGCCTCTCCGCGAGCATCGCCGCCGTTTTCCTGGACAAGGCCGAGATCTGGCCGTTGAGCCGGCGCAGCCGCGCGGCGAGCAACACCTGGAGGCTCAAGGATGAGCAATTCGCCCGAATACGTGCCACCGGAAGTCTGGACGTGGAACATGGCCAGCGGTGGCCGCTTCGCCAACATCAACCGTCCGATCGCCGGCCCCACCCATGAGAAGGAGCTGCCGGTCGGCCGCCATCCGCTCCAGCTCTACTCGCTGGCCACGCCGAATGGCGTGAAGGTCACGGTGATGCTGGAGGAGCTTCTGGCCCTTGGCCACAAGGGCGCGGAATACGATGCCTGGCTGATCCGCATCGGCGAGGGCGATCAGTTCGGCAGCGGCTTTGTCGCGGTCAATCCGAATTCCAAGATCCCCGCCCTGATGGACCGGAGCGGGCCGAAGCCGGTCCGCGTCTTCGAATCCGGCGCGATCCTGACCTACCTGGCCGAGAAGTTCGGCGCCTTCCTGCCGACCGAGCCGGCCGAGCGCGCCGAATGCCTGTCCTGGCTGTTCTGGCAGATGGGAAGCGCGCCCTACCTCGGCGGCGGCTTCGGCCATTTCTACGCCTACGCCCCGAGCAAGATGGAATACCCGATTGACCGCTTCACCATGGAGGTGAAACGACAGCTTGACGTGCTCGACCGGCGCCTGGCCGAAAGCGAGTACATCGCCGGCAGTGAGTACACCATCGCCGACATGGCAATCTGGCCCTGGTACGGTGGCCTGGCGAAGGGCTGGCTCTACGGCGCGGCCGAGTTCCTGCAGGTGGAGGAGTACAGGAACCTCCAGCGCTGGGCGGACCTGATCGGGCAGCGGCCGGCGGTGCAACGCGGGCGCATGGTCAACCGGATCAGCGGCGAGCCGGCAAGCCAGTTGCACGAGCGCCACGATGCCGGTGACTTCGAGACCAGGACGCAGGACAAGCTCGGCGGCAGCCAGGCCTCCACCTGACAGCCGCCTTCCCGTGCCCGAGCGGAGAGCGGAAGCTGCGGCGGATGGCAGCGCTGTCAATCGATGGCGGTGCGGCAGGGGCGAGGTCGCGGACCCAATGACGCGCCTTTCCCCGGGGCGATGATGTGCCTGCCGCCCCTTCAGAACATGGCGGGTGCCGAACAGGACGGGGCAGGGCCGCACCGCGTCCCCGCCTCGCGGCGCCCTGCGGGCCGGCCTGTCCGCCGGCCACGCTGCGCGCGGCTGCCTGCTTGCCGAGGTTGAGCGGCGCCCGTTAGTCTGTTGCCGCAACTAAAGAGTGCCCCCTTCAGGGAGCGCCGTCGGGAGAATGTCCATGACTGAACTCAATCGCCGCAGCCTGCTGCGCGCCGGCGCGGCTGCGGGCGCCGCCAGCCTCCTGGCCCTGCCCGCCCGGGCCCAGGGCCAGTATCCGACCCGCCCGGTCACGCTGATCTGCCCCTGGGGCGCGGGTGGCGGCACCGATGCCACGGCGCGCATCATCGGTGCCCTGCTGGAGAAGGACCTCGGCCAGCCGATCAACGTGGTGAACCGCACCGGCGGCAACGGCGTGGTTGGCCATTCCGCCATCGCCACGGCGCAGCCGGATGGCTACACCATCGGCATCATCACGGTGGAGATCGCCATGCTCCACCATGCCGGCCTGACCCAGCTCACCTACAAGGACTACACGCCGCTGGCGCTGGTCAACCAGGACCCGCCGGGCGTGCAGGTCAGCGCCTCCTCGCCCTACAAGGACATCAAGGCCCTGGCGGAAGCCATCAAGGCCGCGCCGGCCGGCAAGATGAAGGCTTCCGGCACCGGACAGGGCGGCATCTGGCACCTCGCCCTGGTCGGCTGGCTGCAGGCCATGGGGCTGCAGCCCGACCATGTCCGCTGGGTGCCTTCGAACGGCGCCGCGCCGGCGATGCAGGACCTCGCGGCCGGTGGCATCGACATCGTGACCTGCTCGGTGCCGGAGGCGCGGGCGATGCTCGATGCCGGGCGCGCGCGCAGCCTCGCCATCATGGCGCCGCAGCGCAATCCCCAGTTCCCCGACGTGCCGACGCTGAACGACGCGCTCGGGATCAACTACTCGACGGGCGCCTGGCGCGGCATCGCGGCGCCGCGCAACCTGCCGGACGACATGGCGAAGACGCTGGTGAGCGCGCTGGAGCGGGCCTACAAGTCGAAGGAGTTCACCGACTTCATGCATTCGCGCGGCTTCGGCACCATCTGGGCCGGCCCGCAGGAGTTCGCCGACTTCATGGGCAAGTCGGACCGCGCCATGGGCGAGGCGATGAAGGCCGCCGGTCTGGCGCGCGCCTGACGCGTCAGGCCCTGGGAGGGCGGCTTCGCCGCCCGGGGCTCCTTCCGGGGCGTGGCCGGCGGCCGCGCCCTTCCTGCCTCGCGCGGCCCCGGAGGCCGCGCCTTGCGGAGCGCACGCCCGATGCGAGTGAATGACGCCGTCCTCGGAGTGATCCTGCTGCTGCTGGCCGGCACGATGATCTGGCTGACAACCTATTTCCCCTCCTTTCCCGGCCAGGATTACGGGCCGGCCCTGTTCCCGCGCCTGCTCGGCGGCGGCCTGATCCTTTGCGCGCTGCTGCTGATCCGGCGCGGCCATGCGGCGCGCCGGGCGGGGGAGGGCTGGGTGACGCTCGCCCCCTGGTGGTCGCAACCGGGGCTGGTGGTCTCCTTTCTGGCCATGCCGCTGGCGGTGCTGGCCTACCTGTTCTTCGCCGACGCGCTGGGCTTCATCCCCCTGGCCTTCGCATTGTTGCTCGCGCTGTTCCTCTGGTTCGGCGAGCGGCCGCTGCGGGCGCTGCCCGTTGCCGCGGTGGCCACCTTGCTGATCAACTGGTTCTTCAGCGACATGATGCGCGTGCCGCTGCCGCGCGGCCTGCTGACCGGCATCCTGTGAGGACGTGGCGATGGACGCGGTTCTGACGGCCTTCGGCCTGGTTTTCGACCCCTCGGTGCTGCTGGTGATCCTGGCGGCAGCGGTGTTCGGCATGTTCGTGGGCGCCATGCCTGGCCTGACAGCCACCATGGCGACGGCGCTGCTGGTGCCCGTCACCTTTTTCATGGATCCCGTGCCGTCCCTCGGTGCCATCGTCACCGCCACGGCCATGGCGATCTTCGCGGGCGACATCCCCGCCGCCATGCTGCGCATGCCCGGTACGCCAGCCTCCGCCGCCTATGCCGACGAGTCCTTCCTGATGACCAAGAAGGGGCAGCTCGACCTCAACCTCGGCGTCAACGTCGTCTTCTCGGCGCTGGGCGGCATCGTGGGCGTGGCGTTCCTGGTGCTCTGCGCGCCGGCGCTGGCGGAGCTGGCGCTCAACTTCTCCTCCTTCGAATACTTCTGGCTCGCCTGCCTCGGCCTGACCTGCGCCGTCTTCATCGGCTCCGGGAACCCTGTGAAGGGCTTCGTCTCGCTGCTGTTCGGCCTGAGCGTCGGCTGCATCGGCATCGACCCCGCGGCCGGCGTGCCGCGCTTCACCTTCGGCAATGTGGACCTGATGTCGGGGGTCAACTTCATCGCCGTGATGATCGGCGCCTTCGCCGTCTCCGAGCTGCTGCGCGGGGGGGTGGAGCTGCACCAGGTCGGGCACGTGGTCGTGCCGCAGGTCGGCAACGTCTTCCGCGGCGTGGCCGGCGTGCTGCGGCGCTACTGGCTGAACTTCGTCCGCGGCTCGCTGCTCGGCACGCTCATCGGCGCCCTTCCGGGCGCAGGGGCGGATATCGCCGCCTGGGTCTCCTACGCGGTTTCCAAGCGCTTCTCCCGCACGCCCGAGAAGTTCGGCACGGGGCATCTGGAAGGGATCGTGGAGGCCACCTCCTCCAACAACTCGGCGGTGGCGGGCGCGTGGATCCCCGCGCTGGTCTTCGGCATCCCCGGCGATTCCATCACCGCCATCGTCATCGGCGTGCTGTACATGAAGGGGATGAACCCCGGCCCAACGGTGTTCACCGAGAATCCGCAGTTCATCTACGCGGTGTTCATCATCTTCGTGCTGGCGAACGTGGTGATGATCCCGCTCGGCTGGGCGGCGATCAAGAGCATGAAGCAGGTGCTGCGCATTCCGCGCACCCTGCTGCTGCCGCTGATCCTGCTGTTCTGCGTCGTCGGCGCCTTTGCGATGACCAACAGCAGCTACGGCATCGTGCTGATGCTGATCTTCGGGGTGCTCGGCTGGTTCATGGAGGAGAACGGCATTCCCGTCGCGCCGATGATCCTGGGCCTGGTGCTCGGCGAGATGCTGGAGCAGAACTTCATGACCTCGATGATCAAGGCCGATGGCGCCTGGCTCGCCTTCTTCGAGCGGCCGATCGCAGGCTCGCTCGGCGTCATGACGCTCCTGGTCTGGCTGCTGATGCTGGTGCGCGGCGCCCGTACCGCCCTGCGCCGGCCCGCGGCCGCCTGAGGCGGGCGGGGCACCGCGGCGGCGGGCCGGGCGCGCCGGTCTTTCCGCCGCGCCGCGCCCCTCCCGCCCCGCCGGCGGCGCGGGATCCCGTCAGGCGGGATCGGCCCAACAGGAAGCGGCCCGCGAAGACGCTCGGCGGGCACGCTTCCGGATGACGTGATGCGCGGAAGAGGCACGATCAATCCTACAGTTCCCCGCTTGCGGTGGGGCTGAGGATGGATTGTTCCACCGCGACCAGGCCTTCGAGGGGGGGCGATGGATTTTCGGTGCGATGGCGCGGGCCTGCGCGGGATCATCCTCGCGGGCGCCGCACTCCTGGGCCTGACGGCATCGACGGCCCGGGCCCTCGACTGGGATGCCAGCCTTTTCGATGCGGAGGACGGAAACCTGGACGCGTCCGCCCTCCTCAGCCGGGGCGGTTTCCTGCCCATACCGATCATCATCACCGAGCCCGCGGTTGAAGGCGGCCTTGGCGTCGCCGGGCAATTCGTGCATCCCTCGGCCGAGCCGGAGGGAACGCCGGGCCGCACGATCCTGGGCGGCGCGTATACCGGCAACGGATCCTGGGGGGGGCGGACTGTTGCAGCAGGGCACCCTGGCGGACCAGCAGTGGCTCTACCGCTTCGGGCTCGGCCTTACCGCCTTGACCCTGCCGATCTTCCCCTTCGGCGGCAGCACCCAGATCGACTATGAGAACGACCTGAAGTTCGCCTTCGGGAACATCCGCTACAAGTTCCCCGAGACGCCCTTCTCGGCCGGGCCGAGGTTCATCTACCGGTCTTCCGACATCTCCCTGCAGTCGCAGGCGCCGCTGGCGGATCGGGTGGACGGCATCATCGCCGGCTTCACGGGCGGGCACCAGTATGTCGCGCTCGGCCTGTCGCTGAACTACGACACGCAGGACAACCCCTTCACGCCCCTGCGGGGCATGAACGCCGTCCTGAAGCACGACCGCTACTCCCCTGCTTTCGGAAGCGACCGGGAGTTCTCCGAGACCCAGTTGAACGTCCATGCCTTCCAGCCGATCGGCGGGAAATGGTCCGTCGGCGCCAAGCTGGGCATCGATTCGGTAACCGATGACGCGCCGTTCTTCATGGCGCCCGGCGTGGACCTGCGCGGCGTCGAGTATGGCCGCTACCAGGGAGGGACCGCGCTGAGCGTCGAGGCCGAGTTGCGCCACCAGTTCACGCCCCGCTGGGCGGGCGTTGCCTTCGGCGGCTATGGCCGGACTTATGCGGACAACTCCCGGCTCTTTGAGTCCCAGCGCGACATCTGGACCTATGGAGCGGGCATCAGATACCGGATCGCCCGGAAGTACGGCATCGACCTTGGCCTCGATGTCGCGCGCGGCCCCGAGAGCACCGTCTTCTACATCCAGTTCGGCCACGCCTGGGCGCGCAGCATGGATTGAGCCCCCGCGCCGGTGCGGGTGGCCCGGTGCGGGTGGCCCCCGGTGCGGGTGGCCCCCGGTGCGGGTGGCCCGGCGGGGCGCGCCCGCGCCGGGTGTCAGGGGACGGTGCGGCGGCCTGCCGTCAAAGGCCGCCGGGCGCCAGGCCATAGAGGGCGTCGGGCAGCGCCAGCGAGAGCCAGGGCAGGTAGGTCACCAGGCCCAGGAAGACCAGCAGCACGGCGAGCCATGGACTGGCGGCGCGAACAACCTGCGAGACGGACATGCCCGTCACCCCCGAGGTGACGAAGAGGTTGAGCCCGACAGGCGGCGTCACCATGCCGATCTCCATGTTCACCACCATGATCACCCCGAAATGGATGGGATCGATCCCCAGCTTGGTCGCGATGGGGAACAGGATCGGCGCCAGGATCAGGATGATGGAGGAGGGCTCCATGAAGTTGCCGGCGATCAGCAGGATGATGTTCACCACCAGCAGGAACTGCCACGGCTCCAGCCCGGCCGAGATGATCGCCTGGGCGATGCTCTGCGGGATCTGCTCGGTGGTCAGCACATGGCTGAACAGGAAGGCATTGGCGATGATGAACATCAGCATCACCGTCACGCGCGCGGAGCTGACCAGCACGCCCGGCACCTGCGAGAACTTCATGTCGCGGTAGCCGAACACGGCGACGATGAAGGCGTAGACGGCGGAGACGGCGGCCGCCTCGGTCGGCGTCATGACGCCGCCATAGATGCCGCCGAGCACGACGACGATCAGCAGCAGGCCCCAGACGGCCTTGCCGCCGGCCTGCGCGACCGCGCGCGTGGCCGGCCAGAATCCGGGCCAGGGCTCGCGCGGCAGGCCGAGGCGGAGCGCGGCCACGAAGATGACACCCATCAGCATCAGGCCGAGCACCAGCCCCGGCAGGACGCCCGCCATGAACAGCCGCCCGACCGAGGTTTCGGTGGTCGCGGCATAGACCACCATGACGATGGAGGGCGGGATCAGGATGCCGAGCGTGCCGGCATTGCAGATGACGCCGGCGGCGAAGTCCCGGGAATAGCCCTTGCGGACCATGCCCGCGATGACCACCGAGCCCACCGCCACCACGGTGGCGGGGCTGGAGCCGGAAACGGCGGCGAACAGCATGCAGGCCAGCACCGAGGCGATGGCGAGCCCGCCCGGCAGATGGCCCACGCAGGCCACGGCGAAGTCGATCATGCGTCGGGCGACGCCGCCCGTCGTCATGAACTGGCCTGCCAGCACGAAGAACGGAATGGCGAGCAGGGTGTAGTTCTCCTGCATCGCCTGGAAGAACTTGATGGTGAGGGAGGCGATGCTGTCCTGCGCGAAGAACGAGATGGTCAGCACCGCGGAAAGGCCGAGCGAGATGGCGATCGGCACACCCAGCAGCATCAGCGCGAAGAGCACGACGAAGAGGAAGGCTGTGGTCATGGGATATGCCTGAGCAGCCGGTGGATCGGCGGATGCGGGGTCATGCGTCCGGGGTCACGGATGCGGGTTGTGCAGTTCGCGCAGCGCGTCGCCGGCCTCGTCGGCGATCTCGAAGCCGGCGGTCCGGCCGCTCAGGATCAGCCAGGCCTCCGTGCAGAGCCGGGCCAGCAGCAGCAGGAAGCCGAAGGGCATGACGGTGATGAGCAGCCAGCGCTCCACGGGGATGTCCTGCGCCTCGATGCCCACCATCCGAATGGTGTCCATGTAGATCCAGGAGCCGTAGGCGAGCAGGCCGGCATAGATGATGCAGAGGGCCACCGCGACCAGGCCGATGGTGCGCCGGTGCCGCGGCGTGAGCGCCTTCACCAGGATGTCGATGCCGAGATGCGCGCGCGTGCGCACGCCATAGCCGAGCCCGAGCATGACGAGCCAGCCAAAGGCGTAGAGCACCGCTTCCTGCCCCCAGAGCAGGCCGTCGTTGAAAACGTAGCGCAGCACGACCTGGTAGAAGGTCACGAGCGTCATGAAGACGAGAAGGAGGGCCATGAGGCCCTCCTCCAGGCGATGCCAGGCGGTGCGCAGCAGCGTCATGTCCGGGCGTGCCGCGCGATCAGCTCGCCTGGCCCGCCTGCTCGGCCGCCGCGATGATGTCGGCGCCGATGTCCTTCTCGAACTTCTTCCAGACCGGCCGCATCGCCTCGCGCCACTGGGCGCGCTGGTCCGCGGAGAGGGTGTGGATCTTGGCCTTGGACTCGGCGATCTTGGCGCGGGCGTCGTCGTTGAGCTTCTGGGCGTTGGTGTTGTTGAGCTGGATCGCCTCCTCAAGCGCCTTGCTCACCCCGTCGCGCACCTCGTCGGAAAGGCCGCGCCACCACTTGCTGTTGGTGACCAGCATGTAGTCGATCAGCCCGTGGTTGGTCTCGGTGAAGTCCGACTGCACCTCCTGGTACTTCTGGCTGTAGCAGTTCGACCAGGTGTTCTCCTGCCCGTCCACGGCGCCGGTCTGCAGCGCCTGATAGACCTCGGAGAAGGCGAGCTTCTGGGGGTTCGCGCCGAGCTGCTGGAACTGGGCGACCAGCACGTCGGAGGACTGCACCCGGAACTTCAGCCCCTTCGCATCCCCCGGCAGCAGGAGCGGCCGGTTTGCGGAGAGCTGCTTCAACCCGTTGTGCAGGTAGCCCAGGCCGAGCAGCCCGCGCTTCTCGATCGAGTTCAGCAGCTTGCGGCCGGTCTCGCTGGCCTGGAACCGGTCGGCCGCCTCCATGTCGGCGAAGAGGAAGGGCAGGTCGAAAACCTGGAGGGACTTGGTGAAGCGGTCGAACTTGGAGAGCGAAGGGGCCAGGATCTGCACGTCGCCGAGCAGCAGGGCCTCCATCTCCTTCGCATCGCCGTAGAGCTGCGAGTTCGGATAGACCTCGACCTTCACCTTGCCGGGCAGCAGCTTCTCCGCCGCTTCCTTGAAGCGGATCGCCGCCTGTCCCTTGGGTGTGCTGTCGGCCACCACATGGCTGAACTTGATGGTGGTGACGCCCTGCGCCCGCGCCTGCAGCGCCGGCAGGGCCAGGCCCCCTGCGGCCACGGCAAGGGCTGCGCGCCGGCTGATAACGGTGCTCCGGCCATTGGAATGGACCATGGCTGCCTCCTCATTATTTGTTCTCAAACGGCTTTGCGCCGCCTCATGCGGATTTTTTATCCCGGATTTCGGCCGAAGAGCAAACTTCCGCCGCAGTCCCTCCGATCGGAGGGGGACGAATTGCAGGGGAGGGCGTGCCCCGGACCAGGGCGCCCGGCGCCTGCGGCGGCCAAAAGCCGCGCTTCTCCGCCATGGCGGGGCGCCCGCTCTCGCCCGCTCTCGCCCGCCGGGCGCGTCCGGATGCCGGGATGGTGCCGGGCGGGACTCGCCCCCCCCTCTTCATTCGGCGCAGCTTGGGCCATAGCATCGCGCGAGGCGCCCTCCGGCGGGGCGGCCCGACCGCGACATTCCGAATGAGGCTTTCCTGCATGCCCTTCACCGTGCCTGATGCGCAGCTGACGGCGATGCTCTCCGAGGATGCTCCTTACGGCGACCTGACGACACTGGGCCTCGCCATCGCCGGCGAGACCGGACGGCTGAGCTTCAGGGCCCGTGGCACCATGACGCTGGCCTGTGTGGAGGAGGCGGAGCGGGTCATGCAGCTCGCGGGCGCGACATGGACCGAGCGGGTGGCCGCGTCCGGCGCGCAGGTGGAAGCCGGCGCGCTGCTGCTGGCCGCGGAAGGGCCGGCCGGCGCCCTTTTGCTGGGCATGCGTGCGGCGCAGTCGCTGGTGGAAGTCGCCTCGGGCGTCGCCACCCGGGCACGCCGCATCCTGCGTGCGGCGCGGCAAGGCCGGGATGGCATCGCCGTCGCCTGTTCGCGCGCGCATCTGCCTGGCGCCCGGGCGGTGATGCTGAAGGCGGTGATGTCCGCCGGCTGCGTGCCGCACCGGCTGGGACTGTCGGACTCCATTCTCGTGCTGGGCGCGCATCGCGCGCTGCTTGGCCGCATGCCGCCGCACCTCTGGGTTGCGCGGCTGCGGGCGGCGCAGCCCGAGCGCAAGGTTGCCGTCGAGGCTGGAAGCGTGGACGCTGCGCTGCAGTTCGCCCATGCCGGGGTGGACGAAGTCCAGCTCGGCGGATTGCCGCCCGAGGACGTGGCAATGGTGGCGCAGGCACTGGCCGGCATGGCGCGCCGCCCGCTGCTCGCCGCCGGCGGCGAGGTGGATGAGGGGAATGCCACCGCCTATGCCGCCGCCGGGGCCGACCTGCTGGTGACGGCCGCGCCCTATGCGGCGCCGCCGCTGGCGGTCGAGGTCGTCCTGACGCCCGCCCGCGGCGGCATCGCCGCCGCGCCGCATCGAACTGCCGGCCCGGGAGGCGATGATGAGGCTGTCCGCCAGGAACGCGCTTCCCGGCAAGCTTCCCGGAAAGATCCTTGAGGTCACAAAGGGGACGGGCGCCACGCATGTGCGCCTTGGACCGCCGGGCGGAGCCGTGATCATCGCCTTCAGACGTGATGGTCGGGAAGGACTGAGCGCCGGCGCGGGGCCGCGCCGGCCGGATGCGGGAGCCCCGCCGGCCCGCCCCAGTGCGGCCGGCTTCCTCCTTCGCTCCGGGAGGACCCAGTGGGAGGACCCAGTGGGAGGACCCAGTGGGAGGACCCAGTGGGAGGACCCAGTAGGAGGACCCAGTAGGAGGACCCAGTAGGAGGACCCAGTGGGAGGACCCAGTGGGAGGACCCAGTAGGAGGACTCGGTACACCCATGGCAGGCTGGCGAGGAACGGCAGCCCGTCCCGCACGAAGACCCGGCAGATGCCGGCCGTGGCGGCGACGCTGCCGCCCCCGAAAGGGCCGAGCGAACTTCCCAGGCAGGCCGCCGAGGCGGTCGGGGCGTGCGCCGCCGGCAGCATGCCGCCGCCGAAGATGCCGGGACCGCGGCGCAACGCCCAGGAACGGCCACCAGGCGCCCTTTTCCCGCCGCGACGCTCGTTCCGGCGGGCCGCACCCCGTGCACTATCCTGACCGCCTCTTTGCGATGTCCACACAGGAAGCGACTTCCTGTCCTAGGCTGCCTCTTGCGATCCATAATCCGCCATGGAGCCCCAGCCGATGACCGTCCGCCGCCGCGACCTGATGAAGCTCCTGCCCGCCGCCGCCTTGCCGATGCCTGCCCTGGGCCAGGACACGCGCAGCCGCACGCTGCGCTTCGTGCCCTCCACCAGCCTCGTCTCGCTGGACCCGGTGATGTCCACCGCGCTGGTGGCCGTGCAGCACGGCTACTACGTGTTCGACACGCTCTACGGCGTGGACGCGCAGATGCGCCCGAAGCCGCAGATGGCCGAGCGGCACGAGGTGAGCGACGACGGCCGCAGCTGGACCATCCGCCTGCGCGAGGGCCTGCGCTTCCACGATGGCGAGCCGGTCCGCGCCCGCGACTGCGCCGCCAGCCTGGAGCGCTGGAGCCGGCGCGACGTCTATGGCCGCGTCTACGGCGCCGCCGTGGACCGCTACGAGACACCGGACGACCGCACGCTGCGCATCCACCTGAAGCGGCCTTTCCCGCTGCTGCTGGACGCCATCGGCAAGCCGCATTCCTCGCCCGCCTTCATCATGCCCGAGCGGATCGTCAAGGCCGCGCCGGACACGCCGATCAAGGAGGTCATCGGCTCCGGCCCCTACCGCTTTCTCGCCAATGAGTTCGACTCCGGCAACCTTGTCGCTTACGCCAAATTCGACGGCTACAAGCCGCGCGACGAAGCGCCGGAATGGACCTCCGGCGGCAAGGTGGCGCATTTCGAGCGCATCGAGTGGCGCGTCATCACCGACAACTCCACCGCCGTCGCCGCGCTGCAGCAGGGCGAGGTGGACTGGCTGGAGAACCTGCCCGCCGACCTGGAGCCGCTGGTGGCGCGCAGCCGCGACGTGCGCATCGAGAACGCCGACCCGCTCGGCACCGAGCTGGTGATGCGCTTCAACCACACCACCGCGCCCTTCAACAATCCGGCGCTGCGCCGCTTCGTCATGCAGGTCGCCAGGCAGGTGGACTACCTGGCGACCGTCACCGGCGGCAACCCGAAGGCCTGGCAGGAATGCCGCGCGATGTTCCCGTGCCCCATCCCCGGCGTGCAGGAGCTGGGGCGCGACCAGTTCGGCCGCCTTGCCGGCGACGAGAAGGCGATGCGGGAGGCGCTGAAGGCCACCGGCTACAAGGGCGAGAAGGTGGTCATCCTGAACCCGGCGGACAGCACCGCGCTGGCGCCGCTCGGCCCGGTGACGGCGGCCCTGCTGCAGCAGGCCGGGCTGAACGTGGACCTGGTGGACATGGACTGGGGCACGCTGCTGCAGCGCCGCCTCTCCAAGGCGCCGGTGGAGGAGGGGGGCTGGAGCATCTTCCACAGCACCTGGCCGAGCATCGCCATCGCCAACCCGGTGACCAACACCACCCTGCGCGGCGAGGGCGCCAAGGGCTGGCCGGGCTGGTACGAGAGCGCCGAGATGGAGCGCCTCACCTCCGAGTGGATGAACGCCACCGACAAGGGGGCGCAGGAGCGCCTGCAGACCGAGATCCACCAGCTCGCGCTGCGCGACGTGCCGACCCTGCCGCTCGGCATCTACTTCCCGCATACCGCCTACCGCACCAGCCTGACCGGCGTGCTCGGCGGCTCCGTGCGCTACCCGTGGAACGTGCGGCGCGCATGAGCGGGCCGCATCTCGTCGGCGGCGTGTCGAGCGCGGCGCGCGCCCTGCCGCCGCTCGACGGCGCCGCGCTCGCCGTGGTCCGCTCGCAGGGGCCCTATCTCTGGGACGCGGCGGGGCGGCGCTACGTGGACACCGCCCTCGGCTTCGGCGGCACCGTGCTCGGCCATGCCCCGCCGGAGGTGATGGAGGCGGCGGCGGCGGCGCTGCGCGACGGGCCGCTGCCCGCCTTCGCCCATCCCGGCGAGGAAGCGGCCGCGGCCGCCATCGCCACCCATGCCGGGCCGCTGGACCGGGTGCTCTTCGTCAGCACGGGCAGCGAGGCGGTCCATCTGGCCTGCCGAGCCGCGCGCGTCGCCACCGGCCGCCCGCGCATCGCCAAGATGGCGGGCGGCTTCGACGGGTGGCTGGACGACGTCGCCTTCGGCGGCGCCGGCGCGCCCGAGGCGGCCTTCCCCGGCAATGCCCGTCCGGGCACGGACCGCCTCTCCCTGCTGCGCTTCAACGATGCCGAGGACGCCGAGCGGCTCTTCGCCGAGCATGACGACATCGCCGCCGTGCTGGTGGAGCCGATGCTGGCCAATGCCGGCTGCATCATGCCCGCGCCCGGCTATCTCCAGCGGCTGCAGCAACTCGCCCGCCGGCACGGCGCCCTGCTGATCATGGACGAGGTGCTGATGGGCTTCCGGCTGCATGCCGGGCTCACCGCGCACCATCTCGGCCTGGACCCTGACCTCGTCACCCTGGGCAAGGCGATCGGCAGCGGCGTGCCGGTGGCGGCGGTGGCCGGGCGGGCGGAGATCATGCGCGCCTTCGCCGAGGGCCGCGCCGTGCGCGCCGGCACCTACAGCGGCAATCCCGTCTCCTGCGCCGCCGTGGTGGCGACGATGCGGCTGCTCGACCAAGCCGACTACCCGGCGTTGCTGGCACGTGGCGATGCCCTGCGCGGCCGGATCGAGCGCAGCTTCGCGCGAGCGGGCCTGCCGGTCGTCACCAGCGGCTATGGCGACGTCTTCGCCCTTTGGCCGGGGGAGGCGGCGCCGGCCGACTACGACGCCGCGCGGCGGGGGCTGCGGCCGGACTGGTCCGAGGCGCTGCACCTGGAACTGCGGCGCCGTGGCGTGCTGGTCATGCCCTCCGGCTATGGCCGCCTCTACCTGTCCTTCGCGCACGACGCGGAGGCGCTGGCACTGATGGAGGAAGCCTTCGCGGTGGCGGCACCCGTGCTGGCTCAGGGGCTCCGCCCCTGAAGCCCCGCCGGGGGGATCGTATTCCCCCGGACCCCGCCATTCGTGGGAGGTCCAGGGCCAAACCTGCAGGTTTGGCCAGGTTCCTGGCAGGGTGGGTCCGGGAGGGGCGGCGCCCCTCCCGGGAGCAGGTCAGCGCCGCCGCAGCCGCACCTGNCGGGAGCAGGTCAGCGCCGCCGCAGCCGCACCTGCGGCGTGACGTCCAGATCGTCCAGCGGATAGAAGGGCCGCGCCACGGTGAAGGGCAGTTCGGCGACGCGGTAGGAGGACATGCCCGGCGTGTCCACCGTGATGCACTCGCCGATGGCGGCGTAGTTCAGCGTGAAATGGTAGCCGGAGCGGGTGATGACGACGCGCTGTTTGGCCGGCTCCACGCCCATCGCGCGGTAGTATTCGGGGTCGATATAGGCATAGGGGAAGGCGGTCAGCACCACCGTCAGCTTGCCCGCGCGCAGCACGGCATAGGGCCCCACATGGGCGCGCTGGCCCTTTTCGGCCGGGCCGGCATAGACCAGCGAGGCGCCCTCGCCGGCGGCGACCACCTCGCCGGTCAGCGTCACCGGCGGCGCCGCGGTGGAGTAGCGGCCGCCCACCGTCACTGTCACGGCGGCACCGACACCGGCGGCGCGGCAGCGTGCCACCCCCTCGGCATCGGTGATCGGCACGGCGGCGGGGATTTCGGTGCCCAGGTTGAGCAGGGCGTGCAGCGTCACGGTGCTGTCGCCCGGCGCGCCGGCCGCCACGCGGTCACCTTGGTCACCGAGGATCAGCGGGCGCGGCGTGCCGGCCACGGCGCGGGCGAGGCATTCCTCCAGGCCCGGATAGGTGCCGATCAGCGCCTCCCGCGCCGCCCAGAGCTCGGCGGCCAGGGCGGCGACGAGGACCTCCGCCTCTTCCGAGCGCCCGTTGCCATAGGCCATCACCACCTGGCCGAGCCCGGGCACGTCGAGGAACTGCTGCGCGTTGAAGATCGAGGTGTCATAGACCTTGCCGGCTTCCACCGCCGCCCGCGCACGGGCGTGCAGGCCCTGCAGCGGCGCCTCGTCGGTGCGGTCGTTGCCCAGCGTCAGCATCGGCAGGTGCGCCCAGGCCAGCACCGGGTCAAGTCGGCCGTCCAGCATGGCGAAGGCGGCATCCCCGGCGCGGCGGCCGGTGGCGCCCTGGTCGGCATGCGGATTGGTGAGATAGCCCGCCAGGACATCGCAGGCGTTCAGCGTCGCGGGCGTGACATGCGCGTGCAGGTCGAAGGCCGCGGTGATCGGCACCGCGGGCCCGACGATGGCGCGCAGCTCCTGGATCAGCACGCCCTCGGGGTCGTGCAGGGCCGGGGTCAGCATGCCGCCATGCAGCGGCAGGGCGATGGCGTCGAAGTTGCCTTTCCGGGCGGCGTCGAGCATCGCCGCCTTCACCTCGGCGAAGACCGCATCCTCCACCGGGCCGCCGGACTGGGCGCGGAACATGACGGGCACCGTCACCTCGGCGCCCGCCGCTTCGGCGGCGGCGATGATGCCGCCGAGCGTGGAGTTGGTGCCGCGCGCGCGGCGCACCGCTTCCGCGCCCTCGGTGATGGTGAAGCTGTCCCGTCCCGTCAGGATGGGGTTGAAGCTGTGCGATTCCTGGGCGATGCCGCCTGCCAGGATGCGTCGTGCCGCCATTCGGTCCTCGCTGCCATCAGGGTGCCGGAAGGCCAGCAGAGGGCGGAAGCACGGGCGGCGCAACGGCCCGGCGCGGGGGCGGGCAGGATACTGGCCGGCCGCTCAGTAGGTCGGCGGGGTGATGGCGCTGATGATGGTGCTCACCTCGTCCGAGACGTTGCGGAAGCGGTGCGGCTGGCGGCTGTCGAAGTAGTAGCCGTCGCCCTCGCGCAGGATCCGGGTCTCTTCGCCCACCGTGACCTCCACCGCGCCGCGGGTGACGATGCCGGCCTCCTCGGCATTGTGGGCGAGGGCGCCGTCGGTGGCAGCGCCAGGGGCATAGCGCTCGGAGAGCAGCAGCATGCGCCGGTTCGGGTAGTCCATGCCGACCAGGCGGTAGGAGACCTTGTCCGCCCGGCCGATCTCGGCCAGGTCGCTGGCGGGATAGAAGACGCGTGCCGGCACCGGGCTTTCCAGGTCGGCAAAGAATCCGGAAATGGTCAGGCCGAGCGCGCCGAGCACGGCGCCGAGCGTGTCCACCGAGGGGCTCATCCGGTCCCGCTCGATCAGCGAGATGGCCGAGTGCGAGACGCCCGAGCGCGTCGCCAGTTCGCGCATGCCGAGCCCCCGGCGCTGGCGCAGGCTCCTCAGCTTCGCCCCGACCCTCGGCATGCGCCGCTCCTCATCAGCTTCCATGGAGGCCCCGAGCCTAGACTCGGTGCCGCACCACGCGTTGAGAAAACTAGACAGGAAATTCCGGGAGGGGAAAGGCTCGCTGCGAAGCCCTGGTGCACGTCCCGGCTGCCGCTTCAGGTTCGAGGTGCGCGCGATACGTCCGTCGCGCTTCCTGCACCGTGATCCTGGTGTTCCGGCCTCCGTTTCTGGGTGATGATCGCAACAACCAACCAGCAGGCAGCGAAGCCATCTCCCCCCGTGTCACCGCGACAGCCTGGGCAAGGACCGTTTGCGGTTCGGCCACGGCCGCCGGCGCTGAAGGTCCTTGGTGCCAAGGGAGCGGATCAGTTCGGACCTGCCCACAATGGCCCGCAGCGCCCTTGAACGGCCATGGGAACAGGCACTCTGGATCACCCGATCGGATCAGCGGGGCTGCGTAGTGCCTGTTTTGGCGGGACGAGCTGCGGCATCAATGGCTTAGTAGCCAGTGGCGTCCCCAACGGGAGGGGACTTAGACCCACATCTAACCTGCTAAGACCATGGATTTTCGGCCTTTCCCCCTATAAATAGGTGGGGAAAATGGGTGGGTAAACATGGCTACAGTCAAAGGAAAAGCTGCCCCTAAGCGGGTGCCGAGGAGCATCGAGTTCCGCAAGGGCATCTGGTACGCCACCCTGGACATTCCCAAGCCGCTGCGCCCGCAGTTCAACGGTCAGCGCCGCTTCTTCAAGTCTCTGGAGACCAGCAGCGAGAAAGAGGCGCTCAGGCGTAGCCCGATTCTGGTAGCGTCCTGGCGGTCCATGATTGAGAAGGCTCGTGGAGGCGACAAGCTGGCTGCGCGGGCGGCCTTCTTCCAGGAGCATCTAGCTAAAGCCTCCTCGCCTGAAGAGCGTGAGATCATCCTGAGCTTGGTCGAAGATGAGGCCGATGCGCTTGATGTCAGGGACCCTTATGGGGCTGAGGAGGACCGTGAGGTTCAGCCTGACGCCCTGCGCTTCTACAAGCTGGCTACCGGCCAACTCACCGAACTAGAGCCTCTGTTGGAGCCTTGGCTTGCTGATCGGCAGGTGAAGGACAAGACCAAGGTTATGGATCGGCAAGCTGTTAGGCTGCTCATCCAGCATCATCCTACCACTGAAGCAATGACCAAGCGGGCGGCTTCGCGGTTCGTTATGGAGGTTCTGAGGCCGGGACGTGACCCCGCCACCGTAAACCGGATGCTGACTTCCATTAGGCGTTTTTGGAAATGGCTAGAGATCCATGGCTACCGACCCGAAGGGGCTGACATTTGGGCTGGCCTGAGCCTCAGCATAGGCACTCAAAGCGGTCTGGAGGATGAGGGAGAGGGCCGTCGCCCCTTCACGGAGGAAGAGGCCGCAGCATTCCTGCGGATCGTCTCAGAGGTCTCTAGTGAACTGCCATTAGACCTCGATATCCTGCATCTGCTCGCGACTTCCACCCTGCGCCTTGCGGAAGCCTGTTCTCTGCGTTGTCAGGATATCACCGTGGACGGGGACATAGCGTGGATCTCGGTGACCGCAGGTAAGACCAAGGCTGCCAAGCGGCGCTTCCCTGTGGTGGAGGCCCTGGTCGTAGAGATGCTGAAGCGCCGTAAGGAAGCTTCCTCGGATAGCTTCATCTTTCCTGAACTACCCACCCATACGGAGGCTGGCGGTCGTCTGGTAAAGCGCTCTTCTGCTGTCTCACAGCGTCTAGGGCGATACCTCGATAAGCATTTAGCTTCCGATAGTGCCCTTGTGGCTGGTCATAGCTGGCGCCATCGGGCCAGAACGCTGCTGGAGCATGGCGACATACCTCCCTGGGTGGCAGATGCCATGATGGGTCATCAAAGGCCTGGAGAGGGCCTGGGACGGTACAGCAAAGGTCCAAGCGATGAGCAGCTTACGCAAGCCGCTCAGTGTCTTAAGCTGCCTTTAAACTAACCGTTTAGGCATCCAAAGCTGTAAGAGGGGGGGCGCCATGCCACACAAGACGCCAACGTCAGGAGCAGTAGAATCAACACAGGACGTATCCAAGAAGGAGAAAGCGGAGTGGCTTCAAAGGCACTTCAGGTGCAAAAAATCCATAGCAAAGGCGGGCGGCGACGTGTTCGACCTGCAATACGCGCATTTCATTGATATCGCTCCGGATTACTGTCCAGTTCTTGGAATTCCTCTTGTATACGGGCGACGCATATCAGGTAAACGGCAGCCGCATCCTGACTCTCCTAGCATAGATCGCCTTGATGGCTCCAAAGGTTATGTGTCCCACAATGTCGAGATAATTTCCCATCGCGCCAACACATTCAAAGGGAACTCGACGTTGGAGGAAATTATTTCTCTTGCGGCTTGGTTCCAGGCTCGCTCGCCTCGCAAAGACCCCAACTTCCTGACGCCTTATCAAGAAGCTGCCTTAGGTGAGAAGCATCTGTTTACCCGAGAAGGCCTGAGAGAAGTCGAAGACGCAATGCTGCATGCAGCAGAAGCTGAGCGGGACATTGACAAGGCAGACTGCTTCAGGCTGGCTGCTGAACTTGCGCGCCATGATCTTGGGCTTCTCCAGGACGGCATTTAGAACGAGAGCCTCAATGGACGAGACCGAGAACGGGAGCCTGAAGCGGCGTCTAACGCATCTGATCGAAGCGCGGGACAGCTTGGACCTTGGGCAGCCAACACCTCGCAAGAAGGCTGTGAAGCCTACTTAGGTCTACCGCACAGCAAGACAGGCTTGCGCAAGCTCCCATCGCAGTTCAGGACTTGATTCAGGGTATGGCAAAGAAGGGTTTGCACGGGCTTGGCAAAGGCATTCCTACAAAGGAACATCGCCGCGCCCTTGCCAAAGAGATCATTCATGCGAGTGATAGGTCAGTAGCTATACTTCTCACCAACTACTTAGATGAGTGCTTAAGAGTTGCCCTTTGGGGCATCCTTCCAAACCGGGATGACAATACGCCTAAGGACAGGCTGTTTTCTGATTTTGGGGTATTGGGGACACTTAGCGCCAAAATCAGTATGGCTCATGCCATGATGCTCATTGGAGATGTGACCTACAAGAACCTCGAAACCATACGAAAAATCAGGAACGTTTTCGCGCATTCAGCGCACCCACTTACTTTCAGGACACCTGAGATCAGGGCAGCCTGCAAAAGCCTAGTTCGTTTGCCTGCCGTTTATCGGATGAAGGAAATTGCGTTCCGCTCATCTAGAGACAAATTTGTCGCTACCGTCTATGAGACTTCTCATACGGTCGTTTTGCAGTCCACATTTGAAACTTACACTAGGACGAATAGAAGCGGCTGGATGGTTCCGATGCCCTAGCTGACCCACTCCCTCAGCCTATCCAGCAGCCTCATCACCTGAGTAGGCGCCCAGGGGCCTCCACGGGCTGTCTCGATGCCTTTCGCATTCAGGCCCTCAGCGAAATCCCTTAGAGCGGTTTCCGATCAGTCTGCATCG
>NZ_SNVJ01000015.1 GCF_009829925.1 Teichococcus coralli
GCGCCGTCCGGCCGGCCCGGGCGCCGCCACGCCGGGTGCCGCCGCGCCGCGCCTGACGCTGCGTGGCCGCGAGGAGGAGGACGAGCGCCCGAGCCCGGCCCGCCGCCCCGGCCTGCCCGCCGCCGCGAAGAAGCCTGCGGCCCCGCCGCCGAAGAAGAGCACGCTGGGTGGCGAGCGCCGGCGCGAGGGCAAGATCGACGTCGCCGCCGCGCTGGAGGGCGAGGACGAGCGCAGCCGCTCCATGGCCTCCGTCCGCCGTGCCCGCGAGCGCGAGCGGCGGCAGCAGGAGCTGCAGCGCCTCCGTTCCGAGGGCGTGAAGGTGGTGCGCGAGGTCGTTGTCCCCGAGGCGATCACCGTGCAGGAGCTGGCGAACCGCATGGCCGCGCGTGGCGGCGAGGTGGTGAAGGCCCTGTTCCGCATGGGCGTCATGGCGACGCTGACGCAGACGATCGACGCCGACACCGCCGAGCTGGTGGTGAACGAGTTCGGACACCGCGTGAAGCGCGTCTCCGAATCCGACGTCGAGCTGGGCCTGGAAGGCGCGGTGGACGCGGAGGCGGACCTGCTGCCGCGCCCGCCGGTCGTCACCATCATGGGCCACGTCGACCACGGCAAGACCAGCCTGCTGGACGCGCTGCGCAAGACCGACGTGGCGGCGCGCGAGGCGGGTGGCATCACCCAGCACATCGGCGCCTACCAGGTGACGGTGGAGGGCGGCCAGAAGATCACCTTCATCGACACCCCGGGCCACGAGGCCTTCACCGCCATGCGCGCCCGTGGCGCCAGCGTGACGGACATGGTGGTGCTGGTGGTGGCCGCCGATGACGGCGTGATGCCGCAGACGATCGAGGCGATCCACCACGCGAAGGCGGCCGGCGTGCCGCTGATCGTGGCGGTCAACAAGATCGACAAGCCGGGCGTCAACCTTGACCGCGTGCGCAACGAGCTGCTGCAGCACGAAGTGGTGGTGGAGTCCCTGGGTGGCGACACGCAGGAGATCCAGGTTTCGGCGACCAAGGCGATGAACCTCGAGAAGCTGCTCGAGGCCATCGTGCTGCAGGCCGAGGTGCTGGACCTGCGGGCCAACCCGGGCCGCGGCGCCGAGGGCACCGTGATCGAGTCGAAGCTCGACAAGGGTCGCGGCGCGGTGGCCACGGTGCTGGTCCAGAAGGGCACGCTGCACCAGGGCGACATGGTGGTGGTCGGCGCCGAGTGGGGCCGGGTGCGCGCCATGCTCGACGACAAGGGCCGCCAGCTGAAGGAGGCCGGGCCGAGCCTGCCGGTCGAGATCCTCGGCCTGTCCGGCGTGCCGGCGGCCGGCGAGCCGCTCACCGCCGTCGAGGACGAGGGCCGGGCGCGCGAGATCAGCGAGTTCCGCCAGCGCAAGCTGCGGGACAAGCAGGCCGCCGCCGCCGGCGCCGCCCGCGGCACGCTGGCCGACATGATGGCGCGCATCCAGGCGGGCGAGCAGAAGGAGGTCGCCGTCGTCGTGAAGGCCGACGTCCAGGGCTCGGCCGAGGCGCTGGGCGTCACCCTGGCGAAGCTGTCGCGCGACGAGGTCAAGGTCCGGGTGCTGCACAGCGCCGTCGGCCAGATCACCGAGAGCGACATCCAGCTCGCCAAGGCGTCCAATGCCATCGTGGTGGCCTTCAACGTCCGTGCGACGGGGCAGGCGCGCGAGATGGCGCAGCGGGACGGCGTGGACATCCGCTACTACTCGATCATCTACGAGGTGGCGGATGACGTGGAGAAGCTGGTGCGTGGCAAGCTCGCCCCGATCCAGCGCGAGAAGTTCCTGGGCTACGCGCAGATCCTCGAGGTCTTCGAGGTCAAGCGCCTGGGCAACATCGCCGGCTGCCGCGTCACCGAGGGTGTGGTCCGCCGTGGCTGCGGCGTCCGCCTGCTGCGCGATGGCGTGGTCATCCACCAGGGCGAGCTGGCGACGCTCCGCCGCTTCAAGGACGACGTGAAGGAAGTCACGAACGGCTACGAGTGCGGCATGAGCTTCGCCAACTACGACGCCATCAAGGTCGGCGACCAGATCGAGTGCTACGAGACCGAGACCGTCGCCGCGGTCTGATGCCCGCGGTCGGGCTTCAAGGCCCGGCCGCCAACTGACAGAAAAAAGAAGAGGGTCCGGGAGAATTCATTCTCCCGGCCTTTTCGTCGTTTGAAGAGTTTCCGCCATGGCCAAGAAGCTTGCCACCCCCGGCGCCCCCAGCCAGCGTATGCTCCGCGTGGCGGAGGAGGTGCGGCATGCGCTTTCCGCCGTCTTCCTGCGCGGCGAGTTGCACGACCCCGACCTGGATGGGCGGCACATCACGGTCACCGAGGTGCGGGCGTCTCCCGACCTCAAGCACATGACCTGCTTCGTCGCCGCGCTGGGCCGGGCGGTGACGCCGGAGGAGCTGAAAGGCCTGAAGCGGGTGCAGCCTTTCCTGCGCACGCAGGTCGCTCGCGCGGTGCGGCTGAAGTTCGCGCCGGAGTTGCATTTCCAGCCCGACACGGCGCTGGACTACGCGATGAAGATCGACGCCGTGCTGCGTCGTCCCGAGGTGCAGCAGGATCTCGGCCCGCGCGGCGAGGAGGACGAAACGCCTTGAGCGATCGCGCGACGCCGCCCGACAGCGCGCCGGTGATCCGCACCATCGCCATGCCGGCGGACACCAACCCGGCGGGCGACATCTTCGGCGGCTGGCTGATGGCGCAAATGGACCTAGCGGCCGGCAATGCCGCCGCCCGCCGGGCGCGCGGCCGCTGCGCCACCGTGGCGGTGGAGGCGATGAGCTTCCTTTCCCCGGTGCGGGTGGGCGACGAGGTCAGCCTCTATGCCGAGATCCTCGCCTCTGGCCGCACCTCGCTGCGCATCCGCGTCGAGGCCTGGCGCCGGGAGCGCGAGGGCGAGCACACCAACCGGGTGACGGAAGCGGTCTTCACCTTTGTGGCGCTGGATGCCACCGGACGGCCGCGCCCGCTGCCGGCGGCGTAGAAGGCCGGGGGAATGAATTCCCCCGGACCCCCATCTTTTTTCTGGCCGTTTGCGCGCGGGCAGCGGGGGTAGTATCCCCCAGCCCCCGAATGGAAGGTCCAGGAAACTCAGTTTCCTGGCGGGAGAGCGCGAGAGGGCGGAGCCCTCTCGCAGACACGCCCAATCTGCAAAAGAGATCTCATGCCTCGCCCCTACCGCAAACCGAAGGGCCGCCCGCTGGATGGCTGGCTGATCGTGGACAAGCCTTCGGGCATCGGCTCGACCGATGTGGTGAACAAGCTGAAGCGTGCCTTCCAGGCGCAGAAGGTGGGCCATGGCGGCACGCTGGACCCGCTGGCAACGGGCGTGCTGCCGCTGGCCTTCGGTGCGGCGACCAAGATGGTGCCCTACGTCATGGACGGCACCAAGACCTACCGCTTCACGCTGAAGTTCGGCGAGGCGCGCGACACCGACGACGCCGACGGCCAGGTGATCGCCACCTCGGAGGCGCGCCCAACGGACGAGGCGATCCGCGCCGCGCTGCCCGCCTTCGTCGGCGACATTCTGCAGGTGCCGCCGATCTACTCCGCCATCAAGGTGAACGGCGCGCGCGCCTATGACCTGGCGCGGGACGGCCAGCTTCCCGAGCTGGCGCCACGCCCGGCGCGGGTGGACCGCTTCGAGCTGGAGAGCCGTCCCGACGCGGACACCGCCATCTTCTTCGTGCAGTCCGGCAAGGGCGTCTACATGCGCTCCCTGGCACGGGACATCGCCCGGGCGGTGGGCGCGGTCGGCCATATCGCGACCCTGCGGCGGATGCGCGTCGGCCCCTTCCTGGAAGAGGCCGCGATTCCGCTGGACAAGCTGGTCGGATCGGAGGATATCCCGCCTCCTTCCCCGGATCTTCTGCTTCCCGTGACGACCGCGCTGGCCGACATCCCGGCACTGGCCCTCACGGAAGCCGAGATTGCCCGCCTTTCCTTCGGCCAGGCCATTTCCCTGGTCGAGCTGATGGGGCGGATCCCGGGCGACGCCAGCCCCGATGGCGGGTTGGTGCGCGCCATGGCGGGGGAGCGCCTGAAGGGCCTTGCCAGGCTCGAATCCGGTCTTCTCAAGCCGGAGCGCTGGCTTGGCCCGGGTGAAAACACCTTCGTCGCCACGTCGCCTGCGGGCGCGGACGGCGACCCAGAATGAAAGGCTGACGCCGATGTCGAGCATCACCGTCGAGCGCCGCGCGGAGCTGATCCAGCAATACGCCACCAAGGCCGGCGACACGGGGAGCCCGGAAGTGCAGGTGGCCCTGCTCTCCGAGCGCATCTCCTCCCTCACCGAGCACCTGAAGACCCACCCCAAGGACTTCCACAGCCGGCGTGGCCTGCTGGTGCTGGTCGGCCAGCGCCGTGGCCTGCTGGATTACCTGAAGCGCAAGAACCAGGGCCGCTATGCGTCCCTGATCGAGCGCCTCGGCCTGCGCCGCTGATCCTGCCCGCCGGGGGAAGCGCATTCCCCCGGCTCCGGCCGGCGGCCGTTCCTGCCTTGTGCGCCACGGTCCGTCGCCCGCCCGCGTCTGCGGCAGCGCCTCCGCTTCTTGCCGCCCCCACTCCCCATTCCGCAGGTGCAAGCCATGCCAATCTATGGCACACGGTTTGCTTACCAAGCGATGATGCATCGCTCCCGCGGGAGAAATCGATGCGCCACGATTGCACCGATCCTCCTGTACGGTTAACGGGCAAAAGGCAGGCCTTTGCAGGGCTGCCCTGCTCCTGGCGCAGAGCCGCCAGTCCACGGGAGGAGCCGCCGGCCTCAAGCCGGATGGCGCACAGAGAGGGAGTGAGAGACTGATGAAGCCCATGCGGCTTGCTACCCTGCGCACACTCGGCTTGGCCGCCCTGGCCGCCGCCATGGCGGTGCCCGCCCTGGCGCAACAACAGCCCGCGCAACAGAACGCGGCAACGATGGATGCGATCAAGTCCCGTGGCACGCTGAGCTGTGGCGTGAACACCGGCCTGGCCGGTTTCGCCCAGCCGGATAGCCAGGGCCGCTGGACCGGCTTCGACGTGGATTATTGCCGCGCCGTCGCGGTCGCGCTGTTCAACGACGCCAACAAGGTCCGTTACGTGCCGCTCACGGCGCAGAACCGCTTCACGGCGCTGCAGTCCGGCGAGATCGACATGATGGCGCGCAACACCACCATGACGCTGTCGCGCGACACCTCGCTCGGCCTCGATTTCCCGGCCATCAACTTCTACGACGGCCAGGGCTTCATGGTGAAGGCCAGCCTCGGCTTGAAGTCGGCCAAGGAGCTGAACGGCGCCACCATCTGCGTGCAGCCCGGCACCACCACCGAGCAGAACCTGACGGACTGGGCCCGCAGCAACAACGTCCAGTTCAACCCCGTGGTGATCGAGCGGGTCGAGGAGGTCGTCGGCGCCTATACCTCCGGCCGCTGCGACGCCTATACCACCGACGTCTCCGGCCTGGCCGCCACCCGCTCGGCGCAGCCGAACCCGAACGAGCACCAGATCCTGCCCGAGGTGATCAGCAAGGAGCCGCTGGGCCCGGCCGTGCGCCATGGCGACCAGCGCTGGGCCGACCTGGTGCGCTGGACCCATAACGCGCTGCTGACCGCCGAGGAGCTCGGCATCACCAGCAAGAACGTGGAGCAGGCGGCCGCCAGCGACAGCCGGCCCGAGGCGCAGCGCCTGCTCGGCAAGACCGGCGGCCTGGGCGAGATGCTCGGTGTGGACAACCAGTGGGCCGTCCGCATCATTAAGGCCGTCGGCAACTATGGCGAGATGTTCGACCGCCACCTGAAGCCGCTCGGCATCCAGCGCGGCCCGAACGCGCTCTGGACGCAGGGTGGCCTGCAGTACTCCCCGCCCTTCCGGTAAGCCGCGGGCCGAGTGACCGTGGGGCCGGCATGCCGGCCCCGCACCCCCTCTCCCCGCCGAGCGGCGCAGAAGACGTCGTGGCGGGGCGGAGCCTGGTGGAAAACAAGAACGGGGCTTCAACATGTCTGATACCGCCGCCGATCCCAGGCTGCTGCGCGCACCGCCGAAGCGCGGTATCCGCCTTTCCTGGGCCGATGAACGGCTGCGCGCGATCGTCTGGCAGGTGCTGGTGCTGGGCATTGTGGGCGGCATCGTCTGGTGGCTCGTGGGCAATACCCGGCACAACCTGGAAGTGCGGCGCATCGCCACCGGCTGGGATTTCCTCTCGCGCGAGGCGGGGCTGCCGATCGCCGAGCACGTGATTTCCTACAGCCCCACCAACACCTATGCCCGCGCCCTGCTCATCGGCGTGCTGAACACGCTGAAGGTGGCGGTGGTGGGCATCATCCTCGCCACCCTCATCGGCACGCTGGTCGGCATTGCCCGGCTTTCGAAGAACTGGCTGCTTTCCCGCTTGGCCGCCGCCTATATCGAACTGATCCGTGACGTGCCGCTGCTGCTGCAACTGCTGTTCTGGTACACGCTGCTGCAGGCGCTGCCTTCGCCGCGGCAGGCGCTGCATCCGCTGACCGGCGTCTTCCTCTCCAATCGCGGCCTGAGGCTGCCCTGGATCGAGTGGCAGGACGCGCACAGCTTCGCCCTGCTCGGCCTGGTGCTCGGCGCGGTGATCGCCTTCTTCTATGCCCGCAGCGCCCGCGCCAAGCAGATGGCCGATGGCCAGCCGCGCAAGGTCTGGCCGGTGGCGCTGGGCCTGATCGTCGGCCTGCCGGTGCTGATCTGGCTCGCGTATGGTGCGCCCTTCACGGGCGACATCCCGGCGTTGCGGGGCTTCAACTACGCCGGCGGCATGGCGGTCACGCCGGAATACTTCGCGCTGCTGCTGGGCCTCGTGACCTATACCGCCGCCTTCATCGCGGAAATCGTCCGCGCCGGTATCCAGGCCGTGGCCAAGGGGCAATGGGAGGCGGCGGAAGCGCTTGGGCTGTCGCGCGGGCTGATCATGCGCAAGATCGTGCTGCCGCAGGCGCTGCGGGTCATCATCCCGCCAATGACCAGCCAGTACCTCAACCTGACCAAGAACTCCTCCCTGGCGGTCGCCATCGGCTACCAGGACATCGTCTCGATCGCCAACACGACGCTGAACCAGACCGGTCAGGCCATCGAGGGCATCGCCATCATCATGCTTGTCTACCTGACGATCAGCCTGTCGATCAGCCTGTTCATGAACTGGTACAATGCGCGGATCGCGCTGGTGGAGCGCTGAGCCATGATCCTGAACGCAAAGGCCGGTAGCCCGCGCATTGTCGCTTCCTTCGGCGTCGCTGGCCCCAAGGCCAGCTTTGCAGCGCGGATCGCGCTGGTGGAGCGCTGAGCCATGATCCTGAACGCAAAGGCCGGTGGCCCGCGCATTGTCGCTTCCTTCGGCCTCGCTGGCCCGAGGGCCAGCTTTGCAGCGCGGATCGCGCTGGTGGAGGGCTGAGCCATGGCCGAGATCACCGCTGAAGCCACCACCCCCCGCGAGGTGCCGGAAAGCCCTGCCGCGCCACGCCGGCCGCCCATGCTGGCGGTCGGGCCCATTGCCTGGCTGCGGGCCAACCTGTTCTCCTCCTGGATTTCCACCGCCGTTACCCTGGCGCTGGCCTACCTGATCGTCCGCTGGGCCATCGGCTTCGTGGACTGGGCCTTCATCAACGCCATCTGGTCGGTTCCGGTGACGGAGCAGGGGCCGCAAACCCAGGCATGCCGCGCCCTTGACCATGCCGGCGCCTGCTGGGCCGTAATCACGGAGAAGCACCGCTTCATCCTGTTCGGCACCTATCCCTATGAGGAGCACTGGCGGCCGGCGCTCTGCATCCTGCTCTTCATCGGCCTCTACGTCGTCTCCGCCATGCGCCGCTTCTGGCGGCCGGCGCTGGGGCTGATCTGGCTGGCGACCCTGCTCCTCATCGGCGGGCTGATGTGGGGCGGCGTGTTCGGCCTGTCCTATGTGCCGCAGGAGCGCTGGGGCGGGCTGGTGATCACCCTGATCCTTTCCACCTTCGGCATCGCCCTGGCCTTCCCGCTCTCCATTCTGGTGGCGCTCGGCCGGCGCTCGCGGATGCCGGCGATCAAGCTGCTCTGCGTGCTCTACGTGGAGCTGATCCGCGGCGTGCCGCTGATCAGCCTCCTCTTCATGGCCAGCGTGATGTTTCCGCTCTTCCTCCCGGAAGGCGTCAACTTCGACAAGCTGTTGCGCGCGCAGGTGGCCATCATCCTCTTCGCCGCCGCCTACCTGGCCGAGGTGGTGCGCGGCGGCCTGCAGGCACTGCCCAAGGGCCAGTACGAGGCGGCCGACGCGCTCGGCCTCTCCTTCTGGCAAAAGACCGGCTTCATCATCCTGCCGCAGGCGCTGCGGCTGGTGATCCCGCCGCTGGTGAACACCTTCATCGGCATGTTCAAGGACACCTCGCTGGTGCTGATCATCGGCATCTTCGACCTGCTGACCGCCGGCAAGACCGCGATCATCGAGCCGGCCTGGCAGGGTTTCGGCGTCGAGGTCTACTTCGCCGTGGCCCTCATCTACTTCATCTTCTGCTTCGCCATGTCGCGCTACAGCCAGAACCTGGAGGCGGAGCTGAACCGCCACCGCGTCCGCTGAGGCCGGCCATGACCCGCAACCCTTCCTTCCACGGAGCCCACGTCGCATGAGCGCCACGACGGACATGGCGGGCCAGGAGCCGCAGATCGCCTCCGCCGCCCGCACCGATGGCCCGCCGGCCATCCTGCTGGACAAGGTGAACAAGTGGTACGGCAGCATGCACGTGCTGCGCGACATCTCGCTCAACGTCGCGCAGAGCGAGCGCGTGGTGGTCTGCGGGCCTTCGGGCTCCGGCAAGTCCACCATGATCCGCTGCATCAACCGCCTGGAGCAGCACCAGGAGGGGCGCATCGTGGTGGACGGCATGGAGCTGTCCGACGACCTGCGCAGCCTGGACGCCATCCGCCGCGAGGTCGGCATGGTGTTCCAGAGCTTCAACCTCTTCCCGCACCTGACGGTGCTGGACAACTGCACCCTGGCGCCGATCTGGGTCCGCCGCATGCCGAAGAAGGAGGCGGAGGCGCTGGCGATGGACTACCTGGAGCGGGTCAAGATTCCCGAGCAGGCGCGCAAGTATCCCGGCCAGCTTTCCGGCGGCCAGCAGCAGCGCGTGGCGATCGCCCGCGCGCTCTGCATGAAGCCCAAGATCATGCTGTTCGACGAGCCGACCTCGGCGCTCGACCCCGAGATGATCAAGGAGGTGCTCGACACCATGGTGATGCTGGCCGACACCGGCATGACCATGATCTGCGTGACCCACGAGATGGGCTTCGCCCGCCAGGTGGCCGACCGCGTGGTGTTCATGGACCGCGGCGAGATCGTCGAGGCCGGGGTGCCGGACCAGATCTTCAACGACCCCAAGACCGAGCGGCTGAAGACCTTCCTCAGCCAGATCCTGCGCGGGCACTGAAACCGCGTCGCGGGGGCGCCGCCCCCGCACCCCCGCCGGGGAGGCTGAGCCTCCCCGGGCCCCTGCATTCACCGACGGGGATCTCGGGGGGTACGGTCACCCCAGCGGGAGGGCACCGCCCTCTCGCGCCCTTAGGGCCAGGGGACCGGCTCGGTGCTTGCCGCGATGTAGAGCGGGTGCCCCGGCTCGCCGGACTGCGTCACCTTCAGCGCCATCGGCCGCACGCGCGCCGCCCCCAGCAGCTTCGCCACCGCCGCGCCACGCCCGCGCAGCGGCTTGGGCGGCAGCCCCCAGGCGACGATCACCCGCTCCGCCCGCGCCGCCCATTCGGCGATGGCGGCATCATTCCCCGGCCCGACAGGGTCATCCGCCATCAGCAGCATTTCCGGCCGGGTCGCGCGCAGGGCGAAGATGTTCAGCACCACCATGGCGCCAAAGCCCCAGCGGCGGGTGAAGTCCCGCGCCCGGCGCACGGTCGGGTCGTCCACCTGCTCGTCGGCGGTGGAGGGGTTCATCATGATCCAGGCGGCAAAGCCGGGTGCGCCGAAAGGCTTCCCGTCCCAGCGGCGCTCCAGGAAGGTTCGGTAGCGGCCGCATTCGGAGAAGGCGGCTCGGCTGACCACCTCGCCGGAGACGGCGAGCCGCACCTTGCCGCCGGGGTCGTGGCGGTCCTGCGGGCGGGGGAAGAGGTCGGTCATGATGCGTCCTGCTCAGCAAGCCTGGGGGGAGCAGGGTTCCCCCCAGACCCCCCGTCCTTTCTGCAAGTTCTCGGAACGCGCTCCGTGCGCCCTCCGTGGCCGTGCTTCAGACGGGGAACCAACGGGCAGAAAGAAGATGAGGGGATCGGACGGATACGTCCGATGGGGAGAATTCCTTCTTCCCCAGCACGTTCACCGTGCCGTCGCGCTGGCCTCGCTGCGGTGGGCGCCGACGCGGGTGGCCAGTGCCGCCGCCATGAAGTCGTCCAGCTCGCCATCCAGCACCGCGTCGGGGTTGCCCTTCTCGACGTTGGTGCGGAGGTCCTTCACCAGCTGGTAAGGCGCGAGGACATAGGACCGGATCTGGTGCCCCCAGCCGATGTCGGTCTTGCCGGCCTCGGTGGCGGCGCTGGCCTCCTCGCGCTTGCGCAGCTCCAGCTCGTAGAGGCGCGCCTTCAGCATGTCCATGGCGATGACGCGGTTGCGGTGCTGCGAGCGGTCCTGCGTCGAGGCGGCGACAATGCCGGTCGGGATATGCGTGAAGCGCACGCCCGACTCGGTCTTGTTCACGTGCTGGCCGCCGGCGCCGGAGGCGCGGAAGGTATCCGTCTTGAGGTCCGCCGGGTTGATCTCGATCTCGATCTTGTCGTCGATCACCGGAAAGACGTAGACGCTGGCGAAGGAGGTCTGCCGGCGCGCGGCGGCGTCGAAGGGCGAGATGCGCACCAGGCGGTGCACGCCGCTTTCCGTCTTCAGCCAGCCATAGGCGTTGGGCCCGCTCACCTGGATGGTGGCGGACTTGAGGCCGGCCTGCTCGCCCTCGCTTTCCTCGGTCAGCGCCACCTTGTAGCCGCGCTTCTCGGCCCAGCGCTGGTACATGCGCAGCAACATCTGCGCCCAGTCCTGCGCCTCCGTGCCACCGGCGCCGGCATTCACCTCCACGAAGCAGTCACGGTTGTCGGCCTCGCCGGAAAGCAGGCTCTCGATCTCGCGGCGCTTGGCCTCGGTGGCGTAGGCATGCAGGTCGGCCACCGCGGCATCAGCGGTCGCCGCATCGCTCTCGGCCTCGGCCAGCTCGATCAGCTCCAGCGCGTCCTGGACGTTCTGCTCCAGCGCGCGCACGCCCTCGATCTGGTCGGCCAGGCGGGTGCGCTCGCGCATCACCGCCTGCGCCTCGTCGGGCTTTTCCCAGAGGGTGGGATCTTCAGCGCGGGCATTCACCTCGTCGAGGCGGCGCAAGGCCACGTCCCAGTCGAGATGACGCCGCAGGAGGGCGATGGATTCCTCGATCTGGCCGCGCAGGGCCTCGGCATCGGCGCGCATCGTATCGTCCCTCGCTCGAAGAGGCCGGTCTGGCCGCAAAGCCCGGCCACGCGCCTCCGCGGGGGAAGGCGGGCCGCACGCGCCCCTGCGGGCGGCGGCCCCTCGGATGGCAGGGCAGGGGGCGGGGGATACTATCCCGCCGCCCCCGCTGTCCAGAGGTGGCGCCAGAAATGCGCCACCCGTCCTGCCAGCCGCCTTGCAGCCTCAGGCGATCAGAGGCTGGTCGGTGCGGCCTTCATAGTAGCCATGCTCGATGAAGTGCGCGGTCGCGGCATCGTAGTTGTTGCCCAGCCACGCCTTCAGATCCGAATAGTTGTTCAGGTACTGCTCGGCGCTGAAGTTGTCCCGCACGCGGCCTTCGTAGAAGCCATGCTCCACGAAATGGGCGGTGCCGCGCCCATAGTCGGCGCCCAGCCACTGGATGAGGTCGGGGTAGGAGGCGATGTATTCCAGCCCATTGAAGGTGCCGGCGCTCCGGCCCTCAGCAAAGCCGTGCTGGATGTAGTGGGTGGCCCCGGCTTCCCAGTTGACCCCCAGCCAGGGGATCAGGTCGTTATAGGAGGCGATGTAGCCCAGACCGTCGAAGTTGCCGGGGCCGCGCCCTTCCTCGTAGCCGTGGAAGAGGTAGTGGTAGGTGCCGTCGCCCGCCGAGGCGCCGAGCCAGGTGATCAGGTCCGGGTTGGAGGCGATGTAGGTCAACCCGTTGAAGCTGGCGGTCGAGCGGCCTTCGGCGAAGCCGTGCTCGGCATAGTGCCAGGCGCCCTGCGAGGCGTTGTCGCGGTAGACAACGAGCAGGTCCGGGTTGGACGCGATGTAGCGCAACGGGGAGAAGGACGGCAGGTTCACCGCCAGCTGCTGGTCGGCGAAGTCGAGGCGGCTGACATTGACCAGGCGGTCCACCGAACCGTCCGTGGAATCGGTCACCGTCGCGACGCCACCGGTGACAACCACCTGGTAGCGGCTGCTGACGCCGTCAAAGGCGGCCACATCAAAGCCGGGGCCGCCGTCGATGAAGTCGCTGCCCGGGCCACCGACGATGTAGTCGCCGCCGTCGCCGGCGTAGATGTCGTCGTTCTGGGGCGTCCCAACAATCGTTTCGCTGTTGTCCGTCGCCACGATTTTGTTGATTGGCGGAATATAGGGGCTGGCCATCCGCGACTCTCCGCATGAACAGGAACGGTTGAACGATAGCTCGGCAGATAAAGTTTGTGCCGATTCGAAGTTGGCGTTCCATCTCACTTTCCGTTCATGAGTTTTTGGCAAGCCGGCTCAGGCGTTCGCTTTCCGTCCATGAATTGGGGCGGATTCTCCGGTTTTTCCCGAGCCACCCCAAACCAGAGGCCGTGCAAAACAACAACTGCACCACCTCAGGTGGCGCAGCCGCTGTGGAATACCTCTTTTAAGGAGAGGGGCCTTCCCCCCCGGAACCAACGGCTCAGTAGAGGCCGCCGAGTCCGCTGTCCGCTCCGGCCGGCGTGTCCGTGACCATCTCGCCGGTGCCGATTGGCGGCCTCGCGGCGTTCTCGGTGCCGGGCCTGAAGGGCTCCAGGATGGTCTGGCCATTGTCGAGCTGGGTGCGCACCAGCGCCACGCCCGGCGGCGCGCGGAATGGCACCGGCGGGCTGTCCTTCAACGCCGAGGCCACCACGTCATGGAAGATCGGCGCCGCGTTGGTGCCGCCCGTCTCGTTGCGGCCCAGGGAGCGGGGGTCGTCGAAGCCGACCCAGACCGCGACCACGATGTCCGGCGTGAAGCCGACGAACCAGTTGTCCATGTAGTCGTTGGTGGTGCCGGTCTTGCCAGCCACCGGGCGGTCCAGCCCGGCCCCGGCGCGGGTGCCGGTGCCGTACTGCACCGCCCCCTGCAGCAGGGAGACCATCTGGTAGGCGGCGATCGGGTCGGCGATCTGCTTGCGCTCGTCGGTCAGATGCGGCGGCTCGGCGTTCGGGCCACTGCTGCAGGCGTCGCAGCGGCGGCTGTCGGCGCGCCAGACGACGTTGCCGAAGCGATCCTGCACCGTGTCGATCAGCGTCGGCATCACCTCCTTGCCGCCGTTGACAAAGGAGGCATAGGCCGCGGCCATGCGCATCACCGTCGTCTCGCCGGCGCCGAGCGCCATGGAGAGGACATGCGGCATGTTGGGGATGACGTGGAAGCGGGCCGCCGTCTCGGCCACCCGGTCGATGCCCACCTCCTGCGCCAGACGGACGGTGACGAGGTTCAGCGACTTCTGCAGCGCCGTCCGCATCGTCACCCAGCCGTTGTAGTTGCCCTCATAGTTGCCCGGCTTCCAGATGCCCTGCGGCGTCTGGATCTCGATCGGCCCGTCCAGCAGCTTCTGGTTGGGCGGGATCCCCAGCTCCAGCGCCGGCAGGTAGACGAAGGGCTTGAAGGAGGAGCCGGGCTGGCGCAGCGCCTGGGTCGCGCGGTTGAACCAGGACTTCTCGAAGGAGAAGCCGCCCGCCATGGAGAGCACGCGTCCCGTGGCCGGATCGAGCGCAACGACGGCGCCCTCCACCTGCGGGATCTGCCGCAGCGCGAGCTGCGGTGGGCGGGCCGCGCTGCGGCCCTGGGCAGGCGCACCCGCGCGGGGCTCCACCAGCACCACGTCGCCGGGGCTCAGCACGTCCTGCATGCGGCGCGGCGCGGCGCCAGGCCGGCCATCCCTGGCAGCCGGCCGGGCCCAGCCCTGCACTGCCGAGAAGGGCAGCGTGCCCTGGCGCGGCTGCGCCTGAGCGCGGCCGTCGGGGTGCTCCAGCCAGGCCAGCTTCGCCTCGGAACTCTCCACGCCGAGCACCACGGCAAGCTGCCACTCCGCCGGCGCGCCGGCGGGGCGCGTGACGCCCTCCAGCGCCGGCATCCATTCCGTGGCGGCGGTGGAAATGCTGGCCACCGGCCCTCGCCAGCCGCCGCGGCGGCGGTCATAGGCCATCAGCCCGTCGCGCAGCGCCTGCTCGGTCGCGGTCTGCAGGTCCGGCTCCATGCTGGTGCGGACCACGAGGCCGCCCATGGTGGTCTGGTCCTGCCCGAAGCGGGCGACCAGCTCGCGCCGCACCTCCTCGGTGAAGTACTGGCCGGTGGCCAGCAGGTCCGGCCGGGCGCGGCCGCGCGCGACGATCGGCTCCTGCTTGGCCGCATCCGCCTCCGCCTGGGTGATCGCGCCGTCCTCGGCCATGCGGTCGAGCACCCAGTTGCGCCGGGCCCTGGCCGCCTCGGGGAAGCGGTTCGGATTGTAGTTGTTGGGCGCCTTGGGCAGGGCGCCAAGGAAGGCCATCTCGCCCAGCGTCAGCTCGTCGAGGCCCTTGTTGAAGTAGTTCATCGCCGCCGAGGCGACGCCATAGGCCTGCTGCCCCAGAAAGATCTCGTTGAGGTAGATCTCCAGGATGCGGTCCTTCGGCATGGCCGATTCCAGCCGGAAGGCCAGGATCGCCTCGCGCACCTTGCGCATGATGGTGCGGTCGTTGCCCACCAGCATGTTCTTGGCGACCTGCTGGGTGATGGTGGAAGCGCCGAGCGCCCGCCGCCCGGTGAACAGGCCTTCCACGTTCATCAGCGCCGCGCGTCCGATGGCCAGAAAATCCACGCCATGATGGGTCCAGAAGTTCTGGTCCTCGGCGGCCACAAAGGCGGCCTGCAGGCGCGGCGGAATGGCGCCGACCGGCACGAAGACGCGCCGCTCCATCGCCAGTTCCGACATCAGCCGGGAGTCGGCGGCGTAGATGCGGCTCATCTGCGGCGGCTGGTAGTCGGCCAGCCAGGCATGCTCCGGCAGGTCCGCCACGGCTTCGCGGTAGACGCCATAGGCGCCGATGCCGCCAACCGCGGCGGCGCCCAGCACCAGGATCAGCCCGAGGCTGGCCAGCCGCACCACCCAGCGGCCCGCACCGCGCCCGCCGCCGCCTTTCCGGCGCGGCCGGCGGGGCGGGCGAGGGGGCTTGCCAGGTGGCGCGACATCCGGCTGGGCAGGAGCAGTGGCGCGTTCACCCACCAGGGGACGGTCGGCGCGGAGTTCGTTCGGTGCCATGTCGGGCTTCCCTTACACCTTCGGGCCGCAGGGCGCGAAGCGCCGAGTGGGCATGGCCGGCAGATAAGGAAGCTTGGCCTTTCGCACCAGCGAGGAAACCGACTGAAACAAGGCCGGGGAAAAAGAAACCCCCGGCCCCCATCTTTCTTCTGTCAGCCCAGGCAGCGCCGGATTCCGAGCAGAAAGAAGGGGGTCGGGGGAATTCCTTTCCCGACCTTTTCAAGTCTCGGCCTGGATCAGCGCCACAAGGTTCCCGGAGGGATCGGTCGCCTTCCCGTTCGGCAGGGCCGCCGCCGCGCGTTGAAAGGCGGCTTCGCTCGCCGCCCGCAGCGTGAGGGCGGCGAGTCCGGCAAGCCCCGCTGGCCGGGTGCCGCTGCTGCCCCAGGTGTTGATCGCGACATGGTGGTGATAGCCGCCGCTGGCCAGGAAGCTGGCATGCGGCATGCGCTGCATCACCTCGAGTCCGAGGCCACGATAGAAGGCTTCCGTGGCAGCGAGGTCGCCAGCGCGCAGGTGCACATGGCCAATGCGGGTGGCGCGCGGCGCCGGGTCCGCCGCCGTCGTGGCGGCGAGCAGGTCCTGCAGGTCGAGCCGCCGCGTCACCATGGCCACCCCTTGCGCCAGGGCAGGCGGGTGTGGCCAGAGGGGGCGTGGCCAGAGGGCGCGCGGCCTGTCGGCATAGACCTCGATGCCGTTGCCTTCCGGGTCGGAAAGGTAGAGCGCCTCGCTGACACCGTGGTCCGAGGCGCCGTCAAGCCGGATGCCGAGCGCCAGCGCATGGCGCAGCCAGCCCGCCAGCGCGGCACGGTCCGGCATCAGGAAGGCGGTGTGGAACAGGCCGGGCTCGTCGCCGCGCTCCGGGCGTGCGTCCGGCGCGGCCAGCAGGCGCAGCGTGGCGCCGGCAAGGTCGAAGCGCAGCCCGGCACCTTCCGGCACCGGCTCCAGGCCCAGCAGCGTCGCGTAGAATCCCGCAAGCCGAGGCAGGTCGCGCGCCGCCAGCGTCACGCCGCCGATGGTGAGCGGCGCCGCTTCGGGCGGCAGCTCGGCCAGGTGTGATGGAAGAATGTCAGGCATGGCGGGCCTCCAGGTCTCCCACCTCATCTGGGCCTGCCGGTTCCGGACGGGAAATCCCATGCCGGAACCGTCATCATTGACGGGAATGATGAGGCACCCTGGCCTGGGCCGCGGCCGCCCTCTACTCTGCCCGGCAATGCACGCCGCGCCGCCCCTGCTCGCCGTTCTGGTCATCGCCCTTTCCCTTGCCTTCGCCTGCGGCCTGGCCGCACGGGCGCTGCACCTGCCGCCGCTGCTCGGCTACCTGGTGGCGGGGGCGCTGGTCGGGCCGCATACGCCGGGCTTCTCCACCGACCATGGCTTCACCGCTACTTTGGCGGAGGTGGGCGTCGGGCTGCTGCTGTTCGGCGTGGGGCTGCATTTCCGGGCGCAGGACCTCCTGGCGGTCTGGCGCGTCGCCGTGCCGGGTGCGGTGGTGCAGGTGGCGCTGGTGGGCACGCTGGGAGCTGCGGTCGCGGCGCAGCTGCTTGACGTCGGGCTGGGCGGCGCCTTCGCCTTCGGGCTGGCGCTGGCCATCGCCTCCACCGCCGTCGCCACCCGCGCGCTGGAGGAACGTGGCCGCCTTTCCGGCCAGGCCGGGCGAATCGCCCTGGGCTGGCTGGTGATGCAGGATCTCATCGTCGTGCTGGGCCTGGTGCTGCTGCCGGCCGCCGCGGGCGGAAGCACGGAGGGGCTGGGCTTCGCCATGCTGCGCGCCGTGGCGGAACTGACCGCCTTCATGGCCGTGATGCTGCTGGCCGGACGGCGCGTGCTGCCCTGGGCGCTGCGGCGCGTCGCCGGCACCGGCTCGCGCGAGCTGTTCACCCTGGCGGTGGTGGTGGCCGCGCTTGGCGTCGCGCTGGCGGCCACGACGCTTTTCAACGTCTCCTTCGCGCTGGGCGCCTTCTTTGCCGGCGTGGTGCTGGGGGAGAGCGACCTCGGCCACCAGGCAGCGGCGGAAACGGTGCCGCTGCAGCGCGTCTTCGCCGCCCTCTTCTTCTTTTCCGTCGGCATGCTGCTCGACCCGATGGCCCTGGCCGAGGCGCCGCTGGCCGCCGGCGCGGCACTGGCCGTCGTGCTGCTCGGCACCGGCGGCATCACCTTCCTGCTGCTGCTGGCGCTCGGCGTGCAGCCGGCCACGGCCGCCACGGTGGGCGCCGCCTTCGCCCAGATCGGCGAATTCTCCTTCGTGCTGACCGAGCTGGCGGTTGGCCAGGGCATCCTGCCGCAGGCGGCGCGCGGCCCTGTCCTGCTCGCCAGCTTCGGCTCCATCCTGCTGACGCCGCTGAGCTTCCGAGCCTTTGCCGCGCTGCTGCCACGGCTGGAGGCGAACCGCGCGCTGCGCCGCTGGCAGGGCGGCCGCCGCCCGCCACGCCATCCCGCGCTGACCGGGCTGCGCGAGCACGTGATCCTGATCGGCTATGGCAGGGTGGGCAGCACCATCGCCGAAGCGCTGCGCCGCCACGGGCTGCCGATGGTCGTGGTGGAGGAGAACCGGCGGCTGGCGGAGCGCTTGGTGAAGGAGGGCGTGCACGTCGTCTGGGGCAATGCCGTGCAGGAGGAGGTGCTCAGCGCTGCCCGGCCGCGCCAGGCGCGGCTGCTGGTGCTGGCATTGCCTGGCGCCTGGGAGGCGCGGCGGGTCATGGAACTGGCACGACAGGCCAATCCTGCCATCGAGGTGGCGGTGCGAACCCACGCCGACAGCGAGATCGCCTGGCTGCGTGCCGAGGGAGGCGTGGGAATGGCTGTCATGGGAGAGCGGGAGGTGGCATTGAGCATGGCGGACTTTACCTTGCAGCGGCTCGGCGTGCCGCTTGAGGCAGCACGCGCCACGGTCACCCTGCTGCGGGCCGGCATGCCCGGCGAGACCGCCGCCTGATGCCCGACGCCCTGCCGCCGCACTCCGGTAAAGGCGCCGCTCCCCTGCTGCGCCACCTTCCGGCCGCCGGCTCGCCGATCCTGCTTTTCCTGCACGGCGCAGGCTGCGGCGGCTGGGTCTGGGAGGAAGGCTTCGCCGCGCATTGCACTGCGGCCGGCCTACCCGCGCTGGTGCTGGACTTTGCCCGCGCGACGAAGAGTGCCGCCGCCGGTCTGGATGACTATCTGGCCCAGGCACGGGCCGTGCTGGCGCGGCAGGAGGGTCCGGTGGTGCTGGTGGGCCATTCGCTCGGCGCCCTCGTGGCGCAGCGCCTGCTGCTGGAGCCTGTGGTATGCGGCGCCGCCCTGCTGGCGCCGGTGCCGCCGGAAGGGCTCTGGTTCTCCAGCGCCCGCCTGGCCCTGACCGACCCGGCCCTGTGGGGCGAGGCCGCGCGCATGGACCAGCCCGTCGGCACCGCCCCCGCGGACCTCGCCCGCAACCTCTTCAGTGCCGCCATGCCTCCGGCGCGGGCGCAGTACTTCCTGCGGCGGATGGGCGGCGAATCCCGGCGCGCCCTGCTGGACGCGCAGATGCCGCAGCCCGTGCCCCATGGCTGGCTGCACCGCCGCCGCGTGCTGGTGCTCGGCGCCACAGGAGACCGGCTGATCGCACCCGACGCGGTGCACCGCTGCGCGCTCTGGCATGACACCCGGGCCGAGTTCCTGCCTGGCGGGCACCTGCTGATGCTGGAGCCGGGCTGGGAAGGGGTGGCCGGGCGGCTGCTGCGATGGGTGGAAAGCCTGGGGAGCTGACTCCCCCCCTTATGCCGCCTGCTTCCTTGCTGCCTCCTCGCCGCGCATGCTGCCGGGCTGTGGCCCCGGCTTGGCCAGCATCGTTATCCGAATGACCATGAACGGGGCGCAGACATCGGTTCCGCGCACCTTGATCGAGGCCGGCGCGCCGACCTGGGCCGGGTGGGCAGGCCAGAGGATGGGCCAGCGCCTGCCAGCCTCGGCAGCGGTGGGTGGAGCCTTCATCCCCGGTGGCATCTTTGCCCGTGAGCTGCAGCTCCTGAGCGCCACAGGGAAGGAGCCCGACCCGCCGCAACCCAGATTGTAAATCATATTCTGAATAGCTACCTATGGTTGTAAAGTGCCCTTAATTTTTCGCTCTTGAGGCGGCGGGGGGCACGAGGCCGCTGCCCTTTGGTGCAGGATCTGCCCCCCAGGACTCCAAACTGGCCAGTCGCAACTGCCGGCACCACCGCCGGGCAGGGAGCGGCGCCAGCAGCCCTGCATGAGGGAGGCCCGAATGCCTTCGCGGCCGAACGCGCCGTCGTTGTCGCCGGTGTGATTCAGGCTGAGATGCAGCCGTCGGCCGCGCGAAACGGCGCATGGCAGCGGGAGCCGCTGCTGCCAGGGACGGACCCGCCAAGCGTCGGCACGTTCAGGCCCAGGCTCCCGGATTTGCCGTTGCGCTGTTCCCAAGAGAACAGCTCGGTGCCGTCGGAAGGCTGCCGTCTGCGGATTCGGATCGCCGCGCGGGCCTATTGGTCATCCGCGCCCATCCTGACCAGCGCCTCGCGCGCCTGTGCCGCCACCTTCGCACCGGGCAAGCTGCAACAGGGGGAACAGGCCAGAAGACCGACGCTGCATCGCCCCTCCAGGAGTGGAGGGGCATTCTGGCCGGCAGCCCGCATCACAGCCAGGGCTGCACCCACCGGGCAGGAATTGCGCCGCCTACCCGTCCAGCCGGATGCCGAGGTCACGGATCAGCGGTCGCCAGACCGCGTTCTCCCGCGCCACGAAGTCGTTCAGCTCGGTGGGGGACCAGGGGGCGCTCTCGATGCCGAGGCTCCGCATCCGCGCCTGCATTCCCTCGGAAGCGACGGCGGCGCGCATTTCGGCGTTCAGGCGCTCGATAACGGGCTGCGGCGTGCCGGTGGGCGCCGACATCGCCTGCCAGCCGAAGGCCACGGCATTGCCGACGCCGAGCTCTTGCGCCGTTGGCACCTGCGGCGCCTGCGCCGAGCGCCCTTCGGAGAGCACCAGCAGCGCCCGCACCTTCTTCTCGCGGATAAAGGGAATGCCGGTGGCGCAGTCGATCAGCACGCTGTCCACCGTGCCGTTGAGCAGGTCCTGCATCGCCGCCGGGCCGCCGCGATAGGGCACGTGGGTGGCTTCGAAGCCGGCGCGGCGCTTCAGCATCTCCATCGCCAGGTGGTGCGGCGAGGCGACCGCGGGCGAGCCGTAGGTCGGCGGCCGCTGCCGCGCCAGCGTGCGATAGGCGGCGAAGCTCGCCACGCCCTCCGGCCGCACCACCAGGAAAAGCGGAAAGCGGCCGATGAAGCCGACGCCGGTGAGGTCGCGGTCGGGGTCGTAGGGCAGCTTGGCATAGAGCGCCGGATTGTAGACGAGGTTGCCATTGTCGGCGTGCAGGAAGGTGTAGCCGTCGGGTGCGCTGCGGGCGACGGTTTCGCTGGCCAGCACGGCGCCGCCGCCGGGGCGGTTCTCCACCACCATGTTCTGCCCCAGCGCGGGGCCGAGGGCGGCGGCGATCAGCCGCGCGAAGGTGTCGCTCGGCCCGCCGGCGGGGTAGCCCACCACCCAGCGCAGCGGATGGTCCGGCCAGGCGGAGGGCGCCGGTGCCGGCGCCTGGGCACGCGCCAGCCGCGGCAGCAGCATTCCTCCCAGCAGTCCCAGCGCAGCTTCGCGTCGTCCCAGCATGCCGTGGCCCCATCCTCTCGCCGGCGCATCATGCGCCGCCAGGGCTCAGTGCGCCAGCAGCAGCACCCAGAGCGGCAGCGTCACCATGGCGGCGATGTGCTGGGTGGTGATCATGGCCGCCATCAGCGGCGCGTCGCCACCCATGGCGCGGGCCTGGACATAGGCCGTGGAGGCGGTGGGCTGCGCCATGAACAGCACGGCGATGGAGGCGGCCAGCGGGTCCAGCCCGACGCCATGGGCCAGCGCCGCCGCGAGGGCGGGCATCACGAAGAGCTTCAGCATGCCGGTCAGCGCCTGGGTCAGCGGCCGCGCCGCCAGGGCACCGAGCGTCAGCGCCGCGCCGACGCAGAGCAGGCCGATGGCCAGCGAGCCCTGGGCCAGCGCCTTCAGCAGCCCGCGCAGCCCCGGCGGCGGCCCCCCCACCAGCGCCAGCGCCAGCCCGAGCGCGCAGGCGACCAGCAGCGGGTTGGTGGCGATCTGCCGCAGCAGCCGCAGCGGGTGCGGCCGCCGGTCGCCGCCCATGGCGAAGACCAAAGTGATGACGACCTGCACGCAGGGCACGATCAGCCCCGTGGCGATGCCGCCGAAGGCGATGCCCGCCTGGCCGTGCGCCGCACCCACCACGGCGAAGGCCATCAGGTTGTTGTAGCGGATGCCGCCCTGCAGCACCGAGGTGGCGGTGGCATGGCCATGCCCGAGCAGGCGCGCCAGCAGCAGGGAAAGCATGGTCCCGGTCAGCAGCGTGCCCCAGATGGTGCCGGCCATGCCGCCGATCGGCAGGGTGGCGAGGTCCACGGAGCCGATCGAGGCGGTGAGCAGCGCCGGCAGCAGCAGGGTGAAAACCAGCTTCTCCATGCCAGCCCAGACGGCGAGGTCGGGCAGCAGGGTGCGGCGGAGCAGCGCGCCGAGGCCGATCAGGCCGAAGGTGGCGACGAAGGCGTCGAGCCAGGGGCCCATGGAAGCGTTCCTGCGAAGGCATTGCAGTGGGGCGCCGCCCCTTTGGGCCTTCGCGACATGAAAGGCAGGGTCCGGGGAGACGCTGCCTCCCCGGCGGGGAGGGTCCGGGAGGGGCGGCGCCTCTCCCGAAAGGGTTCAGCGGGCGACCAGCGCCTTCAGGTCGTGCTGCGGCCGCGCCCCGAAATGCCCGATGCACTCGGCGGCGGCGACCGACCCCCAGCGCCCGCACTCGGCCAGCGCGTGCCCCTGGGCCAGTGCCGCCAGGAAGCCGGCGGCGTAGGCGTCGCCCGCCCCGGTGGTATCCACCACCTCCGCCGGCGCGGCGGCGATGACGTGGGTTTCGTCGCCGCGGATGATGACGCTGCCCTTCTCCGAGCGGGTCAGCGCGGCGAGCTTCACCTCGCGCCGCACGGCTTCCACCGCCGCCTCGAAGCTGTCGGTCTCGTAGAGGCTGGCGATCTCCGCCTCGTTGGCGAAGAGGATGTCCACCTGATGCGCGACGAGGCTGCGGAAGGCGTCGCGGTGGCGGCCGACGCAGAAGGGATCGGAGAGGCTGAGCGAGACCTGCCGTCCGGCCTGGTGCGCCACGCCGGCGGCGCGGCGGAAGGCGGCCTGCGCCTCCGGCGGGTCGAAGAGATAGCCCTCCAGGTAGGTGATGGCGGCGGAGGCCACCATCGCCTCGTCCACGTCCTCCTCGCCGAAGCTGACGCAGGCGCCGAGATAGGTGTTCATGGTGCGCTGCCCGTCCGGCGAGACCAGGATCAGGCAGCGCGCGGTCGGTGCCCCGCCGCCCAGCGGCGCGGTGGGAAAGGCCACCCCGGCGGCACGGATGTCATGCGCGAAGACCTTGCCCAGCGCGTCCTCCGCCACCTTGCCGAGAAAGCCGACCCGGGCGCCCAGGGCGGCCGCGGCGGCGCAGGTGTTGGCCGCCGAGCCGCCGCTGCTTTCCACGCCGGGCCCCATGGCGGCGTAGATCGCCTCCGCCCGCTCCGCATCGATCAGCGCCATGCTGCCCCGCGCCATGCCGTTGGCGGCGAGAAAGGCGTCCTCCGCCCGCGCCTGCACGTCGAGGATGGCATTGCCGATGCCGAGGATGTCGAGAGTGGGAGCTGCCATCGAGATCGGGCCCTGTGCTGCTGATGGGGTCTGCCGTGGGCACCCCGGAAGTTGCGCGGCGGTCCTGCCAGGGCCGCGATAGCAGCCATGCGGCCAGCGGCATAGGTGGCAGCGCGCCCTCACGTCTTGCGGCGCGGCCATGGCCAGGGCGGGGGAGGGCGGGCCGCTGCCCGGCGTCCCAGGCCTGTTGTCCCCGCCCCGGGGCGGCTGCCGAAAAGGCCCCCGCGATCACCGATTCTCGCCTGCACCCCGTTGTCCATAACAGCCCTTGCGTGATAGCCCGCAAACAAGCGCACCGGCTTGTCCGACGATGCTGCGCGAGGCTTCACACCACCCATTACTGGGGGATCAGATGTCCGTCTTCCGCCGCCGCCGCGATGAGTCCACTCCGTCAGGGTCCGAAGCGGGAGGCGAAGCGGAGACCGGGCCGGCTCCGACCACCGTGCCTGTTGCGCGTGACCCCGACCTCGCCGTTCCGCCGTTCCGCCCCGCGACCAGCCAGGAGGCCCCGATGAACCTGCCGCCCAAGCCCAGCCAGGCGCCTGCCGGCATGGGCGTGCCGCCACGGCCGCCGGTGAATGCCGGTGCCCCGCTTACCACCCGCCCGGCCGCCGGGCCGGCGCCCGCTCCGCAGCATTCCGAACGCCGCACCATGGTGGTGGGCCGCGGGATCAGCCTGCAGGGCACGGTGACGGACGCCGAGCGGCTGGTGGTCGAGGGCACCATCGAGAGCCAGATGATGCAGGCGGCCGAGCTGTTCATCAGCCAGTCCGGCGTGTTCAAGGGCGAGGTCGAGGTCGAGGACGCCGAGATCGTCGGCACCTTCGACGGCACGCTGACCGCGCGGGGCAACCTGGTGATCCGCAGCACCGGCCGGGTGCTGGGCATCGCCCGCTGCCGCCGCCTGCAGGTGGAGGAGGGCGGCCAGCTTTCCGGCCGCATGGAGATGCTGAGCGAGGGCAACAACGCGCAACCCTCCTACGCGCCCGCCCCGCTTCCCGTTGGCGAGGACTGATCAAGGCGGCGCGGGCCGGTTCCCCCCGGTCCGTGCCAACCTTCTCATGGCACGCCGCCCGCCACTGATCGCCCTGCTGCTGCTCGGCGCCTGCGCCGCGCAGCCCTCTTCAGCCGATCCGCACGCCGTGCTGCAGGAAGTGCTGCAGAACTACCGGGCCAACTTGGCCGGCATGCAGCCGACCAGCGCCCCCGTCCTGCCACGCCTCGAAGGCATGCCCATACGGGCCACGCAGTTGCTGGGCCAATCGCCCTCGACCCTGCGGCGCTGGCTTGGCGAGCCCAGCCTGCGCCGCAAGGAAGGAGAGGCGCAGATCTGGCTGTTCCAGACGCCCTTCTGCCATCTCGACGTGGTGCTGGACCGCGAGGACGCGCCAGGCAGCCCGCTGCGGGTCAGCTATGCCGCCGCCCGGGCCGCCGGCACCGAGCGGCGCACCGAGGCCGCCTGCCTCTCCGAGCTGGAACGGCAGGCCTCGCTCTAAGGAAAGGTCCGGGGGAAGGAATTCTCCCGGACCTCCGTCTTCTTTCCATCGGTCGGGGCGGGGAAAGGCGGCATGGCCGCTCCTGACCGCCGTCGCGCGGGCTGTGCGAGCGCTGATGACCAGAACAAAGGACGAGGCGCCGGGGGAGCCCCTTTCTCCCCGGTTGCACTTCCTGCCTGATCGGCGGCGAGGGCAGGTGCCCCTCAGACCCGCCCGTCGGTGAGCATCGCCTTCACGGGGCAGCTTCCTTCCGCGCCGCGCCAGGCGAGATAAGCGCCCGCGCCGAGCGACAGCACGTTCAGCAACGGGTTGGGACGTGGCTTCGCCGCCGCCGCCGCCATCACCAGCCCCGCCACGACGTAGAGGGCACGCTCGCCGGTGCTCAGCACGCCGCCGTCATGTCCGGACCGGGCCGGATAGGATTGGTCCATCACTTCGCTCCTCGCGTTGTTCGTGCGGAAAACTCCGCGGCCGCCGGGGTGGTTCCACACGCCCCAGCCACGCCAGCCCGACGCCAGCCCGACCCGGAAGCGCGTGGCGGCTTTTCTCCTCCCGGGGCCAGGGCGATCCTCGGTCGGGACCGGCATGGGCCGGCGGCGGCATCCTCCGCCCACCCTGATTTGACAGGGCCGCACGCAACGGCGCATTCCCTGCCCCCCTCGCCGCCACAACACGGAAAGAACCAACGATGCGCCCCTCCGGCCGTGCCCCCGACGCGCTGCGCGCCGTCTCCCTCCAGCCTGGCGTGGCCCGCCATGCCGAGGGCTCCTGCCTGATCCGCATGGGCGTGACGGAGGTGCTCTGCACCGCCAGCGTGGAGGCGCGCGTGCCGCCCTTTCTGCGCGGCAAGGGCGAGGGCTGGGTGACGGCGGAATACGGCATGCTGCCGCGCGCCACCCACACCCGCGGCGACCGCGAGGCGGCGCGCGGCAAGCAGTCCGGCCGCACGCAGGAAATCCAGCGCCTGATCGGCCGCGCCCTGCGCGCCGTGGTGGACCGCAAGGCCATGGGCGAGATGGCCGTGGTGCTGGACTGCGACGTCATCACCGCCGATGGCGGCACCCGCTGCGCCGCCATCACCGGCGCCTGGGTGGCGCTGCACCAGGCCTTCGAGCATTGCGTGCTGAAGAACGTGATCTCGGGCAACCCGCTGCGCGACCAAGTGGCCGCCATCTCCTGTGGCCTTTGGCAGGGCACGCCGGTGCTCGACCTCGACTATGCCGAGGACAGCGCGGCCGATGCCGACAGCAACTTCGTCCTCACCGGCAAGGGCGGCATCGTCGAGGTGCAGGGCACCGCGGAGGGCGCTCCCTTCTCGGAGGCGCAGCTGCTGGAGCTGATGGCGCTGGCCCGCCAAGGCACCGACGCGCTGTTCGCCGCCCAGCGCCGGGCGATCGGCCGATGAGCATGCGCCGCCAGCTCGCCGAACGCCGCATCGTCATGGCCAGCCACAATGCCGGCAAGGTGCGGGAAAACGCAGCATTGCTGGCGGAGCATGGCATCGAGGTGGTCAGCGCCAAGGAGCTGGGGCTGCCCGTCCCGGACGAAACGGAGAGCACCTTCCTCGGCAACGCCACCCTCAAGGCGCTGGCGGCGGCGAAGGCCTCCGGCATGGTGGCGCTGGCCGATGACAGCGGCTTCTCCGTCGCCGCGCTGAGCGGCGACCCGGGCGTCCACACCGCCGACTGGGCCGAGCAGCCCGGCGGCGGACGCGACTATGGCCGCGCCATGGCGCGGGTCGAGGAACTCGCCCGCCCGCATGCCGACCGCGCGGCCTGGTTCACCTGCGCCCTTGTCCTCGCCTGGCCGGATGGGCACGTCGAGGGTTTCGAGGGGCGCGCCATGGGCGAGTGGGTCTGGCCGCCGCGCGGCATGCACGGCTTCGGCTATGACCCGATGTTCCAGCCGGCCGGGAAGAGCCAGACCTTCGCCGAGATGAGCGCGGAGGAGAAGCACCAGATCAGCCATCGTGCGGCCGCCTTCCGGCTGCTGGCGGAAGGCTGCCTGCGGGCGTGAAAAGCCAGTCCGGGGGAAGGAATTCCCCCGACCCCCCCATCTTCTTTTTGGCAGCTTGGGGCGGCGCGGGGAAACCATCGGGCGCAACAGGGTTCTGCAAGCAGCATCGGCCATCGCCACGGCCAAGGGGACCCTACGCCATGCTCTCACGCCGCCAGCTTCTTGCCACGCCAGCCCTCGGCGCCGCCCTGCTTCCCGCCGCCTCCCGGGCCGCGGTGCCGGACACCATCCTCGCCATCGCCCGGCAGATCGACGACATCACCAGCCTCGACCCGCACGAATCCTTCGAGGCCTCGGGCGGCGAGATCATGGGCAACATCTATGACCGTCTGCTCGCGGTCGACCCAGGGGACTCCTCCCAGGTGGTCGGCGACCTCGCCGAGAGCTGGCAGGTGGGCGATGACAGCCAGAGCTTCACCTTCCGCCTGAAGCCGGACCGCGTCTTCGCCTCCGGCAAGCCGGTCACGGCGGAAGACGTCGCCTTCAGCTTCCAGCGCCTGATCCGGCTGCAAAAGGCGCCGGCCTTCATCCTCGGCCAGTTCGGCCTGACGCCGGACAACGTCGGGCAGGCCGTTCAGGCCGCCGACCCGCGCACCGTCACGCTGCGCATCGGCTCCCCGCGCGCGCCGAGCTTCGTGCTCTACTGCCTGAACGCCAACGCGGCGAGCATCGTCGAGAAGGCGCAGGTCATGCAGCACGCCCAGGGGGATGACCTCGGCAATGGTTGGCTTCGGCAGCACAGCGCCGGCTCGGGTGCCTATGTGCTGCGCGACTGGCGCGCCAGCGAGAGCGTCATCCTGGAGGCCAACCCGCGCAGCCCGGCGCAGCCGCACCTGCGGCGCGTCATCATCCGCCACGTGCCGGACTCCACCGCGCAGCTGCTGCAATTGAAGCAGGGCGACATCGACATCGCCCGTAACCTCAGCCCGGACCAGATCCGCGGCCTGGAAGGCGACGATACGCTTCGCCTCGTCCGCAAGGAGCGTGCCTTCCTGCTCTATCTCGGCCTGAACGCCGCGCACCCGATGCTGGGCAAGACGCAGGTGGCGCAGGCGATCAAGTGGGCGATCGACTACGACGCCATCGAGCGCAACCTGGTGCGCGGCACCTGGAACGTGCAGCAGAACTTCCTGCCCGCCGGCATGCCCGGCGCCCTGACCGACAAGCCCTTCCGCCACGACCCCGGCCGCGCGCGCGACCTGCTGAAGGCGGCCGGCGCGGGGGATGGCTTCAGCATCACGCTGGACCATTTCTCCGGCCAGCCGCATGCCGATATCGCCCAGGCCATCCAGGCCGATCTCGGTGCGGTGGGCATCCGGGTGAACCTGCTTTCCGGCGAACAGCGGCAGGTCATCACCAAAACCCGCGCGCGGCAGCACGAGGCGGCGCTGCTCTACTGGGGCTCCGACTACTACGACCCCAATTCCAACGCCCAGGCCTTCCTGGTGAACCCCGACAACAGCGACGACGCTGCGCTGAAGACCGTGGCCTGGCGGAACCACTGGCGGAACCTGCCGCTGAGCGAGGCGGCCCAGGCGGCCACGCGCGAGGTAGACACCGGCCGACGGCTGGAGATCTACCGCGACCTCCAGCGCCGCTTCCGCGAGCTTTCGCCCCTGCCCGTCCTGCTGCAGCAGCAGGAGGTGGCTGCCACCCGGCGCGTGGTGCAGGGCTTCGAGCTGGGTGGCGTCGCCTACCGCACGCTCTACGCCCCGGTGCGCAAGGCCGGCGGCTGACAAGCGCCATCCAGGCTTGAAGAAAAAAGATGGGGTCTGGGGGAATTCCTTCCCCAGCCTTCCCCCTCGCCATCCGCGGCCAAGGCGCCTAGCCTTTCCTTCTTCGCCCTCAGACGCGCAGGAAGGCCATGAACGAGATCTCGCGCCCGAACGACCTGGATGCGTTCTGGATGCCCTATTCGGACAACCGGTACTTCAAGTCGCATCCGCGCATGCTCGCCCGTGCCGAGGGCATGACCTACTGGACCGCCGACGGGAAGGAGGTGCTGGACGGCACTTCGGGCCTCTGGTGCTGCAATGCCGGCCATGGCCGCAAGGAGATCACCGAGGCCATCCAGAAGCAGGCGGCGGTGATGGACTTCGCCCCCACCTTCCAGCTTGGCCACCCCATCGCCTTCGAGGCGGCGGCGCGCGTCGCGGAGGTCACGCCGGAAGGGCTGGACCGCGTCTTCTTCACCAATTCCGGCAGCGAGAGCGCCGACACCGCGCTGAAGATCGCCCTGGCCTACCACCGCGCACGCGGCGAAAGCCAGCGCGTGCGGCTGATCGGCCGTGAGCGCGGCTATCACGGTGTCGGCTTCGGCGGCATGTCGGTGGGCGGCATCGGCGGTAACCGCAAGCAGTTCGGCGCCATGCTGCCCTATGTGGACCACCTGCCGCACACCCACATCCCCACGATGAACGCCTTCTCCAGGGGCCAGCCGAAATACGGCGTGGAACTGGCCGGCCGGCTGGAGGATCTCGTCGCGCTGCACGGCGCCGACACCATCGCGGCAGTGATGGTGGAGCCGATGGCCGGCTCCACCGGCGTGCTGGTTCCGCCCAAGGACTACCTGCAGCGCCTGCGGCAGATCTGCGACAAATACGGCATCCTGCTGATCTTTGACGAGGTGATCACCGGCTTCGGCCGCCTCGGCACGAATTTCGGCAGCGAGCGGCTGGGCGTGACACCGGACATCCTCACCATGGCCAAGGGCCTGACCAACGCCGCCGTGCCGATGGGCGGGGTGGCGGTGCGGAACGGCATCTACGACGCCATCGTGGGCGGCGCGCCGGACGGCATCGAGCTGTTCCACGGCTATACCTATTCGGGCCACCCGCTGGCGGCGGCGGCGGCGATCGCCACGCTGGAGCTGCACAGGGCGGAGGACCTGCCGGGCCGTGCCAAGGCCCTGGAGCCCTATTTCGAGGAGGCCGCCCACGCGCTGCGCGACCTGCCGAACGTCATCGACATCCGCAACATCGGTCTGGTCGCCGGCATCGAGATGGCGCCGCGTCCGGGCCGGCCGACGGCGCGCGCGACGGATGTGTTCCGCAAGTGCTTCGACGACGGCCTGCTGATCCGCACCACCGGCGACATCATCGCCCTCTCGCCGCCGCTGATCGCGGAGAAAAGCCATGTGGACCGGATGTTCGGGACGCTCTCCGACGCGATCAAGGCGGCCGCTTGAAAGAGGCGGGGAGGGCGTCGCCCTCCCTGAGCCCCACCCGGGATGGCACTGTCACCCCGGACCTCTGCGTCCGCTCCCTCTGCGGCTGAGGCGCGCGCTCCTCGCGCCGAGGCAGGTGCGGAAACCTAGCCAAGCTCACGCTTGTCCCTGGGCGGCGTTGCCTTGATCGGGGCTGAAAACACTCTCGGCGCTTGATTCTCACAAGATCGTGTCCATATAGCGCTTCTTTCCGCTGCCCCCGCGCTAGCTGATCCGCCTTCACCTGGAAGTTCTTGTGCCGGCTTGCAGCATCCTTTCCCGTTCAGGGCAACGCACCTGACCGGGCAAGGATCTTGGTTGAGCCAAACGGCTGGAACGGTTTCCATGCGCCCGCGCACATGGAATCGTACCGGTCGCTGGCCGTGCACGGGCTTGCTGGTGTGGCAAGTTGAGAGACGGCCGAGTTGGACCTCCTGCTGCGACTTCTTGCCTGCCGAGGCATGTCCCTTCCGGCCCGCTGCCTGGCGGCCATTCTTCTGGTCCTGTTTGCGGCCGCGCTGCGGGCAGCCCTGCCCGCGCTGGAACTGCCCTTTCTGCTCTTCATCCCTGCGTTGATGGCGGCCGGTTTCTTTCTCGGCCGGGGTCCCGGCATTTTTGCGACTGCCCTCGCAGCTTTCCTGGCTGCCTACCTGTTCATACCGCCCGCCTTCACCCTGGCGCTCATGGCAAAGGACTGGATTGCCACCGCAGGCTTCACGCTGGTGAACCTGGGCATCGTCGTGGTTTGTGCCGCCCTGGGCGAAAGCCTGATCCGGCGCGAAGCCGACCTTGTCGCCCTGGGCGAGAGCCGCGCGCTGGCTGCCCAGAGCGAGGCCAATCTGCGCCGGCTGAACGAAACCCTGGAGCACCGCGTGAGGCAGGAGGTCGCGGAGCGGAGCAGGACCGAGGATGCCCTGCGGCAGAGCCAGAAGATGGAGGCGGTGGGCCAGTTGACCGGCGGCCTGGCGCATGACCTCAACAACATGCTGGCCGGGATCACCGGCAGCCTGGAGCTGCTGAAGGTGCGGCTCGCGCAGGGCCGCCTGCAGGAGCTGGACCGTTACGTCCAAGGCGCCGAGGGCGCGGCCCAGCGTGCCGCGGCGCTGACGCACCGGCTGCTCGCCTTCTCGCGCCGGCAGGCGCTGAATCCCAGGCCCACCAACCTGGACCAGCTGGTCAAGGCGATGGAGGAGCTGCTCCGCCGCACGGTTGGGCCGGAGATCGTCCTGGATGTCGTGGGCACCGGGGGATTGTGGAACACGCTGGTGGACACCAACCAGCTTGAGAATGCGCTGCTGAACCTCTGCCTCAACGCGCGGGACGCCATGCCCGCCGGCGGGCGGCTGACCATCGAAACCGCCAATCTGAACCTGGATGAGGCGTTCACCCGCAGCCGCGACATGTCCGCCGGCGACTATGTCTCCCTCTGCGTGACCGATACCGGGACCGGAATGAGCGCGGAGCTGATCCAGCGGGTGTTTGAACCTTTCTTCACCACCAAGCCCCCCGGGCAGGGCACTGGGCTCGGCCTCTCCATGGTCTATGGCTTCGTGCGGCAGTCGGGCGGCCAGGTGCGCGTCCACTCCACGCCCGGCCAGGGCACCACGGTCTGCCTCTACCTGCCGCGCAGCGATGCGCCGCTCGATATGGTGAAGCAGAGCCCCGGCCTGGCGGAAGCGCCCCGCGCGAGGGAGGGCGAGACCGTCCTGGTGGTGGATGACGAGGCCACGGTGCGGCTGCTCATCGTGGAGGTGCTCGGCGAGCTGGGCTACGCCGCCATTGCTGCGCAGGATGCGGCGGAAGCCCTGGCGATCCTCCGCTCCGGGGTGCGGGTGGATTTCCTGGTCACCGATGTCGGGCTGCCCGGGGGAATGAACGGCCGGCAACTGGCCGAGGAGGGACGCGCAGCACGCCCCGGGCTGAAGGTGCTGTTCATCACCGGCTATGCGGAGGCCGCCGTGCTCGGTCAGGGGCATCTGGAGGCCGGGATGCAGATGCTCACGAAGCCCTTCGCGATGGAACGGCTGGCCTGCCGCCTCCGGCAGCTGGTCGGCAGCCCGTGAGAGAGCCCGCACCGCGGCCTGCCTCCGCCGGCAAGGCGGCCATTCCGCCGGCGCCCCCCGTGACCCCGGCGGGGATTGGTATCATATAACACCGCGAACGACCTTTCTGCGGCAGGACCCCCGACCATGAGCGAAGCCCGCGAGACCGTCCCCGTCACCGTGCTGACCGGCTATCTCGGTGCCGGCAAGACCACGCTGCTGAACCGCATCCTCAGCGAGAACCACGGCAAGAAGTTCGCCGTGGTGATCAACGAGTTCGGCGAGCTGGGCGTGGACAACGACCTCGTCATCGACGCCGACGAGGAAGTGTTCGAGATGAACAACGGCTGCATCTGCTGCACCGTGCGCGGCGACCTCGTGCGCATCCTGACCGGGCTGATGCGGCGGCGCGGCAAGTTCGACGGCATCATCGTCGAGACCACCGGCCTCGCCAACCCGGCCCCCGTGGCGCAGACCTTCTACATGGACGAGGACGTCAAGCGCGCCACCCGGCTCGACGCCATCGTCACCGTGGTGGACGCCAAGAACCTGCTCGCCCGCCTGGAGGACAGCGCCGAGGCGGCCGAGCAGATCGCCTTCGCCGACCTGATCGTGCTGAACAAGATGGACCTGGTCAGCGAAGCGGAGGCCGCCGAGGTCGAGCGCCGCATCAAGGCGATCAACCCCTATGCCGAGATCCGCCGCGCCACCAGGTCGGACGTGCCAGTGGAGAGCGTGATCGGGCGGGACGCCTTCAAGCTGGAGCGCATCCTGGAGCGCGAGCCGGACTTCCTCACCAGCGACGAGCACGAGCACAACGAGGACGTGATGAGCATGTCCTTCGAGGTGGACCAGCCGATCGACCCCGAGAAGTTCAACCAGTGGATTGGCATGCTGCTGCAGAGCAAGGGGCAGGACCTGCTGCGCACCAAGGGCATCCTGGCCTACAAGGGCGAAGACCGGCGCTTCGCCTTCCAGGCCGTGCACATGATCGCCGACGGCGACTTCATCGGGCCGTGGAAGGCGGGTGAGCCGCGCAAGTCGAAGATCGTCTTCATCGGCCGCAACCTGAACCGCCCGCAGCTCCGCCGCGGCTTCGAAGGCTGCGTCGCGGCATGAGCGAGGGCAGCACCGGCGGCGTGGAAGAGGCCGATTTCCTGCTGCAGAGCCGCGGCACGTCGCAGGAGTTTGGCGCCTGGGTGGTGGGCGTCGCCTTCGGGCGGGACGGGCGCAGCGTCGCCTTCTCGCTCGCCGACGGCACGCTGCGGCTGGCCGACGCGGCTGAGGCCGCCGCCGGCTTCCGCGAGGTGGCGGCGCATGACGGCGCCTGCCTCGCCCTCACCCCCGACGTGGCGGGCGGCTATCTTTCCGGCGGCGACGACGGCAGGCTGCTGCATGTCGCGGCGGATGGCTCGGTCGCCGAACTGGCCAATTTCGGCATGATGAAGTGGGTCGGGCACCTGGCCGCCCATCCCTCCGGCCTGCGCGCCGCCGCGGTCGGCAAGGTGGTGCACCTGCTGGACCGTGACGGCCAGAAGCTGAAGGCGCTGGAGCATCCCTCCACCGTCGGCGGCGTGGCCTTCGACGCCAAGGGAAAGCGGATCGCCGCCGGGCACTACAACGGCGCCAGCCTGTGGTTCGTCCATTCCAAGGAGGACAAGCCGCGCGTCCTGCCCTGGAAGGGCAGCCACCAGTCCGTGCAGTTCAGCCCGGACGGCACCCATGTGGTGACGACGATGCAGGAGAATGCCCTGCACGGCTGGCGCCTGACCGACCAACAGGACATGCGGATGTCCGGCTATCCCGCGAAGATCAAGTCCATCTCCTTCACCGGCAAGGGCCGCTGGCTGGCCACGGCGGGGGCGGACTGCGTGGTGCTCTGGCCCTTCTTCGCCGGCGGGCCGATGGGCAAGCCGCCGGTGGAACTGGCCGGCGGGGATGGCGTGCTCTGCACCCAGGTCGCCTGCCATCCGCAGCACGAGGTGGTGGCGGCCGGCTTCCAGGATGGGCTGGTGCTGATGGCCGAGATCGCCTCCGGCAAGGTGGTGCCGGTCGCCGCCCCGGGGCGTGGGCCAGTCTCCGCGCTGGCCTGGAATTCCACCGGCACGCACCTCGCCTTCGGCACGGAAACCGGCTTCACCGGACTGGTGGACCTGTCGAAACGGTAATCGGACACCAAAAGGCGTGGCCCTTCCGTGCACAGTCGCGTGCGGGATGGCCGTGCCGGCCTCGGGCTCACGTCGAAGTGCCGCTTCCCCGGCTTGCGTGGCATGTGGCCCCCCGATGATCTGAACTGGGTCGCTGCAGATGGGGTGCCATGAGAATCCGCGAGGGGCTGGAAGGCGCCCGCCTGCGTCTGCGCCGGGCCGTGCAGAGGCCTCGTGGACTCAGGATGCACCTGCTCGTCTTCGCCCTGGCCTTGCTGGTGCCCGCGCTGGTGGGAGGCGGGCTCACGGCGTGGCAGCTCGGCCGCACCTACCGGGATACTGCCGAGGCCGGCCTGCAAGGCGCCGCCCGTGCCATGGCGACGGCCGTGGACCGCGAGCTGGACGTGGTGGCGACCGCGGTCAGCACCCTTGCCGGCTCTCCGGACATACGCTCGGCCCTCCTGGCGATTGACCAGCCGGACATCAACTACACCTTGGCCGACCTGCACGCGCAGATGCGCGCGGTGGGCGAGGCCTTCGGCGGCTGGGTCGTGCTGGTGCGGCCGGACGGCACCCAGCTATTCAACACGCTGCTCGCTCCTGGCACGCCCCTGCCCCGCGCCCGCGGCTTTCCCTGGATCAGCCGCGCCATGGAAACCGGACAGGTGGTGCTCAGCGACCTCTTCACCGGCGGCGTGGCGCAACGCCCGATCCTCGCCGCCTTCGCACCCATCTTTTCGCCCGGTGGCGGTGCGCAGCGGGAACTGATCCTGATCCTCGCCTTTGATCCGGCCCGGCTTGCCGACCTGCTGGCCGAGGCGAGCGAAGGCAGCGTCGCCGGGCTGATCGAGGTGCAGCACGGTCGCTTCGTGGCGCGCTCCGCGGCGCATGCCGCCGCCGTCGGCAACGATGCCCCTGCCTGGCTTGCCAAGGCGGTGCAGGGGCGCCGCTCCGGCGTCGCCCGCGGCCCTTCGCTGGACGGCACGGAGGTGGTCGCCGCTTATCAGCGACTGAAGCGGGTGCCGTGGGCGGCAATGGTCACCCTGCCGGCCGCGGCCTATGACGCCGCCTGGGGCAAGCCGCTCATCGTTCTTCTGCTTGCCGCCGTGGCGCTGCTCGCGGCGGCGCTGGTGCTGGCGGCCCTGCTGGCGCGCCGCCTGCTCCGGCCGGTCCAGGGCCTGGCCCGCGAGGCGCAGGCCGTGGCTGCCGGGCAACCCACGCCGCCCGTCCTGCCCAGTTCCCCCGTGACCGAGTTCGAAGCCCTGCGGACCGCCCTTGGCCGCGCGGCCGAGGGCATGCGCGCCCGCGCCGCGGCCGAGGGGCGCGCCGCCGCGGCGGAAGAGGCGGCGGCGGCCTTGCGCACGGAGCGCGACCGGGCGCGGCTCTATTTCGACGTGGCCGGGGCCATGCTGGTCGTGCTCGACGCGGACGGAACGGTGCGCGGCATCAACCGGCGGGGCCTGGAAGTGCTCGGGCTTGCCAGCGAGGAGGAAGCGCTGGGCCGGAACTGGCATGACACCTTCGTGCCCGAGCGCCTGCGCCAGCCGGCGCGGGACGTCCTGCAGGCGCTCGCCGCCAGCCATGGAGCGTGGGAGGACACCCACGAGAACCGCCTGCTCCGCGCGGACGGCGAGGAACGGCTCATCGCCTGGCGGAACGCCGTGCTGAACGACGCTGCGGGCAGGCTGCTGGCGGTGGTCGGCTCCGGCGAGGACATCACCGATCGTCGCGCGGTGGAGGAGCAGCAGAACCTGCTGATGCGCGAGCTGGACCACCGCGCCAAGAACGTGCTCGCCGTTGTGCAGTCGATCGTCCGCCTGACCCGGGCCGAGCGCCCGGCCGACTTCGCCGCCGCGGTGGATGGCCGCGTCCGCGCGCTGGGCCGGGCGCACACGTTGCTGGCCCGCACCAACTGGGGTGGCAGCGACCTGGGTGCCGTGATCGAGGCCGAGCTGGCGCCCTATGTCGCCCGGCGGCGCGCGAGCTTCGTTGGCCCCGCGGTACGGCTGGCGCCGGAGGCGGTGCAGCCGCTTTCCATGATCCTGCATGAGCTCGCCACCAATGCGGCCAAGCACGGTGCCCTTTCACGCCCCGGCGGACGGGTGGGGATCAGCTGGAGCCCGCAGCCGGAAGGCGGGCTGCGCCTGGAGTGGATGGAAGCCGGCGGGCCACCCGTGCCGCCGGCCGGCGCGCGGCAGCGCGGCTTCGGCTCGCGACTGATCGAAGCCACGGCGCTCCAGCTCGGGGGGCATGTTCAGTTCGACTGGCAGCCCTCCGGGCTGAGCTGCCAGCTGCTGATCGCGGCCGACCGCGTCGCCCTGCAGACCCTGGCTTCTCCTGCCGGCGTCGCGAAGGGAGAACCCGCCGAGGGAGACGAGCAGAGGGCGCCTGCCAGGCTGGAGGGATGCCGCGTGCTGGTCGCGGAGGACGAGACCCCGGTCGCGCTGGAGCTGGAGGACACGCTGCGCCAGCTGGGCTGCACGGTGATCGGGCCGGCGGCGACCCTCGGCGAAGCGCTGCGCCTTGCCGAGCAGGAGATCCGCGCGGGAGGCCTGGACGCCGCGGTGCTCGACGTCAACCTGCACGGCCAGGCGGCCTTCCCCGTTGCGGACCTGCTGGTGCGGCATGGCCTGCCCGTGCTGTTCGCCAGCGGCTACCACGAGTTGCCGGGCGGCTGGGCCATGGGCGGCGGCCAGGGGCAGACCGCACGGCTGCACAAGCCGCTTGCCCGCGGCGCCCTGGCCGCGGCGCTGCAGCGCCTCCTGACGGGCTCCGGAGACGCGCCAGGCGCCCTGCGCCATGAGGTCCGGCCATCTTCAGGCAAACGGCGGCGAACCTGCCGCAGCGGTCCCTCAGGGTCCTGAGGGCGGCGGCTCCGCGGGAAGGCCTCCGGAGCGTTCCGCCAGGGCGTGCCCCGCCCGGCGCGGCTTCTTTCCCAGCCCCACCAGCGCCAGCATCTCGGTGAACAGCGCCTCCCGCTGGGCGGCAAGTCTGGCGTCGCGCTCGCGGGTCAGCGCGAGCAGGGCTTCTGGCTGGAGGCCTTTCGCCGCAAGGCGCTCGGGCGGCGTGAAGCCGATCCAGTCGGCGATGCAGCCGGCATTGGCCTCCGGATGGAACTGCACGCCGACGGCGCGGCGATGGCGGAAGGCCTGGATGGTGCCCTCCGAACGTGCCAGCACCTCCGCCTCCGGCGGCAGTGCCACGTGGTCGCCATGCCAGCGGATCCAGGGGCCGCGCCAGACCGGGCCGGAAATCTCGGCGGTTTCCATCCAGCCCTCATGGAAGGTGCCCGTGGGCGCCACGCTGCCGCCGATGGCCGAGGCGATCATCTGCGCCCCGAAGCAGATGCCGATCGCCGGCCGCTCCGCCACGATCCAGCGCGCCAGCAGGGCCCGCTGGCGGCCAATCCAGGCATCGGCGTCATAGGCGGCCTTGGGTGAGCCCAGCGTCACCAGCAGGTCCGCCTCGGGCGTCCAGCCCTCCGGCAGTTCGGGGCCGGCCACGGTGTGCAGCACGGCGCCATGCCGCCGCTCCAGCCAGGTGCCGAAATGGCCGATCGGCGCAAGAGGAGAATTTTCGACAACCAGAACCCGCATCGTTTCTTATCCGGCATGGAGAAGGCTGCGCGGGGCGGCGCCCGGCCGCCCTTCGCCATCAATGCCGCAAGGGTGAGCGCCATGCATCCCTGCCCCGACATTTCCCTCGCCGGCATGAGGGTGTAGCGAGGACGCAGCAGGACCTGGTGCCCGCTTCGTTCATTCCACAACCTGAAAGGCTTGCCACTGCCATGCGGGCAGACCGCTTCCCCTCACTGGATCGCCGCAGGCTCCGTCGCCTGCCGCTGCTTTCTCCCCGCCAGTGGCGGCGACGGCTCCTGTTCTGGCTCAGCGCCGTGCTGGTCGGCCTCACCGCCGTCGGCTTCGCCGCGCTTGCCGACGAGGCGCAGCAGATCTTCCACCGCGTCATCGCGGTCGAGCCGCTGCTGATCTTCGTGATCGCCCCGGCAGGGCTGGCGCTTTCCCTGCTGCTCACGCGGTGGTTCTTCCCCGGTGCCCAGGGCAGCGGCATCCCGCAGGTCATCGCCGCCCTGCACGAAACCGACGCGAAGCGCATCGGCGCGCTGCTGACGCTGCGCATCGGCATCGGCAAGATCCTGCTGACGCTGCTCGGCCTGCTCAGCGGCGCCTCCATCGGCCGCGAGGGGCCGACGGCGCAGGTGGGCGCCGCCATCATGTACAGCCTCGGCCGCTGGCAGCGCCTGCCGCGGACGGAGATGGTGCATATCCTCGTCCTTTCCGGCGGCGCGGCGGGCGTGGCGGCGGCCTTCAACACGCCGCTCGCCGGGCTGGTCTTCGCCATCGAGGAGCTGAGCCACGGCACCCGCATCCGCACCGGCAGCCCGACCCTGACGGCCGTGGTGCTGGCTGGCCTGATGGCCATCGCGGTGGTCGGCAACTACGTCTATTTCGGCGTCAGCCACGCCCAGCTGGAGATCGGGCCGGCCTGGATCGCGGTGCTGGTCTGCGGCGTGGCGGGAGGTTTCGCCGGCGGCCTGTTCAGCTCCGCCCTGCTGGAGGCGCAGCGCTACCTGCCACGCGCCATCCGCCGGCTTGCGGTGCGGCGGCCGGCTGTCTTCGCCGCGCTCTGCGGGCTCATGATCGCCGTCATCGGCTGGCTTTCGGGCGGCACCAGCTACGGCACCGGCTACGAGCAGGCGAAGCTGCTGGTGGAGGGCCACGGCGCCGAACTGCCGGCCGACTTCGCGATCTGGAAGCTGCTGGCCACCGTCGTTTCCTATCTCAGCGGCATCCCGGGCGGCATTTTCGCGCCCTCGCTGGCGGTGGGAGCCGGCATCGGCCAGTGGATGAGCGCGCTGCTGCCCGGGGCACCCGCCGGAGCGGTCGTGCTGCTCGGCATGGTCGGCTACTTCTCCGGCGTGGTGCAGGCGCCCATCACCGCCGCCGTCATCGTGCTGGAAATGACCAGCAACCCGCGCCTCGCCATGCCGCTGATGGGCACCGCCCTGCTGGCCTTCATGGTTTCGCGCCTGGTCTGCCGCCGGCCGCTCTACGCCAGCATGGCGAAGCGCTTCATCTCGCATTGAAGGAAAAAAAGCCCGGGGGAAAAGAATTCCCCTGGAGCCCCCATCTTTTCTCTTCGAGTTTTCAGCGCTTGCGGGAAGCGCGGCCCCAACCGACAAGAAGAAGACGGGGCCCGGGGGAATTCCTTTTTCCCGGGCTTTTTTCTACCCGTGCACCGGGCAGCCGTTATGGCTGGCGCGGAACCGCACCGAATCCTCGTAGGTCGACCGGCGCGCCCGCATGATGCCGCCGAGCGGCCGGTGCGCCTCGATGCCGTGCCACGGGCTGAAGGACAGCCCGTCGTCGATCTCGCGGGCACGCTCCTCGTCCCAACCGCTCTGCGGCGGCAGGCTGATGCGCGCCACGGCCACGTAGGGGCTCTCCTCCTCCGGCCAGGGCACCGAGCTATCCTCGATCGGCATGGTCTCGGGGTTGGTCAGCAGCTGCGCGCGCAGCTCCCACTCGCCGCCCTGCTCGCGGAAAAAGGCGTTGACCGCCTCGCGCAGCGCATCCGGATGCCCGCCGGCCTTGATCTCCGTGCCGGCGAGCGCCGTCAGGGCGGGGGAGACCGGGGCAACGGAGAGCTTCGCCACGTAGTCGCCGTAGCGCAGCGGAGCCTGCGTCCAGAAGGTCTCGCCAAGGATGTGGGTGTTCGGCTGCCCGCCCAGGTTCTTCAGCAGGGCGCTCTCGCCGCCAAAGGTCTCCACCACCTTTTCCGCGCCGCGCAGCGTGGCCGAGATGACCTTCTTCAGTCCTTGCGGCTTGTCGGTGGTGGCCGCCAGCAGCTTCAGGTTCTTGGCGAAGGCCTTGGGGTCGGGCGCTGCGAAGGCGGGCGCGTTGGCCATCACGAAGTCCTGCGAGTTCTCCGTGTCGGAGCCGGGCAGGCGGGGTCCCTCCACCTCCAGCACCTTCACCGCCAGCCCACGCGGGGTGGAAACGCTGTCGTCCAGCACGTCGCCGGGATTGGTCGAGAAGCGCAGCACGACCTTGTAGGTGGCTGGGCGCGCGAACATGCCCTGGGCGAGGGTGGGCGGCAGGTGGTCGAGCACCCGCAGCTCGCCCTTCAGCAAGGCATGGCCCTTGGCGTGCACGCTGCGCACGGCATGGCCATAGTCTTCAAAGGTGGTCTCGCTGATATGCCGCAGCGCCTGGGTCAGCTCGGCAATGGTTTCGGCCTCGTCGGGCTGCGGCGATTCCAGGCTGGGAGCGTAGCGGACGGGCATGGCGGTCGTTCTCCAGGGTGCTTCCCGCAGAACGCCTCCTGCCCGCCGCCCGTTGCCTGCCTCAGCCGATGCGGATGATCCGCGCCAGCGCCGCCACATGCTCCGGCGGGGTCGGCGGCACGATGCCGTGGCCGAGGTTGAACACGAAGGGGCGCCCTCGCATCGCGGCCAGGATGGCGCGTGCCTCCGCTTCCAGGGAGGGGCCGCCGGCCACCACCGCCTGCGGGTCCAGGTTGCCCTGCAGGGCGATCTGCGGCGGCACGCTGGCCGCTGCCCAGCGGGGGTCCATGGCGGTGTCCATGGCCACCGTGCCCACGCCCACGCGCTGCGCATACTCGACGATCATCGGTCCGGCGAGGCGCGGAAAGCCGATCAGCGGGATCTCGGGATGCACCTTGCGGATGGCGCGGACGATGGCGTTGCTCGGCTCGATGCACCAACGGCGGAACTGGGCGGGCGGCAGCAGGCCGGCCCAGCTGTCGAACAGCATCAGCGCCTCGGCACCTGCTTCCGCCTGGGCCAGCAGGTATTCCACCGTGGCCTCCACCAGCAGCCGGATCAGCTTGCCGAACAGGGCGGGGTCGGCATAGGCGAGGCGCCGTGTCTCGGCGAACTCCTTGCCGCCCTTTCCGTCCACCATGTAGCAGGCCACGGTGAAAGGGCTGCCCGCGAAGCCGATCAGGGCGGTTCGCGGCGCTTCCTGAGCCAGCCCGGCCCGTACCCGCGCAACCGTCTCCAGAATGGGCGCCACCTTCGCCCGCACAGCCTCGGGCTGCAGCGCGGCGAGGCCGGCGGCATCCCTTACCGGGTCCAGCAGCGGTCCTTCCCCCTCGGCATAGCGCAGCCCCTGCCCCAGCGCCCAGGGCACCATCAGGATGTCGCTGAACAGGATGGCGCCGTCCATGCCGTAGCGGCGTATCGGCTGCAGGGTGACCTCGGCCGCCAGCTCGGGCGTCGTGCACAGGCTGATGAAGTCACCCGCCTGGGCGCGCAGCAGGCGGTATTCCGGCAGGTAGCGCCCGGCCTGGCGCATCAGCCAGAAGGGCGGTGGCCAGAGGGCTTCCCCGGAGAGAGCACGCAGCAAGGGCTTCGACGCGTTTTCCATGGCGCCCCTTTCTATGAAAAAGAGTCTTTAAGAAAGGTAGGGGGTCCAGTAGGGCCTGTGGATAAGGGGGACGCAAATGCATCCACCGCTTTCCACAAAGTTTTCCACAAGTGCGAATCGGCAAAAAACCCAGCTCAAAGGCCGGTTTCCGGCTTTTTCCCCGGACTTGCACCGCGCGCTGTGCCCAGCCATGCCCAACCCCCTGAAAATGCGGATTCAATCCCCGATTCCCCCACCCCACCCTTGGCGGGCCCATTGTTTTCCACAATCTCCACAGCATTCCCCGCTATTCTCCACGCCCAGAAACACCGCCTGACGCCCCGGAGCCGATGTCCCACCGCCCCTTCAACCTGCATCTCGTCTCCGACAGCACCGGTGAGACGCTGAATTCCATCATGCGCGCCACCCTGGCCCGCTTCCCCGACCCGCAGGTGGTGCACCACCGCTGGTCGCTGGTCCGCTCGCACCTCCAGCTCGAGCAGGTGCTGGAGGGCATCAAGGCCGAGCCGGGCCCAGTGATGTTCACCCTGGTGGACCGCTCGCTGCGCCATGCGCTGGAGGAGGTGTGCCAGCAGATCGGCGTGCCCTGCCTTTCCGTGCTCGACCCGGTGATGGATCTCCTGCAGGCCCAGCTCGGCCAGCAGGCCCGCGAGAAGCGCGCCGCGCAATATGTTCTGGACGCCGACTATTTCCGCCGCATCGACGCCATGCACTACGTGCTGGCACATGACGACGGCCAGGGCGTGGCCGGCATCGAGGAGGCTGATTGCGTGCTGGTGGGCGTCTCCCGCTCCAGCAAGACGCCCACCTGCTTCTACCTGGCGAACCGCGGCATCAAGGCGGCCAATGTGCCGATCGTGCCCACCTCGCCCCTGCCGAGGGAGCTTGAGGACTCCCCCTGTCCCGTGATCGGCCTGACCATCGACACCAGCGCGCTGATCGACATCCGCCGGCACCGGCTGAAGATCATCGGCACCGGAGGCATGCGGCAGGACACCAACGACTACGTGGACTTCGAGGCGGTCCGGGCCGAGATCCAGGCGGCGCGGCGGCTCTGCACCAGCCATGGCTGGCCGGTGATCGACGTCACCCGCCGCTCCATCGAGGAAACGGCGGCCACGGTGCTGCAGCTGATGGAGGCCTGGCACGCCCGGCGCAACCAGATGGCTACGGCGCGCGCGGTTCCACCGGGCGCATGACGCGGCTGATCCTCGCATCCTCCTCCGCCACCCGCGCGGCGCTGCTGCGCGCCGCCGGGCTCGACTTCGAGGCGCGCCCCGCCGCCGTGGACGAGGCCGCGCTGAAGGCCGCCGCGCAGGCCGAGTCGATGCCGCCCGCCGATGCCGCCATCCTGCTGGCCGAGGCGAAGGCCGAGCGCATCGCCCGCCGCGAGCCGGAGGCGCTGGTGATCGGCGCCGACCAGCTCCTGGTGTGCGAGGAGCGCTGGTTCGACAAGCCGGAGGACGTCACGGCCGCGCGCGAGCAGCTCCGCGCCCTGCGCGGGCGGACGCATACGCTGTTCACCGCCATGGTGGCCTGGCGGCACGGGCGGCGCGTCTGGCAGCACGTGGCGCGGCCGCGGCTGACGATGCGGGATTTCTCCGACGCCTTTCTGGAACGCTACCTGGCGGCGGAAGGGGAGGCGGTGACGTATTCGGTCGGGGCCTACCGGCTCGAAGGCCTGGGCATCCAGCTGTTTCGCGAGGTGGAGGGCGAGCACAGCGGCATTTTGGGCCTGCCGCTGCTGCCGTTGCTCGGCTTCCTGCGCCAGCATGGGGCGTTGGAGGGCTGAAAGAGGAACGGGGCGCCGGCTCCTCCTCCTGAGATGGCGGTGCTTCCGGCGGAAAGGCGAATGGCGTGGCCTGCGGTGACAGCGTCACCCCGGCGGGGCTCCCGGGGCGGCGCTTCTGGCTCCGGACGCTGTTTCCGGGAGGGCCTGCCCTCATCCTGGACCGGTCGGCCGCGGCAACCGGCAACCCGGAAGAATGCGGCCTGCAAAGGGCGTCCAGGTCTGCGTACGGCCGAGCAGCGGAATGCCGAGATAGCCGCGCAGGCGCAGGTTGCCATCCGTGCCGAGCCACATCTCGGCCCGCCAGACGGCGCCGTCGCGCGGGTCCATGATGGTGCCCCGCCAGACTTCCCCGTCAGGCTGCATGGTCAGGATCTGCAGGCCGCATTGCGGCCGGCCGTAGGCGTCCCGCGGAACCGGTTCGCCGGGGCTGCCGAGCGCCATGCCGGTGATCCAGCCGCAAAGGGAGCGTCCGCAGGAACCGATCTCGATCACCCCTTCCCCATCCGGGATCAGCCATTGTCCGATCGGGGAGGCGGCATCCTGCGCCGCAACCGGGCCAGCCGCGGCCAGCACGATCAGCATCGCCGCGGCGCGCTTTCGCCAGGCCGCGGCCTGGCATTTCCGGGGGCGGGCCACCTGCCCTGGCGGCGGGGCAGGCAGCAGGCGAATCGCCTCATTCCTTCAGCAGCAACAGCCCGCCCCACGAAAGGCCGAGCATCGCCACCACCACCACACCCGCCGCCATGCCGGGATAGCGGACGGCACGGTCCAGCATGAGACCGGCGAGCGTGGCGCCGAGGGCGAAGAGCAGCAGCACCAGCAGGAACCCGACCAGCACGGCGTTGCTCATGCCCGGCGCGATTCGGCGCGGCGCTGCTGGCGGATCTGCTTCCGCTCCTCGGGGGAGAGCGCGGCATAGCGCGCACGAGCCGCCCCCAGCCAGGCGGCGCGCTCGCTGGGCCGCGCATCGTCACGCCGGCCCCGGTGCTCGGCATCGTCTTGCACGGCCGGGGGCTGGTGCTCGGCATCGCTCGGCAGGGGCGGAATCGCCGCCAGCCAGCCCATCAGCGCCAGTGGCCAGAGGCGGGATCCAGGCATATCCGTCATGAGGCCCTCCGCGCTTGTTTGCGCCTTGCGGCACACCATTACCAAGGGATGCAACGCGTTCATGGCCAGGATGTGACCGCACGTGACAAGATTGCACCGATCCCGCCGGAAAATGCCTCAAGTCTGAGGGCAGGCACGCCGCGGCGGCGGCCGACCAAAGGAGTTTCCAACTTGGCCCGAGGCCCTTCTCCCCTGTTCACTGGACGGCGCGGCGGCGCCATGGCCCTGCCCGGGCTGAACAGCCGGGGCGCGGCCATTCTCCGCCAGGTGGTGGAGCTGTACGTCGAGACGGGGGAGCCGGTGGGCTCGCGCACCCTCTCGCGGCGGCTGCCCCAAGCGCTGTCTCCCGCAACGATCCGCAACGCGATGGCCGACCTGGAGGAAGCCGGCCTGCTCTACGCGCCGCACACCTCGGCCGGGCGCCTGCCGACGGAGCAGGGGCTGCGGCTCTTCGTGGACGGGCTGCTGGAGTTCGGCGACCTGACGGAGCAGGAGCGCGAGGCCATCACCGTGCGCTGCGCCGCCGCCGGGCGCAGCGTGGAGGAGACCCTTTCCGAAGCCGGGCAGATGCTTTCGGGCCTGGCCGGCGCCGCCGGGCTGGTGGTGGCGCCGAAGACCGAGGCGGCGATCCGCCACATCGAGTTCGTCTCGCTGTCGTCCGGCCGGGCGCTGGTGGTGCTGGTGAACGCGCATGGGCAGGTGGAGAACCGCGTCATCGACGTGCCGCCCGGCCTGCCGGCGAGCGCCTTCACCCAGGCCTCGAACTTCCTCAACGCGCGGCTTTCCGGCCGCACGCTGGAGGAGGCGCGCAGCACGGTGGCCGAGGAGATCGCCGCCAACCGCAGCGTGCTCGACGAGCTGACGCAGCAGATGATCGAGTCGGGGCTGGCCACCTGGGCGGGCGGCGGCGGCGGCTCGCTGATCCTGCGTGGGCAGGCGAAGCTGCTGGAGAACGTGGACCAGCTCGCGCGCGTGCAGGAGATCCAGGGGCTGTTCGAGCGGCTGGAGGCGCAGGAGACCATGTTGCGCCTGCTGGAGCTGGCGCAGCGGGGAGAAGGGGTACAGATCTTCATCGGCGCCGAGTCGGGGCTGTTCAACAGCGCCGGGCTCTCGATGGTGGTTTCACCCTTCCGCGACGGAAAGGAGCAGATCGTCGGCGCGATTGGCGTCATCGGGCCGACGCGCATCAACTATGGCCGCATCATTCCCGTGGTGGACTACACCGCCCGGGTGATCGGACAGCTGCTGGGCTGAGCCTTCCGGAGGGGCCGGAAGGAGTTCCGCCCCTCCTGCGCGTATGCGGCCGCCCGGGTTGCCGCCGGCAGCATCGCCCGCCTCCGGATCATCCGGGCATCAGCCGTTGAGCAGTGCGTCGATATCGGCCTGCGACAGCTCGGCCGGAGCCGGTGCGTCGGAGAGCAGGGCATCAATGGCGCCTTGGGAAAGGTCCGGCGTCCTCTGCGCCTCGGCGTCCACGGTCCGCATCTGGGTGGCGATCTGCACCTGGGGGATGTCCGAGGCGACCCCCGGCACGATCTGCTCCAGCATCGTCTCCACCTGCTGCAGGTGCTGGATGGCACGCCGGATCCGCTGGCCGGTGATGTCCTGGAAGCTGCAGGCCTCGAAGATCGAGTTCACCCGCGCGGACAGCGCCTCGATCGAGGCCTGGTCCTTCCGCCCGCTGGTGATCCAGGCCTGGATGGCCTCGGTGGCCTCCATGATGGTGTTGGCAGCGGTTTCTGTCGCCTGGACCACGGCCTCCAGCTCCAGGCCGCTGTTGCGGGTGCTGGCCACGGGAATGGCGACAAGCTGGGCGATCTGCTCGTGCACCAGGCTCAGCTTCTTGGAAAGTTTCTCCTCCGCCATGTCGGCCATCTCGGAGGTGGCGGCCACTTCGGCGCTCAGCTCGGCGATGCGTCGGTCCACGAAGCCGCGCATTTCCTTGAACATCGGTTCCAGTTCCGCGCGCATGGCGGCGCGCAGGTCCTCATGGATCACGGCCTGGGCATTCATCGGGGGAAACTCCGGCGCGGCGAACAGAAGGCTTGCTTCTAACCCGTTCAGATGAATGGCTGGTTGCCGCCGGTGGCCTGCCTCAGTGCGATGTGCCCGGCACCGCCCTGCCTCCGCGCAGCCGTGCCAGCAGCGGCACCGCCAGCCATTGCACCAGGGGGATCAGCAAGGCGCCGAGCAGCAGGCCAAGCACGCCCGAAGCCGCTGCCGTGGTGATCCACGCGGCTGCCCCCGCAACGGCCGGCATGGCCTGGCCTGCCGCCTCCGCCGCCGCATGCACCGCATGGCCCGGGGCGGACAGGCCGAACCCTTCCAGGCCATGGAGAATGATGCCGCCGCCCACCCAGAGCATCGCCGCCGTGCCGACGATGCCGAGCAGCCACAGGAAGAAGGGCATGCCACGAACCAGACCCCGGCCGACCGCCTGCGTCAGCGACCGCAGCAGCCGGTCGGCGCCGCCTGCCTCGGTGCCCGCCGGCGGCTGGCGCAAGCCCAGCAGGCTGGAGGCCGGGCGTGGGTTGCCGGCAAGCGCCAGGCCGACATCATCCGCCTTCACGATCAGCGCCACGCCGCCATAGACCAGGGCGGTCAGGCCCAGCCCGACAATGGCGAGGATCGCCGCCTGCAGCGGCACCGAGGCTTCCGCGACGGTGGAGAGGGTGAGGGCCATGATCTCGGCCGAAAGAATGAAATCGGTCTTGATGGCGCTGCGGACCTTCTGCTCCTCCAGGCTGCGCGCCGCGCTTCCCCCCTTCGCGACCGCCGCCTCATGCGCCTCCGCCTGGTGCGGACGCAGGGCATGGAAAACCTTTTCGGCGCCTTCGTAGCAGAGAAAGGCGCCTCCCAGCATCAGCAGCGGCGTGACCGCCCAGGGCGCCAGCAGGCTCAGCAGAAGCGCCATCGGCAGCAGGTAGATCAGCTTGTTCTTCACCGAGCCGACGGCGATCCTGCCGACGATCGGCAATTCGCGGTCGGCAGCGAAGCCGACCACGTAGCGCGGCGTGACGGCGGCATCGTCGATCACGACGCCGGCTGCCTTCACGCCGGCGCGGGTGGCCTGGGTGGCCGCATCGTCCAGGGATGCGGCGGCGACCTTGGCCAGACCTGCCACATCGTCCAGCAGCGCGATCAGACCTGTGCTCACGAATTCTCCCGCCGTTCTGCTTCCATCGAGTCGCCTAACACGCAAGCTCTGAAATCGCTGCGCCCGCCGGTCCATGCTTGAACGGCCAGGGGCGGGAAGAAGGCCGGCGGGGCCGGCTTTCCCGGCCTTTTCAGCTTCGCGGGGGCACGGCGGCGGCGAGCGCCAGGGCTGCGAGCAGGGACAGCACGGCGAGCAGCGCGACGGGCATCGCATAGCCGCCGCTCCAGGCCCAGAGCCAGCCGGCGGCGACCGGCCCTGCCGCCCGGGCCAGGGCGCCCGGCGCGGCAAGGGCGCTGCTGATGGCGCCGTAGTGGCCGGTGCCGAAGAGCTGTGCCGGCAGGGCGCCGCGCACAATGGTCATGATGCCGTTGGCCAGCCCGTACACCGCGATCGCGCAGGCCATGGCGGCGACGCCGTTGCCCCAGGCCAGCAGCACCGAGGCGGGCGCCAGGGCCAGCAGCGAAACCAGCCCGACCGTGCGCAGCGGCCAGTGCTTGCCGCCGCCGAACTCGATCACCCGCCCGGCCACCTGGGCGACGCCGAGCAGGCCGGCCAGCAGCGGCGCTGCGCCGCCAAGGCCGCGCTCGCCCACCAGCGGCACCAGATGCACGCCGATCACCGCGCTGACGAAGCCGATGGCGCCGTTGACGAAGGCAAGCCCCCAGAAGCGCGCCTGCCGGCATACGGTGCCGAGACTCAGGTCGCCGGCCGCCATCCCCGGCCTGGGCGGCGGCGCGCGGCCGGGCAGGGCGGCGGCATGGGGCAGGGCGCAGGCAAGGTTCGCCAGCGCCAGCACGGTGCAGGCCGTGCGCCAGCCGAGATCGGCCACCAGCCAGGCGGCCAGCGGCCAGAAGATGGTGCTGGCCAGGCCACCGGCGAAGGTGACAAGCGCGATGCCCGGCCGCATGGCGGCGCGGCCGAAGGCGGCGGCGACGGCGGTGAAGGCGGCCTCGTAAAGCGTCGCCGCCATCACCGCGCCGATGCCGGCCCAGACGGCGTAGAGTTGCCAGAGGCTTTCCACCCGCCCCGCCAGCCAGAGGCCGAGGCCCGCCAGCACCGATCCGGCCGTCATGACGGTGCGCGGCCCCAGCCGGTCCAGCATCGGGCCGACGCCCAGGGCCACGCCCGCCTGCACCAGCAGCCCGGCGGAGAAGGCTCCCACCACCATGCCGCGCGGCCAGCCCGTTTCGGCGGCGATGGCCGGCATCAGAATGGAAAAGGCGTAGAACATCGAGCCCCAATGGACGACCTGCGTGATCGCCAGCACGGCGGCCACGCGCCAGGCGCCCTCCGGCACGCGCGTGGCCTGTGGCGCGGCGGTGGCGGCGCTCATGGCCGAGCGTCCGGAGGCGTGGCCTCGCCCGGGCCAAGGGCCCGCTGCAGCAGCACGCTGTCCAGCCATCGCCCGTGCTTCCAGCCGACGGCGCGCAGCACGCCGACCTCGCGGAAGCCCATCGCCAGATGCAGGCGGATCGAGGCGGCATTGGCGCTGTCGCCCACCACGGCCACCATCTGCCGCAGGCCACGTGCCTCGCAGGCCTCGATCAGCGCGGTCAGGAGGCGTCGGCCGAAGCCCCGCCCGGCCTGGTCGGCGCGAACATAGATCGAGTTCTCCACGGTGTCCCGGTAGGCCGGGCGGGGCCGGTAGGAGCCGGCATAGGCATAGCCCAGCACCGCGCCGCCCCGCTCCAGCACCAGGTAGGGCATGTCCTGCGCCAGCAGGGCCGCTTGGCGGCGGCGCATCTCCGCCTCGTCCGGCGGCTCGATCTCGAAGGAGGCGCGGCCATGCCGCACATGATGGGCGTAGATCGCGGTGATCGCCGGGATGTCCTCCGCCGTGGCGGAGCGGATGCGGGCGGCGGGGGCGTCTTCGGCGAGCGACATGCGGCAGCAGGGTCCGGGCCTGGAAGGAGTGGCCTCCATGCTGCACCTGCGTTGCGCGCCGCGCCCAGAAAACTCTTCTGATGCCGCGCATTCGGATAAGTTGCGCTTATGCCGCTCCCGACCCTTCGCCAGCTCCGCACCTTTCTCGCCGTGGTGGACGAGGGCAGCGTTTCCCTGGCGGCGCGGGCGCTCGGCCTGACGCAGCCGGCGGCGAGCCAGCAGCTGCGGGAACTGGAACGCAACCTGGGCGTCCGGCTGCTCGACCGCGCCGCCGGGCGCTCGCTGCCCACCGCAGCCGGGACCGCCTTCGCCGCCCCCGCGCGGCGGGCCGTTGCCGCGGCCGAGGAGGCGGCAGGGGCCGCGCGGGCGCATCGCGAGGGCCATGCGGGGCGGGTGCGGATCGGCACCGGGGCGACCGCCTGCATCCATCTTCTGCCGCCTCTGCTGGCCGCCCTGAAGCGGCGGCTGCCGGGGCTGGAGGTGGTGGTGGTGACCGGCAACTCGGACGACATGGTGCGCCGCCTGGAGGAGGGCGCGCTGGACTGCGCGCTGGTGACGCTGCCGCTGGCCCGCAACCGGGCGCTGCAGGTCACGCCCCTGCTGGACGATCCTCTCGTGGCGCTGCTGCCGGAGGGAATGGCCGGGCAGGGGGACAAGGTGCGTCCCGCCGAACTGGCCGCCCTGCCGCTCATCCTCTACGAGGCCGGCGGCCGCACGCGCGGGCTGATCGACGCCTGGTTCGAGAAGGCTGGCGCGTCGCCGCAGCCGGCCATGGAACTGGGCAGCGTGGAAGCCATCAAGGGGCTGGTGAGCAACGGCCTGGGCGCCTCGGTGCTGCCGCTGCTCGCAGCGGGGCGGGCGGTGCCGGGGGCCGTGGTGCGGCCGCTGGAGCCGATGCTGCGGCGCAGGCTCGGGCTCGTGCTGCGGCGTGAGAAGGTACTGGACCGGGGGCTGCGCGCGCTGGTCGAGGTGCTCGAAGAACTGAAGGGAAAACGGCCGGGGGAATGAATTCCCCGGAACCCCCTTATTTTTTCTTTGGGCTTTTTGGGATGCGGGGTTCGGGGTGACGGTGTCACCCCGGCGGAGGTCCTGGGAAATCGACGGGCGGCGGCGTCCCCTGGCGGGCAAAGGCAATGGCGCTGCTGAGATGGTAGAGGCTGCTGGCCGGCGCGGGCTCCCCGCTGAGCGTGCCGTCCGGCAGGCGGCGCTCGTGCCAGAGACCGTCCGGCCGCAGGTAGCTGGCCAGCACGGCCGCGGCCTCCGGTGCATCCCAGGGCGCGGCCGCGCGGCGCAGCATGGCGGATTTCAGCCGCTCCGCCTGCGGCCAGAGGCGGGCGCCGCCGGGAAGGGGCGTGCCGTCGCTGCCGACCTGGTCGCGCAACGCGCGCGTCCCCGGGTCCACGCCATGGGCATCCACGAAGGCCTGCAGCGCGGCGGCCTCCCGCGGTGCCGCAGGGCCGCCGGCAAGTCGGGCGTGCCAGTCCAGCAGCCAGATCCATTCGCAATGGTGGCCGGGCTCGACCGGATGCGGCTTGGCCAGGGCAGTCAGATTGTCACTGTAGAACTCGGCCAGGGTGCCGCTGGCGGGTTGAAAGAAGCGCTGGCGGAACAGCGCGACCAGCCGCGTGGCTCCGGCCAGAAAGCTCTCCTCCCCGAAGGCCTCGGCCGCCGCGAGGCGTGCTTCCAGCAGGTGCATGTGCGGGTTCTGCCGGCGGGGCAGGACAGGCGGCAGGCTTTCCAGATAGCCACCTTCCGCATGGGTCAGACGGTGCTCGACGAAGGCGTCCAGCGCCAGCGCCTCCTGCCGCAGCGCCGCGGCGGGCAGCACGGCGGCGGCCGAGGCGAGCGCGAGCAGGACGAAGGCGTGGTCGTAAAGGTCGCGCCGGTCATCCAGCACCCGCCCGTCCAGGGCGAAGCGCCAGGCATAGCCGCCATCCGGATGGGCGGCGCGGCGACGCAGGAAGGCAATGCCCAGCTCCACCGCCTCGGCGGCGCGGGGCAGGCCGTGCCGGTGCGCGAGGCTGAAGCTGAACACCTGCCGGGTGACCACACGCAGCCGCCGGAAGGTGGCGGGACAGCGCAGGCTGGCGAGGTCGAGGCACTCATGGAAGGCGCCGGCCTGCCAGTCCACCCCATGCGCCAGCCAGAGCGGCCAAGCGCGCTGCGTCAGCCAGGACCAGAGTTCGTTCTGCACAACTCGGGCGTTACGACGCCGCTCCGGCACAGACAAGCCATCCCGGAGGGAATCCCCTCAACGAAAAAGGGGGAGCCGAAGCTCCCCCTTGCCGGTGGCTCACGCCGCCTCGCTCTCGGCGCGGCGGGCGTGCTTCTTGCGCTCGTGCGGGTCGAGGTGGCGCTTGCGCAGGCGCACGGCGGAAGGCGTCACCTCCACCAGCTCGTCGTCCTCGATGTAGGCGATGGCCTGCTCCAGGCTCATCCGGCGCGGCGGGGTCAGAAGCAGGGCCTCATCCTTGCCGGCGGCGCGGATGTTGGTGAGCTTCTTCTCCTTGATCGGGTTCACCTCAAGGTCGTTCTCGCGCGAATGCTCGCCGAGGATCAGCCCGACATAGACCTTGGCGCCCGGATCGACGAAGAGCGTGCCGCGCTCCTGCAACGAGAACAGCGAGTACTGCACCGCCTCGCCATCCGAATTGGAGATCAGCGAGCCCTTCACCCGGCCCTCGATCGGCCCGGCCCAGGGCTGGTAGCCCAGGAACAGCCGGTTCATCATGCCGGTGCCGCGCGTGTCGGTCATGAACTCGCCGTGGTAGCCGATCAGGCCGCGCGAGGGGATGTGGAAGGTCAGGCGCACCTTGCCGCCGCCGGAAGGGCGCATGTCCTGCATCATGCCCTTGCGGAGGGACATCTTCTCGACGACGACGCCGGAGAACTCCTCGTCCACGTCGATCACGGCCTCCTCGTAGGGCTCCTCGCGCTCGCCCGTCTCCGGGTTCGTCTGGGTGAGCACCCGCGGGCGGCCGATGGTCAGCTCGAAGCCCTCGCGGCGCATGGTCTCGATCAGCACGCCGAGCTGCAGCTCGCCGCGGCCGGCGACCTCGAAGCTGTCCGCCTCCTCCGAATCCTTCACCCGGATGGCGACGTTGCCCTCCGTCTCCTTGTAGAGGCGGTCGCGGATCTGGCGGGAGGTGACCTTCTTGCCCTCGCGGCCGCCAAGCGGGCCGTCGTTGATGCGGAAGGTCATGCTCAGCGTCGGCGGATCGATGGGGATGGCGTGCAGCGGCTCCGCCACCTCGGGGGAGGCGATGGTGTCGGGGATCGTCGCGTCGGACAGGCCGGCGATGGCGCAGATGTCGCCCGCCTGCACCTCGTCCACCGGCACCCGGTCCAGGCCCGAAAAGGTCATCAGCTTGGTCAGGCGGCCGGTCTCGACCACGCTGCCGTCCTGCCGCAGCACGCGCACCGGCATGTTGGTGCGGGCCACGCCCTGCTCGATGCGGCCGGTCAACACGCGGCCGAGGAAGTTGTCCGCCTCCAGAATGGTGGCGTTCATCGCGAAGGGCTTGTCCAGCTCGACCTTGGGCGCCGGCACATGGCTCAGGATGAGGTCGAACATCGGCGACAGGTCCTGGCGGGGGCCTTCCAGCGTCGTGTCGGCCCAGCCCTGGCGGCCGGAGGCGAAGAGGGTGTGGAAGTCGAGCTGCTCGTCGGTGGCGCCAAGGGCGGCGAAGAGGTCGAACACCTCGTTCAGCACCTCGTCGGCGCGGGCGTCCTGGCGGTCCACCTTGTTGATGACCACGATCGGCTTCAGGCCGCGCGCCAGCGCCTTGGTCAGCACGAACTTGGTCTGCGGCAGGGGGCCCTCGGCGGCGTCGCACAGCACAATGGCGCCATCCACCATGGACAGGATGCGCTCCACCTCGCCGCCGAAGTCGGCGTGGCCCGGCGTGTCCACGATGTTGATCTTGACGCCCTTCCACTCGACGGCGGTGGACTTGGCGAGGATGGTGATGCCGCGCTCGCGCTCCAGGTCGTTGCGGTCCATGGCGCGCTCGGCCACGGCCTGGTTGGCGCGGAAGGCACCGGCCTGCTTCAGCAGGTTGTCGACGAGGGTGGTCTTGCCATGATCGACGTGGGCGATGATGGCGACGTTGCGCAGTTCCATAAGGCGGGCAGTCCCGGGGCTGCGCCGCCTGCGCACACAGCCCGGCGACCCTTCCGCAGGCATGCGGCGGGGTTCGGGCAGGGCTGGCCGGGCGGCTTGTTGCGCCGCACAGATAGGATGCCTGAGCGCAAAAAGCGAGCCTTTCGCGCATGATCACCCCGGCGGGACGCGCAGGGCAGCCCCGCCGCAGCGGTCAGAGAGGGTGGTCAGAGGCGATAAACAGCCTTGTTCGCGCCGCTGAACGGCCGCCGCGGGTTGAAGCGCTCCACCGCGCAGAGTTGCAGGGCCTGGTGCATGGCAGGGGCCGGGAAGTCCTCCGCCTCGGCCTGCGGGGCGGGAGCCGGTTGCCCGGCCGTGGGCCAGTAAGCCACACGCGAAGGCATGAAGGAGCGGAACAGGGGGCTCGACTCGGCGCAGGTGGGACCTGCGGCAGCGTCACTTTCCAGCGCGACCCGCTGGAAGGCGGCCGCGGGACTGGAGCCGGGGGCGAGCGATGCGGGGGTCAGCGAAGCCGTGGCCGCTGCAACAAGACCCGCCGCCATGAGGGGGAGCACGAGTGTCGGGCGCATGCCGGAAGAACGAGTCCTGGCCTGCATTGTTTGCCAGCCGCCTTGCAGTTCGCCCAACACAAAAGATTTTAAGAAACCGCCGGGCGGGCTACCGGCTTCGCGTGCCAGACCCGGATTTGGCGAGGAGAGACTGATGAGCGACACCCCGAGGGACGACGACAACGGCGCCGAGGTTGACCTGGGTGTCAGCCTGGAAACCGTTGCCACCGTGGTGGACCATCTTCGTGCCATCCAGGAGAGCGAGGACAGCGACGAGCTCGACACCGACGATGAGGACGGCAGCGACACCGAGCAGGATTTCGACGAGGACACCCTCGCCACCTTCATCGACGAGTTGAACGAGGACGAGCAGGCGGCGCTGGTGGCGCTGGCCTGGACCGGCCGCGGCGACTACGAGGCGGAGGAATGGGAGGAGGCGGTGCGCCTGGCCAAGGAGCGGGGTGCCGGCACCGACACGGCGGCCTATCTGCTGGGCATGGACATGGCGGGGGACCTGCTCGCCGAGGGGCTTGCCGCCTTCGGCATCGCCGTTGAGGACGTCGAGCGCTGAAAAGCCGCCCCGGCCCCCATCGCCGGGGGCCGGGGCGGCGCCAAGCGCCGGGCGTCAGACGTGTTCCAGCACCGGTCCGGGCAGGCCGGCGATCTCGCGGATCAGCTTGCGGCGCACCGCCGTGCCGAAGCTCTCGAAATCCTCCACCGATATCACGAAGGCCCCAGGGCCGCCGATCACCGCCTCGGCGTAGTACTGGTCCAGCGGCAAGGCCGGGCGGCGGCCAAAGGTGGGGCGGTCGTTCATGATCGGCAGGCCGTTGATCACGACGCCCTGGGCGACCGCCGCGTCGCGCGCGCCTTCCACCGGCGGGCCCGAGTTGTTCACGCCGTCGCCCGAGATGTCGATCACCCGGCGCAGGCCTTCGAAGGGCGCTTCCGCCAGCATCTGAGCGCTGAAGGTGATGCCGTTGGAGATCGAGGTCCAGGAGAGCGAGGCATGCGGCGCCTCGGCGAGCGCGCTGGCCCATCCCTCGGCGTCGCGCTGGCTGGCGATCCGCCGCCAGGGCAGCACCTGCCGCTGGTACTCGGCGCCCGCCCATTCGACATAGGTGACGCCGATCGCCCCCAGCATGCCGCCCTGGATCGCCTCGACCACCCTGGGATCGGTCATGGCGGCGCGATAGCCTTCCCGTTGCAACCGGGCCTCGTCCTCGTCCACCGAGCGTGAAACATCCACCGCAAGCACCAGCAGGACATCCACCGCTTCCTCGGCGCGGAGCGGGCGGGGGAGCCATGCGCCGGCCCAGGCGAGGCCCGCCGTCGCTGCCAGCATGGAACGTCGCCGCATCATCCGCCTCCTGGCTGATCCAGGTCAGAAAAGCCGTTGCGCGGAAAAATGCTGCAACCGTTGCTTGCACAAGATTGTGCGGATGCCGTTCCGTTCCGGCTGCCTGGGTGGCCAGAAGAGTGCCTCGGAAGCAAGCCGTCGCGGGAGCGGAAATTCAGGTCGGGCCCGCAAGGCTTTCCGCGGGATCCGTGGTCGTTGCCGCCACGGCGAAGCCTCCGGAGGGCGAAAGCTTCCGGAGGGCGAACGTTTCCACCGGGCCAGCCTCAGGGCAAGGCGTCGAGCCGTTGGCGCAGCAGCCTGCGCCAGGGCGAATCCGGCGGCAGCGCGGCCATCAGGGTGGTCCAGGCCGCCCGCGCCGCCTCGGGGCGGCCCGCCTGCGCGTCGGCCATGCCGCGCAGGAAGCGGAGCTGCGGGGAGTTCGGCTCCACCGCCAGTGCCTTGTCCAGCAGTGCTGCAGCCCGGTCGAATTGGCTAAGCTCGATCCGCAGGCCCGCCAACTCGGCCGCCAGGTCGGGATCGAAGCGGGTGCCGAGGGCGTGTTCCCAGGCTTCGGCGGCGGCGGTCAGGCGGCCTCTTCCGCGCTGGGCGTTGCCGAGAAGGATCCAGCCCTGGCGCGCCGCCTCGCTTCCGGGCGGCAGCTGCTCGATCCGGCTGCGCAGCTGCGCCAACAGCGCCTCCTCCCGCGCCGCCTCCGCCGCGCGCTCGCGGAAGGGAGCGGCGGGAATGTCGGGGTGGCCGCCCCAGAGATAGATCCCGAAGCCGGCCGCCGGAACCAGGAACAGCGACGCCGCCAGCAACGCGGCGCCCCCCGAGAGGGCGCCGGGTGTAGTCCTGGGTGTGGTCCGGGGGGTAGCCCCTGGAGAGCCCCGTGTGGCGCGGCTGGCGGGAACGGTTTCCGGCGTGGCGAGCAGGCGGCGCTGCACCTCCACCACGGCGGCGCGGTGGGCGCTCTCCTCCAGGCGACCCGCCTCGCGCTCGCGCTCCAGCTCGGCGAGCTGGGCCCGGTAGAGGGCGAGGTCGGCCTCGCGGCGGCCGGTCAGGCGAGCGGGGCGGAGCAGGGCGAAGGCCAGCGGCGCCAGGACGAGCGCGGCCAGTGCCAGGAACAGCAGCCAGATCATTCCGCCGGGTCTTTCTCCAGCGCGGCGAGGCGCGCCTGTTCCTCGGCCGAGAGGGGCAGGGGCTCGGGCGCCGCGCCGCGCCGACGGAGCAGCAGGATGGCGGCCAGCCCGCCGCCCAGCGCCAGCACCGGCATGCCCCAGAGCGCGGCCGTCAGCAGGTTGAAGGGGGGGCGCAGCAGCACGAAGTCGCCGTAGCGTGCATGGAGGTAGTCGATCACCGCGGCGTCGCTGTCGCCCGCCGCCACCCGTTCGCGCACGATATGGCGCAGGTCTCGCGCCAGGTCGGCGTGGCTGTCCTCGATGGACTCGTTCTGACAGACCAGGCAGCGAAGCTGCCGCCCGATCTCCTGGGCGCGCTGCTCCTGCGCCGGATCGGGCAGCATCTCGGAGGGCGAGCTCACGGCAAGCGCCAGCGGCAGCCAGACCGCCAGCAGCGCCAGCGCCAGCAGCAGGCGGCGCATCAGGCGTAGTGCCTGAGCAGGGCGCGCACGTCCTGCTCCAGCACCTCCGGAGTGATCGGCCCGGCCCAGCGCCAGCGGATGACGCCCTTGCGGTCGACGAAATAGGTCTCCGGGACGCCATAGACGCCCCAGTCGATCGCCACGCGGCCCGGCTCGTCCCGCCCGAGGCGCTGGAAAGGGTTGCCATGCCGGGCCAGGAAGGCCATCGCCGCCTCGGGCTTGTCCTTGTAGTTCACGCCGTAGACCGCGACGCCCTCGCGCTTCAGGCGCATGAGCTGCGGGTGCTCGACCACGCAGGGCACGCACCAGCTCGCCCAGAAGTTCACCAGCACCGGGCCTTCGAGGTTCTGCAGGTCGGCGCTGGCGAGCAGCGGAAGGCCGGACGGCACCAGCGGCGGCAGGCTGAACTCGGGCGGGGTCCGGCCCACCAGGGCGGAGGGCACGCCGTGCGGATCATACTCGCCGGTGCCGAGGCCGCGCAGCATCGCGTAGAAGCCGAGGCCGCCGGCCGCCGCGACACCCAGCGGCGCCAGCATCAGCACGCGGCGGGAGGTCATCGGCATTCAGGGCCTCCGAAGGAGAAAGGCTGGGGAAGGAATTCCCCCCGGAATCTCCCGCCGGCCGTCATGCCGCCGCCTTCGCCGCGCCACGCGGCGCCGGTGCCGCCACGCGGATGCGCCGGTCCGTCAGGGAAAGCGCGCCGCCCAGCGCCATGATGCCGCCGCCGAACCAGATCCAGGACGCCAGCGGATTGTAGTGCAGGCGCAGCACGGCGGCGCCGTTCTGCTCCTCGCCCATGACGGCGTAGAGGTCGGCAAGGAAGGTGGTGTGGATGGCGGCCTCGGTGGTGGTGGTGCGGCCCACCGGAAAGAAGCGCCGCTCCGGCGTCATTACCGTGACCAGATCGCCGTTCCGAAGCACCGTGACCGTGGCGCGGCGGGCCGTCCAGTTGGGGCCGATGGCATCCGCCACCTTGTCCAGCCGCCATTCGTAGCCCGCGAGGGAGAGGCTCTGCCCCGGCTGCACCGCGGCGAGCCGGTCGCTGGCCAGGCCCATGCCGGCGATGCCGAGCACCGAGACGCCCAGCCCGGCATGCGCCAGGGCTCCCCCCCAGGCGGCCCGCGGCAGGCCCAGGGCGCGGCCCCAGGCGGCGGCCGGGCGGCGAAACAGGCCGATGCGGTCGGCAAGGTCGGCGAGGGCGCCGCAAACCAGCCACAGGCCGCCGCCGATGCCGAAGGCCGGACCGATGCGCCAGCCGGCGAAGGCCAGCACCAGCGCCACGCCGCCCGCGGCGATCAGCGCCGCCCACCACAGCCGCTGCAGCACGGGCCAGAGCCGGGCCCGCTTCCAGGGCAGCAGCGCGCCGGCCGCCATGGCCAGGATCAGCGGCACCGCGAGCGGCAGCAGGGCGGTGTTGAAGAAGGGCGGCCCGACCGAGATCTTCTGCTGGAACAGCAGGTCGGCGAACATCGGCCAGAGCGTGCCGCTCAGCACCACGGCCGCCATCGAGCAGAGCAGCAGGTTGTTCAGCACCAGCCCGCCCTCGCGGGAGAGGGGCGCGAACATGCCGGTGGGCGCCATGGAAGGTGCCCGCCAGGCGAAGAGGGCGAAACTGCCGCCGACATAGAAGAGCAGCAGCCCGAGGATGAAGACGCCGCGCGCCGGGTCATTGGCGAAGGCGTGCACCGAGTTCAGCACGCCCGAGCGCACCAGGAAGGTGCCGAGCAGCGAGAAGCCGAAGGCCAGCAGCGCCAGCAGCACCGACCAGACCTTCAGTGCCTCGCGCTTCTCCACCACAACGGCGGAGTGCAGCAGCGCCGTTCCGGCCAGCCAGGGCAGCAGGGAGGCGTTCTCCACCGGGTCCCAGAACCAGTAGCCGCCCCAGCCCAGCTCGTAATAGGCCCAGTAGGAGCCGAGGGTGATGCCGAGCGTCAGGAAGCACCAGGAGCCGAGCGCCCAGGGGCGCACCCAGCGGCCCCAGGCGGCGTCCACCCGCCCCTCGATCAGCGCCGCGACCGCGAAGGCGAAGGTGACGGCGTAGCCCACGTAGCCGAGGTAGAGCATCGGCGGGTGGAAGGCGAGGCCGGGATCCTGCAGCACGGGGTTGAGCCCCTGGCCGTCCGGCGCCGGCGGCCAGACGCGGCCGAAGGGGTTGGAGGTGGCCAGGATGAACACCAGGAAGCCCACCGCCACCAGGCCCAGCACGCCGAGCACCCGGGCGCGCAGGGCGCCGGGCAGGGCCCGTCCGAACGCCGCGACGGCGCCGCCGCACAGCGCCAGGATCATCACCCAGAGCAGCATCGAGCCCTCGTGGTTGCCCCAGGCGCCGGCCACCTTGAAGAGCAGCGGCTTGGCCGAGTGGCTGTTCTGCACCACGGTGATGACGCTGGTGTCGTTCACCACGAAGGCGGTGATCAGGGCCAGAAAGGCCGCGCCGACCGCCAGCAGATGGCCGAAGGCCAGGGGCGCGGCGGCGGCCATCAGCCGCGGCTCGTTGCGGGCCGCGCCCAGGATGGGCAGCACCGTCTGCGCCAGCGCGAGCGCCAGCGCCAGCGCCAGGGCGAAATGGCCGAATTCGCCGATCATCAGGCGCTCCTCAGGTTCCCGGCCGGGCCGGCTTGGCCGGTGCGGCGGAAGCGGCCGCCGGCTCCAGCGTGTTCCAGGAGGCGGCCGGCGGCGGCGCCCCCTTGGCGGGATCCCAGTGGCCGGTGCGCTTCAGCGCGTCGGCCACTTCGGGGGGCATGTAGGTCTCGTCGTGCCGGGCCAACACCTCGCTGGCGCGGAACAGGCCGTCCGGGCCGAGCTTGCCCAGCGCCACCACGCCCTGCCCCTCGCGAAACAGGTCCGGCAGCACGCCGACATAGGTCACGGGAATGGCGGCAGGGCCATCGGTGACGCGAAAGCGGGCCTCGGGCTTGCCGTCAGGCGTCTGGTCGCGTTGCAGGCTGCCGGCCTCCACCAGGCCGCCGAGGCGGAAGGCGCGCTCCGGGCCGGGATGCCTGGCGGCGATGTCGCTGGGCGCCAGGAAGAAGACCAGGTTGTCCTGGAAGGCGGTCAGCGCCAGCGCGGTGGCGGTGCCGAGGCCAAGCCCGGCCAGCACCACGATCCACAGCCGCCGCCGCTTGCGCGAGAGCTTCACCCCTGCCTCCTTTCCCGCGGGCCGAGCAGCGCGAGCCGCCGCTTGGCCGCCGCGTGCCGCCGCGCCGCCAGCGCGGCCATGGCGCCGAAGCCGAACGCCGCGAGCGCCCAGGAAATCACCACGTGCCACCAGTGTTGCGTCATACCGGCACCGCCGTTCCCGCCACATTGACCTGTGTCAAGCGACGCGTGGCCGCCGCACCGCCGCTCATGCGCCCACCTCGTGGCGGCGCGCCTGGGCGAGCTGGAGCTGCCGTACCCGCTTCTCCATCACCGCCGCGCGGGTGCGGGCCAGCACCAGGGCGGCGAAGGCCAGGGTGAAGCCGACCGTGCAGGCCAGCAGGGGGTAGAGCATGTCCACATGCATGGCCGGACCGTCCAGCCGCATGACCGATTCCGACTGGTGCAGCGTGTTGAACCAGTCCACCGACCACTTGATGACGGGCAGGTTCACCGCGCCGATCAACGCCAGGATGGCGCCGGCGCGGGCACCGCGCTCCTCGTCGTCGAAGGCGCGCACCAGGGCGGCATGGCCGATCCAGAGAAAGAACAGCACCAGCACGGAGGTCATCCGCGCGTCCCAGGCCCACCAGGTGCCCCACATCGGCCGGCCCCAGAGGCTGCCGGTGGCGAGGCAGAGCGCCGTGACCATGGCGCCCGCCGGGGAAAGCTCGCGCGCCGCGAGGTCGGCCAGCGGGTGCCGCCACACCAGCGAGAGCAGCGAGGCCACGGCGAGCCCGGCATAGCCGCCCATCGCCAGCCAGGCCATCGGGACATGCACGTACATGATCCGCACCGTCTCGCCCTGCTGCCAGTCCGGCGGCGAGAAGAGCAGCGCCCAGGCGGCGCCCACCGCCAGCACGAGGAGCGCCGCGCCCCAGAGCCAGGGCAGCAGGCGATCGGTCAGCCGCAGGAAGCGGCCGGGATTGGCGAAGCGGTGCAGCGTGCCGCCGCCGCGGGCGGCGGCCAGGGCAACGGGACGGGGGCGGGGCGGCAGGGTGCTCACGGGGCGCAACCTAGGCCCTCGCGCGGCCGGATTGAAGCCGTTCGCGCACGCGGTTACGTCATGCAACAGCCGCGCGCGGAGCGGTTCCGCCGCCGCCATGCAGAAGGAAGCCTGACCATGCTGTTCGCCATCATCTACGAGGACAAGCCCGGCGTGCTGGACCAGCGGGCGGCGGCCCGCCCCGCGCACCTGGAGTACCTCACCGCCCGGGCGGCATCCGTCGCGCGGGGCGGTGCCATGCTGGACGCCGAGGGCAAGCCCTGCGGCAGCCTGATCCTGGTCGAGGCGCCCGACCTCGCGGCCGCCGAGAAGATCGCCGCCGAGGATCCCTACACCCAGGCCGGGCTGTTCCAGCGCGTCACCGTGCGGGCCTTCCGCCAGGTCTTCGCCAATGGCGAGCGCCTCGCCGGCTGATGGCCTACTGGCTGGTCAAGAGCGAGCCGGACGCCTTTTCCTGGGACCAGCAGGTGGCGAACGGCACCGAGCCCTGGACCGGCGTGCGCAATGCCCTGGCGGCGAAGCACCTGCGTGCCATGCGCGCCGGCGACCGCGCCTTCTTCTATCACTCCAACCTGGGAAAGGAGATCGTCGGCGTGGTCGAGGTGGCGCGCGAGGCCTATCCCGACCCGACCGAGGAAGTCGCCCAGGGCAAGGCGCCGCGCTGGTGCTGCGTGGACATGCGCGCGGTGGGTGCGGTGCCCGCGCCGGTGACGCTGGCCGCCATCAAGGCCGAGCCGGCACTGGCGGAACTTGCGCTGATCCGGCAGTCCCGCCTTTCGGTGATGCCGGTCTCGCAGGAACACTGGGTGCTGCTCTGCCGGATGGGCGGCTGGGCGGCGGGCTAAGGCTTCGGCGCAATCGCGCGCGCTGGGTTTGGAGGCGCTGTCCCTGAACCAGGGCTTCGAAAACGAAGGTGGGAATCGGGAGGCATTCGATGCCTCCGATCGATGGGGGAGGGCCGGGAGGAGCGACGCCTCTCCCGGGCCTTTCACGCCGTCAGGTGGGCATGCAGGATGCTGCCGCCCAGAAAACAAGCAGGGCGGTGCCGCCCAACGCCTCGGCGATGCGGCCGAGCCGGGTGCCGAGCAGGCGCGACGGAGACGGCGCGCCGATTGCCCAGCCCCGCGCCGCGTCTCGGTCTTGCCGGGCCGCAATGCGGCGCACCGGGCCACGCGCCGAAGGCAGGAGCCTGTTGACTCGGTTCCGCCTGGATGGCGGTGGCTACTTCCCGATGCCGGGCCAGGAGACGCTTCGTGCCGGTGCGTCAAACTGCCCATTGAAATCAAGTAATTGTCCGTTTGTCGGAGATTTCACGCCCGGGCTACAGGCCCATGCCGCGCCATGCCGCGCCATGCCGCGCCATGCCGGCAAGTGCCGGCGCCGCGTTCCGTCCCGGATCCTCCTGTGCAGGGTGACGTCGCCGCCAGATCGGCCATGTCCGCGCTTTCATGCATCGGGGGCGCAGGGCCGGCGTTGAGGGCGGCAAGGAAAACCGGAGTTCTCCTGCCATGCGCATCGCTGTTTTCGCTGTTCTCGCCCTGGGCCTCACCGCCGCGCTGCCGGCCGCCGCCAAGGAAGGCGGCTGCGCAAAGGATGGTGCCGTGGGCGCGGTGGCCGGGCACTTCGTCGGCAAGGGCCATGCGGTGGCCGGTGCGGCGGCGGGCTGTGCCGTCGGCGTGCACCGCCGTCACCAGGCGGAGCATCGCCAGGAGCAGCAGCGGCAGAACCAGGATCCGAAGGGCTGAGGCCCTCCAGGCCTAGCGGCCGCCGAACCAGGGCGTGCGGCCGCGCCGGAAGTCGGGTTCGGCGGCGGGGTCCGGGGGCTGGTTCTGCAGGAAGGGCGTGGGGTCCACGTAGACCTGAACGCCGCTGCCCTGGGACGATGAGTCGCCCGGCATGCCGCGGCGGCGGAAATCGCGCTCGATATCCTCGTGGCCGAGGTAGCGCCCTTCCCGGTCGTAGTAGCGCCGGACCCCGCCCCCGGCGGACCGCTCGGAGCGGCCTTCGTACCGCCCCCAGGGGTCGTAGTAGCGAGTCGGGCCGGATGGGTGTCCGCTTTGTCCGTAGAAGCGGCCATGCCCATCGAAATCGGGCCGCGGCTGTGCCTGCGCCGGCTCGGTCAGGCCCAGCAGCAGTGCCAGCGCCAGGGCGTGGCGTTCCAGTCGTCGCATCCGTGCCTCCCTCCACATGCTCAGGCTGCGCGCTTCTGGTGAAGAAAGGCTGAAGCAGGTGGGGCGTTCCGTGCGGCGGGAGAATCCGGGCAAGAGCCTGCCGGCAGCCGGCTTGCGGTAGTGAAGCCGGGAGGGAGGGCGCCAGGCTGGCTTGCCTTCCGCTTGCGCCTGCGCCATCCCCGGCGGAATGAGCGATGCGCGCGCCCTGTGCCGGCTGGACGAGATCCCGGAGGGAAAGGCCCGCGGCTTTCCAGGTCCGGAGGGCGGTTTCATCGGCCTGCTGGCGGTGCGGCGGGCCGGGCGGGTGTTCGTCTACGTGAACTCCTGCCCGCATGTCGGTGTGCCGTTGGAGGTCATGCCGGACCGCTTCCTTGACGGGCCGGGCCGGATGATCGTTTGTGCCGTGCATGGCGCGCGCTTCCGCATCGAGGACGGCTTCTGCGTCTCCGGTCCCTGCGCGGGGGACAGCCTGGAAGTGGTGGAGGCGCAGGTTGATTCCGAGGGCACCGTCTGGGTGCCGGCGGATGCAGGCACCTGAAACCGGCGGCCTTCCGTGGCACTTGACGTGCCTCAGGGCGGCTTGGCCCAATATGCGCTGAATACGCGGCGCGCCGCCGCATGGGCGGGAAGCGGAACGGGGAGGAACAAGACATGCCCGATGATGCGCTGATCACGGTGAAGCCCGAGCTGGCGCAGGGTGCCAAGGTGGATGCCGCGCGCTACCGGACCATGATGGCCGAGGCCCTGCGCGACCCGGAGGGCTTCTGGCGCGAGGAGGCGAAGCGCGTCGCCTGGATGACGCCGCCGACCAAGATCAAGAACACCAGCTTCACCGGCGACGTCTCCATCAAGTGGTTCGAGGACGGCGTGCTGAACGCCTCCGTCTCCTGCCTCGACCGGCACCTGGAGAGCCGCGGCGACCAGGTGGCGATCATCTGGGAAGGTGACGACCCGGAAACCGACGCCAAGGTCACCTATCGGGACCTGCATGAGCGGGTCTGCCGCCTGGCCAGCGCCATGAAGGGGCTGGGGGTGAAGAAGGGCGACCGCGTCACGCTCTACCTTCCCATGATCGTCGAGGCGGCGGTGGCGATGCTGGCCTGCGCCCGCCTCGGCGCGGTCCACTCGGTGGTGTTCGGCGGCTTCTCGCCCGACAGCCTCGCCTCCCGCATCGAGGATTGCGAGAGCACGCTGCTGATCACCGCCGACGAGGGCCGCCGCGGCGGCCGCAAGGTGCCGCTCAAGACCAATGCCGACGAGGCGCTGAAGTCCTGCCCCACGGTGCAGAACGTCATCGTGGTGCGCAACACCGGCGGCGAGGTGCCGATGCAGGCCGGGCGGGACCATTGGTACCACGAGCTCTGCGCCCAGGCCTCGCCGCAATGCGAGCCGGAGCCGATGAACGCGGAGGACCCGCTGTTCATCCTCTACACCTCCGGCTCCACCGGCAAGCCGAAGGGCGTGCTGCACACCACCGGCGGCTATCTCGTCTGGGCCGGCTTCACGCATGAGCTGGTCTTCGACTACCGCCCCGGCGAGGTCTTCTGGTGCACCGCCGATGTCGGCTGGGTCACCGGCCACACCTACATCGTCTATGGCCCGCTGGCGAACGGCGCCACCACGCTGATGTTCGAGGGCGTGCCGAACTGGCCGGGTATCGACCGCTGCTGGCAGGTGGTGGACAAGCACCAGGTCAACATCTTCTACACCGCGCCGACGGCCATCCGCAGCCTGATGCGCGAGGGCGAGGCGCCGGTGCGGAAGTGGTCCCGCAAGTCGCTGCGCATCCTCGGCAGCGTCGGCGAGCCGATCAACCCGGAGGCCTGGCTCTGGTACTACCGCACCGTCGGCGAGAGCCGGCTGCCGGTGGTGGACACCTGGTGGCAGACCGAGACCGGCGGCATCCTGATCTCGCCGCTGCCCTTCGCGGTGGACCAGAAGCCCGGCTCCGCCACCCTGCCGCTGCCCGGCGTGCAGCCGGCCCTGGTGGACAATGAGGGCAACATCCTGGAAAGCGCGACCGAGGGCAACCTCGTCATCCTCGACTCCTGGCCCGGGCAGATGCGCACCGTCTTCCGCGACCACGAGCGCTTCATCCAGACCTACTTCTCCACCTTCCCCGGCCGCTACTTCACCGGCGACGGCGCCCGGCGCGACGCGGACGGCTACTACTGGATCACCGGCCGCGTGGACGACGTGCTGAACGTCTCCGGCCACCGCATGGGCACGGCCGAGATCGAGAGCGCGCTGGTCGCCCACCCCAAGGTGGCCGAGGCGGCCGTGGTGGGCATGCCGCATGCGCTGAAGGGCCAGGGCATCTACTGCTACGTGACGCTGAAGTCGGGCGAGGAACCCACCGAGGCGCTGCGCAAGGAGCTGGTGGCCTGGGTGCGCAAGGAAATCGGGCCGATCGCCGCGCCGGATGCCATCCAGTGGGCGCCGGGCCTGCCCAAGACCCGCTCGGGCAAGATCATGCGCCGCATCCTGCGCAAGATCGCCGCCAACGAGACCGACAGCCTCGGCGATACCTCCACCCTCGCCGATCCGACCGTGGTGCAGGACCTGATCAGCAACCGCGTCGGGTAAGCAGAAAGGCCGGGGGAAGGAATTCCCCCGGACCCCATCTTTTTTCTGTCAGTTGGGCGCGGCCGGACCGATCGGCGGCACAAGGGAAGAGTAGGCCATGCGGATCCTGGTTCTCGGCGCGGGTGCGCTCGGCGGCTATTACGGGTCCCGGTTGCTGGAGGCGGGCGCCGATCTCGCCTTCCTCGTGCGGGCACGCCGGCAGGAACAGCTCCGCCGGAACGGGCTGGTCGTGCACTGCCCGGTCTTCGGCACCACGCAGCGCGCCGTCACGGCGCTGCAGGCGCAGGAGGTGCAGCCCGGCTGGGACCTCGTGCTGCTGACCTGCAAGGCCTATGACCTGCAAGACGCCATCGCCGCCATCCGCCCCGCCATCGGGCCGGAGACGGCGATCCTGCCGGTGCTGAACGGCATCGCGCATGTCGCCAGGCTGCGGGAGGCCTTCGGGGAGGCGGCGGTGCTCGGCGGCGTCGCCCGCATCGCGGCCACCCTCACGCCGGAGGGCGAGGTGCGGAACCTTGGCCAGTGGCGCACCCTGACGGTGGGCGAGCTGAACGGGCGCATCACGCCGCGCGTCACCGACTTCGTCGCGCTGGCCGCCAAGGGCGGCATCCAGGCCGAGGCGGCGCCCGATATCCGCGGCGCGCTCTGGGCCAAGCTGGTGATGCTCGGCACCCTGGCGGGCGCCACGGTGCTGATGCGCGGCACGGTCGGGCAGATCCTGCGCGCGCCGGGCGGCCCCGGCTTCCTGCGCAGCCTGCTGGAGCGCAATGCCGCCATTGCCGCGCATCACGGCGCGCCGCTGGCGCCCAAGGTGCTGGAGACCATCCAGGACATCTTCGCCGACCCGGCCAGCAAGCTGACCGCCAGCATGCTGCGCGACCTCGAAGGCGGCGGGCGGATCGAGTCGGACGCCATCCTGGGCGAACTGCTGGAAGGCGCGCGCCGCGCCGGCATCGATCCTGCGCTGCACGAGCTCATCATGCTGCACGCCCGCACCTACGAGCAGCGCCGCGCCGAGGAAGCCGGCCCGTGACCGACCGCCATCGCATCGGCAACGAGCAGCTCGCCGCAACCGTGCAGGCGCATGGCGCGGAGCTGGTCAGCCTGCGCAACGACAGGGGGATCGAGCTGCTCTGGCATGGCGGCCCGGAATGGCGCCGCCATGCGCCGGTGCTGTTCCCCATTCTTGGCAAGCTGGCTGGCGACACGCTGCGCCATGCCGGCCGGACCTACCGCCTGCCGCAGCATGGCTTCGCCCGCGACCGCCGCTTCGAGTGGGTGGAGCGCGAACCCGGGCGGTGCCGCCTTCGCCTCGTCTCCGACGAGGAGAGCAAGGCCGCCTTCCCCTTCGCATTCGCGCTCGAACTCGCCTATGCCGTGGCGGACACGCGGCTCACCGTCACCGCCACGGTGACCAACCCCGGACGAGGGGCGCTGCCCTTCTCGATCGGCGCGCATCCCGCCTTTCGCTGGCCCCTGGTGCCCGGCCTGCCGAAGGAGCGGCACCAGCTGACCTTCGAGGCGCCCGAGCCCGGCCCGGCGCATTACCTGCAGGGCGGCCTGCTCGGGCCGGAGGAGCCCTCGCCGGTCCGGGGCCGCGAACTGCCTCTTTCGCCGGTGCTGTTCGCCCGCGACGCGGTGATCCTCCCCGGCCTCGCCAGCCGCGCGGTGCGCTTTGCCGCCGAGGACGGACCGGCGCTGCGGGTGAGCTGGGAGGGCTACCGTGATCTCGGCCTCTGGTCCAAGCCGGAAGGAGCGGATTTCCTCTGCATCGAGCCCTGGCACGGCACCGCGAGCCCGCTGGACTGGGATGGCGACTTCAGCACCAAGCCGGGAGTTCTCACGCTGGCAGCGGGTGAAAGCCGCGACTTCACCTGGGCAGTCACGCCGGAATAACCGGCGGGGACGATGCTGCGCGCGCGAAGTCTCCGGCCCCTTCCTGTTGAAGCTTTTCGGCAAGGATCGGGACGAATGCTTTCCCGGCGCCATCGCCATCGGCAAACTCGCGCGACCTTCATCATATTCATTGGCTTCCTCCATCAAGGATCTGGAGAAGGAGGAGCTATCCGCTGCGGGAGGTTCATGAAATCGGGCAATAGGCGCCGCTCTACCTCACGCTTTTCTTCCGAATATTAATCATTACTAATCATGAACGCGTAAGATTTTCTGTATTGCTGAAGCGCCATCATGGTTGAAGCTTCGCATGGTGCCGCTGCCGGGCCGCTTCGCGGCGGTGGCCCCGCCGTTCCGGAAGGACAAGGCGATGATTTCGAGCGTGGAAGCCTCCAACATCGGCAAAGCCGGCGCCGCCGGGGAAACGACGGCACCGGCCATCCAGGGCGCCCTTGAGCTCGGCAGACTGCGCGCCGCGCCTCTTCACAGCGACCCCTACCCCTTTGTCATCGCGCATGGCGCACTGCGCCCGGCAGCGCTGCCGGCGCTGCGGCGCGACTTCCCGATGCTGCGGCAGACAGGCTTCCATCCCACCGACAGCTTCACGCCGGAAGGTGCCTTCGCCGCCCTGCTGCGCGAGCTGGAAGGTCCCGAGATTGCCACCGTGCTGAGCGAAAAGCTCGGTGTGGACCTGGCCGGCCTGCCGCGGCTGATCACCGTACGCCGGCTTTCTGCCGCGCATGAAGGGCGCATCCACACCGACAGCGCCAGCAAGGTGGCGACGCTTCTGCTCTATCTGCACGAAGGCTGGAGCGCGCCGAACGGGCGGCTGCGCATCCTGCGCGGCCCTGGCAGCTTCGAGGACTATGTCGCCGAGGTCAGTCCGCAGGAGGGCAACATGCTCGCCTTCCTGCGCTCGGACCATTCCTGGCATGGCCACACGCCCTTTGTCGGCGAACGGCGCGTGGTGCAGGTCGCCTGGCTGCGGGACGCTTCGGAACTGGAGCGCAAGCGGCGCCGCCACGGGCTTTCTCACTTCCTGCGCCGCCTGATGGGCCGGGAGCAGCGCGCCTGACCGGCTGTTCCGCCGCATGAGGGTCGCGCATGTCCTGGGCAGCGCCGGGCGCGGCGGGGCGGAGGGCTTCTTCGAGCGGCTCTGCATCGCGCAGGCCGCCGCCGGGGAGGAGATCCTGCCGGTGATCCGCCACGAGCCGGGCCGCGCCGCCCGGCTGCGCGCGGCGGGGCTGGCGCCTGTGGAACTGGGCTTCGGCGGCTACCTCGACCTGCGCACCGGGCCGCGGCTGGAGCGCCTGCTGCGTGCCTTCCGCCCGGATGTGGTGGTCGCCTGGCAGAACCGCGCCAACCGCTTCGTGCCGCGCGGGCGGCGGCTGGGCGGGCCCTGGCCGCTCGCCGGCCGGCTCGGCGGCTACTACGACCTGCGCTACTACCGCCGCTGCGACCATGTTCTCGGCAACACGCAGGGGCTGCGGACCTGGCTCCTGCGGGAGGGCTGGCCGCCGGAGCGGGCGCATGCCCTGCCCAATTTCGTGCCCGACCTCGCCGGCGCCGCGCCCGCCCTGTTGCCGGCCCCTCCTGGCATGACGCGCCTCCTGGCGATGGGCCGGCTGCACCGCAACAAAGGCTTCGACACGCTGCTGGGTGCCCTGCCGCGGCTGCCGGGAATGCATCTCTCGCTCGCCGGCGAGGGGCCGGAACGGGCGGACCTGGAAAGGCTGGCGCGCAAGCTGGGGGTGGCGGATCGCCTGGCCATGCTGGGCTGGCGCGTGGATGCCGGCGCCCTGCTCGCGGGCTGCGACCTGTTCGTCTGCCCGAGCCGCCATGAGCCGCTCGGCAATGTCGTGCTGGAGGCCTGGTCCGCCGGACGCCCGGTGGTCGCCGCCGGGGCGGCCGGGCCGGCCGAGCTGATCGCCCAGGGCATCAACGGGGTGCTGGTCCCTCGGGAGGATGCAGCGGCGCTGGCGCAGGCCATCGCCGCACTGGGCGCGCAACCGGAGCGGGCGGCGGCCCTCGCGGCCGCGGGGCGCGCCGCCTATGCCCGGGACTATGCCGAGGCGCCGGTGCTGGCGCGCTGGCGGGCCTTCCTGGAGACGGTGGCGGGCACGAAGCCGGTTGGAAGGGCGGCGTGACAGGCGCGCAGGCCGCCGCCGGCGAATTCCTTTCCTGCCCGAATCCAGATAGCCTGCTGCCCGCAGCGGGGAGGGACGTTCCGTGGTGGAGCTGATCCGTATCGGCCAGCTTGAGATCCGGTTCCTGCAGGCGAGGGAGCAGACCGGGGGCAGGCTCGACATGTTCGAGTTCGCCGTGCCGGCGAAGGCTAGGGTTCCGGTGGCGCATTACCACCGCGACTACGACGAGACGATCTACGGCCTGTCCGGCGTGCTGACCTGGAAGCTGGATGGCGCAAGGCATGAGGTCGGCCCCGGCGAGACCCTCTTCATCCCGCGCGGGGCGGTGCATCACTTCGCCAACCAGCATGAGGAGACCGCCCGCGCCCTGGCGGTGCTGACACCCGGGCTGATCGGGTCCGCCTATTTCCGCGAACTGGCTGCGCTGATCGCGCCGGGCGCCCCGCCGGACCCGGCGCGGGTGCGGGCGGTGATGCTGCGCCACGGTTTGGAGCCGGTGCCCGACTGAGCCGGCAGGTGTGCGCGATGCGGAGGCCTGGAGGAGCTGAGAGCTCCCCCAGCGAGGTGCAGGGGCGGAGCCCCGGCCGTCACAGCCCGGCGATGACCGCCTCCGCAACCCGCCCGGCCTGCTCTTCGTCGAGATAGGGATGCATCGGCAGCGCCAGGATCCGCTGGCAGACGGTCTCGCTGACCGGCAGCGGCGGGGACTGGCGCAGGCCGGCCGCATGGGCGGCGGCATAGGCCGGCTGATGGTGCAGCGGCTTCGGGTAGTAGATGGCGCTGGGCACGCCGCGCGCCTGCATCGCCGCCTGCACGCGCCCGCGCGTCTCCGCATCCGGCAGCAGGATGGAATAAAGCCCCCAGGCGCTGTCCGCGCCGGCCTGCGTGCCGGGCACGGTGACATGCTTCGCCAGCCGCTCGGCGTACCAGCCCGCGATGCGGGTGCGCGCCTTCAGTTCCTCCTCCAGCAGCGGCAGCTTGCAGAGCAGGATGGCGGCCTGGATGGTGTCCAGCCGGCCGTTCATGCCGGTGCGCTCCACCTCGTAGCGGGTCTTGCCCTCGCCATGGGTGCGCAGCGAGCGGTAGAGTTCGGCCCGGGCGGCGTCGTTGGTCAGGATGGCGCCGCCGTCGCCGTAGCAGCCGAGCGTCTTGGTCGGGTAGAAGCTGAGCGCGGTGGCATCGGCCCAGGCGCCGAGCCGCTTGCCGCCCAGCGCGCCGCCAAAGGCCTGCGCGGCGTCATCAAGGGCGAACATGCCCTCGGCGCGGCAGATCTCCTCCAGCGCGGGCCAGTCGGCGGGGCGGCCGAAGAGGTCCACGCCGATCACGGCGCGCGGCCGCAGCCGGCCTTCCTCCTTCACCAGCGCGATGCGCCGCTTCAGGTCCTGAAGGTCGATGTTGAAGCCGTCCTCCGCGATGTCCACGAAGACCGGCGTGGCGCCGAGCACCAGCGGCACCTCGGCGGTGGCGGTGTAGGTGAAGGCGGGCAGGAAGACGGCGTCGCCCGGGCCGATGTTCTCGGCCATCATGGCGATCTGCAGCGCGTCGGTGCCGGAGGAGACACCGACGGCATGGGCGACGCCGGCGAACGCGGCCAGCTTCGCCTCCAGCTCGCGCACGTCCGGCCCGTTGATGAAGGCGCCGCTGTCCAGGATGGCGGCGATGCGGCGGTCGATCTCGGGGCGGATCAGCGCCTGCTGCGCCTTCATGTCGAACAGGGCGATCGGGCGCGGGGAAGTCTCGGCACTCATCGGCGGGAAGGCTCCGTCACTGCGGCCCGGGCACGGAGGCTCAGGCCTGGATGACGGGGTGATAGGCCGGTTCCGCCGGCTGTGGGAAATCACCGCGCGTTTCAACGGGCAATGTTGGGGGCAGGGCGGGGCCGGTTTCCACCGCCGCGTCGGGGTAGACGCCGCGGGTGTCCACGATCAGGCGGGCATGGCGGCGCAGCGCGGCGAAATCGATGCCGGGCTGCGGCGTGACGATCAGCACGGCGTCCTGGGCGGCGACGAAGCCGGGGTCGAGCGGCTGGCTCTGCAGCGCGGGCGCGCCATGCGGGGCGGCGAAGCGCGGCACCAGCGGGTCGTGGTAGGCGCATTCGACGCCGCGTCCGCCGAGCAGGCGGAGGATCTCGATCGCCGGGCTCTCGCGCGTGTCGGGCACGCCGGGCTTGTAGGCGAGGCCGATCAGCAGCACGCGGGCGCCGCGCAGGGGCATGCCGCGCGCATCCAGCGCGTCGCGCAGGCGGCCAAAGACGTAGGCGGGCATGGCGTCGTTCACCCGGCCGGCGAGTTCCACGAAGTCGCTGGGCACGCCCAGCTCGCGCGCCTTCCAGGCAAGATAGTAGGGATCAACCGGGATGCAGTGGCCCCCCAGCCCGGGACCAGGCCGGAAGGGCATGAAGCCGAAGGGCTTGGTGGCGGCGGCGTCGATCACCTCCTGCACGTCCAGCCCGAGGGCGTGGCTGATCCGCTTCAGCTCGTTGACCAGGCCGATGTTCACCGCGCGGAAGACGTTCTCGTAGAGCTTCACCAGCTCGGCGGCGCGCAGGGAGGAGACCGGCACCAGCGCGCCCGCCGCCGCGCCGTAGAGCGCCTTGCCCACGGCGAGGCAGGCCGGCGTGGCGCCGGCCACCAGCTTCGGCACGCGGCCCACCGTGCCCTCGGGGTTGCCGGGGTCCTCGCGCTCGGGGCTGTAGATGGCGAAGGCGTTCCGGCCCACGGCCAGCCCGGCGGCGGCCAGGGCGGGAAGGACGAACTCCTCGGTGGTGCCGGGATAGGTGGTGCTTTCCAGCGCGACGGCCTGGCCAGGGCGGAGATGGGGCGCCAGCGCCGCCAGCGCCGCCCGCACCGGGCCGAGCTCCGGCTCCTTGTGGGGGCCGAGTGGTGTCGGCACGCAGATGACCAGGGCGTCGCAGCCGCGCGCCGCTTGCATGTCCGTGTAGGCCAGCAGGCCGGCGGCGGCGACGCGCGCATCGGCGATGCCATGCAGCGGGCTCCGCCCGGCGGCGACCGCGGCGACCTTGGCGGGATCAATGTCGAAGCCGGTGACGGGAAAGCCCAGCTCGGCGAAGCGCAGCGCCAACGGCAGGCCGACATAGCCGAGCCCGACCACGCCGATGCGCGCGGTGCGGGCCTCCAGCCGCGCGATCAGGTCGGCGGCGGGATCCTCGGGCAGCCGCATGGCCTCCGCGGCCTGCCGCAGAAGCTCCAGCGAGTCCGGCCGGGCGGGTGCCGTGCCGAGAAGGGTGGCGGGGGGCTCGCTGGATGGGGTCATGCGTGTGCCACGGGGGCCGTGCCCGGGTTGTGGTCGAATTCGGGAACCAGCCGGGCGAGCTGCGCCAGCGCCGCCTCGGCATTGCCGCCGCGCGCGGCGGCGGCGATCTCGTCAATGGCGCGGCCGACCAGGGCGGCATCGGCGGTGCGCGGCGTGGCCACCAGCAGCCCGGGAAACTGCGTGGGATGCGGCGGCTCCTGGCCGTGGAACAGTTCCTCGTAGAGCTTCTCGCCCGGGCGCAGGCCGGTGAAGCGGATCTCCACGTCCTCGTCCGGCCGCAGCCCGGCGAGGCGGATCATGCGCCGGGCCATGTCCACGATCTTCACCGGCTTGCCCATGTCGAGCACGAAGATGCCGCCATCGGCCAGCTCGGTCGGCTGGTCCTGCCGGCGGCCGGCGCCGGCCGCCTCGGCGCCGCGGAACCCCTCCGCGTCGGCCATGCCGACCACGCTGGCCTGCAGCACCAGCCCCACCGCCTCGCGCACCGTCATGAAGTAGCGGCGCATGTCGGGATGGGTGACGGTGAGCGGACCGCCGCGTTCGAGCTGGCGGCGGAACAGCGGCACCACCGAGCCGGTGGAGCCCAGCACGTTGCCGAAGCGCACGGTGACGCAACGCATGCCGCCGGCGCGGCGCGCCTGCATGTCGAGCGCCTGGCAGTACATCTCGGCCAGCCGCTTGCTGGCGCCCATCACGCTGGTCGGGTTCACCGCCTTGTCGGTGGAGATGAAGACCATCGCCCGGCAGCCCACCGCGCGCGCCGCATCGGCCACCACGCGGGTGCCGAGGGCGTTGGTCAGCAGCCCTTCCAGCGGGTCGTTCTCCACCATCGGCACGTGCTTCAGCGCGGCGGCGTGGAACACCAGCTCGGGCCGCTCCACCTCCATCAGGCGGGCGATGCGGGCGGCATCGCGCACATCGGCCAGCATGGCGCGGCGCGGCACGCCGGGATGGTTCTCGGCCAGCTCCAGGTCGATGCCGTAGAGGGCGAACTCGCCATGGTCGAGCAGGATGAGCTGCGCCGGGCCGAGGGCCGCCACCTGCCGCGCCAGCTCGCCGCCGATGGTGCCGCCGGCGCCGGTGACCAGCACGCGGCGGCCCTGCACCAGCCGGGCCATGCCCTCGCGGTCGAGCGGCACCTGCGGGCGGTCGAGCAACTCCTCGATGGCGACGGGGCGCAGGTCGAAGCGGCGGACCACGGTGGAATCGCGCCGCGCCGGGTCGAGCGCGGTCAGGCGCGGCGCGCGCTTCACCGGCACGCCGTGGCGGTCGGCGGCGTCCAGCAGCTCCTCCAGCGCCGGGCCCTGCAGGTCGGGGTCGGCGAGGACGATGGCGCCGGGCAGGCGCAGCTCGGCGCGCAGCCGGTCGAGCACCTCGCCCGCCTCCTCCAGCCCGCCCAGGATCGGATGGCCGTGGATGCGGCGGCCGGCGGCGCGCGGCCGGCGGGCCAGGATGCCGATGACGCGGTAGCCCGGCGCGCGCTGCTGCAGCAGGGCCCGGATGAAAAGGTCGGCGGCATCGCCGGTGCCGACCAGCAGCACCGGCTGCGCCGGCGCCTCGCTGAGCGGGCCGACGCGGTGCACCTGCTTCAGCGGCGCCAGAATGCGCGGCGCCAGCAGCAGGGCGGAAAGGGTGCCGGCATGGATCAGCGGAAAGGCGGGGTTGCCCGGCGCCCAGGCATCGGTGGCGTAGAGGCCGAGGGCGAAGAGCATGGCGCCGCCGATGCCGGCGCCGACCACCGCGACGAGATCCTTCAACCCGGCGAAGCGCCAGTATTGCTGCGGCAGCCGCACCGGCACGCCGGCCAGCAGCAGCGCCGCCACGCCGCCGGGCAGCGCGCCCAGCCACCACAGGGCGGGCGGAGGCCAGTCGCCCGGCGCGGCCATCCAGACCGCGAGCGGCAGGGCAAGGGCGGCCAGCAGCGAATCGAGGCCAAGGTTCAGCAGGATGCGGGGGAGGGCCATGATTGCCGCGTATAGGCGCCGCGCCGCGAGGGGTGAAGGATCGCCGCGCGGCCTCCCGCCCCGCAAGGTGAGGCCGCCGGTCATTTCGTCGCGCGTGCCAGAGGGGCGAGGCGGCGATAGAGGCCGACCAGCCGCTCGGCCTCGCCGGCCCAGCCGAAGCGGCCGAGCGCCGCGGCGCGTCCGCGCGCGCCCAGCCCGGCCCGGCGGGCGGGATCCGCCAGTTCGCCCACGGCGGCGGCGATGGCGGCGGGGTCGGCGGTGTCCACCAGCAGGCCGCAACCCGCTTCTTGGATCACCGCCGCCACCTCCTCGGCAAAGGCGGGGGCGATCACCGGCAGGCCGGCCAGCATGCAGTCGAACAGCTTGTGCGGCAAAGCCAGGCGGTGGTTCTCCACCCCGGGCTGGAACAGCACCAGGCCGATATCGGCACGCGCGGCCTGGGCCAGGGCGGCCTCGTGCGGCATCCAGCCGTGCTGCTCCACGGCTGCGGACAGGTCGAGCGCGGCGGCGCGGGCGGCGAAATCCGGACCGGAACCATCGGTGAAGCGGCCGACCAGGCTGAGCCGTGTGTCCGCGGGGCAGAGCGCCAGCGCGTCGAGCATCTCCATCGCGCCGCGGGCGCGGCCGAGTGCGCCGAGATGCACCAGGGTCAGCGGCCCGGGCCGGTGCTCGCGCGGCGCGACGGGGGTGGCGGTGGCGTAGTTGCGCACCGGCACGATGTGCTCGGGCGCGGCGAAGTCGCCGTCCAGCCCGTCCTTGGCCACCACCACGGCATCGGCACGCCTGGCCATGCGGCGGCAGGCCCAGCGGATGGCGGCGCGGCCGAGCGGGCGCAGCGGCGCCGGCAGGCGGGGGTCCAGCCGGGAGGGGTAGTGCTCGTGCACGTCCAGCACCACGCGGGCGCCGCTGCGCCGGGCTGCCAGCAGCGCCGCGAGCCAGGCATCGGGCTCGCTCGCATGCAGCACGGTGGCGCCGCTCTCCGCCGCCAGCCGGGCAAGCGCCGGGATATTGGCGAGCCGGCCGCGCCAGCCGCCGGCACGGCGATAGGTGCGGATGGCGACGCCCATATGCATGGCTGGCGCCCCGGGGCCTCCGGGGCAGAGATGCAACACGCGCCAGCCGGCCGCCGCCAGGGCGGCGCCCTCCTTGCCGACGACGCGCACATCCGTCGGTGGATGCGCCGCCGAGAGCAGGCAGGCGAGCGGCGGCTCCGCCGGGGCGGGCGCGGCGGGCTGGCGCAACAGGGCGGAGCCGTCGGGCATCAGGCGGCGCTCCGGGCGGGGGCAGGGGAGAGGACCATGCGCAGATGCGCCACCATGCGGGCGCCGGCCTTGCCGTCCCAGAGCGGGATCGGCCGCGCGATGGGCCAGCCACCGGCCAGCACCTCGGCCACCGCGCCCTCCAGCGCGGCGGGGGCGACCAGGCGGTTGGCGCCGGATTCCAGCGTCACCGGGCGCTCGGTGGAGGGGCGGAGGGTCAGGCAGGGGCGGTCCAGCACGGCGGCCTCCTCCTGCACGCCGCCGCTGTCGGTGGCCACAAGCCGGGCGCGGGCGAGCAGGCCAAGAAAATCGAGGTAGCCGAGCGGCGGCAGCACCCGGATGCCCGGCGGCAACGCGAAGCCGAAGTTGCCCAGGCGGGCGGCGGTGCGCGGATGCAGCGGCCAGGCCAGCGGCAGGCGTGAGGCCGTCTTTTCCAGCGCCGCCAACAGCGCGGCGAGGCTGGCCGGGTGGTCCACATTGGCCGGACGGTGCAGGGTGACGAGGCCATAGCCGGAAGGCGCCAGACCCGCGGGCAGCGGACGGGCCAGGGCGGCGGGCAGGCGGGCCAGCAGCGTGTCGATCATCGCGTTGCCGACGGCGCAGACCGCCTCCGGCGCATGGCCTTCGGCCAGCAGGCGGGCGGCGGTGGCTTGGTCGGGCGCCCAGAGCAGGTCGCTGACGGCGTCCACGGCGCGGCGGTTGATCTCCTCCGGCATGTCGCGGTCGCCGCAGCGCAGCCCGGCCTCCAGATGCGCCACGGGAATGCCGAGCTTGCGGGCCGCCAGGGCCGCGGCCAGCGTGCCGTCCACGTCGCCGGCCACCACCACGAGGGCCGGCCGGCGGGCCATCCAGAGGTCGGCGCAGGCCATCATGGTATGGCCGGTGAAGGCGGCATGGCCGCCGCCCGCTGCGACGCCCAGCGAGATTTCCGGCTCGGGCAGGCCGAGATCGGCCAGATGGGCACCGAACATCGCCGGATCGGCGTGCTGGCCGGTGTGCAGCAGCACCGGGCGGCAGAAGGGCGGCGCGGCGGCGAGGGCATGCCAGAGCGCCGCCAGCTTCGGCAGGTTCGGCCGCGCGGCCGCCACCAGATGCAGTTCGGGCAGGACGGCGCTCATGCGGCGGCCAGCAGTCCGGCGGGCGCCACCTCGGCGGCCGCCTCGACCGCCTCGATGAACCGGCCGGCGAGCAGGCGCCGGTCCCAGCGGCGCACCGCCTGCTCCCGCGCCGCATGGCCCATGGCGCCCCGCCGGTGGGGATTGTCCGCCATGGCCACCAGCGCCTCGGCCAGTGCGGCGGCATCGCCGGGCGGGGCGACGATGCCGCAGGGTCCTTCGGCCAGCAGGCGGGCGGCGCGGCCGGGAAGGTTGGAAACCACCGGCAGGCCGGCGGCCAGGTAGTCCATCAGCTTGTTCGGCGCCGTCAGCTCGGCGAATTCCGGCACCGGGGCGAGGCATTGCAGCCCGACCTGCGCGCCCGCCAGCAGGCTGGCGAGCTTCCGCTTCGGCAGCGGCGGCAGGAAGCTGACGTTGTGCAGGCCCCGCGCCGCGGCCTCGCTGCGCAGGCGCGGCTTCTCGCTGCCCTCGCCCACCAGCAGCAGGCGGATGCGGTGCTCGTTGGCGGTGCGCAGCACGGCGGCGGCGTCGAGCAACTGGTCCAGCCCGTTGGCGCGGCCATGCGCCCCGGCATAGACGGCCAGCATCTCCCACGGTGCCGCCTCGGCCGGGCGCCAGGGAGCGACCTGCGGGCCGAACAGGTCGAGGTCGCAGCCGTTGGGCACCACATGCACCCGCGCCGGCTCGGCGCCGCGCGCCAGGGCGGTGGCCGCCATGCCCTCGCTGAGCGCCACCACCGCATTCGCCCGGCGACAGGCGGCGTTGGCCATTGCCTCCATCCCCGCCAGCGCCCAGCCGGGCACGCCGCCCATGGCGCGGGGAAGTTCCGGCCAGGGGTCGCGCATCTCGTAGACAAAGGGCGTGCCCCGCACGCGCCGCGCCAGCAGCGCCGGCAGGGTGACGGTGAGCGGTGTCGAGCTGGCGATCACCAGGTCCCACTCCTCGGCCAGCGCCAGCTGGCCCGCGCGGGCGGCATAGCGGGCGAAGGCGAGGCCGCGGGCGGCGAAGCCCTGGGCGTTGCGGCAGGGAATGTCGAACTCCACGATGCGCAGGCCGCGCAGCCGCCCCTCGCGGCGGCCGGAATGGAATTCGCCGGCAAGGCCGGTGGCGGCGCCCTCGTAGCGCCCGCAGGCCATGGTCACCTGATGGCCGCGCGCCAGCAGCGCGGTGGCGAAGGCGTGGCTGCGCGTCGCGGTGGTGCCGTTCGGGGCGGAATAGTGCTGGTGCAGGTAGAGGATGCGCATCGGCCTCAGCCCTTGCAGCAGCCGCGGATCACGGCGACGACGCGCGCCTGCTCCTCGGCGGTCATGGTGCCGCTGGGCAGGCAGAGCCCATGCTCGAAGAACTGTCCGGAAAGGCCGCCGCCGTCATAGCGGGCGCCCCGGAAGGCCGGCTGCATGTGCAGCGGCTTCCAGACCGGGCGGCTCTCGATGTTGGCGGCGTCCAGCGCGCGGCGCACGGCCTCGCGCGTGGCGCCGAAGACCTTCGGGTCGATCAGGATGACGGACAGCCAGCGGGTCGCGCGCGCCCAGGCCGGCTCCGGCATGAAGCCGATGCCGGGCAGGTTGCCGAGGCCTTCGACATAGCGCTCGAACACCAGCCGGCGCTCGGCCACGCGGGTGGACAGCGCGCCGATCTGCGCGAGCCCGACCGCGGCCAGAACCGAGGACAGGCCGTAGGAATAGCCGGTCGTCTCGTGCTGATAGTGCGGCGCCACCTCCTTGGCCTGGGAGGCGAGATGGCGGGCGCGGGCGATCAGCGCCGGGTCGTCCGAGGCGAGCGCGCCGCCGCCGCCGGCCGTGATGATCTTGTTGCCGTTGAAGGAGAAGGCGACGAGCGCGGCGCCCTTGCCCACCGCGCGGTCGCGGTAGCGCGCGCCCATGGCCTCGGCGCTGTCGCAGAGCACCGGCACGCCCCAGCGGCCGCAGAGGGTGAGGATGGCGTCCAGGTCGCAGGGCTGGCCGTAGAGGTCCACCGGCACCACGGCCCGCGGCAGCTTGCCGCGCTGCGCCGCGCGTTGCAGCGCGCTCTCCAGCACGTTCGGGTCCATCGTCCAGCTTTCCGCGGCGACGTCGAGGAAGCGCGGCCTGGCGCCCATCTGCACGGCGGGGGCGATGGTGGCGACAAAGGTCAGGCTCTGCGTCCAGACCTCGTCGCCCCGCTCCACTCCCAGCACGCGGTAGCCGAGATGCAGCGCCGCCGTGCCCGAGGCGACGGCGGCGACGTGGTTGAAGGTGGTCGCTTCGCCGATCGCCTGCTCGAAAGACTCCGGCACAGGCCCGGCGGGCGCGATCCAACCATCGGTGAGAGTGCGACTGAGAACCGCGAGCTCGCCCCCGACCAGGCTGGGAGGAGACAGGTGGAGCCGGCTGCGCGGAGCCCGGGCCGGCATGCCGCGGCTGGGGAAGGAAAGAACGGCGCCTGGGCGGGACTCGGCATCGTCTTCTGCCCGGAGGTGGATCGCAGTCATGGGTCCACTCACACTTTTGTGACGAACAACAACGAAACAGGTTCGCGGGTCCGTTTCAAGGCGGAAAACAACCTATGGTGTTAAAACACTCCTTGCAATCCTCCTTATCCGGGATTCGTATGGCTGTCGAAACGGGGCATGGTGGCATGGCCCGGGGCGTGAACACCCTTGCCGTGCAACAGGATGCCCAGCGTGCCGAGCATTGCCCGCAGGTCGGCGCGCAGGCTCAGCCGCGCGGCGTAGCGCGCATCCAGCTCCAGGCGCTCCTCCCAGGGCAGGGCGTTGCGCCCGGCTGCCTGCGCGACGCCGGCCAGCCCCGGGCGAACCCGCTGCCGCTGCCGCTGCCGGGCGGTGTAGCGGGCGGTATAGGCGGCGGGCAGCGGCCGCGGACCGACCAGGCTCATCTCGCCGCGCAGCACGTTGACCAACTGGGGCAGCTCGTCCAGGGCGGTGGCGCGCAGGCGGCGGCCGAAAGGCGTCAGCCGCGCGGCGTCGTCGCCCGGACCATCCCGCATCGAGCGGAACTTCAGCAGGGTGAAGGGCAGGCCATCCTGTCCGGCGCGCTCCTGCCGGAACAGCACCGGCCGACCCAGCGCCAGCCGCACCGCCAGCGCGGTGCCGAGCAGCAGCGGCGAGAGCAGCAGCAGACCAAGGCCCGCCCCCAGGATGTCGAGGCAGCGCTTGCCCCATCGTTCGTAATGTCCCCGTTCAGGCACGGCGCGCCACCACTCCCAGAGAAAGCGCCAGACCCAGGGCGAACCAGACCATCCGGTTGCCGAGGTCGGTCGAAACCATGGCCGCCAGCCCCACCGGCAGCACCAGGGCGGCGATCCTTGCCACCCGCTCCGGCGCTGCATGGCGGGCGCGCAGCAGCACCAGCGCCGCCGCCCCGCCGAAGCAGAGCAGCCACAGCAGCAGCCCGGGCAGCCCGCCTTCGGCGAAGGCCTCCAGCAGGTGGTTGTGCGGGTAAAGGCCGCGCCGCTCGCCGTATCCCGCAGCCAGGGTGAAGCCGCCCGTGCCCAGGCCCCAGGGCAGGGTCGCGGCGCCCCAGTCCAGCGCGGCGCGCCACAGCGCCGGCCGAGCCGAGGCTTCCAGCCCGCCTTCGGTGAAGCGCTCCAGCGTGCGCAGCCCGTCCAGCGCCTGCGCCTTGAGCAGCAGCAGACCAAGCCCGGCGGCGCCGGCGAGGGCCGCCCCGCCGGCCCAGCGCAGCGCCGCGCGCGGGCAGCCGGCCGACCAGCAGCGCAGCGCCGGCGTCAGCAGCACTGAAAGCCCCAGCGAGATCAGCCCCATGCGGCCCCCCGGCAGCAGCGCCGCCGCCGCCAGGGCCAGCGTATAGGCGGACCAGAAGAGCCGGCCCTGCCACACCGGCGCCTCGACCAGCCGCACCGCGCCCAGTCCCGCGGCGCAGGCGATGGCCAGGCCGGCGAGCTGGTACTGCACCCGCAAGAGGTCCGGATTGCCGCCCACCGCGCCGCCCAGCACCACCCCGCCGGTGGCCAGCCCCACCGCCACGGACACCGCAACCAGCGGGCCGGTCAGCAGCGTGGCGCCGACAAGAAGCCGCCGCGCCGCGGAGTCGGCGCCGACGGCAAGGCCGCCGAGCAGCATCAGCGGCGCCAGCAGCACCAGCTCCGGCAGCTTGGCGGCCAGGATCGTGCCGCTGCGGCTCCAGCCGCCCGCCAGCACCAGCCAGAGCCAGAGCAGCGCCGCCCCCGCCAGCGGGGGCGCGAGCGTGCCATGCAGCCACCAGCGGCGTGTCAGCAGCAGCACGGCCAGCAGCGGCAGCAGCAGGGCACCGGCGAGCAGCGTCAGGTCAACCGGAAGGAGGGTGCCGAGCGGGGTGGATTTCAGGGCCCCGGCGAAGTGCAGCCCCGCCGCGGCGAGCCCGGCCAGCGCGCCAAGGGCCGCACTGTCGATGCGGAGCGCCCGCCAGCTCACCGGCGCCGCCCCTCGCCGCCGCGCAACAGCACCCAGCAGGCGGCAAGAAACAGGCAGGCCAGCGGCGCCGCCACGCCGAGCAGCGCCAGCAGCAGCGGGCGGTTGGGCAGGGAAGGGCGCAACTCCACGCTGGGGCCGGAGACCAGCCGTGCCGCCACTGTCTGGTCGGCCGAAAGCACCAGCGCCGCCCGCTGGTGCTGCGCCAGCAGCTCAAACAGCGGCGTGCGCAGGTAGATGTCGCGCTCCTGCGCCAGCCGGGCCTCCAGCGCGACGACGCGGCGGCGGGTCAGGGCCAGCAGATCCTCCCGCACCCGCGCCTCGGCGAACGCGTGCAGGCGCGCCAAGTCGTCGAGCGCCGCTTCGCGGCGGGGATGCGCCAGCTCCAGCGTCCAGGTGACCGAGGCGAGCGACTGCGTCACCGAAAGGTTGCGTTCCAGCCAGCGCAAGGCATCGTCCATGTCCGGCGGGCGGTCGAGGCCGAGCAGCCGGCGCAGCGGGGCCAGGGGGCTGGCGGCTTTCGAGGCAGCGAGATCGGTCAGCAGGGTGGTGTCGCGCGCCAGCATGGCGGCCGCCTCCGGGCTGCGCAGCGCCGACAGATAGACCGCGTAGTTGCCGCCTGGCCGGGTGTCGAGCAGGTTGCCGGGTGCCAGGGCGCTCGCCGAGATCAGGCTGGAGGCGGCGATGCCGGTGGTTTCGGCTGGCGCCACCATCGCTTCCGCCACATAGGCGCGCGGCAGGGCGAGAATCACCGCGCCGCCACTGCCCAGCAGCAGCAGCACGGCCAGCAGCAGCCAGCCCCAGAGCGCCGCGACGCCTCTCAGCAGTTGATCGAGCGGCATGGCGGCCCTCCTCGCGCCTTCATGGCAGCAGGACCCGCGTCACGATGCAGGAAACCGGGGCGTCGGCGCGGGCCACCAGGACCTGGCAGGGCCGCACCACGCCGTAGGCGGGGCTTTCCCACCCCTCCTCCAGCGAAAGCCGCAGCGGCGCGTCACCCTTCAGGCACAGCCGCGCTGGCCCTTCCACACCGTCGGCCCGCAGGCGCCACGCGCCGGGGCCGAGCCGCCAGCGCAGCGCCAGGATGCGGAAAGGGCCGGCCACCTCGTCGGTGATGGTCCAGGCGCGGCCTTCCGGCGTCACGCGGCGCGCATGACGGTTGCCATGGGCGTCGCGCAGGGCCGCCCCTTCCACCCGGGAGGCAAGGCGCGGCCAGCGCGCCAGCAGGAAGCGGGAGAGGCGCGGCATCGGCTCGCGCTCGTCGAAGAGGATGGTGTTGTGGGCGCGGGCGGCCGGGAAATAGTCGAGCCACCACCGATCCGCGGCGGGCGGGTTGTAGGCGCCGGTCCCGGCATCGGCCAGCACCGGCCGGGCGCCGTCCCAGAGGTCGAGGTGCAGCAGGTCGGCCTGGCCCGGGCGGAAGCGCAGCGGGCCGGTGCGCAGCAGGGCGCGCGCGCCCGCCGCCTCCCACCCGCGCGTGCCGCTGGCGATCCAGGCGGCGGGGCTGGGAAGGGGCGGGAACTCGGGAAGCTCCAGCCAAAGGCAGCCTGGCTCCCCGGCGAAGCCCGCCGAGGCCTCGGCGAAGAGGCGCATGGCCCGCTCGGCGCTGCCGCGCGCGTCGGCCTGGCCGCCCAGGGCGAGGTCGGCGAAGGCGGAACCATCCTGGTGACCGAGCGCCGGCAGGGCACCGTCGGGGGCGACGAGGCGGGCCAGCCACTGAGCGGCGGCGGCGGCGCGTGCGGCGAAGGGCGCGGGCAGGGCCGGTCGGCCGAGTCGGCGGCGCAACGCCTCGACCACGGAAAGCGTGTCCAGCAGCAGCCGGTGGTAGCCGGTGGAAACCTGCGCGAAGCCGCCATCGGGCGCCACCAGGCGGCGCAGCGCGGCCGTCAGTGCGGCGGCGGCCCGGCCGGCGAGGGCGGCATCGCCCAGCAGCCAGCCGCAGGCCAGCAGCCCGGCGGGCTCGCTGATGCTGTGGTTGTTGTCCTGGGCGAGGGCATAGGCGCCGGTGGCGGCGATCCGCCGGGCGTGCACCTCCAGAAAGGCGCGTGCGGCCTCCGGCGGGTTCCGTTCCTGGCCGGCCAGCAGCAAGGCCAGAGCAAGATGCAGCACCCGCAGCGCCGCTTCCTGCCCGCAGGCCCAGTTCGGGCCCTGGAAGGGCGGGTTGGCGTCGCACCAGGCGGCCAGCCGCGCCTCCGCAACGGCCAGGTGGCCCTCCTCCGGCCAGAGTCGGGCGGCCTGCACCAGCAGCGGCAGCCAAGCCAGGCGATTGGGTTCCCAGACCGGACGTACGTCGCCCGGGCGGAAGAGATCCAGCCCCAGGGCTGGAGCCCCTGGTGCGAAGGGACCATGCCAGACGGCCGGCGGCAGGGCGGCGAGGGCCATGCGGACCCTCTCCCGCGCGGCGGCCGGCAGGGCGGGAGCGGGTGACAGGGGCGCCAGCTCCAGAAAGCCGGAAAGGGCCGGCAGTCCGGCGCCGTTCCGCAGGCGGCGCTGCGGCAAACCGATCAGGCGCAGTGTCCGGTGCCAGCCATAGAGGGCCAGCGCGCGGGGCCCGAGCCGGCAGGCCGCATCGGCCAGCAGCATCATCCGCGTCAGACCGGCTTTGCGCACTTGGATCAGCATCACGAAACTGTTATAGCAAGATTTATACTTTTGCGAGCAGGCAGAACGCCGGCTCCCGCTGAAGGTGGTGCCGGGCCGTGCTTGACCCCCTCCTCCTCGCTTTCCAGTTGCTGCGCTCCCCGGCCGTTCGCCGGTTCGGACGGGCAATGGGGGCCGGATCGCTCCTGGCGGTGCAGATCCTTCCCGCCCTGGCGCAGCCCGGCCCGCCGGGCGGACAGGTGCCCAGCCCCTTTCTTTCGCCCCCCTCGCTTCCCTCGACGCTGCCCGGCGGCCTGCCGCTGCCCAGCCTGCCTCCTGCCCTTCAGCAGGATATTCTGCAGCGGATCCTCGATGCCTCCGGCGGCAACCTTTCCGCCCCGGCCGCGCCCGCGCCTTCCGCCGCGCCAGCCTTCGCGGCGCCCGCGCCCCACGCCGCGCCGGCCCCGGCTCCCCCGCTCCTGTCCGCCGAGCCGCTCTCCCAGGCGGAGGCCTTCTTCGCCAGCCGCCTCGAAGCGCCGCTGCGGCAGTTCGGCTACAACACCTTCCGCGAGATGGCGGCCATGCCGGTGCCGCCCACCGCCGTTGGTAGTCTGCCGGACAGCTACGTCATCGGGCGGGACGACGAGGTGCTGATCGGCATCCGTGGCCGCACCCGGCAGAACCACGCGCTGCGCGTCACGCGTGACGGCACGCTGCTGCTGCCCGACCTGCCGCCCTTTCTCGCCGCCGGCCGCAGCCTGGGCGAACTGCGCGCCGACATCCAGGAGCGCGTGGCGCGCGAGCTGGGCGGCTCGGAAGCCTTTGTCTCGATCGGCCAGCTCCGGCAGATCGGCGTCTTCATCGCCGGCGAGGTGGTGCGGCCGGGCCTGCAGGCGCTGCCGGCCCTGGCCTCGGTGCTGGACGCGCTGGCGCTGGCGGGCGGGGTGAAGAAGACCGGCTCGCTCAGGGCCATCCGCGTCGAGGGGCCGCGCGGCAGCCGGATCATCGACCTTTACGCGGTGATCGGCAGCGAGGCGGGCCAACCCGACCTGATGCTGCGCGAGGGCGAGCGCGTGGTGGTGCCGCCGCTCGGCGCCACGGTGGCGATGGCGGGCGAGGTGACGCGCCCCGGCATCTACGAACTGCCCGCCCGCACGCCAACCGCCTCGCTCGACACCCTGCTGCGGCTGGCCGGCGAGGCGCTGCGCCCGGCCGGCAACCGCTTCCTGCTGCATGGCACCGACGCGCAGGGGCGGCGCATCCTCTCCGAGATCGGCCATGGCGCACGGCTGCGGCGCGGCGACGCGGTGGTGGTGCAGCCGGGCGCCGACGTGGCGGCGGGGCAGGTGCGGCTGGCCGGGCATGTGGTGGCGCCGCTGCTGCGCCCGGCGCGCGGCGCGGGGCTGCGCAGCCTGCTGAACGACCCCCGCATCGTGCAGCCCGACCCCTATGTGCGGCTCGGCGTCGTCTGGCGCGTGGACCCGGCGACGCGGGTGCGCCGCTTCGACGCCTTCGACCTCGGCCAGGTGATGCAGGGCCGCGCCGACCTGCCGCTGCGCGAGGACGACGAGGTCATCCTGCTTTCGCAGGCCGACGTGCTCTGGCTGGCCAGCCCGCCGGTGCAGCGCGCCCTGCGCGGCGAGGCGGCGGGGCCGCCGCTGGCCACGCCGGCCGCCGCCGCGGCGGCACCCGCGCCGGCCGCCTGCCCGGCGCTGCAGGCGCTGGCGATCGCCGCCCGCTCCTCGCCGGTGCGCTTCGCGCATGTGCGCGGCGCCGGTTTTCCCGATCTCGGCGCGCCTTCCTGCCCGCAGGCCTTCATGGACTATCCGGCGCTGCTGCCCTTCCTGCTCGACCAGTCGGTGCTGATCTCCGGCGAGGCGCGGCTGCCCGGCCTCTACCCCATCCTGAACGACACCGGGCTCGACCAGGTGCTGGCCGCCGCCGGCGGGGTGACGGACACGGCCGACCTGTCCGCCGTGGAACTGTCGCGCGAGCCGCTGGAGCAGGCCGGGGCGATCCCGCTCTCCCGCACGCTGCTGGACCTGCGCAGCCGCAACTTCGCCGCCATCCGGCTTTCCCCGCGCGACGGCATCCGCATTCCGCGCGGCTTCGGCGACCGTGACGCCGGGCCGGTGACGCTGGCCGGCGAGTTCCTGCGCCCCGGCATCTACGACATCCGCCGCGGCGAGCGGCTCTCGGAGCTGATCGCGCGGGCGGGCGGGCTCTCGCCGCAGGCCTATCCCTATGGCGCCGTCTTCACCCGCGAGAGCGTGCGGCAGCGGCAGCAGGAGGGCTTCAACCGGACCGCGCGCGAGCTGGAGCAGAGCCTGATCCAGGTGGCCGCAGGGCAGGCGGTCGCCGGCAGCCGGGCCGGCAACATGGATCTCGGCGGCGCCATCACCGCCGGGCGCGAGCTGGCCAATGCCCTGCGCGACGCGCGCGCCGCCGGGCGCATGGTGGTGGAGGCCAATCCCGTCATCCTGGCCGCCCGGCCGGAGCTGGACGTGCTGCTGGAGCCCGGCGACCTGATCGCCATCCCCAAGCGGCCAAACGAGGTGACGGTGGTCGGCGCGGTGCTGAACCCCGGCAGCCTGCAGTTCACCTCCGGCTGGAAGGCGAACGACTACGTGCGCGCCTCCGGCGGCAGCCAGCGCTTCGCCGACGGCTCACGCGCCTTCGTGGTGCTGCCCAACGGGCAGAGCGTGCCGGCCGGGCTGAGCTCCTGGCAGGCGGGCGGCCCGCCCATCCCTCCGGGCAGCCTTGTTGTCGTGCCACAGGACCCCTCGCCCTACGAGACCTGGGGCTTCGTGCGCGACCTGACGCAGACGCTCGGGCAGCTCTCCATCAGCGCCGCCGCGCTTTCGGTGATCGCCAAGCAGGTGAACTAGGGCAGATCCCGTTCCGATGGCATCAACGGGACGGGTGAAGATGCTCGTCAGAACAAACGGCTAGAGCAGATCCCGTGAGCCAGAGCGAACGGAAAATGCTCTAGCGCGGCGAAGGCGGGCGGCGTTCGTTTCGGGATCAGGGCCGGTCGCGGTGCAGATGAGCGATGTGGCGGCCGACCGATTCGGTCACGGCTTGCCGGCCTCCCTGCGGAATCACGCGTCCCCAGAAGGCACCGTACACGGCGTCGAAGTCCCAGGCCTCGATGGCCTCGCCCATCCGCCGCACGGCGGCCGCGCCGAGCGGGATGAGGTTGGGATAGCTGCGCATCAGCCCGACATGGCGGCGGTCCGGCACCACCTGGAGAATGTCGCCTGAAAGCAGCGCACCGCGCCCCTCCGCCGCCTGGGCCGCGTGCAGCACGGTGCCGCCGGAAAAATGGCCGCCGAGGCGGATCAGCGTCACGCCGGGGGCGATCATGTGCGTCTCGCCTTCCCAGAAAGCGATCTCCGGCCCGGAGCGCATCACCCATTCGCGGTCGGCGGCGTGCAGGTGGATGGGGACGCCGCCGAAGGCGCGGCTCCATTCCAGCATGGTCGTGTAGTAGTGCGGATGGGAGATGGCGATGCCGGCGAGGCCGCCCAGCGCCTGGATGACCCGCAGCAGGGTGGCGTCCAGGAAGGCGATGCAGTCCCACAGGATGTTGCCGGCCGGGGTGGGCAGCAGCAGGGCGCGCTGGCCGATGGCGAAGTCCGGCGCGCAGCCGATGCCGAGCAGCCCGTGCTCCTCTTTCAGCAGCGCCTTGCGACTTTGGGAAAGCTGCTCCAGCGTCGTCCAGTTCTGGCCCGACTCGGGCACATACTGGCGCTCGTCCTGGCAGATCGGGCAGCAGGGCGGGGGCTGGTCGGCGGGCGGGAACTGCGTTCCGCAGGCGGTGCAGATGAAGGGCGTGGCCATCGCGTGCTCCTCTCCTGACCAAACGGTAAGGTCGGGCCGGGGGTGCGCCAAGCCGGCCGCCGCCGCCCCTGTGGCCCAGGATACGATTTTTTCCGGCGCCGATGTCACACGGCCCCGCCCCTGTCCGTCCTGGAGGCGTCAATCTGCACAGGAGCATGACGCCATGACCCCGCGCCTCAATCCGCACCAGGCCGCTCCCGAGGTGATCCGCCCGATGCTGGCGCTGGAGGCCGCGCTGCAGGAGGGTGGCCTGGAGCGGCCGCTGGTCCACCTGGTGAAGACCCGCGCCTCCCAGATCAACGGCTGCGCCTTCTGCCTGCACATGCACACCGCCGAGGCGCGCGCCGACGGCGAGAGCGAGCAGCGGCTCTATCTGCTCGACGCCTGGCGGGAATCGCCGCTCTACACCCCGCGCGAGCGCGCCGCGCTGGCCTGGACCGAGGCGCTGACGCGGGTGGCGGAAACCCATGCGCCGGATGCCGACTACGAAGCCCTGTCTGAGCAGTTCTCGCCGCAGGAGCAGGTGGTGCTGACCATGCTGATCGGCGCCATCAACACCTGGAACCGTCTGGCGATCGGCTTCCGCTCGGTGCATCCGGCGGGGGCGGCGGCGGCACATGCCGCCTGAACTGGCCGCCTTCGCCGGGCTGCGGCCGCGCCTGCTGCGCCTCGCCTACCGCATGCTCGGCTCGGTGGCCGAGGCGGAGGACGTGGTGCAGGAAACCTGGCTGCGCTGGCAGGGCGCCGAAAAGGAAGGCCTTCGCGACCCGGAGGCCTTCCTGATCCGCATCGCCACGCGCCTCTGCCTGGATGCGCTGCGGGCGGCGCGGCGGCGGCGCGAGAACTACGTCGGCCCCTGGCTGCCGGAGCCGCTGGTGGACCCCTTCGCGCCCGCGGAGCCGCCGCTGGCCGACGAGCTGACACTGACCATGATGCTGGTGCTGGAGCGGCTCTCCCCCGCCGAGCGCGCCGCCTTCCTGCTGCATGACGTGTTCGGGCTGGACTTCGCCGAGATCGCGCAGAGCCTGAGCCGCGAGGAGGCCGCCTGCCGCCAGCTTGCCAGCCGTGCCCGCCGGCAGCTCCAGGCGGCCCGGCCGCGCTTCTCCGCGGCGCCGGAGGCGGGAATCCGGCTGGCGGAAGCCTTCTTCGCCGCCTCCCGCAGCGGCGACGCCTCGGCGCTGCGGCAGATGCTGGCCGCCGAGGCGGTGGCGCTGACGGACGGCGGCGGCCGCCGGCGCGCGGCGCTGAACCCGATCCTGGGGCCGGCTCGCATTGCCGCCTTCTTTGCGGGTCTGGCGCGCAAGGGCGCCTTCGCCACGGCCCCGCCGCTGCATCTCGGCATGATCGACGGGCTGCCGGGCTTCGTCACCCGCGAGCCGGATGGCGGGTTGCAGGCGACGGCGCTGCAGCCCGAAGGGGAGGTGATCGCCGCGGTCTATATCCAGCGGAACCCGGACAAGCTGCGTCACCTGTTGCAGTGAAGGTCCAGGGAGAGCGGGCCGGCTTTCAAGGCAGCGTGAGCGCCCGAGGCCAGCGCAACAAGCTGACAAGAAAGAAGAAGAGGGGTCCGGAGGAGAATTCATTCTCTCCCGGCTTGGCCGCTCAACAGATTGACGAACAGGCCCGAACTCCCTTCCCCGGGTTTTCGTCCTTGTTCCGGCGACCATGCGGCGCAAAGCGCACGCGCTTGCGTGTTCCTGCCGCGCGCGTGCGTGGAAGGCGGCGGAAAATGAAGCGGCGGGCCCTGAGGTCCGCGACCGAGGGAGCCCCTCCCCCGTCCCAGTTTCAGTCCGCCTGCGCCGCCTGCCCCAACCGATGGAGATTCGCCGGATAGGCGCCGAGGACCCGCATCTCGCGCGAGAAATAGGCCAGCTCGCTCAGCGCCCGCTTCAGCGCGGGCTGCTCCGGGTGGCCGTCCACGTCGCAAAGGAACTGGGTGGCGGTGAACTCGCCGTCGAGCATGTAGCTCTCCAGCTTGGTCATGTTCACCCCGTTGGTGGCGAAGCCGCCGAGCGCCTTGTACAGCGCCGCAGGGATGTTGCGGACGCGGAAGACGAAGGTCGTCACCGTGTTGGGCGCGTCCAGCGGCGGATAGCTCGGCTCCCGCGACATGACGTAGAAGCGGGTGGTGTTGTGCGCCGCGTCCTCGACGTTGCGCAGCAGGATCTCCAGCCCATAGATCTCGCCGGCCAGGGAGGAAGCGATGGCGGCGTCCTCCAGGCTCGGATGCTCGGCCAGCAGCTTGGCGGCCCCGGCGGTGTCGGCCTCGATCACCGGCTCCAGCCGGCGCTCGCGCAGCAGGTTCAGCACCTGGCCGAGGGCGACGGGGTGGCTGTGGGCGCGCTTCAGCCCCTCCAGCGTGGCGCCCTTGTGCGCCAGCAGGCAGTGCTCCACGCGCTGGTAGTGCTCGCCCACCACGAAGAGGCCGGAATCGGGCAGCATGCGGTGAATGTCCGGCACCCGGCCGGCGAGCGAGTTCTCGCAAGGCAGCATGGCCAGCTCCGCCCGGCCCTCGCGCACCGCCGCCATGGCGGCCTCGAAGCTCGGGCAGGGCAGGGTGGTCCAGCCGGGATAGGCGCTGCGGCAGGCGAGGTCTGAGTAGGCCCCCGGCATGCCCTGGAAGGCGATCACACCACTCATCATGTTCCCCCGGTCTGGCCGCGGCCGCGCGGCGGGTGCCGATTCGCGCAACCCACCGGCGCGTCCCTCCACTGGTCCCTCGTACTCTGGCGCGCAAAAGGGAATAGTGCCGCTCACGGCACGACAGGCCCTCTCGCGGTGGGGCAACGGGTTGATGCGCCCGTGCTTCCCCACTATGGTCCGGGCGCTTCTAGTCGAGGCCCGGACGGCACGCAAATCGTGCGCGGCAGACCAGCGGGGGATGGATCGGCAGCATGAGCTTGGAGGTCAACAAGGCGTTCGCGGCTGTGCTCACAGCCGGCATCGCCTTCATGGTTGCGGGCCTCATCGGCGAAACGGTCGTGCATCCGAAGCGGCTCGAAAAGACCGCGATCACGATCGAAGGGGTCGGCGAGACCGCCGCGACTCCCGCCGCCAGCGAGCCAGAGATCGAGCCCGTGGCGCCGCTGCTGGCCGCCGCCAACATCGAGGACGGCAAGCAGATCGCCGGCCGCATCTGCAGCGCCTGCCACACCTTCGAGCAGGGCGCCGCGAACAAGGTTGGCCCCAATCTTTATGGCGTGGTCGGCAACCACCATGCCCATCTGGAAGGCTTCAACTACTCGCCGGCGATGCAGGCCCTGAAGGACAAGCAGTGGGACTATGAGGCGCTGAACCACTTCCTGGCCGGCCCCGCCCGCGCGATCCGCGGCACCCGCATGGCTTTCGCCGGGCTGCGCAGCGTGAACCAGCGGGCGGATGTCATCGCCTACCTGCGCACGCTGTCCGGCAATCCACAGCCGCTGCCCTGATGCAGCAGGCGCTGCTCGCGGCTGCCGAGGCGGCCGCCGACGCGGCGGGGGCGGTGATCCGCCCCCTTTTTCGTTCGGCCCTGCTGGTCGAGGCAAAGGGCGACGCCAGCCCCGTCACCGAAGCCGACCGCGCCGCCGAGCGCGCCATCCGCGCCCTGCTGGCCGAACGCTTTCCCAGCCACGGGGTGATCGGCGAGGAATACGGCGCCGAGCGGGCGGATGCCGACTATGTCTGGGTGGTGGACCCGATCGACGGCACCCGCGCCTTTGTCACCGGCCGGCCGCTCTTCGGCAGCCTGATCGGCCTGTTGCATCATGGGCGCCCGGTGCTCGGGCTGATCGACCAGCCCGCCACGGGGGAGCGCTGGGTCGGGCTGGAAGGCGCGCCGCTGCGCTTCCAGGGCCCGATGGGCGGCACCCCCCGGACCCGCCCCTGCGCCCGCCTGGCCGCGGCGGAACTCTCCTGCACCAGCCACGAGATGTTCACCCCCGAGGAGGCGCCGCGCTTCGCGAAGGTGCGCGCCGCCGCGCGCCGCGTGACCTGGGGCGGTGACTGCTACGCCTACGGGTTGCTGGCGCTGGGCCTGGTGGATGTGGTGGTCGAATCCGACCTCAAGCCCTGGGACTGGGCGGCACTGGTGCCGGTGGTCGAGGCCGCCGGCGGCGCGATGACCGACTGGCAGGGCAACCCGCTGCGGCTCGGGGCGAGCGGGCAGGTGGCGGCCGTCGGCGACAAGGCGCTGTTGCCGGAGATCTGCCGCCTTCTGGCCTGAACGTAGCCGGAAGGCGGCGTTCTTCCCGCCTACGTTGCAAAGAGCAAGCGGCAACAGGGAAGTGTTGTCCCGGCCGGGCGGAACCCTCATCCTAAGGCCATGCGCCGCCGACACCTGCTGGCCTCCGGCCTTGCCCTTGCCTCCGGCCCCTTCATGCCGCGCGCCTGGGCGCAGGCCCCGCCGCCCAACCTCGCGGACGGCAACCCGCCGCCGCGGCTGACCCATGCGCTTTCGCTGCTGGGGGAGCCGGCGCTGCCGGCCGACTTCGCCCATTGGCCCTGGGTCAACCCGGATGCGCCGAAGGGCGGGCAGATGGCGCTGACCGCCATCGGCAGCTTCGACTCCTTCAACGGCTACATCCTGCGCGGCACGCCGGCCGTCGGCCTCACCATGCTCTACGACACCCTGACCCTGCCGAGCAGCGAGGAGGCCAGCACCGAGTATGGCCACCTGGCCAAGCTCATCGAGGTGCCGCGCGACGGGCGCGGCGTCGCCTACGCGTTGCGCGAGGAAGCGCGCTGGCACGACGGCAAGCCGGTCACGGCCGAGGATGTGGTCTGGACCTTCAACACCCTGCGCCAGCATGGCCGCCCCTTCTACCGGGCCTATTGGGCCGATGTGGCGGAGGTCGTGGCCGAGGGGCCGCGGCGGGTGGTCTACCGCTTCAGCACCAACGAGAACCGCGAGCTGTCGCAGATCCTGGGCCAGATGCCGGTGCTGCCGCGCCATTGGTGGGAGGGCAGGGACTTCGCCCAGCCGGGGCTGGAGGTGCCGCTCGGCTCCGGCCCCTACCGGATCGAGAGCTTCGAGCCGGGACGCAGCGTCACCTACCGGCGCGTGGCGGATTACTGGGGCCGCAATCTCCCCACCCGCAAGGGCACCAACAACGTGGACGTCACGCGCTACGAGTATTTCCGTGACACCACCGTGGCGCTGGAGGCCTTCAAGGCCGGGCAGATCGACCTGCGCACCGAGAACGTGGCGAAGGACTGGGCCACCGCCTACGACTTCCCCGCCGTGCGCCGGGGCCTGGTGAAGCGGGAGGAGATCCCGCACGAGCTGCCCACCGGCATGCAGGGCTTCGCCATGAACCTGCGGCGCCCGCTGTTCCAGGACAAGCGCGTGCGCGAGGCGCTCGGGCTGATGTTCGACTTCGAGTGGATGAACGCCAACCTGTTCTACGGCAGCTACACGCGCACCACCTCCTACTTCTCGAACTCCGAGCTGGCGGCGAAGGGCCTGCCCTCCGAGGGCGAGCTGATGGTGCTCTCCGCCTTCCGCGGCAAGCTGCCGGAGGCGCTGTTCACCACCGAGTTCCGCGTGCCAATGTCGGACGGCAGCAACAACAACCGCGAGAATGCCCGCAAGGCGCTCGGCCTGCTGCGCGAGGCCGGCTGGGAGGTGAAGGAGCGGCGCCTCGTCAACGGCCAGGGCCAGCCTTTCAGCTTCGAGATCCTGCTCAACGGCCCGACCTTCGAGCGCATCGCCCTGCCCTACATCCAGGCGCTGCAGCGGCTCGGCATCGAGGCGCGCGTGCGCACCATCGACCCGGCGCAGTACCAGGTGCGGATGGACGACTTCGACTACGACATGACCACGGTGGTCATCGGCGAGAGCCTCTCGCCGGGGAACGAGCAGCGCGACTACTGGACCTCGGCCAAGGCCAGGGAAAAGGGCAGCCTGAACTACATGGGCATCGCCGACCCGGTGGTGGACGCGCTGGTGGAGCTGGTGATCGCCGCGCCCGACCGGCAGGCGCTGATCGACCGCACGCGGGCGCTCGACCGCGTGCTGCTCTGGGGGCACTACATCATCCCGCACTGGCACAGCCGCACCTTCCGCGTGGCCTGGTGGGACAAGTTCGGGCGCCCCGAGCACAACCCGCGCTACGGGCTCGCCATCGACAGCTGGTGGGTGGACAAGGGGCGCGAGCGGGCGCTGCCGGCGGACCGCGGCGCGGCGCAATAGATGGGCGCAGCAGGAAAAGGTCGGGGGAAGGAATTCCCCCGAACCCCCTACTTTTTTCTGACCGGTAAAAAAAAGCTGGGGCGCGCGGGGGGAATGCATTCCCCCCGCACTTTTCCCTCCTGTGGGATGGACTGACGCATGGGCGCCTACCTCCTCCGGCGCATCGCTTTGCTGGTGCCGACGCTGTTCGGCATCATCCTGATCAACTTCGTCGTCGTGCAGTTCGCGCCCGGCGGGCCGGTGGAGCAGATGCTGGCCGAACTGCGCGGCCAGGGCGGCAGCGCCATCGGGCGCCTCTCCGGCGAGAGCCAGGGCGAGACGCGGGCACCCCAGCAGGGTGGTGGCGGAAGCGGCCCCGTCGGCTCCTATCGCGGTGCGCGCGGCATGGACCCCGCCGTGGTGGCCGAGATCGAGAAGGCCTTCGGCTTCGACAAGCCGGCCTATGTCCGCTTCACCGAGATGCTGAAGGGCTACCTGACCTTCGACTTTGGCGAGAGCCTGTTCCAGGGCCGCAAGGTGATCGACCTGCTGCTGGAGAAGCTGCCCGTCTCGGTCAGCCTCGGCCTCTGGTCCACGCTGATCATCTACCTCGTTTCCATTCCGCTCGGCATCCGCAAGGCGGTGCGGGACGGCACGCGGTTCGACGCCTGGACCTCGGGCGTGGTGCTGGTGGGCTATGCGGTGCCCGGCTTCCTCTTCGCCATCCTGCTGGTGGTGCTCTTCGCCGGCGGCAGTTTTCTGCAAATTTTCCCGCTGCGGGGCCTGACCTCCTCCGGCTCCGCGGACTGGCCCTTCTGGCAGCGGGCGCTGGACTATGCCTGGCACATGGTGCTGCCGACCGTCTCGCTGGTGATCGGCGGCTTTGCCGGCCTCACCATGCTGACCAAGAACAGCTTCCTGGAGGAGATCGGCAAGCAGTACGTGCTGACCGCCCGCGCCAAGGGCGCCGACGAGGGGCGCGTGCTCTACGGCCACATCTTCCGCAACGCCATGCTGCTGATCATCGCCGGCTTTCCGGCGGCCTTCATCAGCATCCTGTTCACCGGGGCGCTGCTGGTGGAGATCGTCTTCTCGCTCGACGGGCTCGGCCTGCTCGGCTTCGAGGCGGCCATCCGGCGCGACTACCCCGTGATGTTCGGCACGCTCTACATCTTCACCCTGCTCGGCCTGGTCATGCAGATCGTCGGCGACCTGACCTACACGCTGATCGACCCCCGCATCGACTTCGAGGCGCGCCGATGAGGCCGATCACGCAGCGGCGGCTCGCCAATTTCCGCGCCAACCGGCGGGGCTGGTGGTCGCTGTGGGTCTTCCTGGTGCTGTTCCTGCTCACCCTCTTTGCCGAGCTGGTGGCCAACGACCGCCCGCTGGTGGCCAAGGTGGGGGAAGAATGGTTTTTCCCCGTGGTGCGGGAATATGCCGAGAGCGACGTCATCCCCGACGGCTTCCCGACCGCGGTGGTCTGGCGTGACCCCTTCCTGCAGGAGGAGATCCAGCAGCGCGGTGGCTGGATGCTCTGGCCGCTGCTGCCCTACCGCTACGACACCATCATCCGCGACCTCGGGCAGCCGGCGCCCTCGCCACCTTCCTGGAAGAACCCGCTCGGCACCGACGACCAGGCGCGGGACGTGCTGGCGCGCGTCATCTACGGCTTCCGTATCTCCGTGCTGTTCGGCTTCGCGCTGACGGTGTTCAGCTCGGTCATCGGCATCGCGGCCGGGGCGGTGCAGGGCTATTACGGCGGGTGGGTGGACCTGGGCTTCCAGCGTTTCATCGAGATCTGGTCGGGCATGCCGCAGCTCTTCCTGCTGATCATCCTGGCCAGCGTGATCGAGCCGGGGTTCTGGACGCTGCTGATCTTCCTGCTGCTGTTCTCCTGGATGTCGCTGACCGGCGTGGTGCGCGCCGAGTTCCTGCGCGGGCGCAACCTGGACTACGTGCGCGCCGCCAAGGCGCTCGGCGTCTCGGACGCGCGCGTGATGTCGCGCCACATCCTGCCCAACGCCATGGTGGCGACGCTCACCTTCCTGCCGTTCCTGCTCTCCGGCAGCGTCACCATCCTGGCCAGCCTGGACTTCCTCGGCTTCGGCCTGCCGCCGGGCTCGCCCTCGCTGGGCGAGCTGGTCAGCCAGGGGAAGAACAACCTGCAGGCGCCCTGGCTGGGCATCACCGCCTTCGTGGTGCTCGGCGGGGTGCTGACCCTGCTGATCTTTGTCGGCGAGGCGGTGCGCGACGCCTTCGATCCGCGCAAGCTGCCCGGAGGGAGCGAGACATGAACGGCGCCGGCCCTCAGGAGGGGCTCCGCCCCTCCCGAACCCTTCCCGCCGGGGGGACAGTGTCCCCCCGGACCCCGCCATCCACGGCCTTCGAGATGTTGGTGCACCCGAGGGCATGGTCCTCCGGCGATGGGGGGTTCCGCTCCCGTGGCGGAAAAGCGAATGGCGGGGTCCGGGGTGACACTGTCACCGCGGCGGGGATCCAGGGGGCGGCGCCCCCTGGAAGGCGTTGCGCATGAGCGCGCTCCTGGAGGTCGAGAACCTGGGCGTCGCCTTCCGCGGCAGGCAGGTGGTGCACGACGTCTCCTTCCGAGTGAACCCCGGCGAGACGGTGGCGCTGGTCGGCGAGAGCGGCAGCGGCAAGAGCGTCACGGCGCTCTCCTGCCTGCGGCTGCTGCCGAATGCCGGCGCCAACCCGACCGGCCACATCCTGCTGGACGGCACGGAGGTGCTGAAGGCCACGCCCGCCGCGTTGCAGCGGCTGCGCGGCGGCGTGGCGGGCATGGTGTTCCAGGAGCCGATGACCTCGCTGAACCCGTTGCACAGCATCGGACGGCAGGTGGGCGAGGCGGTGCGGCTGCACCGGCCGCTCCGGGGCGCGGCGCTGCGGGCGCGCGTCATCGAATTGCTGGAGCGCGCCGGGCTTGCGAACGCGCGCGAGCGGCTGGATGCCTTCCCGCATCAGCTTTCCGGTGGGCAGCGGCAGCGGGTGATGATCGCCGCCGCCCTGGCCAACGACCCCAAGCTGCTGATCGCCGATGAGCCGACCACGGCGCTCGACGTCACCATCCAGGCGCAGATCCTGGATTTGCTGGACGAGCTGAAGCGCCGGCTCTCGATGGCGCTGCTGCTGATCACGCATGACCTTTCCATTGTGCGCGCCCATGCCGACACGGTGGTGGTGATGCGGCACGGGCGGGTGGTGGAGCAGGGGCCGGCACGGCAGGTGCTGACCACGCCGGGCCACGACTACACCAAGCTGCTGCTGGCCACCGAGCCGCGCGGCCAGCCGGCGCCGGTGCCGGCCGCGGCGCCGGAGGTGCTGCGGGCCGAGGCGGTCAAGGTGCATTTCCCGATCCATCGCGGCGTGCTGCGCCGGGAGGTGGGCGTGGTGAAGGCGGTGGACGGCGTTTCGCTGGAACTGCGTGAGGGCGAGACGCTCGGCCTGGTGGGCGAGAGCGGCAGCGGCAAGACGACGCTCGGCCTGGCGCTGCTGCAGCTGGAGCAGAGCCAGGGCCGCATCCTGTTCGAGGGCAAGCCGATCCAGGGACTGTCCCGCGCCGCATTGCGGCCGCTGCGGGCACGGATGCAGGTCGTCTTCCAGGACCCCTTCGGCTCTCTCTCGCCGCGCATGAGCGTGGCGGAGATCGTGGGCGAGGGGCTGGCGGTGCACGAGCCGGCCCTCGGCCGGGCCGGGCGGCAGCAGCGGGTGGTGCGGGCGCTGGAGGAGGTGGGGCTCGACCCGGCCACGGCCGAGCGCTACCCGCACGAGTTCAGCGGCGGGCAGCGGCAGCGCATCGCCATCGCCCGCGCGCTGGTGCTGCAGCCGCGCCTGCTGGTACTGGACGAGCCGACCAGCGCGCTCGACGTCTCGGTGCAGGCGCAGGTGGTGGAGCTGCTGCGCGGGCTGCAGGCGCGGCACCGGCTGGCNCTCGGTGCAGGCGCAGGTGGTGGAGCTGCTGCGCGGGCTGCAGGCGCGGCACCGGCTGGCCTACCTGTTCATCAGCCACGACCTGCGCGTGGTGCGCGCCATGGCGCACCGGATCATGGTGCTGCGGGGCGGCGAGGTGGTGGAGGCCGGCGCGGCGGATGCGGTGATGCGGGCGCCGCGGGCAGCGTATACAAGGGCGCTGATGCGCGCCGCCTTCCCGGATGGCGCCGGTGTGCTGGAAACTGCTGCGGACGAATGAACGAGCTTGAAATGCTGCGCGAGCAGATCGCGCAGGAGAAGGTCCGGTTGGGCGTGGACATCCGGCGGATGAACGCGCCGGGCTCCCCGGTCTATCGGGCCACCGAGACATTGACCATGCCGGTGGCGATCCTGGTCGCGTCCTTTCTGGGGGCGCGCTTCGTCAACATCCATGTTGGCGCGCTGGTGCTGGCGGCGGGCGTCGCCTGGTGGTTGCTGAAGGTGCAGCCCAAGGTGAAGGAGGCCGTCTTCCAGCGCACGGCCGATCTCGCCTTTTCCGACGTTCGGCTGTTCGACGGGCTCTGGGCCAAGGGCATCCTGACGCTCTACGTCGAGCGCCCGGGCCGACCCGCCCGCGCCGCGACGCGCAAGGACGACTGGCGCGCCTTCGTGCGGATGCTGGCGGAAGAATAAAGGTGGGGAGAGGGAATTCCCTCCAAGCCCCCCCTTTCTTTTTGCCAGCTTGGCGCTGCCTTGGCTGCGCGTGCTGGAAACCGTGAGGACAGGAAATGGAGGCCTGGGGGAATTCCTTCCCCCAGGCTTCTTCCCGTGGCCTCAGATGCTTCGATCAGGCGGCAGGGTGCCCGAGCGGGTGGGGTCGGCCGTCGGGCCGACGCCGCGGCTGGAAGCGGTGCCGGGCAGGTCGGTGGCGGTGTCGCCGGGGGTGGCGTCGTCATAGGTGCCACGCCAGCCGGAGGCCCGGTAGTCGGCCTCGCGGGCGCGGATGTCCACGGGGTTATGGCGGTTCAGGATGTCCTGCGCCTCGGCCTCGCGGCTGGCATCCGTCCGCACGGTGACCAGGCTGCCGCCGCGGCGGACGCCTTCGGCATAGACCGGTGCCTCTTCCTCGCTGACGCCGGAGCCGGTGAGGGCGCCGATCAGGCCGCCCGCCGCCGCGCCCGCGCCGGCGCCGGTGAGGGCCGCGATCAGCGCGCCGGCCGCGACGATCGGGCCGATGCCGGGGATGGCGAGGGCGCCGAGCCCTGCCGCGAGGCCCGCGCCGCCGCCGACGACGGTGCCGAGCGTGGCGCCGATGCCGGCGCCGGAGGAACCTTCGTGATGCGTCGTCGTGGCGTCCGTGGTGTCGCGGCCGCCGTCGCTGGCAACGATGCCGACATCGTCATGCGAGAAACCGGCGGCCTCGAGGTCGCGCACCGCGGCGAGGGCGTGCTCGCGGGTGTCGAACATGCGGGTGATGGTGTGGTTGGGCATGGAAAATCTCCTGTGGGACGGGGGAGGAGCGGCCGCTCACTTCGCGGGGGCGTTTCCGGTCACCACCTGGCCCTTGAAGTCGAGGCCGACATCGACGCGCTGGCCGTTCTGCATGGCCTGGCCACGCCAGACGCCCTGCTCATCCTTCTTCAGCCCCTGGATGTCGGTGTAGCCGGCGGCGGCGATGCGGTCGCGGGCCTGTCCCTCGGTGAAGCTGTTGGCGCCCGCAACGGGCATCGCGGTGGTCGGCGGGTTGTCGGTGCCTGTGGCATTGGGCTCGGCGCGTCCCTGGGTCCGCGTCTGCGGCATATCGGCCGCCGGCGGGGCGATGACCCCTGGGGCATTGGTGGTGCCGGGCGTGCCGGGGGTGCCTTGCGCCATGCTGGAACCGCCGCCGCCCGGAGCCGTGGGCGAGCCGACCGTTCCCTGCTGCTGGCCCTGTGCCAGGGCCATGGGCGCGGCGAGCAGGGTGGCGGCGATTGCCAGGGCGGTTGTCGTGGACCGCATGCGTGGGATCTCCCTCTTGGTCTTGCTCGGCGAATTCATGCCGATTGCCTGGGATAACGGCGCAGGCGTGTGCACGTTTTCAGGACTCTTGGCACAAACGCGGCATTGCCCCGGAGCGGCGGGGATGAGGCGAAGCATCCGCAGGCCACGATTTCGATGGACGCCGTGCTCCTGAGGGGCCTATGGCTTGCTCCAGACTTCGTGAGCATGCCTGGTCCACGGAGGGCAAAGAAATGTCGGATTGGCTCAGGCGGCTTTGCCGCGATGGCCGCGGGTTCGCAGCACTGGAACATGGGCTCATGGGGCTTCTGGTGGCCATCGTGATCATCAGCGGCCTGCAGTTGCTCGTCAGCAGTGGCAGCCAGGACCTGGCGAGCCCGGAGACGCTTTTCGTCGCCCCTCCTGCTGGCTCCTGAACGCCGCACGGCCGGCGCCGGCCGCAGGCTGGCACGCCGCCTGCACCGCTCCGGCCGCCATGCCGGGGCCGGCAGGGCATGCGGCTGGCTTCGGCGATTGAGCTTGCGGTAAGCACCGGAGGCACCCCGCGACCCTGGCCTCGGCCGCAAAGCGGCGCCGGGCGGCGGCACGGCAGGCCTCCGACGATCCGGGGTTGCCGCGCGGATGCCGGCCCCCAACCCATCCCTATCCTCCACCAGGCAGCCAGTGATGCCGTGCTCGATGACCTCGGGCAGAAGGGCGCCGAAGCGCAGCGCCACCCCCGGCCTTGCGCAGGCCAACATGGCGGTCAGGAATGCGGCGGCGTGACCCGCCTCCATGCGGGCCTCACTCGCCGCCGCCCGCGGCACCCGCCTGCTGTTCCGGCATGCCGATGGCGCCATGTGGCGGGCGGCCCGGCTGGTCCGCACGTCGCGCGGCGTCACGCAGCGCCGCGCGCTGCTGCAGGACGCGGAAGGGCAGGGCCACCTCCCTCCCGTCCCTCGGCCGGCTCTCCAACAGTTCCAGCGCCTGGCGGTAGCCGTGCAGCGTGCCGACATCGGCATAGGCCTCGCCGGCGCGCAGGCCGCGCGCCCGCCCGCCCTGGGCGAGATAGGCGTTCACCAGCGTGCCGATATACTCGTCGCCGCGCCCGGGCCGCTGCCACAACGCATGCAGCGCGTGCAGCACATGTCCAGGCATGCGGAAGGCGCCCCAGACCCAATGTGACCGGGCCTCGCGCGACTTCACCTGGATCTCCGCGACACGCCCCTCCGCATCGGTCACCACGGCGTCGAAATGCTCGGGATGCTCGACGGGGAAAAGCAGAAAGGAGAGTTCCTCCGCCGGCAGCCGCGCCAGCCCGTCGCGCGGGAACCAGACGGTGTCCGGCAGGCCCACCAGCACGGGCTCCTCTGCGGCGATGAAGGGGGCGGCGCGGAAGATCGCGTCGCAGAGGCCACCGGGCTCCGGCTGCACGACGTAGGCGATGCGGGCCGGGCCGATGCTGGCGCCGTAGTAGTTGATGATGTCGCTCTTTCCCGGCGCGATGACGAAGCAGATCTTGTCGGCGCCGGCGGCGATCATCCGTTCGATCAGGTGCTCGCTGACGGCGCGCGGGCGCTCCACCCCGTCCTCGATCCGGCTGCCGACCGGCAGCAGCTCCTTCGAGAAGGCCAGCGGCTGGATGCGGCTGCCGAGCCCCGCGGCCGGGATGATGCCCCACACGGCTCAGGCCTCCTCGGCCATGGCACCGGGCGCTGGCACGGCGATCAGCGCCAGCGCCGCCTCCAGGTCGCGCGCGCGGTGGTCGGCGGTGTGCTCGTCCAGCGTGCGCTGGCGGGCGCGCGCGGCCATGCGGCCGGTCTCCTCTCCCCCCAGGGCAAGCGCGGCCACCGCCTCGTCGGTCGTGCCGGCGACGAGGATCTCGCTGCCGGGCTGGTAGAACCGGTCCAGCCCCTCCCAGCGGTCGCTGAGCACCAGGGCGCCGCAGGCCGCGGCCTCGAACAGCCGGCCGGAAGGGCAGTAGCCCATTTCCGCCATGGCCTGGCGGGTGATGTTCAGCGTCAGGCGGGTGGAAGAGAAGAAGGCCGGATGCTCCGCCGGCGGCAGGTGACGGACAAAGAAGATGTTGTCGGACCAGGGGAAATCCGCCGGGTATTGCGCGCCGCCGATGACGAAGCGCCGCCCCGGCAGCCGCTGGGCCGGCCGCATCAGCAGCGCCTCCAGACCGGCCTGCCGGTCCGCCGCGTAGGTGCCGAGATAGGAAAGATCGGCGCGGTAGGCGGACGCCGGCATGGCCGGCCGGTGCGCCTCGGGGTCGACGCTGCCGTAGAGCGGCGCGACACGGCGCGCGCCCAGCCGGCGCCGCAGCCGCGTCAGCGCGTCGCCGCCGGTATAGCTGAGCACGAGGTCGAAATCGCCCAGCCCCTGCGGCGGCAGGTAGCCGACCGCTTCGCCGGCTGCCACTCGGGCGAGCGTGACGGGTGTGTCCAGGTCGTAGAAGACGCGCGCCTCGGCGGGCGAGCGCAGCACCAGCTCCGAGGCGGCGAGGCCATCCGGGCAATAGGAGGTGACCATGCCGACATCGGCATCCGCCAGGTGGCGCTCTGCTGGCGCGCGCGCCGACTCCCAGCTGGGGTAGAGAAGGATCTCGACACCCGGCAGCGCCTCCAGATCCCGCGCGCCGGCATACCAGGGCACGTCCTTCTCGAAGAAGACGATGCGGTGGCCGCGGCGGACCAGCGCCTTGCACAGCGCGCGCCACAATGTCGCATGGCCATTTCCCCAGGACGACGTGATGGTCAGGCCGAAAACAACGAGCTTCATGCAACGGCATCCGTCGTACCGGGGACGAGGGGAACCGATCCAGAGTTCCACAGTTCCGGCGGAGCCGTGACAGCAAGGAAACGTGAGAGCCGGCCCGGCGCCGCGGGAACCGCTGTCACGGGCCTTGGTTGGTCAGGCCCGGCGCCAGAGCGGGAACGGAGATCATGGCTGGCGCCATCACCGATCATGCAACCCTCCGGAGGTGGGCGGAGTCGCACGGCGACAAGCCGGCGGCGACGAACCGCACGCGCCAGGAGGGCGAGACCGGCATCATCCGCATCCTGTTCCCGCGGCCGAGACGGCCGGAGCATGGCGCGCGCCTCGAGATCTCCTGGGACGAGTTCTTCCGGCAGTTCGACGAGAGCAAGCTCGCCCTACCTTACGAGAGGGACAGCCTGCTCAACAGGATCATCGGGCGGGACACGATGGAGTGCCGCGAGCATCATGCCGCGCACCGCCAGGAATAGCGCCTGGCCGCGGAAGGCGGAGGCCGGTGGAATGCGTTCCCCCGGCTGCGTCGCCTTGATTGCCGCTCACGCTCCTGGCGCGGAGGCGTGTGCCGGCGCTGGTTCCACCAGCGCGCGCAACTGCGCCTCGTCCAGAGTCTCGCGTTCCAGCAGGGCGTGCGCGGTGCGTTCCAGCGCCTCGCGGCGTTCCTTGAGCATGGCCAGGGTGTGCTCGAAGGCGCGCTGGATGATGCCGTGCACTTCCTCGTCCACCGCCGCCGCCGTCTCGTCGGAATAGGCGCGTTCCTGCGCCCCACCGGCCAGCGGATTGGGGCTGAGGAAGGAGCGGCTGTCCTTTTCCAGCGAGACATGGCCGATCCGCTGCGTCATGCCGTAGCGGGTGACCATGGAGCGGGCGATGTCGGTGACGCGGGCGAGGTCGTCGGCGGCGCCGGTGGAAAGATGGCCGAAGACGATCCATTCGGCGGCGCGGCCGCCGAGCAGCACGGCCATCTTGTTCTCCAGCTCCTGCTGGGTCATCAGGAAGCGGTCCTCGGTCGGCCGCTGGATGGTGTAGCCGAGCGCGCCGACGCCGCGCGGGATGATGGAGACCTTGTGCACGGGGTCGGCGCCCGGAGTGGCGAGCGCCACCAGCGCGTGCCCCATCTCGTGGTAGGCGACGATCTCGCGCTCGCGCGGATTGAGCAGCCGGTTGCGCTTCTCCAGCCCCGCCACGATCCGCTCCACCGCGTTGTTGAAGTCGGCGAGGCTGACCGCCTGGGCCTGGCGCCGCGTCGCCAGCAGCGCGGCCTCGTTGACCAGGTTGGCGAGGTCGGCGCCGGTGAATCCTGGCGTCAGCGCCGCCACCTTCTCCGGATCGGTGCCTGGCTCCAGCTGCACCTTGCGCATGTGCACCTTCAGCACCTCGATGCGCCCCTTGCGGTCGGGCCGGTCGACCAGCACCTGGCGGTCGAAGCGGCCGGCGCGCAGCAGCGCGGGGTCGAGGATCTCCGGCCGGTTGGTGGCGGCCAGCAGCACGAGGCCGGTCGAGGAATCAAATCCGTCCAGCTCGACCAGGAGCTGGTTCAGCGTCTGCTCCTTCTCGTCGTTGCCACCGCCGAGGCCGCCCACGCCACGCGCGCGGCCCATCGCGTCCAGCTCGTCGATGAAGATGATGGCGGGCGCCTTTTCGCGCGCCTGGGCGAAGAGGTCGCGCACGCGGGCGGCGCCGACGCCCACGAACATCTCCACGAACTCGGAGCCGGAAATGGAGAAGAACGGCACGCGGGCCTCGCCGGCCACCGCCTTGGCCAGCAGTGTCTTGCCGGTGCCGGGCGGGCCGACCAGCAGCACGCCCTTGGGCATCCGGCCGCCGAGCCGGCCATACTCCTTGGGCGCGCGCAGGAAGTCCACCACCTCGCGCAGCTCATCCTTCGCCTCGTCCACGCCGGCGACGTCGTCGAACCGCACGCGCGTGTCGTTCTCCACATAGATCTTCGCCTTGCTGCGGCCGACCTGCATCAGCCCGCCCATGCCGCGCCCGATGCGGCGCAGCATGAACATCCAGATGCCGATGAACAGCGCCATCGGCACGATCCAGGAGAGCAGGTCGCGCAGGAAGGTGCTCTCGATCTGCCCGGTGTACTGGACGTTGTACTTCTGGAGTTCCTGAGCGAAGTCCGGCTCCACGCGCGTTGTGGTGAAGCGCGTCTCGCCGCCCGGCAGGGGCTCCTTGAGCCTGCCCTGGATGAAGCGGTCGGAAATGCCGATCTCGGAAACCTTGCCTTCGTGCAGCAACTGCTCGAAGCGGCTGTAGGGAATCGGCGCGACGCCCTGATGCGCGGCAAGGTAGTACTGGATCAGCAGCACGCCCAGGAAGGCGGCGATCCAGTAGCCCAGATTGAAGCGGGCATGCGGCTTCATGGCTGCTCCCTGGCGTCTTGCGTCACGATAAGGCCCCTTCCACGGCAGGCGGGCGGCCGCGCCCGCATGCGCCGCCCTCCGGCAAACGGCGCAACGCCGTGGATGTTGCATGCGGCGCCGCACGGGCATGTGACGGGCCGTGCCGCAACGGCTGCGCGCGCCCTCATCTTAACCCTGCCCGACCAAACGTTGCGGCCGATGCGGAGGAGAGAGAAAATGAACGACGGCAAGCGCTACGAAACCGCCAGGCCGGCCAATGTCGGCCCGCACGACGTCAACAAGGACCAGGCAGATCCGGACGCCAAGCGGCCGGTGCCCGAGAAGATGTACAACAACGAGATCGCTGGCCAGGCCGCCGTGGTTGGCCCGCAAAGCGGAAAGAAGCAGGCGCAGGAGCCGGTGAAGAAGGGCTGAGCCGGCCGCTCAGCCCCGCGCCGCCTCGCCCGAGAAGCGGAGGCGGCGCAGCGCGGCGCTGCGGCGTCCCGGTCGGCGCCATCTCCAGCGGGCAACGCGTCGGCGTGCGGGCGCGCAGTTGCGGCGGCACCGCCGGCCTCCCCTCCTCCCGCGGCAGACGGGCCATGCCCGGCACGAGGATGCTGGCGGGCACGGCGACAATCAGGCGCGAGGGCTGGCCGCGCCCCAGTCGCCCTAGCTAAAGGAGATGCGCTCCGGCAATGGCGCTGGCGCCGCGGCCGGAGCGGCGGGCCTGCCTGCCGCCGAGGGGGAAGGCTACGCGGCCGCAAGCATCGGGAGCAGCGCGGCGGCGAGCACCCGGGCGAGCGGCGCCTGGATCATCGGAAGCATCCTGGGCCTCGTGCCGCGGCGCGTCAGGCCGGCTTGGTCTCGGCCAGGTCGAGCACGCTGCTCCAGGAGCCGCCGGCATGCATGACGGCATAGGCGGCGCCCAGCCAATGGCGCTTGCGCCACGCCAGGATGGTCTCGTCCGGCAGTTCCTCGAACCGCTTCGGGTTCATCATCAGGAAGCCGTTGAGCCGCGCGCTGCCGCCGCTGCGGAATTCCACGCGGGCCTCCTGCTGCTCCAGCACCTCCGCCGCCTTCAGCGCCTCGGCGAAGCGCTGCGTCTCCTCCAGGCTGGCGCGATAGTCGGAGCAGAAGCGCAGCATCTCCTGCAGGAACGTGCTGGGCTTGCCCTCCTCGAAAAGCGGGTCTCCCGAGCCGGTATGCAGCGCCGGGGCGTCCGGCTCGATGCCGAGATGCAGCTGCGTGCCACCCTCCGCCTGCAGGAAGATGAAGGGATAGGCGCGCAGGTAGGCCGGCAGGTATGTGCCGGCGCGCCAATTCCCCTTCTCGTCCACGAACAGGTTCTCGCCGGTGCGGTAGCCCAGCACCGCGAGCGGCATCGGCAGCGGGCCGGTGGCGAAGACGATCGGGAAGTGGCGGGCCGCGAGGGGCAGTTCGACGATGCTGAGCGGCACGGCATTGGCACGTGCGGCGAAGCCGAGGCCGGCGGCGCGGTCCAGGCGCAGGCCGCCATGGCGGGCGGGATCCAGCGGCTCGACGCGCCCGAACAGGGGCGGCATGCCCGAAGCGGGCTGCGAAGCCGTCTTGGCGGGAGCGGGGGAAGCGTCGGCCATGGGGCGGCACTCCTGCGGCGAACCGCCTTTGGACGGGCGCCTGAAAGAAAAAAGAAAGCTCATCCGGCAAGGCCGGGGTGCGGAAAGCGCGAGGGATGCAACCGCCGCGTTCCCGCGCCGCGTCATCTGGCGCCGCAACCCTGGCTTGTCCAGCAGGAACTCCGGGCGCGCCACGGAAGTGCCGCGGGCAACGGGTGGTGGCCGGGGCGCCTGCGGGGCCCCGGCCAGTGGCTCACCAGGCCCAGCGCAGGCCGCCGCCGACAGCCTGGCCGGTGTAGTTGCTCCGCAGGTCCACGCTGTAGTTGAGGTACAGCGAGGCCTGCGGGCTGATCGTCAGGCTGGCGCCGAGGCCGCCCAGCAGGCGGTCCCGCCCGGTGGCGGCGGTGGCGGTCTGCACCGGCACGGAGGAGACGCCGATCAGCGTGGCATCGGTGCTGGTCGCGACATCGCCGAACTCATGCGCCCACTGCAGGCGCACCGCGGGGGTCAGCACCATGCCCGAGGAGAGCGGCAGGCCGGTGCTGGCGCGCAGGCCGAGCGTGCTGCGGCTGGCCGTCACGCTCTCGCTGTCCACCTTCAGGCCCAGCACGCCGGCGCCGCTTTCGGTGGCGCCGTCGCGATTCACCGAGTCGATCCGGAAGCCGAGGCCCGGCTGCAGCGTCCAGCCGCCCAGCTTGTAGTGCACCCCCGCATCCACCCCCGAGCCGAAGCTCGACATGGAAGGCGAGGCATGCGCCGTCATGCCGAGCGCGCCCAGGTTCCGGTCCACGTCGAGCTGCCCGAAGCTGCCGCCGACCTGCGCATCCGCGAAGAACAGCGGGCCGGTGTAGCTGCCATAGGCCGCCACGTGGCCGGTGCTGGTATCCGCCTCGCCGCCGGTTGCGGAGGAGGTGACGCTGCCGGCCGTGTAGCCGGCCGCCAGGCCGAGGCTAAAGCCGTTGCCCAGCCCGCCCTCCAGGCCGACCGCCACGCCGCCGCTGGAGGCGTGATAGCCGGTGGTGCCGCTCTCGCTTCCGGTGTGGAAGGTCTGCCCGAGGCCGCTGATCCAGGTGGTGAAGCGGCCCTGCTGGACGGTCAGGGCGCGGCTGGTCACCGCCCCGTCGGCTCGGCGCGCCGCCTGCTGCTCGCTGACCGCGCCGGCGAAGAGGCGGTTGCTGTCCACGCCCGCCATCAGCGCGTCGCCGTAGACGGCGCCGCCGAGGCGGATGGTGGCGTCCCGCACCTGCGCCGTGTTGAGCGGGAACAGGGCGGCCAGTCCTTGCTCGACCTCGGCGCTCGCCCGCACCCCCGGCTCCGGTCGCAGCGCGTCCAGCGCCCGGCCGACCGAGAGCTGGTTCGGCGTCTGCTGCACGCCCAGCAGGGAAAGCTGGGTGTAGGAGCCCGGCGTCACGAAGAGGTTGAGGCTGCCCGGCAGGTAGACGGCGTCCATCCGCGTGCCGGCGGCCAGCCCCTCGGGCTGCACCAGGCCGCTGAAGGAGCCCTCCACCGCGCCCGCCTGCACCACCGCGAAGCCGGTGCCGACCGACGGGGTGTAGGCATTGGTGGCCGAGCCGGTGATGCCGCGCAGGAGCGGCGTGATGGTGCCGGCCGCGGTGAAGGGCGCGCCCTGCACCACCACGCGGCTGTGGTTGCCGGCGCCGTTGCCCGTGCCGGTGCCGTCGATGTCGAGCGCGAGGGTGGCGCTGTCGGCCAGCGTCACCGGCGCGGTGAAGAACAGCGTGCCCGGGCTGTTGCCCGGCGCCAGCCTGCCCTCGATCGTGGTCGGCGCCGCGATGGTGCCGGTGCCGCGCAGCGTCGCCGGGCCCTGCACGTCGAGCGAGGCGGCCTGGATCAGGCTGTTGGCGTAGAAGGTGCCGTCGGTGATGACCAGCGGGCCGGCGAGGTTGGCGCCGCCCGTCAGGTTCACTCCGCCGCTGCCCACCGTGGTCAGCCCGCCCTCGCCGCTGACGGCGCCCGCGAAGGTGACGTTGCCGCCCGTGGTATCCACCGTGCCGCTGGTGCTGTTCACCACCACCGGCTGGGTGAAGGTGGCGTCGGTGGTGGGCTGCAGCGTGCCGCCGGCGAAGACGATGGCCGGAGCGCGGGCCGCGGGATCATCCTGCGTGAAGACCGGCTTTGTCTGGTCCACCAGCAGCGAGGCGAGCAGCAGGTCCACCTGGTTCGGCCGGTACAGCGTGATCAGCTGCATGCCGTCGATGCTGCCGGCCTGACTGGCGAAGCTGCCGGCCACGCCGCCCTGCGCGGTGAGCAGGGTGTAGAGGCTGTCCGGCGCATAGGTGCCGCTGGCCGGGGTGATGTCCAGCCCGCCATCCAGTGAGGCGGTGCCGGCGACGGCCAGGGTGGAGGCAGCGCTCGGCGTCAGCGCCACCTGCAGGGTGCCGCTGGAGGTCTGGATGTAGTTGCCGCCGACCGCCAGGGTGCCCGGCGCCCCCGCCACGCCCGGCGCCACGACGCCGGCATTGACCAGCCCGCCGCCGACGCTGCCGGCACCGGTGAGGGCCGCGCCCGGGGCGACGCCGACATCGCCGCCGGTCCGCGCCGCGGGATGCGCCGCGTCGCCCAGCACCAGCATGCCACCGGTGACGGAGGTCACGCCGGCATAGGTGTTGACGCCGTTGAGGGTGAAGGTGCCGCCGGCGATCTCCAGCCCGCCTGTGCCGGCGGCGGTGCCGTCGAAGGTGCCGCCGTTGAGCACCCGGAGCTGCTGCGCGCCGAGGGCGATGCCGCTGCCGGCCACGCCGTTCAACGTGTTCAGTGCGACCGCACCGGTGGCGCCGCTGATGTCCAGCCCCGCGCCGGCATTGGCCAGGAGAAGGCCGGAGGAGGCGGCCACCGAGCCGGCACCGGCGATGGCCAGCGTTCCGGCTTCCACCCGGGTCGTGCCGGCATAGGTGTTGGCGCCCGCCAGCGTCAGCGTGCCGCCGGTGACGGCGAGGCTGCCCGGGCCCATGATGGCGCCGGCGAAGTTGCCGCCGCCCGCCACGTCCAGGGTGTTGCTGCCCAGCATCACGCCGCTGCCCGCAACGCCGCTCAGGCTTTGCAGGCTGCGGCTCCCGGCGGCGTTGGAGATGTCCAGCGCCGCGCCGGCGCCGGCCAGCGCCACGCCCGAGGAGGAGGCGATGTCGCCCGCGCCATCGAGCGCCAGCGTGCCGCCGGCGACGGTGGTGGCCCCGGTGAAGGTGCTGGCGCCCGTCAGCGCCATCACGCCGCCGGCGACGGTGAGGCCGCCGCTGCCGCCGATGGAGCCGGCGAAGCTGCCGCCGCCCGTCACGGCCAGGGTGTTGGCCCCCAGCGCCACCTTGCTGCCGGCCACGCCGTTCAGCGTCTGGATGGAGGGCACTCCGGCGGCGGTGGCGATGTCGAGGCGCGCGGCAGGGGTCGCCAGCGTCACGCCGGAGGAGGCGGAGATGTCGCCCGCGCCGCCCAGGGCCAGGGTGCCGGCATTCACCAGCGTGCCGCCGGCATAGGCGTTGGCGCCCGCCAGCGTCATCACGCCGCCAGCGACGGTGAGGCCGCCGCTGCCGCCGATGGCGCCGGCGAAGCTGCCGCCGTTCGTCACGGTCAGGGTGTTCGCGCCCAGGGCGACGGCGCTGCCCGCCACGCCGTCCAGGCGCCGCACGCTGCGCGCGCCGGAAGCGGTGGCGATGTTCAGCGCCGCGCCCGGCGCGGTGAGCGCCACGCCGGAGGACGCCGCGATGTCAGCCGCCCCGGTGAGATTGAGCGTGCCGCCCGAAATGGTGGTTGCGCCGGTATAGGGCTGCGCCAGGTTGAGGGTGAGCGTTCCAGCGCCGGTCTTCTCCAGGCCACCGGGGCCGACCATCGCGGTCGAGATCCTGGCGTCGTGGCCGAAGGTGTCGATCGTGCCGCCGCTGGGGCCGAGCAGGACCGGCCCGGTGCGGTTGTAGCCGTTGACGTTCACCTGCAGCGTGCCGCCGCTCATCACCAGGTTGCCGGTGCCGAGGGCGGAGGTGTTGCCGATCTGCAGCGTGCCGCCGGCGAGGGTGGTGCCGCCGGCATAGGTGTTGGCGCGCTGGAAGACCACGAGGCCGCTATCCACCGCCACGGCGGCGCCCGCAGCCGTGCCGGCCGTGTAGCCCCTGCCGGCCGCCACGCTGGCGGCGCTGTCGTCGGCGATGGTGCCGCTGACCGTGACCGTGTTGCCGGCGCCGGGCGCGAAGCGGGCGGTGGAGCCGCTCATCAGGAACAGGTCGGAGCCCGCCGCGGCGCCCGCCGTGCCGGCGATGATGCCGGTGGAGCCGGCCGCGCCGCCGGTGACCGCGCTGCCGGAGAAGTCGCCGGCGCCGATGATCAGGGAGGCGCCGTTCCGCACGAAGACCGCGCCGCCGAAGGCCGCGCCGCCGCCGCCCGAGCCGTCCGAGCCGCCGGCGCCGCCCCCGGCGCCGCCCAGGGCGCGGTTGCCGCCGCCGCCGCCGAAGCCGCCGGTGCCGCCGTCAAACGCCAGCACGGCCGAGGATTGCGAGCCGCCGCCGCCGCCGCCGCCGAAGCCGCCATTGCCGCCGAGGCCATTGGAGCCGCCGCCGCCGCCGCCGAAATTGCCGCCGTCGCCGCCGTCGGTGCCGCTGCGGCCGGCGCCGCCGCCGCCGCCATAGCCGGTCGCGTCGCCACCCTGCCTGGCATAGGCGCCGCCCGCGCCGGCCGCGCCGAGGGGGAAGCC